>NZ_JADZ01000012.1 GCF_000518645.1 Curvibacter gracilis ATCC BAA-807 | reverse complement strand
AGCATGGCCGGCGCGTCATCCTCGGACTGGGCGCCAATGATCGCTCGGCCAAGGCCTTCCAGCGGCTGCACGGAGAACTCTTCGCTGCCTGCGGCTAAGCGCAGCTGGCCGATCACCGGCCTCACGAAACTCACGGATCCATAAAAATCGCCTGCCCGCGAGGTTGCGGCGTGGGGCAATTGCACGCCAACCCGAACAAGTCGCCCACCAACTCGCGATTCCGACGATCCAGTGCCATCGAGTTGGGTGATGTCATCTCCCAGGCTGTCAAATTGAACGGGCACGACCCAACAAAACAGACCAACCCGAGCATGCGTGCGCCTGGGCTCACGGATTCAGGATGAAATTTAATTTCTCATAATAGGAAACTGTGTGCGGTGCAGCAATCGGGATATTTCACATAGAGAAATCAAACAACCGCTAGGTGAAACGAGGGGCACCGAGGCCTTGCAACTCAAGGGCGCCCGCCTCCCACATGCCTGATCCAGTCACCGTGATCGATCAAGGCCCGACCCTGCACACGCGTTGGATTGATCTCATAGACCAGGCAGACACAACTCTGCTCGCCCACCTTGACCGACACCTGACGACGAAAATACTCGTCATCAGGCCGCCCCTGGATCTCCTCGATGACGTCGAGTTGCCTCTCTAGTGCTTCATCGATCGCATACACCTCGCCGCAGACAACACGGCGCCCTTGCTCTGAGGGGCTCGCCAGAAGAAGGCCAGGATAGGACCCCAGGTCAAAAAGGCACCCCTCAACCCGGGCCGTGCCTTGAAAGACGGGTGACGGGACGAGGCGGTTGATATCGTTGAGACCACCTCTGCGCAAGGTGCCGTAAACAAACACCAGACGCGGCTCAAGGTCTCGGGAGATCCACTCCTCGGGCATGATTTCGGTTTTCAATCCAACTCCTCTGAACGTTGTCACGAATGCAGGACACCCCATCCACCACGGTGGCAGGCCCCAGCCGATGGCTGGCATGCCTTTGCTTGGCAGCCAGCATGGCACTGGTCGGCAGCTATGTGGCGCTTTCCAAGCCACTCACCCTCATCCTGCCCATTTTTCTGCTGGCCTGGTTGCGCTTCGGCATCGGTGCCTTGGCCATGATCCGATGGACCCGGCGCGCACCCGATGAGCCCCGAATGAGCGGCGCCACCAAGCGCCTGGTGTTCCTGGAGTCCTTGCTGGGCAACTTCCTGTTTTCAGTGTTGATGCTCAATGGCGTCAAGCTGACCTCGGTCGTGGCCACAGGTGTGATCATGTCAGGCATACCGGCCTGCGTGGCCTTGCTGAGCTGGATCTTTCTGAAGGAGCGCATCAGCACCCGTGTTGCTGTGGCCATCGGCTTGGCGGTGGCAGGCATCACGCTGTTCACACTGGCGCGCCCAGCTGCCGACACAGGCGGCGGCTCGACCGAATCACACTGGCTGGGAAACCTGCTGATCATGGGTGCGGTGCTGTGCGAAAGTGCCTATGCGGTGATTGGCAAGAGGCTGACCGGTGCATTGAGCGCCCGACGCATCAGCGCACTGATCAACCTCTGGGGCTTGGCGTTGGCCACGCCCTTGGGGCTGTATCAGGCCCTGTCCTTCAGCTTTGCCAGCGTGCCCCCCGCCTACTGGCTGCTGCTGGTGTTCTATGCGCTGGCCGCCAGCGTGTGGACCGTATGGCTGTGGATGACAGGATTGCGCACCATCCCCGCGGCCCATGCAGGCCTGTTCACGGTGATGCTGCCGATCACCGCGGCATCGGTCGGCGTGCTGTTCCTGGGTGAGCCCATGACCTGGTTGCAGATGCTGGCTTTCGGCATCGCCCTGGCCGGTGTGGTGCTGGCAACCCTGCCTGACTCGAGCCCTGCGACAGCATCCCCCAAACCGAGCTGACGTGCTCAGGCCAAAGGCTTCGAACTGACCACGATACCGTCCGCATCTGCGTACAGCCAATCGCCAGGGCGCACCCACACGCCCTGGATCTGAACAGCCACATCGCGCTGACCTTCGCCCCGCTTCTCGGTGGGCAAGGGCATCAAGGCCAAGGCTCGGATCCCGACCGCTTCAGCATTGAGCTCGGCGACGTCACGCACACAGCCGTCGACCACGATGCCGGCCCAGCCATTGCGTGCGGCAGCCTTGGCCAGATTGCCACCCACCAACGCCCGCCGCAATGAGCCGCCACCATCCACCACCAGCACACGCCCCGCGCCGGGCGAATCCACGGCCTGCTTGACCAATGTGTTGTCTTCAAACACCTTCACGGTGCTCACGGGACCGCAGAACGCCGTCAAGCCACCAAAGGCCTTGAACACAGGCGGCACCACACGAAACTGGCCCGATTCATCGTTCTTGTGTTCATCACAAAGATCGCAGGTGCTGACGGCCGCAGGCAGGGAAGACATGGAGATTTACCTTTCGTGGCATGTAAACGATGGAAGCGGCCCGCCGATGCCTGCGGCGAGCCCGACCGAGAGCATACAAAAGCGGCGGCCAGGCCTCGCCCGAAACCGCCGGATCATGCTGCTGCGACAGCGCCAGGATGGATGAACAAGGGCACCGCTTTCGGCCCAGGACCCGCCGATTGCATGAAACCCGCGCCCTGATTGGCTTTGCGGACACACAGACGCAACAGAGAGCACCGAAAAATATGCGTTTTCGCTTGGAAAGCCGTTTTTTCTCCATTAGCATCCGGTATGCCAGCGAGAACGCAGTGTTTGGCTGGTGATTAATCAACTTCCAGAAGGAAAATTCAATCATGGCAACTGCAAAGAAAGCCCCGGCAAAAGCGCCTGCCAAAAAGGCCGCGCCGGCAACCAAGGCCGCTGCTCCCGCCAAGAAGGCTGCTGCGCCCGCCGCCAAGAAGGTAGCGGCCAAGGCACCGGCCACCAAGGCTGCTGCTCCTGCCAAGAAAGCTGCTGCACCCGCCAAGAAGGCTGCAGCCCCCGCCAAAAAGCGCACCCCGAATGCGGCATTCATGAAGGCTCTCACCCCCAGCGCCGCTCTGGCCGCCGTGGTGGGCACCAGCCCGCTGCCGCGCACTGAGATCGTGAGCAAGCTGTGGGTCTACATCAAGAAGAACGACCTGCAAGACAAGCTGAACAAGCGCCTGATCAACGCTGACGCCAAGCTCAAGGAAGTCTTTGGCAAGGCCCAGGTTTCGATGTTTGAACTTGCCGCCCTGATCGGCAAGCACGTCAAGTAAACCAGACCTGCACTCCACCAAGCCGACCTCAGGTCGGCTTTTTTCATGGGCAGCCCTTCACTGACACTGAAGGCAAGTGAGCCCGACAAGAGGTTTGAACGCTGGATTTTTGAGAGGTTATTGCAAATGCGACAGATTCGCATTTATACTGACAACATCCTCAACAGCCAGCCCAAACCGCCTGTCTGCCATGATTGTCTGTGTATGCCGTCGCGTCTCCGACCGAGAAATTGTCCGCCATGCCAAGGCGGGGTTGGGTTTCGATGAAATCCAGTTTGAACTCGGTGTGGCCACCCAATGTGGTCGATGTGAGAGCTGCGCACGCAGCGTGGTGGATCAGTGCAATGCTGCCCACCCGGTTGCCGCACTCCGCGCGGACATGCCGGGACAGGCCATTCAGCTCGCCACCCAAATCACAGAAGGTCGAGCATGGCAACAATCACAACTCTCGGTGGCGGTCTGATTCTCGTGCTGGGCTCGGCCTGGTGGGTGTTTCGTCGATGACGGAAACGGCCCGCCCCTGCCTGCGCCTCGGTACTCCGCACAACCCCTGACCATGCACGTTCACTCCATTCCTGCACGCCCCAAGATCAGCCGCAACACGGCTGTCATCGGTGGAGTGCTGCTGTTTCATGCCCTGGCACTGTGGGGGCTGCAAAGCGGCCTGATTCGGCGCGCTGTCGAAATCATTGTCCCGGCAGAAGTCCTGAGCGAGATCATCGAACCACCGGCCCCCAAGGCACCACCTCCACCAGCCCCGGCGCCCAAGGTCCCGCAGCCGAAGACGGTAGCCCCTCGCCCCACCCCGCTGCCACCGGCACCGCAACCCGTGGCCATTGCAGACACCACGCCGGCACCCGCCGCTCCCACAGGTGTCAGCACACCGCAACCGCCGGCACCGCCAGTGGCAGCCCCTGTGGCAACAGCTCCACCTGCCCCCCCCGCACCACCGGCACCGCCGAAAGTGGAGTTGCCATCCAGCGATGCGGACTACCTGCAAAATCCCAAGCCCGCCTACCCCGCGATCAGCAAACGCCTGGGCGAACAAGGCAAAGTGGTCTTGCGCGTGTTGATTGGCGCGGATGGGTTGCCCCAAAAGGCAGAGATCAAACAATCCAGCGGCTTTGACCGACTGGACCAAGCCGCTTTGACCACCGTGATGCGCTGGCGCTACGTGCCCGGCAAACGCGGCGGCATTCCCGAAACCATGTGGTTTCAGGTTCCCCTCAATTTCGTTCTCGAATAATTCACGGAGCACTTTTCAATGGAAACCGAATTCGGACTCGCCCACGTCTGGGCCCAAGGCGATCTGGTCACCAAGACCGTCGCGCTGCTGCTGCTGGGCATGTCGCTGGCCTCCTGGATCGTCATCATCCTGAAGGCGCTGGACATCATCAAGTACAAGAAGTTTGCCCGCGGGGCGGAAGACTTCTGGCACAACCCCGACCTCAGTGCCGGTCTCAGCAGCCTGGGCACCGACGCCGACAACCCCTTCCGCCAGTTGGCCCTGGACGGGCGTGACGCCACCGCCCACCACAGCAACACCAAGGTGCACCTGCATGACAGCCTGGACGTCAGCGACTGGGTGACCCGCTGCCTTCGCAACGGCATTGACGAATTCACGGCACGCCTGCAGGGCGGCTTGGCCATCCTCGCCTCGGTGGGCTCCACAGCCCCCTTTGTGGGCCTCTTTGGCACCGTCTGGGGCATCTATCACGCGCTGCTGGGCATTGGCTCGGCCGGCCAGGCCACCATCGACAAAGTGGCCGGCCCGGTGGGTGAGGCGCTGATCATGACGGCCCTGGGCCTGGCCGTGGCCATCCCTGCCGTGCTGGGCTACAACGCGCTGGTCCGCGGCAACAAGGCCATTCTCAACAAGCTCAACAGCTTTGCCCATGACCTGCACGCCTTCTTCGTGACGGGGGCCCGGGTGCACAGCGGTGCCAACACCAGCGTGGTGGCACTCAAGAAAGGGGTCTGACCATGGCCTTCGGACGTCAGGAAGACTCTGAAGAGGTGATGAGTGAAATCAACATGACGCCTCTGGTCGACGTCATGCTGGTGCTGCTGATCATCTTCATCATCACGATCCCGGTCATGAAGCACTCGGTGAACGTCGATCTGCCCCGTGCCAGCAACCAGCCCGAGGCGGCCAAGCCGGAGACCATTCGCCTGTCGGTCGCCGCCGATGGCAGCTACTTCTGGAATGAAAACCGGATCGAAGATGCCGCACTGGGCCCCATGCTGGCCCAGAACGCCGCCAAAGAGCCCCAGCCTGAATTGCACATCCGGGGTGATCGCGAGGTTCGCTATGAACGCGTGGCCCAGGCCATGGCTGCCGCTCAGCAGGCAGGCCTGAAGAAGATCGGCTTCATCACCGAGCCCAAGAACTGAATCCAAACAGCACCCGCCGCGGAAAGGCGCACGCAGCAGTTGCCCGCCGCAGTGCAGAACCCAAAACAAAGCCGCTTCCCCTCAGGGGCAGCGGCTTTTGCGTGTTGAAGCCCCCATATGAAGCCGCCCGACGCTGCGGCAGGGGACCGGAAGCTTACAGACCGATGGCGGCGATACCTGCCTTGGCAATCTGAACGTCTTCCGAGGACTTCACCCCGCTCACACCCACGGCACCGATGCAGTGACCGTCCTTGAGGACGGGGACCCCGCCTTCCAGCAGGCCTTCAACCTTGGGCACGGTGAGGAAGGCATAGCGCCCGCCGTTGATGATGTCTTCGTAACCCTTGGTTTCACGGCGGCCCAGCGCGGCCGTGTGGGCCTTGGCGGGTGCGATGTGCGAGGAGATGGCCGGCGCGCCGTCAAGGCGTTGCAGCCAGAGCAGATGGCCACCATCGTCCACGATGGCAATGGTCACAGCCCATTTGTTCTTCAGGGCTTCTGCCTCAGCAGCAGCCGCAATGGCTTTGACATCGGCGAGTTCGAGAACGGACTTGGTTTGCATGGAAAAACCTTTGATGATGGTCGAAAAGCAGCAAGGATAGCGGCACCTCGGCAAGCGACGAGGCGTCCCAGATGAAAAACAATTTTCACTATTTGGGCAGCAAGCGAACAGTTGACAGGCGGGTCTTTAAGAATCGCCTCATCGTCCCCACATAGAATGCGTGAGAAGCCAAGTTCTGGCTGTTCCCCAAGGAGATTCATTCATGAACCAACCTTTCCAAAACATCGACCTGTCGGTGGGATATGGCAGCGCACTGTCGCAAGAGCAACGCCACCGCGTCCTGCGCAACACCTACTGGCTGCTGGCCCTGAGCATGGTGCCCACGGTACTGGGCGCCTGGATTGGCGTCGCCACCAACCTGTCTGCCATGCTGTCAGGGGGCGTTGGCCTGGTGGTCTTCCTGGTTGGGGCCTTCGGCTTCATGTTTGCCATCGAGAAGACCAAACACTCGGCCGCTGGCGTGCCCGTGCTGCTGGGTTTCACCTTCTTCATGGGCCTGATGCTCTCGCGCATGATCGCCATGGTGCTGGGTTTCAAAAATGGCTCGGAACTGGTCATGACAGCCTTCGGCGGTACCGCCGGTGTGTTTTTCCTGATGGCCAGCCTGGCCACCGTGATCAAGCGTGACATCTCCGGTCTGGGCAAGTGGCTGTTTGTTGGCGTGCTGGTCTTGCTGGTGGGCAGTCTGGTGAATGCCTTCGTGGGCTCTTCCGCAGGCATGCTGGCCTTGTCTGTGGCGGCCATCGGCATCTTCAGTGCCTACATGCTGTACGACATCAAGCAGATCATCGACGGCGGCGAGACCAACTACATCTCGGCCACCCTGTCGCTGTACCTGGACCTCTACAACGTGTTCCAGAACCTGCTGGCACTGCTGGGGATTTTTGGCGGTGAACGCGAGTGAGCCCACGCCTGCGCATCTGCGCCTCTTGATGAAGGCCCTTCGGGGCCTTTTTTCATGGCCACCACGGCCAAGCCCGGCCTGAAGGCTCAACTCCCTGCAGACGGCGCCGATAATCCTTCTAGACACTCTTCCAGGCTTCACCATGTTTGCGCGCCGTCTGCTGATCCTTGCCCCCACCCTGCTGTTGCTGGCAGGTTGCGACATTCCAGGCCTGGGCCCCGATCCAAAGGCCGTTCAACGCGAGGCTGACGCCAAGGCCACCGGTGGCGCCTGCCGCTACGCCCAACGTGGCATTGAAGACTGCTACACGTTGAACCCGAAGGCGCCCAAGTCTGCCGTGTTCGACGGCTGGAAAGAGATGGACCAGTACATGCGTGACAACAAGATCGAAGGGGCACCCTCGGTCATACCGATTCCGGCGGCTGCACCACCCGAAGGCAGCGAAAACAAAGCCGCCGCAGAGACGGAAGAGCCCAAGCCCAAGAAAGGCAAGGGCAGCGACAAGCATTGAGCCGCCACGAAGGCGGCCCAGCCCTCAATCCCAGGCCGCCGTGCGCTCGAACACGGCCATGCTCTCGACGTGAGCCGTGTGCGGGAACATGTTGACAGCGCCTGCAGCCGTGCAGCGGTAGCCCCCTTGGTGCACCAGCAAGCCAGCGTCGCGAGCCAGGGTTGCCGGGTTGCAACTCACGTACACAATGCGCTTCGGGGCGGTCCAGCCCTGGGGCAGGCTGCCCGGCTGAGCCAGGTGCTGTTGGTGCAGGTCCGACAAGGCCTTGGCCAGCGCAAAGGCGCCCTCACGCGGCGGATCCACCAGCCAGCGGTCGGCATAGCCATCGGCCACCAGCATCTCGGGGGTCATCTCAAACAGATTGCGGGCCACGAAGCCCGTGGGGCACAAAGGCGCCTCGGAGCGCACCGCCTGATTGCCGGCGTAGTTTTCGCGCGAGCGTGCCACCAGGGCCTCGCTGCCTTCAATACCCAGCACCTCACGGGCCTGGGTGGCCAGCGGCAGGGTGAAATTGCCCAGGCCACAAAACCAGTCGATCACACGCTCGTCGCTTCGCACCTCCAGAAGCCGAAGCGCCCGGCTGACCAGCACCCGGTTGATGTGCGGATTCACCTGGGTGAAGTCGGTGGGTTTGAAAGGCATGACGATGCCGAACTCAGGCAGCGAGTACGACAGTTGAGGCCCTACCGAATCCAGCAGCCGCACCGTATCGGGGCCCTTGGCCTGCAGCCACCACTGAACACCGTGTTCAGCCGCGAAACTGCGCAGCCGCGCCACGTCGGCATCGCTCAAAGGCTCCAGATGGCGCAAGACCAGCGCGGTGACTTCGTCCCCACACGCCAGCTCGATCTGTGGGCAGGTGTCGCGGGCCTCCATGCTGGCCACCAAGGCACGCAAGGGCAGCAGCATCGCATTCACATGGGGTGGCAAAACGGGGCACTCGCTCATGTCGGCCACATAGCGGCTCTTGCGCTCATGGAAGCCCACCAGGACCGTGCCTTTTTTGATCACATGGCGCACCGACAGCCGCGCGCGGTAACGGTAGCCCCAGGCGGGGCCTTCAATGGGCCGCAACAGGGTTTCTGGCTTGACCTTGCCCAGGTGCCAAAGGTTGTCCTCCAACACCCGCTGTTTGACCGCCACCTGGGCCCCCACGTGCAGATGCTGCATCTTGCAGCCCCCGCAGGCACCGGCATGCAGGCCGAAATGGCTGCAACCGGGACGCACGCGCTGGGAAGATTCACGGTGGATATCGGTCAGGGTGGCCTGCTCCCAATTGTTCTTCTTGCGATTGACCTGGGCGCTGACCAGCTCAAAAGGCAATGCGCCGTCGACGAACACGACCTTGCCATCGGGGCGACGGGCCACCCCTTGTGCTTCGAGGTCAAGAGATTCGATGGCCAGCCAGCCAGGCGGCAGGTCGACGCTGGCGGAGGTGGGGTCAGAAGGCTGCAACCCGGTGCTCGGGTCGTCGGTGAGGGTGGGCTCAGAAACGGTTGTCATCCCCCGATTGTCTCAGGCTGAGCGGGTTGCGGCGCTGCTGCCGCCCAGGGATCACAACAGAGCGTCGCGTGAGATGCCGTGCCTGGCCAGATGGCGCTTGAGCTTGAACAAGGCCTCGTTCTGGATCTGACGCACGCGCTCGCGCGTCAAGCCCAGCCGTTCGCTCAACACCTCCAGGGTTTCCGGCTCACGGTCGTGCAGCCCAAAGCGCCCGGTCAGCACCTCTTTCTCGCGGCTGGACAACCCATCCACCCAACGGTCCAGCAAACGCTCGACCTGGTGCTCCTGGGTCAATCCGCTGGGGTCTGCCGCCAACTCGTCCACCATGGTGTCGCCCAAGGTGTGATCGTCACCCGAGCGATCCAGCGAAGCATCCAGGGACCGCGGCGCCTCGGCCATGGCGAGGAGTTCAGTCACCTCCTGCACCTCGCGTCCCAGAAAAGCGGCCACGTCTTCAGCGCGCACCCCATCGGGGCGGCGCGCCACAAAACCTGGATCATTCTCAAGCGACCGCCTCGCACGCAGCACCTGCTGCAATTCGCGCACCACATGAACCGGCAGTCGTACCACCCGCCCCTGGTTCATCACCGCCCGCTCAACCGATTGGCGAATCCACCAGGTAGCGTAGGTTGAAAAACGAAACCCCCGTTCGGGCTCGAACTTGTCGATGGCATGCATCAAGCCCAGGTTGCCTTCTTCGATCAGGTCGGACATGGGCACGCCGCGCGAGACGTAGGCCTTGGCGATGCTCACCACCAGTCGAAGGTTGTGCTCGATCATCGACTGCCGGGCTTCAAAGTCCCCCGCGCGTGCCCGCGTGGCCACGGCCAGTTCTTCTTGTGGTGTGAACAAGGGTTTGCGCCGCACCTCACGCAGGTAGACGGCCAGAGAATCCCCCCCTTCGGCATCGGCAGGCAAAGGCGCCAGGGAGGCAGCCAAGCCCTCGACCTCGGGGGCCACATCGGGGGCCGCTTCGGCAGCAAGCAGGCCCTCGTCTTCCGGCGCCTCATCATGCGCATCCGAGTCACCAGGAACAGGTTCATCGTTGCGCATGGTCATGGTGGGTCGACCTCTTTGGCTAGCGGTTGGGCAGGTAGCGGGACGGATCCACCGGCTTGCCCTGCCGCCGAATCTCGAAATGAAGCTTGACCCGGTCAGAGTCGCTGTTGCCCATCTCGGCGATCTTCTGACCCTTGCGCACCGCCTGGTCTTCCTTCACCAACAGCAGCTGGTTGTGGGCGTAGGCGGTCAGGAAGGTGTTGTTGTGCTTGAGGATGATCAGGTTGCCATAACCCCGCAGACCGGCGCCCGCATACACGACGCGCCCGTCAGCGGCAGCCACGACAGGATCGCCCGCCTTGCCGGCCAGATCCAGGCCCTTGTTCTTGGCTTCATCAAAACCGGCCAACAAGGCACCGCCTGTGGGCCACATGAAACCGGGGTCATCTTCAGTGGGTGCGGCCGGCGCGGGGGTCGCCGGTGCAGGTGCGGGTGCCGGCACTGCTGTCGCGGCGGCAGCCTTGGTCGAGGAGCTTGCCGCCCCATTCGTGGGCGTCACCGTCGGGCTGCCCACGGGCCGACTGACCGCACCGCTCTCGGCCACGGTCGCCGACGGCGGCACCACGCGCAAGACTTGCCCCACCTCGATCAGATTGGGATTGTCCAGCCCATTCCAGCGCACCAGATCGCGCCAGTTCTGACCCGACTCTAGCCCGATGCGGATCAGCGTGTCCCCAGGTTTGACGGTGTAATAGCCCGGCTTGCCCGCGTTCTCAGCGCCAGGCAGGGGCTTGGGAGGAGCCGCGCCAGGTGCCGGATCAGCGGCCACACTGGCCGTTTGCGGGCCGCGCTCCTCGACAGGCGCCTGGCGTCCCGTCTTGGAGGCGCATCCTGCAAGCAGCAGGCCCAACACCGCCACAGTCCACCAACCACTCCGCCCTTGCAAACCCCGCATATGAATGTCTTTCCTTCAAGCAATGCCCGATTTTAGAGGGACAAAGTGCACCGCCTCAAGAACGGTCTGCTGCAGGCCCTGGGCCGTCTTGTCAATCACCACCAATGCTTGCTTGCCTGCCGACATCACCGTTGGGGCCACCAAGCGCCCGCCAACAGCCAATTGGTCGCACCAGGCCTGAGGCACGGCATCTCCACCCGCCGCAGCCACGATGCCCGCATAGGGTGCGCCCTTGGCAAACCCTTCCATCCCATCACCGAGCAACAGATGCAGATTGCTCAAGCGCATGGGACGCAGGTTCTCACGGGCTTTTTCGTGCAGCCCACGCAAACGCTCGATGGAATACACCTCGCGCGCCAACAGGCTCAGCACCGCGGCCTGGTAGCCACAGCCCGTGCCCACCTCGAGCACCCGACCCAGACCGCCCTGCGCCACGATGGGCGCCTGCAACAACAGATCCAGCATGCGCGCCACCACGCTCGGCTTGGAGATGGTCTGGCCCAGGCCGATCGGCAGGCTGGTGTCTTCGTACGATTGATTGACCAGTGCACTATCGACAAAGGCATGGCGCTCCACCTGCCCCATGGCGGCCAGCACACTGGCGGACTGGATGCCCTGCGCCGCCAGTTTCTGCACCATGCGTTGGCGCACTGCATGCGAATCCATGCCCAGCCCTGCAGGCACGGACCAGGGACCGGCCCGCTCAGGCGCACGAGCCGCACGGGACGGAGTCGGCGCTGGCGCCCCCGAGGGTCGCGGAGCGGCCACCGCCTGATCCAGACGCGCCGGGAAGCCTGGACGGCGGTTCACGAGCGCTCTCCTGGCGGGTGTTGCAGCCTGGCCGCCGTCTGGGACCAATAGCCCAGCAAATCGTGGTCCGTCAGGTCCACTTTCAATGGCGTCAGTGCAACATGGCCCTGGGCCGTCGCATGGAAATCCGTCCCCTCGGAATCATCCTTGGCGGGGCCCGCGCCACCAATCCAGTACATGGTCTCACCGCGGGGGCTTTCCTGGGTGATGACACGTTCGGCCGCATGACGACGCCCCAGGCGGCATACCCGCACCGGTTTGAGTTGCTCATAAGGCAGGTTGGGCATGTTGACGTTCAACAACCAGGGCTGTGTGCCGATCATCGATTGCGACTGGATCTGCTCGACGATCTCGCGGGCCTTGCGAGCAGCCGCATCGAGTTCGCCCCAGCCCTTTTCCACCTGGGAAAAGGCAATCGCCGGAATGCCGAAAAGGTAGCCCTCCATCGCCGCCCCGACGGTGCCCGAATAAATCGTGTCGTCCCCCATGTTGGCGCCGTTGTTGATGCCCGAGACCACCAGATCGGGCCGATAGCCCAGAAGACCGGTCAGCGCAATGTGCACGCAATCGGCCGGCGTGCCGTTCACAAAGCGAAAGCCGTTGGCTGCCTGGTGCACATACAGCGGCGAATGCAGGGTGAGTGCATTGGATTTGGCACTGTTGTTCTGCTCTGGCGCCACCACCTCGACATCGGCAATGGTTTTCAGGGCTTCGTACAAGGCCACGATGCCAGGCGCCTGGTAGCCGTCGTCGTTGGAGAGGAGGATTTTCATGGTCTGATGGGTGGACAGCGGATTGTAGGGTGCCCCTTGCGCCCGGGCACCCCCAGCTGGAAAGCCGTCGCTACAGCGACACACCCGCGCCAGACAGCCCACCTATGATTTCCGGCTGAATTTCAGGAGACATTCGAATGCATGCTTGGCTTTGCGAGAACCCCGTGGGCGTGGACGCCCTCAACTGGAAGGAACTGCCCACCCCTGCTCCCAAGGCGGGTGAGGTGCTGATCGAGATCAAGGCCGCCAGTCTGAACTTCCCGGATCTGCTGATCGTGCAGAACAAGTATCAGATGAAGCCCCCCCTGCCCTTCGTGCCGGGCTCGGAATATGCCGGCGTGGTTGCTGCAGTGGGCGAAGGCGTCAAGCATTTGAAGGTAGGCGACAGCGTCGCCTGCCTGTCGGGCACCGGGGGCTTCGGCACCCACACTCTGGCCCCTGCCGCCCTGTGCATGCCGCTGCCGGCCGGCTTCCCCCATGTGGACGCCGCCGCCTTCATCATGATCTATGCCACCTCCTGGCATGCCCTGATCGACAGGGCCCAACTCAAGGCTGGCGAGACCGTGCTGGTGCTGGGGGCAGCCGGTGGGGTCGGCACGGCGGCCATCCAGATCGCCAAGGCGGCGGGTGCCAAGGTGATTGCCGCGGCGTCCACCGATGAGAAGTGCGCACTGAGCAAGCAGATCGGTGCCGATGAGACCATCAACTACAGCGTTGACAGCGTGCCCAATGCCTTCCGCGAGAGGGTCAAGGCGCTGACCGGCGGCAAAGGCCCGGACGTGATCTACGACCCCGTGGGTGGCGACTTTGCCGAGCCGGCCTTCCGCTCCATTGCCTGGCGAGGCCGCTACCTGGTGGTGGGCTTTGCCTCCGGCCCCATCCCCAACCTACCGCTGAACCTGCCCCTGCTCAAAGGCGCCTCCTTGGTTGGCGTGTTCTGGGGCGACTTTGCCCGCCGGGAGCCTCAGGCCAACGCCGCCATGATGGGTGAACTGGCCCAGTGGTATGCACAGGGCAAGATCAAGCCCGTGATCGACCGCACCATGCCGATGTCCGAACTGAAGGCGGCCTACGCGCACATGGGCTCGCGCGGCGTGATGGGCAAACTGGTGATGACCAACCCTTGAAAGCAGGCCACTCTTCGCAGTGGCCTTGCCATCCACCATCAGAAACGGTGCACCAGGCACCGTTTTTTTTTCAACCCGCCTCTGAGAGAAACCTGCTGGCCAGGGCTTCTGGCCGCAGCGGCCTGGCAAAGTGGTAGCCCTGGGCATAAGTGCATTTCAGGGTCTTGAGGCGCTGCGCAATCGCATCGGTTTCAACGCCCTCGGCCAGCACGGCCAGCCCCAGGCTGATGGCCAGCGAGATGATGCCGCGCACGATGGCAGCATCTTCCGGGTCGTCGATCAGATCGCGCACAAACGATTGATCGATCTTGATCTTGTCGAACTTGAAGCGTCGCAGGTAAGCGAAGCTGGAGTAGCCCGTCCCGAAGTCGTCAATCGACAACTTCACCCCCAGCGCCTTGAGTTGACGCAAAGTGCTCATCACGGCCTCGCCATCGTGCAGCAGCACACTCTCTGTCAGCTCCAGCTCAAGACGCGCCGGGTTGATGCCAGAGGCGACCAAGGCCTCTTCGACCTGGGTCAGCACGGCGCCATGCTGGAACTGACGTGCCGACAGATTGACCGCCATCAGCAGCTCAGTGTGGCCCGCGTCGTGCCAGACCTTCAGTTGCCGGGTGCTCTCGCGCAGGACCCAACGCCCCAAGGATTGGATCAGGCCCGAATCTTCGGCCAAAGGAATGAACACGCCCGGCGGTATCGAGCCACGCTCCGGATCGTCCCAGCGGCACAGCGCCTCAACACCGACCATGCGCCCCGAAGAAAGCTCGATCAGGGGCTGGTACTCCAGCCTCAAGGCCTCCTGCTCAATCGCGGCACGCAATGCGGCCTCCAACTGCAGGCGCTCCAGCGCGGCGTCATTCATGCTGGCCGTGGCAAATTGATAGGCGGCCCTCCCGCCCCGCTTGGCCGCATACATGGCTGCATCAGCTCGACCGAACAAGGTGTCAAAGCGGTCGCCATCCGAGGGGAACAGGGCCACGCCGACCGACAAGGACACATTCACCGGCAGGTCATCCACGGTCACGGGCTGGGCCACCGCTTCCATCATGGCACTGGCCAGGTGCGCTGCATCGGTGGTGGTCTTGATGCCGGCTTGCATCAACAGGAACTCGTCACCGCTCAAACGCCCGACCACCGACTGCGCGCCCCCAAAATGCTGCAGACGCTGCCCGATCTCGCGCAACAGATAGTCGCCTGCCGCATGCCCCAAAGAATCGTTGAGGGTCTTGAAATTGTCGATGTCCACAACCAGCAAGGCCACCCCATCGCCTTCGACGCGTGCCCGATCCAAGGCCACCTCGGCCCGCATCGCCACCTGGGTTCGATTGGGCAAGCCGGTGACCACATCGCGGGTGGACAGGAAGGCGATCTTCTCCTCGGCAGCCTTGCGTGAACTCAAATCGGAAACCGCCGCCACATAGTGGGTCAACTCACCGCTGGCACGGTGGCGCAGGGCCGACAGAATCAGCCACTGCGGATAGACCTCGCCAGTCTTGCGTCGGCCCCAGACCTCGCCGCTCCAGCGGCCATGCTCGTGCACCGCAGACCAGATGGACGCCAGGAATGCATCGTCGTGCTGACCATCTGCCAGCAATTTGTACGGGCGCCCCACCATTTCATCGGCAGCAAAGCCCGAGATGTCTGAAAAGGCCTGATTGACCATCATCACCTGCCGGTCAGCATCGCAGATCACGATGCCGTCGCTGCCCTGATCGAGCACGCGCCCCGCCAACTCCAGCTTGGTGGCTGCCGTGCGCTGTTCGGTGATGTCGCGGCGAATCACCAGCATATGCAAGCGACCACCATCCCGGGCGAAACTCGGCACCCTGACCACATCAAAAGATCTGGGCATGCCCTGGGCGTCGTCGCCGACCTCTTGCAAATGGCTGGCACGACCGGTCTGCCAGGTGGCCTCTTCGTTCAGCGCACTCAAACGCAAGGCGGCCGCCATCGGAGAGCCTCGATCAGCCAGTTCAAGGTTGGTGTGACCGATGGCCTGTGCCTCGGTGAGCCCCACAACGGCCAGAGCGGCCGGGTTGGCCATCAGCCAGGCCCCTCGGCCATCCTTCAGATACACCATGTCGGGCAGGTGACGGAACAGTGAGCGCAACAAGCGATCACGCCCACGCAAAGCCTGTTCGGTCAATGCGCGACGGCTCACGTCCACCCCCACCAGCCAGAAGACCCTGGACACGCCCTGGGTCTGCAACATCGGCAGCAGAGACCAGGCCAGGCGCAGCTTCTGACCATCCCTGCAGGTCAATGTCCATTCCAGGTCGACTCCGCCCGCCCCCAGTTGCTGCAACTCGGACAACTTGCGGGTGCGGTAATCCTGATCCGGGCACAACAGCGTCAGCCCCAAAGGATTGCCCACCAGGTCCAGGGCTTCATAGCCCAACAGGTGCTCCGCCTGCGAATTCCAAAACAACAGGCGCGGTTCGCGGCCCATCTCCAGCGCCAACACCGCATGCGGCCAATCCCTCAGCAGGGTCAGGTGATTGGAATCCTGCACCGGGAACATCGACTCCATCGGCATCGGAGTCGTTGTGTCAGGTACATCGAACTCGAGAAAATCAGGCTGCGTGTTTCCAGCGTCCAGCTCGTCAGACAAGGCCCGCAGAGGCTGAGGCATGGTCGCGTCCCCGAAATCGGGCCAAACGTCCGAAATGGGCGCATCTGAACCCGCTTTGGAGGAAGGTGAGGTGGAACGCATATTTAGTCGCAATGTAATTTACGCATCATATTGCTACTAACGCTGCACATACAGAGCAGAAGTCCGTCGAGCGCCACGGAGACTGATGCCGGACAAAGCTTGACCGCCCCTGGACTCGGCGCGCAAACCACCATCGCATTGAGCCAGCCGGTGCCGGGTGCCTGGCGCTGGCACCGGTCCCAAGGGGAGGGTTGTTCTGCCAGAAGCCTGATATCAACCGAGAAACAGGCGGCACAGGGAACCCAGAAGGCCATGAAAAAAGCCCGTCATGTGAACCATGACGGGCTTTTCAGGATCTGCTTGGGGTGGCTGATGGGACTCGAACCCACGACAACCAGAATCACAATCTGGGACTCTACCAACTGAGCTACAGCCACCGCAGAGAAAAATTATAACCCGAATTTCATGCTCAACCGCCCGAATTCGAATTTTCTTCTGTCGCTTGCGGCGCGGGCTTGGCCGTCTTGAGTTGCACCTTGTACTTGTCAGCCAGGAATTCGTAATAGGCACGTGCTTCTGCAGACGCCCACCACTGGGCGTACTGGGCCCGCTCCTGGGCCTTGCGCGCCTCCTCAACACCCACCCGGGGCACCACCTTGGCCACTCGAACCACGGCATAACCTTGTGGGCCAAGGTCCACCCCGACCCAGGCCGGCAATGCTGAACCGCGCTGACGCAGGGCCGCATCGACCACCGCAGGGGCTTGCTTGGCGGGTTCGTCACGCGATACGGTGACTGTGGCACCCAGGTTGGTCGCGCTGGCCGGATTGGCCTTCCAGGCGGCCAGTTTGTCTTCACCGTCCTTGCGGGCCAACGCCTGGGCACGCTCGGCAACCACCAATTCACGCACCTTGGCCTTGACTTCATCCAGGGCCTGAGTCCGCGCGGGCACATAGTCGACGATGCGCGCCGACACCATCTGGCTTGGGCCGACCTCGATGGCCTCCGTGTTGCGCTTCTTGCTCACCGAATCCGCAGCAAACAAGGCTGCCAGCACTTTCGGGTTGCTGAGCGCGGGCGGCAGACCAGGGCTGGGCGTGCGGGTTACATCCTTGGCCGTGCGCAGGGTCAACTTCAGGCGGTCAGCCACAGGCTTGAGGCTGTCGGATTGCTCATAGACCGTGTTGGTGAAGGTCTCTGCCACTTCGGCAAACTTGCGCTGCGCCTGCTGCTGCTTGAGTTCTGCCTCCATCTCGGGGCGCATGGCTTCGAAGCTCTTTTGCTGAGGCACCTTGATGTCGGTCAGTTTGATGATGTGAAAGCCGAAGTCCGACTGGACCACATCGCTGATGTCACCCTTGGCCATGGCAAACACAGCATCCTCGAAAGGCTTGACCATGGCGCCCCGGGCAAAGAAGTCCAGATCCCCACCCTTGGGCGCAGAACCAGGATCCTGCGAATTCTTGCGCGCCACGTCCGCAAAACTGGCCGGCGCCTTGCGCACTTCCGCCAGCAGGGCTTCGGCCTTGGCCTTGGCCTTCTCGCGATCCTCAGCCGATGCATCTTTGGGCGAGGTGATCAGGATATGGCTGGCGCGACGCTCTTCTTTCGATGCCAGGCGTGCAGCGTTCTGCTCGTAGTAAGTCTTGAGATCGGCCTCATTGAGCGCAATGCCCGCCTTGACGCTGTCGAGATCGAGAACGGCATACTCCACGGTAGCACGCTCCGGCATCTGGAACCGCGCGGTGTGGGCCTTGTAGTAAGTCTCGATGTCGGCATCACTGGGCGACACGCGCGCCACGAAATCAGCCGGGCGGAAAGTGGCCACCTGGATCTCGCGGTGCTCAAAAAAGGCATTCAGCGCCACGTCTGCCTGCCCTGCCGGAGCCAGCACGCTGCCGCTGATGCCACCCAACACCTGGCGGCTCGCCAAGTCGGCGCGCACACTGGCCTCGTACATCTCGGGCGTCATGCCTTGCGAGCCCAACAACTGGCGATAACGATCAACATCCAGCGTGCCGTCCTCGCGACGCAGTGACGCAATCGTGGGGTTGTCCTGCAACGAGCGGGCGAGCTTCTGATCGCTAATGGCCAGATGCTGACTGCTGGCAGCGGCGGCCAGCACCTTCTCGCGAACCAGACGCTCCAGCGTCACGTAACGGGCTTCGGGCGACTCGAAGCGCTTGATGTCCACGCTGGGCATCTGCACACGCAGGCGCTCGACCTCGTTCTTATGGGCAGCATCCCACTCACCCTGCGTGATGGCCTGACCGTCCACCTTGGCAACCGTCGTGCCCTTTTCCATGGCCCGGTTGTAGCCATCAATGCCGAACAGAACGAAGGATGGAATGATCAGCAAGAACAGCACGATCATGACGATCTTCGAGTGCTTGCGGATGGACTCAAACATGGCAATCTTTCAAGGGCAAAAAAGAAAAGGCGAACAATGTGTTCGCCTTCGCATCGGTGGTGGTGGGTGCTGACGGGCTCGAACCGCCGACCCGCGCCTTGTAAGGGCGCTGCTCTACCAACTGAGCTAAGCACCCCACCTGAACTGGATCTCAGTTCAAGGCATCTTTCAATGCCTTGCCTGGACGAAACTTTGGAACTTTAGCAGCCTTGATCTTGATTGTATCGCCAGTGCGCGGGTTGCGACCGGTACGAGCGGCACGCTTGCCCACGGCGAATGTGCCGAAGCCCACCAGAGAAACGGTGCCGCCCTTTTTCAGGGTCTTCTTCACGGCCTCGATCGTCGACTCCAGGGCGCGCGCAGCGGCAGCCTTGGAAATATCGGCGTTGTTGGCAATGTGCTCAATCAGTTCAGTCTTATTCACAAGGAGCCCCTCGTACAGAAATGGTGTTGATCAGGTTGTCTCATCAAAAATCTTGCCTCCCCTCAGCTGGGCCATCCGAGGATGGTTGTGTCCGCTGGGCGGGAGGCTCATTCGCAGCTTCAACTGCTGAAAGGATTAAAGCGATGGACCTTCAAGGTGTCAATACAACAAGCTGTTTCGCAACAGCAAGGACGCGGATTCTAGACGGTTTTCGGGGCCTGTTTGGCGCTCGCAGCGGTGTTTTTGCGACACCTCTGCGCAGGCTCAGGTTCGCAGCGTGAAATAGGTCCATCCACCGCGCTGTCATTGGGCCGGGGCCCTGGCCTCAAAGCACCTCGGCGATGGCGCGCCCCACGTCGGTGGTGCTGGCCGTGCCACCGATGTCACGGGTGCGCGGCGCACCGCTTTTCGGATCGAGCACCTTCTCGATGGCGGTGAGCACCGCGTCATGGGCTTCCTTGTGCCCCAGGAATTCCAGCATCATGGCACCGCACCAGATCTGACCGATCGGGTTGGCGATGTTCTGGCCGGCGATGTCGGGCGCCGATCCGTGCACCGGTTCGAACAAGGAGGGGAAGCGCCGGTCCGGGTTGAGGTTGGCGCTGGGCGCGATGCCGATGGTGCCGGTGCAGGCAGGCCCCAGATCACTGAGGATGTCGCCGAACAGGTTGCTGGCCACCACCACATCAAAGAAGTCGGGGCGCTGCACAAAGTGCGCCGTGAGGATGTCGATGTGGAACTTGTCCACGTTGATGCCCGGGTAGGCCTTGGCCATCTCGGCCACACGCTCATCCCAGTAGGGCATGGTGATGGCGATGCCGTTCGACTTGGTAGCGCTGGTGAGGTGCTTCTTGGGGCGCGACTGCGCCAGCTCAAAGGCGAACTTCAGCACCCGGTCCACACCGATGCGGGACATCACGGTCTCCTGCATCACGATCTCACGCTCGGTGCCGGGGTACATGCGCCCGCCGATGCTGGAGTACTCTCCCTCGGTGTTCTCGCGCACGATGTACATGTCGATCTCACCCGGCTGACGGGGCGAGCCATCACGGCGCACCACCGGCGCGATGATGCCCGGCATCAGGCGTGCGGGGCGCAGGTTCACGTACTGATCGAATTCACGCCGGAACAACAACAGCGAGCCCCACAGCGACACATGGTCGGCAATCTTGTCGGGCCAGCCCACGGCACCGAAGTAGATGGCATCGTGCCCACCGATCTGGTCCTTCCAGTCGTCGGGCAGCATCTTGCCGTGCCGCTCGCAGTAATCCCAACTCGAAAAATCGAAGTGGTCAAAGTGCAGGTCGATGCCGAATTTGCGTGCCGCCGCGTCCATCACGCGCACGCCCTCGGGCATGACCTCTTTGCCGATGCCATCACCCGCGATGACTGCAATGCGTTTCTTGCTCATGGTTCAACTCCTGAAAAAATCAAATGCTTCCTGCAACAGCAGGGTCGGCGCCTCTTCGGCAATGTAGTGGCCACAGGGCAAGGCTAGGCCACTGACCTGCAAGGCGCGCTCGCGCCACAGGTCGAGCACGGCAAAGCTGGCCGCCACCGCGCCATGCTCGCCCCACAACACACGCAGCGGCATGCCCAGCCGATGGCCTTGCGCGGCATCCTGCCGGTCATGCTCCAGGTCGAGGGTGGCGCTGGCCCGGTAGTCCTCGCAGATCGACTCGGCGGTGCCCGGCAAGGCCGCGCAGCGTTCGTATTCGGCCATTGCCGCCGGGTCGAATGCCGCCAGCCCCGCATGCCGCTTGCCCATCACCCCCCGCACATAGCCCACCGGATCAGCGGCAATCAATGTCTCGGGCAAGGGGCTGGGCTGAATCAGGAAGAACCAATGCCAGTAAGCGCGAGCGAAGGCTTCCGTGGTGCCCTGGTACATCGCCAGGGTGGGGGCAATGTCGAGCAGCATCATGCGCTCCACCGCCTCTGCGTGGTCCAGCGCCAGCCTGTGCGCCACCCGGGCGCCCCGGTCGTGGGCCAGCACCTGGAAGCGATCAAAGCCGTGGTGCTGCATCACGGCCAGGGCGTCGCGCGCCATCTCGCGCTTGCTGTGGGCCACATGGCCTGGCGCCGCGCCCGGGCGCCCCGAATCCCCATAGCCTCGCAGATCCATCAACACCACCGTGAAACGGTTGGCCAGGGCATCCGCCACCCGGTGCCACATCACATGGGTCTGCGGATGCCCATGCAAAAGCAGCAGCGCCGGCCCTTGACCGCCACGCCAGGTGCGCAGCTCAAGGCCCTCGCGCAGCACCGTCTCGGTGGAGAAATTGTCAAACATCTGTCTCTATGCCTTCTTGGTTGGGCTCCACTCTATCGCGGCAAAAGGCAATAATCCGGCAAGCAATCATTTCCAAAGAGGAAACAATGGATCGATCGGACCTGGAGTTGGTGCTGGCCATCCGGCAGCATGGCAGCCTGTCGTCCGCAGCGCGGGCCCTGCACGTCACCCCGCCGGTGATCACCAAGCGCCTGGCGGCCCTCGAAAGCCAGCTCAGGGTGCAACTGTTTCAGCGCACCACCCGCAAGGTCAGCCCCACGGCCGATGGCGACGCCCTGTGCGAACACGCGCAGGCCCTGCTGCGTGGCTTCCAGCAGGCCGAGGCCGAGTTGCGCGAGCGCCAGTCCGAGCCCACCGGCCTGATCCGCCTGGCCGCCACCTTCGGCTTTGGGCGCCTCTGGGTGGGCCCGGCAGTGGCCGAGTTTCAACAGCGCTACCCCCGGCTGCAGATTCAACTGCATCTGGTCGAGCACCTGCCCGACTTGACGGTGGAGGGCTATGACGGTGCGATCTGGCTCTGGAACGTGCCCGGGCAGCGGGCCGGGGAGTGGATATCGAAGCGGCTGGCACGCAACCAGCGTGTGCTGGTGGCCTCGCCGGCCTACCTCCAAACCCATGGAGAGCCGGCCAGCGCCGACGACCTGGCTCAGCATCAATGCCTGGTGGTACGTGAAAACGGCGGCGATCCGGCCCAGCGCTTTGACCACTGGACGCTGCAATCCAGCCAGGGCCGCCGCAAGGCCCTGCACCGCGTCACCGTGAAAGGCGCGCTGAGCAGCAATTCAGGTGAGTTGGTGCGCGACTGGTGCCTGGCCGGCCAAGGCATCATGCTGCGCAGCCTTTGGGACATCGCGGCCGCCCTGCAAAACGGCGAACTGGTGCGGGTGCTGCCGGATCACGCCATGGCCGACGCAGACATCCACTGGCTGGCCCCTTGGCAGGCCCGCACCCCCAAACGCGTGCGCCTGCTGATCGACTTTCTGCACAACCGCTTCCATGGCGAGCCCTGGAAGATCGGCCCAGCCCTCAAGCCCGGCGTGGTGCACGCACCACCAGGCTGACCCCGACGGCCGTCAAGGCCGTGCCCGCCAACGTCAGACCGGTGATGGGTTCGCCAAACAGCAACCAAGCCAGGGCCGCAGTGCACGGTGGCACCAGGTACAGCAGGCTGGTAACACTGGTGGCCGCCCCGCGTTGAATCAACAGATAGAGCAAAGAGCTGGCCCCCAAGGACAAGGCCAGCACGGACCAGGCCACGGCGCCGATCAACTCGGGCGTCCAGACGATGGCCTCGGGCTCCAGCCAGGCCAGGGGCAGACTCACCAGCAGGGCTGCCCCCAACTGGACGGCGCTGGCGCTGCGCACATCGCAAGGGGTCACGTGCCGCTTCTGGTAAAGGGTGCCGATCGTGATGCTGAACAAGGCCATCACAGCCAAGGACAAAGCCTGCCACGAGGCCTCACCCCCCTGCCCCATCTTCGCGCTGACCACCAGCACCAGGCCGCCAAAGCCCAGCAAGAGGCCCAGCCACTGCCAGCGGCTCACCCGGCTGCCGTGCCAGGACATCCAGGCCGCGGTCAGCACAGGCTGCAAGCCCACGATCAACGATGACAGACCCGAGCCCATGCCGGCCTTCACGGCTGCCCACACCCCGCCCAGGTAGCCGGCGTGCATCAACACCCCGGTGACCGCCAGATGCCCCCACTGGGCGCGGCTGCGCGGCAAGGGCACACCGGCCACGGCCACCCAGGCACCAAAGCACAGCACCGACAAGGCGTAGCGCACACACAGAAAGGAAAGCGGAGGGGCATGGGGCATGCCATAGCGGGCCACAATGAAACCCGTGCTCCAGATCAGCACGAACACCGCCGGCATGGCCGCGAGCCAGCGGCCATGCGCCTGTTCAGCCGCACTCATTTGACGCGGGCCCGGATCTCGGGAAGGGCTTTTTGCAGGTAGTACACCATCGACCACACGGTCAGCACCGCGGCAGCCCAGATGAGCCAGGTGCCACAGACGCCGGTGTCCACGCCCAGCAAGGGCCCGTCATACAGCAAGAACGGAATGGCCACCATCTGCACGGTGGTCTTGAGCTTGCCGATCATGTGCACCGCCACGCTCTTGGAGGCCCCGATCTGGGCCATCCACTCGCGCAGGGCCGAGATGGCGATCTCGCGCCCGATGATGATCAAGGCCACAAAGACATCGGCACGCCCCAGGTGCACGAGCACCAGCAAAGAGGCGCACACCAGAAACTTGTCGGCCACCGGATCGAGAAACGCGCCGAATGACGAGGTCTGGTTGAGCTTGCGCGCCAGAAACCCGTCCAGCCAATCGGTGGCCGCAAAGACCACGAACATCACGGTGGCGATCAGGTTGCGCGTGGCGGGGTCCAGGGGCGCGTAGAACACCCCCACGATCAAGGGAATCGCGACGATGCGCGTCCAGGTCATGATGGTGGGAATGGTGAAGAACATGGGCACGATTGTGTCACGGCTTGTGCCCCGGCTTGGGGCTTGATGGCAGCTTGAATGCGCCCGGGGTGGGCCAAGCGTGGCTTGCGCCCCACTTCAGGCACCTGCAACGGGCCGGCGCGCCCGATTTCGGTGCCCCGGCGCCAGCTCAGCGCAAGGCCCGGTAGATCTCTTCGGCAAGGTCGCGCGAGATGCCCTCGACCGTGCACAGGTCCTCCACGCTGGCCGCGGCCACCCCCCGCACGCCACCGAAGCGCTGCAACAGACGGGCGCGCTTCTTGGGGCCGACGCCCGCGATGTCTTCCAGGCGGCTGGCACCCACCCGCACCTTGGCGCGCTGGGCCCGCATGCCGGTGATGGCAAAGCGGTGCGCCTCATCCCGGATCTGGGCCACCAGCATCAGCGCCGCGGAATCACGCCCCAGGTAGACCTTGTCGCGACCGTCCGCAAACACCAGCTCCTCCAGGCCCACCTTGCGCCCCTCACCCTTTTCCACCCCCACGATGACGGACAGGCTCAGGCCCAAGGATTCAAACACCTCGCGCGCCATCGACACCTGCCCCTTGCCGCCGTCCACCAGCACCAGATCCGGCAGCCTCGCCTGGCCCGGTGCCGGGGCGGCACCGCCCGCTTCGCGCATGGCCTCGGCCACCTTGGCGTAGCGGCGCGTCAAGACCTGGCGCATGGCCGCGTAGTCGTCCCCGCCCGTGATGCCCTCGATGTTGAAACGGCGGTACTCGCTGTTCTGCATCTTGTGGTGCTGGAACACCACGCAAGAGGCCTGGGTCGCCTCTCCCGCCGTGTGCGAGATGTCAAAGCACTCGATGCGAAACGCGTCCAGGTCCTCGGGCTCCAGATCCAGCGCCTCGACCAGCGCCCGGGTGCGGGCCTGCTGCGATCCTTCCTCGGACAACAGCCGGGCCAGCTGCAGATCGGCATTGGTCTGCGCCATCTCCAGCCAGATGCGGCGTTGCTCGCGCGGGTTGTGCACGGCGGCGATGCGCACACCGGTCTGCTCCGACAAGGTGGCCAGCAGCCGCTTGTTGACCGGCACGCTGGTCACCAGCAGCGGAGGCACCGGCACCCCAGGGTAATGCTGGGCGATGAAGGCCTCCAGCACCCGCACCTCCACCGGCAACTCGGCGGCCCCCTCGGCGGAGGCACCGGCGTCGGCCGGCGCATCCGCATCGTCCAGCAGACCGAGGTTGACCGCATCCTCGACATGCACCGGAAAATACGGCCGATCGCCCAGGTGCCGCCCACCGCGCACCATGGCCAAATTGACGCACGCGCGCCCGCCCTGCACCCTCACGGCCAGGATGTCTGCGTCCTGGTCCGAGCCGGTGTCCACCGCCTGCTGGTGCAAAACCCGCGACAAGGCGCTCATCTGGTTGCGGATCTCGGCCGCCTGCTCGAACTCCAGCCGCTCGGCATGCGCCATCATGCGCGACTCCATCTCAGCCATCACCGCCTGGGCTTCGCCCCGCAGGAAACGCTCGGCGTCGGCCACATCACGGGCGTATTCTTCAGCCGACACCAAGTCCACACACGGCCCCGAACAACGCTTGATCTGGTAGAGCAGGCAAGGCCGGCTGCGGTTGTTGAACACGGTGTCCTCACAGGTGCGCAGTCGAAACACCTTTTGCAGCAGCTGGATGGTCTCCTTCACCGCCCAGGCACTGGGGTAAGGGCCGAAGTAGCGGTGCTTTTTTTCAACGGCACCCCGGTAATAGGCCATGCGCGGGTAGGCATGGCTGGCCAGCTTGAGGTAGGGGTAGCTCTTGTCGTCCCGGAACAGGATGTTGTACTTGGGGTTCTGCGTCTTGATGAGGTTGTTTTCCAGCAGCAGCGCCTCGGCCTCGGAGCGCACCACCGTGGTCTCCATGCGTGCGATCTTGCTGACCATGTGACCGATGCGGGTGCCCCCGTGGTCTTTCTGGAAATAGCTCGAGACCCGGCGCTTCAGGTTGAGGGCCTTGCCCACGTAGAGCAAGCCCCCCTCGGCATCGAAATACCGGTAGACACCCGGCAGGGCGGGCAAGGCGGCCACTTCGGACAGCAGCTGTTCGGAATGCACATCAGACATGGGGGCGTATTGTGGCGCCACCCGGCCCGCCAGCGGCGACAATGCGCCCCAATCCAATCCCCTGTGCGCGGCCAGCCTTGCACTCTCCAACATGCTTTGGGACATTTTCTGCACCGTCATCGACAACCATGGCGACCTGGGCGTCTGCTGGCGCCTGTCGGCCGAACTGGCGCGCCGCGGCGAACAGGTGCGGCTGTGGGTCGACGATGGCAGCGCCCTGGCCTGGATGGCACCACAAGGGCAGGCCGGGGTCACCGTTCTGCCCTGGCTCAACCCCCTGCCCGCCGACAGGCTCGCCTCGCTGGCGCCGGCCGATGTGCTGGTCGAGGCCTTTGGCTGCGAGATCGATGCAGGCCTGCTGGCCCGGCACCGGGCCCTGCGACCTGAGCAGCCTCCGGTGTGGATCAACCTCGAGTACCTGTCGGCCGAGGCCTGGGTGGAACGCTGCCACGCCCTGCCCTCGCCGGTGATGAACGGCCCAGCGGCCGGCTGGACCAAATGGTTCTTCTACCCCGGCTTCACACCTGCCACCGGGGGGCTGATGCGCGAGCCCGGCGTGGCTGATGAGCCCACACCCGAATGGCGGCTGACCCAACGCCAGTGCCTGGGCACTCAGGCCCAGCATTGCCTGGTCTCGCTGTTCTGTTACGAGCCCCCTGCCCTGCCCGCGCTGCTGGCGCGCTGGCAGACCGAAGGCCAGGGCGGGCAACCCGTGCACCTGCTGGTCATGCCGGGCCGCCCTGCCGCCGCCGTGCGGGCCACGCAAGCCGAGATCCCCGCTGTCTCAGAAGGCTCCGGTCAGCTGCGCCTGGCCTGGCCCGAACCGGTGCCCCAACCCGAGTTCGATCGCACCCTGCGCGCCTGCGACCTGAATTTCGTGCGGGGCGAAGACTCGGTGGTGCGCGCGCTGTGGGCTGGGCGGGCCCTGGTCTGGCACATCTATCCGCAAGACGACGAGGCCCACCGAGACAAGCTCGGCGCCTTTCTCGACTGGCTCGACGCGCCGCCCTCGCTGAGGCAGTTTCACGAGGTCTGGAACGGGCTGAGCACCGCAGCGCTGCCCCCGATCGACGTGCCCGAATGGCAAGCCTGCGTGCAGGCGGCACGCGCCAAACTGCTGACCCAAAGCGATCTGGTCACACAGCTTCTTCGTTTTTGCACAGAAAAACGATAAAATCCTGGGTTTTGCGCAGCACGGGCGTTTCAGCTCAAAGCCTGCTGGTGCGCAGTTCCCCGGACAGCGCCGCATCGGCTCTGCTGTATCTACTGGAAACAGTGGGACACAGTGAAGAATGACGGCAGCGCGCCAGGAAACCCCGATTCAAGCCCAACAGGCCCGCAGGGCCCTACATTTTTATGAAAATTGCTCAAGAAATCCGCGCCGGCAACGTGATCATGCACGGCAAGGACCCGATGGTCGTGCTGAAGACTGAATACAGCCGTGGCGGCCGCAACTCGGCCACCGTGCGCATGAAGCTCAAGAGCCTGATCGCCAACTTCGGCACCGAAGTCGTGTTCAAGGCCGACGACAAGATGGACCAGGTCATTCTGGACAAAAAGGATTGCACCTACTCGTACTTCGCCGACCCCATGTATGTCTGCATGGACAGCGAATACAACCAGTACGAAGTCGAAGCCGAAAACATGGGCGACGCCCTGAACTACCTCGAAGACGGCATGGCTGTTGAAGTGGTGTTCTACGAAGGCAAGGCCATCTCGGTCGAACTGCCCACCAGCATCGAACGCGAAATCACCTGGACCGAGCCCGCCGTCAAGGGCGACACCTCCGGCAAGGTCATGAAGCCCGCCAAGATCGCCACCGGCTTCGAAATCCCGGTGCCGCTGTTCGTCTCGCAAGGCGACCGCATCGAAATCGACACCCGCACCGGCGAATACCGCAAGCGTGTGTAAGCGGCCCCGGCCACTGTTTGAAAGCCACCCTCGGGTGGCTTTTTTCATGGGTCATCGCGGAAAACCCGGACACCCAGGCGGCACACACGGCCGTCCGTGACCGCGACAATGCCCATCATGGTCATCGAAATCAACTCAGAAGCCGTGCTGGGCGCTCCCAGCCCCTCCTCCTCCGTGATCGTGCTGCGGGACGGCCCTGCTGGCCTCGAGGTGCTGCTGCTGCGCCGACACAGCCGTTCCGCGGTGCTGGGCAATGCCCACGTCTTTCCGGGTGGCAAGCTGGATGCCACCGACGAACAAGCGCTGGCCTTGGCCTGCGACCAACCGATCGAGCACCTGCCCAGCACCCTCAACGAACCCGACCTGCCCCCCGCCACCGCCCTGGGCCTGTATGTGGCGGCCCTGCGGGAAACCTTCGAAGAATGCGATCTGCTGCTGGGGAGCCCCGCCCAAGGTGAAGCCCTGCAACAGGTGCTGGACCGCCTTCATGCGGCACAGCCGCTGCTCGGCACCTTCGAAGCTCTGGGCTTGCCCCTGCCCACGCGGGCCCTGCAACCCTGGTCGCGCTGGATCACGCCCAAGGTGCCCTCGGTGACCAACAAGCGCTTTGACACCCGGTTCTTCGTGTCCAAGGCACCTGTCGGCCAGATTGCGGCCCATGACAACCACGAAGCCACCGAGACCCTGTGGATCCGCCCTGCCGAAGCCCTGCAGCGCTACTGGAACCACGACATGGACCTGGCGCCACCGCAGATCATGACCCTGAGCCAGTTGGCGCGCTTCGAACAGGCCGATGAGGCACTGGCCAGCGCCCGGCAACGCGCACCGGCCCTGATCGAGCCCGAACCCTTCGACCAGGACGGCCAACGGGTGATCTGCTACCCGGGTGACCCGCGGCACAGCCGGTCCGAGCCGATCTGGCAGGGGCCGACACGGCTCACCTACCGCAACCGGCGCTTCGAGCCCGAAGGCGGTCTGGCTGCGCTGCTGCCAGGGGGTGTTTGAGCCCGCGCAGACCTCGGGCACTGAAGATCAGGCGTCAGGGATCAGGCGCTTGCCCAGGCTGACCGAGGCGTCAGCACTGAAACCCAGGCGGGCATAGAAATCGAGCACAGCCGTGTTCTCGGAGCGCACCATCAGATTGATCTTGGGGCAACCGAGCGCCAGCAACTGGGCCTCGACCCGCTGCATCAGCAGGCGGCCCAGGCTGTGACGCTGCCAGGCCGGGTCGACCGCCAAGTAGTACACCCAGCCCCGGTGGCCGTCATAGCCCGCCATCACGGTACCGATCAGCCGCTCGGCCTCGCCTGGCTGGGCACCAGGCAGCACCGCCACCAGAAACAGCTCGGGTTGCTCAGCCAACTTGCGGGCGATGTCCTTGTGGGGATCGTTCCAGGGCCTGAGCAGGCCGCAGGCGCCCCACAGGGCCACCGCCGCCGGCTCATCGGCCGGATGGAACACCCGGATGGTGAGCCCGGGCAGCGGCGCACGTTCCGGCACACCGGCTTTCGAAGACGTGTCAGACACGAGCCGCCCCCTCACGCGATCAGCGCAGCAAGGCCTTGAGGGCGTTCTGCAGGCGGCGCGCCGTGGCCGGGTCGCTGGCCGAGGCCAGCACCGTGGCCGCATCCTGGCCCCAGGTCTGTTGTGGCGAGGGGTCGTTGCGGCGGGTCAGCAACTGCAACTGCAATGTGCGGCGTGCGTTGATGTGCTCGGCCGGTGTCGGCACTTCGGCCGCCATCTCGAGGCGCAACAAGGCGGTGGACGCATCACCCTTGGGCGCGGCGCCAATGGCTTGGCTCCAGGCCCCGCGCACGGCAGGGCTGACCCGACCGCCCAGTTCCTGGGTGCCCGGCAGCTGCGCGGGATCACGTTGTTCCCAGGCGCCCAACAACTGGGTCAGCGCCTCGCCATGGGCCTGGGCTGCCAGCTTGCGCAGGGCCAGCTGGGCGTGCTCCAGCGCCTCGCGCTGGGCGCGGAAGGCGGTGTCACCCAGACGCGGGCCACGGTCTTCGCGGGGTGCGCCACGATCACCGCGGTCGCCACGGTCAAAACGGGGGCCGCCACGCGCGTCATCGCGCGGGCCACGGGCGCCGTCACGACCTCCATCGCGGCGCTCCCCTGGGCGACCTGGGCGACCGGCCGGTGCCGGCTCAGCCTTCTTCATGCCGGGGCGGTCATCACCGCGCACGGCCACCACCTTGCGCGGAGCGGGAGCGGGCTTCGGAGCCTCTTCGGCGGGGGCCTGCTCGGCAGTGCTCTCAGCCGCATCGGCAGCCACGGGCGCTTCAGCAGCCGGCGCCGCTTCGGCGCCTTCGGCGGCCACAGCGGCCGCCACGGCTTGCTGGGCCTGGGCCTGGCCGCGCAGGGCCGCGTCCAGCGCCGCCATGGCGGCACGGATCTTCTGGGCATCGCCGCTGGCATTGGCCGCTTCGAGGGCCTTGGCAGCGTCCAGCACCACCTTGTCGCGTTCGCTCAGGGCGGCCGAGGCTTTTTCACGCTCGGCACTCTTGCGGTTGAAGGCTTCGTCAATCGGCTTGCGGAAGGTGTCCCACAGCTTTTGTTCATGTTTGCGGTCCAGCGGCACGGCCTGGGCCTCAGCCTGCCAGCGCTGCTGCAGGGCCTTGACGGCGTCGACGCGCAGCGAGGCTGCAGCGCCCAGGGCCTTGGCCTCTTCGATCATGGCGTGGCGCACGGCCAGGCTGGCTTTCTGGGCCGCTTCCAGGGGTGCGGCAGCGGCGGCGATGGCCTCCTTCCAGAGCGGCTGGATTTCGGCAAAGGCCTTTTCACCCAGGTGCCCGGCGTCGCGCCAGCGGTCGCTGAATTGGTACAAGGCGCGGTTGATGGCCTTCCAGTCGGTGCTGGCGGCATGGGCTGCAGCCCAGGCCTTGAGCTCTTCGATCAGTGCCAGACGCTGGGCCTTGTGTTCGGCAGCATCGGTCTTGATCTTCTCGAGCCAGGCTTCGACCACCTTGTGGGCTTCGTTGCAAGCTTCGTCAAAACGCTTCCAGAGGGCATGGTTTGGCGCACCGCCTTGGTCGGTCTGCTTCCACTGGTCGCGCAGGGCACGCAGGGTCTCCTGCATCTTGCGCCCGCCCAGGGCCTGACCTTCAGGGCGGTTCAGCAGGGCTTCAGCGCGGCCCACCAGGGCCTCGCGCACCTGATCGGCACTCCAGCGCTGCCAGCCTTCGAGTTCGCCGGCCGCCACCAGGGCGGTGTGCACCTGGTGCTCCAGGGCGGCATCGATCAGCTTGCCATGGTCCTTGAGCACGGCACGCAGGGCGGACGCCGCACCGGCGCTGCCCTTGCCATGACCTTCGGCGGTTTCCTTTTCGAGGCGTTCCAGGGCCTGACGGACGATGTTCGAGGCCTTGTTGCGCAACTCGGGAGGCACGGCCGGGCGCGCAACGCGGGCCGGCTTGGCGGCTGCAGCGCTGGCGGCAGCGGCTTCAGAGGCTTCGGTGGGCAGGCCACGGGCCACGCGCAGCTCATCGGCCCAGACGGGCACGGTGGGCAGAGGGGCTGCGGCATCCTCAGAGGCGGCCAAGGCTTGGGCAATGGCCACCTGGAAAGCCTCCCAGACCACCAGCAACTGGGCGCGGGACGCGTCCAGCATGGGCGGGAAGCGGGCGTCGACGCTGGCCCAGGCACCGTCGCCGGTGAGGCCTTGCGCCTGGTCCTGCCAGGCCTGCACGTCACCGCGCAAGCCTTCGAGCACGGCATGGGCATCGCGCCAGGGCTTGGTGGAGAGCACTTCGATGCGTTGGGCCAGCAGCACGGCGGCCTCACGCTGCACCTGAACGCGGTGCTGCAGGTCTTCGATCACCTTGACGCGATCGGCCAGCTGCACCTTGAGCACCGACAGCGGCTCGCGGCTCAGCGGAGCGCCGGCCTTGGCGGCATCGCGCTGCCAGGCCATGGCGTCGGCAATGTTCAGCCGGGATGCCGACAGCAGCGCCTGGGCCTTCTCGGCCCACTCGGCCGCAATCACTTCCTGGCCCTTGGCGCGCTTGAGCTCGTCCAGGCGCTCACGCACGGGGCGCGCTGCCCCCTTGTCGCGCACGCTGAGTTCCTTGAACACCTCCTGCAATTGGCTTTCGGCCGGATTGCCCGCCAGCCACTCGCGGATGCGCGAGGAGCGCTCACCCGAGGTGGGGGCAGAAAAGGCACCGCCCGTGAGCGCGTCCAGCGGGTGGACTTCTTGGGCTTTGGCCGGAGCCGGGTTCACTTCAGGAGCTTCGGACATTTTGTTGCGGGAAGAAAAACTGAACATTTTGTAGGTCGGTAAACACGGCGCGCCGCCGGATCAGGCGGGCACGACGCCGTGACGCAGACATTTGCGGCACGGAATCAAAGCGCTATTTTCGCCGGAATTGGACAAGCCCCTCCAAACCGGCCCGGTGAAAGATGTCAACAGTGTTGCTGAGGGGCTCCAAAGCAGGCCTGCAACAGCCTTCCAGCGGGGCCTGGAGCCCATCGAACGCCCCCTTCAACGCGTGTCCAGCAGCAGTTCGGCCGAGGGGGTCCATGCGCCTTCGTTGCGCAAGGTCTTGGGCGCCCCCAGGAACAGGCGATTCACCGCCACCGCGCGGCCCAGCAAATAGTCACGAACCACCACACCCCGCTCCACCGCCAGGGCCTGCAGAAGATCGTCCGACACCGGCACACTGGCCAGCAGCAGCGCCTCCATCTCGGGCCCCGGCAGATCCTTGGCCATGCCCAGCAGGTTGCGAGGCTTGGGCAGATCGGCGCGCTGGTACACGGCTTTGAGCAAAGCGGGCTGCTCCGCCTCGGTCACAGCCTCCACCTCGGTGCCCTTGTGCCCCGCCAGCACAGCCTGCCGACGCTTCTCGGCCAGCATCATCTGCGCCAGTTGCTGACGGCGATAGCCCTCGCGCTCCACCTGCACATTGACCTGCCCCACCACGGTGAGCTTGAGTGCAGGCCGGTCCTGCAAGGCCTGAGCGACCTTGTCCAGGCGTTGTCGGGCATCGGGCATCAGATCGGCGCCTCCCGGCGCGAAGGCGATTTCATTGCTCTCGGAATGCCCCCCGCCGAATGCACTGGCCAGCAGGCTGAAAGGCGAGGTGATGGCCTTGGCCACCAGATTCAACAACAGCCGCCCCACGATGGGCGCCAGGCGGAAATCCGGGTCGTTGAGCGAACCACTGATGGGCAGGTTGATGTCGATCACCCCATCGCGGTCGGCGAGCAAGGCCACGGCCAGCTTCACCGGCAGCGAGGCAGGCGCCCCTTCAACCTGCTCGCCAAAGCTGAGCTGGTTCAGGATGATGTTGTTGCTCGCGTTGAGGCGGCCATCCGGGTCGATCTTGTAGGCCACGTTGACGCTGAGTTTGCCGCGCTCGATGCCATGGCCCGCGTACTTGATGGTGTAGGGCGAAAGTGGCGGCAGATCCAGCTCGCGCACCTTGCCCTGGATGTCCAGCGCCAGCGGTGTGGCCAGCGGATTGAGCTTGCCCGACACCTCCAGCGAGGCCGTGCCCTCGGCCCGCCCCCGCAGCTCGAGATCGGCCAGGCCGGCGCTGCCAGCCTCCAGCACCGACGAGAAGGCCCCCAGGCGCCCCGTCAACTCGCTGAGACTGGCCGAGTAGTTGGGCCGGACAAAACGATCGGAGAACAACACCCGCCCATTGAGCAAGGTGATCGGGCCCATGCGGATCACGGGCTTGCTGGCTGCAGCCGACACCGGTGCAGGCTGCGCGGGCGGCACCTTCGCCGCCGCGGCACCCTTGACCGGCGTGGGCTCCGGCGCGCTGCTGCGCATCAGATTCTGCAAATTGATGCGCCCCTGGTCGTTGATCACCACACGGGCATAGAAGTCGCTCAACGCGGTTTCGCTGATCCCCAAGGTGAGCGGCGTGCCGGGCTGCAGGGCCAGGTCAATGCCCCGCAGGCTCAGGGCCTTCCAGCTCAACAGCTCGTCACTGGTGGGCGGTCCGGCGTCCGTGCCGACCTGGGCCAGCACGCTGTTGGCCCGCACATCCTCCAGCGCACCGTCCCCCTTGACCCGCACGGTGGCGCCGGCAGCGGCCACCGCCACGTCCACGCTGCCCCGGAAACTCGCATCGGCCCGTGGCAGCTCCAGGTTCAACACGTCGCCAAAATAAGGCTCGACCGCATGCAAAGGCAAGCGGGTGAACTCCAGTCGCCCCTGGGTGGAAAACGGCACCAGCTTGACCCGGCCCTTGTAATCCAGGCGACCCGGCTCGGTGGCGGCCGCACCACCACGCCCCGGCGCGCCCACGCGGGCTGTGGCCTGAAGCTCGACCGGCTCCACGCCCAGCCCGGTCGGCCCACCGCTGAAGGGGCCCGCCTGCAACTGCAAAGCCGCCACATCCAGCGCCACCCCCGCAGGCTTTCTGGCCACCACCGCCGTGGCATCGCGCCAGCCCAGACTGCCATCGCGCAAGGCCAATTGCCCCAGACGCCATTGCCAACCGGCGGGTTGGGCGGAGGTCGCCGCCGCCCGATCCGCCACAGCCCCCGTGCCATGCGCCTGCGGCGCAGCGGCCGCGTCCTGGGCCTTGAGCCAGGGCTCGAACATCCAGTGCCCCTGCGCATCGCGGGCCACCGTGGCCCGGGGCCCACTGAGGCTCAGCACCCCCGCACTGGCCGTGCGCTGAGCCAGATCGACACGGGTGTCGCTCAGACTCAGTTGGTCCCACGCAGCCAGTTCTTGCTCACCCTGCTTCAGACGCAAGGCATCCACCGTGAGGCTGTTCAACTGGAAAGCCAGATCCGGGGCACGCCAGCCCAGGCCGCCCACCAGACTGAGCCGCCCTTGCAGGGTCGGGTTCAGGTAACGCGCCAGGTAGGGCGCAGCCACCGCCAGCGGCAAGCCCTCGGCCCGCAAGGCCACGGCAGCAGCCTGGTCGGTGCCCTGACCTGCGAAATGCAAGCGCCCGGACGCCGTGCCAGAAGCGGCGCCGACAGTGGAACGCTTGCCACTCGCCGAGTCGGCCGCCTTGCCCACGCCCTCTGCCGCGCCGCCCAACAGCAGGCTGCCTTGGAAGCGGGCCGGCGCCCGCAGGGGCCAATGCAGGGCCTCGACCTGCAGCGCCACATCAGAGGCCGAGAGCACGGCCGCAGGCTGGGTGCCCTCGTCTCGCCACCCCACCCGGGCGTGCTGCAGAGCGATGCGATCCACCTGAACGCTCCAGCCGACCTCGGCCGTGCTGGCCTTGGCAGGTACGGCTTCGGCCTTGCCTGCCGCTGCCGCTGCCATAGGGGCTGGGGCTGGGGGGGCCGAGGCCGTCAGCCAGGCGAACCGGCCGTTGGCGTCGCGACGCAGATCCAGAGACGGGCCCTCCCACTGCACCGAACGCACATGCACCGAGCGCTGCAAGGGCTGCAGCCCGGCCAGATCCACCACCAGCGACGGGAAGGCGAGCACAGGGCTGCCCAGCGCATCGTTCACACGCACATCGTGGGCACCCAGGGTGCCCGACAGCACCAGCTTGGGCTCGGGCGCCTGCTCGAACACGAGCTTCAGATCCGCCTCGAGTTGGCCCGCTGCCAGGCGCACCGGCAAGGCCTTGGGCCAATAGGGCAGAAAGGGCTTGAGATCGAGCCGCGCCATGCGCGCCTGCACTTCCGCGTGGCGGCTGTCAGCAAAGGGTGTGGCCTGGGCGGACCAGTCAAAGGCAGCCCTGTCCAGTTGAAACGCCAGGCGTGGCTGCACCAGCACCGCACGGCCCGAATCAAAATTGCTGAGAAAGGGCAGCCCCAGTTGCAGCGCCGTCAGGTGGTGGTCCTGGCCGGCCACGGTATCGCGAAAGTCGATCGCCCCCTCCAGCAGACTCAGGTTGTGCAGGGCAAAGCGCAAAGGTGCCGCGGCCGGATCCGAGGGCTTGCTGGCCAACGCGATCAAATCATCGATGTCGTAATGCCCAGGCTGGGTGTGGGTCAGCAGCAGGCGGGGCCGCTCGACCACCAGGGCATCGAGCACCGGCGCCAGGCGCACCAGGGACTGAAGCTCCATGTCTATATAGAGACGCTCCACAGCCAGTTGCTCGGCATCTCCATCGAGGGTGCGGACCACCAGATCACGCAGCGTGAGCTCCAGACTCCAGGGGCGGAAATCCACCTCGGCCACACTCACCTGCCGCCCCAGCGCCTCGCTGGCACGCGAGGCGACCAGATGCCGCAACAGTGAAGGCACCAGGGCCCAGGACAGAGCCCACACCACAAGGATGCCCACCACACAAAACACTGCCCGTCGCAACCACGGGTTCTTGCTCAAAGACGCCAGATTCATGGGCTGCATTGTGCTGCGGCCAGCGCCGGCACATCGAGGGAAATTTCACGAAAGCGTGCCCCAAGCGCCGGAACCTGCCAACAAGAAAGCCCGACAGACCGAACACTCGATCTGCCGGGCTTGACGGCTGGCTAAAGGGCCTTTGCCGTCAGACATGCAAGCGGGAGAGAACAGTCCCGGCTTGCAGGGAAGGCAAGAGATTGCCTTCAGGGTTTGTCGGGTTCGCTTCGTCATCGCCACCCCATCATACGCAGGGTGTGGACTGTCACTTGCCGACGGACGCCTGAAACGCTCAGGCCACTTCAGGATAGTTCGCACAAGAGCTGATTCAAGAAGGGATTTCCAATCGAGAGAGCGCTTTCGATTGGGTTTTGCAACGACTGTATGGACGTCCAGATTTGGGCTCCTATACCCCATTTTTAATATCGTTTTTGACATAACAAGTCAATTCAATACTGTTGACTTGTTATTTGCAATGCTTCTAGAATCCGCCCGTCCCCAAAAACAAGGGACAACCCGAACCCGCTGCCGACCCCGGCTAAGTCAGTTCACCCCTTTGCAACCCCCTTGGGTGCCCCGGTGAACCTGATGGCGTACCAATCCAAACGAGGGTTGGTTCACGGCACACACCGCTGCTTGCGCAGCCCGTGCCGCCGCGAACCACCCCACGCGTAGAAAGGAAGAGCTATGACAGCGTTAGGTCAAATCGCCCGAGGCTTGCGAACATTCGCATCCGATATCGCCGAAGGTTTTTTTGAGATCACACACAACGGTTTTGCCCTGCTGGGCCTCGCCGTCGCCTTTGCTGTGATCACCCTGACTGCCCGCCCTGACTTGCGTCAGGCTGGCGAAGAAGAATTGATGGGCTGGCTTCAGTCCCGTCAGGAAGCCCTCACCGGGCTTCAAAACGAACGCGACGCCCGTGAACGCGCGACCGCCACCGACCCCCGGGCCCTGCCCAAGTCGCAGGCGGCCGTGGCCTATTGGCTGAGCCGCAAGTACCGCGTGGCCCCCGAGCCCGTGAGCGCCCTCGTGGCCGAGGCCTGGGATGTGGGCAAGCGCAACAGCCTGGATCCGACGCTGATCCTCGCCATCATGGCGATCGAGTCGAGCTTCAATCCGTTCGCCCAGAGCGCCGTCGGTGCCCAGGGTCTGATGCAGGTCATGACCCAGGTGCACAGCGACAAGTACCAGGGTTTTGGCGGCCACCTGGCCGCCTTCGACCCGGTGGCCAATCTGCGGGTGGGTGTGAAGGTGCTGCAGGACTGCATCGCCCGTGCCGGCTCCATTGAAGGCGGCCTGCGCTTTTACGTGGGCGCAGCCAATGTCGAGGACGATGGCGGCTACACCGCCAAGGTGCTGGCCGAGCACAGCCGCCTGCAACAGGTGGCCGCCGGCCGCAACGTGCCCATCCTGACGCCGGTGCCGGCGGCCCCCGTGGCCCCTGCCCCGGCCCGTGCGGCAGCCGCTCCGGCTGCCACCGAGAAGGTCGCTCTGCTGAGCCAATCCTGAACACGCACTGCAGCAGAGCCGGCCACTGGAGGCCGGCATGCAGGCACGGCGCCGCATCAGTTACACTAGAACGGTACGCGACTGGCGATAGGCGCAGGCTTCAGCTTCATGAGGCCTTGCCGCTGACGTGGGGTTACCACTGGGAAGCGTGCCGCTCCAGGGCCTTGGCCCGAGCGATCAGCCGTTCGCCTGGGCAGCCCTTGTTCTTCTCTTCCGAGCAACAGGGACCACGTCTTTAAGGACTGCCATGTACAACCGCAACATCCTCGTCGAGCAAACCGATCCCGAAATCTTTGCTGCCATCCAGGCCGAGAACGCTCGCCAAGAGCACCACATCGAGCTGATCGCCAGCGAAAACTACGCCTCGCCCGCCGTCATGTGGGCCCAGGGCTCCCAACTCACCAACAAATACGCCGAAGGCTACCCGGGCCGCCGCTACTACGGTGGCTGCGAGCACGTGGACGTGGCTGAACAACTGGCCATCGACCGTGTCAAGCAGATCTTCGGTGCCGATGCCGCCAACGTGCAGCCCCATTGCGGCGCCTCGGCCAACGAAGCCGTCTTCCTGGCCTTCCTGAAACCCGGCGACACCATCATGGGCATGAGCCTGGCCGAAGGCGGCCACCTGACCCACGGCATGCCGCTGAACATGTCCGGCAAATGGTTCAACGTGGTCTCGTATGGCCTGGACGCCAACGAAGCCATCGACTACGACGCCATGGAGCGCAAGGCCCACGAGCACAAGCCCAAACTGATCGTGGCCGGTGCCTCGGCTTACAGCCTGCACATCGACTTCGCCCGCTTCGCCAAGGTGGCCAAGGATGTCGGCGCCATCTTCATGGTCGATATGGCCCACTACGCCGGCCTGATCGCCGCAGGCGTCTACCCCAACCCGGTGCCGCACGCCGATGTCGTGACCAGCACCACCCACAAGAGCCTGCGCGGCCCGCGTGGCGGCATCATCCTGATGAAGGCCGAGCACGAGAAGGCCATCAACAGCGCCATCTTCCCCGGCCTGCAAGGCGGCCCGCTGATGCACGTGATCGCGGCCAAGGCCGTGGCCTTCAAGGAAGCGCTGCAGCCTGAGTTCAAGGCCTACCAGCAGCAAGTGATCACCAACGCCCGCATCGTGGCCGAGACCCTGACCCAACGCGGTCTGCGCATCGTCAGCGGCGGCACCCAAAGCCACGTGATGCTGGTCGACCTGCGCGCCAAGGGCATCACCGGCAAGGAGGCCGAGGCCGTGCTGGGCGCTGCCCACATGACCATCAACAAGAACGCGATCCCCAACGACCCGGAAAAGCCGATGGTCACCAGCGGTATCCGCGTGGGCACCCCGGCCATGACCACCCGTGGTTTCAAGGACGAAGAGGCCCGCATCACCGCCAACCTGGTGGCCGACGTGCTGGACAACCCACGCGACGAAGCCAACATCGCGGCCGTGCGCGCCAAGGTCAACGCCCTGACCGCCCGCTTCCCCGTGTACCGTTAATTTTTGCTGGATCGCCACGGATGAAATGCCCCTTCTGCGGACACGCCGAAACCCAGGTGGTGGAAACACGTGTGTCTGAGGATGGCAACTTCATCCGCAGGCGTCGCCAGTGCGGTGCCTGCGAGAAGCGTTTCACGACCTACGAGCGGCCGGAGGTCAACTTTCCGGCCGTGGTCAAGAAAGACGGCCGGCGCATCGACTATGAGCATGCCAAGCTGCAGGCCTCGTTCAACCTGGCCTTGCGCAAGCGCCCGGTCAGCACGGTGCAGATCGACACGGCCATCGAGCGCATTGAAGAAAAGCTGCTCAACCTGGGGCAGCGCGAAATCGCCTCGCACCGCATCGGTGAGTTGGTGATGCGCGAGCTCAAGAAGATGGACAAGGTGGCCTACATCCGCTTTGCCAGCGTCTACCGCAGCTTTGAAGACATCGACGAGTTCAAGACCCTGGTCGATGAGGTTCGCAAGTAGGCCCTTGGCCCCATCCTGCGTTCACACCACCCCAACAGGCCCCGAGATTCGGGGCCTGTTTTTTTGGCCTCAGCGGCCCGCGGCCTGGCGCGGCGTGACCACCGGGAAGCTGGGCTGGAACTCGTCGATCAGGCCCAGCAGTTCACCCACTTTCTCGCCCTTGCCGGCGATCTGCACCTTGCCGGCGCCCACCGCATCACGCAGGCTCAATTGCTTGGTGTTGATGGCATCGAGCACGGTGCGCGGCAGGGTCAGCGTGGCGTCGGCCTGGGGATCGGTCTTGCCCTTCAGGTAGGTCAGGGCCGAGTTGTCCAGGGTCATGGCATAACGCTGCTGGGTGTCGGTGAACACCCAGTTCAGCACGATGGTCTTGCCCGCGGCGCGCTGCCCGTCCAGGCGCACCCCCATGAAGTCAAACAGGTTCTCGATCGACAGGGCCTGCACCACATCGGCACTGGAGCTGACGGTCGCGCCCTTGGGCACGCCGTTTCTCAACTCGCTGGCCCCTTGCAGGTAGGCGTTGCGCCAGGTGGCCGATTCGGCCTGGTAGCCCATCTGCTCCAGAGTGGCGGCCTGCAACTCACGGGCCTCGCGGTTGTCCGGGTCGCTGAACACGACCTGATTGACCACCTCGGCCACCCAGCGGTACTCGCCCTTGGCGAAATCGGCCCGGGCCTTGGCCAGCACAGCGTCGGCCCCGCCCATGTAGGCCACCCACTTGGCCGCAGCCGCCTGGGGCGGCAAGGGGTTGAGGTGGGCCGGGTTGGCGTCATACCAACCCAGATAGCGCTGATATACGGCGCGGGCGTTGTGGCTGACCGTGCCGTAATAGCCGCGGGCAAACCATTCGCCGGCCAGGCTGGGCGGCAGCACCAGCTCCTGGCCAATTTCATTGGGGGTGTAACCCTGGTTGAGCAGATGCAGGGTCTGGTCGTTGATGAACTTGTAGAGATCACGCTGCTTGCCCAGCACGCGGGTGATTTCAGCGCTGCCCCAGGTGGGCCAATGGTGCTGGGCCAGCATCACGTCAACCCGCCCGGCGTAGCGCTCACGCGCTTCGTTGAGGTAGCGGGCCCATTCATTGGCATCGCGCACCTGGGCGCCCCGCAAGGGGTAGAGGTTGTGCAGGGTGTGGGTGGCGTTCTCGGCCATGTTCAGGGCCCGCAGCTGCGGGTAGTACATGTGCATCTCGGCGGGCGCCTCGGTGCCCGGGGTCAGCTGAAACTCCACCTGCACCCCGTCGATCACCTCGTTCTGGATGGGCTGGGTGATCAGCCGGGTGGGCGCGATCAGCGTGACACGGCCCCGCGAGATGTACTTGCCCAGGCCGGCATCGACTTGCTGGCGCTCACCGCGCGGCAGCAGGTGCCCGAACTGGAACAGGGCACGCCGGCTCATCGCATTGCCGGCCAGCACGTTCTCGCTGACGGCCTCTTCCATGAAACCCTGCGGGGCATAGACGGCCACCCGCCCGGCGGCCACGTCCTCGGCCGAGGCCACGCCCTTCACGCCACCGTAATGGTCCACATGGCTGTGGCTGTAGATCACCGCCTTGACCGGCTTGTTGCCCCGGTGCTCCCGGTACAGGGCCAGACCAGCCGCGGCCACGGTGTCGGTGGTGAGGGGGTCGATCACGATGAGGCCGCTGTCACCCTCGATGATCGTCATGTTGGCAAGATCGAAACCCCGGATCTGGTAGATGCGGTCGGTGACCTTGAACAGCCCGTGCAGCATGTTCAACTGCGCCTGGCGCCACAGGCTGGGATTCACCGTGTCGGGCACCCGCTCCTGTTGCAGGAACTCGAAACCCTTCAGCGTCCAGGCCACACTGCCGTCTGGATTGCGGATGGTGGCGGCGTCGGGCAGGCTGGCGATGAAGCCCCGCTGGGCGGCCTCGAAATCGCGCCGGTCTTCGCGCGGCAGGCCTTTCAGGGCCTCGGCCTGGGCAGACACGGTGGCGGGTTGCGCTGGCAGCGGCTGTTGGGCCCAGCCCGATTGAAGCGTCAAGGCCAGCAGGCTCAAGCCCACGGGCGCGGCAAATGATCTGATTTTCAAGGTGCGTCTCCTCACAAAATGAACGCCGCACGATCCTAGGCCAGCGCCGGTGGCGCCAGGTTCACCGAGGTGACGGCATCCGAACAAAGGCAGCCGGGGCCGACTCCATGGCACCGAGACCAGGCTCAAGTGCGCAGATGGTGTGCCAGCCGGTACAGGCGCCAGGCGCAGGCACTGCCCAGCAAGGCCATGGCGCAAGCGGCCCAATACACGCTGGACAACCCGAAAGCCTTGGCCAGAAAGCCCCCGCCCAGCCCACCCGTCACGCCCGACAGGCCGTAGCCGATCACGGTGAACAAGGCCTGGCCCCTTCCGCGCAGGCGCGCCGGAAAGTAGTGCGACACCAACGCGATGCAGGCGGTGTGGTGGGCGGCAAACGTCAAGGCATGCACACACTGCACCACCAGCAGCACCGTCAGCGAGGCCCCAAAGGCCGCCGTGAAGCCCATGCGCACCGCCATGACCAGACCACACAGCACCAGCCAGCCAGTCAAGGGCCAGCGGGGCAGCCAACGGCTCTGGGTGAAGAACCAGCTCACCTCCACCACCACCGACATGGCCCACAGCACTCCGATCACAGCCTTGCTGTAGCCCAGCGAATCGAGGTAGAGCGAGAAAAAGACATACAGGCTGACGTGCGACAGCACATGAAAAAAGATCGAGGCGAAAAACCAGCGCACCTCAGGCTGGCGCAGCACGGGCCATACCGGCAGGTGTTCGTGGCGTGCCTGCTGCACAGCCTCACGGTGATCCGGCAGCCACCAGGTGCTGCCCACCACGGCCAGCAGGGTGAACAGGGTCCAGCCCGGGAAATGGCCCATGCCGAACCACTCGAACCAGCTGCCGGCCGCAAACACCGTCAACAAAAAGCCCAGCGAGCCCCAGAGGCGCACCCGTCCGTAGCGCCTGGCGTCAAACTGCCCTCCCTGGCTCACCAGATGGGCCATGGCGGCCTCGCTCATGGGCATCATGGCGCTGGTGTGCGAAAACATGAGCAGCAGCACCGCCCCCAGCCACCACACACCGGCCTGGGGCCACCACAGGCCCAGCGACAACAGCAACGCAGCCGTGGCGCTGTAACGCATCAGGCGCACGCGTTCGCCGGTGCGGTCAGACAGGGCGCCCCACACATAGGGCGCGAAAAGCCGGGTCAGCGACTGCGCCGAGGTCAGCAGGCTGATGGCCAGCAAGGGCAGGCCCAGATCCTTGAGCCACAGCGGGAGATAGGGGTTGAAAAACCCGATGTGCGCGAAGTAGCTGGCCGACAGCGCACCAAAGGGCAGCAAGGCACGCATGGACGCCGGCTGGGCCGACGCCGCTGAGGGGGCAGACACCGCCGGAACCCGCCGGTTCAGGCCACAGAACCCGGGATCGGGGGCACCGGCAGGCGCACATCACCGCATTGGGCGCGGTGGCGCAGCACATGGTCCATCAGCACCAGGGCCAGCAGGGCCTCGGCAATCGGCGTGGCCCGGATGCCGACGCAGGGGTCATGGCGGCCTTTGGTCACCACCTCCACCGACTGGCCGTTGACGTCGATCGACTCGCGTGGCGAGATGATCGAGCTGGTCGGCTTGATGCCCAGGCTGACCTCGATGTCCTGTCCGGTGCTGATGCCGCCCAGGATGCCGCCGGCGTTGTTGCTGCGAAAGCCCTCGGGCGACAGCGAGTCGCCGTGGGTGGTGCCGCGCTGTCCCACGCTGGCAAAGCCGGCACCGATTTCCACCGCCTTGACGGCGTTCAGGCCCATCATGGCGTGGGCGATGTCGGCGTCCAGGCGGTCGTACAGGGGCTCACCCAGGCCCACAGGCACGTTGGAGGCCACCACCCGGATGCGGGCACCGCACGAATCGCCGGCCTTGCGCAGCGCGTCCATGTAGTCTTCCAGGTTCTGGACGTCGGCCACCGGGGCGTAAAAGGGGTTGTTGGGCACGTGGTCCCAGCTCTCGAACGGGATCTCGACCTCGCCCACCGCCGTCATGCAGCCACGCAGCACGATGCCGTGCTTCTCGAACAACCACTTGCGGGCCACCGCACCGGCCGCCACCGTGGGGGCCGTCAGCCGGGCCGAAGAACGGCCGCCGCCGCGCGGGTCGCGCACACCGTACTTGTGCCAATAGCTGTAATCGGCGTGACCGGGGCGAAAGCTCTGGGCGATGTTGCTGTAGTCCTTGCTGCGCTGGTCGGTGTTGCGGATCAGCAAGGCGATCGGGGTGCCCGTGGTCTGCCCCTCATAGACGCCGGAGAGGATCTCCACTGCGTCAGGCTCCTGGCGCTGGGTGACGTGGCGGCTGGTGCCTGGGCGGCGCCGGTCCAGCTCGACCTGGATGTCGGCCTCGCTGAGTTGCATGCCCGGCGGGCAGCCATCGATCACGCAGCCGATGGCCGGGCCGTGGGATTCACCGAAGTTGGTGACGGAGAAAAGGGTTCCAAGGGTATTGCCGCTCATGTCGCGATTATCCCAGAGTGACGCAGGCCTGTTCGCAGGTCAGCACCAGCCCGGATGTGGCCGACAAAAGCCATGTAAATCCTCCCCTTCAGCCTTGTTACACCCTGCTACGATGTGCTGAACAGGGGACATCCCAGCGCGAGACGCCCATGCCTTCAAGCCATCCGTCAGAGCCAGACCAGCAGCCAGGCCTGCCTGCCGCGGCTGTGCCTGCTCCGAAGGTGGACCAGAGCATGGTGGTTCACGCGCTGGACGCCAGCGACAGTGCCATCCTGATCACCGATGCCCGGCGACGCATCTGCTACGTGAACGAGGGCTTCACCCGCATGTTCGGCTACAGCCCCACCGAGGTGCTGGGCCGCACTCCCGACGAGGTGCTGCTGGGGCGCCACTCAGACCCGAACCTGCCCCAGACCATTCGCGACGCGCTGGCGCTGCACGGACACACCCGCATCGAAACCCTGGTCTATGGCCGCAACGGGCAGCCGCGCTGGGTGTCGATGGTGGTCAACCAGACCTCGCGGGCACTGAGCGGCACCCAGTCGATCACCGTGATGAACGACATCACGCTGACCAAGATGCACGAGGTACTGCAAAAGAAGGTGCTCGAAGGCATGGTCAACGAGATCCCGCTGAGCGAGCTGATGAACCTGGTCTGCCGCGAAGTGGAGCGCATCGCGCCCGAGGTCACGGCCACCATCCTGGCGGTCGATGGGAATGGCCGCGTCCACCCGCTTGCCGCCCCGAGCATGCCGCCCTACATCGGCCAAGCCATCGAGGGCGCTCCGATCGGGCCCAGCGCCGGATCCTGCGGCACCGCGGCCTGGCGAGGCGAGCCGGTGCTGGTCACCGACATCGAGACCGACCCACTGTGGACCGACTACCGGGCCGTCTTTGCGCCGACCGGCCTGAAGGCCTGCTGGTCCAGCCCAATCAAGAACCACCAGGGGCAGGTGGTGGGCACCTTTGCCTTCTACTTCCAGGACCACCGTGTGCCGGACGCCCTGCACCACCGGCTGGTCGAGGTCTGCCTGCACCTGTGCGCCCTCGCCCTGGAGCGCGAGGCGGCCAGGGCACGCATCCACCAGCTGGCCTATTTCGACGTGCTCACCGGCCTGCCCAACCGGGCCATGTTCCGCCAAAGCGCCGAACGTGCGCTCGACCTGCTGGCCCGAGAAGGCGGCTCGGCCGCCCTGCTCTACATCGATCTGGACCGCTTCAAGCGGGTCAATGACAACCAGGGACACGCTGCCGGCGATGCCCTGCTGTGTGAGGTGGGCACCCGACTCACGCGCAGCATCCGCCCGCGCGACCTGACAGGGCGCCTCTCGGGTGACGAGTTCGTGCTGCTGCTCACAGACAGTACAGCTGAGCAGGCCGTGCAGACCGCCCAACGCGTGCTCGAAGCCCTGGGCGTGCCGGTGCAGATCGATGGGCAGACCCACCAGCCCCAGGCCAGCATCGGCATCGCCCTGTTCCCCACCGACGGCCAGGACGTCGACACCCTGCTGCGCCACGGCGACCAAGCCATGTACCAGGCCAAGAGCGACTCTGCCCACAGCCTGCGCCTGTTCAACCCCGAGATGAACCAGCGCACCCTGGCCCGGGCGGCGCTGGAGCTGGCGCTGCGCCAAGCCCTGCAGCTTGGCCAGTTGAGCCTGCACTACCAGCCCCAGATCCGCAGCGACGCAGCTCAGACCCTGTATGGCGTGGAGGCCCTGATGCGCTGGCGCCACCCTGAATGGGGCATGGTGCCGCCCGACCGATTCATCCCGGTGGCGGAAGAGGCTGGCCTGATCCGCCCCATGACCGACTGGCTGGTGGACGAGGCATGCCTGCAACTGGTGCGTTGGCGCCAAGCCCGCCTGCCCGTGCCCCGGGTGGCGCTGAACCTGTCGGCCAAGAGTTTTCACGAGCCTGATTTTTCAGCCCGGCTGGAGGCCCGCCTGCGTCAGCACGGCCTGCAGCCGGCCGATCTGATGCTGGAGATCACCGAGAGCGTGATGATGGACACCCGCTCCATCACGGCGACCAATATCCAGGACCTGCATGCCAGGGGCTTTTACCTGTCGCTGGACGACTTTGGCACCGGCTATTCCAGCCTGAGCTACCTGCACCGCCTGCCCATCCAGGAACTCAAGCTCGACAAGAGTTTTGTGCAAGACCTGTCCACCAGCCAGGCGGCGCGCACCCTCACCCTGTCGGTCATGAGCATTGCCCGCAGCCTGAGCATCGAGGTGGTGGCTGAGGGTGTCGAAACCCGGGATCAACAGAGCTGGCTGCAAAACCAGGGCGGGCCGGTGCTGCAGGGCTACCTGTTCAGCCGCCCCCTGCCAGCGCCTGAGCTGGAGCAATGGCTGAAACAACGCAAAGAGGTCGGGCTGAGCTGACCCCCCAACGAAAAACCGGGCCCTGGGGCCCGGTGGTCGAGGGTGGCGGCCAGCGCGGCCCGCACCGATCAATTGGCGCTGCTGTCTTCCTCGGGCCAGTCGCGGATGTAGGCCTTGAGCATCTTGTTTTCGAAGTTCTGGCTGTCCACCACGGCCTTGGCCACATCGTAGAAGCTGATCACGCCCATCAACATGCGCTGGTTCATCACGGGCATGTAGCGGGCATGGCGGTCCAGCATCATGCGGCGCACCTCGTCGAGGTCGGTTTCCGAGGTGCAGGTCAGGGGGTGGTCGTCCATGGCGCTGCGCACCAGGGTCGTGCCGACGCCGCCGCCGTTCTTCACCACGGTCATGATGACCTCGCGGAAGGTCAGCATCCCGACCAGGTCGCCATGCTCCATGACGACCAGGGAGCCGATGTCTTTCTCGGCCATGATCTGGATGGCCTTGGCCAGAGGCTCGTCGGGGGTGGCGGTGTAGAGCGTGTTGCCCTTGACCCGGAGGATGTCGCTGACTTTCATGTTTCGTCTCCTGGCGGTTGATTGGAAAGAATATAACGAAGAAATCCCCGTTCGCCGACCGATTTTGCAACCTACATGACACAGGTTCTGCAAGTTCGGCGCACAAAGCACGGCAAGCTCTGCGTGCGCGAGCGGGCCGCCCTGGGCAGGCCTTTTATGATGATGCGCTCGCGCACCGGATGAGAAATCAGAGGAGACCCTGCATGGCCGGCTATTCAGACCCCGGGTTCGACACCCTGGCACTTCACGCGGGCGCTGCGCCCGACCCCAGCACCGGCGCCCGCGCCGTGCCCATCCACCTGAGCACCTCCTTCGTGTTCGAGTCCAGCGACCACGCGGCCGCCCTGTTCAACCTGGAGCGGTCGGGCCACGTCTACTCGCGCATCTCCAACCCCACCAACGCCGTGCTGGAGCAGCGCGTGTCGGCCCTGGAAGAAGGCATTGGCGCCATCACCACCGCCAGCGGCCAGGCCGCCCTGCACCTCAGCGTCGCCACCCTGATGGGGGCCGGCTCGCACATCGTGGCCTCAACCGCCCTGTATGGCGGCTCGCAGAACCTGCTGCATTACACCTTGCGACGATTCGGCATCGAGACCACCTTCGTCAAGCCGGGTGACATCGATGGCTGGCGCGCTGCCGTGCGCCCCAACACCAAGCTGTTCTTCGGCGAAACCGTGGGTAATCCGGGGCTGGACGTGCTGGACATCCCCACCGTGGCCGCGATCGCCCACGAGGCCGGTGTGCCCCTGCTGGTCGACTCCACCCTCACCTCGCCCTACCTGATCAAGCCGCTGACGCTGGGGGCCGATCTGGTCTACCACTCGGCCACCAAGTTCCTGTCGGGTCATGGCACGGTGATCGGCGGCATCGTGGTCGATGGCGGCAGCTTCGACTGGGACGGCCCCGCCGCGGCCGGCCGCTTCAGCGAGCTGACCCAGCCCTACGACGGCTTCCACAACATGGTGTTCAGCGAAGAGTCCACCGTGGGGGCCTTCTTGTTGCGCGCGCGCCGCGAGGGCCTGCGCGACTTCGGCGCCTGTCTGAGCCCGCACTCGGCCTGGCTGATCCTGCAAGGCATCGAAACCCTGCCCCTGCGCATGGAGCGGCACATGAGTAACACCGCCCGGGTGGTCGAGTTCCTGGCCAGCCAGCCTTTTGTCTCACGGGTGGGGCATCCGCTGCTCGAATCACACCCCAGCCACGCGCTGGCCGAACGCCTGCTGCGCTTTGGGGCGCGGGGTGCCGGCTCGGTGTTCAGTTTCGACCTCAAGGGCAACCGCGAGCAGGGCAAGAAGTTCATCGAGGCGCTCAAGCTCTTCAGCCACCTGGCCAACGTGGGCGACTGCCGCTCGCTGGTGATCCACCCCGCCAGCACCACCCACTTCCGCATGAGCGACGAGGCCCTGGCCGGCGCCGGCATCAGCCAGGGCACCATCCGCCTGTCCATCGGTCTGGAAGACCCGGACGACCTCATCGACGACCTCAAGCGCGCCCTCAAGGCGGCAGAAAAGGCGGGGAGCTGAGCCATGATCCTCCAGGTCAACGGGCACGACACCTATTGCTACACCGGGGGCAAGCCCTTCAACCCGGCCCAGCCCACGGTGGTCTTCATCCACGGGGTGCTGAACGACCACAGCGTGTGGATTCTGCAAAGCCGCTACCTGGCCAACCATGGCTGGAACGTGCTGGCCATCGACCTGCCCGGCCATTGCCGCAGCGCCGGCGAGGCGCCCGCCAGCGTGGACCAGGCCGCCACCTTCATCGGCGATCTGTTGCAGGCCGCGGGCGTCGACAAGGCCGCGCTGGTGGGCCACAGCTGGGGCTCGCTGATTGCGCTGCAGGCGGCCGCCCAACTCCAGCAGCGCGTCAGCCACCTGGTGCTGGTGGGCTGCGCCTTCCCCATGAAGGTATCGCCCGCCCTGCTGGAGGGCTCGCTCAACGAGCCTGAGAAGGCGCTGCGCATGATCAACGTCTTTTCGCGCAGCACCCTGTGCGCGCCCCCGTCCACGCTGGGGCCGGGCACCTGGGTGTTTGGCGGCGGCATGGCGCTGGGCCGTCGCGTGCTGCGCAGCAACCCTTCGGTGAACGTGTTCCACCGCGGCTTCCAGGCCTGCGACCAGTACGCCGGGGGCCTGCAGGCCATGGCCGACCTCGGCTGCCCGGTGCTGTTCGTGCTGGGCACACAAGACCAGATGACCCCACCCAAGGCCGCCCTGGGCCTGATCCAGGCAGGCCAGGCCGCAGGCAAGGCGGTGCGCAGCGTGAACGTGCCGGTGGGCCACCACCAGATGAGCGAGGCGCCCGACGACACCTTGTTCGCGATCCGGGATTTCCTGAGGGCCTGAAGACACCGGGGCGACACCGACGAACGGCAGGGGCTGCCTAGACTGCAGCACCCACCCCAGGAGTCGCCCCATGACCTCAGCCCAGGCCACCCCCACGGCCGCCCCCGGCGTCGACCCACGCCAGTTCACCCGCTTTGCTGACTTCTACCCCTTCTACCTGGGCGAGCACAGCAACCGCACCTGTCGGCGCCTGCACTTTCTGGGCTCCACGCTGAGTCTGGTGTGCCTGGCCATGCTGGCCTTCACCGGGCGCCCCCAGTACCTGCTGTATGGCCTGCTGTGCGGCTATGGCCTGGCCTGGGTGGGGCATTTCGTGTTCGAGAAGAACAAGCCCGCCAGCTTCAAGCGCCCGCTCTACAGTTTCATGGGCGACTGGGCCATGTACCGTGACATCTGGCTGGGCCGGGTGCCGTTCTGAGAGCTTGCTAACGGACCGCAGGCAAGGCGTCTGCCAGGTACAGGCCCGACAGGCCGGCCCGATCCCAGAACGGTGCCACGCTGCTGCGGTGCTGCAGCAGCAGGCGTTCCAGCAAGGGCGCGAGCAGGGTGGTCTCCGGGGCGGCCAGCAGCACGTGGCGCGCCACGGGCGAGCCCTCATCCACCTGCAGCAGGCCCACCCAGTCCAGATCGCACAGGGTTTCGAGCACCGGCTCGAGTTGCAGGTTGTCCACCTGCAGCACGGCGGCCAGTTCAGGCAGGCTAAGCCCATGGTGCGGCTGCTCACGCGCCTGGCGCAGGTGGTCCAGCACCTCCAGCGCCAGCTGAAAAGTCCAGCCCGCACCCGTGCCGTAACGGGCCACCCCCGACAACAGGCTGGGCAGGTAGGCCGTGGTCACGGCCCCCAGCAGCACGATGACCCAGGCCACATAGATCCAGATCAGCAGAATCGGGAAGGTGGCAAACGCCCCATACACCGCCGAGTAGGTGGGCACCTGGGCCATGTAGACCGCCAGCGCCTTCTTGGCCAGTTCCATGCACAGCGACACGAACAGGCCCCCTGTCCAGGCATGGGCCCATTTGACCTGGGTATTGGGCACAAAGTGGTACAGCCCGGCCAGACCGGCCGCCAACACCAGGAACTCGACCGAATCCAGCAGCACCCGGATCGGCGCCGGCAGGCCTGACACCAGGCCACGCGAGGCACTCATCACGTACGAGGTCAGCGCCAGGCTCATGCCCAGCACCAGGGGGCCCAGCGTGAGGGCGGCCCAGTAGATCAGCACCCGCTGGCCCAGCTTGCGCGGGCGCCGCACCCGCCAGATGTTGTTCAGTGTGCGGTCGATGGTCAGGATCAGGGTCAGGGCCGTCACCAGCAGGGCCGACAGGCCCACCACCCCGAGCTGGCTGGCCTTGCTGGAGAACTGGGTCAGGTAACCCAGCACCTGGCGCGAGATGGTCTCGGGCACCAGGCTCTCGATCAACCAGCGCTGCAACACGCCCTGCACCTGGCCAAAGATCGGGAAGGCCGTGAACACCGCCAGGGCCACGGTGACCAGCGGCACCAGCGCCAGGGTGGTGGTGAAGGTGAGGCTGCTGGCCGTCAGGCCCAGCCGGTCCTCGCGGAAGCGCTCACGCAGGGTCAAGGCCGTGACGCGCCACGGAAAGCGCATCAGGCTGCGCCAGAAGTGCCTCAGCTCCAACATCAGGCGTAACGACCAGGGGCGTCGGGGGGAAGTGGAACGGGCAGACTCGAACATGGCCGCTATGATGCCATCGCCATGACACAGCCTGATCGCACCGCCCCCCCCGACGCCCAGCTCCAAACCGAGAATGCGCTTTCTTCTGACCCATCGGTACGGCTGACCCGCTGGCTGGCGGTGGGCAGCCTGATTGGGCTGATCGCCCTGGGCCTGGCCTGGGAGCTGGTGCTGGCCCCGGTGCGGCCGGGTGGCTCGCTGCTCGCGCTCAAGGTGCTGCCGCTGTGCATTCCGCTGGCCGGCCTGCTGAAGAACCGCATGTACACCTACCGCTGGGTCAGCCTGCTGGTGTGGCTGTACTTCACCGAAGGCGTGGTGCGCGCCTACAGCGACCGCTCGCCCGGTGCCTGGCTGGCCGGGCTGGAGGTGCTGCTGTGCCTCAGCCTGTTTGCCGCCTGCGCACTGCATGTGCGCCTGCGCCTGCGCAACGCGCGCCAGGCTCAAGCGCACCAGGCCCAACCGTCCTGAATCCGGCCCGCCGGGCCCTTTCACCCCCTCATGACCATGTCTGCCCACCTGATCTCCGAACTCATCCGCATCGTCGGCGCCGCCCATGTGCTGACCCATGATGACCCTGCCACCGACCTCAGCGCCTGGGAGCAGGACTGGCGCCGCCGCTCGCGCGGCAAGGCGCTGGCCGTGGTGCGACCCGCCAGCACGGCCGAGGTGGCGGCCGTGGTCAAGGCCTGCGTGGCGGCCGGCACGCCCGTGGTGCCGCAGGGTGGCAACACGGGCCTGGCCGTCGGCTCCATCCCCGACGACAGCGGTCGCCAGGTGGTGCTGAGCCTCACGCGCATGAACGCGGTGCGTCAGATCGATCCGCACAACCTCACCTTCACGGTCGAGGCCGGCTGCATTCTGCAGAACCTGCAAAGCGCGGCCGAACAGGCCGGCTACCTGTTTCCGCTCAGCCTGGCGGCCGAGGGCAGCTGCACCATCGGCGGCAACCTGGGCACCAATGCCGGTGGCACCCAGGTGCTGCGCTATGGCAACACGCGCGAACTGTGCCTGGGGCTGGAAGTGGTCACCGCCCAGGGCGAGGTCTGGGACGGCTTGAGCGGCCTGCGCAAGGACAACACCGGCTACGACCTGCGGGATCTGTTCATCGGCAGCGAAGGCACGCTGGGCGTGATCACCGCCGCCACCCTGAAGCTCTTCCCCCAGCCCGCCGCCTGCCTGACCGCCTGGGCCGCCCTGCCCTCGCTGGAGGCCGCCGTGAGCCTGCTGGGCCTGGCGCATCAGCAACTGGGTGCCGGGCTGACCGGCTTCGAGGTCATGGGCCAGTTCGCCCTCAGCCTGGTGGGCAAGCACATGCCGCAGCTGCGCGTGCCCTTTCTGGGCCAGGACGATGCGCCTTGGGGCGTGTTGTTGGAAAACTCCGACAGCGAGTCGGAGGCCCACGCCCGCGAGCGCTTCGAGAAGCTGCTGGAGCTGGCCCTGGAGCAAGGCATCGTGCTCGATGCCGTGGTGGCTGAAAACCTGAGCCAGGCCCACCAGCTGTGGCATGTGCGCGAGAGCATTCCGCTGGCCCAGGCCGAAGAGGGCCTGAACATCAAGCACGACATCAGCATCCCGGTGTCGCGCATCCCGGCCTTCTGCGCCGAGACCGATGCCCTGTTGCAGCGCGAGATCCCGGGCGTGCGCCTGGTCAACTTCGGCCACCTGGGCGACGGCAACCTGCACTACAACGTGCAGGCCCCGGCCGATGGCGACCCCAAGGCGTTTCTGCGTGAGCAGGAGGAGCGCGTCAACACCCTGGTGTACGACCAGGTGCAGCACTACCAGGGCTCGATCTCGGCCGAACACGGCGTGGGCTCACTCAAGCGCGACAAACTGCCCCATTACAAATCGCCGGTGGCGCTGGAGCTGATGCGCGCCATCAAACGCGCCCTGGACCCACAGAACCTCATGAACCCGGGCCGGGTGATCGAGGTCTGAGCGCCTGGGTCGCGAGCTGTTCAAGCCCTTCGCTTTTTTCAAACCCTCAAGGAACCCCCATGCCTCTGAACCAGGAACTCTTCGATGCCGGCCTGCAGACCCGCCGCGAGGTGCTGGGCAGCGAGTACGTCGACGCCGCCATCGCCAATGCAGACGCCTTCAACCGCCCGCTGCAGGAGCTGGTCACGCAATACGCCTGGGGCGAGATCTGGAACCGGCCCGGCCTGGACCGCCGCACCCGCAGCCTGCTCAACCTGGCGATGCTGACCGCGCTGAACCGCCCGCACGAGCTCAAGCTGCACCTGCGCGGCGCCCTCACCAACGGCGTGACCCGCGAGGAAATCCAGGAGGTGTTCCTGCAGACCGCCATCTACTGCGGCGCCCCGGCCGCCATCGACAGCTTCCGCACCGCCAAAGAGGTGTTCAAGGAAGTGGATGCCGCAGCGCAAGGTTCAAAGGGCTGATCCACTTCGCCCCACTCAGTCCAGCCGTTCGACCGCAGGCAGGGTGATCTGCCCGTCGAGCAAGGCGGCCCTGGGCTCGTAGGCGCGCAACACCAGGCGGAAGTCACCCCGGGGGGCCGGCAGCCAATTGCGCGCCTGCTCGGCCGTCGCAGGCGCCTCGTGCTGGATGATCAAATCGACCGCGCCGTCGGCCGCCACCTGCAGGCCCGGCGTGCGGTCGCCGATGGCGTAGCGCCGCAAGGCGTTGGCGCTGAAGAACAGGCGCCCATCAGGCTCGACCTCGTACATGGACAGCGACCAGAAGGCATTCACCGGCAAGCCCCCGGCCGGCAGGCGCAGCCGGTAGCGGTGCGCCCCGCTCAGGGCCAGGCCCTGGGCATCCACCCCGGTGCTGGGGTAGACCGACTCCACCGGCTCCAGGGCCAGCAGGCCGCTGAGCGCGGTGCTGGCCCGGTAGCGGTAGTCGGTGCCGAACTGGCCCAGGTTGGCTTGCCCGTAACGCCAGCCGTTGACCGTGCGGCCCGAGGAGAAGGCTGTGGTCTTGAGGCCTGCCAGCAAGGTGGGCAAGGACTGCGTCCACTGCGCCTGCAGGGTGGGCGACAGACGATCCCAGGCGCATGCGGCACCGCACAGGCCCACGGCCGCCAGGCGGCCGAGCAAAGCCTGCTCGTAGGCCGGTGGCGGGTTGCGCTCCAGCATGCGGTTGGCCAGGTCCACAAAGGCCTGGGGGGTCGGGCCCAGGGGGGGCGCGGCATCCCATACCGGGGGCCGGGGGGCCGCGGCCAGGGGCTGGGCGCCCAGTTGATCCTGCAGGGCGTGCACCGCCGGCAGATCCTGCGGCCCATCCACCAGAATGCGCGCCAGCACCAGCACATCGTTGGACGGCGCCCGGATCACGCGGGCCGCTGCCGGCATGGGCCCTGGCCAATCCGGGCCGACCAGCACGTGCTGGCTGGCCCGGGTGCCGTTCAGGCGCCGCCCCAGCATGGCAAAGTTGTTGCCCACCATGTCGATGAAGGCCAGCGAGTGGTATCGCCCGGCCATGTCGGGCAGCGACAGCGCCACAGGCCCCTGGCGCAGGTCCAGCCAGAGCAGCGAATACAAGGTGTCGACATTGGGGGTGGTGACCTCCCGGCGCGCCGGGTCGGCCAGCTCGCGGCGGTGCTGCCATGCAGGGTTGGGTGCGGCCTCGGTCCCGGCCCCCAGCGACGCCGCCCGCAGGCGGCCCATGGCGACCAGCGGGTAGGCGTAGTCAAAGGCCTGGGCCATCAAGGCGCCGGGCTCATCCCTGAGCCCGCCGGTTGGCCCATCGGCCAGCGCCGGGGTGGCAGTGCCCAAGGCACTGGCCAGTGCCAGAACGGCGCCCAGGGCCGGGCGCGAAGACAACAGCTGCAAAAACATGATCGGTTCTCCCATCCTCAAGAGGTTGACGCGACAGGCCCAGCCAGAGTGGCCTACGCACCGGCGGTCGCAGACAGACAGGGCACGTGCGGACCATTTTGGGCGGGCCGAAGCATGCGCCCAAGCCGGCCAGCCAGGCGATATGGACAGAAGGTCACGACCTGCCGGAATGCACTGGCAGCCGGCGAACCCCCTAAAATCGCCGGTCACACACAGACCAGCGCGCCTGCCCCATGACCCAACCGCCCCAACCGACCCAACGCCCCGTTCGTTCCCAGTACGAAGATTTCATGCGCCACGTCTACACGACAGGCGTGGCCAAGGGCGACCGCACGGGCACAGGCACCACCAGCGTGTTCGGCTACCAGATGCGCTTTGACCTGAACGAGGGCTTTCCGCTGGTCACGACCAAGAAGGTGCACCTGCGCTCCATCATCCAGGAGCTGCTGTGGTTTCTCACCGGCTCCAGCAGCAATCTGTGGCTGAAAGAGCGTGGCGTGACGATCTGGGACGAGTGGGCCCGCGAAGACGGCGACCTGGGCCCGGTGTATGGCGTGCAATGGCGCAGCTGGCCCACGCCCGACGGCGGCCACATCGACCAGATCGCCGAAGTGATCAAGACCCTCAAGAGCAACCCGGATTCGCGCCGCATCATCGTGAGCGCCTGGAACGTGGCCGATCTGGACAAGATGGCGCTGATGCCCTGCCATGCCTTCTTCCAGTTCTATGTGGCACCCGCCCAGGCCCCGGGCGAACGTGCCCGCCTGTCCTGCCAGCTGTACCAGCGCAGCGCCGACATCTTCCTGGGCGTGCCCTTCAACATTGCCAGCTACGCGCTGCTGACCCACATGGTGGCCCAGCAATGCGACCTCGATGTGGGCGACTTCATCTGGACGGGTGGCGATTGCCACATCTACAGCAACCACCACGAGCAGGTGGAGACCCAGCTGGCCCGGGCGCCCTACCCCTACCCCACGCTGCGCATCCTGCGCCGCCCCGACAGCCTCTTCGACTACCAGTACGAAGACTTCGAGGTGGTGGACTACCAGTGCCACCCCGCCATCAAGGCCCCGGTCGCCGTCTGAGAGCCCAGCCCATGCCTCTGAACCTGATTTTTGCCCGGGCCGCCAATGGCGTGATCGGCCGCGACAACGCCCTGCCCTGGCACCTGCCCGAGGACCTGGCCCATTTCAAGCGCCACACCCTGGGCTGCCCCGTCATCATGGGGCGGCGTACCTGGGACTCGCTGCCGCCGCGCTTTCGCCCCCTGCCCGGGCGGCAGAACATCGTGCTGACCCGCGACCCGGCCTGGGCGGCTGAAGGCGCCCACCGCGCCGGCTCACTGGCCGAGGCCCTGGCCCTGCTGCCGCCCGAGCAGCAGGTGTGGGTCATCGGCGGGGCCGAGGTGTACGCCCAGGCCCTGCCACTGGCCGACCGGGCTGTGGTGACCGAGATCGCGCAAGACTTTGAGGGCGACGCCTTTGCGCCACAATTCGGCCCAGGCTGGACCGAGGTGGCGCGCGACACACAGCAGTCATCGAGCGGCCTGACATTCAGTTTTGTCACCTACACACAACAACGAGGAGCTTGATATGTCCGGACACGGATTCCACGTCCACGGCCCGCACGACCATGAGCTGGAGCACGCAGCCCAGCATGGTGGCGACAGCATGACCAACCAGATCGCGATGTTCACGGCCATCATCGCGACGGTGGGCGCCATCTTCTCCTACATGGGCGGTGCCACCCAGGCCAATGCCGGGCTGTACAAGAACAACGCGGCCATCAAGAAGACCGAAGCCTCCAACCAGTGGAATTACTTCCAGTCCAAGAGCACCAAGCAATCGCTGGCCGAGCTGGCCCGCGACCTGGCGCCCGAAGACAAGAAGGCCACCTACCAGGCCAAGGTGGAGCGTTACGACAAAGAGAAGAACGAAATCAAGGTCGTGGCCGACAAGCTCGAGGCCGAAGCCAAGCAGTGGGACGAACAATCCGACGAGCAGATGCACCTGCACCACCGCTGGGCCCAGTCGACCACCGCGCTGCAAGTGGCCATCGCGCTGGCGGCGATTGCCCTGCTGACCAAGAAGCGCTGGTTGCAGTACGGCATGTTCGGCGTGGCCGGTGTCGGCGTGGCCATCGGTGCGGCCGCCATGCTGCACATCTGAGGCGGCGGCAGAACATGCAAGAAAAACGGGCTCCTCGGAGCCCGTTTTTCATGGTGCCGGCAATTTGAACAAGGCCTGCAGGGTCTGGGCCACAGAGGCCCTGGCCCGCTCTGTGGCCACCGGGTCGTGCCCTACGTAGGGGTCGCGCTGCACGCAGGCATCCTGGTAGCTGAACACCTGAGCGGTGGCCTGGTTGACCAGCCGCCCCGGGGCCTCTTCGCGGATGCTGCAGGCCCGCACCGTCTGCGAGCCCTTGGCCTGAACCGCCGGCTGCGGGGCCAGCGGCGAATCAAAGCCGTGGTGTGCCCCTTCGTACAGGCTGATCTGCACATCCTGCCCCGCCTTCTGCAAGCGCTCGACATATGCGCGGCAGGGTGCCGCGGGGTTGTAGTCATCGGCCAGACCGTGGTGGATGCGCACCGGGCCATCGAGCTGCATGTCGCCCAGGTACTGGGTCATGCAGTCGGGGTAGAAAGGAATGTAGGCCGCGTAGCGGATGCCACTGCGGTTCCAGGCCTCGTGAAAGCGCTTCAGGCCGGCAAACAGCGTGGCCTGGCCGCCGCGCGAGAAACCCATCAGCACCACCCGCTGCGGATCGATGCGCGGGTGTTTGGCGAGCAGCTCCAGTGCCCGGTAAGCATCCAGAGACAGGTTCAGCCGCCCCAGCTGGGCCTGATTGGCCCCGGTGGTGGTGATGCCGCGGCCGGTGAACCCATCGATGGCCAGGGTGGCAATGCCCATGGCGTTCAAGTCACGCACCCACATCTCGCCGTTCGCGCCCATGCCGCTGGAGCCATGCACCAGCACCACCGCCGGCTGGCGACCCGGCACATTGGCCAGGCGCAACTCGGCCCCCACCGTGACGGGCTGGCCTGCTGAAGCATTGCCAGTCAGAAAGTCGGCATCGCTGAGGGTCAGGCTGGGCAAGGCGTGAAGCTCCACCCGCGCCGGCAAGGTCTTGGGATCGGGCAAGGGGCCCAGGGCCTGGGCGGCCGTAGCCCACAACAAAACACCCAGCAGGGCCAGGCAGGGCCGCAACCCCCTCGTCAAGAACCTCATGAAAAGTCTCCTTCTGTGTTGTTGGGGGATGGCCGGACCGGCCCGAACTCAGGCAAACAGCGTCTTGTACTGGTCGCGCAGCAGGTTCTTCTGCACCTTGCCCATGGTGTTGCGCGGCAGCTCGGCCACCACATAGCAATGCTTGGGGATCTTGAAGTTGGCCAGCTGGCCCTTCAGCGTGGTGATCACCTGGGCTGCCTCGACGGTGGCGCCGGGCTTGGCAATCACCACGGCCACGCCCACCTCGCCGAAATCGGGGTGCGGCACGCCCACCAGGGCGCTCTCGGCCACGCCGGGCATCTCGTTGATGTAGCTCTCGATCTCGGCCGGGTAGACGTTGTAGCCGCCGCTGATGATCAGGTCCTTGGCGCGGCCCACGATGGTGACGTAGCCACGCTCATCCACCTTGCCCACGTCGCCGGTCTTGAAGAAGCCGTCGGCGGTGAACTCTTCGGCGGTCTTTTCGGGCATGCGCCAGTAGCCCTTGAACACGTTCGGCCCCTTGACCTGGATGCCCCCGATCTCGCCCACCGGCAAGGCAGCACCTTCGTCGGACTGCACGCGCAGCGACACCCCGGGCAGGGGGAAGCCCACGGTGCCGCCACGGCGCTCGGCCTGGCCGCCATGGCGCGCGTCGGCCACGTAAGGGTTGGAGGTCAGCATGATGGTCTCGCTCATGCCGTAGCGCTCCAGGATGGTGTGGCCGGTGCGGTCCTGCCACTCCTTGAAGGTCTCGATCAGCAAGGGGGCCGAGCCGGCGATGAACAGGCGCATGTGGGAGGCCGCCTCGCGCGTGAGGCCCGGGTCGGCCAGCAGGCGCACGTACAGCGTGGGCACGCCCATGAACACCGTGGCCTCGGGCATCTTGCGGATCACCAGCTTGGGGTCGAACTTGGCCAGCCAGATCATCTTGCTGCCGTTGATGAGGGCGCCGTGGATGGCCACGAACAGGCCGTGCACGTGGAAGATGGGCAGCGCATGGATCAGCACGTCGCCGGGCTGCCAGCCCCAGTAGTCCTTGAGCATCACGGCGTTGCTCAGCATGTTGCCGTGGCTCAGCATGGCCCCCTTGCTGCGCCCGGTGGTGCCGCTGGTGTAGAGGATGGCGGCCAGGTCGTCGGCCGCACAGGGCGCCACCTCATGCTGGTCGCCAAAGTGGGCCGCCCGCTCCAGCAGCGAGCCGGTGCGGTCGTCGTTGAGGGTGAAGACGTGCGCCGTACCGGCCTTGAAGGCGATCTTGCTGACCCAGCCGAAGTTGGCGGCGCTGCACACCACCACAGCGGGCTCGGCATTGCCGATGAAGTACTCGATCTCGGCGCTCTGGTAGGCCGTGTTCAGCGGCAGAAACACATAGCCCGCGCGCAGCGTGGCCAGGTACAGCACCATGGCCTCGACCGATTTCTCGACCTGCACCGCCACCCGCGCGCCGGCGGGCAGGTTCAGCGAGGCCAGCAGGTTGGCCATGCGGGCCGTGGCGTGGTCCAGGTCGCGCCAGGTGTAGAAAAGGCCGTTGTCGGTCTCCACCGCCGTGGCGTCCAGATCAGCGGGAAACTGCGCCCGCAGGGCTGCAAACAGGTTCTGGTTCGTCGTCATGATGAAAGCAGGAGAAAAAAAGGATGGAGGATGGGAAAGCGGGCCGGCAGGCCTCAGAAGGCGGGCGTGCGTTTGGCCAGGAAGGCGGCAATGCCCTCGCGGTGCTCGGCGCTGTCGGCATAGGCGTAGGCGGAGTCGAGCAGCGCTTCAGGCAAGGCCGTGGCCAGCGCGCGCAAGGTCTGCTTGTTGAGCCGGGCGGCCTGGGGCGCGAGGGTGGCGATGCGGGCCGCGCTCTGGCGGGCGTCAGAGGCCACCTGATCGTCGGGCAGCAGCCGGGTCAGAAAGCCCCGCGCCAGCAGCGTGGGGGCATCGAGCGTGGCGGCCTCCAGCAGCATCTGGCGCACCGAGAGATCCCCCGCCGCTGCCCGCACCAGGGCCACCTCGCGCGGGGCCATGGGGAAGCCCAGGCGGGCGATCGGCGCGCCAAAACGGGCCGACTGCCCGGCCAGCCGCAGGTCGCAGGTGCTGGCCAACTCCACCCCGGCACCCATGCAGGCGCCCTCGATGCAGGCAATCAGCGGCACATCGCAGGCCAGCATGGCCGACAGGCCGCCCCACACCTCCACCTCATGGAAGTGGCGCAGGGCCGCCTCGTCGAAGCGAAAGTCGGGGTACTCGGAAATGTCACCACCGGCGCAGAAATGCCCACCCTCGCCGCGCAGCACAATGCAGCGCACATCATCGCGCGCCTGCAGTTCGACAAAGGCCTGGCGCAGCTGCTGCCACATGGGGCGTGACATGGCGTTGAGCTTGCCCGGGTTGGACAGCGTCACCTGCACCACCCCGGGCAGGGCCTCTCCTTCGAAGCCCGGCTCGACCCGTACCTGTGCTGACATGCATTGACCTTTCTGGATGGAATTGTGTTGTCAATCGAGCTTGGCACCGGAGGCCTTGACCACCGCAGCCCAGCGTTTGATTTCGCCATTCACGAAAGCCCCGAATTGTTGCGGGGTGCTGGCCGTGAATTCGGCGCCATTTTGAGCCCACGCGGCCTTGATTTCCTCAGACTGCCCCAACACGCGCACCTGCTCGACGATCTGGGCCTGCAGATCGGCCGGGGTGCCCTTGGGCGCCCACAGGCCGTACCAGGTGGTGACGGTGTACTCGGGCAGGCCCAGTTCGGCCGCGCAGGGCACGTCGGGGAAGGCCGGGTTGCGTTTGGCGCCCGACACCATCAAGGCCTTGATGCGCCCGCCCTTGATGTGGGTGGCCGAGGAACCCAGGCCGTCGAACACCATGTCGACGTTGCCGGCCATCAGGTCTTGCAAGGCCGGGCCGGCCCCCCGGTAGGGGATGTGGGTGATGAAGGTGCGGGTCTGGAGCTTGAACAGCTCGCCGGCCAGGTGGTGCGAGGTGCCGCCACCCGCCGAGCCGAAGTTGAATTGCCCCGGCGCCGCCCGCACCGCGGCCAGAAAGGCCTTGAAATCGCCCGGCACCTTCTTGGGGTTGACCACCAGCACCTGCGGCACGTTGGCCAGCATGGCCAGGGGGATGAAGTCTTTTTCGAGGTCGTAATCGAGCTTGGGGTAGACCGAGGGCGCGATCGCGTGGTGCACGCCCCCCATGAACAGGTTGTAGCCATCGGGTGCGGCCCGGGCCGCGATGCCCGCCCCCAGCGTGCCCCCGGCGCCGCCCCGGTTGTCCACGATGAGCTGCTTGCCCGTCTGCTTGGAGAACGCAGCCGACAGCGGTCGGGCAAAAGCGTCGGTGCCCCCACCGGCCGGAAACGGCACCACCATGTTGACGGGCTTGGCCGGCCAGGCGCTTTGCGCCCAGGCCTGGCCCAGCCCGGCCAGCGGGCCCAGGGCAGCGGTGCTGCCCAGGAGGGATGCGGTGCGCAACAAGGCGCGGCGTTGGATCGATCGGTTCATGCGGTTTGTCTCCTGTCGTGATGGAATGCGGGCGGCCTTCGGTGGGCCGTCCCGGCTCGGAAAATGCCCGGCCTGACAAAGGGCCCGGGCCCCGCCGGGGCCCAGGCCGCAGGCCGTCTTCAGGGCTTGAGCAGGCCCTCGATCTCGGCGGCCATGGGGATGCGCCCCTGCGCCAGCTGGGCCCGGTGCTTGTCCAGGCGTTTGAGGTCGTACAGGTAGTTGACCATCAGGCCATACGACTGCTTGAGCCCCTTGGGCGAGGGGTCGCCAGCCCAGTTCAAGCGCTCCACGCGGGCGCCATTGCCCAGGTGGAAGCGCGCCACCGGGTCCAGCGGCTTGCCCTCTTGCCACTCGGCCCCCAGGTACTGGGCGGCACAACGCAGCAGAAACTGGCGCAACGGCGACTTGGCGTCCAGCGCCAGCGGCTTGTCCAGGGCGCCCAGCACATGCTCGGTGCTGGGCGGCTCGAAGCTGACGGCGCGGCCCAGCTCACGCAGGGCACGCTCGTCCAGGCGCTCCAACTGGGCCGCCAGGTTGCGCTGCAACCAGGGCCGCAGGCCCGGGATGGGCGACAGGGTGGCAAAGGTCTTGAGCTTGGGGAACTCTTCCTTCAAGGTATCGACCACGCGCTTGATCAGCGAGTCGCCGAAACTCACGCCGCGCAGGCCGACCTGGGTGTTGCTGATCGAATAGAAGATCGCGGTGGTGGCCTTTTGCAGGTCGGCCGCTGCGGCCGACTCGTCGAGCAGGGGCACGATGTCGCTGGCCATGTCGTCGAGCAGGGCCACCTCGATGAAGATCAGCGGCACCTCGGGCAGACGCGGGTGGAAGAAGCCATAGCAGCGGCGGTCGCTGTCGAGGCGGTTCTTCACGTCGGACCAGCTCTTGATGTCGTGCACGGCCTCGTACTGGATCAGTTTCTCGATCAGCGAGGCCGGCGAATCCCAGCTGATGCGGCGCAGGTCCAGAAACCCGACATCGAACCAGGTGGAGAACATGTACTCCATCTCCACATCCAGGGCCTGCAGGCGCCGGTCGGCCTTGAGGTGGGGCTGCAGCTCGGCACGCAGATCGACCAGGAACTGCACCCCGCCCGGGTACACGCTGAAGCGCTGCAGCAGGCGTCGGCGTGGCGACACGGTGGCACGGCGGTAATGCACCTCGGCCACGGCCTCGTCCGGGGTGCCCACGGCGGCTGCAAAACGGGCCTGGGCCTCGCGCGCCTTGTCGGCGTCGGCCACGAACATCTCGCTCATCAGCAGCCACAGGTCACGCCGGCGCGCCGGCGTGGCGCCCTGGTACCAGACGGCCAGGGCCGCGGCGCGGCGCCCGCCCTCGACCTCGCTGACGCGCGGGTCGATGATGCCGCGCAGCTCGTCGAGCGCCCGCCGCAGCATGCGCGGCGACAGCGCCTCGTCGCCCTGGCGCAGGGTGGCCTCCAGGCGCTCGCGGGTGCTGCGCTGGGGCGGCTTGCCGCGCGGGCTGGGCGCGGGGGCGCTGCCGGGGCCACGCAAGGGGGTGGCAGCAGCTTCGCTTTTGACCGGGGTGCCCGCAGCCGCCTCATCCTTGGCCAGGGCTGCAGGCAGCAGTTTGGAGACGCGGCGGCTGATCCAGGTGGTGGTGGCGTTCATGCGAGGAGTCGGCTGGGTTGTTGACGGGCCAGGTCACGCAGCGCCTCACGCTGACGCAACAGATGGGTTCGCATGGCGGCCTCGGCCCCTTCGGCATCGCGTGCCTTGAGGGCCGCCAGCACCGCCAGGTGCTCGGACAGGCTCTGCCCGATGCGCCCCGGGGCCTGCAAGGACTGCAGGCGGGCCAGGCGCAGGATCTTGCGCAGGTCAGCAATGGTCTGCGCCAGCCAGCGGTTGTCGGCCAGGCGGATGATGGCCTCGTGGATCTGGTAGTTGACCTGGTAGTACTCGGTCAGCTGCTGGGCCTGGGCGCAGGCCTGCAGTTGATCGTGCAAGACCGCGAGCGTGGCCAGGTCGGCATCGTTGACATGGCGGGCCGCCTCGTAGGCGCAGCGCCCTTCCAGCAAGGCGATGAGCGGAAAGATCTCGTCCAGATCGCGCTCGGTCACCTCGTTGACGAAGCAGCCCCGACGCGGCTCATGGCGCAGCAAGCCCTCGGCACTCAGCACCTTGAGGGCTTCGCGCAAGGGGGTGCGTGAGATGGACAGGCGCTCGCACAGGGCCACCTCGTCCAGAAACATGCCCGGCGCCAGCTCACCATTGAAGATGCGCTCACGCAACTGGTCGGCCACCTCGCTGTGCAGGGAGTTGGGCTTCAGGCGCATGGCCGCTCCGGTGTGGCGTGGGCTGGCCGCCGCGGGCGGCCGTGCACCGGGCCAAGGCCAGGACGGCAGAGAGGCTGGGCGCTGTAATTTTTCATAATTACAGCTAATTATTTTGATTTGAGCGTCCAGTACAAGCACCCAGCCCTCGGTGTTTACCCCCGAAACCAGGCTGAAGCTGGGCTGAAATACCGGTTGCAGAGAACAGGCCCGGCCCGAGCAAGGCCCCTGTTCGGGGAGATACAGGCCAGGCCGACACCGGGCCTGCACCCAGCCTGCACCTGGCAGACCAAGGCGCCTGCGGCCTCAGCGGGCGCTAGCGCCCGGCAGGGGCTGCCCCTGGGCCCAGCGCCACATCAGGACACCACCCAGCACCATGGGCACGCACAGCCACTGGCCCATGCTCATGCCCATGGACAGCAGGCCCAGGAAGGCATCGGGCTCGCGGAAGTACTCGGCCGTGAAGCGCAGCACGCCATAGCCCAGCAAGAAGGCGGCCGACACCTCACCCAGGCGACGGGGCTTGCGCGCATAGAGCCACAGCAGCACGAACAGCAGCAGCCCTTCGAGCAGCATCTGATAGACCTGCGAGGGGTGGCGCGGCAGCATCGAGCCCGACTGCGGGAACACCATGCCCCAGGGCAGGTCTGGCGGGCTGAAACGCCCCCACAGTTCGCCATTGATGAAGTTGCCCACGCGCCCGGCCGCGAGCCCGGTGGGCACGCAAGGGGCCACAAAATCGGTCACCTGCAGCCAGGGCCGGTGATGCGCCCGGGCAAACCAAACCAGGGCCACGATCACGCCCAGCAGGCCGCCGTGAAAGCTCATGCCCCCGGTCCAGATCTGCAGGATCTCCAGCGGGTGGCTCAGGTAATGCAGGGGCTTGTAGAAGAAGCAGTAGCCCAGGCGCCCGCCCAGCACCACGCCCAGCACGCCGTAGAACAGGATGTCCTCGACATCGCGCCGGCTCCAGGCCTGCGGGCCCTGCAACGACGCGTAGGGCTGGTGCTTGAGGCGTTGGATGCCCAGCAGCATGAACAGGCCGAAGGCGGCCAGGTAGGTCAGGCCGTACCAGTGCACGGACAAGGGCCCCAGCTGCAGGGCCACGGGGTTGAATTGGGGGTAAATCAGCATGCGCGAGATTGTGCCTTCAGAACGTGAAGCGCCGGTGGCAGTGGCCGATGCCCCCTGCCCTGCCCTGCGCTACCCGCCTTCAGCGCCCCAGCCAGCGGTGATACAGGCCGTGCCCCAAAGCCAACAGCGGCCACAGCAGGCCCGGCCACCAATGCAGGGCCACCAGGGCCTCGCGCCAGTCGGCTGGCCCGTACAGCAGTCCCAGACCGGCCAGCGCCACCCAGGCCCCCAGGGCGGCTGTGAGCAAACCCAGCCACCAGGCCACACGGGCGCCTTTGCGCCCCCACATCTGCAACGCGTGCGGCCCCAGCCAGCGCCCGGCCAGCGCACACACGGCCCACACCAGCACGCCGTGCAGCACCTGGGCCGCGCGGTGGGCCTGGTTTTGCCAGGGCGGTGTGTCGGGTGACCATTCGCCGCCCCAGGCCCACAAGGCCATGCCGCTGAGCCACAGCCCCAGCAGCAGCACGACCAGGGCCCCGATGCCACGGCGGCTCCAGCCGGCTCGCCAGCGTGGCGGGCGGTGGGCCCCATGATGAGGGGGGTGGCGCCGGTTCATGCCAGCCACACCCGCGCCCGGTGGGCGCGCAACACCCGCGCCAGCCGCCCCTGCGGCGCACCGGCCGGGCACTGCAGCACCCATTTGGTCAAGGCGTCGGCGCTCACGCAGTCCAGCGCCATGACGGTACAGGCCGTGGGCAGCAACCCAGGCCGCCCTCGGGCGCCCGGTCGGGTGTGCCCGGTGCGCACCCAGTCAGCGCGTTGCAGCCCGCTCACCGACGAGGCCAGGGCCGCGTCGCGCAGGCCGCGCAGACCCGGCTGGCGCCGGGTGCGGGTGGGGGCTTCGGGCAGGCGCAATTCGATCGGCCAGGGCGTGGGGCCATAGGCCCGCAGATCGCCGCCGGCATTGACCAGGGCGCCGGGCACACCGTGCTGGCGCAACACGGCCAAGGCGCAGTCCACCGCGTAACCTTTGGCGATGCCGCCCAAGTCCAGCGGCAGCGCACCGTCCACGCGCACCGTGTGGGGCGCGACCCAGCTCAGAGAGCTCCAGCTGGCCAGGGCCTGGCCCAAGGCCGGCGCCAGTGCGGGCCGCAGGCCGCGTCGGGCCAGCTCGGCGCCGGCCTGCAAGGGGTCGAAAGCGCCCGCGCTCTGGCGCTGCCAATAGTGGGCCAGCACCAGCACCCGCGCGGTGTGGGGGTGAAGTTCCATCAGATCACCGGCCCGCGCGCCGGCCAGCCGATGCAGATCGCTGCCGGCCTGGTGGGCGCTCATGAGGCGGTCGATCAGCGCCACCGCCTCGAAGGCCTGGGCCATGGCCTGCTCGGCCCGGGCGCCGTGCTCGTCGCGCAGGCGCAGCATCACCAGGGTGCCCAGCAGGGGGCGGGCGCGTTGGTGCAGCAAGTCAGCGGCCCTCGCGCGCCTTGACCAGGCCCTGCACCAGGGCGCTGAGGCGCTGCACGCCCTCGGTCACGTGCTGGCACGACAGGGTGGCCCCCGAGATGTTGCGGATGTCGTCGCCGAAACGGATCTGCGAAGGCCCTTTGCGGCCCTCGAACTGGCGCCGCCAGGCCGGGGTGCGGATTTCGGCCCCATGCGACTCCCGGTAGACCAGCACCTCCACCCCGCTGACCTGCCCCTGGGCGTTGAAGCCCGCGGCATAGTCGATCAACTCGTACTTGCCCACCACGCGGTCCAGCAGCACCCAGCCCTGAAAAGCCTCACCGGTGCGCGCCAGCCAGGCCTTGGGGGCGTAGCCTGCCGGCACCCCCAGCCCGGCCGCCCTGAGCGCGGCCACATCGGGCACCAGGGCCTGCTCCACGAACTCGCTGGCCTGCGGCAGCAGGGCACGCTGGGCCTGCTCCAGACTCAGGAAACTGGCGGCAAAGGCCTGCGCGGTCCACACCAGGGGCGGTGCGCCGAGCGCGAGTTTCTGCAGGGTTTGACGCCGGGTGATCATGGTGCGGGGCTTTCAGCCAGGGCTTGGGGCAAGGTGGGTGATGTTAGCGAATCGCAGTGCCCGATTAGAAGTGGAAGCCCACGCCCAGATTGAACATGTCCAGCGACTTGTCGCTGAGGTAGCGCTGGAAATCGGCCTTGAGCACCACCTGCGGATTCAGGTAGAAGCTGGTGCCCACGGTCATCACCCGCACATCGGGCAGGATGGAGGGCGACAGGCCCACCGGCAGACCGGTGTAGGCGCTGGCTGTGTTCAGGCGCTCGTAGCGTGCGAAGGGCACGGCGGCGTATTCGCCCTGGCTCCAGACCCGGTAGGCGGCCTGGGCATACCAGCCTCCGAAGCGGCTGGGCACCGGGGTGGCCTGGCCGGCAAAGGTGGCGTTGAGCGACGAGATGTCGCTGAAGCGGCCCTGGGCGGCCAGGGCCGACAGGTCCCAGCGGCCCGGTTGCCAGCGGGTGTGCAACTCGGCCAGGGTGAGCGAGGCGTTCGGCGCGGCGAAGCTGGTCTGCTTCTGGCCCACACCGCCATTGAACACGCTGCCGCCGACATTGAAGCCCGGAATGCCGTTGTAGTTGAGCGCGCCATAGAAGGCGGCGTTGCGGGCCTTGGCCAGCTGCCCCTCCTGGTGGATGGCGCCCAATGGGGAATCACGCCCCTCGCTGCTGGTGGCATCCCACTTGGTGAGGTCGAAGCTGGTGACCATGCCCGCATCCCAGCGCAGACCACCGGCCGTGGTGCCGCGCAGGCCCAGACCCATCTCGCGCCAGGTGCTGGGGATGATGGCCGTCTCGACCAGATTGCGGTTCACGCCGAAGTAGCGCGTGGGTTCGTGGCTTTCGTTGAGGTAGCCCACCGGCATCAGGAACAGGCCGGCCTTGGCCGACAGGCTGTCGCTCAGGTCGTGCTCGATGTACATCTGCTCAAACTCGACCTCGCCCTGGTCCGAGGCCGAGACCACGGCGTTCTCCACCTCGAGCTCGGCCGCCATGCGGGTGCGCTCATTGAAGCGGTAGGCAAAGCCCAGCACGCCGCGGCGCAGCGTGGCGGTGGCCCCCGAGGCGTTGTTGCGCGGGCGGCTGTAGTTCATCTCGGCGTAGCCGAAGAAGCTCAACGGGTTGTCCACGGCACGCGCAGGCTCGGCGGCCGGGGCGGCGCTGGCCACGGCAGCGGCCGTGGGTGCCCCAGGGTTGGCCGCCGTGCCGCCGTAGCCGGCCCAGGCGCCGGCGCCCGCAGGTGCAGCGCCCTGCCCTGACTGGGCCTGTTGCTGCTTGACGCTGTCGAGTTCGGCGCGCACCTGCTTGAGCTCTTCGCGCAACTGGCGCAGTTCGGCCAGCACCTCGGGCAAGGCGGCCGGGGCGGCGCTTTGCGCCTGAGCGGTGCCGGTCAGCACCAGCGTGGCCAGCGCCAGGGCGCTGAAACGGAAAACGGCGAAGCGGGGGTGGTTCATGGGGAGTCTCGTCAATTGAAATGGGGGGCGTTCAGATCTCAGGGCTTGTAGCCATCGCTCAGGGTGCGCAAAAACGCCACCAGGTCCTGGATCTCGGACTCATTGAGGGCCGGTTCGCCGCCCAACGGGCGGTTGTAGGGCACCTCGGTGGTGTTCACATTGCCACGCAGGGCGGGCGGCAGATCGTTGAACTTGATCGCCCGGCCGTTGGCATCGAGCGGATACCACTTCTCGGGATTGGTGTCGCGCTGCACATAAAAGCGCACCACGTCCTCCAGCGAGCTGAACTTGCCGTTGTGGAAAAAGCGCTTGCGCTGGGCCACGTTGCGCAGGCTGGGCACCTTGAACAGGCCGCACAGATCGGTGCGGGCGCTGAGGTCGGTGCGCGAAGGGCCGCACAGGCCCAGGTCGTAGAAGGCCGGATCGGCATTGGCGGCGATCTCGGTGTTGCGCGGCACGCCCAGGCTGTCGTAGGTGAAGTCGGTGAACAAGGCGCCGGGCGCATTGGCCGGCTTGGTGCTGGGGTGGCAGGCGGCGCAGTTGCCCTTGTCGCTGCGGTTGAACCAGGCCAGGCCGCGCAGTTCGGCATCGCTCAGGGCCACCGAGCCCGCGGTGAACAGGTCGAACTTGCTGCTGAAGGGGGCGAAATCGGGGTCTTCGCGCTGGTAGCGCTCCAGCGCATAGGTCACGCGGTCAAAAGCAGCCTGGGGCTGGTCGAAGATGCCCTGCCCAAAGGCGGCCTTGAATTCGGCCGCGTAGCTGGCCTTGGCCAGCTTGGCGATGACGTCAGCCGCATTGCTGTTGGCCATTTCATTGGCACTCAGGAAAGGCCGCACCGCCTGATCCGCCAGCGAGCTGGCGCGGCCGTCCCAGGTGAAGCCCCCGGTGGGCGTGCCATCGCTGGCAAAGAAGAAGGCGGTGTTGTAGCGCAGGTAATTGAGTGCCGGCGGGGTGCGGGTGCCGGGCTGGTCCAGCGCCGGGCCCCCGGCCACCACCGCGTTGCTGAAAGGCGAGGCATGGCCCAGCGTGGCATCGTGGCAGCTGGCGCAGGACATCTTGCCCGAGGCCGACAGCGAGGGGTCGTTGAAGATCTTCTGACCCAGCGTGGCCGCTGCCGACAGGCTGTCGCTGCCGGTCGAGGCGGAGGAGCCGCCACCACCGCCACAGGCGGTCAATACAAGGCCCATGGCCAGCACAGCCAGACCAGCCAGACGGCGCTCAGGCCGCCAGGCCGCAGCCGCGCTCACCGGCGGGCGGATAAGTTGAAACGCCATGATCAGTCTGCCCCGCCCACCACGGCCAGCGTCCGGGCGAGCGTCATGGCCCGCGCACCGCTGCACCCCAATGAATCAGGTTTGTTGTTATTTGGTGAAGCGAGTTTACATGTTAATGATAACAACTCGCATTAAGGTTTACCAAACCACACGGGCTTTGTGATCAGGGCGCCACGGCAAGCATCACCCACAGGCGCAGGAGGGTGCCCCCTGCTCAGTAGCAAGCCCTCAGCGCCGCTTGCGGATGCCCACGCCCAGGGCTTCCTTCTGGCGTTCGATGCGGTCGCGGCGGCGCTGCTCCATCTTGTCCATGGCGCGGCGCTTGGTGTAGCCCGAGGAATCGGCCCAGGCCCACCACAGCGCAGCCAGCGCAAACGGCGCACCGATCAGGTACCAGCTCCAGGTGGCGACAAAGCCGATCTCCAGGTATTTGAGCAGCAACAGGATCAGGCCCAGGCCCAGAAAATACATCACGCACTCCGATGTGAGGATTGACCAACACCTGCCTCCACGACCGGAGGCAAGACCCCTACAATTCCCGAATCACAATGTAACGCAACCCACGGACACGAGACGATCATGAAGCGCACCCTGTTCACCCTTGCCGCCACCCTCGCCTTCGCAGCACCGGCCATGGCCGACCTGGCTCTGGCCACCTCCAAGAACTGCATGGCCTGCCATGCGGTGGACAAGAAAGTGGTGGGCCCGGCTTACAAGGACGTGGCTGCCAAGTACGCCGGCCAGAAAGATGCCGTGGACAAGCTGAGCGCCAAGATCCTCAAGGGCGGCTCGGGTGTGTGGGGCCCCGTGCCCATGCCCGCCAACACCCAGGTCAACGAGGCGGAAGCCAAGAAGTTGGCCGCCTGGGTTCTGACCCAGAAGTGATGGGCTTGCCTGGCCCGCAAGCCAGGTCTTGCCCCGCAGCGCCAAGGCCTCGGGGACGGCGGCTCAGGGTCGGCGGTACAGGCGACCGCGATCGGCAGCCCCCGCCAGGTTCTCGTAGGTGTATTCGAGCCCGACTCTCAGCACATTGTTGCGGACCGTGCTGCCGCCCCCCACCGTGGTGAGGCGGTCGCGCGAGCCATCGGCGTAAAGCCGCCAGCCCGGGGCCACCGAGTAATCGATGCTGCCCCCGAGGCGGTTGATGTGGGTGTCGGGCAGGCCGGCTGCGGCATTGAAGCCCGGCCTGTTCTGCTGCTGCTCATGCGAGCCGATGAGGCGAAAACGCGTGAACTCAGAGAAACGCCAACCCACGCTGGCCCGCATCGCCGTTGACAGGTAATACAGCACATTGGGAGTGGTGGAGTCGTAGATCTGCCGCACCCACTCCACATCGAACCGGGTCTTGGGGGAGTATTGATACGCCACCCGGGCATGGCCCAGCAGATGCTGGAAATCGCTTTGCTGCAAGGTGTTGTACGAGCGGTCCAGCCAGTTCAGACGCAGGGCGGCTGTGGTGAAGGGGCTGTACACCCAGGTCATGTCGACAAAATGCTGGTGATCGCTGTAACGGTCATCCAGCGAGGCCACGTCGGCGGCGCCACGATGGGGGTAGTCCACATCGCTGTACCGGGCACCGGCGGTCAAGACCGAGCCCAGGGTCGAGGTGTAGCGCAAGGCCAGCTGGGCCCCGGTCTCGTTGCGGTCCAGGTATTGGTTGATGGCACTTTCGTGGCGCAGCGAAGACCGGTCGAAACCGAGCGGCAGATCCAGATCGGGCGTGATCCGCACCGCGACTTCAGACGAGGTCACGCGCTGGGTCTGCACATCGCGGCTGACCAGCACCGCATTGAGAGGCTGGTAGAGGGTTTGATCCGTGCGGTAGCCCAGCCGCCCTTTGAGCCATTGATCCCCCTCCCAGACCAGCCGCGCATCCAGTTGCTGCGGTCGGTAGTTCAACTGGGGCATCTGACTGTAGTCACGCCGGCCCGTGCCCGCGGTGATCTCCAGGCGGGTCCGGTCTGACAGCAAGGGGGCGACCATGGCCAGGCGGGCATCGACCGACAGAATGCTGTCCGAGGTGGCGTCTCGCTTGAGCAGGTCCGGCGCAGAGGAGCCCACCGGCAGGCGCAGCGGGTTGCTCTCGGTGGCCCACGATGAATCCAGCTGCAGTGCCAACTCCACCACCGCATGGGCTGGCGAGCAGACCCACAACGGAGCCAGCCCGGCCAGCATGGCCAGACGCAACACACCCCCAGGCCTCCTGGCGGGGCTGGGCACACACGGCAGTGCTGAACTTGAAACGATGGGCATCCCGAATGGACCGGCTGGGTGAACGGCACCACGCCGTCTGTCATTGATCTTCGACAGCATTATCAATCCATGGCGCCGCCTGCGGGGCTCATGGCCGCGACGGATCCAGACGATCAAGGATCTGCTGCATGCGCCGGGATTCAGCCGCCTCGGACAGCTCGGTCCAGGTGTGCTCCAGCGCGGCACGCCCGATGCGCTGACGCAGTGCCTCGTCGCTCCAGAGGGCTTCGATGGCGTCGGCCATGGCCTGCGGGTCTGCCGCAGGCACCAGCAGGGTCTGAACCCCGTCAGTGGCCATGTCTTCCGTGCCGGGACAACGCGTGGCCACGGTGGCGCGCCCGAACATCATGGCCTCGACCAGGGTCACCTGGCCAGAGGCGGTCTGCACGTTTTCGATCGGCACCACATTGACGGTGGCCCGCTGGCACAGCTCGTGGCACTGGCGCAGGCTCAGCTGGGTCAAGACTTCGACCTGCGGGGGAATCCGCAGCCCCTCGAGGTTGCGCAGCGGCGCCACCACCACCGTGCGGTAGCCCAGGCGCTCGACCGCCGCAAAGAAGGTGCCCCAATCGCGGTTGGCCGTGCCCATCGCCAGCACAAAGGGTTGCTCACGCTCTTCCGGGAGCCAGGACTGGGTCACACCGATGCCGAAAGGGACGAACTCGAAACGTGATTCAGGCAGCCTGAGCCACTGGCTGTAGGTCCGGCATTCGTGGCGGGAGTGCACCACGAAGACATCGACCGCGCTCAGCATGAAGCGGCCAGCGCGCTGCTGCATGCCTTCGTACAAGGCGCCGAGGTTGAAGTTCCAGGCCACCACAGGGCCGGCATGGCGGGTCACCTTCTTGAGCAGGCCGCAGGTGCCGGCGAGCTGCGGAAAGGACGTGATCATGCCGTCGTGTCGCTCCATCTCGCGCCAGCCCCGGGCGGTATGCCCGAAGTAATCGAGCCAGTCATGCCGGGACGCGCGCGCGCGCAGGCGGTCGTGCTGATAGCCTGCCGGAATGATGTTGAACTGGTGACCCTGAACCTTGTCCGTGAGCCAGGTCTGGTCGCGCGTTTGCAGGAAGGGGGTGAGGACGTGCCACTTCATAGGATCTGAACTTGGGGCCAGGGTCTTGGGGAGGGCGCGGTGCCCACAAAACGAAGAGGTGAAGCGGGGAGGTGAAGCGGGACGGTGGCCGCCAACCAGGCACTCCCCCAGGAATGTCGGTCGACATGGTAACCGGCGTCATCGCGCGCACCGTGAAGCACCCGAGATTTTCGGAGGCCGTGGCCCACAAGCAATTCACGCTTTGGTGGATATCGGCCTGCGCAGCGGCCGCCTGCGCTCGGGAACGCGGGTCACACTCGTTATGATGCCCTGGGTTCAGCTTGCAGCCCGCGCCTTCTTCATGCCGAAGCCAGGTGCATCGGACCGCACGCTGCCCTCACAGCCACGACGGCCTCTTCCAGCTCACCGAACCGCCATGCTTGTCAGCATCTGCATCTGCACCTTCAAACGCCCTGCCCTGCTGGCCCAGACCCTGGCGGGCGTTGCCCGCCTGGCCCTGGGTGAACACCCGCCGGCCGTCGAGGTGATCGTGATCGACAACGATCCCGGCCACAGTGCGGCCCCGGTGCTGCAGGCCTGGCAGCCGCCACCGGGCTGGAGCTTTCAGTACCACCAGTCTCCCGTGCCCAACATCGCGCTGGCGCGCAATGCAGCCGTCGCCCACGCCAGCGGTGACTGGATTGCCATGGTGGACGACGATGAGGTGCCGGAGTCCGACTGGTTGCTTCAGTTGCTGAGCCTGCAACAAAGCTCGGGCGCCGACATGATTGCGGGCCCGGTGGTGCCGCAGTACTACCCGCAGACGCCCGAGTGGGTGAAGCAAGGCCGCTTTTTCGAGGTTCGACGCTTCAAGAGCGGCACCCCCATCACCGAGGGTGAAGGCGGCACCTGCAACCTGCTGGTGCGGGCAGCCTGCCTGAAGGAGCTGACCGGCCCCTTTGATGTTCGCTTCGGTCGCACCGGCGGCGAAGACAGCCTGATGCTGCGCGAACTGAGAAAGCGCGGCTACCGCTATGTCTGGTGCGACGAAGCGGTGGTGAAGGAGTTCGTGCACGTGGAAAGGGCCACGGCCAAGTGGATGATCAAGCGCTCATTCCGCATGGGGCAGGCCTTCATCCGCAGCCAGATCTGCGATCTGGAAGGCTGGCCCTGGTTGAAGCGCGCCGGCTACCTGATCGGTCGGGCGGCCATCCAGTTGCCGATCAGCCTGCTGCTGGCCCTGGCCTGGTTGCCGTGCTCACGCGCACGGGCCTTTCGCTGGGTGCGCACCGCCGTCGTGCAACTGGGCAAGCTGACCAGCCTGTCGCCCTTCCAGTACATCGAATACAGCGGCAACTGAGCCGATGAGCGACTGAGCGCCCCGGCCCCGGCTCATCGCTTGGTCTTGACCCAGCCCGATCGGCGTCCGATCAGGTAGGCCAGGTAGATCGGGATCTTGCCCAGCACGTACAGGGGCATGATCAGCAGTTCGCGGGCGCTCAACAGTTCGCGCCCATGGCGCACCCAGGTGATGCCGATGGCCAGGAACAGACTCAGCGCCGCCACCGCCAACAGCAGCGCCGCCCCCCCCAGCACCGGCCAGAGCCAGGCAGCCACCGCACTCAGGGCCAGGCTCACGGACAACACCAGCGCGTACAGGGCCACGGGGGGGATCATCAGGTCCAGCATCAGCACCAGCAGGTCCAGCCGCCAGGTGCGAAACACCACCTTGGCCAGGCGTGGCAGGTCTTCGCGCAGCACCTTGAGGTGTCCGTGCTCCCAGCGGGTCTTCTGCGCCTTGGCGACCTCGGACTGAAGCGGGAAATCGCTGGTCACCCGGACACCGGGTAAAAAGCGGGGGGTGTGCCCGGCGATCGCCAGGCTGATGCCCATTTCCATGTCTTCCGCGATGTGGCCGGTGGCCAGCTTCACCGTGGACATCAAAGACCAGGGCAAGGCCATGCCGGTGCCCGACAAATGACAGACCTGGGCCAGCGCGTTCGAGCCCATGGGGCGCACCAGGTTCTTCATCAAGGCCGCAAATTCGAGCACCCTCATCTTCAGCGCGGCCCCCGGGCCGGCGATCATGAGGTTGAGCATCTGGACCGGCCGCCCCGTGCTGTGACACAGGCGGGTGATCCGGGGCAAGGCCTGCTCGGACAAGATGCAATCGGCGTCCACCACCACCACCACGTCGGGCGGATCAGCCCTCAGATGGGCCACCCCGAAGGCCAACGCAAATCCTTTGCCGCGGCGTGTGGTGTCGTGGCGCTCGATCACCTCCACCCCGGTCTGCCGGGCCAGCTCCGCCGTGTCATCGCTGCAGTTGTCGGCGATCAGCACGATGCGGTCCCCGGGCGCCGCCTGGCTCTTCAGGCAGGCCAGGGTCGGCAGCACATGGATCGATTCGTTGTGGGCAGGGACCAGCACGGCCACGCGTGCACCGGCCGGCGACACCTGCGACGGATCATCCACCGCCTGCTTGCCGCCCCGGCAAGAAGCCAGCGTCAGCAACAGCAGCGAAAACGCCGGCAAGCCCAGCGGCAAGACGACGACCAGCGCCAGAAGAAACAGTAATTCAGTCATGCAACAGCCATGGGTTGTCCAGTTTCCCGATCCACACCACCGGGGCGCGAAACGCCAACGATCTTAACCAGCCTTTGCGACAGGGCTGGTGGCCCGACTGTGGAGAAGTGGACGTACCGGCCCATGCATAATCCTTCGGGCGAAGGGCCCTGGTGGCAGAGGCCCGTGCTGTCGCATCCATCCGCAACCCATTGAACCCATGCCCACCGTTCACACACCGCCCTCCTGTGCCCTGAACGCCGAGGCGTTCCTGAACCTGGCATGCCTGCGTGGCCCAAGCATGGGCCTGTGGCGCGGCCTGCTTCGGGCCGGGCTGGCCGGCCTGCTTGCCGGCATGACCGTGCTGGCCTGGGCCAACGGCCCCAAGAGCAAGGCGCCGCCGTCCGCCACACCCCCGAAAACCCATCTTGATCTGCAGCAGGTGCCGCTGGCGCAGCGCGCGGGCGTGCTGGCCCAGGCCCTGGGCAAGCCGCGACGCATGCTGGTGGGCGTGGGGGCCACCGAGCCCGCCGCGGTGCTGGGCCAGAACGTTTCACCCGATCTGTACGACCGCTACATCGTGGGCGTGGGCAAAGGCGCCTGGCCCGACTGGAACCAGCCCAAGGGGGCCTACCTGGACATCGTGATCCAGGACGCCGAGATGGTGGGCGCGGTGCCCATGTTCACCCTTTACCAGATGGCCGCACGCGGCGACGGCAACCTCAGCGGGCTGACCGACCCGGCCTTCATGGGCCCTTACTGGCAACAGGTGCACCTGCTGTTCGAGAAGCTTGGGCGCTACGGCAAACCCGTGGTGGTCAACCTGGAGCCCGACTTCTGGGGCTACGCCCAACAGGCCCAGGCCGACCCGCAACGCATGGCGGCCCTGGTGAGCCTCAACCCCGACTGCGCGCAGCTTCCCGACAACGTGGTGGGCCTGGCCAAGTGCCTGCTGCGGGTGGCGCGCACGCTGGCACCACAGGCCTATGTGGGGTTTCCGCCCTCCTTGTGGATTGCCCTCACCCACACCGAACTGAGCTACATGCTCAAGCTGGGCGCCAACCAGGCCGACTTTGTGGTGATGCAGACCCTGGACCGCGATGCCGGCTGCATGGAGGCGCAACACCACGCTCATGAATGCAGCCGCAACGAGCCCCCCTGGTACTGGGATGAGTCCAACACCAGCAGCCCCAACTTCAAGCAGCACCTGGCCCGCGCACGGTATTACTTTGACGGCCTGCAACTGCCCTTGTTGTGGTGGCAGACCCCGATGGGTGTTCCGGCCAGCCAGCCCAGCAAGGCGCCGCCCTGGCGCGACAACCGGGTGAAGTATTTCCTGACCCACCCCGAGGAGCTGGTGGCAGCTGGCGCACTGGGCGTGGTTTTCGGGCCTGGAGAACGCAACCAGACCTCGATGCGGACCGATGGCGGGCAGTTCAAGACCTTGTCCAAGGCCTACCTGCTCAAACCGGCACCGCTGCCCTGAGCAAGCCACTGCATCGACCCGCATGCCCACTTTCAATCCGCAGCCCTCTGCCCTGCCGCCCCGTGCGGACCACCGCGGCAGCCCGAGCCCGTCGACGCCAGCGCCGATCACCCACGTGGAAGAATGGCTGGCTGCGCTGCTGCTGGTGCTGACCCTCAGCTGGTCCATGCTGCCATCGGGCCTGTCCTGGAATTTCAACCGACTCGGCGAGGACCTGACCGGTGGGAGCGTGGTGGTGCAATTGCAATGGACCAGTCTTTTCGTGCTGGCAGGCGCCCTGTGCCTCTTCCGCTTCGAAAAGTTCCAGCAGGTGATCTTCGGGCTCAACCCCTTCCTGGTCGCCATTTTGCTGTTCAGCCTGGCCAACGCCAGTTGGTCGGTGCTGCCCATCGTCACGCTCAAGAAGGTAGTGCAACTGATCGGGCTGCTGATGATTGCCGTGGCCCTGCAGGTGACGGAGATGAGCCGCACGCGAGGGCTCAAACTGGCCTTTGGCACCCTGCTCGCGGTTCAGGTCGCCTCGGTGCTGGCCGTGCTGCTGGTGCCCGACATCGCCATCGAGTACACGGGCATGGCCGACGGGGCCTGGGAGGGCGGTGCCTGGCGTGGCGTGACCGACCAGAAGAACATGTACGGCACCGTGACCGCCTATGCCACGTTCATGTGGGTCTGCCTTTTCGCGTCACCCAAGAACCGGATCAGCCCGCTGCTGTTTCTCGTGGTGCTGGGCTTTTGCGGCTTCAACCTCCTGATGACCAAAAGCACGACCAGTCTGCTGATGGCCACCCTGAGCTCTGGCCTGTTCATTCTGCTGCGACGCAAGTACGTGGCGGATGACTTCGTCTTCGCACGTGCCTTTCTGATCGTCGGGGGCCTGGTGCTGATCTACCTGCATGTGTTGTATGTGGTGCAGGGGCGCTTGCCCACGTGGGATGAGTTCTTCAAGCCGGTGGCCGATTTGCTGGGCAAGCGAACCGACATCAGCGGGCGCTTCGACATCTGGGGCATGGTGCTGGAAGAAATCGACAAGCATCCCTGGTTGGGGGTGGGTTTCGGTGCCTTCTGGATGGGAACCGGCAGCGCCTCACAAAGCATCATCGACCGGCTTTACTGGCTGCCCTTTCAGGCTCACAACGGCTACCTGGACATTTACAACGAGCTCGGAATCATCGGCCTGGCCCTGTTTGCGGGCTTCATACTGGCCCATGTGATCACCCTGTTCCGCCTGTCCCGGTTCAGCCGCGAATCATCGGCCTTCCATGGTGCGCTGCTGCTGACGGTGATGGCCCACAACGTCACCGAGAGCACGCTGTTTCACGGCCTCAACCTGCTGTTCATCCTGGTGGTGTTTTCTTCGGTGGCGGCCACGACGCAATTGCGCCGCTTCCGGCAGCGTGAGGCTGAGGCACAGGCCTGACGGGCCTGTCAGGCCGCCGCAGGACCAGGCGTGGGTGGCGCCTCGCGCTGGATGCGCCGCCAGTGGCGCCAGATCAGCACCGTCATCACGGCTGTGTCGAAGGTCTCCATGACGATCAGGGCCAGCACGGCGCCCATCGCACCCCAGCGTGGAATCAGCACACTGGCGATCACCCCCATCAGCGACACCACCACGCAGGCCTCGATGAAGAGTTGGCGGAATGCACCGATCGAGGCCATCCAGGTGCCTGCGATGTTGCGTGGCACCGTGACCAGAAAAAACACGCCCCAGGCCCAGACCAGAGGATGGACCCCCTGGTACTTGGCACTCAGCACATGGGATTCAAGCCAGGGAAACGCCAGCATCAGCATCGTGAGGTACACGACAGTGAGCAACTCGATGGCCCCCAGCGATGCCCAGGTCAGGCGATTGAGGCCCGGCCAATCATGGGCCCCCAGCATGCGACCCGCCACCGGACGGGCCACCCGGGACCAGGCCACCACCATCAAGCCGACCGGAACCAGTGGCAGTCGTGCTGCACTGACGTCCGCCGTGGCCTGGACCCCCGACATCGCCGAGGTCAGGTAAAGAAAGCCGTAGCTGCCCAGCCAGGCCACCGCCGTTCCAGGCACAGCCCACTTGCCCTTGTCCCAGATCTGGGCAAGCGTGTGGCGCCACGGTGGCTCAGCCCCATCGGCAGCATCGGCGGATTCAGCTATGGGTCCACGGCCCAACAGACCGGCCAGCACATTGGCCAGGCTCAACGCGCCCAGCACAGTCGATGCGCCCAGGTGATCGGACCACCAGAGCAGCCCCCCGAGGCCCAGGGCGGCCAACACATAGGTGCCATCGCTGCGCAAGAGACTGCCCAGGTCCGACTCCATGTACCAGACCGAGCGCCTGAATTCACGCAAGGTCGAGGTGAAGACGTACAGGCCAAAGGCCAACCCGGCAGGCAAGGCGTCCAACTCGGGCAGGTTGCCATGCACCACCCAGCCGGCCCCGATGCCAAACAACAGCCCCAGGCCCAGGCCCGCCACCCATTGGAAGCGACGCAGGCGCCGCACCATCTGGGCCCGCTGGGTGGCGTTCATGTGGGCCGCCAGGGTCACCATGGGTGAGCCGATCAGCGCTTCCAGCACGCCCACGGCAAACAGGCTGGCCGCAAACAACTGCGAGTACAGCCCGTAGTCGCTCTTGGTTCCGAACCGGATCAAACACATGCCCACGGCGAAATTCAGGCCGCTGAGCAGCACCTGATCGACGATGGACAGAAGGGAGTTGGTCCAGAAAGGCTTTGAAACTGACAACGCGCGCCCCGTCAACGGCCACGCGCTGGGCCAAACCGCCAGGCCACCGGCCAGCGCATCCAGCGCCGACCTGAGCCCTCCGCACCGGGCTGACGCCCATCGAACCGGTTGTAGACCGTGCCGAAGATCCGCACCCCCACGTCCTGCATGGACTGCACGGTGGCCCGCAACTCGGCCACACGGGTCCGGTGCTCACGCCCCATGATCAAGGCCGCACCGACCTGGCGCGTGATCACCTTGCTGTCGGACGAGGCCATGGCCGCCGGCGTGTCCACCACGATCACATCCAGGTCCTTGGCCAGTTTGTCGATCAAGGCCGACAAATGAGGATCCTGCAGGATTTCCAGCGGATTGGGGGGCAAGGGCCCCGCGGGCAGCACATAGAGATTGGGCAACACCATCGTCATCACGTCGAGCGTGACGTCGCTGCGACCCGCCAGAACCCCGGACAGGCCCTTTTTGTTGTTCATGCTGAAGTAGGCATGCACCTTGGGCGAGCGGAAGTCTGCATCAATCAGCAAGGTACGCTTGCCCACCTGGGCAAACGAAAAGGCCAGATTGGCGGCCATGTAGGTGCGCCCTTCCCCCTCCCCCGGACTGACCACGGCCACCTTCAGTGGCGCCAGACCGCTGCCTTCGAGCAGGAGTTCGGAGCGGATGCGGCGGATGGATTCGGCCTCGGGGCTGTAGGGTGCGTTGGCGATCGGCAAGGGACAGGCGGGGTCCAGGCCGACGCGCAGGTTGGTCGCGGTCACATAGTTGAACTGATGCGCCAGCACCGCCTGGATGTCCTGCTCGGTCAGCAGATTCAACTGGCGCGCCGCTTCGCCAAAGCGCAGTTGGGACGTCTCCTGCAGGCGGATGATCTGTTCCACCTGGGCCCGCGACAGCTTGCCGGCCTGGATGAACAGCTCGCCCATGCGGTCACTGCTCAGAGCCGGAGGGACCGCAGCAGCGTGAGCGTCGAGAATCGGTTCAAGTTTCATGAGAACGCCTCAGACAGTGGACTGCCCGACCTGGCCAAAAATACGCAGGCCAAGACCGCGCTCCATGTCCTCCAGGCAGCGCAGCCGCCTGACCGTGACTTCCAGCACGAATGAAAGCCCCAGACCCAAGGCCAGGCCCACCAGAATGGCCATCAGCACGCTCTTGGTGATTTGCGGTTTCGAGTGCTTCAAAGGGGCTTCAGGCTTGCGCAAGACAGACAGGCTGGTGCCGTTCACGGTGCCCGACATCAGGATTTCGTCGAACTTGGCGACAGCGGTGTTGTACACCCGTTGGGTACTTTCCAATTGCCGCTGATAGGAGCTGATCACGTCACGGTGCCGCTTGGTCTCCAGCAATGCGCGTTGTTGTTCGTCAAAACTGCGTCCCAAGGCCCGCTCTTGATCCGCCAGGCGCATGCCCTCCAGGCGAATGCCTTGCAAGGCGGCCTTGGCTTCGCGCCGGAGGCGATCGACCAGCACCTCTCGTTCATCACGCAGGGCCACCAGCTTGGGGTGCATCTTGCCGTAAGTGGCCGACAGATCACTGATGCGCCGGTCCAGATCGGACAACCTCAGCTTGAGCTCGGCCACCCGCGGCTGCTGGGCGATCTCGGGCACATCGGGGATGTCATTGCCCGAATTGATCATCACATCCAGCGCACGCATGCGGGCTTCGTACTCCTGGCGTTGCGTGCGAATGCCCAGTTGCTTGCTCGACAGTTCCACCAGCTGGCGCGAGCGGTTGTCCAGACGCTCATCGGCATCCACGATCTGGGCTTTTTGCTGGTATTCGGTGAGTTTCTGCTGAATACCGTCGATCTCGTTGCGCAGCAGTTGGAGCTGGGCGTTGTATTGCTCGGTCCGAGCCCGGGCAGGTGCCACGCTGATTTCACTGTTGATGTCCGCGTAGGCCTTGATCAAGGCCTCCAGAAAGGCGCGGGCCATCTCCGGGGATCGATCGGAGTATTGAAGCTCGACAATGCGGCTGGTTCGGCGCAATTGGATGTCCAGGCTCTTGAGCACCCGTTCACGCAGCAATTGCAGGCTCTTCTCAGCGCCCGGGGCCTGCATGAGGTGCAGACTGTCGATCACCCGGTCCACCACCTCGTTGCTGTGGATGATGTCGACCTGGGTTTGCAGGTAGGTTTCGTCCAGTACAGCCGGAAACTGCCTGCCGCTGATCGGGTCGTTCACCCGGAATTCAATGAACAACTCGGCCGACGCGGTGTAGGTCTTGGGAATCAGGAACACCGCCACGCCGGTGATCAGCACGGTCACCAGGGTCACGATCAGAATCGTCGGCAGGCGATACCGCAGCATCGCCCCGAGCTGATTCAGGGTCAATCCAACCGGATAGGAATTCAAAAAATCCTCTCCTTCACATAAATCACATCGCCATCCAGGATCGGATCCGTCAGGCGCGGCGAGAAATCTTGTGCGCCAGTGCCTTCCGACTTGCGGTGAATATTGATCCGGCCCATGGACCCCCGCTCGGTCACCCCACCGCTGATGGACAAGGCCCGCATGACATCCAGATCCGGCTCCATGGGATAGCTGCCGGGACGCCGCACCTCGCCATGGATGTAGAAGAACTTCTGCTGCCCGACATAGACCATGTCGTCATGGTTCAGAGGCATGTCCAGGGGACTGCGATCCGGGCTGGCCACGCGATCAAGGCGGATGGGGATGCGCACCGCCGGCGCCGCCGAGCCGCCCTCGCCCTTGCGCAGCAGCACCACCACGGTGTCGGCCTTGGGCGTCAGCCCCCCGGCGACAGCCAGCAGGTCCAACACCGTGAAGCGCCCCTGAATCGGGTAGCGCCCCGGACGCACCACCTCGCCAAGCACTGAAACGGCTTGGCTGCGGTTCTGCCGCACCGTGACAGACACCTCGGGTTGCAACAGGTACTGGCGCTCGCGTAGCCTTTGGGCGATGACTTTCTCGACCTCTGAAGGGGCCATGCCCGCGATGCGGATCAGACCGATCAAGGGCAAGGTCACCTCGCCCCCGTCAGTGACCGAGACCTCCGCAGACATGTCGGGCTGGCCGAAGACCGTCACCTGCAACAGATCGCCGGGCCCCACGCTCAGAACGCCCGTCGCAGGGCTTGAATCCGCCGCGGCGGGTGCGTTCGCCTTGGGCGGCGCGGATTTGGCAGCCGACACCGGCGCGGGAGAGCGGGCGGGCGACAGGGGCGCCGGCGCTTTGCCCGGCACCGCCTGCACCTGCGCGTCCGCACCATTCCAACCCATGTCGAACGGCAAATTGGAGACCATCGGCGTCGCAAAAGCGAGTGCCTGACAGGCCAGCCATGCCAGGCACACAGGCCAGCGCATGTTTCTCAGCAGACGACGAATCGGCACATTCATTCAGATAAATCCATTCAAGATGGAAACAAAAATCTCGACTGGAGACGCGCGGATCAAATGGCCAGGCAATGGAGCCCAACATGGAGAGCTGGCCATCGGATTTTCCTGGCACAAAATGACCCGGATCCCCGATGCGCGAATGGGTGGGGACGATCTTTTCCTGAACGCTTGATCTGTCCAAAATTGTAGTCGTCAACGGCAGACAGCGCCCGGTATTTGCCACCACCACTCCTATCGCCATGCCGATGGCCCCCTGTTCAAGCCTTCGCCAAAGGTAAAAAGAGCACAGAGCACAGAGCAGCGCAATATCGCAGGCTCTGGATCACGCTCAAGCATACGAGCGCCGATGCGTTCGCCACTCCTGCAGCAACAGCCAGAGGAAAACGGGTGCCTGCAGCAGATACCGGCGCCACAGATGGACTGGATCGGAGGTCAGTCGCCACAGCCATTCCAGGCCACTGTTCTGCATCCATCGCGGCGCCCGGCGCTTGAGGCCCAAGGCGAACTCCTGCGCCGCGCCGACACAGACGATGACACCGGAATCGAGTCGGCGCACGTGCCGCAGAGCCCAGCGCTCCTGCTTCTCGAAGCCCAGGCAGACAAAGATGAAATCGGGCTGACAGGCCCTGATGGTCTTGACGATGGCTTCTGCCTCGCTCCCCGCCGGGTCGAAGTTCATGGGCGGGCAACACACCACCACATCCATGCCCGGAAAACGTTTGGCATAGCGGTCCTGCAGCAGGCGCTCCTGCCCGGGGCGCCCGCCCAGCACAAACACCCGCTGACCGCTGGTCACGCTGTGGCGGCACAGGGCCACAAACAAGTCTGCCCCGGTCACACGCTCTGGCAAAGGGGTCCCGAGCAGGCGACTCGCCCAGACCACGGGCATGCCATCGGCAAAGGTGTAGTCTGCACTGGCATACAGCGCTTTCAACTCAGGATCGCGGTCCAGGCGCACCACGTGGTCCACATTGGTGGTCACCACCACCTTGGGGCCTTTGGTGGCAGCAGCATGCACCAACAAATCCGTGGACTGCTCGAAACTCAGCGGCAATATGTCGAGGCCAAACAGGCGCACGGCGCCGGGCAGGTTGTCAGAAGGCATGGGATTCAGGATGGGGATGACTCAGGTTTCGTCTTTTTGTTCAGAAGCAAGCCGCCAACGGTCCCCATCCCTGATCATGACAAAACGTTTTCTGGTTTGATCGCGGTAAGTCGCTGATTGGTACCGCTGTACCGCAGCAATGCTCAGCCGTTTGCTGTCCAGCCATTTGACGGCCGTGATATTCAAGGAAACCTGAATATTGCCGGCACTGTCAAAAACCCGTTTTTTAAACGCGATCCATTGGGCAACTGATTTGAATTGGGGTGGAAAGTACCCAGGCAGGTAATGAGCCCGGTATTTCTCAAGAGAGCGCTCTGACCAGTCCAGACGCCAGGCCTCCAAGCTCTGCAGCGCCGATGTGCAAGCAGCCTCTTCAACATCCGGGCAATGCGTCAACCCTGACCCGGCCTGGCCCGCCGAAGTTGGACGCAGCGATTCGGGCAACACCTCCAGAGGACGCGAAGGGGCCACTGCAGACACTGTGGCGGGCACGGCCCCTCCCATCGAACGCGTTCCCAGCAGGGTCACCTCCGATGCACGCGGTGATGCTGCGGGCTCTCGAACCACCGAAGCCATGGGTGCGGCCTGTGAAACAGGTGCCGGCGCCGCCACAGGTGCCGCCACCGGTGGAGGTGCGATCGCACGCACCGGGGCCGAGGTGTTGGCCTGCGCGGTCACAGCGGCAGGCACTGCGGGAGGTGCGCTGTCCTTGATCAGACTTTCAATCAACTCGTTCTTGCGCAGCAAGGCTTGGCGCCCCGGATCCAACTCCGCAGCCAATTTGAAGCTCTTCCAGGCCAGACCCAGATGGATCCGCCCCAGGCTCTCGTGGGTTGACGCCTGCTTGGGAGCCAGATCCCTGGCCTTGGCCAAGTTCTGGCTGGCGCGCTCGAGATCATCGGACCGGGCCTCGATGGCGGCCAGATTCACATAGGGGGCGGCTTGCGTCGGATACGCATCACGCAAGCGTTCGAAAACTTTTCGAGCCTCATCGGTATCTCCAAGTTGCATGAGCACAATGCCGCGCTTCAGTTGCATCTCAGGGGGCAGATTGCCCCGGCGCTCCACCTTGTCGATCAGGGCCAGCGCATCGTTGTAGCTGCCCTCGGCGATCAGAACATCGAGGTCGGATTTGGGGTTGGCGTTCACCAACGCCACAGTGTCAGTGAGTCCTGTGACCGGAATGCAAAAGGCAAATGCTGCAGTCGCAACGGCAAGCATCACAGGCATTCTCATCAACACAGGCCCTCAGAAAGGTATGGAAGGTGCAGCAACACGGGTGCGCTGAAATATTCGGCGTGATCACCGCCCAACAGATCCGAAGATCAGACGGGATTTGATAAATCAGACCAAACAGATCCGAACAATCACACCCATCGCTTCAACGCAACAATTTTTGCACATTTTTGCAAATGCTTCCGCTGGATGATGCCCTAAAAATATAAAGCTTTCGATAACGAAGTCACCAAAAAAGAGGTTTGTCTGAGTGCTGCGATCGACGGCATCCTGCCAAGATCCCCTGCAGCGCAGAGCCAGCGTCGGGGCCATCGGGCGCTCGCACAGGAACGCAGGTTGGCACGAAAACCACAAATCGAGGAGGAGACGGAGGCGAAGATGGAGACAGAAACAAAAAAGCCCAGCGTCGCTGGGCTTTTTGACATCGGGAACCGATGTGATGTTGGAGGCGCGATCCAGAGTCGAACTGGACTAACCGGATTTGCAATCCGGGGCATAACCGCTTTGCTATCGCGCCGTGCTGACTGCTCTGACGAAAAAGGGAAGCGGAGGCTTCCCTTTTCGGAAATCTGGAGCGGGAAAATAGTCTCGAACTCTCGACCTCAACCTTGGCAAGGTTGCGCTCTACCAACTGAGCTATTCCCGCATTCTCAACAAACCTGTTTCCAAGTTTGCTGCGATCCAAAAATTATAGCCCAAATTTCGCCCTCCTCAGACTCGGCGAGCGAAATTTGAACCTGACCCGATCAGTGCTTCAGGCCGTCGGTGGCCACCGCAGGTGTCGGCGCGGCGGCAGCGGCCGTGCTGGCAGCCACCTCCTCGTCGGTCAAAGGCGCAGGGACACGCTCCAGAGCCACCTCCAGCACCTTGTCGATCCACTTGACAGGCACGATCTCGAGGCCGTTCTTCACGTTCTCGGGGATCTCCTGCAGGTCCTTGACGTTTTCCTCCGGGATCAGCACCGTCTTGATGCCACCCCGCAAGGCCGCCAACAGCTTTTCCTTCAAGCCACCGATGGCCGTCACTTCGCCACGCAAGGTGATCTCGCCTGTCATGGCCACATCGCTGCGCACCGGAATGCCCGTGAGCGCCGAGACGAAGGCCGTGGTCATGGCCGCACCGGCACTCGGGCCGTCCTTGGGCGTCGCGCCATCGGGCACGTGGATGTGGATGTCGTTCTTTTCGAACACCTCGTTCTTGATGCCCAGCGCCCTGGAGCGGCTGCGCACCACCGTACGAGCAGCCTCCACGGATTCCTTCATCACATCGCCCAGCGAGCCGGTGCGGGTGATGTTGCCCTTGCCGGGCATCAAGGCCGCCTCGATGGTCAGCAGATCGCCACCCACCTCGGTCCAGGCCAGACCCACGACCTGCCCCACCTGGTTCTGTTGCTCGGCACGACCATAGGTGTACTTGCGCACGCCCAGGAACTGGTCGAGGTTCTCGCCGGTCACCACCACCTTGGGCGTCATCTTCTTGAGCAGCAGGCCCTTGACCACCTTGCGGCAGATCTTGGAGAGTTCACGCTCCAGCGAACGCACGCCGGCTTCACGGGTGTAGTAGCGCACCATGTCGCGGATGGCTTCTTCCGTGACCAGCAACTCGCTGTCTTTCACGCCGTTGTTCTTCATCTGCTTGGGCAGCAGGTATTTCTCGGCGATGCTGGTCTTCTCGTCTTCGGTGTAACCCGAGAGGCGGATCACCTCCATGCGATCGAGCAACGCGGGCGGGATGTTCATGGAGTTGGAAGTTGCCACGAACATCACGTCGGACAGGTCGAAGTCGACCTCCACGTAATGGTCACCGAAGGTGTGGTTCTGCTCGGGGTCCAGCACTTCCAGCAGCGCGCTTGAGGGGTCGCCCCGAAAATCCGTGCCCAGCTTGTCGATCTCATCCAGCAGGAACAGCGGGTTGCGCGTGCCGACCTTGGTCAGGCTTTGCAGCACCTTGCCCGGCAGGGCGCCGATGTAGGTACGGCGATGCCCGCGGATCTCGGCCTCGTCACGCATGCCGCCCAGCGCCATGCGCACATACTTGCGCCCGGTCGCCTTGGCGATCGACTGCCCCAACGAGGTCTTGCCCACACCCGGCGGGCCGACCAGACACAGGATGGGGGCCTTCACCTTGTCGACACGCTGTTGCACCGCGAGGTACTCAAGAATGCGGTCCTTGACCTTTTCAAGGCCATGGTGGTCTTCGTTCAGCACGCTCTCGGCATTGCCCAGATCGTGCTTGATCTTGGTCTTCTTGGCCCAGGGCAAACCGACCAGCACATCGATGTAGTTGCGCACCACGGTGGCCTCGGCCGACATGGGCGACATGAGCTTGAGCTTCTTGAGTTCGCTCTCGGCCTTCTTCAAGGCATCCTTGGGCATCTTGGCGGCCTTGATGCGCTTCTCGATCTCCTCGATGTCCGCACCCTCCTCGCCTTCGCCCAGCTCTTTCTGGATGGCCTTGACCTGCTCATTGAGGTAGAAGTCGCGCTGGTTCTTCTCCATCTGGCGCTTCACGCGACCACGGATTTTCTTGTCGACATTGAGGATGTCGACCTCGCGCTCCAGCTGCTCGTAGAGATTTTCGAGTCGTTCCTTGATGCCAGCCAGATCGAGCACAGCCTGCTTGTTGTCCAGCTTCAGCGGCAAATGAGCGGCAATCGTGTCGGCCAGACGCCCCGGATCGTCGATGCTGGCGATCGAGGTCAGGATCTCGGGCGGGATCTTCTTGTTGAGTTTGACGTACTGGTCAAACTGCTGCATCACGGCACGGCGCAGGGCTTCGATCTCGCTGGCCTTGGCGCCTTCGGGCTCGACCTCGGGCACGGGCAGCGGCAGCACGGTGGCCGAGAAGTGACTCTCAGCATCGTCGATCTTCTCGACCGTGGCGCGCTGCTGGCCTTCCACCAGCACCTTGACGGTGCCGTCGGGCAGCTTGAGCATCTGCAGGATGGTCGAGACGCAACCGACCGAGAACATGTCGGCCACCGAGGGCTCGTCCTTGGCGGCGGTGCGCTGGGCCACGAGCATGATGCGGCGCTCGGCCTCCATCGCCAACTCCAGAGCCTTGATGCTCTTGGGGCGGCCGACGAAAAGCGGAATCACCATGTGGGGGAACACGACCACATCGCGCAGCGGAAGCAGCGGCAGGTCGATGGACGTGGCAGGCAGGGGGGGTTGTCCGGACATGGATATCCTTTGGTTACCTGTTGAATATGGTCCGCAAACGGGAGATTTCAACCCGCCGGCGCCGACATGACGGCCAAGCAGCCGCCGTGCCAGCACCGGGCTGGGTCAAGTTGCCAGCCCGGGGGGTCAAGCCTTCTTGGCTGCCTCGCGGTACACGAGCAGCGGTGGCTTGTTTTCATCGATGGTGGACTCGTCCACCACCACTTTCTCGACATTCGAGGCGTTCGGCAGATCGAACATCGTGTCGATCAAGGCATGCTCCAGAATCGATCGCAGGCCCCGTGCACCGGTCTTGCGGGCCAGCGCCTTCTTGGCGATCGCCTGCAAAGCCGCAGGGCGGATCTCCAGATCGACACCTTCCATGGCGAGCAGTTTGTGGTACTGCTTCACCAGGGCGTTCTTGGGCTCGGTCAGGATCTGCACCAGCGCGTCCTCGCTGAGCTCGGCCAGCGTGGTCACCACCGGCATGCGGCCGACCAGCTCGGGGATCAGGCCGAACTTGATCAGATCCTCGGGCTCCACCTCGCCGAACATCTCGGTCAGGCTGCGTTGCTTCTTGCTCTTCACCGAGGCACCAAAACCGATGCCCGAGGCTTCGGTGCGGTTCTCGATCACTTTTTCGATGCCGGCAAAAGCGCCGCCGCAGATGAACAGGATGTTGGTGGTGTCGATCTGCAGGAAGTCCTGGTTCGGATGCTTGCGCCCACCCTGGGGCGGCACACTGGCCATGGTGCCTTCGATCAGCTTCAGCAAGGCCTGTTGCACCCCTTCGCCCGACACGTCGCGGGTGATCGAAGGGTTGTCGGACTTGCGCGAGATCTTGTCGATCTCGTCGATGTAGACGATGCCTCGTTGGGCCCGCTCCACATCGTAATTGCAGCTCTGCAGCAGCTTCTGCACGATGTTCTCGACGTCCTCACCCACATAACCGGCTTCGGTCAGGGTGGTGGCATCGGCCATCACGAAAGGCACGTCCAGCATGCGCGCCAACGTCTGGGCCAGCAAGGTCTTGCCCGAGCCGGTGGGCCCGATCAGCAAGATGTTGCTCTTGGAGAGTTCAACCTCGTCCTTGGCACCCTTGTCCTTGTGGCGCAGGCGTTTGTAGTGGTTGTACACCGCCACGGCCAGCGTGCGTTTGGCCACTTCCTGGCCGATCACATAGTTGTCGAGATTGAGCTTGATCTCGGAGGGCGTCGGCAGATCGCCACGGGCCTCGCGCCCCGCCTCGGTCGAAGGCAGCTCATCACGGATGATCTCATTGCACAGATCAATGCACTCATCGCAGATGAAAACCGATGGACCGGCGATCAGCTTCTTCACCTCGTGCTGGCTTTTGCCGCAAAAGGAGCAATAGAGTGTTTTCTCGCTGGTGGAGCCTTTTTTGTCGGCCATGTCGGAAATGCCTTGTAACGCGTTGTTCTAGATGATAGCGAAATAAAAAACGGCGCTTCCCTCTCCCGGGAAACGCCGCTCATTCAGCCGGGATACTGCTCAAGGCCGCTTGGCAATCACCTGATCCACCAAGCCGTAATCTTTGGCTTCGTCGGCAGACAGATAGTAATCGCGCTCGGTGTCGCGCTCGATCTTCTCCAGCGGCTGGCCGGTGCGTTCAGCCAGGATCTTGTTCAATTGCTCGCGGGTCTTGAGGATCTCGCGGGCATGGATCTCGATCTCGGTGGCCTGGCCTTGCGCGCCGCCCAGGGGCTGGTGAATCATCACCTTCGAATTGGGCAGCGAGTAACGCTTGCCCTTTTCGCCCGCAGCCAGCAGGAAGGCGCCCATGCTGGCGGCCATGCCGATGCACAGCGTCGACACCTGCGGCTTGATGAAGTTCATGGTGTCGTAGATGGCCATGCCCGCGCTCACCGAACCGCCCGGCGAGTTGATGTAGAACGAAATGTCCTTGTCAGGATTTTCGCTCTCCAGGAACAGCAGCTGTGCCACCACCAGGTTGGCCGTCTGGTCGTTCACCGGGCCCACCAGAAACACCACGCGCTCCTTGAGCAGGCGTGAATAAATGTCGTAGGACCGTTCGCCACGACCCGATTGCTCGATGACCATCGGGACCATGCCCAGGCCTTGAATGTCCAGTGCGCTCATGTTTTCTCCAAGGGGAAACCTAACTGTACCCAAAAATGAAGTGGGGCCTGCGCAACAAAGCACAAGCCCCTCAACATCTCAAAAAAGAGAGATCAGATCAGGTCTCAGGCCTGGCCCATCAGTTCGTCGAACGAAACCGACTTTTCAGTGACCTTGGCCTTGGACAGCACGAATTCGGTGACGTTGTTTTCGATCACAACACCTTCGACTTCGGCCAGGCGGTTCTGGTCGCCGAAGTACCAGCGCACCACTTCAGCCGGCTTCTCGTAGCTGGCGGCCAGCTCTTCGATGTGGGCCTTGAGTTGCTCGGGCTTGGCTTGCAGTTCGTTGGCACGGACCAGCTCGGCCACCACCAGACCCAGGCGCACGCGGCGCTCGGCTTGCGGGCGGAACACGTCGTCGGGGATCGGGGCCTTGTCGGCGTCCTTGATGCCGCGCTGCTTCAGGTCAGCACGGGCGCCTTCGACCAGACGGCCGATTTCAGCCTGGATGCTGGCGTTGGGCAGGTCGAGTTCGGCCTTGCTCACCAGGGCGTCCATCACGGCTTGCTTGTTGCGGGCCAGCAGACGGAACTTGACTTCACGCTCGAGGTTGGCCTTGATGTCGGCGCGCAGCGCTTCCACGGTGCCGTCAGCGATGCCCAGGGTCTTGGCCAGGGCGTCGTTCACTTCGGGCAGGTTGGCGGCTTCGATCTTCTTCACGGTGACCAGGAAGTCGGCTTGCTTGCCGGCCACATCCTTGCCGTGGTAGTCGGCCGGGAAGGCCAGGGGGAAGGTCTTGCTTTCGCCAGCCTTCATGCCACGCACGGCGTCTTCGAATTCCTTCAGCATCTGACCGTCAGCGATCAGGAACTGGAAGTCTTCGGCCTTGCCGCCGGCAAAGGGTTCGCCGTCGATCTTGCCTTCGAAGTCGACCGTCACGCGGTCGCCGTCCTGGGCAGCCTGATCCTGGGCGCGTTGAGCGAAGGTGCGGCGTTGCTTGCGCAGGATTTCCAGGGTCTTGTCGATGGCAGCGTCGTCCACATCGGCCGACAGCTTTTCGACTTCAGCGGTCGACAGGTCGCCGATCTTGACTTCGGGGAACACTTCGAACACGGCGTCAAAGGTCAGCTCGCCTTCGGGCGCGCCTTCTTTTTCGGTGATGCGGGGCTGGCCGGCCACACGCAGCTTGGCTTCATTGGCGGCCACGGCAAAAGCCTCGCCCACCTTGTCGTTCATCACTTCGTATTGAACGGAGTAGCCATAGCGCTGGGCCACCACGGCCATCGGCACCTTGCCCGGACGGAAGCCGTCCATCTTGACGGTGCGGGCCAGGCGCTTCAGGCGCGTGTCCACTTCAGCCTGGATTGCCGTGACGGGCAGGGTCAGCGTGATCTTGCGTTCGAGCTTCTCGAGGGTCTCAACGGTAACAGCCATTGTTTTCTCCTGATATGGCATGTCAGGCCGCGTGATGTGCACGTCCTGGCCTGGCGTAAATAAATCTCAAATTCACATGTGGTGCGCGGGGGGGGACTCGAACCCCCACACCATTGCTGGCGTCAGGACCTAAACCTGGTGCGTCTACCAATTTCGCCACCCGCGCGCCTGAAAACAAAACGGGCGATCAGCTCACACTGACCACCCCAACGAAATCGGTCAACCTTCTATTTTAGCGGGATGAAATCCGGGTTCCGGCCCGAAACCGGGTCAGATGCAGGGTTCTGAGGCCCGAAAAGGCCCCAAAACCCCGCAAATTTCGCGCTGCAAGCCGCGCCAACGCTCAATTCACCTCGATTTCGGGGCGCTTCACGCGGAACCAGGCGGCATACATGGCCGGCAGCGCCAGCAAGGTGAGCAAGGTGGCCACGATCAGGCCGCCCATGATGGCCACGGCCATCGGCCCCCAGAACACGCTGCGCGACAGCGGGATCATGGCCAGCACGGCCGCCGCGGCGGTCAGCACGATGGGGCGCAAGCGGCGCACCGCCGACTCCACGATCGCGTCCCAGGCCGGCACACCACGGGCGCGGTCCTGCTCGATCTGGTCGATCAGGATCACCGAGTTGCGCTGGATCATGCCCATCAGGGCAATCACCCCCAGCAAGGCCACGAAGCCGAACGGCCGGTTCAGCACCAGCAAGGCGCCGGCCACACCGGCAATGCCCAGCGGGCCGGTCAGGAACACCAGCACCGAGCGGCTGAAACTCTGCAACTGCAGCATCAGCAGGGTGAAGGTCAGGAACAGCATCACCGGCAGGCCGGCGGCGATCGAGGCCGAGCCCTTGCTGCTCTCCTCCACCGCGCCCGCCACCTCGATGCGGAAGGCCTGGCCCGAGGCCTGCCACTTCGCCTCCAGGGCACGCAGCTCAGGCAACAGTTCGGCCGTCACCGTGGCGCCTTGCAGGCCTTCCACGATGTCGCCCTGCACGGTCACCGCATAGTCGCGGTTCTCCCGCCACATCACGCCCGGCTCCCAGGTGAACACCGGCTTGGCGATCTGGGTCAGCGGGATGGAACGCCCGTTGGCAGTAGGCAGGTAGGCATTGCCCAGGTCGGTGATCGCGTTGCGCTCCTCCAGGGGCTGGCGCACCACGATGTCGATCAGCTTGTCGTTCTCGCGGAACTGCCCCACCGCCGTGCCCGACAGAATGGCCGCCGAGGCCTGCGCAATCGCCTGGCTGGTCACACCCAGGGCGCGCGCCTTGGCCTGATCGACCTCCATGCGGATCACCTTCACGGACTCGTTCCAGTTGTCGTTCACACCGCGCATGTGGCTGTTCTTGCGCAGCAGCTCCTTGACCTCGTCGGCCCGCTCACGCAGCACCGCCGGGTTCGAGCCCATCACCCGGAACTGCACCGGGTACGGCACAGGCGGCCCGTTGGGCAACAACTTGACGCGGCCACGCACCTCAGGGAACTCCTCGGCCAGCAGTGCCGGCAGCTTGATGCGCAGGCTCTCGCGCACCTTCAGGTCCACCGGCAGGATGATGAATTGCGAAACGTTGGTCTGCGGGAACACCTGGTCCAGCGGCAGGTAGAAGCGGGGCACGCCCGAGCCCACCCAGGTGCTGACACTATTCACGCCCACCTCTTCACGCAGCCGCGCCTCGACCCTTTGGGTGACGGCGTCATTGGCGGCAAACGAGGTGCCTTCGGGGAACCAGATGTCCACCAGGATCTCGGGCCGGCTGGAATCCGGGAAGAACTGCTGCTGCACCTTGCCCATGCCCACGATGCCCAGCGCAAAAATTGCCAGCGTGGCCGCGATGGTGGCCCAGCGGTGCGCCACGCACCAGGTCACGGCGCGGCGGAAGGTGTTGTAGAACGGGGTGTCGAACATCTCGTGCGGCTCGCCGCCCTCATGCCCGGCGCCCATCTCCTGCACATGGGGCGGGCGCTTGAGCAGCCAGGCCCCCAGGTACGGCACAAAGTAGACCGACACCACCCAGCTCAGCACCAGCGCGATCACGGTCACGGCAAAGATGGCAAAGGTGTATTCACCCGTCTGCGACTTGGCCAGCCCGATCGGCAGAAAACCGGCTGCCGTGATCAGCGTACCCGTCAGCATCGGCATGGCGGTGATCTCGTAGGCGAAGGTGGCGGCACGCACCTTGTCGTAGCCCTCCTCCATCTTGCGCACCATCATCTCCACCGCAATGATGGCGTCGTCCACCAACAGGCCCAGCGCAATGATCAGCGAACCCAGCGAGATCTTGTGCAGCCCGATGCCCCAGTACCACATGGCCAAAAAGGTCACGGCCAGCACCAGCGGAATCGTGATGCCCACCACCAGGCCCGGGCGCACGTCGATGTAATAGCGGCGCCACAGGGGCTGGCTGCCCGCTCGCTTGTGCAGGCCCAAGCTCACGAAGCTCACGGCCAACACGATCACCACGGCCTCGATCAGCACGTGCACAAACTCGCCCACCGAGGTGGTCACCGCCTTGGGCTGATCCTGCACCTGCACCAGGGTCAGGCCGGCCGGCAGGGTCTTCTCGATTCTTTCGGTGGCCAGCTTGAGCTGTTTGCCCAGCTCGATGATGTCGCCGCCCTTGGCCATCGACACGCCCATGGCGATCACTTCACGGCCGTTGTGGCGCACCTTCACCGACGGTGGGTCCACATAGCCACGGCGCACCTCGCCGATGTCGCCCAGGCGCAGCTGGTTGCCCGAGCTGCCGCGGATCGGCATGGCACGCAACTGCTCCACCGCCTCGAACTGGCCTTGCACGCGCACCTGCACCACATCCTGCGGCGTCTGCACGGCGCCAGCACTCTCCACCGCGTTCTGGGCGTTGAGCTGGGCCAGCACGGCATTCAGGTCCAGGCCCAGCTGGGCCAGGCGCTTTTGCGAGATCTCGATGAAGATCTTCTCGTCCTGCACACCGAACAGCTCCACCTTGGCCACATCGGGCACGCGCAGCAGCGACTGGCGCACATCGTCGGCAAAGGTCTTGAGCTCGGCATAGCTGAAGCCGTCCGACTCCAGCGCGTAGATCACGCCATACACATCGCCAAACTCGTCGTTGAAAAACGGTCCTTGGGTGCCGGAAGGCAAGGTGTACCGGATGTCACCGATCTTCTTGCGCACCTGGTACCAGACGTTGGCCACATCGCCCGGCTTGGACGAGTCCTTGATCTGGAAGATGATCTGCGACTCACCCGGCTTGGAGTAGCTGCGGATGCGGTCGGCATAGGGCACCTCCTGCAGGGTCTTTTCGAGCTTGTCGGTGACCTGCTCGGCCACCTGCTGGGCCGTGGCCCCGGGCCAGTAGGTGCGCACCACCATGGCCCGGAAGGTGAATGGCGGGTCTTCGTCCTGGCCGAGCTGGAAGTAGGCCGCAAAGCCCAGCAACATCAGCACCACCAGCAGGTAGCGGGTCAGCGCCGGATGATCCAGCGCCCATTTCGACAGGTTGAAGCTTTCCTTGGGCTGCGCGTTGCTCATGCCAGACCTCACTTCGCCGCAGCGGCGGGAGCGGCATCAGCCGGGGCCACAGCAGCGGGGGTCGCGGCTGGGGTCGCGCCCGGCGCCTGGGCACCCTCTGCACCGGGCAGCGCCTTCTTGGGTTGGTAGATGGTGACCTTCTGGCCCGGCGACAGCACGTGCACGCCGGCCGCCACCACCAGGTCGCCCGGCTTGATGCCGCCGGCCACCACGGCCTCGTTGCCATCCGCCGTGGCGATCTCTACCGGCTGCAGGCGCACGGTCATGGCTTTCGGATCCAGCACCCAGACGGCGGTCGACCGGCCTTCCTGACGCAAGGCGCTGGTGGGCAGCTTCAACACCGCCGGTGCGGCCTTGTCCAGGCCCTGCGGCAGCACGTTCACGGTCGAACCCAGGGCCGGAGCACCCTGCACCGGCAAGGCCACCTTCACGGTGTAGGTGCGGGTCACGGCATCGGCACTGGCAGCCACTTCGCGCACCTCACCCTCGATTTCACGCCCTTCCGACCACACCTTGACCACCACCTTGGCCCCCACGCGCACCGAACCCACCTTGTCTTCCGGCACCGCAAACACCACGTCGCGCGGGCCGTCCTGCGCAATGCGCACCACCGGTGTGCCGGACTGAACAACCTGGCCCGGTTCGGCCTCGATGGCCGTCACCACGCCCGACACATCGGCCGCCAGCGAGGTGTAGGCAATCTGGTTGCCCTGGCTGGCCAGTTGGGCCTGGGCCTGCTCCAGCGTGGCCTGCGCGGCCTTCAGGGTGGTTTCACGGCGTTGCAATTCCGAGCCGCCGATGAAGTTCTTGTCGTACAGATCCTTGTAGCGGCGGTAGTCGGCCGCAGCCAGATCGCGGTTGGTCTGCGCCGAAGCCACCTGGGCCCGGCCTGCGTCGGCGGCCAGCTTGAAGTCCTGCGGGTCCAGTTGGGCCAACACCTGCCCCACCTGCACGCGCTGCCCGAGCTCGGCCTGACGGCGGATAATCTTGCCGCCCACCCGGAAGCCCAGTCGCGACTCGATGCGGGCCCGAACCTCGCCCGAATACTCATTCTTCGTTCCCATGCGACTCTCTGCCACCGTCAGCACCTTCACCGAACGCACCGGTTCGGCGGCCGGTTCGGGCCGCGAGCAGGCGGCCAACAGGCTGACCAGGGACAAAACCAGAGAAACGCCGACGATCCCCGCAAAATGGGGACGGGCACGGTGGACATTCACAGTGACGGGCATGGGCAACCTGCTGAACGAAGTGCGGTTAAGCGGCAACAGGGGAGCCCCTGGCGCCAGAAAAGTGTCAAGTCACCAAGGCCAAGCCTGGGGTTCAACATTAATGACTGATTGGTTAGTAGCCTAAGGGATTGTTCTGATGCATGTCAAGCCAAGCGCCACCGGAACCCCTGAGCCCACCCCCCATCGCAACAATGCCCAGGCTGAAGTGTTGCCCTTGACCCACTACGAAAATTTTCCAGTGGCCTCATGGCTGTGTCCGCCCCGGCTGCGCCCGCCGATCGCCGCGCTCTACCACTTTGCCCGCACCGCCGACGACATCGCTGACGAGGGCGACGACAGCCCGGCCCAGCGCCTGGCCACCCTGGCCGCCTACCAGGCCGAGCTGCACGCCACCCTGGCCACCGGGCCCGTGGCCGGCGGGCGCTGGCAGCCCGTGCTGGCCCCGCTGGCGCGACAGCAAGCGGCCTGGGGCCTGCCAGTGGCCCTGCTGGACGACCTGATCAGCGCCTTCATGCAAGACATTGCCTACACCCGCGACCAGCAGCGCTACCCCGACCGCGACAGCCTGCTCGACTACTGCCGCCGCTCGGCCAACCCCATCGGGCGCCTGCTGCTGCACCTGCATGGCGTGACCGACGCCCCCGCCCTGGCCCAGAGCGACGACATCTGCAGCGCCCTGCAACTGATCAATTTCTGGCAGGACCTGAGCCAGGACATCCCGCGTGGGCGCCATTACCTCACCGAAGCCGATTGCCTGCGCTTCGGCGTGCCGCGCCAGCAACTGCAGGTCCTGCAGACCACGCCCGCCGCCCTGGCCCTGATCGCCGACAACCTGGCCTGGGCCGAACACCTGATGCAGCGCGGCGCCCCACTGGTGCACCGCCTGCCGGGGCGCGCCGGCTGGGAACTGCGCCTGGTGGTGCAGGGCGGCCTGCGCGTGCTGCAGCGCATCCGCGCCACCGGCGGCAACCCACTGGCCCGGCGCATCAAGCTGGGCCGGGCTGACGCCCTGCCCCTGCTGTGGCGCACCCTCTGGATGTGAACGGCCTTGGCACGGGCCGGCTCACCGTGTCTTCACAAGATGGGACAATGCCGCCCGTACGCCCAGCCCAATCCATGACCCCAGAAGACTACGTCCAGCAAAAAGCCGCCGCCTCAGGCAGCAGCTTTTATTACGCCTTCCTGTTCCTGCCCAAGCCGCGCCGCGCCGCGATCACGGCCTTTTATGCCTTTTGCCGCGAGGTGGACGACGTGGTCGACGAGGTCAGCGACCCCGGGGTGGCCATGACCAAGCTGGCCTGGTGGCAGAACGAGGTGCGCCAGGCCTTTGCCGGCCAGGCCAGCCACCCCGTGATGCAGGCCCTGATGCCGCACGTGCCGGTGTACGGCCTGCGCCAGGAACAGCTGCAGGCCGTCATCCAGGGCTGCCAGATGGACCTGGAGCAGACCCGCTACCTCGACTACCCCGGCCTGCAACGCTACTGCCACCTGGTGGCCGGCGTGGTGGGCGAGGTCTCGGCCCGCATCTTCGGCCAGACCGAAGAACGCACCACCGAATACGCCCACACCCTGGGCCTGGCCTTCCAGCTGACCAACATCATCCGCGACGTGGGCGAAGACGCCATGCGCGGCCGCATCTACCTGCCGGTGAACGAGCTGCAGCGCTTCGACGTCAAGGCCCACGAGGTGCTGCAACGCGTCTACTCCGAGCGTTTCACCGCCTTGATGAAGTTCCAGGCCGAACGGGCCCACCAGCTGTACGACCAGGCCATGGCCCTGCTGCCTGCGGCCGATCTGCGGGCCCAGAAACCCGGCCTGATGATGGCCAGCATCTACCGCACCCTGCTGCGCGAGATCGAAGACGAGAACTTCCAGGTGCTGCACCAGCGCATCAGCCTGACCCCTTTGCGCAAGCTGTGGCTGGCCTGGAAGGTGCAGGCCCTGGGCCGTGTCTGAGGCCCCGACTCAGGCAGCTCGCCCACTCGCCGTCATCGGCGGAGGCTGGGCCGGGCTGGCCGCGGCCCTGGCCGCGCACGACCAGGGCTGGGCGGTGCAGCTGTTCGAGGCCGCCCCCCAGCTCGGCGGCCGCGCCCGCACCCTGACCGGCCCCGCCGCGCTGACCGGGTTGGACAACGGCCAGCACATCCTGATAGGCGCCTACACCCAAAGCCTGCGCCTGATGCGCCGGGTGGGCGTGGACCCCGACCAGGCCTTGCTGCGCCTGCCGCTGACGCTGCGTTTCCCGGATGGGGGTGGCTTGCAACTGCCGCGCTGGCTCGCCCCGCTTGATGCGGCCGCCGGCATCCTCGGCGCGCGGGGTTGGTCGTGGCGCGACCGGTTTTCGCTGCTGGCCGTCACCCTGCGCTGGCAGATCGCCGGCTTCCGTTGCGCCCCCGATGCGAGCGTCCTGGCCCTGTGCCAGGGCATCCGCCCCCGGGTGATGGCCGAGTTGATCGAGCCCCTGTGCGTGTCCGCCCTCAACACCCCGGTGGACCAATCCAGCGGCGAGGTGTTTTTGCGCGTGCTGCGCGACTCACTGGCCGGCGGCCCGGGTGCCTCGCACCTGCTGCTGCCACGCACCGACCTCGGGGCCCTGTGGCCCGAGCCCGCGGCGCACTGGTTGCGCAACCAGGGGCACGGCGTGCAAGTGGGCCAACGGGTGCAAGGCCTGCTGCGCGCCCCACAGGGGCGCTGGCAGCTTCAACTGGCGGCCGGGGAGACCGCCGCCTTCGATCAGGTCATCCTGGCCTGCCCGCCCGGCGAAGCGGCCCGCCTGCTGACCCAGGCCTCAGGCCTGGCCGGCGATGAACCCGCCCGCCTGGCCGACTGGGCCAGCCAGGCCCGGGCCCTGCGCTTCGAGGCCATCACCACGGTGTACGCCCAGGCCAAGGTCGAGGCCGGCCCCCTGCGCCTGCCCCAGCCCCTGCTGGCCCTGCGCTGCGGGCCCGAGGCCCCGGCCCAGTTCGTGTTCGACCGTGGGCAACTCGGTGGTCCGGCCGGCCTGCTGGCCTTTGTGCTCAGCGCCAGCCCCGATCTGAGCCGCGAGGCCCTCACGCAACAGGTGCTGGCCCAAGGCCGGCAAGCCCTGGCCCCGCTGGGTTTGAGTGATCTGCAAGCCCTGGGCACGGTGATCGAAAAACGCGCCACCTTTGCCTGCACCCCGGGCCTGCAACGACCGGCCCAGCGCCTGATCTCAGGTCTGTGGGCCTGCGGCGACTACGTCGAAGGCCCCTATCCCGCCACGCTGGAAGGCGCGGTGCTCAGCGCCCAGGCGGTGGTGGCGGCCCTGGGCTGAACCCGGCTCACCCCACCAGATGCCGGCACAGCTCGTGCAGGCTGCTGATGGTCCAGGGGGCCGGGCTGGCATGGGGCCAGGCCTTGGCCTCGCGGTTCACCCACACCGCCTGCAGGCCCGAGTTCAGCGCCCCCATGACGTCGGTATCCACGTCGTCGCCCACATGCAGCACCTCGGCCGGGGCCACGGCGGCGGCCGCAGCGGCGGCTTCGAAGATGCGCGGGTCGGGCTTGGCCACGCCAAACTGCTGCGCGCTCAGGCTGGCGCTGAAATACGCCCCCAAGCCCACGCGCTGCACATCGGCATTGCCGTTGGACAAGGCCACCAGGGGGTAGCGCGCCGCCAGGCGGCCCAGGCACTCGTGCACGTCGTCAAACAGGTCCACGCGCTGGCGCTCGGCAAAAAACACCTCGAAGGCCGGCTCGGCCAGGGACGGGTCATCGCCGGCCTGCCCCAGGGCCAGGCGGATGGATTCGCGCCGCAGCGCGCTCAGGTCGCTGGCCAGGTCAGGGCGCAGGGTGGTCATCTGGTTGCGGATCTCGCGCAGCGCACCGGGGCGCGAAAACAGGGTGGCGGTGGCCGGCGCATGGCGCTGCAGCCAGTCGGCCAGCACCGTCTCCGCGCGGGCGATGGTGGGCCAGATGGGCCATAAAGTGTCGTCCAGGTCCAGGGTAATGGCCTTGATTCGGGCGTGATCGAGCATAGGTGGCTGAGAATACTGCATCCCTCAAAACCTCAGCCCCACCCAGCCCATGCCGTCCAAGTTCGCCCCCGAGCCCGCCTACCGCCACGGTCAAGCCGCCCGCACCGCCATCCTGCTGTGCAACCTGGGCACGCCCGAGGCCCCCACGGCCTCGGCCCTGCGGCGCTACCTGGCCCAGTTTCTGAGCGACCACCGCGTGGTCGAGATCCCGGCCCTGATCTGGAAGCCCATCCTGCACGGCATCATCTTGCGCGTGCGCCCGGCCAAGTCGGCCGCCAAGTACGCCAGTGTCTGGACGCCCGAGGGCTCGCCCCTCAAGGCCTGGACCGAGAAGCAGGCCAAGCTGCTGCAAGGCTGGCTGGGCGAGGCCGGCCACCAGGTGCAGGTGCGCTATGCCATGCGTTACGGCCAGCCCTCGATCGCCAGCCAGCTCGATGCCTTGAAAGCCGATGGCGTGACCCGTGTGCTGATCCTGCCGGCCTACCCGCAGTACTCGGGCACCACCACCGCCAGCGTGTTCGACGATGTGGCCCACTGGGGCCTGCGCCAGCGCCACCTGCCCGAGCTGCGTTTCATCAACCGCTACCACGACGACCCCGGCTACATCGACGCCCTGGCCCGCCGCGTCGAAACCCACTGGCGCGAACACGGCCAGCCCGACCAACTGGTGATGAGCTTCCACGGTGTGCCCGAGCGCACCCTGCACCTGGGCGACCCCTACCACTGCGAATGCCTGAAGACCGGCCGCCTGCTGGCCGAGCGCCTGGGCCTGCGCGCCGATCGCTACAAGATCACCTTCCAGTCGCGCTTCGGCAAGGCCAAGTGGCTGGAGCCCTACACCGAACCCACCCTGGTGGCCCTGGCCCAGGCCGGCACAGCCCGGGTGGACGTGGTCTGCCCCGGCTTCACCAGCGACTGCCTCGAAACCCTGGAAGAAATCAGCCAGGAGGCGCGCGAGGCCTTTTTGCATGCGGGGGGCCAAGCCTTCCACTACATCCCCTGCCTGAACGACAGCCCGGCCTGGATCACCGCCCTCAGCGCCCTGGCCCAGCAGCACCTGCAGGGCTGGCCCACCCAGGCCCCGACACCGCAGGCCTTGGCGGACAGCCGCGAGCGCGCCCTGGCCGCCGGCGCCAAGCACTGAGCGCGGCATCTGCCTCCCCTGCGCTGAACCCCGAACTCAGCCACCCCACAGGGGCCAGGGCTGGTAAGCGTTATGCTTTCCGACCTCCTGGCCCCCGACACCTCTCTTTCGTCAATGCCCGCCCCCTCCACCGACCTGCCCACCCTGCCTGCCCTGACGGCCCAGCAACTGCGCCGCCACATCGATCCCGCCAGCCTGGGCTTTGCCAGCACCGCCGAACTGGGCGACCCGGCCCCGGGCTGGATCGGGCAGCACCGCGCCCGGCAGGCCACCGAGTTCGGTCTGCACATCCAAGCCCCTGACTACAACCTGTTCGTGCTGGGAGAGGTCGGCAGCGGCCGCAGCTCGCTGCTGCGCCAGGCCTTGCACCAGGCGGCCCAGGCGCGCCCGGTGCCGCCCGACCTGGGCTATCTGCACCGCTTTGAAGCCCCGCAGCGCCCCCTGGCCCTGCGCCTGCCGGCCGGCACCGGCCGCCTGCTGCGCCAGGGCCTGCAGCAGCTCACCCGGCAGTTGGCCGCCGACATCCCGGCCCAGCTGGAAGCCGCCGAGGTCACTCTGGAGGCCGATGGCATCGAAAAAGCCTTTGAGCGCGAAGAACACCTGGCGCTGAAGAACCTGGAAGCCCTGGCCGCCCGCCATGGCTACCAGCTGCAACGCGAATCCGACCGGCTCAAGCTGGTGCTGCCCGACAAGCCGCATGGCAAAGACAAGGACAAGCCCCACCCGAGCGAGGCCGACAAGGCCGCCGCCGAGGCCCTGGCCACCGCCACCGAAAACGAGGTGCGCGCCGAGATGGCCCGCGTGCTGGCCCAGCTGCGCCTGCGCGAGATCGCCCGCGACGAGGCCCTGGAGGCCCTGAAGCGCCGCACCCTCACGCCGCAGCTGCAAAAGGCCTTTGACACCGCCCTGGCCGGCCTGGCCGAGGCCGAGCGCAGCGGCCTGCAGGCCTGGGTGCAGGCGGCCATCGCCGAGGTGCTGAACCAGATCGACCTGTTCCTGCCCCTGGCCGAGGATGAGGACGAGGCTGACCGCAAGGCCGATCTGGCGCACTGGCAGCACTGCCTGGCCTTCAACCTGGTGGTGGACCACGCCGAGCAGCAAGGCGCCCCGGTGGTGCTGGACAACAACCCCCAGATGCGCAGCCTGTTCGGCAGCATCGAGCACCCCGGCGGCGATGACGCCGGCCCCGCCGACCACACGGCCATCCACGCCGGTGGCCTGCTGCAGGCGCATGGCGGCTACCTGATGCTGCACCTGGCCGACCTGATCGACGACGAACCCCTGTGGGAGCGGCTGCGCCGCTTCTTGCGTTCACGCCAGTTGCAGATCGAGGAGCCCGGCGGCACCGGCACCCCGGCCGGGGCCAGCCTGCAGCCCGATGCCGTGCCCGTGGACGTGCGCCTGGTGCTGATCGGCTCGCCCGACGATTTCTACAAGCTGCAAGAGGCCGACCCCGAGATGGCGCGGCGCTTCCGCGTCAAGGTCGACTTCGCCGACCGCTTTGCCGCCAGCGATGAGAACCGCCACGCCATGGCCGCCTGGGTGGCCTGCCGCTGCCGCCAGCTGGGCCTGCCCCACTTCGAGGCCGCGGGCGTGGCCGCCCTGCTGGAGCAAAGCCACCGCGAGGCCGACGACCAGCACTACCTGAGCGCCCAGCTGGGCCAGATCGAGATGGCGCTGATCGAAAGCGCCCAGCAGTGCCGCGACCGCCAGGGCGTTCTGGTGAGCGCCGCCGACGTGGCGGCCGCCCTGCAGGCCCGGCGCCAGCGCCACGACTACCTGGAGCAGTGTGTGCTCGACAGCATCAGCGAGGGTGAGCGGCTGATCTCCACCACCGGGCTGGCCGTGGGCCAGCTCAATGCCATGAGCCAGATCGACACCGGCGACCACCGCTTCGGCGTGCCCATGCGCATCAGCGCCCGCACCCAGGCCGGGCACCAGGGTGTGCTCAACATCGAGCGCGAGGTGCGCCTGTCCGGCCCGATCCACGACAAGGGTGTGCTGATCCTGCAAGGCTATCTGCACGCGCTGTTCAGCGATCAGGCACCGCTGGCCCTGCAGGCCTCGCTGGGCTTCGAGCAGGAATACGACGGGGTGGAAGGTGATTCGGCCTCGTGCGCCGAGCTGTTCGCGCTGCTGTCCTCGCTGTCGGGCGTGGGCCTGCGGCAGGACATCGCCGTCACCGGCGCCCTGAACCAGCACGGCGAGGTGCTGCCCGTGGGCGGCCTCAACGAGAAGATCGAGGGCTGGTTCCAGGTCTGCCGGCGCGCCGGCCTGACCGGCCAGCAAGGCGTGCTGCTGCCCGCGCTGAACCAGCGCCAGCTGATGCTGTCGCCCGAGCTGGTGGCCGCGGTGGCGGCCGGGCAGTTCCATGTGTACACCATGCGCCAGGCCAGCGAAGGCCTGAGCCTGCTGGCCGGCCAGCCGGCCCGCGAGGTGCACGCACGGGCCGCCGACACGCTGGCCGCCTACCGCCGGGCCTGCCGGCGTGCCCTGCGCCCCGGGCGGGGCGGACGCTGATCAGCCGCCGCCCCATCCCCAACACGACAGACACCTGCACCACACAGACGCGTTACACAGTCGGCCCACAATCCGGGCCACAGGGAACACGCTGCGGCACCTGCCGCACGCCGAGCCATCCAAGCCGGGCCATGAGCGCCCGGGGTGTTCCCTGCCTGACCGAGAACGCGCATGTCCAAGCCCCGCGGGCCCGACGCGGCCCCCCTGCCCCGCACCCACGCCCCACCAGCCCCCATCACAAGCGGCTGGCGCAGGCGGGCGCGCGCCCTCGCGCCCTGGGTGCTGGCCCTGCTGCTGGCCTTGGCCCTGGGCGCCAAACTCGTGCACCACAACCAGGTGGCGAGTGCCATGCTGCACCCGGCCCGCACGCCGGTGCTGGCCGCCGACCTGGCCCTGGCCCAGCAGGCCCTGCACGGGGGGGTGCAGCCCGTGAGCTTTGCCACCGCCGACGGCCTGCTGCTGCAGGGCTGGTACAAGCCCTCGCGCACCGGGGCGGTGGTGGTCTTTGTGCATGGCGGCCAAGGCAACCGGCTGTGGTTTCTGGCCCAGGCCCAGGCCCTGGCCGAACGCGGCATCGGGGTGTTGCTGTACGACTCGCGCGCCAGCGGCAACAGCGAGGGCGACACCCAGACCTGGGGTGACCTGGAGCAGGAAGACCTGATCGCCGCCCTGAACTGGGTCAGCGCCCGCCCCGATGCCGACCCCCGGCGCCTGGGCGCCGAGGGCTTCTCCATCGGAGCCAGCACAGTGTGCATGGTGGCGGCCAGCGACCCGCGCATCAAGGCGGTGGTGCTGCACAACATGTGGTCCTCGCTGCGCGAAGAGCTGCGCCACAAGAGCGGCACGGCCTGGAGCACCTGGCTGCTGTTGCTGGATTTCTGGTGGGCCGGCATCGACCCCGACCGGGTTCAACCCGCCCAGGTCATCCACCAGATCGCCCCACGCCCGCTGCGCCTGGTGGCGGCCGAGGGCGACCACGACACCCCGGTGGCGGTGGAGCAGGCCTTGTTCGAGCGCGCCGGCCACCCCAAGGCCTTGTGGCGCATCCCCGGGGCCGACCACCTGGACTACCGAGAACACGGCGGGGACGCCCTGCGCCAGGGCATCGCCCAGTTCTTTGCCAAGTCGCTTTGAGGGCGTGAGGCTCAGGCCGCCTGGGCGCGGGCGATGAAGTCGCTCACCAGCTGCAGCTGATCGGGCACATTGAGCGCAGGCGCATGGCCGCAGCCGGGCACCTCGACCACCGTGGTCAGGCCACGCAGGCCCGGGCCGCGGCGCAGCATCTCGGCGGTGGTCTCGGGCAGCACCAGGTCCGACTCGGCGCCGCGCAGGCACAGCACCGGGATGTCGATGGCGTCGTAGTCGTCCCAGATCAGGTAGTCGTTCGGGTGCAGGGTGAACTGCTGCACCATGGCCGGGTCGTAGTGCGGCGTGACCCGCCCGTCGGGCAGGCGCCGGGTCGAGGTTTCGGTCAGGCGCCGCCACTGCGCGTCGCTGAGCCAGCCATAGGGCTTGTAGACCTGGCGGAAGAAAGCTTCCAGCTCAAGCACCGAATCAAAGGCCGGCGGTTCACCGGCATAGGCGCGGATGCGCGCGATCGCGGCGTCGGCCAGACGCGGCGCGTTGTCGTTCAGCACCAGGCTCTTGAGTCGGCCCTTGAGCGCCGGCACCACGCGCCCGCCCGCGCACACCGTGCCGATGGCGCCGCCCATCGAGGTGCCCACCCAGTGCACCTGATCCAGCCCCAGGCCATCGAGCAGGCCCTGGGCCAGCTGGGCATAGAAGGCCAGCGTGTACTCGCGGCCCGGATCGGGGCTCCACTGGCTCAGGCCCCGGCCCAGGGTGTCGGGGCAGATCACGCGGTAGCGCGCGCTGAGGTGCTCGGCCAGTTCGTCCATGTCGCGGCCGGTGCGCGCCAGGCCATGCCAGGCGATCACGGCCGGGGCCTGCGGGTCGCCCCACTCGGTGTAATGAAGTTCGCGGCCTGCGCAGCGCAGGTAGTGGGAAGACATGGCCATGGGCATTTCCGTTCCGGTTGCAGGCAGGGCCGGTGCGCGGCCCTGCCGGGTTTCATCGATCAGTGGGCCGCCTCAGTCGGGGATGCTCACCGTGTTGCCGCTGAGCACGATGCGGTCGGCCGCGGCCGGCGTCGCCACGGGCGCCGGCACATTGCTGGCCGTCAGGGCCGGCGCCGCGCCGGGCGTGCCGCCACGCGGCACGGTGCGCACCACCTGGGACGGTGGCAAGGCCGTGCCGTTCGCCAAGCGGGCATAGACCGCGTCGAGCGCCCGGTTCAGGTACAGCGACAAGGGCACAAAGCGGGTGTCGTACCCGGGCAGCACCGTCGGCAGCCCGATGAACGAGTCAAAGTGCTGGGCGTTGGTGACTTCCAGGTAACTCAGCTGGCTGTTGCTGCCCTCGACCGTGTTGTTCAACGCGAGGTAGGGCCGCGAGGTGTGGTTGACGGGCAGCAAGGGGTCGGAGCGCCCATGCACGATCACCGTCGGGCGCCCGCGCAGGTTGCCGTTGCGCCGGGTCTCGTCGATGCCGGTGTTCAGCTGCGCCGCCACACCGGCCGTGCCGGTGACCAGGTTGCGCAGGCACAGCGCGCCGTCCAGCCCCATGTCGGCCAGACCGGTGCTGGGCGACACCGACAACAGATCGCGCACCGCCCCGCCCTGGGCGTTGTTGTTGACAAGTTGCACCCCCGACGAAGGCGGCACCCCGTTGCCGGTGGCGTACATCTGGGCCAGTGCGGTGGCGTCCATGGTGGTGACCTTGCCGGCCGCCGTGGTAGCTGCAAAGCTGTAACCACACAGGTTGTCCTTCACGCTGGCACGGGCCAGCGCGTTGGCGAAGGTGACGGCCACGGCCGGCGCCACCTCGAAGCCGGCCAGGGTGGCGATCTGGCTGCCGGCCTCAGGCTCCCAGCCATAGGCCTGCAGCTTGGCCAGCGCCTCGCTGGCCTGGGTGGCGGTGGTGCTCGCCGACAGCAAGCCCTTGTTCTTCAGCCCGGTGCAGCGGTTGGCCGCCAAGGTGCCATACACCGCCGGCAGCGCGTAGGTGCTCTGGAAGGGTGTGCCGGCCAGCTCAGGGGCCAGGGCCGCACAGGCCGAGTACAGGTGGGCGTAGCTGGTGAAATCCATCAGGGTGCGGGCGGTGGTGGCCTGCACCTTGCCGCCGCGGGTGACCACCACATTGGCGTTCTTGGGCATCTCGATGGCCGGCTCGCTGACGGCCACGCCGTCGATCAGCCCCTGGGTGTCCTGCTCGGCCGCGGCAATCGCAGAGCCGCCGCCATTGGAGGCGCTGGAGGCGATCACCAAGGTGTTGTTGGGCCGGAAGGTGCGGGCCTTGTGACCGCTGCCGGCGTCATCGCCCAGGCGCTCGTTGAGCACATAGAAGGCGAACTCGACCGCCTGCAGCGTGAACTTGCCCCAGTCTTTCTCAACATTGCGGCCCGAGTGGGCGTGCTTGAAGGCCAGTCGGTTGGGGGTGGCGTTGTTGAAGGCCGCCAGCTCGGTGGCCGACAGCGGGGCCCGGAACTGCGCGCCCAAGCCGGCCGCGGCCGAGGGGCTGCGGGTGCCATCGATCAGGGGCACGGTGTCGGTGGCCAGGTCATGGCCGGCGCCACCGGTGCCCTTGTCGGTGTAGGCCACGGCGCAGCCTTTTTTCAGGCCCCATTCGCCGGTGCTGATGGCACCGAACACGCCGCGCGACCCCGAGGAGGTGGCGGTGATGATGCAGGGCTTGCTGCGGTTGAAGCTGTTGGGCACCTGCACCACCAGGGTGACGTTCTGCTGGCCCGTGCCATCGTCGCTGAAGGCGGTGTACTCGCCCCCGGCGATCAGGCCTTCGCCGGCGGTGACATTGCCGTTGGCGTCCACATTGGGGCCGTACAGGCTGCCATAGCCGCCGGCCGTGGTGGTGTCGAGCAGGGCCCGGTAGCTGTTGTAGATGGCCGCACGGCGCAGCTCGGCCGCCGTGGGCTGCAGCGGGTTGGCATAGGCCGGGGGCACGGCGCTTTGCAGGCCGCTCTTGCCCAGACCGGCCGTCAGCAGGTCGTTGCTGACGCCGTCGTATTCGGCGCTGCTGACGGTGCCGACATAGCTGGGTCGGATGTTGAAATCGCTGCCATCGCCCAGGCAGCCGCTCAGCCCGATGCTGGCGGCCACGGCCGCCCCCACGGGTGTCCAGATGAATCGCATGTCTTGTCTCCTCTTGTTTTCAATGCTTGACGAACACACTTGCCCTGGGCACGCCACCATCAGGCGCCACCCCGAACCCCATCGACCTCCCTCGGTGCGCGCTCAGTGCGGCGCCTGCTGGCCGCGGGCCGGCGCACGCAGGCGTCCCACCACCCCGGTCGGGAAGTAATAAACCGACAGCACAAACAACACCCCCAGCCACAGCAGCCAGCGGTCGGGTGACAACAGCGACGACAGCCAGGGCAGGCTGGCCGTGGCCTCGCTGCCCAGGCGCAGCAGATCCTGCAGATAGCTTTGCGCCACCAGGAACAGGGCCGAGCCGATGGCCGCACCATAAATCGTGCCCATGCCGCCGATCACCACGATCAGCAGCACATCGAGCATCAGCTCGAACGACAGCGAGGTGTCGGGCCCGTTGTAGCGCAGCCAGAGCGCCAGCATGGCGCCGGCCACACAGGCGAACAGCGCCGACAGAATGCTCGACACCGTGCGGTACACCACCACCCGGTAGCCGATGGATTCGGCCCGGAACTCGTTCTCGCGGATGGCCTGCAGCACCCGGCCGAACGGCGAGTTGACGATGCGCAGCAGGGCCAGCAGCAGCACCACGGCCAGCACGAACAGCAGGTAGTAGCAGATCAGGCGTCCGTCGAGCGACACGCCCATCAAGGGCTCTTCGGCCCACTCGAAGCTGGGCGAGAGCAGCTCGGGCACCTTGAAGGTCAGGCCGTCTTCGCCCCCGGTCAACTCGGACAGCTGCGAGGCCAGGGTCTGGAAGGCCGAGGCCACGGCCAGGGTGATCATGGCAAAGAAGATGGCCCGCACCCGCAGCGAGAACAGGCCCACCGCCAGCGCCAACAGCAGCGACAGCAGCAGCGAGGCCCCCAGCCCCACGGCCAGGGCCTCCCAGGTGGGCCCCAGCCGGGTGGTGGCGATGGCGATGCCGTAGGCCCCGATGCCGAAGAACATGGTGTGGGCAAAGCTCACGATGCCGGTGTAGCCCAGCAGCAGGTCGAAGCTGGCCACCAACACCACGAACACCAGCACCTTGGCGGCCACGTTGAGCGCCTTGACGCCCTGGAACAGGAAGGGCGTGAAGGCCAGGGCCAGCAGCAGCGCCATCAGCAGCACGGCCAGCACGCGGCTGCGCGGCAGGTCGTTGGAAATCAGTCGTTTCAGCATGGACATGGGTGGGGCCTCGTCAGCGGTTGGTCACCGGGTAGACGCCCTGGGGGCGCCACAGCAGCACCGCCACCATCAGGGCGATGTTGGAGAACAGGGCCAGCTTGGGCAGCAGAAAGCCGGTGTAGTTGGCCATCAGGCCCACCAGCAAGGCCCCGATCAGCGCACCCCCGGTCGAGCCCAGGCCGCCGATGATGATCACGATGAAGATCAGCACGTTCACCTGGGCGCCCATCTGGGGCACCACGTTCTGCTGGTACAGGCCCCACATCACGCCGCCCAGGCCGGCCAGCGCACTGCCCACCACGAACACGCCCACGAACAGGCGCCGGATGCGGTAGCCCAGCGACTCGACCATCTCGCGGTCCTGCACGCCGGCGCGGATCAGCAGGCCGATCTTGGTGCGGTTCAGGGTGTAGGCCAGCACACCGAACACCAGCAGGCCCACCACCACCGCCACCACGCGGTAGCGCTCGATGGCCGCATCGCCCCACAGCCAGGCGCCGCGCATGCCTTCGGGCAGGGGCAGCGGGATCTGCTGCGGGCCCCAGATCACCTTGATGATCTCTTCGCCGATGATCATGCCGCCCATGGTGATCAGGATCTGCTTCAGATGCTGGCCGTAGACCGGGCGCACGATGAAGCGCTCAAAGGCCAGGCCCAGGGCCCCGGCCACCGCCATGGCCACCAGCATGGCCGGGAACACCGCCACCAGGTTGCGCCACAGCTCGGCCGACTGGGTCCAGTCGGTCATGCTGCCGAGCACGCTGGTGGCCACAAAGGCCCCCAGGGCGATGAACACGCCGTGGCCGAAGTTCAGCACATCCATCAGCCCGAACACCAGGGTCAGGCCCGAGGCAATGATGAACACGATCATGCCCATGGCCAGGCCGGCCACGGTCAGGGTCAGCCAGGTCGAGCCCGAGCCCACCAGGGGCAGGGCCAGCAAGGCCAGCAGCGGCACCAGGGCCAGCGGCTTCCAGTCCAGGTCTTTGAAGTTGATATCGAAGTTCATAGCGCCAACCCCAGCAGCGAGCGCTGCAATGCTTCGTCTTCGGCCAGCTCGGCCATGCTGCCGGCGTGCACCACGCGGCCGTCGTCCATCACGGCCACGGTGTCACCCAGGCGTTTGGCGAAGTTGATGTTCTGCTCGACCAGCAAAATCGTGACGCCGCTGGCCTTGAGCTGGGCAAAGGCGTCGATCATGTTGTTGATCATCACGGGCGCCAGGCCTTTGCTCGGCTCGTCGATGATCAGCAGCTTGCGCGGCTCGACGATCGCGCGCGACACCGCCAGCATCTGCTTTTGCCCGCCCGACAGCTTGCCGGCCGGGTGGTTCCAGAACTTCTGCACCGCCGGGAACAGGCCGAAGATCCATTGCAGGCGCTGGTCGTCGATCTGCGCCACGCGGCTGGCCTTGCGCGCCGCGAGCAGCATGTTCTCTTTCACGCTGAGGTCGGAGAAGATGCCCATGTTCTCGGGCACGTAAGCGATATCGAGCCCCGCAATGTGCGGCGTGTGCATCTTGCTGATGTCGCGCCCGTCGAAGTGCAGGCTGCCCTGCGAGGCCTGCCACAGGCCCATGATGGTGCGCAGCGTGGTGGTCTTGCCCGCGCCGTTGCGGCCCAGCAGCATGGTGAGCTGCCCCCGGGGCACGGCCAGGTCCACCCCGTGCAGGATGTGGTAGGCCCCGATGTGGGTGTGCACGCCCTTGAGTTCGAGCAGGTTTGCGCTTGGGTTCGTGCTCATGCCGCCTCCTTGGCCACGCCCAGGTAGGCCTCTTGCACCACCGGCAAGGCGATCACCGTGGCCGGGTCGCCGTCGGCCACCAGGGTGCCGTTGTGCAGCACGATGATGCGGTCGGCCAGCTCGCGCACCACATCCATCTTGTGCTCGACCAGCAAGATGGTCTTGCTCTTGTCTTTTTTGAGCGCGCGGATCAGGTTCAGGATCACCGGGGCCTCGTCGTGGCTCATGCCGGCGGTGGGCTCGTCGAACATGAACACCTGGGGCTCCAGGGCCATCAGCAAGGCCACCTCGAGCTTGCGCTGGTCGCCGTGCGGCAGGCTGGACACCAGCACCTCCTGCTGGTGGGCCATGGCCACGTCCTGCAGGATCTGGTGGGCGCGCTCGGTGAGGGCGCGGTGGTCGCTCCAGATGCTCCACAGGTTCAGGCCATGCCGGTGGGCGCCGCTGCGCGTGGCCTGCACGGCCAGGCGCACGTTCTCCAGCACCGTGAGGTTGGGGAACAGATTGGTCAGCTGGAAGGCGCGCCCCAGGCCGGCCCGCGTGCGCACCGACACCGGCGCGTGGCTCAGGTCTACCCCGTTGAGGTGCACCGAGCCACTGCTGGCGGCAATCTGCCCCGACACGAGGTTGAAGAAAGTCGTCTTGCCGGCACCATTGGGGCCAACGATGGCGGTCAGCGTGCCGGGTGCAAAACTGCACGAGACAGCATTCACCGCCACGTGCCCGCCAAAGCGGACCGTGAGATCTTGGGTTTGCAGCATGGTCGGTTGTTCCTGAACCCGCCCCGGGGCCGGGGTGGTGTTGCGGGAGCGTTGCGGAAGCGTTACGGGAAGGCAGGTGCCGCGCGGCGGCGGCACCGTGGACGATCAGCGCTTGTTGCGGATCGGAACGTTCATCTCTTCAGGCTTGATCTCGCGCACCAACTCGGGCACGCCCCAGGCAAAGGCCGGGTCCACCTTGATCTTGAAGTGGTACATGCTCTGCAACGCCTGGTGGTCTTCCTTGCGGAAGGTCATCTTGCCCTTGGGGGTGTCGAAGCTCATGCCCTCCATGGCCTTGATCAGCTTGTTGGTGCCGGTGTCGCCATTGGTGGTCTTGAGCGCCGTCACCACCGCCATGGCCGCACTGAAGCCGCCGGCCGTGAAGAAATCAGGCGGGGTCTTGAACTGCTTGTAATGCTGCGACACCAGGGCCTCGTTGACCGGGTTCTTCGGGATGCCGAAGTAGTAGTAGGTGGCGCCTTCCATGCCGGGGAAGTTCTTGTACGAGGCCATGGCCGGCAGGATGTTGCCGCCGGTGGCGATCTCGATGTTGTAGCGCTTGAGGTCCAGATCGGCGATCTTGAACGGGTTGCCGGCACCGGCCCAGATGATGAAGATCACCTTGCGGCCCGGCAGGTCCTTGAGCTTGTCGATCAGGCGCTGGGCACCGGCGGTGAAATCGGTGGTGCTGGTGGGCAGGTACTCCTCATGCACCAGCTTGGCGGTCTTGAGGGCGTCCTTGAAGGCCTTCACGCCATCGCGGCCGAAAGCGTAGTCTTGCGCCAGGGTGGCGATGGTGACGCCGGGCTTGTCGAGCGCCACGGCGTTCGAGATCGCATCTTGAGAGCTGTTGCGGCCGGTGCGGAAGATGTACTTGTTCCACTTGTCGCCCGTGATGCTGTCGGCCACGGCGGGCTCGACGATCAGCACCTTTTTGTACTCCTCGGCCACCGGCAGCAGGGCCAGCGCCACGCCCGACGAGGTGGGGCCCACCGCCAGGTCGGCCTTGTCATCGGAGTAGGCCGAGGCCAGCAGCGACTTGCCCAGATCGGGCTTGCCCTGGTCGTCCTTCTCGAGCACCACCAGCTTGCGGCCATTGACGGCCATGGTGCCGCCGGTGGCGTACTCCAGGCCCATCATGAAGCCGGTCTGGGTCTGCTTGCCGTAGGCCTCCAGGGGGCCGGTCTTGCTGTAGATGTGGGCGATGCGGATATCGCCCGACTGGCTGAACGCCGGGGCGGCGCTGAAGGCGCTGCAAACCAGTGCGGCGAGCGCGGGCAGGCCGATGAGAGCACGACGGTGCATGGATGTCTCCTGTTGTGTTGGCTGTCGGGCACCATCATTGCACAAGCTGTGCCTGCTTGTAAGTGATTGATTTTTCTTTGTTTTTTCTTGTGAACAACTGTATTTGCCTGAATTTCAGGCAATCGGACTGTCTGTTTTTTAAACACATGTCTTAAATTAAAACATCGGCAACAGACCTCGACAGCAGGGACACCCGAACCTCAAGCTCGAAAACCACGGTGTACCGTGCTCACCCCCCGCCACCGGCGTGGTGACGCTCTTGCCTTGGGGTAGCATGCCGATTTGTAACAAAATGCATACACCTCCACTTCAGCAGCCAGCCACGCCTGCGGTGAATGGCATCCACCACCCACCGGGGCCTGGCTGCACCCGAGACGCCTGTGCAGACCATCAGCGTGCGCCTTTTTGGGGATGACCATGAGGGCTGATCTCGCATCTGCCCTTCGCTCGCGCCTGTCTCTCACCCGGGGAGACAGTTACGGCGTGCTCCTGCTGTTGCTGCTCGTCGTCGGCGGCTGGTTGCTGCTCGACTTCGCGCAGGAGCGTGATCGCATCGTGGCCGAGCGATCAAGGTTGGCGATCAACAAAAGCCAGTTGATGAACCGGGCCTTCGGCGACACCTTTCTGGCCGCCGACTACGTGCTGCGCGATGTGCTCGGCCGGGTCCACATGGGCAAGGACCTGGCCTTCCCTCAGCCCGACACCGAGGTCTCTGCACGCCTGGAGACCTTGCTCAAGGAGAAGGTGCTCACCGTGGCAGGCCTGACCGATCTGGTCCTGTTCAACGGCGACTGCATCTTTGCCGCCACCGCCAACTACCCGACCCGGGGCACCAAGAGCCGGCAACGCTTTTGCAGCGATGACCGCGTCGAACCAGGGCAAAGCCTGCACGTCCAGTACATGCCACCGGTCAACTCGGCCTCGGCCCGCCCGGTGGTTTTGATGTCGCGCACCGTGGGCTCGCCGGCGGGCGTGCTGCTGGGCGGCGCCATGGTGGTGGTCGACCTGGAGTACGCCCAGCAGTGGATCAGCGACATTGAAGTGGGCCAGGGTGATGTGCTGGCCCTGGTCGACTCGAATGGCACGCTGCTGGCGCGCAACCCGCCTCTGCCCGAGGCGATCGGTCTGCGCACATCACCTCCGCCGAATGAGCCGTCCTTCAGCCAGGTGGAGGGCAGTGCCACGTTCACGGCCGTGTCGCCCATCGATGGCCGCGAGCGCATCATCGGCATGAGCCGGCTGGAGCGCTTTCCCTTCATCGTCATCGTCGGTTTTGACCTGGCGCGGGTGCTGTCCGGTTGGCAACACCGGGCCTGGCAGTTTGCCGCCGGCTATGTCCTGCTGTCGGGGCTGTCCCTGCTGGCGCTGCGGGTGCAGCGGGCCACCCGGCGTCAGCGCGAGGAGATGCGCCAGCTGGCCAATACCGACACACTGACCGGCATGGCCAACCGCCGCCACCTCGTGGACATCGCCGACCGCGAATTCGGCCGCGCCCGGCGTTACGGCCATCCCTTGTCGGTGCTGATGCTGGACATCGACAAGTTCAAGACCATCAACGATCGCTGGGGGCACCCCACAGGCGACCGCGTCATCCAGGAACTGGCCCAACTGACGAGCTCCGTGATCCGGGGCCAGGACCTGTGTGGGCGCCTGGGCGGTGATGAGTTCGCGCTCCTCCTGCCTGAGACCGACGCCTCAGGTGCCCAGCTGATCGCCGAGCGCCTGCGCGCCCGGGCCGAGGCCTCTGGCACCGTCCGAGCCGGAGACGGCACGGTGGTGAGGTTCACGGTCAGCATCGGTATCGCCTCGCTGAGCCCGGAAGACGCCTCGTTCGACGCCCTGCTGCAACGGGCCGACAAGGAGCTTTACCAGGCCAAACAAGGCGGGCGCAACCGCTCGGTGCTGGCGGCCAACATCGCCGCCTGATCTGACACCAACCGCCCCCTTCACCCCTGCCTGAAACCACGCAGCACCTCCAGCACCACCTCGGTGGCCGGCTCCAGCGCACCGCTGCGCCAGGCCAGCCCCAGCGGGCGCCACAGGGCCGGGCGCAGCGGCAGCATGCGGATGCGGGGGTCGGGCGGCGCTGCGGTGGCCTCGTGCGGCAGCAGGGTGGCGCCGTAGCCGGCCGCCACCAGGCTTTTGATGGCGTCGTTGTAGTTGAGCTCGATGCGGGCCGTGGGGCGCAGCGCGGCAGTGGCAAACCACTCCGCCGTCAGGCGTGACAGGCGGGTGCTGGCGTCGTTGAGGATCAGCGGGCGCTGCACCAACCAGGCCGGCGTGATGCGGGCGGGCGTCTTCTTCCAGGCGGCCGGCACGAAGGCCATCACTGGGTCGCGGCGCCAGGGTTCCACCTGCAGGCCGTCGGTGGTCGGTTGCGGCAGGGCCACCAGGCCGATGTCCAGTCGGCCCGAGGCCAGGCGGGCCAGGGTCTCTTGCGAGGTCAGCACGGCCACCTGCACATCGATGCCCGGCTGCTCGCGGCCCAGTTGCTCCAGGGCCCGCGGCAGCAGGTGGGCAATGGCCCCGGTGGAGGCCCCCAGCCGCACCCGCCCAGTGCGGCCCAGCACCTGCCCACGCACCTCGTCCAGCGCCTGATCCACATCGGCCAGCAGCCGCCTGGCCCGCACGATCAGCGTCTCGCCAATGCCCGAGGGGCGCACCTGGCCGCGCTGGCGCAGCAGCAGCGGCGCACCGATGCGCTCCTCCAGTTCGGCCACATGCAGGCTGACCGTGGGCGGCGCCAGGTTGAGGGCCCGTGCGGCTGCAGCGAACGACCCGAGGTCGGCAATCGCCACCAGGGTGCGCAGTCGGTCCAGGCTCAGTTCACGCATGACGTTCAGTTTTCACAAACAAAGACTTCATGAAATTCAACTTTTCTTATTTTAGGCAGGGCTGGAAGATCCGGGCCAACAACCCTGGAGAGACTTCATGCAACCTATTGTCTTCATCGACGGCGACCAAGGCACCACCGGCCTGCAGATCCACGAACGCCTGCGCGGCCGCACCGACCTGCGCCTGCTGACCCTGCCCGAGGCCGAGCGCAAAGACCCGGCCCGCCGGGCCGAGGCCCTCAATGCCTGCGACATCGCCATCCTGTGCCTGCCCGATGCCGCCGCCCGCGAGGCCGCTGCCCTGGTCCGCAACCCCGCGGTGCGCCTGATCGACGCCAGCTCGGCCCACCGCACCGACCCGCAATGGGTCTACGGCTTTGCCGAAATGGCCCCGGGCCAGGCCGAGCGCATCGCCCAGGCCCAGCGCGTGAGCAACCCCGGCTGCTACCCCACCGGCGCCATCGGCCTGCTGCGCCCCCTGGTGCAGGCCGGCCTGCTGCCAGCCGACACCCCGCTGAACATCCACGCCATCTCGGGCTACTCAGGCGGCGGACGCGCCCAGGTGCAGGCCTTTGAGACCGCCACCGAAGGCCACCGCCCCCCGGCCCTGCAGGTGTACGGCCTGGGCCTGCAGCACAAGCACACGCCCGAAATCCAGCAGCACGCCGGCCTGAGCACCCGCCCCGCCTTTGTGCCCGCCTACGGCGCCTTCAGACAAGGCATCGTGCTGACCGTGGCCCTGCACCTGCGCCAGCTGGCCCCCGGCACCACCGCCGGCACCGTGCACCAGGCCCTGGCCCGCCACTACGCCGGCCACCGCCATATCGAACTGCTGAGCGCGGACCAAGCCCAGGCCCAGCAGACCCTCGACCCCGAGGCCCTCAACGGCAGCAACCAGCTGCGCCTGGCCGTGCTGGGCCAAGACGCCCCCGACCAAGTGCTGCTGGCCGCCGTGTTCGACAACCTGGGCAAGGGCGCATCCGGTGCCGCCGTGCAGAACCTGGACCTGATGCTGGGCCTGGGCGCAGTCTGAACAGACTGAAGGCATGCCCCGAAGAGTTGCCCCCGAGGGGCTTGCCGGGGATTGTTCGGAACTGTATATTCATACAGTTACCATCCAACACCCCCAAGGAGAAACCATGATCGACCACATGACCTTTCGCGTCACCGACATCCAACGCGCCAAGACCTTCTACAGCGCCGCCCTCGCCCCGCTGGGCTACAGCCTGAGCTTCGAGGGCAACTTCGGCATGAACATCCTGGGCTTTGCCTACCCCGATGCGGCAGAGCCCGAAGGCAAGAAGGCCGATGTGTGGTTCATCGACGGCCCCTCCCCTTACGGCGGCGCCCCCGCCACCACGGGCTGCCACCTGGCCTGGCGCGCCGCCAACCGCGCCCAGGTCGATGCCTTCTACCACGCCGCGCTGGCCGCGGGCGGGCGCGACAACGGCGCCCCGGGCCTGCGCCCCGACTACCACCCCCATTACTACGGCGCCTTTGTGATCGACCCCGAGGGCAACAACATCGAAGCGGTTTGCCATCTGGCGGAAAGCGTCAGCTGAAAACTGACGCCCGCAACAATGGTGCTGCAAACTGTTGCACTCTCACGGATCAATCGTTATGGATCTGCGCCAAGGGCGAGGTAGTCTGAAGAAGCTGTCACACCTCATTGCATGCACACCATGACCTCGGAAGAAATCAATATTGCTGCTTTTCTGAAATTGATCCGATTTGCGGAGCATCACACCGACAGTGACGATGTCTATTTCATACTCTACGGCGGTCGCCAAAAATTCAATGACACCAGCCGCCACCCCAACCAGGCCATCACCGCCTGGGGTCACACCTCCACTGCTGCAGGCGCCTATCAAATTCTCTATTCGACTTGGAAAGAGGAAAGGGACAGAGGAGTGGTGATTGACTTCAGCAAAGCTTCACAAGACAAGCTAGCCCGCTCAAAGTTGCAAAGTCGTGGCGCTCTGCCATCGATACAAAAAGGCGAAATAGAACGAGCCATTCCATTTTTGCGAAGCGAATGGACTTCGCTTCCAGGCGCGAAACAGTCCAAGATGACCATGGCACAGGCCCGCGAGCGATTCGACCGCTACGTGCTTGCATTAAGCAAGTCATGAAACAAATCCGCACTCCACGAGCGAGCTGGCTACCTGCATTGCTCTTATCCTTGGGCGGGCTAAGCGCCACAGCCCAAGCTCAGCCCCAAGCCAGCCCTGGCCCGGAACAAACCGGTTTTTTGAGTTGTGGCCCGGCCCGTTTCGAGGCCAGTACCCAATACCTCGATTTGCCTGACCACGACCGGCAAGTGGTGGCCCAAAAACTAGGGCGGCTGGGCACAGGCAGCACGCCGCCTCACAGGCTGCCGCACGAGGGCAGACCGCTGAAACAGCCCTTTCTGCGGCAGACCCCGGTGCTCGATGCCTGGGTCAGCGGCTGGGCTTGCCTGGTCTCGGCTGATGGGCAACACCATTACCTTTACCTGCTGTACGCCTGCACCGAAAGCCCGCATCGCCCAGCCTGCACGGGCACTGAGCGGGAATGGCCGCGCCTGCTGGATCTTTCCGGCCGCCCTTTGAACGCCGGCTTTGCGCGCACCGGGCCACGCACACCCCGCCTGATGAAAAAGCTGGGGCTTGGCCGCTACCTGCGGGAGGGCGTGTCCTTGAAGGACGTCACGGCCCAGGATCCGTGAACCGACCCAAGGCCTCAACCCAGCCGTTCATACAAGGTAGCCCGCGAGATCCCCAGCAGCCGGGCCGCAGCCACCATGTTGCCGCCGGTGGCCTGCAGGGCCTGAGCGATGGCCTGGCGTTCGAGCTGGGCCATCTGCTCGGCCAGCGGGCTCAGGCTGGCAACTGGGGCGCCCTGCCCATCGGCCAGGAAGGTTGCCCCCAAACAAAGGCTCGGTTATCCGAGCCTTTGAAAGGGGTGAGGAAGGCCTCAGGCCAACGCGAATTCTGCGATCTGCTTCTCCGCCAGCTCATCCACCAGGATGACCTCTTCCGCCTGAAATTCACGCCGTATCTCGGCAAATGCGGCGTAGCGCTTGAGGTCGTCTGGCGGGGGTGCCGCTACGGCAAACAGAACCTCCTGGGGCAACAGTCGGTGCCGGCGCAACCGCTGAATCCGCTGCAACCAGTTGCCACCGTGGTCATAGATCCCCATCGGTTCCTTCTGGTTCAGGTTGAAGGGCTTGATGATTTTCGAAATCTGCTCGCCACGTTGCTGCACCAACGGAAAGCGGACATGGACCTCGCCATTGCCGACCCTCGCGGGCCTGAAAGGCTGCGGAAGGTCGAGGGCGCTCAACAAAGCTCGGATTCGCTTTTCCATCACCTGCTCGATGTACTCGGCCGAAGCAAATGAACGGTCGACATAGTGCTCGAACTGCTTGAGCAACTCGGCAGCCGGATCAAGCGTCATCACCATGCGAGCCGGTCCAAATCGGACCAATGCCTCCCGCGGATGCACCAGGCTTTCAAAGACCTGCCGAAGGTAATCAATCTGCCCGGCGCCTGGCGGTGCCTCGGCCACCATCTCGGCAATGCGCTGCAACTCTGTTTCGATGGCCTGCACGGCGCGCTGGTACACCTCCTTGGGCAGCTCGTCAAAAAAGTCGGTGATGCGCTTGTGGCGTCGCGCCTGCAGTTGGAATCCGAAGTATTTCGTGCTGGGGCAAATGAGTACGACCCCCACATTGGCGAACTCGCCCGTTTCGCTGTAAGGCATGAACTGAACCACGGCATAACGACACGCGACTGGTTTCATACCGTTCTCCATAGTTCAGAACTTGCACATCGGGCCAACAACGCCAAGGCGGCATCTCGATCGAACCTGGCGGGGATATCGAACTCTGAATTCTCCCATAACCATGCTTCTGGGGCGGTGCGACAGGCCAGATCGGCAGCGGGCAGAGCCTCGCACAAGCGTCGTTCGTAGTGCGCCCTGGTGACCAGGTCCTCCGTGACTCCAACCCATTGCTCAGAGAACAAATGATCGGCCAGAAAATCCGCCGCAACAAACCCAGGATCCAGAGCATTGTTGTGATCGATCACCGCCACAGCCTGCTGCCCGCCATCCCACAGAAGATTCGGGTTGCCCCTGGTGCGATCCGTGTTGTGCACCCACCAGTCGAAAACCAGAATGTCACATTGCAGCGCCTTCGCAACCTGGCCTGCCATCCCCAGTTCCATCCAACTGGCATTTGCACATCGACGGGAACCAAACGAGGGCAGTGAGCCCAGATGCCGCCAATCGGGTGGCAGTTCGCGCACCAGATCCTCATCGAGTTGCACCAGGCAAAACGGAGGAATGGGCAAGCCCATCGCTGCCCAAGATGTGCACAAATCCACTCCCGCCACAGGCTGGCTCGATTCGTTTGCTGCCCCTTGACGTAATACAACAGTCCATCCGCTCCCCGACAGAGGAAGGGGCGAGCCTGTCCTTGTACGCTGGGGCCCAGCACTTCAACGATCTGCAACACAGGGGCTTGATCTTGCATGGGAGGAGCTGGCCGACGACCTGGTGCCAAGGGTCAGGAGCGTCTTTCTTGGAAAGCTGACTTCAACGACTTCGAAGCTTAAACGATGGAACTGCGAACCGCGTCTGCTTGCGCTTCACGCATCTGGCGTGGCCAAAAGCGGATCAGCGCGCAACCGTCAGGCACTCGAGATGTTTCTGGCTCCACTGAGCATCCTGCAGTTTGATGATGCCGCCGCATGGGCCTACGGCGATCTCCGCGCCGATCTGGAGCGCCGCGGCACCCCGATTGGCGCGCTCGACACCCTGATTGCCGCCCACGCCCTGGGTCAGCCGGCCCGGCTGGTCACCAACAACACCCGTGAGTTCGCCAAGATGCCCGGCCTGCAGCTGGACAACTGGGCCGCTGCGACTTGATGTTCAGGCCGCATGGGTGCCTGACGCTGGCGACGTCAGCGCAAGCAGCCATCCAACAGGGCCGGCTGTGGTACTGGCCAACACGGGTCCAGCAGGTCGCGCCCCACAGCGAAACCGTTTGCCGCCTTCCGCCATGAGGGCATGAATGCCTCTGGCTCCGACGCACGGCAGGCCGCAGGGCTTGGCGAGGGCGATAGCCCGATAGCCTGCCTGCTTAGAATCTTTGGATGGCCCACCCACACGCTCTGATCAACCCTGCGATGCTGCGCTGGGCGCGCGATCGTGCGGGCCTGGACGTGAGCGCGGCGGCCAGGATGGCAGGCGTCCAAGCCGAACAGTTCCAGCGCTGGGAAGACGGCGAATGGCAACCGACCTTCAGGCAGGCACAGCAGATCGCCAACAGCTTGCACGCCCCCTTCGGCTATTTTTTCTTGAGCCAGGCCCCCATCGATGAGCCCTTGCTGCCCGACTTGCGCACCGTCGGTGGCATGCCTGTTGGCAAGCCCAGCCTGAACCTCACGGAGACGGTCCGACATGCTTTGCAGCGGCAGGCCTGGTTCGTGGAGTATCTGCAAGAGCAAGGCGCTCAGCCATTGCCTTTTGTGGGCCGTTTCAACACCACATCCCACGTGGCGCAGGTGGCTCAGGACATCCGCGCGGTGCTCGGCGTCGACATCGAACAGGGGGCCAGCCACTGGGAACCCCACTACCGTCACCTGATAGAAGCCGCCGAGCGAGCGGGTGTCTTGGTGATGCGCAGTGGCATCGTCGGCAACAACACCCGTCGCAAACTCGACGTGGCTGAGTTCCGGGGCTTTGCCATCAGCCATCCGCTGGCGCCTGTCGTCTTCATCAACGCCAGCGATGCCCCCTCGGCGCGCTTGTTCACGCTGTTGCATGAATTGGCCCATGTCTGGCTTGGCAGCAGCGGGGTCTCCAACGCGGCCCCGGGCAACACCCGGCACGAAGAGATTTTCTGCAACGCCGTGGCGGGTGAATTCCTGGCCCCCTCCGAACTTTTTGCCAAGCTCTGGCCCCAGGCCTCTCCAGACTTGGGCACGCGCGTGGCCGAACTGGCACACCGCTTCCATGTCAGCCGCTTCGTCGTCATTCGTCGAGCCTTGGATCTGGGCCTGGTCGATCACGGCACCTATTCGGCCTTCTACCGTGCAGAGCTGGACGCTTTTCGGGCTGCAGAGGGCGGGGGCGGCAGTTTTTACCGGAATGCCGGTGCCAAAAACAGCCCCCGATTTGCCCGCGCCGTCATCGCCGAGACATTCAGCGGGCGACTGCTTCTTCGCGAAGCGGGCAGGCTGCTGGGGGTTCAGCCAGCCCAGATCCGTGACTTGGCCCAACAGCTTGGCACATGACCTATTTGCTCGACACCAACACGCTCATTGAAGCCAAGAATCGCTACTACCGCATGGCGGTCTGCCCGGCTTACTGGCGTTGGATCCAACGCTGCCAGCACAGGGGTGTGTTGGTCAGCATCGAACCGGTCGGTGCTGAACTTCAGCGGGGCCACGACGAGCTGGCGCAATGGGCAAAAACGCAGGATGGACTTTTTCTGCCTGTTGCGGACGCCGCCACTCAACAGGCCTTTGCCCAGGTAGCGGAGCATGTGGTGTCGCAGTCGGCCAAGATGAAGCCGGGCGCCCTCGAGGCGTTTTTCGACGGAGCCGATCCATGGCTGATCGCCAAGGCAATGACCCTTGCTGGCGCTGTCATCGTCACGCATGAACAGTTCAACCCGGAACTGCGCCGCAAGTACACCATTCCCAACGTGGCCAAGGCCTTCGGCGTGACCTGCATCGACACCTTCGAACTGCTCAGCCGGACAGAGGCACGCTTTGTGTTGGAGCACTGAACAACGCCCCCTGCAGCGTCTCCATCGGGAACCCGGGGCACCCACGCCAAGTGGGTGGCCCGTGGGCTGAATCAGTCAACCAGGCCTCAACCCAGCCGTTCGTACAAGGTAGCCCGCGAGATCCCGAGCAGCCGGGCTGCAGCCACCTTGTTGCCGCCGGTGGCTTGCAAGGCCTGGGCGATGGCCTGGCGTTCGAGCTGGGCCACCTGCTCGGCCAGCGGGCGCAGGCTGGCAGCGGCCGAGCCCAAGCCCGGCCCCACGGCGGGCGGGGCCGAGGGTGTGGGCACCGTCACCCGCACCGGGGTCAGGCCCGAGTCCTGCAGCACACGGCTGAGCAGCGCCAGGTCCAGCGGGCCGCCCTCGCTGCGCAGGGCCGCCTGCTCCAGCACGTTGCGGAGTTCGCGGATGTTGCCGCGCCAGGGCTGGGCCTGCAGCAGGGCCAGGGCCTGGGGCGTGAGCTCGGGTGGCGGGCTGCCGTTGCGCAATGCCATGTCTTCGCCCAGCACCTCGACCAGGGCCACGATGTCGCTGGCGCGCTCGCGCAGCGGCGGCACACGGATGGGCAGCACGCCGATGCGGTAGTACAGGTCTTCGCGGAAGCGGCCCTCGCGCACCAGGGCCAGCAGGTCGCGCGAGGTGGCGGCGATCACCCGGGCATCGAAGGGCAGCAGGCGGTTCGAGCCCAAGGGTTCGATCTCGCCCTCCTGCAGGGCGCGCAAGAGCTTGGCCTGCAGGTTCAAGGGCATGTCGCCGATCTCGTCGAGGAACAGGGTGCCGCCATCGGCCAGCCGGAACTTGCCCTCGCGCCCCTTGCGGTCGGCGCCGGTGTAGGCCCCGGGGGCCACGCCGAAGAACTCGGCCTCCAGCAAGGTGTCGGGCACGGCGGCGATGTTCACGCTCACAAAGGGCCCGCTGGCGCGTGACGAGGCGGCGTGCACGGCGTGCGCCAGCAACTCCTTGCCGGTGCCGGTCTCACCCAGCAACAGCACCGGGCTGGCCGACTGCGCGGCGCGGCGTGCCTGGCGTTTGACCTCCACCGCGGCCGGGCTGGTCCCCACAAAGCTGGCAAAGGTGTACTTGGCACGGCGTTCGCCATCGGGGGCGCCGAGCTGGCGCTTGCGCTGCACCGCCAGTTCGCGGCGGGCATCGTCCAGGTCTTGCTGCAGGCGGGCGAACTTGCTGATCAGGGGCTTGAGCGTGGTCTCGGGGTGGTCGAACAGCACGATGCCGATGGCCCCGATCACGCCGCCCGCGTCGTCGCGCAGCGGCAGGCGGCTGACCACGAAGGTGCCGGCCTTGTTGGTGAGCAGGTCGATCAGGATCGGCTCGCCGGTTTCCAGCACGCGCCGCATCTGGGTGTTGTGGATCACGTCCTCCACCCGGTGGCCCAGAAACTGGTCGATCGACGAGAAGCCCAAGGCCGGCAGAAAGCGCCGATACCCTTCGTTGACCCAGACGATGCAGCCGCTGCGGTCCACCAGGAACATGCCCTGGCTGATGCTCGAGAACAGGTGGAACATCGACTGCGCCGCCAGCGCCAGGATGCTGTCGCCGTCCAGAGGCAGTACATCCGATGAAGCACCCGGCACGACGTCCGGGACGGGAGCGGCCGGCGCAGGGTCCGCGATGGCCGTGGCAGGGTCTGAGTGAGAGGGCGCTGGCATGCCGCGATGGTAGCGCGGCAAGCCACAGCTCAGCCGCGGGTCAATCCGGGCTACCGCCGATCACAGCAGGCCGGCCTTGATCAAGGTGAGGCGCAGGCTGTTGAACTCGTCGTCGACGAATTGGCTGAAAGCGTCGCCGGTGAGCAAGGCTGGGGTCCAGGCATGCTTGTCCAGCATGTCCTGCCAGCTGCGGTGACGGGCGGCGGCCACGATGCGGTCGATCAGGTCTTGGCGCTGGGTGGGTGTGATGCCCGGCGCCCCAAACAGGCCACGCCAATTGCCGATCTCCACCGGCAGGCCGAGCTCCTTGAGGGTGGGCGCCTCCAGCCCCGGCAGGCGCTGGGGCGAGGTGACTGCAATCGCGCGCATGCGGCCGTTCTGGATCGATTCGGCAAACTCGCTGTAGCCGCTGCCCCCTACCGTGACATTGCCGCCCAGCAGTGCGGCCGTCGCCTCGCCGCCGCCCCGGAAGGGCAGAAACTGCAGACGGGTCGGATCCACGCCCACGGCACGGGCGACCAAGGCCGCTGCGATGTGCTCGGTCGAGCCGCGCGAGCCACCGCCCCATTTCACGCTGGCAGGGTCTTTCTGCAACTGGGCCAGCAGATCGGCCATCGACTTGTAGGGCGAGTTGGCCGGCAGCACGAACACATTGAATTCGGTGGCCAGACGAGCCAGCGGCGTGGCCTGTGACAGCGACACCGGCGGCTTGCCGGTGATGATGCCGCCCAGCATGACCGAGCCCATCATCAGCAGGGCTGTCGGGTCGGCACGTCGGGTGTGGACGAACTGGGCCAGGCCGATGGTGCCGGCCGCGCCACCCTTGTTGTCGAAATGCACGGCACTGGCGCCACCGCTGTCGAGCAAGGCCCGGCCGAAGGCCCGGGCGGTGGTGTCCCAGCCGCCGCCTGCGTTGGCGGGCACCAGCACACGCAGAGGGCCTGCCGACGGGGCCCCGTGCGCCGCCCCACCCATGCTGCCGCCCAGGGCAAGGCCCGGCAACGATCGGATGAATTGGCTTCGACGCATCATGAGGTTTCCCGTTCTGTCCTGGCAGGGCTGCTGGTGGCGGCATTTTGCCGCCAAGCATTGTGCCCTGCGCAGAACGGGAAACACCCCCCCGGCGCGCCCGGGGGGAGGCAGGTCGATCAGAAGGTGTGGCGGATGCCGAACTCGTAGCCGGTGCTGCTGCCGCCGGCGCGGGTCACGCCCTGACCCAGATCGAAGGCGGTGCCGTTGTTCTTGTTGCTGATGCGGGCGTAGTGGCCGTACACCGCCGTGCGCTTGGACAGGTTGTGCACATAGCCCAGGGCCAGGTGGTTGGCGTCGTTGGCCACGCCCTTGGCGCTCAGGGTCGAGTAGGCCACGCGGATCTGGCCGGCGCCCACCGGCACATGGGCACCGATCAGCTTGGTGCTGGTCTTGGTGGTGGCGGTCACGTTCTCACCCCACAGCGCCATGGCCTTGACCGGGCCGAAATCGTAGCTGGCCCCCAGGTTGTTCTGCTTGTAGTTGCCGATGGCCACGTTCTGGGTGCGTGTGGTGGCCACCGCGATGTTGAACGGCCCCTGCTCATAGCCCAGGCGCAGGCCGGTCACGTTGCCGTCATCGCTCTTGGCGCCGGCGGTGGAGGGGTTGTTGCCGAAGGCCATCATGGCCTGACCATAGAAGCCGCCCAGCTTGGGCAGGAAGTAACCCACCGAGTTGGAGGCGCGCACATGGGTGATGCGGGCCGCGCTGGGCACGGGGTAGAACAGGAAGCCGGTCGAGCCGATGCCGTTGGTGCCGAAGGGGCTGAAGACCGAGAGGTTCCAGAAGCCGGGCGTGTAGTCGCGGCCCAGGCGCAGTTCGCCCAGTTGGTTGCTCAGGCTGACGGTGGAACGGCGACCGAACACCAGGCCACCGCTGCCGGCCGAACCACCGGGCTGGTTGGTGGTGCTGGTGGTGCCGGCCGAGCCGTCGGTGGGGTTGAGACCGGCCTCAAGCCAGAAGCCGGCCTTCAGGCCGCCACCGAGGTCTTCGGTGCCGCGAAAGCCGAGGCGGCTGGACAGGTTGCCGTCGGTGTTGGCCTTGCTGACGGAGCCATTGCCGTCGCTGTTCACACGCAGGTAGCCGGAGTCCAGCAGGCCGAAGATCTCGACCGATTGGGCGCTGACGCCGGTGGTGGCCAACAGGCCGGCGGCCGCCAGGGCCAGGGAAGTCTTGTTCATGTCAAATGTCTCCTATGGGGCGATGCGTCTTGGAGGACTGCCGGCCGATCGTAGAAATCGCAGCTGTCAATCGGCTGTCGAAGCGCGCCGCCCGCTCTGTTTATGATCTGCGCCCGACCCAGGCGAACCTGGCCAGCCCCTCCACCGGTGCCCGCATGCAACTCCTGCTGATCGAAGACGACCGCTCCATGCAGACCGCCTTGCAGCGCGCCCTGTCGCGGCATGGCATCGAGGTCGGCATCTGTGCCGACGGGGCAGCCGCCCTGGATGTCTGGCTGCAGCGCCAACCCGATGTGGTGGTGCTGGACCTGAGCCTGCCGGGGCTGGACGGCCTGCACGTGCTGGAGCGCGCCCGCCGCGCCGGCCTGCGCACCCCGGTGCTGATCCTGACCGCCCGCGGCACGGTGGGCGACCGCGTGATCGGCCTCAACAGCGGGGCCGACGACTACCTGGCCAAACCCTTCGACCTGGACGAACTCGAGGCCCGGCTGCGCGCCCTGTACCGCCGCGTGCAGCCGGTGGACACCAGCGCCCCCCCCAGCCGCCAGCGCCTGGGCGACCTGGAGTTCGACAAGGAGAACGGCGCCTTCTACCTGGGTGACGAGGTGCTGGACCTGACCCCGCGCGAGCTCACCCTGCTGCAAGCCCTGATGAGCCGGCCTGGCCATGCGGTCAGCAAGGAGCGGCTGTTCGCGCTGGTGTTCCCGGGCGACGACTCGGTGCAACTCGAGGCCGTCGAAGTGGTGGTGTACCGGCTGCGCAAGAAGCTCAGCCAGGCCCAGGTCAGCCTGATGACCCTGCGTGGCCTGGGCTACCTGCTGAAGGCCGCCCCGTGAGCCCGGCACACACCGCCCCGCCCCCTGGGCGACGCCTGTCCCTGCGTCGCTACCTGCTGCTGGGCCTGCTGCTGCCGATCGGCGTGTATGTGCTGATCAACAGCCTCATCCTCTACGTCGACACCCGGCAGGCGGTGCAGACGGCCTACGACCGCACCCTGCTGGCCTCGGCCAAATCCATCGGCGAGCTGCTCACCGTGGAGGGCTACGACGCCCAGGCCCGGCTGCAGGTGAGCGTGCCCCACGCGGCGCTGGAGGCCTTCGAGACCGATCTGCGCAGCCGCATGTACTACCGGGTGTCTGACATGAACGGCGAATGGGTGGGCGGCTTCGAGGCCCTGCCCCCCTGGCCCGGCAAGGGCCTGCCACCCAGCCCCTACTCGGCCCTGGTGCATTTCTACGACGACTTCTACCGGGGCGACCCGGTGCGGGTGGCGGTGCTGCTGCAGCCCGTGGTCAGCGAACATGGTCGGGGCATGGCCATGGTGCAGGTGGCCGAGACCCTGGGCCTGCGCCAGACCCTGGTGGGCGACATCCTGATCGCCTCGCTGCTGCGCCAGGGCGTGCTGGTGGCCGGGGTCATCGTGATCGTCATCGCCGTGGTGCAGCGCGCCACCCGCCCGGTGCGCCGCATCAGCGCCGAGCTGCAGCAGCGCCCCGAGGGCGAGCTGACCCACATCAGCGCCCCCGACGCGCCGCGCGAGCTGCTGCCCCTGATCGACGCCACCAACCAGCTCATGGGGCGGCTGCAGAACCTGCTGGACCACCAGAAGCGCTTTGTGCGCGACACCTCGCACCAGCTGCGCACCCCGCTGGCGGTGCTCAAGGTGCAGGTGCAGTCGGCCCTGCGCGGTGACGTCGACCCGCAGACCGCCCTGCTGGAGATCAACGCCACCGTGGAACGCGCCACCCAGTTGGCCAACCAGATGCTGGCCCTGGCCAAGGTGGAGCAACTGCGCCAGCAGACCGACACCCTGCCGCTGGACCTGGCCCAGGTGGTGCGCGAGGTGGCACTGGACCTGTCGCCCCTGGTGGCAGAGCGCAACCTCGACTTTGAGCTGCAGGACCAGCCGCTCACCGTGCTCGCCCACGCCTGGATGCTGCGCGAGCTGGTGCGCAACCTGCTGCACAACGCCATCCGCCACAGCCCAGCCGGCGGCCGCCTGCAGATCACCCTGCAGTTGGAGGACGACCAGGCGGTGCTGACCGTGAGCGACCAGGGCCCCGGCATCGACAGCACCCAGCGCGAGCGCCTGTTCCAGCCCTTCTGGACCGGAGATGTGCCGGGCAGCTCGGGCCTGGGCCTGACCATCTGCCACGAGATCGTGCGCGCCCTGGGCGGGCGCATCGCCCTGCTGAACCGGCTGGATGACCAGGTGGGTGGGCGCGTAAGGGGACTGGACGCCTGCGTGCGGCTACCGCTGGTCTAGCCGGTCGGTGCAAGCGGGCCAGAAAGCCAACACCAAAGCACCAACCTCGCTTGAGCGAGCCGAGGGCTCCAGCCTCCCAGTCGGCCTGGGCCTCATTTTCATTGAGCAGTGCACGCCCACCCATGAATCTCGAGCCAGCAGGGTTCGCCACCTCGCGGACAGAAACTATGCCGGATCAAATCTGTTTCATGGCAACCGGATGATGCCCTCAGCAACAAGCCAATGAAATTGGTCGCATGCGAAGTGCACTTTCATTTTCTCCGGCTGATTTTCAGCCTATTTCATTGCGTCATGCCTAACATAGAACATGGTTCTATTGACGATGCAAACGCGCCCCATAAGATCTGAAATGGGCCACAAAAACACAATCCATGCCCACTTGGCATTTCATTTTCAAACACACCGACAACCCAAACCATTCTGAACGCAAAAATGAACCGAACCGCCCCAAAAAATATCGCCTATTTTTTCACAGGCTTGATGCTGACATTGAGCAGCCTATTCTCTTTGTCTGCCCATGCTGATGCACCACTTCCGGCAGCCGTAGGGAACTATGCGGGGCAAAGTACATTTGTTTACAATAGCAATAATGGTCCGTTGAGTTCTGCCTCCTTAAAAATGTCGCTGAACTTCAATCCTGACTACAGCTGGAGTTTCACGACAGACAGTGGTTGTGCGGCAAATGGAAACACATACAGCGGCATCGTGACCAGTGGCAGCTTAGCCAGCTTGAACTATGTTTATGTTGGCAACGCTACTGTATTGCTGTCGAACTGCGTTGCCGCGCTGGGCATGGCCGATACCTATTTTTCCGGTCAAATGACCGTCACAGTGGTCAATGGTGTGGCGAGCACGGGCTTTCACGTCAACTCGAGCTCCTCTCTACACCAGATTTATACCCCCGGCAATCTCACCTATACAGGTGGCATCAACGCAACGCCGGCGACCCTGATCCCCCGCACCGGTACCTGGTGGAATCCCAGCGAAGGTGGGCGTGGCTACCTGCTTCAAGTCAGCAACGACAACAAGAATCTGGCATTTGCCATTTATGGCTATGACGCCAATGGCAACCCGAATTGGATGCAGGCCGTGGGCACGTTGACCAACGGATCATTCACTGGTGCACTGCAACTCTATGGTGGTGGCCAGACCTTGACGGGAAGCTACCATGCGGCACAACTGGTGAATGCCAATGTGGGCACGGTTCAAATCAAATTTTCAGATTCTTACAACGCAACATTGACACTCCCAAACGGCCGAGCCATTCCGATCAGCTATTTCGGGTTTTGAAAAAATCCCAGGCTGCCAGGGCTCGTGGTTTGGCCAAGGCAACCGCCACACCGGCGCAACGCTGGGCATGGCCTGCAACTGATTCGCCAGCCGGTCATCAAAAGACCCTCGTCTTTGTGATGAGCCTCTGAACACCCGAACGAACATCCCGTTCATCGAAGCAAAACCAGCCACCCCGAATAGATCAGACACACAAATAACCGGTTTTTGCAAAAGACACAAGCACCATTGATGCTGCTATCGCTAACCCAGCGGCAGAGTGCTCAGGTAAGATATTCCGGGTCGGAGCCGAAGCACGAAAAGTGCTTGGCCAAAGAATAATCAGGAAAGACAACAGGGATCGAGTTCATGAGAAATTTTTTGTGGCTGTTGGCACTGAGCGTGCTGCTCAGTGCCTGTGGCGGTGGGGGCAACTCACCGATGGGCAGTTTCAGCACACGATCAGGACAACCTGAGATTGTGGAAACCACAGCCAGCAGCACCAGCGGTTACAGCGTGCCCCAAACAGGTGTGTGGTGGAATCCGTCGGCCAGCGGTTCAGGTTACGGCGTGGATGTACAAGGATCCCAACTGAGCCTGACGCTGTACATGTATGAGACCAGTGGACGGGCCATCTGGTATGCGGGCATACTGAGCCAGCAAACCGACGGTAGCTATAGCGGCAGTATCAGCAGCTATGCGGGCGGGCAATCACTCGGTGGTACCTACCAGGCACCCACCGCCAACACCACCATCGGTTCGGCTTGGCTGGGCTTCACAAGCGCCACGCAAGGAACCTTGACGGTCACCCCCTCGGGCTCCAGCACCGCGGTCAGCGTGCCGCTGCAACGCTATGGATTTCAAAACAACACGCTTGGTGCGGCCAGCAGCCTGCTTCAAAACGGTGTTTGGTGGGCCCCAGATCAAAGCGGACGCGGCTACTTCATTGAAGCGCAAGGCAATCTGGTGTCGATCGGCAGCTACATGTACGACACCTCAGGCCAGCCGGTGTGGTACACCGCCCTGGCCACGCTCAATGGAAGCAGTGCCAGCGGCCTGCTTTACCAGTACGGCAATGGACAAACCCTGACTGGGAGCTATCGTTCACCCAGCGTCGTCAACACGTTCGGCGCGGGAATGACCTTTACCGCGACCTCGGCCACCACAGGCAACCTGACCTTGCCGAACGGTAGCGTCATTGCGCTCAAACGTTTTGTCTTTTCGAGTTCGGCGGCATCAGGCGTCTCGGGCGTGAGCATCACGGCCACCCCAACGACCGCCTATGTGGGGCAGTCCATCAACCTGACGGGCGTTGCCTATGACGCCAGCAACCTGGCGATGACCTATCAATGGAATTTTGGTGATGGCACCACGGGCTCAGGAGCCAATGTGACCCACACCTACACGACGCCAGGCACCTACACGGTCAGTTTGACGGTGCGAGACAGCGCCGGCGCCTCAGCCAGTTCAAGCACTGCCTTGAGCGTTTTGGCGAGCAGCAGTGGCAACAGCCTGACCGTGGATTGCTCTGGCATCAATTGCGGCGCACAAAGCCCGAGCCTTTACAGCGGCAGCGGGGTCGGGGCCTGGAAATTTGTCAACACCAATTCGACACCCGCCCTGCTCAACATCAACATTGCGGGCGTGCAGGCAGGGCAGAAAGCAACCTTGGTGTTTGCCAATACGGGCGTTACGACGGCTGCACAGAGCCCATCGACAGGCACCCTGGCCAGTCCGGTGGCCGCGAACAGCGGAGAATCCACGGCACTGCGCTCAACTGAGTCGCTTGGAGATTCATCCACGGAGGCTTCGGCACACGACAGACTGCTCATCAGAAATCGTCAAGCCGCTGATTTTCTTCTGTCTGTTCCAAAACGTTCGATGAGCGATCTGGACGCCAAATTGGGTACCGGCGCCCCCAACCCCACACCAGGCTTGGGAACCGTTCGTGTCTGGAACGACCTTTACAACAGCCCGACCGCCCCCGTGCCCTACGCCACATCGGTGGCCGCAACATGCGTCTTGCCCTCGGGTCGAAGCATTGTTTTTTGGGTCGACCCCAACGCCAGTATTTCAGGCAAGGTCACCAGCACAGACTTGGGCATCATGCAGGCCTCCGTCTGTGGCCCATCGGGCGGTTTCGACCGTTTGAACCAACTGCTCGGGGATGTCTGGGGCTCAGCAGCGGCGCCTTACGCCGGCTACCTCATCCAAGACGGAAGCGCCCTGCAGGACATCCATGTTGTCATTGTCAATGTTCCGAGCAGCACCGGATGGGCGGGGTATTTTTCGACCATAAGCGCCTACCTGCCCACCACTGCGTCTTGGGCTGTCAATTCAAATCAAGCTTTGGCGTTTTTCGTCAACGCCAACACCGTCAAGAACAATCGCCCCTACGCCGTCTCGACGCTCCTGCATGAGGCGACCCACATGACGAACTTTTACCAACGCTTGGTCAAACGCGGCTCGTACCACGATACCTGGCTAGAAGAGAGCTCGGCCATGATGACCGAGGACATCGTTGGCCCGGTCGTGAACGCGGGCTACAACTCGGCGGTTTCCAGCCGAATCCCCGGCTACCTTTCGACGGGCGGGGGAGTCTCGTACATCAATTGGCCAAACTTGTCGGCAGGCAACTACAGCATCGGCGGCAGCTTCGGTGCCTATCTAACCCGCCGCTATGGACTGTCCATTTACCAACAGCTGATCACCTCTTGCAACGACGGCACGACCATTGTGAACGGCAGCTACTACTGCCTCGACAACTTGATCAAGGCGAATGGTGGGCTGGGTTATGCGGACGAATTTGCGCATTTCGGTGCAGCCATGTTTGCCGCCCTGCCGCTGTCAAAAGCCCTGGACCGTTACAGTCTGCCAGCCAGGACGGATGCTGGGTACACGTTTGCGGCCATCGATGTCTCACTCACTTCAGGCTACATGCCCTTGCAGCCCACCGCCATCGGCGCCTCCGGCTTCACGGCGACCAGCCACTACTACACGATGGACACCATCGGGCCCGGTAAGACCAGCTATGTTCGCAACAATGTCAGCGTGCCTGCGGGCAGCACCCTGTTGCTGGTCATCCGCTGAAGCCCAGAGGGCAAACTGCGTGAGGTGTGGCCTGTGTCGAGCTTCGTCTCGAGGCAAAATCACGCCATGAGCGAACTTGCCTCCCTGCGGCTGGACAAATGGCTTTGGTCCGCCCGCTTCTACAAGACCCGCAGCCTGGCGGTGGAAGAGATCGGCAAAGGCCGGGTCTCGGTGAATGGCGCCAATGCCAAGCCCTCGCGCGAGCTGCGCTGCGGCGACACCGTGGAATTGCGCCAGGGCCCCATCCACCGCACGGTGGTGGTGCTGGGCCTGAGCGCCCAGCGTGGCCCGGCCCCGGTGGCCCAGCAGCTGTACCAGGAAACCCCCGAGAGCATTGCCACACGCGAACAGGCCCAGGAGCAGCGCCGCCTGGCCCCCGAGCCCGCAGCCAGCCTGCAGGAAGGCCGCCCCACCAAGCGCGACCGGCGCCAGATCGAGGCCAACCGCGACTGGAACGAGCGCTGGTCGGCGTCGATCTGAGGCCTGCGTGTGTCCGACTCGGGCTCAGGGCCGGCGGATCGCCACCTGCTGCTGCGCCCAGTAGCCCGACTTGAGCCGGTCCAGCCGCACCTGCCCCCCGGTGGAGGGCGCATGCACAAAGCGCCCCTCGCCCACATAGATGCCGGCATGCGAGGGTGCCCCGCCCTTCGAGAACAACACCAGATCGCCGGTGCGCAAGGCCTCGATCGGCACCGCATGGCCCCAGCCCTGCAGCTGCGCCACCGTGCGCGGCGCCGGCAGGCCGGCCTGCAGGCCATACACATGGCGGATCAGGCCGCTGCAGTCAAAACCCGAATCAGGCGTGTTGCCGCCGTAGCGGTACGGGGTGCCCACCAGACCCAGGGCATAGACGGTGACGGCCTGGCTCTGCTCTTCGGACAATGCGGCCGGCACCGCCAGCGCGGGCTGAGGGTCGGCGGCCTGGCGCGGCGGGGCGCTGGAGCAGCCGGCCAGCAAGAGCCAGGGCAGCGCAAGAACGAAAACCCCGCAGGCACGCGGAAGTCGAGGGTGGCGAAGGTTCATGGTGGGTATCGGGTCACGGGCAAAGGGCGGCGGGCAAGCCCCCAGGCCCAGCCCGAATACTAGCCGCCCGCGCCCGGTTTGCCAGCCCCCCGCAGGGTGTCCAGCCGCTGCAGCAGGGCTTGCGGCAACTCGTCGCGGGTCTGCACCGCACCCGCGTAGACCTGGCCCTGGTGGCCATCCAGCGACAAGGTGTCGCCCTCGTGCAGGGTCAAGGGCCCCAGCTGGATGCGGCGCGCCGCCAGGTCGATCTGCAGCGTCTCACACCCCACCAGGCACACCTTGCCCATCTGGCGCGCCACCACGGCGGCGTGCGAGGTGCGGGCGCCGCGCTGGGTCAGCAGGCCCCCGGCCAGCTCCAGGGTGGCGATGTCGCTGGTCTCGGCGTCACGCCGCACCAGCACCACCGGCCGGCCCTGCGCCACCAGGCTGCGCGCGGCGGCTTCATCCAGCGCCAGCGCGCCGCTGACCACGCCCGGGCTGGCGCTGGCGGCCAGCGCCGCGGGCGCCAGGGCCTGGCCATCGGCGGCCAGCACCCGGCGTTGGCTCAACTGCTCGGGGCCCAGGCCGGCGGTGCGCCGCAGTGCCTCTTCGGCACTGATCAGCCCCTGGTCGAGCATGTCCAGCGCGATGCGGGCGGTGGCGTAGGCCGAACGCTTGCCGCTGCGGGTCTGCAGCAGGTAGAGGGTGCCCTCCTGCACGGTGAACTCGAAATCCTGCATGTCGCCCAGCTGCTGCTCCAGCGTGTGGGTGGCCTGCACCAGCTGCGCCCAACAATCGGGCAGCACGTTGGCCAGGGCCTCATGGCCCTGTGCGCTGCGCCGGCCCGAGACCACGTCTTCGCCCTGGGCGTTGAACAGAAAGTCCACCCAGGGCTCAGGCTCGCCACTGGACGGGTCGCGGGTGAAGCCCACCCCCGCCCCCGAGCGCCCCCCGGCATTGCCGAACACCATGGCCTGCACCGTGACCGCCGTGCCCAAGGTGTCGGGCAAGCGGTGCAGGCGCCGGTATTCCACGGCCTTGGGCGCCTGCCACGAGGCCAGCACGGCGGCAATGGCCTCGGCCAGTTGCTGGCGCGGGTCCTGCGGAAAAGGGCGGCCTGCGGCCTGGGCAAAAGCCTTCAGGTGCTGCCGGGTCAGCTCGCGCAGCTCGGCAAAGTCGAGGTCACGCTCATCACGTTGCGCCCCCAGGCCTGCAGCCGGGGCCTCGAACAGCGCGGCATCCAGCCCCGCCACCACCTCGCCGTAGCTGGCCACCAGGCGGCGGTAGGCGTCCCACACCAGGCGGGGTTGACCGGTCAGGCGCAACAGGCCGGGCACGGTGGCATCACACAGGCCGATGTTGAGCAGGGTCTCCATCATGCCGGGCATGGACACCGGCGCCCCGGATCGCACCGACAGCAGCAGCGGGCGCCGCGCATCGCCAAATTGCAGCGGGCTGGCCAGGCCGGCCTGCAGGGCCCTCAGGCCGGGCTCCCAGGTGGCGGGCAGGCTGGCGCGGAGGCGCCGCTCGGGGTCGGCGCACCAGGCCGTGCCCAGCACAAAGGCCGGTGGCACGGGCAGGTCCAGGGCGGCCATGCGGGCCAGGTTCCAGGCCTTGAAGCCCATGCGCTCGGCACTGGGCGCTGGGCTCGGGGCAGGCCCGCCGCAGCCGATCAGGAACAGCTCGTCATCAGCGCTCATGCCTGCACCCCGGACTGGTTGAAGGCCAGCTCGCGCAAGCCATAGCCGGCGGCCAGCAGGCGGTCGGAGGCCAGCTCCAGGGTCTGGGCCAGGTCGTTGGCCAGCATCAGCGAGGCGGCATCCTGCAGCTCGGCCAGCAGCACATGGCGCGCCTGCCGCAGCAGATCGTCGCAGCGGCGCTCAGCGTGCAGCACGGCCCAGGAGGCGGTCAGGAACTCGTCCTGGTCCTGGCGCTCGCTGTCGCTGCCCAGGTTGCGGGCGATGGCCAGGGCCTTCACGTGGTCCTGCGTGGCCTGCTGCACCACCTGGGCCAGGGCCGACAAGGCCTGGCGCACCTCGCGGTTCCAGCCCTTCTGGTGGTGGTCGGCCATCAGGCTGATGAGAAAGGCGGCTTCTTCGAGCGCATCGGCCACGTCGTCGCTCAGCACCAGCAGGCGCGACACCGCCTGCCAGCGCGGCTGGCGTTCGGCCTGCTCGCGCGCCTGCATCACCAGCTGGTCGGCCTGGCGCTCCCAGGTCTTGGCCCGGGCCGCCAGTTCGGCCGCCTGCGCTTGCAGCCCGTCGCGGCCATGGCCCAGGGCATCGCTGACCGCCTGGGCCAGGGTCTGGCAGTAGGCGGCGTGCTCGTCGAGCAGGTCGAAGCCGGCGCTGCGGCGCTGCATCTGGCGCGCCAGCAGCAAGCGGGCCTCGTCGGCCACCAGCGAGGGGCTTTGGCCATGCAACAGGGCCTCTGTGGCCAGGCGCATCACGTCGAGCAAAAAGGCGCTGGCCTGATCCGGGCCCAGCACCTCGTCCAGCCGGTCGCCCAGGCGGAAGGCGCCCTCGCCCACCGTCTGCATGGCGCCAAAAATCAGGCGCTCGCCACCGGCACGCAGCCAGGCCATGTGGCCCAGCTCCTGCTCGGCAGCAGCGCGCAGCAGCAGCTCGGCCGCCGGCTTGCTGACGAAATTCAGCAGCCGCTTGCGCGCCCGGTTCCAGTCGATCAGGAACACGATGCGGGCCCCCAGGCCCTCCAGCGTGGCTTGCAAGTGGGTCAGGTCGGCACAGGCAAAGGTGGCGGTGCCCACGGTGTAGGCCTGGCCCTGGTTGAGCTGGGCCTCGGTGCGGCTCTCCACCACCGACCAGTTGGCCCCCAGCGGCGCCAGCAGGGCCTGGAAGAAGCTGAAGCGGCGCAGGTGCAGGTCGGAGTAGGTGAGCGTGATCGTCAGCTCCTGCACCTGGATCACCAGCACATGGGCATCGTTGGTGCCGATGTCGTTCTGCAGCAGCAGGTGGGCGCCGTCGCGGGTGGCCGCGGTCTCCAGGCCGGGGTGATCGAACTTGAGCGGGGCCGTGCGGCGCAGGCCGCGCATGAAGGCCTGCACCAGGGGGCGGTCGGCCTCGTCCAGTTGCCACACATGGGCGCCGGCAATCAGCTCGCTGGCCACCTGGGGCACCAGCTGATTGATGGCCTTGTGCAGGTCCATCACCAGCAGGTGCAGGCTGTCGTCGCCGGGCCCGCCCTGGCGCTGGCCGTGGGTGAGGCTGCGCAGCTGCATCGCGTCCAGGCGCACGCCCTGCAAGGCGGCCAGAGTGTCGAGCCAGTGCTGTATGCGCGCGGGCTGCTCCGGGTCGGCCAGGGCCAGCACCGGTCGCGCCATCAGGCCCAGGTCTTCGCGCAGGGCGTCGCGCAGGCGCTCCAGCTCGGGCAGCATCAATTGCCCGTCCACACGGCTGGCCCCGCCGGGCAGGTCGAGCAGCCAGGTCTCGCTGCCCAGGCCAGCCGCCGCCAGTTCGCGGCTCAAGTCCAGCGCCGGCTCACGCGGGTGCTCGGCATGCTGGCTGGCCGCCTGCAGGGTCGAGAGGTAGAACTTGAGCCGGTCGTTGGCCGCCAGTGCCGCCTTGACCCACACCGGCAGCAACAGACGCTGCTGCCCCAACGATGCCACCGCCAATGTCTTGTCCATGCGTTTCCTTGATCCCGGCTCAGGCCGATCCATGCCAATGCAGCCCAGTCTGGGCAGCGCGCATGACGGATCCATGAAACCGGCCCGTGCCAGACTTGCGTCAGATCAAGGCGGCCGCAGGATCAGCCTGGCGGCAGCACGGTCAGCCACGGCCAGCGCGCCCGGTAGCTGGCCGCCTTGGCGGCAAACAGGGCCGGCTGGGCCCAACGCGGGTTGAGGCGCAGGCGCCCGGCCGCCAGGTCGTGCAGGCCGTCGGGGGCGTACAGTTCGCCGTCAGCAAGGCTCAGCCCCACGCAAGTGCAGGCGATCAGGTAGCGGTCGATGCCCTCGCGGCAATCGCGCAGGCGCGGGTAGCTCAGCCCGAAGCGTTGCGGGTACCACAGGTGCACCCGGGCCTGGTTGCGCACCTCCACCGTCACGCCCAGGTCGGCCACCACGGCCTGCACACGCTGGATCACGGCGTCTTCGGCCTGCCAGGACAGGTCGTTGTCGTCGAAATAGAACACGTCGTAATCTGCAAGAGCCTGTTCACGATCTCGCATGGGCCGCGTTGAAGCGCAATCGGGATGAGTGGGTGGCCTGGATGCGCCGCATGGGCTCGTGCCCATGCAAGCAGCTAGGGCGCCCAATCGCCCGATTTCGCTCCAACCCTTCGGGCAGTGGCCTTTTCGGGCGGTCTGCGGCGTTGCGGCGCTTGTCGATAGGCGGGCTATCGACGGCGCACCGCGCCTTGCATCCCATCCCGAAAAGACCGCTGCGCGACCCATGGGAGATCGTGAACAGGCTCTTTGACCCCATCCCGGTGCACGCCCGCTGTGCGCATTCCACACCGCCTGGAACAGGCAGCCCGCCGTGAGGTGGCCCTGGGGCAGGTCAAGGGCCGGCAGGCGGCGCATCAGCTCGGCATTGACCGGGTTGGCGAGGGCCAGCGCCACCAGGCGGGCGGGGTCGAGCAGGGAATCGGGTGCAGCAGGCATGGCAGGGGCTTCAGGTCGGGCGAGCCATCATGCACCAGATCAGGGCCCGGGTTCAGGCACGGCAAATGCTAGGGTTTCTACTGAGTTTTTCACGCATTCCGGCGACAATAGGCGGCTTGATGCCGTGACCCCCACAAGGGGCCTGGCGCCTCCCCTGCGTGCACTGTCCACCCGATAGCTGCTGATCCGACCCTGCCATGACACCCTCATCGTCGACCTCTCACCTGGCGCCTGGCGCCCTGCCCACCGGCTCGCCCGCCCTATCTTCCGCACCGCTGCGCCACGGTGCCTTCGAAGACGCCCAGGCCCTGTTTGCGGGCACGCTGTTCGTGGCCATGGCGCTGATGCTGTTCAACCAGGCGGGCCTGCTGATCGGCGGCACGGCGGGCATCAGCTTCTTGCTGCACTACGCCACCGGCCTGTCTTTCGGCAAGCTGTTCTTCGTGGTGAACCTGCCCTTCTACTGGTTTGCCTGGACCCGCATGGGCCGGGAGTTCACGCTCAAGACCTTTGGCTCGGTGGCCCTGCTGTCGCTGCTGACCGAGCTGTTCCCCCACGTGATGCGGGTCGACTACCTGCACCCGCTGTTCGCCGCGGTGCTGGGCGGGTTGCTGCTGGGCACCGGCTGCCTGTTTCTGGCCCGCCACAAGTCCAGCCTCGGTGGGGCCACCATCGTGGCCTTGCATGCCCAGCAACGCTACGGCCTGCGCGCCGGCAAGGTGCAGTTGGCGATCGATTGCAGCGTGCTGCTGGCGGCCCTGTGGGTGGTGCCGCTGGAGCGCGTGGCCTACTCGGTGCTGGCCGCGGTGGTGATGGGCGTGTTTTTGTGGATCAGCCACCGCCCCGGGCGCTACGCCGGGGGCTGATGGGGTCCGGCAGGCCCGGGCTGTTTCAGGCCCGGTGTCCGTCAGGCCCGGGGTTTGTCGAGCTGCCAGCGCAGATGGGTCTTGACGGTGGGCCATTCGGCCTGGGTGATGCTGTAGACGCAGGTGTCGCGCAGGGTGCCGTTGGCGGCGCGCTGGTGGCTGCGCAACACCCCATCGAGCTTGGCGCCCAGGCGCTCGATGGCGCGCCGGCTTTGCTGGTTGAAGAAATGGGTGCGGAACTCGACCGCGATGCAGTCCAGCGCCTCGAAGGCGTGGCCCAGCAAGAGCAGCTTGCACTCGGTGTTGAACGGGCCGCGCTGCGCCGCCGCCCGGGTCCAGGTCGAGCCGATCTCGACACGGCGGTTGCCGGCATCGATGTTCATGTAGCTGGTCATGCCCGCCACCCGGCCGCTGGCGTCGCGGGTGGTGAAGGGCAGCATGGCGCCCTTGGCCTGCAGGTCGAGCCGGCGCTGGATCTCGGCGGCCATGCCCTCGGGGCTGGGCACAGCGGTGTACCAGAGCTTCCAGAGCTCGCCGTCCAGGGTGGCGGCCACCAGTTCGTCGTGGTGGTCGGGGTGCAGGGGCTCCAGCGAGCAGGCGGCGCCTTGAAGCGTGATCGGGGTGGGCCAGAGGGCCATGGAGGGGTTCCTTTTGATAGGCGGGTTGCCGGGTTGAACAACCCGAGCAGGGCCAGAAGAGCGCTGCCGGGTACGCTACAGTAGCCCGAAGGTGGCACCTCAAAAAGTGCCACGGCCCATCGTTTTGACAGAGCCACGCCACCCTGGCTTGCCACCGACCCCTTGCCCATGCCAGCCACCCCGACGCCCCCTGCCCCGCTGATGCCCCAAGTGCTGCTGGAGGCCACCCTGCAGCGCCACCCCGGGGCCGAGCCGCTGCAGCGCCAGCTGCACCGCCGCCTGCAGCAGGCCATCCTGGCGGGGCGCCTGGCGCCGGGCAGCCGCCTGCCCGGCTCGCGCGCCCTGGCCGAGGGCCTGGGGGTGTCGCGCAACACCGTGATCGCGGCCTACGAGCAGCTCAGCGCCGAAGGCTATCTGCAGCCCGACCGGCAGGGCACGCGGGTGGCGGCCCTGGCCCGGCCGGCGGCCACCACGGCACGCGGCAGGCCTCGCGCCGAAGAAACTGCCACCCCAGGCAGCCCGACCCTGCCACACCCCTTGGCCCAGCGCTTGGCCCAGCGCCTGGCCCACATCCAGCCCACCGGGGCCGGCACCCAGTTCGGGCTGCCGCTGCGGCCCGGGGTGCCGGCCCTGTCGCACTTTCCGCTGGCGGCCTGGCGCCGCGCGCTGGACCGGGCCATCACCCAGGCCGGGCCCGCCGCGCTGGCCTATGGCGAGCCATTGGGCGAGCCGGCCCTGCGCGCAGCCGTGGCCCGCCACCTGAGCGTGGCCCGGGGCGTGCGCTGCAGCCCTGAGCAGGTGGTGATCACCGAAGGCGCCCAGGAGGCCCTGTCGCTGTGCGCGCGCCTGCTGAGCAACCCCGGCGACCGGGCCTGGGTGGAGAACCCGGGCTACCGCGGCGCCAAGGCCGCCCTGCGCGCCGCCGACCTGACACTGCACCCGCTGCCGGTGGACCGCGAGGGCCTGTGCGCCACCGAGCTGGACTGGGCCCGCCACCCACCGCGGCTGATCTACGTCACGCCCTCGCACCAGTACCCCACCGGCGCGGTGCTGAGCGCAGCGCGCCGCCTGCAGCTGATGGAGCAGGCGCGCCGCCACGGCTGCTGGCTGATCGAGGACGACTACGACAGCGAGTTCCGCCATGCCGGCGAATCGATCGGCGCCCTGCAGGGCCTGGTGCCGCAGGCGCCGGTGCTGTATGTGGGCACCTTCAGCAAGACCCTGTTCCCCTCGTTGCGCCTGGGCTTTCTGGTGCTGCCCGAGGCCTTGCTGCCGGGCCTGCAGGGGCCGCTGGGCGAGCTGCTGCGCGGCGGCCAGCGCCACAGCCAGCTGGCGCTGGCGCAGTTCATGGAAAGCGGCGAGTTTGCGCGCCACCTGGGGCGCATGCGCCGCCTGTACCGCAGCCGGCAGAGTGCGTTGCGCAGCGCCTTGCAGCAGCACCTGGCCGTGCCGCACCAGATCGAGGGCGGCCAATGCGGGCTGCACCTGTGCGTGCGCTTCGGGCCCCGGTGGCCCGACCAGGCCGTGGCCGAGCAGGCACGCCAGCAGGGCATGGCCCCGTCGGCGTTGTCGGGTTTTGCCCTGCCGCCCGGGCCGGCCGACAACGGCCTGGTGCTGGGCTATGGCAACACCTCGTCCGAGCTGTTTGCGCCGCTGATCCAGCGCTTGTCCAGGCTGATGCAGGCCCTGTGAGATCACGCTGCAGAAAAGCCACCCCGCACGTGATCACGCCACGCCACCCTGGATAATCGACCGGCCCCGGCCAGGGCGTGACAACACGCTCTGGGCCGCGGGCTTTTTCATTCCGGATATCGACACATGAAGTTCAAGAAAATCGGGCTGGCCCTCATGGCAGCAGCTCTAGGGAGTTCCTTCAACCCGGCCCAGGCCCAGACCGCGCGCTACCCCGAGCGGCCGGTGCACATCGTGGTGGGCTTTCCGCCCGGCGGCGTGCCCGACACCCTGGCGCGCCTGCTGGCCGAGCATTTCTCGCTGGGCCAGCCCCTGGTGGTGGACAACAAGCCCGGCGCCGGGGGCAATCTGGGCGGCGAAACCGTGGCCCGGGCCAAACCCGACGGCTACACCGTGATGATGGGCGGCATTGCCACGCACTCGATCAACGGCTCGGTCTTCCCTCACCTGCCGTTTGACATGGTGAAGGACTTCACGCCCATCGTGCTGGTCGCCTCCACTCCCAATGTGCTGGTGGTGCACCCCTCGGTACCGGCCCGCAACGTGGGCGAGCTGGTGGCGCTGGCCAAGGCCCAGCCGGGCCAGCTGAGCTACGGCACGCCGGGCATCGGCACCTCGCCCCATGTGGCGGGCGAGATGTTCAACGCCATGGCGGGCGTGAAGCTCAACCACGTGCCCTACCGGGGCCGCGCCATGGCCGTGCCCGACCTGCTGGCGGGGCACATCGGGCTGATGTTCGACAACCTGCCCTCGGCCCTGCCCTCGATCCGCGAAGGCAAGCTGCGCGCCCTGGGCATCACCAGCCTGCGCCGCAGCGCCTCGGCGCCCGACATCCCGACCCTGGCCGAGCAGGGGCTGAAGGGCTTCGAGGCCGACTCCTGGCTGGCCATTTTTGCGCCCGGCGGCCTGCCAGCCGACATCCAGGCCCTGCTGGCCACCGAGGCGATGCGCGTGTTCAACCTGCCTGAGGTTCAGGCCCGCATGCGCGCCCTGGGCATGGAGCCCATCGTGGCCGGGCCAGCCCAGTTGGCGGCCCACCAGCGCTCCGAAATCGCCAAATGGGCCAAGGTGGTCCGCGAGGCCGGCATCAAGCCTGAATGAGGCCGGGCCCGGCCCGCCGCTGACGCGGCAGGCCCTTGATCCAGGGCAAAAAAGCGCCATCCGACCCCTGAGGGAATCCACCGGATGGGCGCCAGAATCAGTGGAACTTGAAAATCAGGCGTTGCATGTCAATGCCTTTCATCACCCACCCAAGGCCCCCAGGACACCGCCATGCCCCCGACCGACGCCTCGCCGCCCGACGAGTTGCTGCAGCGCCTCAGGCGCTTTCAGTCGGACTACTTTCCCCTGCACCAGCAACGCTTTCAAGACCTGGTGGCCCAGGGGCAGCACCCCAAGACCCTGTTCATCGGCTGCTCCGACTCACGCCTGGTGCCCCACCTGCTGACCGGGGCCGGCCCGGGTGAGCTGTTTCTGGTGCGCAATGTAGGGGCCCTGGTGCCGCCCTACGACGGCTCACGGGGCCTGCACGGCACCATGGCGGCGGTGGAATACGCGGTGCTGACGCTGCAGGTGGAGCGCATCATCGTGTGCGGCCACAGCCACTGCGGGGCGGTGCGGGCAGCCTACGAGGGCGTGCCCGACGAAGCACGCGCCCTGAGCAGTTGGCTGGAGCTGCTGCAAGAGGCGCAGCTGCCGGTGCAGGCCTGCGCCGAGGCGCTGCGCCGCACCGAAGAGCGCTCGGTGGTGCTGCAACTGGAGCGCCTGATGGACTACCCCATGGTGCGCCGCGAGGTCGAGGCCGGGCGCCTGACCCTGAACGGCTGGCACTATGTGATCGAGCAAGGCCAGGTGAACGTGTTCGACGTGAAGCGCGGCGCCTTCATCCCCGCCGCCGAGGCCTCGCACAGCGGCACCGGGCCTTACCACCCGTACGTGGAGCACGACGGGCAGGTGCTGGACTGAGCCGGGCCAACCCGCTTTGCCGTGATCAGGCCTGCGCGGCTTCCATGCCGTGGCGCTCTTTGAGCGCGGTCTGCGCCGGCGCGCTCATGAAATCGAGCACGGCCTGGGCCGCATCGGCCTGGGCGGCGCCCACGCGCACCGCCCCGGTGAAGGTGGTGACGATCTCCAGCCCCGGGGGCATGCCGCCCAGCAAGGTGATGCCGGGCAGGTCCTTGAGCTCGCTGAGCTGCTGAAAGCCCAGCTCCACCTCGCCCTGCGCCACCAGGCTGCCCACCGGCACGCCGGGGCGGGCCTGCACCAGGCGGTCTTTCAGGGTCTCGCCCAGGCCCCAGCGCTCGAACAGCTGGATCAAGGCCGTGCCACTGGGGCCGGTGGAGTAGCCGATGCTGCGCGCGGCCAGCACGCTGGCGCGCAGGGCCGCCTCGCTGCTCACGTCGGGCAGGGCCGCGCCGGCGCGCACGGCGATGGCCACCGACGACTGCACCAGGTCACGCCGGCTGGCGGGCAGCAGAAAGCCCCCGGCCATCAGCTTGTCGATGGCATCGCTGGCCAGCACCACCAGATCGACCGCCTCGCCCTGCTGCACTTTTTTGGCGGCCTCGACACCGCCCAGGGATTCGAACTGCACCGGCACCTGGAACTGTTGCTGGTAGGCCGTGGCCAGGTCGGCCAGAAGCAGGCGGGTGGCCATGGAAGAAATGCCGGTGATGGGTGTGCTCATGCGTCAGCGCTCTTGAGGTTCGTGAGGTGGTTCGGAATGAAGGCCGGCCGGGCAGACTGTGCGCCCGCCAGCCCCTGGATCGCCCGCGATTGTCCGCCGCCGGCACCGGCGCGGCCCAGTACACCCTTGCACTAGCTGGTATTCACGATGGGCATGGCTGCGGGAGGGCTTTGCCGCCGGGCGGCACAGAGCAGGTGCTCGTTATGATCCAGCATCAATTCGATGCCGTCCATCAACCCAAACCAGCCGATCGCACCAGAGTGACCTCTCCCGTCGACCCCACTCCCCGTCCACAGGCCGAGCACTGGCGCAGCGGCCTGAGCACCAGCCCGCTGGTGTCCTGCGCCATCGTGCTGGGCCTGCTGTACCTGGCGCGCGAGGTGCTGGTGCCGGTGGCCCTGGCCGCCATGCTGAGCCTGCTGATCGCCCCCCTGGTCAGGCGCCTGCGCCACATCGGCCTGCCCGCCACCCCCGCGGTGCTGACCGCCGTGGGCAGCCTGTGCGCCGGCATGGCCGCCCTGGCCGTGATGCTGGGCCTGCAACTGGTGGACATGACCGCCAGCCTGCCGCAGTACGAATCGTCGATACGCGCCAAGGTGGCCACCGTGAAAGAGCTGACCGTGGACCGCATGGACTCGCTGCAGGGCACGGCCGGGCGCCTGTTCAAGCACCTGAGCGAGCCCGAGCGCCCAACGCCCAGCCGCAATGCCGCCAGCCGGCTCAAGGCCAACATCAATGGCAGTACCAACGGCGAGCGCGTGCAGGTCGAGGTCTACCCGCCGCCGCCCACCTCGCTGAGCGTGTTGTCCCACCTGGCCGGCTCGCTGTGGGAGCCGCTGGCCACCGCGGGCATCGTGCTGATCGTGATGCTGTTCACCCTGCTGGAGCATGAATCGCTGCGCGACCGCCTGCTGCGCCTGATCGGCGGGCACGACCTGCGCGCCAGCACCGAGGTGCTCAACGATGTGGGCGCGCGCCTGTCGCGCTACTTCGTGTCGCAGTTTGCGGTCAACTTCGGCGTGGGGGCGGTGGTGTGGCTGGCCCTGTGGGCCATCGACCTGCCGCACGCCATGCTGTGGGGCGTGCTGACGGCGCTGATGCGCTTCGTGCCCTACATCGGCGTGCTGATCGCGGCCGTGCCCGCCGTGCTGCTGGGCGCCGCGGTGGAGCCCGGCTGGACGCTGATGCTGCTGACGCTGACCGCCTTCCTGGTGGTCGAGGTGCTGGCCGCCCAGGTGGTCGAGCCCCTGCTGTACGGGCACAGCACGGGCCTGTCGCCGCTGTCGGTGGTGATTGCGGCCATCTTCTGGAGTGCGTTGTGGGGCCCGGTGGGCCTGCTGCTGGCCACCCCGCTGACCCTGTGCCTGCTGGTGGCCGGGCGCTATGTGCCCTCGCTGAAGTTTCTTGACATCCTGCTGGGCGACGGGCCCTCGCTGACACGCCCGCAGCGCTTCTACCAGCGCACCCTGTCGGGCGACGCGCACGACCTGATCGCCCAGGCCCGCGCCTACCTGAAGAAAAAAAGCTTTGCCAGCTACTGCGACAACATCGTGCTGCCGGCCCTGCAACTGGCAGCCCGCGACCACGAACTGGGCCTGATCAGCCCCGAACAAGCCCAGCGCATGCAACAGGTGGTGGTGGATGTGATCGGCGCGCTGGACGGCAAACCGCGCCGCCGACAGCGTGGCGAGGCGCACACGGTGCTGGACCTGAGCAGCCCCGGCGTGGCCTTGCGCCGCCAGCGCGAGGCCGAGATGGGCCGCTGGCAAGGCCCGCTGAGCGTGCCCACCGGCTCGCTGAACCTGTGCATCGGCCAGGGCAGCATCGGCGACGAAATGATGACCGAGCTGCTGACCCGCGCCCTGCGCGACGCTGGCCTGGACGCGCGCCACATGTCGGTGACCGACACCGATGCGGCCCCGCCCGAGGCCCGCACCGACAGCGTGGCCCGGGTCTTCATCCAGAGCGGCGAATCCGAGGCCGCCACCCAGACCCTGGTGCTGCAGCTGCAGCAAGACCTGCCCCAGGCCAACCTGATCCAGGTGCAGCTGCCCGCCTGGGTGACCGGCCAGGCCACACACACCCAGGCGCCCCCGGGGGTGATGGTGGTGGAGTCGTTCCGCGATGCCGTGAACTGCGCGCTGGAGGCGGACCAGGCCAAGCGGGGTTCGACGGCCAAGGGTTGAAGCCGCCCATCCATTTGACGCGGCACCAGAGCTGCCTACCGCGCTGAACAGCCCGGCCGCGACGCCGCGACGCAAACAATGGCCGCCATGCTCATCACCCTGTTTTTGCTCGTCCTGATGGTGGTCCTGGTCCTGTGGGGCATCTGTGTTCTGCTGATCCCGATCTACCTGCGGACCTTGTCCAACGACTGGTCAGCCCGACACGAAGTGGCCGAAGCGCTTGACGAAGCGCTTGATGAGCCAGATGCCAGGCACGAGGGCGGCGAAAGCAAAGGCAAAGGCCGGGCCTGAATCACCAACTCACACCCCAAGGCGCGGAACGCGACGGCCAGGGTGTCGATCTGGGTGGCGTGGTGCAGATCCAGAATGCGGTGGACCTCCTGGGGCTTGATGCCCATGGCGCGTGCCAGATCGGCGGGCCGAGTACGGGATTCAAGGCAGGTGTTGTGCAGCAACACCTTGGCCACGATGGTGGGAGGCAATGCAAGCAGGTGCTCACCCGAGCGCGCCGTGCTGGGCAGGGGCACCGGGCGCCGGTCTTCCACATAGAAGTCCATCGCGGTGGTCAGGGCATCGATCGCCATGGCATGCGCCTGCGCGAAGGTGTCGCCTTGGGTGATCGCCTCGGGAATGTCGCGAAAGGTGACGACGAAGCCGCCATGGACGGACTCCTCAAAACAGGCAGGGAACTTGAGCATCTGGTCTTCCGATGGACCGCAAGGCGGTCAAAACGTCAACCATGCCCCAGCCCGGCCAAGCGCGTCGGGAAAAGCCCGCGCTCGCGGTGCCGCAGCCGACGGGCGTTTGATGCTGACGGACGACCAATCCAAGCCCCCCCTCAAAGCGTTGAAATGAAACCAGTCCGAACGCCTGCGCAACGCCATGAAGCAGCCCCGTTCTGCCCCGTGCGAGTCAGGCCGGGGCGAGCTCCTCAATCCAGGCTGATGTTGTTGTTCTTGACCACCGCCATCCAGCGCTTGCTGTCGGCCTGCAGCACGGTGGCAAAGGTTTCGGGGCTGCCGCCGATGGGCACCAGGCCCATGCTGGCCAGGTATTTGCGGTACTCGTCGGAGGCCACGATCTTCTGGGAGATCGACGACACCTGATCGATGACGGCCTGCGGTGTGCCCTTCAAAGCGAACACGCCATGCCAGGAGTCGCCCTCGAAGCCCGGGAAGGTCTCGGCCACGGTGGGCACCTGGGGCAGGGATTCCAGGCGTTGCCGGCTGGACACGGCCAGCGCGCGGACCCGGCCGGTGCGGATGAACTGCAACACATCGGCGATCGGGCTGAAGGCCGTGCCCACCTGGCCGCCCACGATGTCGTTGAGGCCGCCGTCCTTGTAGGGCACATGGTTCAGCGTGATGTTGGCGCTGTTGGCAAAGTAGGCCATCGACACATGGGGCGCCGTGGCCACGCCGTAGGAGGCGTAGCTGAGCTGGTTGGGGTGCTCCTTGGCGTCCTTGATCAGGTCGCCCAGGGTCTTGTAGGGCGAACTGGCCGCCACGCTGATCACCAGCGGGATCGACAGGGTCTGGATCACGGGCACCAGATCGCTGGTCTGGTAGGGCAGCTTTTTGTAGACGTAGGGGTTGATGGCCACCGTGCCGCTGGCGGTGTACAGAAAGGTGTAGCCGTCCGCCGGCGAGGCCACAAACTGCTGGGTGCCCACGATGGTGCTGGCCCCGGGCTTGTTGTCGACGACCACCCCCTGCCCCAGGGCCTTACCCAGCCGCTCGCCCCAGAACCGGGCCATCACGTCGGGGGCGGTTCCGGCCGGGAACGGCACGATGACCTTGATCACCTTGCTCGGGTACTTGTCCTGGGCGAGGGTCGGGCCGCAGGCCGCTGCGGCCAGGCCGAGCAGGGCCAGGTGGCAAAGACGGCGGGAAAGGGGCTGGGCCAGCCTGGGGCTGGATCGGGGGGCGGTGGTTTGGCGTGTCATGTTGTCTCCTGGTTGTTGTGGGGTTCAGTCCGCCGCAAGCGGCCGGGTGCCTTCGTAGGCCATTTGCAAAAGCTGGCGCAGCGCGGCCTGCTCCAGGGGCCGCGGGTTGGGGTATTGCTGGGTCAGGGCGAGTTCGCAGACGCGGTCGAGGTCGCGCTCTTGCAGGCCCAGCTCACGCAGGCCCAGCGGCGTGCCCAGCGAGCGGGCCAGGTCGTACAGGCCCGTGGCGGCTTGCCCCGCGTGGGGCAGGCCCAGCGCCCGGGCGATGCGCTGGGCGGCCAGGGGCACCTGCGGCAGGTTGAAGGCCAGCGCATGCGGCAGCACCACGGTGTGGGTTTCGGCATGGGGCAGGTTGAAGCTGCCGCCCAGGGTGTGGCACAGCTTGTGGTGCAAGGCCATGCTGACCTGCCCCAGCACGCTGCCGCACAACCAGGCGCCATACAGGGCCTGGGCGCGGGCGTCGCCGGCCGGGGCCGGCTGGTTCGGCTGGACCAGGTGTGGGGGCTGCTCGCGTATCTGCGGCAGGGCCGTGGCCAGGGCCCGGATGCCCTCCTCGGCCATCAGGTCCAGGATAGGGTTGCTGTCGCTGGCGTACAGGCCCTCGACCGCGTGGGCGATGGCGTTCATGCCGCTGGTGGCGCTGAGGGCCAGGGGCAGGCTGCGGCTCAGCTCGGGGTCGTAGATCACGGTGCGCGGCAGGACGCGGGGGTCGCGCCCCGTCTTTTTGAGCCCGGCCTCGGTGATGCCGTAGATCGGGGTCATCTCGCTGCCGGCATAGGTGGTGGGGATGGCCACGATCGGCAGCCCCGACTCCAGGGCGATGGCCTTGCCCAGCCCGATGGTCGAGCCACCGCCCAGCGCGATGGCGCAATCGGCCTGCAGGCGGGCGGCCTCGGCACGGGCTGCGCGGGCGGTTTCGATGGGCACGTGCATCACGGCCTGGGCGTACAGGCCCGCCGCACGCGGGCCCAGGCGATCGACCACGGCCTGGGCCGCGCCGGCCTGCTGGGGGGTGCAGAGGACCAAGGCCCGCCGCGCGCCCAGAAGATCGATTTCGCGCTCCAGGTGCTGGAGCGAACCGGCGCCGAACACGACGCGGGGCGATTGGGCCTGGTAGATGAAGTCGTTCATTGGGGTGGCTCCGGGGTGTCGATCGCGGCCGCCAGGGGCGCCCAGGCGTAGTCCACCTGATGGCGTGCCGTGCGCATGCTGCCCAGTTCGGCCTTCAGTTGCAGGTGCTCGGGGTGGGCGGCGTAGGCCTCCAGGGCGGCCTGCGATGCGAACTCGCTGTAGAGCACCACGTCGCAGGCATAGTCGACCCCGCTGCTGTCCACACCGATGTCCAGCTGCAGCAGGCCGGGAATGCGGCCCCTGAGCCGCTCGAAGCCCTGGCGCAGGCGCTCGATGTTGGCGCGCTTTTCTGCCGGCGTGGCCCCGGCGATGTTCCACATCACGATGTGGCGCACAAGTGAGCCTGGGTTCATGGGGCGAATCCGATCCGCTGGGGCCAGAGGTTGCTGAAGGCGTGGATCTGCACGCTGGCGTACAGGCCTGAGCGGTGAAACGGCTCTTGCGCCAGCCAGGCCTCGGCCGCCGCACGGCCGGGGAAGTCGATGACCAGCAGACTGCCGACCATGGTCTGGCCATCGTCTTGCAGCAGGGGGCCGGCAAAAGCGATGCGCTCTTGAAGCTGGGCCAGACAGGCTTTGTGCTCGGGGCGCATTTGCAGGCGCAGCGCGGCCGACCCGGGCCGGTCGATGAGGTGAAAGGCGTACAGCATGGTGTTATTGCGCCGAGGCCGGGTTGAGCACGAAGTCGTACTCCAGCAGGTAAGAGCCGTCGGGCTGGGGCACCCAGTCGCACACCAGCGACTGGCGCACGCCGAACACCGCGTCTGAGTCGAGGTAGTCGCTCTGATCGCGGAACACATGGGTGATCAGGCTCTGGTAGCCCGGCGCGTCGATCTTGAAGTGCAGGTGGGCGGGCCGCCAGGGATGGCGGCCGGTGGCCTCCAGCAGCGCACCCACCGGCCCATCGTGCGGAATGGCGTAGGGCACGGCCACGATGGAGCGGAAGTGGTAGCGGCCCTGGGCATCGGCGTTCAAGGTGCCGCGCGCCTGGGCCTGGGTCAGGCCCTCGTGCTGCACGTCGTACAGGCCGTCCTCGTCCGATTGCCAGACATCCAGATGCGCCCCGGCCACCGGCTGGCCCCGGGTGTCGAGCACCCGACCGCGCACCAGGCAGGGTGTGCCCTTGGCGCCGTTGGAGATGTCGGCCCCCAGCTCGTAATGGGGGGCGTTCTTGACATGGAAGGGCCCGAAGACCGTGGCCTCGGTACAGCCATGGGGCTTGTCCTGGTTCATGGCCACCGTGAGCATCGACAGGCCCAGCACATCGGACAGCAGGATGAACTCTTGCCGGCGCTCGTCGGTGATGTGGCCGCAGCGGGTCAGGAACTCGATGCCGGCAAACCACTCCGCCTCGGTCAGCTTCACCTCGCGGGCAAAGGCATGCAGGTGCTGCACCAGGCTGATCACGATCTCTTTGAGCCTGGGGTCGCGGGTGTCGCCAAAGCTGGCGATGACCGCCTGGGTGATGTTGTCTTGATTGAGGTTGCGCATGCCGTGTCTCCTGGGGTTGAGGCCTCTGCCTGGGCCCTGGGTGACACTTTAGAATTTCACGCAGAAGAATAAAACAGCATTCGAAGGAAATCATATTTCCATAAAATGGAAATATGGATCGCCTCACCGAGCTGGAACTGTTTGTCAAAGTGGCCGAACTGGGCAGCCTGGGCGGCGCGGCCGAGGCCTTGGGCCTGTCCAACCCGGCCGCCAGCCGCTACCTGGCCTCACTCGAGGCCCGGCTCAGCGCCCGCCTGGTCGAGCGCAACACGCGGCGCCTGTACCTGACCAGCGAGGGGCAGGATTTTTACGAACGCGCCCGCGCCCTGCTGGCCGAGCTGAAAGAGGCCGAGGCGGCCGTCCACTCCAGCACCTTGAACCCGTCTGGCGTGCTGCGCATCAGCGCCTCGCTGTCGTTTTCGATGCAGCAGATCGCGCCGCGCCTGGTGCGCTACCACCAGCTCTACCCCCAGGTGCGCATCCACATCGAAACCGCCAACCGCTACCTGGACATGATCGACAACGGCATCGATGTGGCCATCCGCAACCGCGAGTTCGAACCCGACAGCAGCATCACCATCCGGCGCCTGGGTTCGACCCGCCGGGTGCTGTGCGCCTCGGCCAGCTACCTGGCCGAGCGGGGCCAGCCCCAGACACCCGAGGCGCTGGCGGGCCACGACTTTCTGATCTATGTGCACGCCAACAACGCCCACGAGCTGCGCCTGAGCCGGGGCGAACAGACCCAGACCGTGCCTATCCAGGGCCTGCTCGAATCCAACGACGGGCAGGTGCTGCGCGCCGCCGCGCTCAGCGGCCTGGGCATTCTGGTGCAGCCCAGCTACATCGTGTACGACGACATCGTGGCGGGCCGGCTGGTGCCGCTGCTCAACGACTGGGACCTGCCCCGCATCCAGATCAACATCGCCTACCCCAACCGGCGGCACCTGTCGGCCAAGGTGCGCTCCTTCATCGACTTCATGGTGGCCGAGTTCGAGCGCGATGAGGCCGAGCGCAAATGGACCAGCTTCATGGGGCTGCAGCGCACGGTCGGCCGATGAGCCGATGAGCCGCCCATGAAAAAACCCGCCACGCTGGCAGGCGGGGCGGGTGAAACGCAATGAGAAATCACCTGGCAAACCGGGCCGGCGCGGCAGCGCCCGCCCGGTTCAGCCCGTCAGAAGCGGTGCTGGATACCGACCGACAGGCCGGTGTTGCTGGTGGTGCCGCTGGCGGTCTGGGCGGCCGTCATGCCCTTGGCCTTGGTGTAGTCGATGGCGGCGTACAGGTCGGTGCGCTTGCTCAGGGTGTAGCGGGCGCGGGCGGCAAAGGTGTCGTAACGGTTGGACGACAGGCCATCGGCGCTGTACTTGGTGTTGTAGTAGGCCACCACCACCTGGGTCAGCGGCGTGGCATTGAAGCCCACGCCCAAGTCGAACACCGCGGCCTTCAGGCCGGTGGTGCTGGCCGAGGCGCCGGCCAGGAACTTGTACAGCGAGGTGCTGGAGCCCGAGTTGGTCAGGATCGAGGTGTTGCTGTTCACAAAGCCGGCGTCGGCCTGCATCTGGGTGTAGCCACCGGTGACCTTGTAGCCTTCGAAGATGTAGTTGCCGCCTGTGGTCAACAGGGTTTGCTTGCGGCCGGCGGTGTCGCGCAGGCGGTCATACGACAAGCCCAGCTGCAGGGGGCGAACGTCGTACTTGGCCATGAACTGCACCGACGAGTTGGCGGCGGTGGAGCCCGACACGTTGCCGAACGAGTAAGCCAGACCCAGATTGGTGCCTGCCAGCTTGGGGCTCAGGTACTTGACCATGTTGTCGCGGCGCGAGGTGTCCAAGGCCGAACCCACCAGGGTGCCCAGGGGGTTCACCGAGGTGGCCGACACGGCGGCGTTCTGGCGGTTGGTGGTCAGCTCCTGGCCCAGCGGATCGTTCACATAGCCCGCCTGCAGGTCATAGGCAAAGGTGGTGTTGCGGCCGATGTCGACACGGCCCCAGCTGTCTTCCATGCCCAGCACGGCGCGGCGGTCGAAGATGTTGCTGGTGCTGGAGCCGGCACCCGTGCCCGCGTTGATGCCCGACTCCAGGTTGAAGTTGGCCTTCATGCCGCCGCCCAGGTCTTCCGTGCCACGGAAGCCGAAGCGCGAGGTGTTCAGAATGCCCGAGGTGAACAGGTTCTGCGTACCGGTGTTGCCTGCACTGCCCTTGGGGCCGGCGCTGTCGTGGCGCACGCCACTGTCCAGCAGGCCATACAAAGCCACGCTCGATTGGGCTTGCGCCACCGAAGTCAGCGCGCCCAGGGCGGCCAGAGCGATCAGGGTCTTTTTCATCATGTGTCCTCGATTCGTCAGCGCCTGGCTGACGACTAGATTGCGTTGAAAGGCGATGCCGACCTCACCCGCACGGGCAGTTCGCCTGCGGGGCATGGCGGCAACAAGTTGCTCGAACGGGGCTTGGCAAGCCCGGGCCACACAAGCCCATCACCCGCTGACCCCCTTCGTTTGCCGAACCACGATGGCAAGGCTGTGCCAACTTTGCCCGTCACCCGTCTCGGCTTCGTGACAATCAAGTCATGACGCACAATAAAAACTGGTATTTGAGTTTGTAATATTTCTTGAACAGAAATAGTGTGAGTTCATTGAACGAACAACAACGGCGCATGACGGGCCGCCCCCCCCGCACGGCGCGCCCGGCTGCCGGGCCAGTCACACCACCGCAGCGCTGAACGCCTCCGGCGGCCGCGCCAGCAAATGCGACAGCCGCTGCAGGCCGGCCTGCAAGCGCCCACGGTCCTGGATGCCGCCCAAGGAGATCCGGATGGCATTGGCCGACCCGGTACCCATGGCAAAGGCGTCTGCCGGCGTGACGGCAATGCCCTCGTTGTCGGCGGCGCGGGCCAGTTGCGAGGGGCTCCAGTACGCCGGCAACTGCAGCCACACATGCAGGCCGTCGCCAGCGCCGCTGTAGCGCCCGGCCAGCACATCCCGGGCCATCCAGTGGCGCTGGCGCGCCTCCTGGCGCACGCCTTGCATCAAGGCGTCGGCCGAACCGTCGAAGATCCACTGCGTGGCCAGGGCGGCGCTCAGCGGGGCCGCCATCAGCGCAAAAGACCTCAGCGCAAGCAGAAAGCGCTCTCGCTCTTGCAGGTCGCGCATCAGCACATAGGCCACCCGCAAGCCGGGCGTGAGGCATTTCGACAGGGTGGAGATGTAGTACACCTGCTCTGGCGCATAGGTGGCCACCGGAGGGGGCGCGGCATCGGCCAGGCGCCAGTAGGGGTCGTCTTCGATGATGCGCAGCTGGCAGCGCTGGGCCACGCTGGCCAGCGCCTGGCGCCGGTGCTGCGGCATGGTGATGGCGGTCGGGTTCTGCAAGGTCGGATTGAGGTAGAGCAGCCCGGGCGGGTGCTGGTGCTGGTGCTGGTGCTGGTGCTGGTGCTGGTGCTGGTGCTGGTGCTGGTGCTGGTGCTGGTGCTGGCGGCAGGCTTGCTCCAGCCGATCGGGCAGCATGCCGTGCTCGTCCGCCTCCACCACCTGGATGCGCCGGCCAAACTGGGTCGCCGCGGCACGCAAGCCCGGGTAGCCCATGGGCTCGGTCAGGATGACATCGCCCGGTGCCGTCAACGCCAGCATCAAGGCGGCGATGGCCGCCTGCGCCCCCGGGCAGACCACCAACTGACTGGCCTCCAGCGGCCCCAGCATCGGTTCAAGCCACCGGGCCCCAGCCTGCCGGTCGGAGTCGCTGCCGCCGGCCAGGTGGTAGGTCATCAACATGCCGCCATCGGCCCTCATCAGCACTTGAGACAGGCCTTGTTTCAACAGGTCGTCAAAATCCACCCCCTGCGGCGGTGGCGGGGTGTTCATGCTCAGGTCGAGCACGGCGCTCAGCTCGACCTTGGGCGCCGCCACATAGGTGCCCCGGGCACCACGCCCCTCCAGCAGCCTGCGGCGCCGCGCCTCGTCGTAGGCGCGCGTGACCGTCGTCAGGTCCACCGCCAGCCACGCGGCCATCTGGCGCTGCGGGGGCAGCCGGTCACCGGGCTTCAGCGATCCATCAGCCACCGCCGCCTGCAAGGCGTCCGCAATCTGCAAAAAACGGGGCCCACCGCGCACCGCCAGCCACGGCAACCAGCCTGGCAAAGCCTCATCTTGTATGCTTTTTGGGGTGGGCATTTTGTCTCAATGTATGGAAATTGCTTTTGATTAGTATGCCCAAGGACAGGCCACCCCACCCCTTTCGCAGGCCATCGTGGCCGTTCACCCCCGCCACAGCCAACAGCATCGATCAACCACCAGGAAAGCCCCCAAATCATGGACTGGATCCCCATCGTCTTCGCCACCTTCAAGCTGCTCGTGCTGGGCACCGGCATGTTCTACGCCATCAAATGGCATTACGACCAAGGCAAGAAGGACAAGAAACAACGCGAACAAGAGACCCGAGCCGTGCTGCGCGCCAGCGGCAAGGTGGCCGCCGGCTTCATGCTGTCGTTGCTGGTTCTGGGCGTGGTCACCTTCGAGCTGGCGAGCACGCTGGGGTTGGAGTTGAGCTTTCCGTGAGGGGGTTTGACGGGCAGATGTGAAAAACGGACCTTGGGGTCCGTTTTTTATTTACTGGCGGAAGCGGAGATAGATGGACCAACATAATGGGATTTACTGGCTCCATACAAACCCCAAGAGAAAAGGCAATGACGCAGAAATGCGCACGCATGATGCACATGACGCGCAGATAATCAAGGAGGAATTCTGTATGCACTCATAGAGGCCAAGTTCTCAACATCATTCTTGTACATGCGCATTAAGACAAGCACTTGTTCCGAAATACCTTCAAAGGACTCAGCATCCAGATCCAAATACTCACCATGAGCAATCTTATTACGTCTATCAACTAAAGATTTATCAATGAAATTGGAGTATGCATGATAGGCATCCAATGAAATACCAAGCGACGAAGCAATATTAAAAAAAACCAAAGAACTCAAATTCGACGCCGTATTAATAGCATTAGACAGCGTAAGACTAGCCTTTTGTTCGCCAGCTTTGCGAATAAAATCTACCGCCTCAATATTGGCCACAGCCTGACGCGAATCAATCAGGGTTGCAACATGCTTTTTTATACCAAAAACAAAAAAACATGTTGCAAGCTCACTATATTTCAAACCCTGATTATCAACATATTCCAAATAAAACTCGGACGCCTGTTTAACAAAACCCTCCCAATGTGCATACACAAGCGGAAGACCTGCACGAACCAGAGCTGCCTGCGCGTATGATTTGGCAGATTTAGCGGAGCTTTTGACATAAGCAATTTCCTTAAGCCGCCAAGCAATTGCCCTATCCAAATGATCCTGCAAATCAGAAAGTGTCCGAATTTTACTCACGGCAAGAAGTACCCCGGCGCAATTGGCAATAGATTAGCGAGACGTGTAGTACCTCTAACACCAGCACCCGAATACGAGAGAAACTCGGGCTTAGACCAAAGATCCCTACATTTGACTCTCAGAAACTCCGTTCTAAGTTCTGAATCCATCGCCTCTATAGCATCAATATTTCTTGAAACGCCTAATGCCACCACTTCAAAGACGCTCATCAAAAATTTTCCACTGAAAGCGTTACCATCCCAGCGCTTAAAAGCACTGTTTCCAAGTGTAGCGGCCAGCAAGGAAAATGTTCGATTAAATGCATTAACTTCCAAAGCCAAATCTATTACCTGACTTGTACACAACTCAACTAAAGATCGATCAAGATACTCATGAACATCTAATTTTTGGGTGTACGGCACATTTCTAAACGCAAAGAACCTCACAGCCAACTCAACATGTGCCTGACGCTCAATTGCCACATCAGTCTGATCGATTACCTGCATGAATAGAGGACTTTCTGCACACCCAATAAGCGCCGAATGGACCTGCGGATTAATCATCAACGCAACCGAATTCCTCACCTCCTGCTGGGACAAATTAATGCCCCCCGTATTCAACCGCTGAAACAACTCATACTTAATTAGAGGATCACTTTCTTGCTTGAGGATTTCAACACGAATACGTGCACGCTTCAACTGAACCTGTAGCGATGTTCCTATGCCATCGTCCATATCTGGGGATGACGGCTCCCATCCAACATTATAAAGACTTGGCAAAAATGAGGTACCTTCCAACCGTGATCCAGGCAAAGCCAAACCTTCCGCACCCTTCAATATGCCAACAAACTCCAAAACAGTTGATACGCGCTGAAGACCATCAATAAGCTCCCATACGCCATCATCCCGCTGATAAACAAAAATAGGTGGCAACGGCAGCCCAAGCAAAATCGATTCAATTAATCGAGCCTTGCGCGTGGGATCCCATCGAAAAAGTCGCTGATATGCCGGATTAATCTGAAGTTCATTATCACGATAGAGATTAATAATTTCACCAATCGACATATCGTAACCTTCGGTTACGATAACACGTCTAGCATCCGCAATTTCGTCATTAAGTGCCATATTTTTTCCAAATCCAAAACTTCACACTCAAATGATACACCGTGAGTTTTCATTCATGAAGCATCAATGCGCATGATAGCCAAAAACCAAAGTCCACTTATTTCAGGCTAGAGTGCAAAGGACGATGGACACGATACACCGCACGCTTGATGACCGATAGCGAAACATCAAACTTTGTCCCAAAGCCTTTAAGAGTGTGTAGGCCGGTCTCATAAAGCCGCACTACCTCGGCCTCATCCTCTGCAGACAAAGCCCGACGGCGACCAACCTTCACACCTCGCGCGATTGCGGCCTGTTGCCCAGCAATTGACCGCTCACGAATGATGCCCCGCTCCAGTTGGGCCACCGCCCCCAGGATCTGAATCACAAACGCCCCCATGGCCGAGCTCGTATCAAGCGGCTCAGTCAGTGAGCGCACCAGGGCGCCGGATTCCCTGATGCGGTCCAGGATGGCCAGCAAATCCTTGAGCGATCGAGCAATGCGGTCAATTTTGTAGACAACCAGGACGTCACCCTGTCCCAGCCGGCCCAGGCACTTTTGCAGCTCAGGCCTCGCCCCAACGCTGGAGGTTTTTTCTTGATAGATGACCTCGACCCCTGCGGCATTCAGCGCGTCAATCTGCAGGTGTGTTTCTTGTTCCCGGGTCGATAAAACCCGGATGACCGACGGCAGACCCAATACCACCCACCCTCACCCGCCATCGGACCTCATCAGGCGCGGCGAAGACGCAATGCATTGGCCGAGCAAGCACCCAGAAATGGCAAAATCCGACCCATAAAACAGGGAGTAGCACATGCAGTTGGGTTCTTTGGGCTTGCCGATCGCCCTGATGGTGGTGATCGGGCTGGGGGTACTGCTGGCCACCCAAAGGCAAAAATCAGGCGGCGATGCCAAAGCCTCAGGCAAAGCGGAAAGGCCCAAGAAGAAGCCCGCCCTGACCGAACGCGAGCAAGCCATGTATTGGCGCCTGCGCGAGGTGCTGTCTGAGCGCACCCATGTCGTGCTGGCGCAGGTGTCGTTCTCGGCCCTGCTGGCATCCCGACAACAAGCCACGCGCAACACCTTCAACCGCAAGACGGCCGACTTTGTGGTGTTCACCAAAGCCTTTGAGGTGGTGGCCGTCATCGAGCTGGACGATGCCTCGCACCGCGGGCGCGAGAAGGAAGACGGCGCGCGTGAAAGCCTGCTGACCGATGCCGGCTACCGCGTGATCCGCTTCAAGAACGTGCCCGACCGGGGTGAGCTGATCACCACCCTATTCCCAGTCACAGCACCCGTGCCTTTGGCGGCAGACGCCGTTGCCGATTGAGACTGGCACGCCGCACTGCCCAGGGGCGAGAACGCAGCCCCATCACTGGCAACGGCCATCCGCTACGAGGTCAAGTACGTTGACGCCCATACCGTCGATCTGTTGCCCCAGGTCGACCGACCTGACCGAGCGTGTGCTCGTCACGCCCAGGCCTGACCAGCCCGCCGCCGGGCCACCCTGAGTGGGCTGTGCGAGCAAGGCCCAGCGCATGGCAGGTTTGCATCCTTTGGGGCTGATCAGATCAGCCAGGGCGCACCGCTGTACCGCGATCGGGCACAGGAGCTGTCGGGGGTGACCGACCAGCAGTTGAAACGGGTGAGGGTTCTTCTGTTGGGGCGCCTGCAGCGATGATCGCCGCTTGACCACCGATGCCCAAGCTCAAGACATTACCCTCATTAAATGCGGTAATCCACATTTTTTTGTGGATTGTGATCCAATGTAAGGCATGCTGCACCGCTATGCCTTTTCCAATTTCCAGTCGTTCCGTGAGCGGACTGAAGTGTCCTGGGTGCTCGACGGCAAGGTGCCATCGGGTGTCTGGTCTGACCAAGCGCCCCATGGCGAGCGCATCAGCCGGGTCATGGCTGTTGTGGGTGCCAATGCCAGCGGCAAAACCGCTTTGCTCAAACCCATTCTGTTTCTGAAGTGGTTCATCTCCCACTCATTCACAGACCCGCACCAAGGGCTGATGCCGTTCCAACCCCATTTGGCAGCGGCCGACGTACCTTCCGAATTCGAACTGGAAGTCGATTTCGAAGGCAAGCTGTGGCGCCATGTCCTGCGCGCAACACCCCAACGGGTCTTGCATGAGGCGCTTTATGTGAAGCATGAGCGCATGCGCTATGTCTTTGTCAGAGATTGGAACAACAGCACGCAAAGCTACGACGTCAAGCAGCAGGGCTTTGGTCTTGCAGCATCCGAGGCGCGGAAAGTGCGGCCCAACGCCTCGTTGATCGCGACGGCGGCCCAGTATGGTGTCGAGTTGGCGCAACGGCTCAGCGCGGGCATGGTGTTCAGCAACCTCCATCAGTTCGGTCGTCAGGTCAATGACCCGGGCCAGCTCGTTCAGGCCGCCGCGCATTTCTCGCAGCAGGGCGCACAGATGAAGCAAGCTGTCTCCTTGCTCAAGAGCTGGGACCTGGGCTTGAAGGACATCCAGCTTCGGGAAATCGAGACCCTGCAGCCTGATGGCAGCAAAGGCAAGGTGTGGCTGCCTTTTGGCGTCCACGCGTCCAGTCCGACGACGGATTTCGAGCTGCCATTCATGCTTGAATCCAACGGCACCCAGAGTGCCTTGGTCTTGCTGTCGAAATTGCTGCCAGCGCTGGCCGGCGGTGGCTTGGCCGTCATTGATGAATTCGAGAACGACCTGCACCCTTTGATGCTTGAACCCCTGATGGAGCTTTTTGCGAGCCCTCGCACCAATCCACACGCTGCCCAGTTGCTGTTCACATGCCACGCCGTCGAAGTGCTCAACCTGGTCCATAAATCCCAGGTCATGCTGGTTGAGAAAGACGAGACCAACCAAAGTACAGCCTGGCGCCTGGACAGTGTCAGTGGCGTGCGAAACGACGACAACCTTTACGCCAAGTACATGGCCGGAGCCTACGGCGCGGTGCCCCAGCTATGAGCCACGCGAGCCCTCACGCCCCCTCGCTGCGCGTGATCACGGCCCGCCAGGGGGGCGCTGTTCAACTTGGGACAGCCCGACGATGAAAAAGGCTGCCTCCAAGCACGCTGCTGCGCTCACTCTCCTGCTTGTCGGGGAAGGCGATGCTGAGGTGGCCTTTCTGGGCCTTCTTAAGGCGCTGTATGTGCACCGGGGCTCAGGCGTTGCCGTCACCATCAAGAACGCCCATGGAAAAGGAGCAGGAAACGTCATCGACGTCGCGCGTCGGCAGTGTCAGAACAAGGGCTTTGACGCGGTAGCCGCCCTGTTCGATACCGACGAGGGCTGGAATGACAGCACGCGTAAAACGGCGAAAAAGCATGGCATCCTGCCCTTGCTGTGTACTCCCTGCCTGGAAGCCTTGTTGCTGGGAATCGCAGGCGCCCCGGTGGAGGGCTTGAATACTGATCAACTGAAAACCCGCTTCAAGCACCATTTCGGATGCGATGCATCGGCCCTCCAGATGGCCCAGCACTTCAACCAAGCGTTGATTGAACGAAAGGCTGCAGATTTCCCCACGCTTGCAAACCTGGTCCATCTCCTGAAAGCCGGCAAAGCACTTTGAGCCAGCATTGACTCGCCACGACTGCGTGTGGATCCATCGGATCCATGCAAGGTCGGTCAAAAACGATCCATCCCCTCCGAGCCCGACGAGGAATACGCAGCACCAACGAAAAACGGACCCGAAGGTCCGTCTTTGAAAGTTGCTGGCGGAAACGGAGGGATTCGAACCCTCGATGAGGCTCTACACCCCATACTCCCTTAGCAGGGGAGCACCTTCGGCCACTCGGTCACGTTTCCAGCAATTCCGCTATTCTAGCCTAGTTTTTGGCCTGTTTCAGGAAACCGGCTGGTCCAGATCGAATGCCTTGTGCAGGGCGCGCACGGCGAGTTCCATGTACTTTTCGTCGATCACGACCGAGGTCTTGATTTCGGAGGTGGAGATCATCTGGATGTTGATGCCTTCTTCCGACAGGCTGCGGAACATCTTGCTGGCCACGCCCACATGGCTGCGCATGCCGATGCCGACGATGCTGACCTTGCAGATCTTGGTGTCGCCCACCACTTCGGCGGCGCCCAGGCTGGGCAGCACCTTGGTGTTCAGCAGTTCGACGGTGCGGGCGTATTCGCCACGGTGCACGGTGAAGCTGAAGTCGGTCTTGCCGTCTTTGCTGAGGTTCTGGATGATCACGTCGACTTCGATGTTGGCATCGGCGACGGCGCCCAGGATGTGGTACGCGATACCGGGCTTGTCGGGCACGCCCAGCACGGAAACCTTGGCTTCGTCACGGTTGAACGCGATGCCGGATACGACGGCTTGTTCCATTTTTTCGTCTTCCTCAAAAGTGATCAACGTGCCGGACTTGGCTTCTTCGTTGATGTCAATGTCCCACGGGGTGAAGCTGGACAGCACGCGCAGCGGCACCTTGTACTTGCCGGCAAATTCGACCGAGCGGATCTGCAGCACCTTGGAGCCCAGCGAGGCCATCTCGAGCATTTCTTCAAAGCTCACGGTCTGCAGGCGGCGGGCTTCGGGCACCACGCGCGGGTCGGTGGTGTAGACGCCGTCGACGTCGGTGTAGATCAGGCACTCGGCGGCCTTCATGGCGGCGGCCACGGCCACGGCCGAGGTGTCGCTGCCACCGCGGCCCAGGGTGGTGATGTTGGCCTCTTCGTCCACGCCCTGGAAGCCGGTGATGACCACCACCTTGCCGGCGGCCAGATCGGCACGCACACGGTCGTCATCGATGGATTCGATGCGGGCCTTGGTGAATGCGCTGTTGGTCTTGATGGGCACCTGCCAGCCAGCGTAGCTGACCGACTCCATGCCTTCAGCCTGCAGTGCGATGGCCAGCAAGGCCGACGAGGCCTGCTCGCCAGTGGCGGCCAGCATGTCGAGCTCGCGGTTGTAGGCGGCCGAAGACTTGGACGGTGCCAGCTCCTTGGCCAGACCCAGCAGGCGGTTGGTTTCGCCGCTCATGGCGCTCGGAACCACCACCATCTGGTGACCTGCGCGAGCCCATTTGGCGACGCGCTTGGCCACGTTGCGGATGCGCTCGGGCGAGCCCATCGACGTGCCGCCGTATTTGTGAACGATCAATGCCATTGGTGTGTCGGGGTACGAAACTCGGAAATCAGCGGCGCAGGTTGCAAAGTCGTTTTGGTGCGCCGCCCGTTTTCGTGCAAAAAGTGGGGACCAAAACCCGCTAATTGTACCAACCGAGCACCGGCCCCCTGCGCTGCACGTAACCAAGTCCTACTTTGAGCCGGATCTGGTGCCCGCGGGTGGTGCAGCTTTGCAGCTGGCGCTGCAGCTCTTTGAGCTGTGCGGCGCTGGGCGTGGTGCCGTGCACCGACAGCAACCAGTGGCGCAGCACATTGGCCTGGCGTTCGGGGGCCAGGGCACGCAGCGCGGCGATCACCGGGGGGTTGCCCACCTGCTGCAGGTCGTCGCAGGCCAGGCCGTGCAACAGGGTCTGGGCCTGCGCGGCATGGGCCGCGCTGCGGGCCAGGGTGTCGCGAAAGGCCGGAAACACGGCCTGCAGGGCCGGCAGCAGCTCGTGACGGATGCGGTTGCGGGTGTAACGCAGATCGGTGTTGCTGGGGTCGTCGACCCAGGTCTCGCCCTGGGCCTGCAGCCAGTCGCGCAAGGCCCGGCCGGGCACGCCCAGCAAGGGCCGGGCAAAGTCGATGCCGCCACGCTGCCAGTGGGCCGGCATGGCGGCCAAGCCCGGCAGGCCGGCGCCGCGCGACAGCGCCAGCAGCAGGGTCTCGACCTGGTCATCGGCGTGCTGGGCCAGGGCCACGGTGCGCACGCCGGCCTCGCGCCACTCCTGCTGCAGCACCTCGTCAAACACCTGGTAGCGGCCACGGCGGGCGGCGTCTTCAGGGCTTTGGCCGGGGGCATGGCGGGCATCGATGCGGCGCACCACCAGGGGCAGTTGCCATCGCTGGCAGGTGGCGCGGCAGTGGGCCTCGAAAGCGTCACCCGCGGCCTGCAGGCCGTGGTGGATGTGCAGGGCATGCACCTGGCCCGGCCAGCGGCGCGCGCAGGCCAGCAGCAAGGCGCTGGAGTCGGCGCCGCCGCTGTAGGCCACGCCCAGGGGCAGGAGGGGTTGGAAAGACGCCAGGGCGGCGTCGAACGAGGTGCTCATGGAAGGGGCGTGGGGATGGTCACGCGGCGGTCCTCAGGGGCACCTGCGGTGCCGGGCCAGCGGGCCCGGGCTGCCTCAGCGGCTGTCGGCCTTGGTGTCGGTGTAGCGGCCGTAGCTTTGCAGGCGGTCGTAGCGGCGGTCGACCAGTTCCTTGGTCTTGAGGTCGGCCACCTGGCGCCAGGCATCGTTGAGGGCGCGCTTCAGGAAGGCGGCCATCTGCTTGGGGTCGCGGTGGGCGCCGCCCACGGGTTCGTTGACGATCTTGTCGACCAGGCCGAGGGCCTTCAGGCGGTGCGCGGTGATGCCCAGGGCATCGGCCGCATCCTGGGCGCGGTCGCTGGTCTTCCAGAGGATGGAGGCGCAGCCCTCGGGGCTGATCACCGAGTACACCGAGTACTGCAGCATCAGCACCTGGTCGGCCACCGAGATGGCCAGGGCGCCGCCCGAGCCACCTTCACCGATGATGGTGGTGATGATGGGCACCTCGAGCTGGGCCATCTCGAAGATGTTGCGGCCGATGGCCTCGGACTGGCCGCGCTCTTCGGCGTCGATGCCGGGGTAGGCACCCGGGGTGTCGACAAAGGTGAACACGGGCAGCTTGAACTTCTCGGCCGTCTTCATGAGGCGCAAGGCCTTGCGGTAACCCTCGGGCTTGCTCATGCCGAAGTTGCGCAGGGCGCGCTCCTTGGTGTCGCGGCCTTTTTGCTGGCCGATCACCATGCAGGCATGGCCATTGAAACGGGCCAGGCCGCCGACGATGCTCAGGTCGTCCGAAAAGTGGCGGTCGCCATGCAGTTCGATGAAGTCGGTGAACAGCTCGCGCACGTAATCGAGCGTGTAGGGGCGCTCGGGGTGGCGGGCGATCTTGGTGATCTGCCAGGGCGACAGGTCGCTGTAGATGTCTTTGGTGAGCTGCTGGCTCTTTTTGCTGAGCTGGTCGATCTCTTCGGAGATGTCGACTGCAGACTCGTTTTGCACGTAGCGCAGTTCTTCGATTTTGGTTTCGAGTTCGGCAATCGGCTGCTCGAAATCAAGAAAGGTTTTTTTCGCCAACGTCATTCTCCTGTTGTTTCCACCGGCCGACCCCTTCGGTCTGGCCGGCATGGCGCACCACCCGCAGGCAGCGCGCAAGACCCGTGCGCGGCACCGTCAACCGACGACCGGCAGGGGATCCAGCGAGCGCCAAATATACCAAGTCGCCACGCTGCGGTATGGCTCCCAAGCCGCCGCCACCTCACGGGCATCGCTGCGGCTCACAGGATCGCCCGAAAAATAGTTGTCGCTGATGCCTTTGATCAAACCCACGTCATCCAGCGGCAGCACATTGGGCCGCATGAGGTGAAAGATCAAGAACATCTCGGCGGTCCAGCGGCCGATGCCGCGGATGGCCACCAGCTCGGCAATGATGGATTCGTCGTCCATCGACTCCCAGGACTTCACGTGCACCGAGCCGGTGTCGAAATTGAGCGCCAGATCGACCAGGTACTCCACCTTGCGGGCGCTCAGGCCGGCCGCGCGCATGTCGTCCACCTTGAGCTTGAGCACGCTGGCCGGCGTCATGCTTTGCGACAGGGCCGAAAACTTGCGCCACACCGACTGGGCCGATTTGACCGAGATCTGCTGCCCCACCACCGAGCGGGCCAGGGTGGTGAAGGCATCGCCCCGGATCTGCAGGCAGGCATTGCCGAACTGCGGGATCAGGCGCTTCATGACCCGGTCTTTCTTGACCAGGTGCTTGCAGGCGTCCTGCCAATAGGCCGGCGTCAACACCTCGTCCGCGCGGCTCTCGGCCGGGCTGGGGGCGGGTGGGTCGAGCGTCACGGCGTCGAAGGACGCGGGCTTCTTGCTGGCCACCATCATGCGTCAGGCCCCGCCGCACATCGACACGGTGCACCCCGCAAACAGGCCGGACAAGCGCTCACTGGGCCGCCTCCCAGGTGGTACCGGCGGCCGAATCCTTGAGCACGATGCCCTGCGCCAGCAGCTCCTGGCGGATGCGATCGGCCTCGGCGAAGTTCTTCGCCTTCTTGGCCTCGGCGCGTTGCGCGATCAGCACCTGGATGGCCGCCTCGTCGAGGCTGGAGCCCGCCTGCAGGAAGGCCTTGGGGTCGCCCTGCAGCAGGCCCAGGCAGGCGCCCAGGGCCTTGAGCTGCGCGGCCAGCTCGGGTGAACGGCTCTTGTTCACCTCGGTGGCCAGATCGAACAGCACGGCCACCGCCTCGGGGGTGCCGAAGTCTTCGTCCATCACAGCCTTGAAGCGGGCCGCATGGGGGGTCGACCAGTCGATGTCGGCCAGGCCCTCACCCGGCGGCACGGCATCGAGGGCGGTGTACAGGCGGCGCAGCGCGTTGCGGGCATCCTGCAGGTGGGCGTCGCTGTAGTTCAGGGGGCTGCGGTAGTGGGCACGCACCACGAAGAAGCGGATGGTCTCGGCATCGAACACCTTGAGCACTTCACGGATGGTGAAGAAGTTGCCCAGGCTCTTGGACATTTTTTCGTTGTCCACGTTGATGAAGCCGTTATGCATCCAGGTGCGGGCGAAGGTCTGGCCGGTGGCGCCTTCGCTCTGGGCGATCTCGGTCTCGTGGTGCGGAAACTGCAGATCCGCCCCACCGCCGTGGATGTCCAGGGTCTCGCCCAGCAGCGAGCAGGCCATGGCCGAGCACTCGATGTGCCAGCCGGGGCGGCCCGGGCCGAATTCGCTGTCCCACTTGGCATCGGCCGGCTCGGTGGGCTTGGCGCTCTTCCACAGCACCGGGTCGAGCGGATCGTCCTTGCCGTCGTTGACGGCCACGCGCTCGCCCGAGCGGAGTTCGTCGAGCGACTTGCCGCTCAACTGCCCGTAGTGCGGAAACTTGCGCACGGCGTAGTTCACATCGCCGCTGGCAGCGCGGTAGGCCAGGCCTTTTTGCTCCAGGGTGCTGATCATGCTCAGCATCTGGGGCACGTAGTCGGTGGCGCGGGGCTCGTGGGTGGGGCGCTCCACCCCCAGGGCGTCGGCGTCCTGGTGCAGGGCGTCGACCATGCGGTCGGTCAGTGATCGGATCGACTCGCCGTTTTCCACGGCGCGCCGGATGATCTTGTCATCGATGTCTGTGATGTTTCGCACATAAGTCACCGAAAAACCCGAGGCCCGCAACCAGCGCTGCACCACGTCAAAAGCCACCATCGAACGCGCATGGCCCAGATGACACAGGTCGTACACGGTCATGCCGCACACATACATGCGCACGTGACCGGGCTCGATGGGGGAAAACGCTTGCAGATCACGCGTCAGCGTGTTGTAGATGCGCAGGCTCATGGATAAATTGGGCAGACAGCGATCCCGCAGCCAGGTGGCGGCCGGAAATCATCGAAAAATCAGGAGGATGGGAGTGTTGCAGCGCCACGGTATGCGGTACAAACCACATCAACCCCTCGGCTACAATCCGCCCCAGTATAAGCGCCCCGGTTGGCGCTTGCCATCGCGCAAACCCCACGAGGCTCCATGACCCAAGCTCGCTGCACTGTTCCCGCCCGCCTTCGCATGTTGGCACTGGCCGCCCTGATGGGGGCCTCGTTCGGAGTCCACGCCGACGACTACGGTGATGTGACCCAGTTGCTTCGACAGGGCAAGACCAGCGAAGCCCTGAGCAAGGCCGACCAGTACCTGGCAGGCAAGCCCAAAGACCCCCAGATGCGCTTCATCAAGGGCGTGATCCAGTCCGAGGCCGGCAAGCCGAACGACGCGATCGCCACCTTTGTGGCCCTCACCCAGGAGTACCCGGAGCTGCCTGAGCCGTACAACAACCTGGCCGTGCTCTACGCCAGCCAGAACCAGTACGACAAGGCCCGCACGGCGCTGGAGATGGCCATCCGGACCAACCCCAGCTACGCCACCGCCCACGAGAACCTGGGCGACGTCTATGCCAAGCTGGCCAGCCAGGCCTACAGCAAGGCCTTGCAGCTGGACAACACCAACCCGGCCATCCAGCCCAAGCTGGCCCTGATCCGCGACCTCTTCACCACCAACGGCAAGCCCGGCACCGCCGCCAAGCCGGCTGCCGCCCCGGCCCCCACCCCGGCGCCTGCACCTGCCCCAGTGGCGGCTGCGCCGAAGGCCGCTCCGGCACCGGCGCCCGCACCCGCCCCGGCCCCCAGCCCGGCCCCCGCGCCTGCGCCCGCCCCGGTGGCTGCACCGGCCACCGCTGCGGCACCGGCCGCAGCCCCGGCCCCGGCACCCGCCCCTGCGCCCGCCGCCGCGGCAGCCGCAGCCGGCCCCGAAAAAGACGTGGAAGCCGCTGTGCGCCACTGGGCTACCGTGTGGTCGGCCCGTGATGTGTCGGGCTACCTGGCCGCCTACGGCAAGGAGTTCGACCCACCCGGCAAGATGAGCCGCAAGGCCTGGGAAGACGAGCGCCGCTCGCGCATCCTGGGCAAGGCACGCATTGCCGTCAAACTGCATGATCTGGCCATCAACGTCAACGGCGGCAAGGCCACAGCCCGCTTCCGCCAGGACTACAGCGCCGACACGCTCAATGTCTCCAGCCGCAAGACGCTGGACCTGGTGAAGGCCGGCGACCGCTGGCTGATCGTCCGCGAGTCCACCGGCGGCTGATCGTCCCGGGCAGGCCCGCCCAGCTGAACGCTGCCCTGCGCGGGCGGCGTGCACCGGGTTTGGCGGCCTTGCCACGTTTGCGACCATGATGCGATTCGCCTCTGTCTTTCTTTTGCTGCAGCGCCTGGGCGCCGCGTGGCTGTTGCTGGCCGTCGGCCTGCTGGGCGCGACCGCAGCACAAGCCGCCAAGCGCCAGGCCCACCACACCCCCACCCCGGCCGCGCCGGTGTTGCGCGACGGTCAGGCCGAGGCACGGCTGATCGAGATCTACCGTCTGATCGGTGCGGCCCGCACCCGCGACGCACTGCGCCTGGCCGAGGGCCTGGTGCGTGACCACCCCGGCTTTCAGCTGGCGCAGCTGGTCTATGGCGACCTGCTGGCGGCCCAGACCCGGCCGCTGCGCACCGCCGGTGATGTGCCCGACACCGTGGCCCGCGCCGCAGCGGCCCAGCTCAAGGATCTGCGTGACGAAGCCGCTCTGCGGCTGAAGGCCCTCAGCGAGCGCCCGCCAGCCCAGACCGTGCCGGACCAGTTCGTGGCCCTGTCCAACCGGCACCGCCATGCCATCGCGGTGGACACCTCGCGCGCCCGCCTGTACCTGTTCGAGAACAACGGCAGCGGCCCCCGCCTGGTGGCCGATTACTACATTTCGGTGGGCAAGCTGGGGGTCGACAAAGGCAGCGAGGGCGATCAGCGCACCCCCCTGGGCGTGTACTTCATCACCAGCAACCTCGACCCGCGCACCCTGAAAGACTTCTACGGTGCCGGCGCCCTGCCCATCAACTACCCCAACCCCTACGATGCGCGCCGTGGCAAGACCGGCAGCGGCATCTGGCTGCATGGCACGCCCTCCACCCAGTTTGCCCGCCCTCCGCAATCGACCGACGGCTGCGTGGTGATGGCCAACCCCGATCTGGAGCGCCTGCTGTCCACGGTCGAGGTGCGCAGCACCCCGGTGGTGATCGCCACCTCGCTGAACTGGGTGCCCCAGGCCCAGGCGCGCCAGGCCGGGCGCAGCTTTGAAGACGCCTTCAACGCCTGGCGGGCCGCCAAGAACGCCGGCGATGTACCGCGCCTGCTGGGCTACTACACCAACGACTTCAACAGCTACGGCAAAAGCCTGAACGACTGGACCCCGTCGCTGCAGCAAGAGATCAGCAAGGCGGGTGGCCGCGGCTTCGAGATCAAAGACCTGTCCATGCTGCGCTGGACAGACAGCACCGAAACCATGGTGGTAACCTTCGGCGAACTCGTCGCCGGCACCAACCGCGGCAGCACCAAGCGCCAGTACTGGATGCGCCAGGGGCAGCAATGGAAAATCTTTTTTGAAGGAGTCATCGGATGATGAATGTGAGCTCAATCCTGAGCAGCCGTCGCGCGCTGCTGGCCGTCACGGCCGCCGGCCTGATGGGCCTGGGCAGCATGGCCATGGCCCAGACCGCCCCCCAGGTCAAGCTGAGCACCAGCCAGGGCGACATCGTGCTGGAGCTGTACCCCGCCAAGGCCCCGAAGACGGTCGAGAACTTCCTGCAATACGTCAAGGACAAGCACTATGACGGCACGGTGTTCCACCGCGTCATGGATGGCTTCATGATCCAGGGCGGCGGCTTCACCGCCGACATGACCCAGAAGCCCACCCGCGCCCCGATCGCCCTCGAAACCTCGGGCGGCCTGACCAACGACCGTGGCACCATCGCCATGGCGCGCACGGCCAACCCGAACTCGGCCACCGCCCAGTTCTTCATCAACGTGGTCGACAACCGCATGCTGAACGCACCCAACCCCGATGGCTACGGCTACGCGGTGTTTGGCAAGGTGGTCAGCGGCATGGACGTGGTCGACAAGATCAAGCTCGTGCCCACCACCAACAAGGGCCCGCACCAGAACGTGCCGGCCACCCCGGTGACCATCAACTCGGTCACCCAGATCAAGTAAACCCGCCCACAGGCAAGCACTGAGGAAATACCCATGAGCAACCCCCAAGTCGAACTGCACATCCTGGACTACGGCGTCATCACGCTCGAACTGGATGCTGAAAAAGCCCCCAAGTCGGTGGAGAACTTCCTGAGCTACGTGAAGAAGGGCCACTACGACAAGACCATCTTCCACCGCGTGATCCCGGGCTTCATGGTCCAGGGCGGCGGCTTTGCCCCCGGCATGGAGCAAAAGCCCACCGACGCTCCGATCGACAACGAAGCCAACAACGGCCTGAAGAACAACAACTACACCGTGGCCATGGCGCGCACCAACGCGCCCCACTCGGCCACCGCCCAGTTCTTCATCAACGTGGCGGACAACAGCTTCCTGAACCACACCGCCCCCACCGCCTCGGGCTGGGGCTATGCCGTGTTCGGCAAGGTGGTGTCGGGCAACGACGTGGTCGACAAGATCAAGGCCGTCAAGACCGGCCGCAAGGGCTTCCATGACGACGTGCCGAAGGAAGACGTGGTGATCGAGAAGGCTGTGGCGCTGTAAGCGTCACTGGCACTCCCGACCATGCCCCCGACCGTGCCCCGGATCGCCGAGCTGAAGGCTTCGGCGGCCTGGCGCACGGTCGATTTCATTTCCGACCTGCACCTGCACGAGGCCGAGCCCGCCACCTTCGAGGCCTGGCGCCAGCACCTGCTGCACACCCCGGCCGATGCGGTGTTTCTGCTGGGCGACATCTTCGAGGTCTGGGTGGGCGACGATGCGGTGCAGCCCGGCAGCTTCGAGGCTGCCTGCCAGCAGGTGCTGCAGCAGGCCAGCCAGCGCTGCGCCCTGTTCTTCATGGCCGGCAACCGCGACTTTCTGCTGGGCCCCGGCTTTGCACAGGCCTGCGGCTTGGCCCTGCTGGCCGACCCCTGCGTGCTGGTGTTCGCGGGCCAACGCTGGCTGCTCAGCCATGGCGACGCCCTGTGCCTTGACGACCACGACTACATGCGGTTTCGGGCTGAGGTGCGCAGCCCCGCCTGGCAGCAGACCTTTCTGGCCCGCCCCCTGGCCGAACGCCTGGCGCTGGCGCGCCAGTTGCGCGCCCAGAGCGAAGCCCGCAAACGCAGCGGCGAACCCTATGCCGACCTCGACCCGGCCGCCACCCGGGCCTGGCTGCAGGCCGGCAACGCCGCCACCCTGATCCATGGGCACACCCACCGCCCGGCCCGCCACCTGCTGGGCCCCGGCCTGAGCCGCGAGGTGCTCAGCGACTGGGATCTGCACGCTCCCCAGCCGCGCGCCGAGGTGCTGCGCCTGGAGGCCGGCGGCCTGCACCGTGTGCCGCCCGCCCGCCCGTGAACACCCCCCAGCCCCGCCCGGCCAGCCTGTGGCAACGCCTGCGCACCTGGCTGGGCCGGGCCAGCAGCGCTCAACCACGGCCCATTGCAGAGGCACTGTGGCAGGCCACCCTCGCCACCCTGCCCTTTCTGGCCGCCCTGCCCCCTGATGAACAGACCGGGCTGCGCCGACTGTGCGGGCATTTTCTGGCGCGCAAAGAGTTCCATGGCGCCCACGGCCTGCAGGTGACCGACGCCATGGCCCTGGCCGTGGCCGCCCAGGCCTGCCTGCCCCTGCTGCACCTGGGCCCCGGCGCGGATGCGCCCGGCGACCCGCGCGCGCTGGCCTGGTACGACGATTTTGTGGGCATCGTGCTGCACCCGGGCCTGGCCCTGGCCCGGCGCGACTTCACCGACGACGACGGCATCGTCCACCAATGGCAGGAGGAGCTGGCCGGCGAGGCCATGCCGGGTGGGCCGGTGATGCTGTCCTGGCCCGACGTGGCCTCTGCGGGCGAATCAGCGGCCCAGGGCTACAACGTGGTGATCCATGAGTTCATCCACAAGATGGATTTGCGCGACGGCGCGGCCGATGCCTGCCCGCCCCTGCCCCCAGGCTTTCTGGGCCAGCAGGGCGCGCGCGCGGCCCGCCAGGCCTGGCTGGCCGTGTTGACCCCCGCCTGGGAGGATTTTTGCGAACAGGTGATCCGCGCCGAGCGCTTCGGCCAGGCCGAGCCCTGGCTGGACGCCTACGGCGCCCAGTCACTGGACGAGTTCCTGGCCGTGGCCTGCGAGGCCTATTTTGTGAACCGGGCAGCGTTCGGGCAGCACTTTCCCACCCTGCTCACCCTGTTCGACGCCTTCTTCAGGCCAGCGCGCTGAGCCAAGCCGACAGCTCGTCCAGCTCCTGCCGGCCCAGGGTGTGGCCACCCGGGAAGCCCACACTGTGCACCTGCAGCGGCAGGGTGGCCGCATGGGCCACGATGCGCTCGCTGTGCGAGGCGGGCAGCACGGCGTCTTCGGTGCCATGGCTGACCCACAGGCTGCGCCCCTGCAGCGCCTCGGCCGGGGCCTGCTCGGGCAGCACCTCGGGCAGCAGGCGGCTGTGCAGCGACAAGGCCGCACGCAGGCTCTGGGGCCGGGTCAGCAGCAGGCTCAGGCCCATGATGCCGCCCTGGCTGAAGCCCCCCACCACCACGCGCGAAGCAGGCACGCCCAACTGGGTCGCCGCCTGGCTGACGGCCCGTTCGACCAGGGCCCGGCTGTGCCGCTCCTGGGCGGCATTGATCACGCGCGAGCCATCGGCCGCCACCCCGAACTGAAACCAGGCCCAGGCGTTCGGGCCCATGGGGTGCGGCGCCCGCAGGCTCAGCAGGTGGTAGCGTTCCGGCACCCAGGGGGCGATGCCCATCAGGTCTTGCTCGTTGCTGCCCACACCGTGCATCAACACCAGCAGCCAGGGCTCGGCCGTGCCCGGCTCGGCGGGGCGGAATTGAGCCTGCAGGCCCAGGTCGTGCGGCAGGGTGGGCAATGGGTTCAAGGGGGTGCTCTCAGACATGAGGGGATTCTTCCAGGGTCAGGGCGTCCATGGCGAGCATGCTGTGCATGACCTCACGGCTCACATAGTGGGGCCGGCTGGCTGCGGCGCCCGCCGCGCCCAGGGCAAAGAACAGCGGCAGAAAGTGGTCTTCGGTGGGGTGTGCCCGCTGCGCATGCGGGGCCTGACGCCGGTAGTCCAGCAAAGCCGGCAGGTCGCCGCGCTCCAGGGCGGATTCGACCCAACGCGAGAAGGCGCCCACATAAGGCGCCGGCTCGCGCTCGCCACCGAAAAACTCGCTCAGATTGTGCGTCATGCTGCCCGAGCCCAGCAGCAGCACGCCCTGATCGCGCAGCGGCGCCAGGGCCTGGCCCAGGGCCAGCACCTCGGCCGGCCCGGCCGAGGCCGGCAGCGACAGTTGGACCACCGGCACATCGGCCTGCGGAAACAGGTGCATCAAGGGCACCCAGGCGCCGTGGTCGTAGGGGCGCTGTGCATCGGCCTGGGCCGGCAGGCCGGCGGCCTGCAGCAGCTGCAGCACCGCCTCGGCCAGGGCCGGGTCACCGGGCGCGGGGTATTGCAAGGCATACAGCGGCCGCGGGAAGCCCCCAAAGTCATGCCAGGTGTCGGGCTGGCCACCGGTCATCACGCGCAGCCCCTGGGACATCCAGTGGGGCGACAACACGAGCACCCCACGCACAGGCTGGCGGCTGCGCAGCTCAGCGCCCAGCCGGCTCAACGCCGGGCCGGTGTCGCCCGGCTCCAGGGCAAACAAGGGGGCGCCGTGAGAAACAAACAGGGCCGGCAAACGTGCATGAGCGGCAGTGCTAGCCTGGTGGTCGGTATTGTCAAGTTGGGTGATCATGGTGTTAACGCTCCGGGAACTACTGTAGGCGTCGACACCTCACAGACCAATCGGCAGCCCGACAATTGATTGTTGCGCCCGCATTGACAATCCACCCCCCACACACCTGATCACTGCCACAAGCCCGCCATGGACCAACTCCGTCAGATTGAAGCCTTCACCGCCGTCGTGCAACATGGCAGTTTCGTCAAAGCCGCCGACCGGCTGGAACTGTCCAAGGCCGTGGTCTCGCGCCTGGTGCTGGAGCTGGAGGCCCGCCTGGGCACCCGGCTGCTCAACCGCACCACCCGCAGGCTGTCGCTCACCGATTCGGGGGCGGCCTACCACGAGCGCTGCAAGCAGATCCTGGACGATCTGGCCGAGGCCAATGCCGAGGCCAGCGCCACCGCAGCCCGCCCCACGGGCAAGCTGCGCATCAACGCCCCCCTGAGCTTCGGCAACCTGCACCTGGCGCCGCTGTGGGGCGAGTTTCTCAAGCTGTACCCCGAGGTCGAACTGGACATCACCCTGAGCGACCGCGTGGTCGACCTGGTGGAAGAAGGCTTTGACCTGGGGGTGCGCATCGGCCGTCTGCAGGCCACCTCGCTGGTGGCCAGGCGCCTGGCCAGCGACCGCATGGTGCTGTGCGCCTCGCCCGCCTACCTGGCCCGCCACAGCCCGATCCAGACGCTGCAAGACCTCAGCGAGCACAGCGTGATCGCCTATTCGTATTCCTCGCTGGGCGCCACCTGGACCTTTGACGACGCCGACGGCAAGCCCGAATCGGTCACCGTGCGGCCCCGCCTGTGGGCCAACAGCGGCGACACCTGCCGCGCCGCTGCGCTGGCCGACCAGGGCGTGATCATGCAACCCGCCTTCCTGGTGGGTGAAGACGTGCGCCAGGGTCATCTGGTCGAGTTGTTGCCCCAGTACCACCGCCCGCTGCTGGACATCCACGCCCTCTACCCCAGCCGCAAGCACCTGTCAGGCAAGGTGCGCGCCATGGTCGACTTTCTGGCCCAGGCCTTCATGCAGCCTGGCTGGGCCTGACAAATTCAGAGCAACGCCAGAGGACCACAAGAACGGTCAGCCCAGGGCGTCCATCAAGGCCGCATGGAAGGCCTCGGGGCGCTCGAACTGCACCCAGTGGCCGGCCTCAGGGATCAGGGTCATGCCCCTGAAATCCCGGGCGCTGGCCGCAAAAGCGGCTTCCAGCTGGTGGATCCAGCTCTTGTAAAGGGCATCGTGGGCGCCATAGATGGCGTGCACCGGGCAGCTCAAGGCCGGCAGCGAGCGCGCCAGGATGTCGGTGTGCGCCAGGCGCCGGCGCGGCAGACGGTCGCGCATCACATTGGCCACATGCAGTTGCAGGGCCAGCCCCTCCAGCCCGTCGATCAAGGCCGTGTCGTGCAGCATCAGCGCGGCCAGGTTGTACCGGTGGATGTCGGCCTGGGCCGCCGCATCGGGCAGGTGGCGCCAGGCCTTGAGTTCGAACTGGCGCTGCGGCACCACGCCCATGGCGGGCGCCCCTACCAGCACCAGGCGCGAGGCGGCATCGGGGTGGGTCGCCAGCAGCAGGCCGGCCGTCATGCCGCCAAACGAAAACCCGATCAGCTCGCAGACCCGATCGCCCAGCAGGCTGCGCAGGCCCTGGTACAGCGGCTCGACCATGCCGTCGGCGTCTCCGCCCAAGGGTGACACGGCCGAGTCGCCGAAGCCCGGCAGGTCAGGCACCCACAGCTCGCGCCCGGCCCGCACCAGAGGCTCGATGTTGCGCACAAAGTGGGTCCAGCTGCCGCTGCCGCCGTGAAACAGCACCAAGGGTGCCACGCCCTCGCGGGCCTGCCCCCAGACATGCCAGACCAGATCGCCCTGACCGCAGGGCGTCACGCAGCGGCGCGCCTGCGCCCCCAGGCGCTGCACCAGTTCGGGCAGAGGCGGGGCGGGTTGGGAGGCAGTGGGGAACAGTTGGTCCATCATCGGGGGCTCGCAAAAAACAGGTGCAGGGGCCGAACCACTTGGCGCGCCCCTCGGATCACCTATTTTGCCGGGCTTTGCCGGAGCGCCTGGCAGCGCCCGGACAAGCCCCCTGCCCCGCCTTCAGCGCCAGTGATGGTGGTGGTGAAAGTGGCCCCAGCCGCCGCCGTACACCACTGGCGGCATGTAGACCGGGGCAGGACGGTAGTAATTGCTGCCGTAGTAGACCGGCGCCGGGGCGTAGGTCACAGGGGGCGGCGCATAGGCCACGGGCGGGGGAGCGTAGACCACCGGGGGCGCGGCATAGGCCACCGGCGCCGCATAGACCGGCTGGGCCCCCACATACATCGCCCCACCGTTGGAGACCCCGACGCTCACGCCAGGAACCCCCACGCCCACGGACCAGTTGACACCATGGGCCTGGGCGGGCGTCGCCATCGACAGGAAAGCCAGGGCCGCCAGGCTGCAGCCACCAGCCAGGGCGCGTGCGCAACGGCTGAAGGTGCGCGTCACCGAGCGGACATCCGGGCGGACATTGAGATTTTGCATGGCAGTCTCTCTTTCAGATCAAACAGCGTTTCAGGACGACCCAAGGTAGCCCTGAGCACCACAACGCCGCATGTTGCGACTTCGTTGTCCGCCTGTCGCGATTTATTTGTTTCCAGGCGTTAACCAAGGGCTGTGGGCGGCGCCGCCTAAAATGGACGGATGAGTTCGAACACCCCCACCTCCGATTCCCAAGAGTCCGTCAAGCCCAGCAATTTCCTGCGCCAGATCATCGAACAGGATCTGGCCCAAAAGACCTATGCCCAGCGTCATTGGGGCGGCACGCCAGGTGACGGGGCACACCACGCCGCCGGCCCGCTGGATCCGGCGCCGGTGCGGCTGCGCTTCCCGCCCGAACCCAACGGCTACCTGCACGTGGGCCACGCCAAGAGCATCTGCCTGAATTTCGGCCTGGCGCGCGACTACGGCGGCGTGTGTCACATGCGCTTTGACGACACCAACCCCGAGAAGGAAGACCAGGAGTACGTCGACTCCATCCTGGACGCGGTGCAATGGCTGGGCTTCAACTGGAACAGCAGCGCCGACGGCCAGACCACCTCGCACCTGTACCAGGCCAGCGACTACTTCGGCTTCATGTACCGCGCCGCCGAAGCGCTGATCGAAGCGGGCCACGCCTATGTGGACGAGCAAAGCGCCGAAGACATGCGCGCCAACCGCGGTGACTTCAGCAAGCCCGGTGTGGACAGCCCCTTCCGCAGCCGCACCCCGGCCGAGAACCTGGCACGCTTTCGCGAGATGCGGGACGGCAAGCTGCCCGACGGCGCCGCCGTGCTGCGCGCCAAGATCAGCATGGCCTCGCCCAACATCAACCTGCGCGACCCGGCCATCTACCGCATCAAGCACGCCGAACACCACAACACCGGCAACACCTGGTGCATCTACCCGATGTACACCTTTGCGCACCCGATCGAGGACGCACTGGAAAACATCACCCACAGCATCTGCACGCTCGAGTTCGAAGACCAGCGCCCCTTCTACGACTGGCTGATGGAGCGCCTGATCGAAAGCGGCCTGCTGGCCTCGCCGCCGCCGCGCCAGTACGAGTTCTCGCGCCTGAACCTGACCTATGTGATCACCAGCAAGCGCAAGCTGGCCCAATTGGTGAACGAACACCACGTCAGCGGCTGGGACGACCCGCGCATGCCCACCATCGTGGGCCTGCGCCGCCGCGGCTACACCCCTGAGGCCATCCAGCTGTTCTGCGAACGCATCGGCGTGACCAAGGACTACAGCTGGATCGACTACAGCACGCTCGAAGGTGCGCTGCGCGACGATCTGGACCACAAGGCCGCCCGCGCCATGGCCGTGCTCGACCCGGTGAAGTTGGTCATCACCAACTGGGACGCCCTGATGGGCGCCGGCACGCTGGACGCCTGCAGTGCCCCGATCCACCCGCACCACCCCGAGCTGGGCCGGCGCGAATTCAAGTTCGGCCGCGAACTCTGGATCGAGCGTGGCGACTACGAAGACACCCCGCCCAAGGGCTACCACCGCCTGTACCCGGGCAACAAGGTGCGCCTGAAGTACGGCCATGTGATCGAGTGCAAGGGCGCACTGCGCGACGCCGAGGGCCGCATCACCGAAGTGCAGGCCGAGCTGGTGCCCGACACCAAGAGCGGCACGCCGGGCGCCGACGCGATCAAGGTCAAGGGCGTGATCACCTGGGTCGGTGCGGCCGATGGCGTGGCCGCTGAAATCCGCCTGTACGACCGACTGTTCAGCGAGGCCCAGCCCGATGCCGGCGGCAAGGACTTCCTGGCCAGCCTCAACCCCAACAGCCTGAGCGTGGTGCAAGGCTTTGTCGAGCCCGCCCTGGCCACGTGCGCCGCAGGCACGCAGTTCCAGTTCGAGCGCCACGGCTACTTTGTGGCCGACCGTGTGGACCACCAGGCCGGCAAGCCGGTGTTCAACCGCGCCGTGGGCCTGAAAGACAGCTGGGGCAAGTAAGAAGGCGGCGGCCTGTGCGTTTTTCCCGACACTCTTGAGTCAGGTCAATGGACAGGCCCGCCTTTGCCCCGGATGATTCGGTTTGTAAATTTTTGTTACCAACCTGATCATGATCTCCACTTTCAAATCCCTCGCCCTGTCTGCTCTGTTGTTTGCTGGCGCCACCGCCTCGGTGACGGCCCACGCGGGGGCCGCCGACTTCACGCTGGTCAACCGCACCGGTTACGCCATCTCGGAGGTCTATATCTCGCCCGCCAACAAGGACGCCTGGGGCAAGGATCGCCTCGGCGACGGCACGCTGGACAACAGCAAGGCCAAGCTGTTCCGCTTCTCGGACGCCGCCAACTGCGTGCAGGACATCAAGGTGGTGTTCGAGGACGACAGCTCTGAAGTGGTGTGGGAAGACATCGACCTGTGCGAAGTGCACAAGATCACCCTGCGCTACAACCGCAAAACCCGCGTGGTCTCGGCCGAAACCGAATAAGCCGGATTTCGCAGGCGGGGCTAAAACAGCCCCGCCGCGATGTTGATCATCATCGCCAGCACGGTGGTGTTGAACAGGAACGACAAAATGCAGTGCACCGTGCCGATGCGGCGCATGGCGCGAGAGCTGAAGCTCACATCTGCCGTCTGCCCCGAGGTGCCGATGACCGCTGCAAAATAAAAGAAATCGCTGTAGGCCGGGGTTTCATCCCCCGGAAACAGCAGCCCCGGCGGATCGCCCCGCCCCTGGGCCGCATGGAACTGGTGCGCGTAATGCAGCGCAAACATGGTCTGGGTGAACAGCCAGGTGCTCAGAATCGTCAGCACCGACAGGCCGATGTGCCAGGCGCGGCTCGCCCCCTCCAGCCCCTTGGCCACCGACAGCTCGGCCACGATCGACAACAGACACACCACCGCCGACAGCACCACCAGGGCCAGGATGGTCATCTCGCCTTCGTCCTGGCGAAGGGCACGGTGTCGGATCTGCTCCGGCTGGGCGCCGCGCATCATGTGCAAGGCCAGCAGCAGGTACAAAATGGCCCCCGCATTCCAGCCGATCACGCAGGCCGTCAGGGTGCGCATGGGCATGGACAAGGCCAGTGTCGAAGCCACCAGCAGGCCCAGCCCGATCGAACCGAACAACCTGGGGCGCACCCGCACCATGAGAAACAGCCGAGTCAGCAGGCGACGGCGCGATGGGGCAGGCGGTGACAGGTTCATGGCAGGATCGAAAACACTGAAAAAGACGGGCAAGGCGGGCCAGGCTCGGGGCCCCGCATGCCTGATCATGCCCCAATCGCCGTGCCCAGCCCTGGGCTGATCTTGCGCAAACAAGAGCCCATCGGCAGCCCCGCGGTGCGAACGCTCTTTCGCCATGGCTTACCATGCAGCCTCAGGTGTCACCCCGATGCCTGCCACGGAGGCACCATGGCCAAAGGCGAGCAACGCAGCAACAAGATGCCGAAGAAGCCCAAGAAGGACTCTTCGACCACCAGCAAACCCTCGGTCTCCGACCGGCCCATGCCCCCGGTCACCACCGTGATCCCGCGCGGCAAGATCAAGGACAAATAAGGCGCTCAACACGCCCCACAGACGATGTACCCCGGAGAACGCCTCAACAGCAGCACCCACCTGATCGGCACCTTGCTGGCCGTGGCCGGCCTGGTGGTGCTGGTGGTCATGGCCAGCCTGCAGGCCGACCCCTGGAAGATCGTGAGCTTCAGCCTGTACGGCGCCACCCTGGTGCTGCTGTATGGCGTGTCCACCCTGTACCACAGCGTGCGCGGGCGGGCCAAGGTCTGGCTGCAGAAATGCGACCACTCGGCCATCTACCTGCTGATTGCGGGCAGCTACACACCGTTCTCACTGGTCACCCTGCGCGGACCCTGGGGCTGGAGCCTGTTTGGCGTCAGCTGGGGCCTGGCACTGTTCGGCATCGTGCAGGAGCTCACCCTGGGCCGGCGCACCCGTGTGCTGTCCATGCTGCTGTACGTGGCCATGGGCTGGCTGGTGCTGGTGGCCGCCCAGCCTCTGGTGGCGGCCTTGCCCTTGGGCGGGCTGATCTGGCTGGGCCTGGGCGGCGTCTGCTACAGCGTGGGCATCTACTGGTTCATCCACGACGAGAAGATCCGCCACGGACACGGCATCTGGCACCTGTTCGTGCTGGCCGGCAGTGTCTGCCAGTTCATCAGCGTGGCGGCCTACGTGGCCTGATTCTTGAAACACCGCCAGGTGCCTGCCGCCCGCCTCGCAGCGGGCTGAACCCTGGATGCCTGCCGTGCCCCCGAAAACCCCCACTCCCCTGAGCCTGCCCGTGCTGCTGCTGATGTCGGTGGCCGCCGGGCTGTGCGCCGGCGGCAACTACTTCAACCAGCCCCTGCTGCATTCGATCGCGCTCGGGCTGCAGGTGAGCGAAGCGCGGGCAGCCCTCACCGTCACGCTGGCCCAGGTCTCCTATGCGCTGGGCCTGTTGCTGCTGGTGCCGCTGGGCGACATGCTGGAGCGCCGGCGCCTGGCCGTCACGCTGATGCTGCTGGCGGCAGCGGGCCAGTTCATCAGCGGCTGGGCCCCCAGCCTGGCCTGGCTGGCCGCCGGCACGCTGATGACGGGCCTGTTCTCAGTGGCTGCCCAGGTGCTGGTGCCCATGGCGGCCACCCTGGCCGCCCCCGGGCGCAGCGGCTGGGCCGTGGGCGTGGTCATGAGCGGCCTGCTCACGGGCATCCTGGGCGCGCGCAGCGCGGCCGGCCTGCTGTCGGCCCTGGGGGGCTGGAGCACGGTCTACAAGGTGGCCGGGGTGCTGATGGTAGGCGTGGCGCTGGCCCTGTGGCGCCAGCTGCCACTATCACGCAACGAAGGGCAGGTCAGCTATGGCCAGGTGCTGCGTTCGCTGGGCACCTTGCTGGCGCGCCACCCGCGCCTGCGCAGCCGATCGCTGATCGGCGGCCTGGCCTTTGCCTCGGTCAGCGTGCTGTTTTCGACCATGGCCCTGCTGCTGTCGGGCCCGGCCCATGGCCTGAGCGACAGTGCCATCGGCCTGTGCGGCCTGGTGGCCGTGGCCGGCGCCCTGATGGCCAGCGTGGTGGGCAAGCTGTCGGACCGCGGCTGGGCGCAGGCCACCACGGCGGTGGGCGCGGGCTTGCTGTTGCTGGGTTGGGGCTGCCTGTGGCTGGGAGCGGCCAGCCTGCCCTGGTTTCTGGCGGGCCTGCTGCTGGTCGACCTGGCGCTGCAGAGCATGCACATCAGCAACCAGAACGTGGTGTACGGCCTGGAGCCGCCGTCGCGCTCACGCCTGAACGCGGTCTACATGACCAGTTATTTCATCGGGGCGGCGTCGGGCTCGGCCCTGGGCTCGCTGGCCTGGCAGCACGGCGGCTGGGGCAGCACCTGCGCCCTGGGCGGGCTGCTGGCCCTGGGCACCTGGGTTGCACTGGCGCTGGACCAGCGGCTGGCACGGGCCCGCCAGGGCACCTTGGCCAGCGGGCCCACGCCCGGGTAGGCGCTCACCAGCGCTGCTGGCGGGTCTTGCGTCCGGGCGCCTTGCGGGCCACGTCGAAGGCCTCTTTGCGGGCCGTGCGTTCGGCATCGAGCTGCTTGCCCTCGGCCAGCCAGCGGGCAAATTCCTCGGGGCTTTCCAGGCTGATGCGGCCCAGGGTGCCGGTGCGGAAGTCGGTGATCACGATCTCCGCCGCCTTTTGCTCGTTGATGCGCCCGCCCGCCAGCAAGGCGCCACGCTTGCGGCCGATGGCGGCCAGCAGGTCTTCGTCGGACATCTCGGCCACGCTGCCGGGCGGCAGGCCCAGTTGGTAGCGCGCCTCGAGCGCCGGCACATAGTGCTGCTTGAGGTAGCTCAGCAACTCCAGGGCCACTTCGGCATCGTCAAAGGCATTGCGCCCCACGGCGCCGCTGGCGGCCAGGTTGTAGCCGCTCTGGGCCACGATGATGCGCGGCCACAGCACGCCCGGGGTGTCGTACAGGTAGAAGCCGTCTTCGAGCACATAGCGCTGCTCGGTCTTGGTGACGCCGGCCTCGTCGGCCGCCTTGGCCGACTTCTTGCCCACCAGGGTGTTGATCAGGGTCGACTTGCCCACGTTGGGGATGCCACAGATCAGCACCCGCATCGGCTTGGCCAGGCTGATGCCCCGGGTGGGGGCCAGCACGCGGCAGGCCTCGACCAGCGCACGCGCCGGGGCCGAGTTCTGCTTGTCCAGCGCAATGGCACGGGTGCCGGGCTGGGCGTTGTAATGGGCCAGCCAGGCCTCGGTGTGCACCGGGTCGGCCAGGTCGGCCTTGTTGAGCACCTTGAGCGCCGGCTTCACCGCCGTCAGCCCGACCAGCATGGGGTTGGCACTGGAGCCCGGCAGGCGCGCGTCCAGCATCTCGATCACCACATCGATTTCCTTGATGCGCTCCCCGATCGCCTTGCGCGTGAGGTGCATGTGACCGGGAAACCACTGGATGGCCATGAGGGGCTGCTTTCTTGTTGTGCGAACGTGACGGACGGGGGCGCAATTCTACCCAAGCGACTACCCAAGCACCTGCCCAAGCCCCGTCCGAAGCGCTTACCCAAGCACCGCCGCCGCCGGCAGCTGCAGGCCCAGTCGATCGGGCGACACGTACTGCTCGCGGTAGGCCTCGAAGCTCAGCACATCGGCCGCCTCGATGGCGCGTTGATCGGCCACCGACTTCTGGCTCAGCGCCAGGAAGCGGGCCTGCTGCTCGAACGACCAGGGCTGGGCCAGCAGCGTGTCGCGGGTGGCCTGCGAGCGCTCGCGCACAAAACGCACAAAGCTGTTGTCGCAGGCCGCCATGCTCTGCAGCACACGGGCCGAAGGGGTTTGCGTGGGGTCGGCCAGCAAGGCGTGCGCGGCGGCCACCGCCTGGCTGTAATCGGTGCTGCGGTGCGCGGCGTCCAGGGCAGCGGCAATCGGCTCGCACTGCGCCAGGATCTCACGCCCCCAGTCGGTCAACGCTTGCTCGCCGCCGGCGCGGCGCAGGGTCAGCCCGGGCTCGCGGCCGCGCGCGGCCGTGTGGTGCTGGTTGTGCTTGAGTTCGGCGATCTCGGCCGGCGTGTCCGGCGGGCTGTCGGCCAACAGGCATTGCAGCAGGAACACATCCAGGAAGCGCATGGTCTGGGCCGTGATGCCCACCGGCACAAAGGGGTCGAGGTCCATCAGGCGCACCTCCACGTACTCGACGCCGCGCTCGCGCAGGGCATGCAGCGGGCGCTCCCCGGGGAAGATGGTGCGCTTGGGTCGGATGGTGCCGTAGAACTCGTTCTCGATCTGCAGCAAGGTGGTGGAGAGCTGGTTGTAATCGCCGCCCGGGTTGCGGATGCCCACCGTCTCATAGGCCGGGTAGGGGCGGGTCAACGCCTCGTGCAGCGAGGCGGCATAGCCCTCCAGGCTGTTGTAGCTGACGGCCAGGGTGGCCTGGGCATCGCTCTGGTAGCCCAGGCGGCCCATGCGCAGCGAGGTGCCATGCGGCATGTACAGCGCACTGTCGCTGAGGGTCTGCAGCTCGTGCTCGCGCCCGCTCACAAAGGTGGGGCACAGCGCCGGCGAGGCGCCGAACAGGTACAGCAGCAAGAAGGCCTGACGGCGGAAATTGCGGATCAGGCCGAAATACTGCTCGCTGCTCACCCCGGGCAGCGACCAGTTGTAGTGGATGCCCGAGATGGTCTGCATGCGCCGCCCATAGCGGTGCCCCAGGCCCATGCGGTACACGCTCTTGGCGCGCCCCACGTTGGACGAGCCGTAGCGCGCCAGCGGGATGGTCTCATCGGTGGGCAGGCCGCAGGGCATGCTGGAGACCCACAGCATCTCGTCGCCCTGCTCGCGCAGCACGCGGTACACGAACTGGTGCACCTGGGTGAGTTCATCAAGGCAGTCTTCCACCCGGGCGTGCGCACTGGTGATCAACTCGACCTGCGACTCGCTGTAATCGGTGGTGATGGAGGGGTGGGTGAGCGCCGAGCCCAGAGCACGGGGATGCGGCGTCAGTGCCAGCCCGCCTTCGGGCAAAGCCCGCAGGCTTTCTTTTTCAATGCCGCGGCGGATGCCACCCAGTCGTGCGGGGGTCAGGGCGTTGAGGCGGGCCTGCAATGAGCTCATGTCGGGGGACCTTGTCTTTGTGTTGCGGCGGAACTTATCACGGTCTGCTGACAGTTGCAGCCACATGGCGCAAGCCAGCCCGCGCTGCGGGGCAAAAATGGGCCGGCCTGCAAAAAAGTCGATTCTGGGCTGGCGCAGGATCGCGCCAAGGGTCATGCATCTTGGTTACCATCGCGACGCGCGCCGGGCCAAGAGCCCCGTGCAGCGGCCCGACCGGGCCCGAATGCCCCAATGCCCCTACCCCAACGGAGATCTGGCCATGGCCATGGACGTCATCGATTACGAAATTCGCGGCGCTGAAATGCAGTTTGTCGAGGTTGAGCTCGACCCCGGCGAGGCCGCCATCGGCGAAGCCGGCAGCATGATGTTCATGGACGCCGGCATCTCCATGGACACGGTGTTCGGCGACGGCAGCGCGCAGCAAGGCGGCTTTTTCGGCAAGCTGCTGGGCGCCGGCAAGCGCCTGGTCACGGGCGAATCGCTGTTCACCACCATCTATACCAACCAGGCCACGCAAAAGCTGCGCGTGGCCTTTGCCGCGCCCTACCCCGGCAAGATCCTGCCGATGGACCTGCGCCAGCTGGGTGGCACGCTGATCTGCCAGAAGGACGCGTTTCTGTGCGCGGCACGCGGCGTGTCGTTGGGCATCGCCGTGCAGCAGAAGCTGAGCACGGGCTTTTTCGGCGGCGAAGGTTTCATCATGCAAAGGCTGGACGGCGACGGCCTGGCCTTTGTGCATGCCGGCGGCACCGTGGTGCGGCGCGAGCTGCAACCCGGCCAGACCCTGCTGGTCGATACCGGCTGCGTGGTGGCCTACACGCCCGGCGTGGCCTTCGAGATCCAGTACGTGGGCAAGATCAAGACGGCGCTGTTCGGCGGCGAGGGCTTGTTCCTGGCCAAGCTGACCGGGCCGGGCACGGTGTGGCTGCAAAGCCTGCCGTTCTCACGCCTGGCCTCGCGCATCTTCGCGGCGGCGCCCCAGCGCGGGGGGGCCAAGGAGGAAGGCTCGGTGCTCGGCGGCCTGGCGGGTGGCAGCCTGCTGGGCGGGCTGCTGGGCGGCAACGACGAGGACTGATGGGCCCCCACGGTCGTGCACTGCGTGTCACTCCCTGCCCCCCAGGGGGGCCGCAGGCCGCCTTGGGGCGGCCCGGCGCCGGCCTGACCGCTTCGTTTGAGGGCTTGCTGGATCGTGAAAGGGGACCTGACGGTCCCCATAGACGCTCAACTTGGTGGCTCTTCGCCTTGGCTCAGCGTTTGGCGGCGAAGGCTTTGCCGACCTCGTTGGTGCCTTGGGCGGCGCCGCTTTGGGGGACTTGCTCGCCGTGGCGGTCGGTCACTTCGGCCAGGCGGGCGGCCAGGCGTTCGGGGGTGTCTTCGGTCAGGCCCAGGTGCACACCTTCGGTCAGGGTGATGTGGGCGGCTTCGTAGGTGCCGGCGCCGGCGCACAGGATGGTGCGGGTGGGGGCAGTCTCGGCGGCCAGCACCAGCATGGCGGGCACCACGGCCTCGGGTTGGAGGGCGGCCAGCACGTCGGCGGGCATCAGGCCTTCGGTCATGCGGGTGGCCGCGGTGGGGGCCAGGCAATTGACGTGGATGTTGTTCTTGGCGCCTTCCAGGCTCAGGGTCTGCATCAGCCCCACCAGGGCCAGCTTGGCGGCACCGTAGTTGCTCTGGCCGAAGTTGCCATACAGGCCGCTGGACGAGGTGGTCATCACGATGCGGCCGTACTTTTGCGCGTTCATGTGGGCCCAGACCGCCTTGGTGCAGTTCACGGCGCCCATCAGGTGCACATCGACCACCAGGCGGAAATCGGCCAGCTCCATCTTGGAGAAGCTCTTGTCGCGCAGGATGCCGGCGTTGTTGACCAGGATGTCGACTCGGCCCCAGGCGTCGATGGCCTGCTGCACCATGGCCTCGACAGCGGCGAAATCGGTCACCGACGCGCCGTTGGCGATCGCTTCGCCACCGGCAGCACGGATCTCGTCGACCACGGCCTGGGCAGCGGTCACCGAGCCACCGGCGCCATCCACCGCCCCCCCCAGGTCGTTGACCACCACCTTGGCGCCGCGCCGGGCCAGCGCCAGGGCGTGCTGTTTGCCCAGGCCGCCACCGGCGCCGGTCACGATGGCCACGCGGCCGGTGAAATCGAGCTTGCTCATGAGATGTCTTCCTTGTCTTGGGGTGGATCGGCAAAAATCTGCAATCAGGCAGTTTAAGAGGCCCCTGGGGCAGCGTCGTGCACGTGGGTGACAAAGCCGGCGGGCTGTTCGCCACCGTCAGAATTGACGCGCACAATGTCGCCCGCCATGTCCAAGAAATCCAAGACCCCTGCCCGCGCCACACCGGCGCCCGCCACCTCCCCGCTGCGTCGCCAGCCAGGCGCCAACAAGCTGCTGCTGCACAAAGGCGTGCTGTGTGCCCTGATCGGCCTGGCCGTGCTGATCTCGCCGCACTTCATCCAGTCGCCCGCGCTGCAACAGGCCGTCGGCGGCTCCTCCCTGGTGGGCTGGTTCAGCCTGGTGCTGGGCCTGGCCTTCGTGGGCCAGTACCTCTGGCAGCGCCGGAGCCGGTGACACGCCAGCACGCCCCGCCCAGGTGGCCCTAGAATGCACCACTTTGATGCATTCGTGCCCCGAAAAAAAATTCTTCCCCGGCCAGATGACAGCGCCCAGGGTGCTGCACACGAGCAATCCTATCAATTTAACCATTTATTCAGAGAAATACGGTAAACTTGATCGATGTGAAAATCTCGCCCGTCCGGGTGCAGTTTTTGCTCACAGCGCCACCATGGCCTCGTACCCTTCATGCGATTCCTGAACCAATCGATCATCGCCTTTCTGATGGTCACGGCCGCTTCCATCGCTGCCGTGCTCCTGTTCACGACTTGGCGGGCCAACCGGCACATGGCCGGGGTGCGGTGGTTTGCGGGTGCTGGCGCCACCGGTGCCGTCGGGTTCTTTCTGGCCACCCTGCCCGTTCCCCACACGGACGGCCCTGATTGGCCCATGCTGATCAACGGCGGTTTTGTGTTCACCGCCTTGCTGATGGTGCTGGAAGGTTCTCTGCGTTTCATGCACCGGGCCTCCAAGCTGCGCTGGCAGGCCGGGCTGGTGCTGGTGCCCGTGTTCGTGCTGCTGAACTGGTGGTACGAAGACGAAATGCTGGCCCAGCGCATCTTCCATGACGCAGCCTATTCGATGGTGGTGCTGGTCGCGGCCTTCACCATGCTGCGTTCCGTCAAGGGTGACGACCGGATGATCAACAGCCTGGTCGCGTTCTTTCTGATGGGCATTGCCGGGGCCATGGCAGCCCGCAGTGTGGTGGCCGGCCAGGTGGACAGCCTGGAGGCCTTGCAGCGGCACCCCGTCCATTCCCTGACCCTGGCCGTGGTGGTGTTGTGCATCATGGGCTGGACCTACAGCGTGCACATGGCCTGCTATGTGCGCTCCCAGGCTTCGCTGCGGCTCATGCTGCACAAGGATCCGGTGACGGGTTTGAGTGGTCGTCAACGCATGGTCGATTTCATGCAACGCGAGATCGCCCGCAGCGAGCGCTCGGGGGTTCGCTTCAGCTACCTGATCGTCGATCTGAACGAATTCCAGCGGGCTGGCGGGTACCCGGACAGTGCCTTGGCCGACGAGGTGCAATTGGCATTCGGCAAGCGCCTGGACGACTACGCCCGTGATGCCGACTTTGCCTGCGCGCTGGGAGACGACCAGTTCGGAGTGGTCTTGCACCACACCCCCACGCAAGAACACCTGCGGGGCGCCGTGGCCCGGCTGCGCCACCTGCTGGCCCAACCCCTCGAGGTGCGCGGCACGCCCGTCCAGGTCGACATCAGCCTGGGCATGGCCATGTGGCCGACGGACGGTCAGACCCTGGAGGCGCTGGAGAACATCGCCCAGCAACGCATGCAGGCCGAAAAGTTCTCCATGTTCAAGCCCTACGTGCAAAGCGAAGGCCTGCGCACCGGCTGAACCACCGCGGGCAGGTCGGCTGATGCCGCTGTTCAGTCCGCGACCGGCCCTGCCCCCGAATAGACCGCCTGCGGACGCTCGCCGGCCAGCGCCTGCAACAGGTTGCTGGTGGCCAGCACCGCCATGGCGTGCCGCGTCTCCAGGGTGGCCGAGCCGATGTGGGGCAAGGCGGTGATGCGCGGGTGACCGCGCAGGGGCGAATCCAGCGGCAGCGGCTCGGTGGCAAACACATCCAGGCCTGCCGCCCACAAGGGGCCGGACTCCAGGGCCTGCAACAGCGCCGCCTCCTGCACGATGGCACCCCGGGCGCCGTTGACGAAGATGGCGCCCGGCTTCATCAGGCCGAATTCACGCGGGCCCATCAGGCCCCGGGTGTGCTCGCTCAGGGGCAGCACCAGGGCCACCACATCCGAGCCGGCCAGCACCTCGTCCAGCGGCGCATGGCGCACCCGGCCCTGCAACTCAGGCGCCTGCGCCGACAGGTCCACGGCGCGCCGGGCGTGGTAGAGCACCGGCATGCCAAAGCCCAGCGCGGCGCGGCGGGCCAGGGCCTGGCCGATGCGGCCGAAGCCCACCAGCCCCAAGGTCTTGCCGTGCACATCGCGCCCAAACAGGTCTTCGCCGATGTTGCGCTGCCAATGGCCCTCACGCACATGGTTGGCCAGCTCGACCAGACGCCGGCTGGTGGCCAGGATGAGCGCAAAAATCGTGTCGGCCGTGGTTTCGGTCAGCACCCCGGGGGTGTGGCACAGCAGGATGCCGCGCTGCTGCAGGGCCGCCAAGGGGTAGTTGTCCACACCCACCGAGATGCTGGAGATCACCTTCAGCCGGGGTGCCCGCGCCAGCAAGTCGGGGGTGATGGGGTAGCTGGAGCCGATCAGGCCATCGGCCTGGGCCAGGGCGGCCTCGAAGGCCTGGGCCTGCCCCGGCTGCCGCGGGTCGGCCACCGTGACCTCGTGGGCCGCCTGCAGACGGGCCAACTGATCGGGCGGCAAGGCGCGGAACACCAGCACCCGCTGGCGCCGGGCGCCCCCTTCGGTCGGCGCACTCACAGCCCGGCCTCGTTCAATTGGGCCCGCGTCGGCAGGCCTTCGGTATCGCCCAGCACCTGCACCGCGCGGGCGCCGATCCAGGCACCGCGGCGCACCGCCTCGGCCACGGGGCGCCCCTCCAACAAGGCACTGACCACGCCCACGGCAAAGCCATCGCCTGCGCCCACGGTGTCCACCACCTCGGCGACCGGAAAGCCCGCCACGCGACCCTGCACGGATTGGCCGGCGTGGCGCCCTTCGTAGTAGGCGCCTTCGGCCCCCAGCTTGACCACCACCAGCTGTGCGCCCTGGTCCAGGTAGAAGCGCGCCATGGCCTCGGGCGTGTCGTGGCCGGTCAGCAGCCGTCCCTCCTCGATGCCGGGCAGCACCCAGTCGGCCAGGCTGGCGAGCTGATTGACCTCGCGCCGCATCACCTCGGCCGAGGGCCACAGCGTGGGGCGCAGGTTGGTGTCGAAGGAGATGCTGCGGCCGGCCGCGCGCATCTGCAGCAAGGTCTCGCGGGTCAGCGCCAGGGTGCTGGGCGAGACGGCGGCAAACACGCCGGTGGCATGCAGGTGGCGCGCCGCCGTGAGCCAGGGCAGGTCAAGGTCGGCCGGCCCCATCTGGCTGGCGGCCGAACCCTTGCGGTGGTATTCGATCGGTGGGTCGCTGCCATCGTCGACCCGGCCCTTGATCAGAAAGCCCGTGCGTTGGCTGGCATCACACACCACGTGCGAGCAGTCGATGCCCTCGCGCCGCATCTCGGCCAGCAAGTAGCGGCCCATGGAGTCGGTGCCCAGGCGGCTGGCCCAGCCCACCCGCAGGCCCAGCCGGGCCAAGCCGATGGCGGCGTTGGTCTCGGCCCCTGCGGTGCGCTTGTGAAAGCCGCTCACGGCCTCCAACGGGCCGGGGCTGTCGGCCACCAGCATCATCATGGCCTCGCCAAAGGTGATCACGTCCAGCGCTGGCGCGCCTGCAGGGTTCAGGGAATCAGTCATGGAAACGGGGAGGATTGCGAAGGATTGCGGAAAATGGCGGAGTCAGATCAACAAGGGGCTTGTCACGCCAGCGCGTGCACCGGCTCAGCACGGGCTTCACGCAGGCGCCGGGCTTCACGGCGCAGCAGGTCCAGCTCGGCCCGCACGGTGGCGATCAGGTCAGCGCCCTGCAAGGGGTACTCGATGGCCCAGGGCACATCGGCCGGCAGGTGGCCCAGCACCGTGCGCCACGGGGCTTGCGACTGGGCCAGCGGCACGGCCACCCAGCGGACCGGCTCGCGCAGCACGCCCTTGCAATGCACATAGCCCACCCGCGCGCCCAGGGCCTGGGCAGCGGCCTGCGGGCATTCGCCCACCCAGTGCCAGTTGCCCATGTCAAAGGTCATGGCCAAGGGCAGGCCCTGGGCTTGGGCGGCAGAGAAAAAGCGCTTCAAGGCGGGCAGGCTGCCGGCCTCGGGGGTCTGGTCGTTTTCGATCAGCAACTCGGGGCCTGAAGGGTGCTGCAACACGGCCTTGAGCGGCGCCCAGCTGTCGGCCGATGCAGGGCCAAAGCCACCGACGGACATCTTGAGGCGAGCGGCCCCGAGCAAGCGGGCCGCCGTCAGGGCCGAACGCAGCGCCGCCTCGTCCAGGGTGCCGTCCTCGCGCCACAACCCGGTGGGGCAGGAGTAGACCGCGTGCAGCCCCCGCGCGGCCAGTTCGGTGGCCAACTGGGGCAGCTCGGTGTCGGCATCCCGCAGCAGCTCTTCACGCACCTCCACGCCCTCGGCGCCGGCCGCAGCGGCCACACGGGTGAAATGCAGCTGGCCCAGGCGCAGCACCTCGCTGGCGCCAAAGGCGCCCAGCGAAATCAGCACCGCAAAGCCGCGGGCGGGGCGGGTCAGGTCGGTGCGCATCATGCGCCCTGGTGCGAGGGCAGGATCTGGCCCAGGAACTGGCGTGTCTTCTCATGCTGCGGGTCGCCAAAGAAGCGCTCGGGTGGGGCCTGCTCCAGGATGCGGCCCTCGGCCATGAAGATCACCCGGTCGGCCACGCTGCGGGCAAAGCCCATTTCGTGGGTCACGCACAGCATGGTCATGCCGTCTTCGGCCAGGCCGATCATGGTGTCGAGCACCTCCTTGACCATCTCGGGGTCCAGGGCCGAGGTGGGCTCGTCGAACAGCATCACCTTGGGCGTCATGCACAGGGCGCGCGCAATGGCCACGCGCTGCTGCTGGCCGCCCGAGAGCTGGCTGGGGTATTTGTGCGCCTGGTCCGGGATGCGCACCCGGCTCAGGTATTTCATGGCCACCTCTTCGGCCTGCTGCTGGCTCATGCCGCGTGAGCGCATGGGCGCCAGCGTGCAGTTCTGCAGAATCGTCAGGTGCGGGAACAGGTTGAACTGCTGGAACACCATGCCCACCTCCTGCCGCACCGCGTCCACCTCGCGCCCGCCGGCGGTCAGCTCATGGCCATCGACCACGATGCGGCCCTGCTGCACCGTCTCCAGGCGGTTGATGCAGCGGATCAGCGTGCTCTTGCCCGAGCCCGAAGGCCCGCAGATCACGATGCGCTCGCCGGGCTGCACCGACAGGTTGATGTCGCTGAGCACCTTGAACTCGCCATACCACTTCTGGACTTGCTCCAGTCGGATGATGGGCGGGGCGTCGGCGCGGGCGTGGGTGGCGTGTTCGGTCATGGCGGCAGGCTCTGGCGAATAGGCAGTAAAGGGTCAGGCGGTCAGGACAGCTTGGGCAGATCGCTTTCCAGCCACTTGCGGTAGAGCTTGTTGAGCTCGCCGTTGGCGGTGTTGCGGGCCACGAAGTCGTTCACGGCCTTCAGCAACTCGGCCTGGTTGGGGCGCAGCGCGATGCCCATGGCCTGCTGCAGCAGGTTGAACTTGACCTCGAAGCTGCCGGCCGGGGCGCGCTTGTTGATCTGGGCCGCCACCGTGACCGAGCAGCCGATGGCATCCACCTGGCCCGACAGCAGCGCCTGCATGGCCGAGGCGTCGTCATCGAAGCGGCGGATCTCGGTGCCCTCGGGGGCCGACTTGGTCACCGCCACGTCTTGCGTGCTGGCCCGGGCCACGCCCACGCGCAGGCCCTTGAGGTCGGCCGCGCTCTTGATGGCCGACTTGGTGGCGCCGAACAGCACGATGGTCGCGGCCGCATAGGGTTGCGAGAACTGCACCTGCTTGGCCCGCTCGGGCGTGATGGCCAGCGAGGCCACCAGCAGGTCCACCTTGTTGGTCAGCAAAAAGGGAATGCGGTTGGGGCCGGTGACGGGCACCAGGTTGACCTTCAGGCCCAGGTCCTTGCCCAGCAGGCGGGCCACGTCGGCGTCGTAGCCGTCGGGCTGGTTCTGCGCATTGGTGGTGCCATAAGGGGGAAAGTCGACCAGCATGCCGACGGTGAGTTCGCCCTTTTTCTTCAGTTCGTCCAGGGTCTGGGCCGAGACACCAGAAGCCATCAGGCCCAGGGCCGAGGCCACCAGCGCGCTGGTGAAGGTGCGGCGGCTGGCGCCTGCGGACAACGAAGGGTTGATCGGGTCGTGCATGAAGGTCTCCTGTTGGAATGGAAGGGGGCGGGAAAAACAAGGGGGTGCTGGCACAGCCTCAGCGCGCCGTGGCGGCGGCCTGGCGGCGCTCCATGCGGGCCGCCAGCAGTGACAGCGGCCAGCACAGCACAAAGTAGATGGCGGCCACCGCGCTGAACACCAGCAGGGGCTGGAAGGTGGCGTTGTTGATGATCTGGCCGGCCCGGGTGATCTCGGTGAAGCCGATGATGGCCGCCAGCGAGGTGCCCTTGATGATCTGCACGCCATAGCCCACGGTGGGCGGCACGGCGATGCGCCAGGCCTGCGGCAGCACCACGTCGCGCATGCGGTTCACATACGACAGGCTGAGCGCCTCGGCCGCCTCCCACTGGCCCCGGGGCACGGCCTGGATGCAGCCGCGCCAGATCTCGCCGAGAAAGGCGCCGCTGTTGAGGATCAGCGCCGCTCCGGCCGCCACCCAGGGGTTGATGTCAAAACCCAGCACCGGGGCGCCAAAAAAGATCAGGAACAGCTGCAGCAGCAGCGGCGTGCCCTGGAACACCTGGATGAACAGGCCGGCCCCCGCCTGGGCCCAGCGCGACTCGCCGGTGCGCGCCAGCGCCACGGCCAGCCCGACCACCGAACCGCCGACAAAGGCCAGCAGCGACAAGGCCAGCGTCCAGCGGGCCGCCTCGAGGATGAACATGAACTCGGCCAAACCGAAACTGCGCATGGGTCAGGTCTCCGTTGCCCGCGGCGGGCAGATCAGGGTGGAGTAACAGAGGGGCATCAGGGAAGGCATGGCGACTCAGCGGCGGTCGGGGTAGTTGAGCGCGGCGCGGTAGATCAGCTTGAACAGGGCCGAGAAGGCCATCGACAGCGCCAGGTAGATCAGGGCCACCACGATGTAGATCTCGAAGCTGCGAAAGGTCTGCGACTGCAGATTGGCGGCCACCGAGGTCAGGTCGTCGGCCGAGATGACCGACACCACGGCCGAGCTCAGCATCAGCAGGATGAACTGGCTGGTCAGCGCGGGGTAGATGGCCTTGAGCGCGGGCTTGAGGATCACGAAGCGGAAGATCTCCCAGCGCTTGAGGTTCAGCGCCAGCCCGGCCTCGATCTGGCCGCGCGGGATGGACTCGATGCCGGCGCGGATGATCTCGGTGGCGTAGGCCCCCAGGTTGATCACCATGGCCGTGAGGGCTGCGGTGTAGGCGCTCCAGCGCAGACCGATGGCCGGCAAGGCAAAGAAAAAGAAGAACAGCTGCACCAGAAACGGCGTGTTGCGGATCAACTCGATGTAGGCCTGGATCACCCAGCGCAGCGGGCGCGGGCCGGCGGTCTTGCCCCAGGCGCACAAAATGGCCAGCCCCAGGCCCAGCGCCATGGCCAGCAGGGACAGCTGCACCGTGATCCAGGTGCCCTTGAGCAGCAGCGGCCAGGCGGCCAGCACATCGGCAAATTGAAAGCTGTAGTTCACGTTCGATCCGATTGAAATGGGAACCGGGGTCAGAGGGCAAGGCTCAGGCCAGACACAACCTGAAACCGTTTTCAGCAAGTTTAAGAAACCGGTTTCAGGTTTCCATGGGTGAAAACCCTGGATGCCCGGATGCCCGGATGCCCAAAATGGCTCAGGTGCCGGCAGAAGGGTCTGCTGTCGAGCCCCGCACTCGCAACTGCCCCGGCAACAGGATCTGGCGCGGCGCCAGGCCCAGGCCGCCCAGGCGCTCCAGCAGGCAGGTGGCGGCCAGGCGCCCCAGGTCGTGCGTGGGCTGGGCCAGGGTGCTGATGCCCGGGCCCACGAAGGGGGCCCAGTCGGGGTCATCAAAACCCACCAGGCCCAGCTCGCGCCCGGCCTGCCAGCCCAGGCGGGCCAGGGCGGCACACACGCGCAGGGTGACCACCGAATTGCTGGCCAGCACCGCCGCGGGCTGCCCGCCGGCCTGCTGGCGGCAGGCCTGCAAGGCCTCGGCCAGGGCCTGCAACTGGGCTTCGGGCGCGTCGTCCTGGCTCTCGAAGGTCTGGCCCTGCAGGGCCGGGCCTTCGTGGCCCGACTGGTGGCAGCCCTCGCGAAAAGCCGCCTCGCGCTCGGTGCGCGAGCTCACGCCCCGCACCGGCTCGGTCACGTAAAGCAGTTGGCGGTAGCCCTGGGCCTGCAGATGCGCCAGCACCGTGCGCATGGCCTGGGCGTTGTCCAGCGACACGAAATCGGCCTGCATGCTGCTGTGGCGCCGGTCCACCAGCACCACCGGGCGGCCCAGGCGCAGGGCCTCGGCCGCCACGCCCGGGTCACGCCCCAGGGTATTGAGGATGAAGCCCTCGACCTGGTAGGAGGCCAGGGCCGCCATGGCTTCGCGCTCACGCCCGCTGTCGTTGCCCAGGTTGAACAGCATGACCAGGTAGCCCGCCTCCTGGCAGGCCTGCTCGGCACCGCGCAGCACCGCCACGGAATAGGGGTTGGTCACATCGGCCACCACCAGGCCGATGAGCCGGGTGCGGCCGCGCTTGAGGGCCTGCGCCATCGGGCTGGGCGAGTAGCCCAGCGCCGCCACCGCCCGCTCCACCCGCATCGCAATGTCGGGGCTGAGCAGGGTCTCGCGGTGGTTCAGAAAGCGCGAGACGGTGGCCTTGGACACCCCGGCTTCGCGCGCCACATCGGCAATGGTGGCGCGGCTGCCGGCAGCGCCGGAGGGGGCCGCTGCGGCGGCCATGGCAGGCTTGGAGGAGGTGGGTGGGGCAGAACGGGGCACGGGCAGGGTCGGGTCAGGCTGGGCAAGCACGGGCCAGGGCCTCCAGGCGCCTGCGCAAGGGCGCAGGCCCGGATACTCTGAAACCAGTTTCAGACCCAGATCTTAGTGCCAGGCCCCGGCCCTGGGCACCCGGTGGAAACCCGCCCTCTCCTCGTCTTGCCAGGCTCAGGCTGCCGCCCTGCGCAAACGCCACAGGCTGGTGACCTCGGCCGAGCGGGCCTTGTGCAGCGGGTCGGTGGGGTCGCTGGCCTTGGGGTGCTGGGGCTTGGCGTCACGCCGGCCCACCACCTCGATGCCCGCTTCTTGCGCCCAGGTCTGCCACTGCTCGCGGCTGCGCAGGCCCAACAGCTCGGCCAGATCGGACAGGATCAGCCAGGCCTCGCCCTCGGGGCTCAGGTGCTCGGCCAGGCCTTGCAGAAAGCCGCGCAGCATGCGGCTGTCGGGGTCGTACACCGCGTGCTCGATGGGCGAGCTGGGGCGGGCCGGCAACCAGGGCGGGTTGCACACCACCAGCGCGGCCTGCCCGGGCGGGAACAGGTCGGTCTGCTGCAGTTGCACCTGGGCCGACAGTTTCAGGCGGTTCAGGTTGGCCCCGGCACAGGCCAAGGCGCGCGGGTCCTGGTCAGTGGCCACCACTTGGCGGGCACCGCGCTTGGCCAGCACCGCCGACAGCACGCCGGTGCCCACGCCGATGTCGAACACGGGCTGATCCGGGCTGAAGCCGGCCGGCCAGGGGGCCTTGGCCACCAGATCGACGTACTCACCGCGCACCGGCGAAAACACGCCGTAGTAAGGGTGGATGCGTGCCTCCGGCCCCAGGGCCGGCACGGGCACGCCCTTCTTGCGCCATTCGTGTGCGCCCACCAGGCCCAGCAGCTCACGCAGGCTCAGCACCGAGGGCTGGCCGTCGGGCTCGCCCCAGACCTCTTGCAAGGCCTGCCGTATGTCGGGTGCGCGGCGCAAAGGCACGCTGTAGTCGGCATTCACCGGCACCAGCACCAGGCCTAACACCCTGGCCCGCTGGGCCTGGCCCTGGCGGTGCTGGTGAAAGGCTTCGGACAGCGTGGTGGCGGGCGCCTTGAGCTTGCGCGGCTTGCGGTCCACGCGCCGCGCCAGCGCCTGCAGCAGCTGGCGGGCGTTGTGGAAGTCGCCCTGCCAGAGCAGGCCGGTGCCCTCGCAGGCCAGGCGGTAGGCGGTGTCAGCGTTCAGGGTGTCGTCGGCGGGTTGCAGGCGGCGCGGCGCAGGCACGCCGGCTTCGGAGCGCCAGCGGGCCTGCTGCGGCAGGTCCTGGGCGTCGGTCCAGCTCAGGCTGGGTGGGGTATCGGTCATGCCGCCATTGTCGCGGCTTGAGCGAAGCCCGCGGGCGCCGCATCGCGCGGAATCACCTGCTGAAGGGTCGAATTCATGGAATCAACGCACATTCTTTCGGCTTTGCACCCAGAATCAGCGCGGGTTGCCCGGCTTCGGCAGGCCGCCCGCAGTTCCAAAAATCAGGAGACAACATGGCTTTCACATTCCCCACCCGGCGCCCCCTGGGCGCACAGGACCGCCGTTGGGCCCAGGCGCATCTGCTGGGCCTGCTGACCCTGGGCGCGGCCCTGGGTGCCGCCCTGCCCGGCCACGCGGCCAGCACGGTGCTGGCCGACCAGGCCCCCTCGGCCGCCTTGGGGCGCCCCCTGCCCTTCACGGTCTACCTGCCCGACGGGTATGAAAAGGCCCAACAGCCCTACCCGGTCGTGTACCTGTTGCACGGGGCCGGCGGTGACGAAAACGAATGGCGCACCAAAGGGGGTGCGGTGGAGACGCTGGACGGGCTGATCAAGCGTGGCCTGATCCGCCCCTCGGTGGTGGTGATGCCGACGGCGGGCCCGGCCTCGTGGTGGGCGGATGGCGCGGCAGAAAAGGCCGGCACGGCCATCATGAACGAGCTGCTGCCCTATGTGGAGGCGCGCTACCGCGTGCAGAAGGAGCGCAGTGGCCGAGCCATCGGCGGCCTGTCCATGGGGGGCTATGGCGCGCTGAACCTGTCGCTGCGCCACCCGCAGAAGTTCTGTGGTGCCGCGGTGATCAGCCCGGCCATCTACGACCCGCTGCCGCCGGAGACCTCGGCCGCGCGCCGCACGCCGCAGTTCGTGCGCAACGGCCAGTTCGATCCCGACACCTGGAAGGCGCTGAACTACCCGGCCGCGCTCGACGCCTACCGGGCCGGTGCCGCACGGGTGCCGATGTGGATCGTGTCAGGCGACCACGACTACCTGGGCATTGCCCCGGTGTCGGCCAACCTGTTCTGGCGCCTGCATCAGATCCAGCCACGGCAGGTTGAACTGCGCGTGATCGATGGCGACCACGAATGGCTGGTGTTCCGCGACGCCCTGCCCGACGCACTGCAGTACGTCGACCAGGCCTGCCGCAAGGGCAGCTGATCCAATCCGGCGGACAGCCGATCGCCCACGAAAAAAAGGCCACTGCACGAGGGCGGTGGCCTTTTGGTCTTGCGACCGAGGGCTTTCAAAGAGCAGCCGAGGGGCCGCGGGGGCGGCCCGGTGTCGGGCTCAGTTCAGGTCGCCGCGCTTGAGGCGGATTTCCTCGAGCTTGATGGCACCCATGGGCGTGGTCTTGGCGGTGTTCAGCTCGCGCTTGAAGCCGGCCAGTTCCAGGAAGCGCATGGCGCGCTCATTGCGCAGCGGCACCCAGGCGGTGACGTTGGTGCAACCTTCTTCGGACAGGCCTTCGCGGGCGGCGTCCCACAGGGCCAGGCCAACGCCCTTGTCCCAGTGGCTGGGCAGCACGTACAGGGCCCAGATTTCACCGGTGGTCGGGCGGGACTTCGGATCGCGCGAGCGGTCGAAGCCGACAAAGCCGACGACCTTGCCTTCATCCATGGCCACTTGGACCTGGGGTTCGCAGTATTCGATGGCTTCACGCCATTGGGCCACGCGCTTGTCGGTGGAGGAGCTTTTCAGAAACTCGTCGGGAACAATGCCTTTGTAGGCGGCTTGGGCAGCCACCGTGTGGATTTCGGCTACGGTCTTGGCATCTCGCAGGGTGGCAGGACGGATCTCAACAGTGGTCAGAGTGCTCATTTAGGATTTATTCTTCGGACGGTCAAAATTTTCGAGAGGCAGGATTGTCGCAGATTGCCCGAAGACACCCCCGGCTTTACCCTGATACCGGAGTTGCCCACGGTGCCGCGCCCCCGTAAAGACGAGGTCTGTGCTAGGACTTGTTAACAGGCCCTACGCGCCCAACCCTTGCTCAGCGGGCGCTGCGCCCCAGCATCTGCATCTGATGCACCAGGCTCTCGAAACGGTGCGGCGAGAGGGTGCCGACCCGGCCGATCAGCGTCTGACGCACCGGTGAAATGCCCATGAAGCCCAGCACGCTGCGACGCATCGAGCGCAGACCATGGCCGCCGTAGAAGCCGCGGTAGAACAGGGCCGGCATGCCCATGGTGACCACCAGACGCGCGCTGCGCCCCTTCAGGCCCGGGCTGCTGTGCCCGTCCGCACCCTGCACCCGGACCAGATCGGGCCGCGCCACCTGCTCCAGAAAGCCTTTGAGCATGGCTGGCATCTCGCCCAGCCACAGCGGGAAAAAGAACACCAGATGCTGAGCCCAGCGCAGCTCTTCCTGCACCGCCACCAGCGCTGCCGGAACGGGCTTGCGCTCCCACTCCTCCTGGCTGCGCACCAGGCTCAGGTCCAACTGGGCCACGCAGACCTGCCGCACCTCGTGCCCCTGCAGTTGCGCGCCACTGGCGTAGGCATCGGCCAGGGCATGGGCCAGGTGGGGGGCCCGGTGATCCGGATGCCCCTGGATGATGAGAATGCGCCGCTTCATATGACAAGCTCCCGAGATCGGAGCCCGGCTGTTCTGACGACCCCGATGCCACCGGACTTCATCCTGCCACCGGCCAGCGACACGGACTTTGACGTCCCTCAACCTGGCGGCGCGGCCAGCGCGCTCAGACGATGCGCAGGCTCAATTCGGGCAGGCCATCGATGTGGCATTCGATCAGGTCGCCCCGCACCACCGGCCCCACGTTTTCAGGGGTGCCCGAGTAGATGATGTCGCCCGGGAACAGCTCAAAAGCCTCGGACAGGCGGCTGATCTGCTCGGCCACCGACCAGATCATGTGGTTGAGCGTGGCCTGCTGCTTGATCTGCCCATTCACCTTGAGCCAGATGGGGCCTTGCGTGTAATGGCCTGTGCGGGCCACGGGGTGGATGGGGCCGATGGGGGCGGAATGGTCGAAGCTCTTGCCGATCTCCCAGGGCTTTTTCTGGTCGCCCATGCCGCGCTGCAGGTCGCGCCGCGTCATGTCCAGGCCCAGTGCATAGCCATAGACGCAATCCAGGGCCCGGTCGATCGGAATGTCGCGCCCGCCCCGGTGCAGGGCCGCCACCAGCTCCACCTCGTAGTGGTAGTTGCGCGTGAGGCTGGGGTAAGGGTGATCGGCCACCGTGCCCGGGGCCACGTACTGGATCGCATCGCTGGGCTTCTGGAAGAAGAACGGCGGCTCGCGGCTGGGGTCCGAGCCCATCTCGCGCGCATGGGCCGCGTAATTGCGCCCGATGCAGTAGATGCGGCGCACCGGAAAAGCCAGGGGCTGGCCGTCGGCCGTGGCCACGGGCACAGTGGTGTGGGGCAGCTCGAAGGCGGTGGCCACCGGCCGCCCGGGCTGGGCCGGCCCCGGGGCGGCGCAGGCGCTCAAGGCCCCTGCGCCCATCAGCAGGCCGCCCTGCAGCCAGCCTCGTTTGTTCAGATCGGTCATGCTTGTCTCCACGTTTGAAAATCGTCGAAAGCGACTGATTCCGACTGTAGGAAACGATTGCCCGCCGGCCTGCGCGTGGGCTTAAGGTTTTCCAGCACAAAGCCGGCCCGGGCAAAACTCAGACCGGGTGTTGCAGGCGCTGGCGCAACTGGTCGCGCCAGGCGCGCGGGCTCAGGCCCATGCTCTGGCGAAAGCGCCGCGTGAAATACGACTCATCGGCAAAGCCCACCGCATGCGCCACCTGCATGACGCGCTGCGAGGTGTGGGCCAGCAGCTCCTGGGCGCGCTCCATGCGGCGCTCGGTGAGCAGCTCGGTGAAGGTCTTGCCGGTTTCCTTCTTGAGCAGGTTGGCCAGGTAGTTGGGCGACAGAAACGCGGCCGCCGCCGCGTCAGCCAGCGTCAGGTCCTCGGCCAGGTGCTCGCGGATGTGACGGGCCACGCGCTGCAAGGCCTCACGCTGGCTGGTCTTTTGCGCATGCTGGGCCGCCAGCCGGGCCAGATCGGCCTCGAACACCTGGCAGGTCAGGCCCAGCAGCTGCAACAGCAGGCCCCGCAACAGGGTGAGGCTGCCATGGCGCCGCTGCGCGTTCTCGCGCAGCATGCGCTGCACCAGGGCTTCGACCTCGGCAAAGGCCTCCGGCCCGAAGGCAAAGTCGGTGTATTCCTGGAACAGAAAGGGCCCCAGCTCGGGCGCCAGGCTCAAGGGCACGTCTTCCAGGTCCAGGGGGTCGGCCTGCAGATCGGGGCGCAAAAAGGCTTGCGAGAAGTTCAGGATCACATAGCGCGAGCCTTCGGGGTGCGAGACCACATGCACCCGATAGGGCAGCACAAAGCTCAGGGTGCCGCGGCCAAAGGGGCGCACGCTGGCCCCCACGGTCTGCTCGCCGTCGCCCTGCAGGCTGACCTGGATCTGGAAATAGTCGTGCCGGTGCGGGCGCAGCAAGGGCGGCCGCACCAGTTGCTCGCGGATGTCGAAGTCGAGGTGGTTGGCCCGCTCGGCCATGCCATAGGTTTTGATGTCGCGGGAGGCGCTCACGGGATCAGACAGAGGCAGGATGAAGACCACAAGACCAGGGCGACCGGTCACGGCCGTCGGCACTCCATGCGCGCGACGGCCCCGAAAAACACCATGTTAGCGGGGTGCGGGCCCTTCAAACGACAAAAACCCGTCCCAGGGGAGCCAGGCCAACCCCGCAGACCCCTGTCCAGCGATTTGCCGGCGCCTTGCCCAAGAAGCCCCCCCGGGCGGCTTGCAAGGGCCTGTTACTGGGGTAAGCCCCGTACCGCGCCAGCGGCTGCGCCCCCTAGATTCGGTCATTTGTTCATTCATCGGGGCGGGTCGTCACGTGTCTTTCAAGTTCTTACCGCATCGGGCGGCTGCGTCCGTGTTGCCGACATCCGGTCTGGGCCGGGCCCTGGTGTGCAGCGCCCTTGTCCTCGGGGGCTGGATCACCGGCCTGCCGATCCAGACGGCCACGGCAGCGGGCGCGGCCGAGGCCGGCGCCGCAGCCCCCGGGCCGACGCCGCTGCGCATCGGCCTGATCGGCCCCTTGACCGGGCCGTCGGCCGATTTCGGTGTGCCCATGGCCAATGGCGTGAAGCTGGCCATTGACGAGATCAACGCCGTCGGCGGCTACCTGGGGCGCCCGCTGGAGCTGATGATCAAGGACGACACCGCCGACCCGGCCCGCGGCCGGCAGCTGGCCGAGGAGCTGGTGCGCGATCAGGTGGTGGCCACGATCGGCTACTGCAACAGCGGGGTGGCGCTCAACTCGATCGAGGTGTTCCAGAAGAACAAGGTACCGCTGATCGTGCCCTGTGCCACCGGCACCGCCCTGACCACCCAGTACCCGGGGCCCGAGAGTTACATCTTCCGCGTGCAGGGCCGCGATGCCTTGCAAGCGCCCTTCGTGGTGGACGATCTGATCAAACGGGGCTGGGACCGGGTCGCCATCTTCGCCGACACCACGGGCTATGGCGAAGGCGGCACCCGCGACGTGATCGCCGCGCTGGCGGCCAAGAACCTCAAACCGGTGCACACGGCCCGCTTTGCGCTGGGCGTGAAAGACCTGTCCGACGAGCTCAAGGCCGCGCGGGCCGCGGGCGCCAATGTGATCTTCAGCTACACCGTGGGCCCGGAGAACGCGGTGGTGGCGCAGGGCCGCAAGGCCCTGGGCTGGAAAGTGCCCCAGGTGGGGCCCTGGACCCTGTCCTTCCCCTTCTTCATCGATGGGGCCAGGGACGCGGCCGAAGGCGCGCTGATGGCCCAGACCTTCATTGCCGAGCCCAGCAATGAGCGCCGCGCCGCCTTTCTGGCCAGCTATGCGCGCAAGTTCAACAGCCGACGCATCCCCGTGCCCATGGCCGCGGCCAATGGCTACGACGCCAGCTACCTGCTGCTGTATGCCCTGCTGGCCATCAACAAGGGGCCCGCCGACGGCCCGGCCATCAAGGCCGCGCTCGAAGGCCGCATGAAGACCTACTACGGGGTGGTGGCCACCTACGACCACCCTTTCAGCCCCCAGGACAAGGAGGCCATCTCGGCCAACATGTTGGTGATGGGCCAGGTGCGCAACGGCCTGGTCACCTTTGCCTACCCCGAGGACGCCAAGCGCAACCTGTTCGTGCAACGCAAGCAATGAGGCGTGGGCCCGCGCGCGCTCAGCGTTGCCAGCACTCTGCTGGGCCGCTGCCGGCAACCGGGCTCAGCACCGAACGCTGCCCGGCCTGATCAAGCACGAAATCACCACAGGGGTCTGAGGCCTGCCCACCCTGACGCTGCGCCGTGAGGATGTAGGCGGCCAGATCGGCGCTGGGCTCATACCGGATGCGGTAGTGGCCCGCCGTGCTGAGGGCCAGGTGGGCCGGATAGGCCGCCGCCTCGGGATACTGGCCGTGGATCGAGGCCACCCGCTCCAGCCACTGAGCACCGCGCAGCAGCGCCTCGCGGGCATCGCTGCGGCGGGCCCGCTGCAGGGTGGCCTGGTACCCCGGCAAAGCCAGGCCGGTCAGCAGGGCGATCACGGCCACCACGACCAGAAGTTCGATCAGGCTGAACCCCTTGGATCCACGGCCTCGGAATGGACCACGCGACATGAACACCCCCTTGGCTCACTGAAGCTGGCGCCAGCCGATGCGCGCCGAGGGCCCGCCCAGCACGCGCAGGCGCATCGGCCCGCCCCGCCCCAGGCTGACCACATCGGGGCCCGCCGAACGCAGCCACAGGCGGGCCTGGGGCCCGGCGCGCCAGCCACTGATGTCGGCCAGCTCGGTGCCGGTGAAGCCGCCACCATCGGTGTCAAACGCCGGCCATGGCGCCGGCGCGCCGCTGAAGACGTCGAGCAGGTACTCATGGCTGAGGGCCTCGCGCAGCGGGGCCTCACAGCTTGGCGAGCCCGCCTCGGCCGGCTCGCTGCGGGCCGGCACCTGGCTGCGCTGCAGCCACAGGCGGCCCAGCACCTGGCCGCTGGAGAGCACCCGCTCGCCTGGCTCGGGCAGGTCCAGGTACCAGCCGCGCACGGGCGCTGGCCCGCGGTAGTCCACGGGGTGGCGGCTGCTGCGGTAGAAGGTCTGCGGGCCCTGCCGAATCGCCTCGGTGCGCTGCTGCGCCACCAAGGGCGAGGACGAAAGCCGCCGCCAGCCCTCACCCACGGGGGTGCTGGGCCCCATTTGCACGGTCGAGACCCCCACCGCCACGCGGGCCGTGTCCCAGAGGCCATACAGGGTCTGCACGCCGGTGCTGCTGCGGTCACCCGCCGTCAGCAGGCGGCCGGTGCCAAAGGCCAGCATCACACCGCCGTAGGGGTGGGGCAACCAGGCGGGGGCCACCCCGATCGGCTGGCGCCGGCCCTGGGCGTCTTCGGCGACAAAGAGCGGCCCGCCCGGTGCGGCCACCCGCCAATCCGAGGCCTGGGCACTGCTGAGGTCGAACTTCCAGAGCTGCCCCTGCAGGTCGCCCGCGTAGGCCACATCGACCTGGCCGTCGCCGTTGAAATCGATCAGCTGGGGGGTGGACAGGCCATTTCCTGGAGCACCAGGAACACCAGGACCACCCGGCAGGCCCGACGCCACCGGCAGCTTGAGCAGTTCCTTCGCGCCATCCAGGTACTGGATCAGCAGCACCGCACGCTCGTTGCGGCTGTTCACCCCATTGCCCATCAGCACCGCCCAGCGGCCATTGTTGAGGCGGCTGAACTGCATCACCCGGGCAGGATGCGCCGGGTCTGTGGTGGGCTCGAGGATCTGGTGGCCGATGTCGGGATCGGCGCCGTCGCTGCGGTCCAGCACCACCTGCCGGGCGGGGTCCTGCTGGGCGAACTGGGTGGGTGAGCTGACATCGAGCACGAAATAGCCCTTGCCTCCCAGGCCCAGGGTGGCAAGCAACAGGGTCTTCCACCCACTGCCGTCGAAGACATCGCCGCTCATGAGGCGCCCGTCAACGCTGTAGCGGTGCGCGTAGGCCGGCTCGGTCAGGTCACGCAGCCGAGGCCAGGCGCCCAGCGGCACGTAAGCCAGCGTCTCGCGGCCATCCTGGCTGGAGAAGCCGTGCAGCATGCCGTCGTTGGCGCCCACGTAGACCATGGCGGCACGGCCCCGGTGCTGTTGCACAAAGGCCGCGTAACCCGGCTCAGAACGCCCCGGCACCGGCGGCCCGACAGACCAGGGGGCCGAATGCACGATGTCGCCCAGCAGGCTGCCCCGTTGCCGCAGGCGCCCACCCTGCGGCGCTTCATCGGCGCGCGAGCCCCGCAGGTAGCGCAGCCGCAGTTCCCCCTCGGCATCGGGCGCGCGCGGCCCGCCCTTGAGCACATCGCGCTGGGCAGCGCTCAACCCATCCCATTCAAAGCGGACACCACGGCTGCCGTCATGGGTCCAGATCAGGCGCTGCTCGGGCGCCATGCCCTGCAGGACCTGGCCCGCCTCCCAGGCCGGACGGGACTGCAAGCCCCCTTTGTCGTCCACAGCGATGGCCTGCAGGGTGCCGCTCCAGTGCCGGCTCTGGTAGCCCGCCAGGTAGAGCACCCCACCGGCATCCAGCGTCTGGGTGTTGGCCGACAGCGCCACCTCGGATTCGGTGTTCTCGCGCGGGATCGGCCCGAGGATGTCGCCCAGGGCCTGGCTCAGGCTCTCGTGATCGGTGGCCTGCACAAAGCGCCCGCGCCCATTGATCGCCACGTGCCAAAGCTCCTGCAGGCGCGCACGCGCCAGGGCCTCGTCGGCCAGGGCGCGGCCATCCAGGGGGCTTGGCTCGATGCAGAGGTTGGGGGGCAAAGGCCCATCCCCCTTCAATGAGGGGAAATGGCCGCGCAGCAGATCGGCATTCGTGCCGGCGGTGAACAGGGGGTTGCACCAACCCACCTCTCCGCGCACCAGGGCCTGGAAATCGCCCGACCAGGTGTCACCCGCCCACCAGGGCCGGCGCCGCGGGCCGGACTCGGGCAATGGATAGGCATCGGCCGGCCGCGCATCCTGCAAGGGCGGGATGAAGCCCACGGTGTGGGTGCTGAGGTGCTGCCAGGTGGCCGGGTCGTTTTTCGGGTTCCAGTACTCGGGCACCCGGTAAGGGGCCGCCGCCGTGCCGAGATCGGCCTCGGCGGCCTGGCGCACCTGGGGCGGCACCTGATTGGCCAGGCCGGGTTGCAGGTCGCTGGCCCAATGGTCAAAGGCGAAATCGGCCAGGGTGTTGTGGTGCCAGCGCGGCTGGCCGGGGGCGCGCTTGCTGCTGAGCCGCGGCTGGTAGCCATCGCGAAAGACCCGCGTCACCGCCTCGGTCTGGCCATAGGGGTCATACACCACGCCATCGGGCAGCACGCGGCGGGTGCCGTCGGCATTGCCGGCGTCGGCTGCATGCGCGCCAGCCAAGGCCTCATCGCTCCACCCGCCCGCGTCGATGAACAGGTGGTAGGACCGGCGACAGGCCAGCACCGGGGCCTCCGCCTGGCCGGGGATGGCGGCATACGGCCCCTCCACACCGGTGCTTCTCATGAAGCGCCCCGCCTCGGAGAACAACAGATGCGCCGGTTGGGACTGGTTGGGCACCAGCGCCTCCAGCCATTGGAAGAAGCGCGCCCGCTCGGTGCTGTCGAGCGAGCGGAGCTGGAGCCGCCTGGCACAGCCTGCGTCGGCCTGAGGGCGGCAACTGCCGTAGGACTGGTAGGCCAGGCGCAGGCTGTCGTCGGGCACGGCATCGGCACTGAAACCCGAGCGCAGCACCGCACGCAAGGCCTGCAAACCACCGGGGCCCAGCGACACGGAGTCGCCCACGGAGAGGATCAGATTGGGCGGCGCGCCCGTGGCCCCCGCCGGGGCCGTCTCCAGGGGCAGGGGCTCGGCCCCTGCTTGGCCAGCCATCCCGCAAGCAAGAGCCAACACCCCCCAGCTGTGTTTTCCGATCATGACGCTCAGCCCTTTCATCCCTGGTCGTGCTCCATCCAAAGCCTCAGGGGCTGCCCAACACGTTCCGCACCAGCAGGGACTGCAGCACGGTGGGCGCCCCCGCCCGCCGGCCCTGCACCACCGCGGTGATGCGGAAGATTAAGGGGTCGGCCGGCGTGGGCGACCAGATCGCCAGAGCTCCCCCGGCGGCGGCGGCCCCCGCGTTGTAGGGCAGCACCTCGATCCAGTACCAGGCCCCCCGGCTGGCACCGGGCTGCAGCAGCGGGTTGCCCGCGCCGGCCGCCAGCGTGGCGCCGCTGTAGCGGCCATACGGAACACCGCCCCCCGCGACCACGAAAGTGCTCAGCGTCTGCTCATTGCGCCAAAAGCCCGTGCCCGCCTCGGCGGTGGCGGCCGGCCCCAGGCTCAGGCAGAGGCCATCGGCGCAGGGTGGGTTGCGCAGGGCCAACTGCTGGGCCAGCAGACCAAAATCGGCCACAGTGTGGGGCACCCTGGTGGTGGTGGCCGGGTGGCGGCAGCCCACCCCAGCGGGGCCGGGCCGGCAGGCCTGCCCCTGGGGCCCGAGGCCGAGCACATCCAGCTCGGCATCGCGCAGCAAGGCCTCGGCCGCCTCGAAGGCCCGGCTGGCTTCGCTGTCGTTGCCGGCCAGCATCTCCGACAGGCGCACGACCTGGGTACCGGCCAGCACCAGCCAGGCGCAGAGCAGGACCATCACCACCACGACCAGCAGCGACACCCCTTGTTGGGCCGGCAGAGGCCTCATCGCACACGCCCCAGGCCACGCAGCACGAAGGTGTTGCGCAACACGATGTGCCGGCGCCCCTCATGGGCCTGATCCAGCCCATTGCAGCCCTGGAACGAAGGGCCCTCCAGGCGGGGCCCGCCCACCACGCCCACCATCTGCAGACAGACCTGCACCGCGAGCACCTGAGGCCATCGGCCACCCATCTGGTCGGCATCCAGCCATTGCAGGGTGGCAAGGTCACCACTGCCCAGGCGCAGCGCGTAACGCACCTGGAAATCCTCCAGCGACTCGGCCACCGGCTGCGGAGTGGCGGCATTGCTGGAGCCCCGGCACATCAGGCGCCCCCCGCTCACGTAAAAGCGGCTGTCCACCCGGTGCAGGGTTTTGGCCGTGCCGGCGCCCAGGCAATCGGGGGTGCTGCCGGCCGATCGGTTCTCAAAGCTCAGCACCAGGGTGTCGGCGCTGCCCTGCGGCCCGTCCAGCCCCCAGACATGGCCGCCGTCACCCACCCCATCGCCGTCGAGATCCAGGCCATCGAAGTGCGGGCTGTACACAAAGGTGTGCTCCGACAGTGGGGCCGCCGGATTGAGGAGTTGCAGTTCAACCGCGCCAGCCGGCCGCAACTGGCTGCCGATCAGGCGCATCGCGTTGTTGGCCTGGGCCATCAACTCGGCCCCGTCCAGGGTCTGCCGTGACAGCACCCGGGTCGAGGCCAGCAGCCCCAGCGCCGCCAGAGCCAGCAGCAGGCCGATGGCCAGCCCCGTCAGCAGTTCTGGCAGCGACACACCGCGCACAGCGCCCTGGCACGGGAGCGGTGTTCGAGATGAGACGGTGGACAGCCTCATGGCGCCGAATACAGCAGCTGGCAGATCTGCCGCTCGGGGCAGGTCAGCGTCGTGCCGCCCGACTGAGCCGACAGCCTCAAAGGGGCCAGGTAGTCCGCAGCGCGGGTGGCCTCGCGGGCACGCCAGCCCAGCAGAACGCCGATCTGGCCGTCTGCGCCCCCAGGCCGAAAGACGGTGGCATGCCCCAGGGGCAGATCACGGCCGACCTGTCGATGCCACTGAGCGAGATCCCAGGTGGCCAGGGCCTGCGGGCGGCAGGGCTGGGCGCGGCAGTCTGGCGCGCCGTCGAGGGCGCCGTCGAGGGCGCTGTTGAGGGCGCTGCCGGCCCTGTCAGGCGGGCTCAGGTAGGCCGCCACCACCGCGGAGCCCCCGGGGTTGGCCTTGATGCGCTCGAACAGGTCCTGCGCCAGACGGGTGGCCACCACACGTTGTGCGGCCACTTGGCCATCGATGTCGCTGCGCAGCTGCAGTGCCAGCAGCCCCAGCACTGCCGAGGCCAGCACGCCCAGGGCCACCAGGGCCTCGAGCAAGGCCACGCCGGTGAGCGAAGAACGAGGCCTCATGACCCGCTGCAGGAGACGGTGGCGGGCAGCTTGCGGATCCGGCCTCCGGTGGCGCTGCAGACCTGGTAGGTGGAATCGAGCCGGTGGTTCGGCGGCGTGAAGGTGAAGCCCAGGTTGACGCCGCCCAGTTGCCCCCAGCGGTTGACGGCAAAGGAACGCAGACCGAGCGAGCGCATGACCGAGGTGCCGTCGGCGACGCGGAACACCTGGATCAGTTGATCTGAACCGGGTCCACCCGACCGGGCGGGAGGCTTGAACACACCGTCGCCATCGCGATCGGCAAACACCAGCCAGCCGCAGGACCAGTCCTGAACGGAATCCGGGCGGGCGCAGGTGGCGTCCTCCAGGCGCTGGACCCCCACGCCGCCGCCGCGTCGCAGGGCCTCCATGCGCGCCAGGTTCAGGGCCGCCACCATCTGGCTGGCGGCCAGGTCGGCCTTGTAGCGCTGCGCCAGCCCACTGAAGCTGGGGGCTGCCAGCGCGACAAGCAAGCCCATCAGCGCCAGCGTGACCATGAGCTCGACCAGGGTCAGGCCTTGACCGCACCGGTTTGGCTTGTTTTTGGAGCTTGGCGACGCACCTGAAGACATCCGACGAAAATACGTGCTTCAGCCACATCACGGCACACCGACGCGAACGACGGTTTTTATCTCAGGACCACTGGATTGACACGCCCCAACGCCCCCTCTTCAAGCCACCCTGCGCACCCGATGGATCAGGCGCTGGCCCTGGCCGCCCAGGCCCGGCTGATCTGCCCGCCCAACCCCGCCGTTGGCGCCGTGCTGATGAGCGCGGACGGTCGGGTCATCGGCTGTGGCCACACCCAGGTGCGCGGGGGGCCCCATGCCGAGGTCATGGCCTTGCGCGACGCCCAGGCGCGCGGTGAATCCACCCAGGGCGCCACCGCCTATGTCACGCTGGAGCCCTGCTCCCACCACGGCCGCACCGGCCCCTGCTGCGATGCGTTGATTGCCGCCGGCGTGGGCCGCGTGGTGGCCTCGCTGCAAGACCCCAACCCCTTGGTGGCCGGCCAGGGCTTTGCCCGCTTGCGGGCTGCCGGCGTCGAGGTGGAGGTCGGTCCCGGCGAAGCGGCGGCACGCGAGCTCAACATCGGCTTCTTCTCGCGCATGACCCGGGGGCGCCCCTGGGTGCGCAGCAAGATCGCGGGCTCGCTGGACGGACGCACCGCACTGGACAACGGCGTCAGCCAGTGGATCACCTCCCCCGAGGCGCGCGCCGATGGCCAACTGTGGCGGGCCCGTGCCGGTGCCGTGCTCACCGGCGTGGGCACCGTGCTGGCTGACGACCCCCTGCTCAATGTGCGCGATGCGCAAGGGGTGCCCACACCCCGCCAACCGGTGCTGATGGTGCTGGACAGCCAGTTGCGCACGCCGCTCACCGCCCGCCTGTTCACGCTCGACCGGCCCTGCCTGCTCGTCACCACCGTGGCCGATGCAGCCCGCCACGCCCCCTACCAGGCCCGCCAGGCCGAAGTGCTGGTGCTGCCCGGCCCGGATGGGCGCATCGACCTGGTGGCGCTGATGACCGAACTGGGCCGCCGCGAAGTGAACGAACTGCATGTCGAGGCCGGCCCCCTCCTGAACGCGGCCTTGCTGCAGGCCGGCCTGACCGATGAATGGCTGTTCTACCTCGCGCCCAAGCTGCTGGGGCCCGGACGGCCCCTGCTGGCCCTGCCTGCCCTGAGCCGGCTCGACGAGGCCTGCACCCTGGCCTTCACCGACATCGATCGCGTCGGCCCGGATCTGCGCCTGTTGGCGCGCCGGGCCGCCCCCCCAATTTCCAACTCAACCTTCTGACAGGACAAGCTGAACATGTTCACTGGAATCATCACTGGCGTCGGCCGCATCGTGGCCTTGCAAGACCTGGGCAGCAGCGCCAGCCACGGCAAGCGCCTGAGCATCGAAACCCCGGCGGGCTACCTGGACGACGTCGGCCTGGGTGACAGCATTGCGCTCAATGGCGCCTGCATGACCGTGACCTCGCTGCAACTGACCGAACGCCAGTTCACGGTCGACATCTCGGCCGAATCGCTGGACAAGACCAGCGGCCTGGACCGCACCGGCACCATCAATCTGGAAAAGGCCCTGCGCGCCAACGACCGCCTGGGCGGCCACATCGTGTCGGGCCATGTGGACGGTCTGGGCACCGTGCTGCGTTTTGAGCAGATCAGCGAGAGCTGGGAACTGCGCATCGGCGCCCCCGCCAGCCTGGCCCGCTTTCTGGCCTACAAGGGTTCGATCACGGTCAATGGCGTCAGCCTGACCGTCAACCAGGTGCAAGACACCGCGGATGGCGCCGAGATCAGCATCAACCTGATCCCCCACACGGTCGCCAATACCGCGTTGGGCGTGCTCAAGGCGGGTGATCGGGTCAACCTCGAAATTGACACGGTGGCACGGTATGTCGAAAGAATGCTCTCCACAACCCATAAATAAATCGAAACAATCCAATCAAAAAAAACCGGGGCTGACAACCCCGGTTTTTTTCATGGGGCACCTCGAAATTTAAATTTCAGCAATTTCAAAAACAATCAATACCGTCCATCAAGTAAAAATTATCGCTCATTAGATAAATAACCCCAGCTTGAGCAGCAATCGTCCACCCCAAACAAATCCTGATCGAGGCCCTCACAGGAATGCCTCCCCTCAACCGGGGCCTGAACCAGCGGCATCGATTTGCAAATAATCACAGATTATTTATTTGCTCACACAAAATCGGTCCTATTTTTAAAACAGCCCGGATTCCCATCGCTTCTCCATTAAATTCAGCTGAGCCGGTGCGTGCATGGAAACAGGAATATGCCTGTCGTCGCAGGTATCGGCACAGCGCTGATGCCCGGTCAATACCGTGTGGCGGCAGCGCGGTTCAATTTCAAAACTGGAGAATGTCATGAAGAAACTCGCTCTTTCCCTGGGCCTGGCCCTGACCCAACTGGCCCTCATTCCCGCCCATGCCAACCCGGGCGGCGAGGCGGCAGCCCAGGCGGCCAAGAGCCACGGCACCGGCGAAGCGGCCACCGCGGACGACCGCGCCAAGGCATCCAAGCCTGCCAGCGCCGAACAAAAGGCCGAGGCCCGCGCCAAACGCAAGGCCGAAGGCGCTGCCGCCGCCAAGGCCGACAAGGCCAACGGTTCGGGCGAAGCCGCCACCGCAGACGACCGCGCCAAGGCCTCCCAGCCTGCCAGCGCCGAACAGAAAGCCGAAGCCCGCGCCAAGCGCAAGGCCGCTGGTGCGGCAGCCGCCCAGGCCGACAAGGCCCAGGGTTCGGGTGAAGCTGCGACGGCCGACGACCGCGCCAAGAAGTAAGAAAGCAGCCCTCAAGGCCGGGTGCGCCCTTGCCCAGGCAGGGGCCTGGGGCCTGCCCGGTCGGCCCCCATGAGAAACGGCCATGCCCCCTGAGCCCCAGCAACTGGCATGCCAATTGCTAATCCGCTTTCACCGACTCCGAACCCTTTGGGATGACACCCCGATCGGAACCCCAAAGCTGGTGAATCTCAACTTTTGATTCGTGTCAAGCACCCAGATCAAAAAACCGAATCACACACCAAAAGTGTCGCAACTCGGACACTTAAGCCACTCATCGCAAAAAAACATCCGCCCACTCCGTTAGAGTGGTGTTACTGCGCCTGCGAACTCGGCCATGGGTTTCCTGATGTTGACTGGCAGGCACAGCAAAACGTGCAAGCGTCCGGTTCCGGACGTTCACTGACTAGCTCGGATTTTTGGAGAAACGTATGAAAAAAGTGATTCTTTCCGTGGGTGTGGCTCTGGTTCAACTGATGGCCGTCAACGCTTTCGCCGCTGGTGAAGTGGACGCAACCGACAGCAAGGCTGCTGCTTCGACCCCCGCCACCAAGGCTGAAAAGCAAGCTGCCCGCGCCGAGCGCAAGGCTGCTGGCGCTGAAGCCGCCAAGGCCGCCAAGGCCGCCGAGAACGGTGATGCCGCTGGTGGCGCCGACAAGGCTGTTCCGTCGGCCAAGGCCACTGCCGCCGAAAAGAAGGCTGCCCGCGCCAAGCGCAAGGCCGCCGGCGCTGAAGCCGCCAAGACCGAAAAGAACGGTCAGTGATAGGCCAGTGACCACGCTCAGGCGTGGTCCCGTCCGGTCTCTGAGCAGACCGGTGCCAGCACAGAGACAGCAGGCGTGGAGTGATCCGCGGCCTGCTGTTTTGCTTTGCACCCCCTCGCGCCCCACCCTGCTGCCCTGCGTGAGTCCGAAGCAAATGCCTGACGCAGAAGCACCGGAGGTGCCCGCCACGCTGGACGGTTGGCTTTGCAGCGATAATCGGGGTTTGTCGGTTCATCCAGGATCTCCCCAAGAGGCTTCCCGCATCACCCTGACACACCGTGGCCTGCCGGCCAGGCTCACGCCCTGGCGTCTGGGCGCTGACCCGCAGGGCGACGGAAACAAGCGAATCAACCCATGGACCACACCCTGCCCCCTTCCGCACCGCTGCACCCGCAGCGGCAGGATGCCGGCGAGCTGGCCCGATCACATCGACACCCATGACAAGCAAATCACTCACGCCCGTGGCCATCTCCCCGGTAGAGGACATCGTGGCCGACATCCGCGCCGGCCGCATGGTCATCCTGGTGGATGAAGAAGACCGCGAGAACGAAGGCGACCTGGTGCTGGCAGCCGACCATGTCAGCGCCGAGTACATCAACTTCATGGCGCGCTATGCCCGCGGCCTGATCTGCCTGACCCTGTCGCGCGAGATGTGCGAGAAGCTGCAACTCCCGCCCATGGTGGCGCGCAACGGGGCCAAGCACTCGACCGCGTTCACGGTGTCGATCGAAGCGGCTGAAGGCGTCACCACCGGCATTTCGGCTGCCGACCGGGCCCGCACCGTGCAGGCGGCTGTGGCCCGCAATGCCCAGGCCAGCGACCTGGTGCAGCCCGGCCACATCTTTCCGCTGCAGGCGGTCGATGGCGGTGTGCTGATGCGCGCCGGCCACACCGAAGCCGGTTGCGACCTGGCCACCATGGCCGGCTGCAGCCCCGCCTCGGTGATCTGCGAAGTGATGAACGAAGACGGCACCATGGCCCGCCTGCCGGACCTGCAGCTGTTTGCCGCCGAGCACGGCCTGAAGATCGGCACCATCGCCGACCTGATCGAGTACCGCAGCCGCACCGAGTCCTTGATCGAGAGCCTGGGCGTGCGCAACATCCGCACCGCCTACGGCGAGTTCCAGGCCCACGCCTTCCGCGACAAGCCCAGCCAGGCCATCCACCTGGCCCTGGTGAAGGGCCAATGGCAGGCCGATGAAGTGGTGGACGTGCGCGTGCACGAGCCGCTGTCGGTGCTGGATGCCCTGGAGATCAACCGCAGCATGCACTCCTGGGGGCTGGATGCCAGCCTGGCGCACTTTGCCGCCAATGGCAAGGGCGTGGCCGTGCTGCTCAACTGCGGCGAAAGCGCCAGCGAACTGCTGGCCCAGTTTGAAGGCCGTGCCCGTGCGGCCCAGGCCCCTGAACGTGGCCGCATGGACCTGCGCACCTACGGCGTGGGCGCGCAGATCCTGCGGGCCTGCGGCGTGCACCGCATGCGCCTGATGGGCAACCCGCGCCGCATGCCCAGCATGACCGGCTACGGCCTCGAGATCACCGGCTACCTCACCAAGGAATAAGACACATGTTTGGCGCAGAAAAAGGCACGTCCGACAAGCTGGACGGCAAGAAACTCCACATCGGCATCGTGCAGGCCCGTTTCAACGAAAGCATCACCAACGCCCTGGCCGACGCCTGCAAGGCCGAACTGGCCGCCCTGGGGGTGCAGGACAAGCACATCCACCACGTGCTGGTGCCTGGCGCGCTGGAAGTGCCGGTGGCCCTGCAGGCCCTGGCAGAAAAAGACGAGTACGACGCCCTGATTGCCCTGGGCTGCATCATCCGTGGCGAGACCTACCACTTCGAACTGGTGGCCAACGAATCGGGCGCCGGCGTGACCCGTCTCTCGCTGGACTACCAGATCCCGATCGCCAACGCGATCATCACCACCGAAAACCTGGAGCAGGCCGTGGCCCGCCAGACCGACAAGGGGCGCGACGCGGCCCGGGTGGCGGTCGAGATGGCCAACCTGCTGGACGAACTTTCATGAGCGACACCCCCACCCCCGCACCTCGCCAGCCCCGCGCTCCGCGCAAGGGCACGACCAGCACCGGCGCCCGCAAGGCCGCCTCGAAATCCGATCGCAGCCGGGCCCGCGAATTCACCCTGCAGGCGCTGTACCAGTTCCTGGTGGGCAAGAATGACGCCAGCGACATCGACCACTTCACGCGCGACCTGTCGGGCTTTCACAAGGCCGACGCCGCCCACTACAACACCTTGCTGCATGGTTGCATCGCCCAGGCCGACGAACTGGATGCCCGGATCGCCCCTCTGCTGGACCGCAAGCTGGCCGAGATCTCGCCCATCGAGCACGCCGTGATGTGGATCGGCGCCTACGAACTGCAGTTCTGCCATGACGTGCCCTGGCGCGTGGTGCTCAACGAGTGCATCGAACTCGCCAAGGAATTTGGCGGCACCGATGGCCACAAGTACGTGAACGCCGTGCTCAACGGCCTGGCCCCCAGCCTGCGCGCCGCCGAAGTGGCCGCCGACAAGGGCAAGGCGCCGCAGGCAACCCCTGCGGCCCCGGCAACCGCTCCAGACGATGCGGCCGCACCGCCCTCTGCCGACTGAGCTGCCCGCTGCATCGCCTCCACTGCCTGATTTGCCTGTCAAGCCTGCACAGCCCCGCGCATGAAAATCTCCACCCGAGCTGGGCGCATCGAGCCCTTCTATGTCATGGAGGTGGCCAAGGCTGCTTCCGAACTGGCCCGCGAGGTGGCGCACAGCAGCCGCCCGATGATCTTCCTGAACATCGGCGAGCCCGACTTCACCGCACCCCCTGCCGTGCAGGAAGCCGCCGCCAAAGCCATCCGCGACGGGGCCACCCAGTACACCCAGGCCACCGGCCTGATGGCGCTGCGTGAGCGCATCAGCCAGTGGTATGCCGACCGCTTCGGCGCCCAGGTGCCCGCGCGGCGCATCGTGATCACGGCCGGCGCTTCGGCCGCGCTGCAACTGGCCTGCCTGGCGCTGATCGACGCAGGCGACGAAGTGCTGATGCCCGACCCCAGCTACCCCTGCAACCGCCACTTTGTGAGCGCGGCCGAGGGCAATGCGGTGCTGATCCCGACCACGGCGGCCGAGCGTTACCAGCTCAGTGCCGACAAGGTGCGCCAGGCCTGGACGCCGCGCACCCGCGGCGTGCTGCTGGCTTCGCCCTCCAACCCCACGGGTACCTCGATCCACCCCGATGAACTGCGCCGCATCCACGAAGTGGTGAAGCAGCACGACGGCATCACGATGGTCGACGAGATCTACCTGGGCCTGAGCTACGACGACACCTATGGCCACACAGGCCTGGGCATTGACGACCAGCTCATCAGCATCAACAGCTTCAGCAAGTACTTCAACATGACAGGCTGGCGCCTGGGCTGGCTGGTGGTGCCCGATGCGCTGGTGCCGGTGGTCGAGCGCCTGGCCCAGAACCTGTTCATCTGCGCCAGCACGGTGGCCCAGCATGCCGCCCTGGCCTGCTTCGAGCCCGACAGCCTGGCCGAGTACGAACGCCGCCGCGCCGAGTTCAAGGCCCGCCGCGATTACTTCATCCCCGCGCTGGAAAGCGTGGGGCTGACGGTGCCTGTGAAGCCCGACGGGGCCTTCTACGCCTGGGCCCACTGCCGCGACTGGTGCCAGCGCCTGGGCGTGAAAGACAGCTGGGACCTGGCCTACACCCTGATGCGTGAAAGCCACTTGGCCGTGACCCCTGGGCGCGACTTCGGCAGCGCCGAGACCGCGGATTTCCTGCGCTTTTCCACCGCCAGTTCGATGGAACACCTGCAGGAATCGATCGCCCGCCTGAAGGCCCTGGCCGGATGAACCCGCAAGCCGCTCCGCAAAGTGCCGCCTACCGCCACCGCGTGCGCGTGTACTGGGAAGACACCGATGCCGGTGGCATCGTGTTCTATGCCAACTACCTCAAGTTCTTCGAGCGTGCCCGCACCGAATGGCTGCGCAGCCTGGGCGTGGGCCAACAGGCGCTGCGCGAGGCCACGGGCGGCATGTTCGTGGTCAGCGAGACCAGCGTGCGCTACCACCGTCCGGCGCGGCTCGACGACCAGCTCATCGTCACCGCCAGCCTGCACACCCCGGGCCGGGCCTCGCTGGTGATTGCCCAGCAGGCCTGGCTGCAGGATGCGGCAGGCCTGCCGGTGGAACTTCTGTGCGAAGGCACGATCCGCATAGGCTGGGTCGATGCGGCCAGCCTGCGCCCCGCACGCATCCCGACGAACATCCTGGAAGTACTCTCATGAATTCTCAAGACCTGTCCATCGTGCATCTGGTGCTGCATGCCAGTCTGGTGGTCCAGCTGGTCATGGCCTTGCTGGCCTGCATCTCGATCGCCAGCTGGACGGCCATCTTCCGCAAGCTGTTCTCGATCAAGCGCGTGAAAGCCCTCAATGAAGAGTTCGAACGCGAGTTCTGGTCGGGCACCAGCCTGAACGACCTGTTTGCCGCGGCGGCGCAGAACGCCCGCCAGTCCGGCCCCATGGAGCGCATCTTTGCCAGTGGCATGCGTGAATTCCAGAAGCTTCGCGAGCGCCGCATCAGCGACGCAGGCACCCTGATGGATGGTGCCCGCCGCGCCATGCGAGCCAGCTTCCAGCGCGAGATGGACGTGATCGAGTCCAATCTGTCCTTCCTGGCCTCGGTCGGCTCTGTATCCCCCTATGTGGGCCTGTTCGGCACGGTGTGGGGCATCATGGGCGCGTTCTCGGGCCTGGCCGCCCTGCAGCAGGTCACCCTGGCCACGGTGGCCCCCGGCATCGCCGAAGCCCTGGTCTCGACCGCCATCGGCCTGTTCTCGGCCATCCCGGCGGTGGTGGCCTACAACCGCTTTGCGCGCGACATCGATCGCGTGGCCATCCACCAGGAAACCTTCATCGAAGAGTTCTCCAACATCCTGCAGCGCAACCTGGGCGCCCAGGCCGCCCAAGCTGCGCAGGCTTCGGCCTCGGGCCGCTGAACCCCGCCGGAGGACCCTGCTATGCCCGCCATGGTTTCACGCGGCCGCGGCCGCCGCACCATCAACGAGATCAACATGGTGCCCTTCATCGACGTGATGCTGGTGCTGCTGATCATCTTCATGGTGACCGCGCCCCTGATCACGCCCAGCAACATCGACCTGCCCAGCGTGGGCAAGGCCAGCAAGCAACCTGACCGCGTGGTGCAGGTGGTGATTGGCAAGGACGAAAAACTGGAGCTGCGCCGCCCCGGCAAGCCCGAAGAGACCCAGGCCATCAACCAGGCCGGCCTGGTGGCGGCCGTGCGTCAGGCCCAGGACGGCGACGACAACAACCCGGTCGTGATCAGTGCCGACCGCAACGTGAAATACGAGTCGGTGGTGAAGGTGATGGACGCCCTGCAGCGCGCCGGCGTCAAGCGCGTGGGCCTGTCGGTGCAACTGGCCCCCTGACCCGGGCCCCTGAGCTTCATGACGCACGCCCTCTCCGAACGCAACGAATTCGCGCCACCGCCGCAGCGCGGCATGGGCCGCGCGGTCGCCCTGGCCTTGCTGGCCCACGCGCTGCTGGTGGCCGGCCTGACCTTCAGCGTGCAATGGAAGCGCAGCGCCGAAGACACGGTGGCCGAGGCCGAGCTGTGGTCTGCCGTACCGCAAGAGGCCGCGCCACGCGCTGTCGAACCGCCGCCGCCCCCCCCTCCTCCACCGGCGCCGCCCGAAGAGATCGTCAAGCCCCGGCCCGCACCGCCGCCTGCCCCTGCGGTCAAGCCGCCACCGGCGCCGGATGAATCGCTCAAGGACGCCCAGATCGCCCTCGAGAAAGAGCGCAAGCGCAAGGAAATCGAGAAGAAAGAGCGCGAGCATCAGCGCGAACTCGAAAAGAAGGCGCAGGAGAAGAAAGAGCGCGAAAAGCAGGAAAAGCTGGAGAAGGAAAAAGCCCTGCAGCAAAAGCGCGAGGCCGACAAAGCCGCAGAGAAGGCCGCCGAAAAAGCCGCGGAAAAGAAACGCCAGGAACAACTGCAGCGCGAGAAAGACCTGGAGCGCAAGAAGCAGGAGGAAGCCGCCGACAAGCGCCGCGCAGCCGAGGCCGATGCCAAGCGCAAGAAGGACGCCGAAGCCGCCGACGCCAAGCGCGTCGAGGCGCAACGCGCCGACAACCTCAAGCGCATGGCTGGCCTGGCCGGCGCCAGCGGAGGCCCCAGTGCCACGGGCACCGCCCTGCGCTCGTCCGGACCCTCGGCCAGCTACGGCGGGCGCGTCAAGGCTGCTGTCAAACCCCGAATCGTCTTCACCGACGACCTGCCGAACAACCCGGTGGCCGAGGTGGAAGTGCGCCTGGCCCCCGACGGCACCATCGTGGGCCGCAAGCTGAGCAAATCCAGCGGCGTGGCCGCCTGGGACGAAGCCGTGCTCAAGGCCATCGACAAGACCGAAGTGCTGCCACGCGACACCGACGGCACCGTGCCTTCGTCGTTGGTGCTGGTGTTCCGGCCCAAGGACTGACGCGGTGGGCTTGACAGTCCTGGCGCTCTATCAGCCCTCTGTCAGTCCGTAACGCCAGTCCGGCGGTGGGCCAGCCACAGGCCGCCCCCAGGGCCTCACGATGGCCCGCCATGGCCTCAGACACTGACCACGACAGCGGCTACAAGCAACTGTTCTCCCACCCCGACATGGTGCGCGATCTGCTCACCGGTTTCGTACCGGGGCCCTGGCTCCAGGCTGCGCGCTTCGACACGTTAGAGCGCGTCAACGCCAGCTATGTCAGCGAATCCGACAAGCAACGCCACGACGACATGGTGTGGCGGCTGAAAGTGGGCCCGCGCTGGGTCTGGGTTTACCTGCTGCTGGAGTTTCAGAGTCAGGACGATCCGTGGATGGCGGTGCGCATGATGGTCTATGTGGGCCTGCTGGCCCAACACTTGATCAAGGAAAGGCAGCTGGAGGATGGGCGATTGCCCGCACTGATTCCCTTGGTGCTTTACAACGGCGCACACCCCTGGAAAGCACCCACCGATGCCGGCCACTGCTTTGCCCCCAGCCTACCCGGCCTGGCCCGGTTCCGCCCCAGACTCATGTACCACCTGATCGATGAGGCCCGGCTTCAGCTGTCAACTTCCTCCGACATCCGCAACGTGGTCGAAGCCTTGTTCAGACTTGAACGCAGCACGGGCCCCTCCGACATCATCGGCCTGATCAAGGCAGCGGGAAGCTTGCTGCAAGCCCCCGAGCAAAAGGCACTCAGACGCACACTGGATCTATGGTTTCGCCGTCTGATCCGTCGCAAAATGCCCGAAACCGCAGAACCCGATCTGGCCGCCATCCCCAACCTCTTTGAAGGAGCCCCCATGCTTGAGGAAACACTGGAGCGTATTTTCAAACAGGCCCACAAGGATGGCCTCAAAGCAGGTCGACAAGAAGGTCGCCAAGCGGGCTTCCAGGAGGGCCGTGAGGAAGGCCGTGTGGAAGGTCGCGAGGAAGGCCGTGAAGAAGGCATCACCCTGATGCTGCGGCGGGTGCTGGAACAGCGTTTTTCAACCTTGCCACCCTGGGCCGAGCAACGCTTGAACGAGGCCAGCCGCCAACAGCTCGATCGGTGGTCACAACACATGCTGAGCGCCCCCAACCTTGAAGCGCTCTTGAACCGGACAGAAGGCTGAACCGGCCTGAGCCCTTAAAATCCGCCTCAGCCGACGCAGTCGTGGCCGTGAGGTTCGACAGCGTCACCCTTTTTGCCAAGCGGCAGGCAGCCCCCGTCTGCTGCTCTGTGCCATCGTCACCGACCATCATGCCCCCCCGGATTGGCGATGTCGCCGACGCCTCTCAGGACGCCCCACCATGACCCTCAAAGCCCCCGAACTGCTGTTGCCGGCCGGTTCTCTCGAAAAGATGCGCGCCGCCTATGACTTTGGCGCCGATGCCGTGTATGCCGGCCAGCCCCGCTACTCACTGCGGGCGCGCAACAACGAGTTCCGCCTGGAGCAGATTGCCCAGGGCATTGGCGAAGCCCATGCACGCGGCAAGAAGTTCTTCGTCACCAGCAACCTGATCGCGCACAACGACAAGGTGCGCACCTACCTGCGCGACATCGAACCGGTGATCGAATGCCGCCCTGATGCCCTGATCATGGCCGACCCGGGCCTGATCATGATGGTGAAAGAGAAATGGCCCGAGACCGAAATCCACCTCTCGGTGCAGGCCAACACCACCAACTGGGCCACGGTCAAATTCTGGCAGAAGATGGGCGTGACCCGCATCATCCTGTCGCGCGAACTGAGCCTGGACGAGATCGAGAAAATCCGCCAGGAATGCCCCGACATGGAGATCGAAGTCTTTGTGCATGGCGCCCTGTGCATCGCCTACTCGGGCCGCTGCCTGCTGTCGGGCTACTTCAACCGGCGCGACCCGAACCAGGGCACCTGCACCAATGCCTGCCGCTGGGAGTACAAAACCCAGTCGGCCGCCATCGACCCCAACACCGGCGAGGCCCTGGCCCAGAAGTTGGACAAGGGCTTCAGCTTCGAGCAGGCCCGTGATGAGGCCGATGCCCAGTTCACCAGCACCTGCGGCAACCACCAACGTCACCCCGCCGCCGAGCAGGTCTACCTGATCGAAGAGCTGGGCCGCCCGGGCGAGCTGATGCCCATCATGGAAGACGAGCATGGCACCTACATCCTCAACTCCAAGGACTTGCGCGCCATCGAGTACGTCGAACGCCTGGCCCAGATCGGTGTCGATTCACTGAAGATCGAGGGCCGCACCAAATCGCTGTATTACGTGGCCCGCACGGCCCAAGCCTACCGCCGTGCCATCGACGACGCGGTGGCCGGCCGCCCCTTCAACCCGGCCTTGATCACCGATCTGGAAGGCCTGGCCAACCGCGGCTACACCACCGGCCTGCTGGACCGTCGCCCGGCCAACGACTATCAGAACTACGAAACCGGCCATTCCGTGGCCCACCGCAGCCAGTTTGTGGGCGAGGTGCGTGGCGCGGCCGACGGCTGGGTGGAAGTGGAAACCAAGAACCGCTTCGCCGTGGGCGACACGCTGGAGGTGATTCACCCCAGCGGCAACCAGATGCTCAAGCTCACCGAAATGCGCAACAGCGAAGGCCAGCCGGTCGATGTGGCCCAGGGCAACCCGATCAAGGTCTGGATCCCGCTGGAGGCCCGCTTTGCCGGCGCCTTGCTGGCCCGGGTATTTGAGCCCGAAGCGGTGGCGTGAGGGGCTTGAACGCCTAGCACAGATCCACCCCCCAACCACCCCAAAAGGCCTGCTTCGCAGGCCTTTTTTGCTCTTATTTCGGTAGCAAAATTCGCAGTTTTCAACACAGGGTTAACCCTGCTCAAACAGTAAGCAGCCTGTTGAAAGCCGCGCCAGTCAAGGCTTTGGCAGCTTGTTCATGCACTCACCCACAAAGTTGTCCACAGAAGCTGTGGACGAATGTGACAAGCTGGCGACAGGCCTGTGGCAGGGGCTCCGGCTACCAGATCACACGCGCCCAACACCCGCCTGTCGCGGGTGTGATCGCGCCGCCAACAGCGCTGCGGCAGCATGACCCCGATCAAGAGCCTACCGAGCACCCACCATGACTGAGACAAGCCCCGCCAACACGACCACCACCACCCACCACCGCATCTGCCCCCTGTGCGAGGCCTGCTGCGGCCTGGAAATCAAGGTCAGCGAGGGCCGGGTGACCCGCATCAGCGGCCATGCCGACGATGTGTTCAGCCAGGGCTACATCTGCCCCAAGGGCGCGGCGCTGAAAGACCTGCACGAAGACCCCGACCGCCTGCGCCAGCCCCTGATCAAGCGCAACGGCCAGTTCGAGCCCGCGAGCTGGGAAGAGGCCTATGCCGAGATCGAGCAGCGCCTGCAGGCCGTCCAGGCGCGCCATGGGCGGCACAGCGTGGCCGCCGTGGCCGGCAACCCCAGCGCCCACAAGATCGGGCTGATGCTCTACTACCCTCGTCTGCTCAAGGCCCTGGGCACGCGCAACATCTTCAGCGCCGCCACCCTGGATCAGATGCCACGTCATGTGGTCAGCGGGCTGATGTACGGGCACTGGATGAGCGTGCCGGTGCCCGACATCACCCGCACCGACTGGCTGCTGGTGCTGGGGGCCAACCCGGTGGCCAGCAACGGCAGCATGTGGACCGTGCCCGACTTCCGCGGCAAGGCCAAGGCCCTGCAGGCGCGTGGCGGCAAACTGATCGTGATCGACCCACGCCGCAGCGAAACCGCAGCCCTGGCCGATGAGCACCATTTCATCCGCCCTGGCGCCGACGTCTTCCTGCTGCTGGGCATGCTGCACACCGTGTTCAAGTCAGGCCTGGCTCGGGCCGGCGTGGCCGAAGGCCTGATCGGATCGCTGGAGGACCTGCGCCAGGCGGTGGCCCCCTTTGCACCCGAGGTGGTGGCCGAACGTTGTGGGTTGCCGGCCGAGACCATCGCCCGCCTCGCCACCGAGTTGGCCAGCACACCGCGCGCTGTGCTGTATGGCCGCATCGGCACCTGCACGCAGGATTTCGGTAGCTTGGCGACCTGGCTGATCGACCTGCTGAACCTGCTCACCGGCCACCTCGACCAGGTGGGGGGATCCATGTTCCCGAAGGCAGCCGCCTTTGCCGCCAACACGGCAGGCCCCGCCGGACAGGGCCGCGGGGTCAAGCTGGGTCGCTTCAGCAGCCGCGTCAGTGCGGCCCCCGAGGTGATGGGCGAACTGCCCATCAGCTGCCTGGCCGAAGAGATCGACACCCCGGGTGAAGGGGCTGTGCGGGCCTTGATCACGATCGCCACCAACCCGGTGCTCTCGGCACCCAACGGCGAGCGCCTGTCCAAGGCCCTGGGGCAGCTCGACTTCATGGTCAGCCTGGACATTTACCTCAACGAGACCACGCGCCATGCCGATGTGATCCTGCCCGCGCCCTCGCCGCTCGAAGACCTGCACTACGACGTGCCCTTCCCTCAGCTCTCGTGGCGCAACCACGCGCGTTACAGCGCGCCGGTCTTCCAGCGCGCCGCAGAGCAGCCGGCCGAATGGCAAAGCCTGCTGCGGCTGGCCGCCATCGCCCAGGACGCGCAAGGCCCCCAGGACAGCCAGACGCTGGACGACCAGTACTTTGCCGATGAGCTGAAGCGCCTGCCCGCCGAGCTGGCCGACGCCGCCCGCGCCGCCAGCGGCCACCTCCAGGGCCCGGACCGCCTGCTGGACCTGGCCCTGCGTGGCGGCCCCTATAAGCTGAGTCTGGATCAGGTGCGGGCCGCCCCGGCCGGGCTGGACCTGGGCGAGCTGCAGCCCCGCCTGCCCGAGTTGCTGCGCACACCCGATGGCCGCATCGACCTGACGCCGCCGGCGCTGATGCAAGACCTGCAACGCGCCACGGCCGCCCTGCATGAACCCGCCCCGGCCCTGACGCTGATCGGACGGCGCGACGTGCGCTCGAACAACAGCTGGATGCACAACCTGCCCATCCTGGCCAAAGGGCCCGAGCGCTGCACCCTGCTGGTCCACCCCAGCGACGCCCAGCGCCTGGGCCTGCAAGACGGCGCCCAGGCCCGCCTGAGCCGCAGCGACCAACCCGCCAACGCCCTGCTGGTGCCCGTGCAGCTCAGCGCGGCCATGATGCCCGGCGTGGTCAGCCTGCCGCACGGCTGGGGGCACGACCAAGCCGGAACGCAGCTGAACCTGGCAGCCGAGCGCCCCGGGGTCAATCTGAATGCATTGCTGGACGAACAAAGACGCGACCCACTGTCGGGCAATTCGGTCTTGAGCGGGGTGGCCGTCAGCCTCGCGGCCGCCTGAGCCTTCGTCGGCACCGCTTCGGAGGTATTTGTCACACTTTGGCTCTCGCAGACCCGACATGCCGTCACATGGCGAGGTTACAACCGGGTTTCATTCAACACCGGGAGTTCTCCATGGGCTTTTTCAGCAGCATTCTTTCCAAACTGGGCTTCGGCGAACAGGCCGTGGCCGCCGCCGAGCAAGCGCCCAGCGCGCCCACAGCGCCGGCGCCCACCGCAGGCCCCACGGCCATCAGCGAGGTCGACGTGCTGGGCCAACTGGAGGCACTGGCCGCCAGCCACGCCGAAAAGCTCAACTGGAAGGTCTCCATCGTCGACCTGATGAAGCTGCTGGGCCTGGACAGCAGCCTGGCCGCCCGCAAGGCGCTGGCCACCGAACTGGGCTGCCCGGCCGACCGGATGGGCGACTCCGCCGCCATGAACATCTGGCTGCACAAGACGGTGCTGCAAAAGCTGGCCGCCAATGGGGGCAATGTGCCGGCAGAGCTGCTGCACTGATCAGCCCCACAGCGCGCTCCTTGGGAAACCTGGGGTCGCCAGGCTGACAAAAACAAAAAGCCCCGCCGGTGTGATCCGGCGGGGCTTTCTTTTGGAAAAAGCGTTTCAGCCGCGAGGCTGAAACAAGGCCTTTTCAGGCCCTGGGTCCTCAGGCGCTCACGCCCTTGGCCACTTCTGCGTACTCTTCGATCTGGTTGAAGTTGAGGTACTTGTAGATCGAGGCGCCGTCCTTGTTCACGATGCCCATGGCTTCGTGGTACTCGGCCACGGTGGGCAGCTTGCCCAGCTTGGAGGCGATGGCGGCCAGTTCGGCCGAGCCCAGGAACACGTTGGTGTTCTTGCCCAGGCGGTTCGGGAAGTTGCGGGTGCTGGTCGAGATGACGGTGGCACCTTCGCGCACCTGGGCCTGGTTGCCCATGCACAGCGAGCAGCCCGGCATTTCGGTGCGGGCACCGGCGGTGCCGAAGGCGGCGTAATGGCCTTCCTTGATCAGCTCGCTCTGGTCCATCTTGGTCGGCGGGGCCACCCACAGCTTGACGGGGATATCGCGCTGGCCGCCCAGCAGCTTGGCTGCAGCGCGGAAGTGACCGATGTTGGTCATGCACGAACCGATGAAGGACTCATCGATCTTGGTGCCGGCCACTTCGGACAGGAACTTGGCGTCATCCGGGTCGTTCGGGCAGCAGACGATCGGCTCCTTGATGTCGGCCAGGTCGATCTCGATGACGGCCGCATATTCGGCGTCCTTGTCGGCTTCGAGCAGATTGGGCTGGGCCAGCCAGGCTTCGACCTTCTCGATGCGGCGTTGCAGGGTGCGGGCATCGGCGTAACCGTCGGCGATCATGTTCTTCATCAGCACGACGTTGCTGGTGAGGTATTCCTTGATCGGCTCGGGGTTGAGCTTGATGGTGCAGCCGGCAGCCGAGCGCTCGGCCGAGGCGTCGGACAGCTCGAACGCTTGCTCGACCTTGAGGTCAGGCAGGCCTTCGATTTCGAGGATGCGGCCCGAGAACACGTTCTTCTTGCCGGCCTTGGCCACGGTCAGCAGACCGGCCTTGATGGCGTACAGCGGGATGGCATGCACCAGGTCACGCAGGGTGACGCCGGGTTGCATCTGGCCCTTGAAGCGGACCAGCACCGATTCCGGCATGTCCAGGGGCATCACGCCGGTGGCGGCGCCGAAGGCCACCAGGCCGGAACCTGCCGGGAACGAGATACCGATCGGGAAGCGGGTGTGCGAGTCGCCACCGGTACCGACGGTGTCAGGCAGCAGCAGGCGGTTCAGCCAGCTGTGGATCACGCCGTCGCCCGGGCGCAGGGCCACGCCGCCGCGGCTGCTGATGAAGGCCGGCAGTTCGCGGTGGGTCTTGACGTCCACCGGCTTGGGGTAGGCTGCTGTGTGGCAGAAAGACTGCATCACCAGGTCGGCCGAGAAGCCCAGGCAAGCCAGGTCCTTCAGCTCGTCACGGGTCATGGGGCCGGTGGTGTCCTGCGAGCCCACGGTGGTCATCTTGGGTTCGCAGTAGGTGCCCGGGCGCACGCCTTGACCTTCGGGCAGGCCGACGGCGCGGCCAACCATCTTCTGGGCCAAGGTGAAGCCAGCGTTGGTGGCGGCAGGTGCCTGCGGCAGACGGAACAGGGTGGAAGCACCCAGGCCCAGGAATTCACGGGCCTTGGCGGTCAGCGAACGGCCGATGATCAGGTTGATACGGCCACCGGCGCGCACTTCGTCAAACAGCACATCGCTCTTGAGCTTGAACTCGGAGACGGTTTCGCCGTTCTTCACGATCTTGCCTTCGTACGGCAGGATGTCGACCACGTCGCCCATTTCGAGCTTGGACACATCGACTTCGATCGGCAGCGAGCCCGAGTCTTCTTGCGTGTTGAAGAAGATGGGGGCGATCTTGCCGCCCAGGGTCACGCCACCAAAGCGCTTGTTGGGCACGAAGGGGATGTCCTGGCCGGTGGCCCAGATCACGCTGTTGGTGGCCGATTTGCGGCTGGAGCCGGTGCCCACCACGTCGCCCACGTAGGCCACCAGGTGGCCCTTCTTCTTGAGGTCTTCGATGAACTGCATCGGACCGCGCTTGCCGTCTTCCTCGGGCTTGAAGGCCGCGTCAGGACGGGTGTTCTTCAGCATGGCCAGGTAGTGCAGCGGGATGTCCGGGCGGCTCCAGGCGTCAGGTGCGGGCGACAGGTCGTCGGTGTTGGTTTCGCCAGGCACCTTGAACACGGTGACGGTGATCTTCTTCTCGACTTCAGGCCGGGTGGTGAACCACTCGGCGTCAGCCCAGCTCTGCACGACTTCCTTGGCCTTGGCGTTGCCGGCCTTGGCCTTTTCGGCCACGTCGTTGAAGAAGTCGAACATCAGCAGGGTCTTCTTGAGGCCTTCGGCGGCCACGGCAGCCACTTCAGCGTCGTCCAGCAGTTCGATCAGGGGGTGCACGTTGTAGCCGCCCACCATGGTGCCCAGCAGCTCGGTGGCCTTGGCCTTGGAGATCAGGGCCACAGCGATGTCGCCATGCGCCACGGCAGCCAGGAAGCTGGCCTTGACCTTGGCGGCATCGTCCACGCCCGGGGGCACGCGATGGGTCAGCAGGTCGAGCAGGAAGGCGTCTTCACCCGCCGGCGGGTTCTTGATCAGTTCGATCAGGTCGGCGACTTGCTTGGCATCCAGCGGCAGGGGCGGAATGCCCAGGGCTGCGCGTTCGGCAGCGTGTTGGCGGTAGGCTTGCAACATGTTGTTCTCCTGTCAGTTCACTAAGGGGATAGTGGGGCGGTTTTTGAAAATCTGAAGTTCACTTGGCCAGCGCGGTGGCCGGGGTGTCAAGCAAGCTTGGGGCCGGGTTCTTGCGCAGGCTGTCGGCCACAATGGCCTGTTCCGGGCTCATGCACTCGTCGGCCAGGCGTTGGCCCAGCTTCTGGTTCATCAGCATCGATTTGTTGGCGATCTGGATCCACACGGCGCCAGCCTTCTCGTCTTCCAGGCGCAGAGCACCTGTGCGGCTCGCCACCGGCGACATGCGGTACTTGAAGCCCTTGCCCACCACATTGAAGTAGCCGGGGGCCTTCTCGTCGGCCGTGACGGTCACGTAGGCACCCAGCTCGCAGGGGATGCGGCCGGTGTGCACACGGTCGGCCAGGGCCAGCTCTTCGGGCGACAGGGCGGCCTCGGCGGCCTCCACACCGGCGGCCATGTTCTTGGCGGTGCTCTTGATTTCGGTGCGGCTGGCGCTGGGCTTGGCCTTGGCCTTGGCGCTCTTTTCGCTGTGGGCCTTGTGGGCCGTGTCAGCCGTCGGATTCTGGGCCAGGGCCAGGGTGCTGGCACCCAGGATCAGGGCTGCTGCGATCAGATGTTTCATGCTTGTAACTCCCGGGGTCGGTCAAGGGTGGGCAGGCGCGAAATACGCCTGCGCCTCGGCAGGCAGGGCGCAGCCGGTTTGGTGGGCGCGCTCCAGCACTTGCCAGAAATAACGGTAACTCGCGCGGTCATGCAGCTGCGAGGCGTGGCTGATCGGGGCCCAATCAGCGGCCTCCGCCGCCATGATGATGCGCGTTGCGGTCTCGATCTCCCGCTCATCGGGCGAAAAGGCCTCGAGGATGGGCTGGATTTGCGAAGGGTGGATGCTCCACATGCGGGCATAGCCGAACTCACGCGCGGCCTTCTGGGCGGCGGCGCGCATCACGGCCATGTCGCTGAATTCGGTGACCACGCAATGCGAGGGCACTTTGCCGTGGGCGTGGGCCGCCGAGGCGATCTCAAGCTTGGCACGCACCACCAGCGGGTGGGTGAACTGCCCGGCAGCCCCCATGCCCGCAGAGGGAATCGCACCCGCGTGGGCCGAGACGAAGTCCATCAGGCCGAAGCTCAGCGACTGCACCTGGGGGCAGGCCGCGATGTCGAAGGCACGGTGGACGGCGGCAGGCGACTCGATCAGCACCTGCAGCGGAAGATCAGGGTGGCCCGCAGCCGCCAGGGCACGGGCTGCGCGCTCGACGTCTTGCACAGATTCCACCTTGGGCACCATCACATGGCACAGGCGGGCTCCGGCGCGACCCACGATGGTCTGCACGTCGGCGTCAAAAGAGGGGTGGTCGACCGGGTGGACACGGGCCGCCACGCGGGCGCCGGGCGCAGCGCCCAGGGCCAGCTCGGCGACCAGCGCGGCATGTTCTGCCTCGCCACCGGCCGGAGCGCCGTCTTCGCAGTCAAGGGTGACGTCGAAGACACAGGTGCCCAGGCGCTCGGTCATCTCTGCCTGCAGCTGCAGGCTTTTGCGCATCCGCAGCTCAACGCCGCTGTAATGGTCACAGACCGGCAACAGGCCCCTTTGGGCCTGGGCTTCCAGCAAGACGTCGCGCGGATGCTTCTTCACGGATTGCAGTCCGATCAGAGCAGGTGGGCCACGCCAGCTTGCTCGTCGGTCAGTTCCTTCAGGGTCTTGTCGATGCATTCTTGCGAGAAGGCGTCGATTTCCAGACCTTGAACGATCTTGTACTCACCGTTTTCAGTGGTGACCGGGAAGCCGAACATGACGTCCTTGGGGATGCCGTAGGAGCCATCCGACGGGATGCCCATGGTGACCCACTTGCCGTTGGTGCCCAGGGCCCAGTCGCGCATGTGGTCGATGGCGGCGTTGGCAGCCGAAGCAGCCGACGACAGGCCGCGGGCGGCGATGATGGCGGCGCCACGCTTGCCCACGGTGGGCAGGAAGGTTTCGCGGTTCCAGGTTTCGTCGTTGATCAGGGCCTTGACCGACTCACCACCGATGGTGGCGAAACGGTAGTCGGCGTACATGGTGGGCGAGTGGTTGCCCCACACGGCCAACTTTTCGATGTCCGACACGGCCTTGCCGGTCTTGGCAGCCAGTTGCGAGGCAGCGCGGTTGTGGTCCAGGCGCAGCATGGCGGTGAAGTTCTTGGCCGGCAGATCCGGGGCCGACTTCATGGCGATGTAGGCGTTGGTGTTGGCGGGGTTGCCGACCACCAGCACCTTGACGTTGCGCGAAGCCACGGCGTTCAGGGCCTTGCCCTGGCCGATGAAGATGGCGCCGTTGACAGCCAGCAGCTCGGCACGTTCCATGCCCGGGCCGCGCGGACGCGAACCCACCAGCAGGGCGTAGTCGGTGTCCTTGAAGGCGGTCATCGGGTCGCTGTGGGCTTCAATGCCGGCCAGCAGCGGGAAGGCGCAGTCTTCGAGCTCCATGATCACGCCCTTGAGCGCGTTCTGGGCCTTTTCGTCGGGGATTTCCAGCAATTGCAGGATCACCGGCTGGTCCTTGCCCAGCATTTCGCCGGAGGCGATGCGGAACAGCAGGGCGTAACCAATTTGGCCTGCGGCGCCGGTAACGGCAACACGGACGGGCTTTTTGCTCATGAGGAACTCCAGGAGGTTGTGTAAAACGGGTGTCGCCACAGTGCTGGACCTGTCCCAGGAACTAGCGTCCGAGCCTGCGAAACAGCACAAGAGTGTACTCTCGTTACAGGACCTCGGTCAATTTGTCTTATGTCTTATATAAGATATGATGCGAACCCGCGCCGCGTTGAAAAATTCACGCGGACCACGCCAAGCCCGATGCCACCCGACGCCACCATGCCACCGCCCTCGCTGAGCCTTTCCGACGCCAGTTCCCCGGACGCGGGCGGCATGGTCACCCCCGCCTTCAGCCCACTGTACCAACAGATCAAAGGCCTGATCCTGCAAAGCCTGCAGGCGGGCGACTGGAAGCCCGGCGAGGCCATCCCCAGTGAGATGGATCTGGCTGCGCGCTACCGGGTCAGCCAGGGCACGGTGCGCAAGGCCATCGATGAGTTGGCGGCCGACAACCTGGTGGTGCGCCGCCAGGGCAAGGGGACCTTCGTGGCCACCCATGCCGAGCAGCACGTCCAGTACCGCTTCCTGAAGCTCAAACCCGATGTCGGCGACATCGCGGCCGAAGGCCCGGCCCAGCGCACCATCATCGAGTGCCGGCGCGCCCGCGCCAGCGCCGAAGTGGCGCGCCCCCTGGCCCTGCGCAGCGGCGACGCCGTGCTGCAGGTGCGCAGGATCCTCGCCTTCGGCGGCGTGCCCACCATCCTGGAAGACCTCTGGTTGCCGGGTCAGGCTTTCAAGGGCCTGACAGCCGAGCAAATGGCTCAGTTTCATGGCGCCACCTACGCCATGTTCGAGCTCGAATTTGGCGTGCGCATGGTCCGCGCCGAAGAAAAAATCAAGGCCGTCCTGCCCGACGAAACACAGGCCCGTCTGCTGCAGATCAGCCCGCAAACCCCTCTGCTGAGCGTGGAGCGCGTGGCCTACACCTACAACAACACCCCCATGGAACTGCGGCGCGGTCTTTACCGCACCGACACCCATCACTACAGGAACGAACTCAACTAAAGAAAGAAGCTGCACCAACTTGATGAGAAACGTCGAAAATAGGCGCCGTCCCAAGCCCCCCATTGCTGCATTGCAATAGAATTTTGGGTCGTTCGCATTTACGAAATTACAGAGCAGTTACATCCACGAAAGCACATCCAATGTCCGAACTCGCAAAAAAGCGGCCAGAGTTCCGCAACATCAACGCCTTCAAGGACCTGACCACCTACCGCCTGCCCCCGGCCGGTTGGGTGTCGATTCTTCACCGCGCCAGCGGCGTCATCATGTTCTTGCTGATGCCCTTCATCATCTGGATGTTTGACGTTTCCGTCTCCTCCGAAATTTCGTTTTCGAAGTTCAAGGCCGCTTTCAACAGCGGCCTTGGTTTTGTTCCGGGCGCCTTCATCAAGCTGGTGGCCCTGGCCCTGATCTGGGCCTACCTGCACCACTTCATCGCCGGCCTGCGCCACCTCTACATGGACGTGAACCACGCCGTGAGCAAGGAGTTCGGCAAGAGCTCCGCCCTCGTGACCCTCACCCTGAGCATCGCCCTCACTTTGGTGCTCGGCGCCAAGCTGTTCGGCCTCTACTGATTACACAGGAGCAACACCCCATGTCCGTCAATTACGGCTCCAAGCGCATCGTCGTCGGTGCTCACTATGGTCTGCGCGACTGGCTGGCCCAGCGCATCACCGGCGGCCTGATGGCCCTGTTCACGATCATCTTGCTGGCCCAGGTGCTTCTGGGCTCGGGCCCCATCGGCTACGACAAGTGGGCCGGCATCTTCTCGGCCCAGTGGATGAAGGCCCTGACCTTCTCGGTCATCATCGCCCTGCTCTACCACGTCTGGATCGGCGTGCGCGACATCTTCATGGACTACGTCAAGCCCGTCGGTCTCCGTCTCACCCTGCAAATCTTCTCCATTGTCTGGCTCGTCAGCTGCGCTGGCTGGGCGATTCAAATCCTGTGGAGACTGTAAAAAATGACTTACTCGAAATCTGGCATCACCACCCGCAAGTTTGACGTCGTCATCGTGGGGGCCGGCGGCTCCGGCATGCGCGCATCGCTGCAACTGGCCCGTGCTGGCCTGAACGTGGCCGTCCTGTCCAAAGTGTTCCCCACCCGCTCGCACACCGTGGCGGCGCAAGGCGGCATCGGCGCCTCGCTGGGCAACATGTCCGAAGACAACTGGCACTATCACTTCTACGACACCATCAAGGGCTCCGACTGGCTCGGCGACCAGGATGCGATCGAATTCATGTGCCAGGAAGCGCCCAAGGTCGTGTACGACCTCGAGCACATGGGCATGCCCTTCGACCGCAACCCGGACGGCACCATCTACCAGCGTCCCTTCGGCGGCCACACCGCCAACTACGGCGAAAAGCCGGTGCAACGTGCTTGCGCGGCCGCTGACCGCACCGGTCACGCCATGCTGCACACCCTGTACCAGCAAAACGTCAAGGCCAAGACCAGCTTCTTCGTCGAGTGGATGGCCCTGGACCTGATCCGCGACGCCGAAGGCGACGTGGTCGGCGTCACCGCCCTCGAAATGGAAACCGGTGACCTGCACGTGCTGCACGCCAAGACCGTGCTGCTGGCCACCGGCGGTGCCGGCCGCATCTTCGCGGCCTCCACCAACGCCTTCATCAACACCGGCGACGGTCTGGGCATGGCCGCTCGTGCCGGCATCGCGCTGCAGGACATGGAGTTCTGGCAGTTCCACCCCACCGGCGTGGCCGGTGCCGGCGTGCTGCTGACCGAAGGCTGCCGTGGCGAAGGCGCGATTCTGCTCAACAGCAATGGCGAACGCTTCATGGAGCGCTATGCGCCCACCCTGAAGGATCTGGCCCCGCGTGACTTCGTGTCGCGCTCGATGGACCAGGAAATCAAGGAAGGCCGTGGCTGCGGTCCCAACAAGGACTACATCCTGCTGAAGCTGGACCACCTGGGTGCCGAAACCATCCACAAGCGCCTGCCTTCGGTGTACGAAATCGGTGTGAACTTCGCCAACGTCGACATCACCCGCGAACCGATCCCGGTCGTGCCCACCATCCACTATCAGATGGGCGGTATCTCGACCAACGTCAATGGTCAGGTCGTGGTGCAGAACGGTGACGTTCACAACCAGGTCGTCAATGGCCTGTACGCCGTGGGTGAATGCTCCTGCGTGTCGGTGCACGGCGCCAACCGCCTGGGCACCAACTCGCTGCTCGACCTGCTGGTGTTCGGCCGCGCTGCCGGCAACCACATCGTCGAATTCGCCAGCCGCACCAAGTCGCACAAGCCGCTGCCGGCCGACGCTGCCGACTACACCCTGGAGCGCCTGAACCGTCTGGACAACGCCAAGAACGGCGAATACGCCCAGAACGTGGCCAACGACATCCGCGCTGCGATGCAGCAGCACGCCGGCGTGTTCCGCACCCAGGCTGGCATGGACGAAGGCGTGGTCAAGATCGCTGAACTGCGCGAACGCGCCAAGAGCGTGGGTCTGGCCGACAACTCCAAGGTGTTCAACACCGCGCGCATCGAAGCGCTGGAAGTCGACAACCTGATCGAAGCCGCCCAGGCCACCATGGTCTCGGCCGCTGCCCGCCGTGAATGCCGTGGCGCCCACACCGTGGACGACTACGAACATCCGGCCGACCACCCCACCGCGCCGCTGGGCCGCGACGACGCCAACTGGATGAAGCACACCCTGTGGCACAGCGCTTCCAACAGCCTGACCTACAAGCCCGTGAACCTGAAGCCGCGCACCGTCGAATCCGTGCCGCCCAAGGTCCGCACGTTCTGATCCGTCCCGCACGAAAGCCCACGATATGACGAAACGTACTTTTCAGATCTACCGCTACGATCCGGACAAGGATGCCAAGCCCTACATGCAGACCATCGAGATCGAACTCGACGGTCACGAACGCATGCTGCTGGACGCCCTGATCAAGCTCAAGGCCCAAGACCCCAGCATCGCCTTCCGCCGCTCCTGCCGCGAAGGGGTTTGCGGCTCCGACGCCATGAACATCAACGGCAAGAACGGTCTGGCCTGCCTGACGAACATGAACACGCTCAAGGGCGTGATCACGCTCAAGCCGCTGCCCGGTCTGCCGGTCATCCGCGACCTGATCGTGGACATGACCCAGTTCTTCAAGCAGTACAACTCGATCAAGCCTTACCTGATCAACGACAACGTGCCGCCCGAGAAGGAGCGCCTGCAGTCGCCCGAAGAGCGTGAAGAGCTCAACGGCCTGTACGAGTGCATTCTGTGCGCCAGCTGCTCGACCAGCTGCCCCAGCTTCTGGTGGAACCCCGACAAGTTCGTGGGCCCCGCCGGTCTGCTGCAGGCCTATCGCTTCATCGCGGACAGCCGCGACGAAGCCACCACCGAGCGCCTGGACAACCTCGAAGACCCGTACCGTCTGTTCCGTTGCCACACCATCATGAACTGCGTCGATGTCTGCCCCAAGGGCCTGAACCCGACCAAGGCGATTGGCAAGATCAAGGAACTGATGGTCCGTCGGGCCGTTTGATGGTTCTGGCATGAAACTTGATCTGCCCAGTCACCTCGGAGATGACGGCGAGCTCGCCCAGCGGGCCGCCGACGAACCCTTGGGTGAACGTGCCTACAGCAAGCTGCAGTGGCGCTGCCGCCGTGGCCTGCTGGAAAACGACCTGTTCATCGAGAAGTTCTTCACCCGGCACGGCACCCACCTCACCGTGGGCCACGCCCGGGGCATGTATGCCTTGATGGACCTGGCAGACAACGATCTGCTCGACCTGCTGCTGCGCCGCAAGCCGCTGGCCGAGGCATTGGACACTGAAGAAGTGCGTGCAGTACTGGCCCTGCTGACCCCCTGAGGCCTCATCAGAGGCCTGGCAGAGCCCCCACCCAAGACGGGCAAATTACTCTAGGAAAGTGCATATGAAGCTAGCTGACAATAAAGCCACCCTGTCGTTCAGCAACGGCAGCCCCAGCGTCGACCTGCCGGTCTACCACGGCAACATCGGTCCGGACGTCATCGACATCCGCAAGCTGTACGCGCAGACCGGCATGTTCACCTACGACCCGGGCTTTCTGTCGACAGCCTCGTGCCAGTCGGCCATCACCTACATCGATGGCGACAAGGGCGAACTGCTGTACCGCGGCTACCCCATCGAGCAGTTGGCCGTGAACTGCGACTTCCTGGAAACCTGCCACCTGCTGCTGTACGGTGAACTGCCGAACGCCACGCAAAAGTCCGACTTCACCAACCGTGTCACCCAGCACACGATGGTGAACGAACAGATGCAGTTCTTCCTGCGTGGCTTCCGCCGCGATGCACACCCGATGGCTGTGCTGACCGGTCTGGTGGGCGGTCTGTCGGCCTTCTACCACGACAGCACCGACATCAACAACCCTGAGCACCGCGAGATCGCTGCCATCCGCCTGATCGCCAAGCTGCCGACCCTGGTCGCCATGGCTTACAAGTACAGCGTGGGCCAGCCCTTCATGTACCCGAAGAACGATCTGTCGTACGCCGGCAACTTCCTGCGCATGATGTTCGCCACCCCGTGCGAAGAGTACAAGGTGAACCCGGTGATCGAGCGCGCGCTCGACCGCATCTTCATCCTGCACGCTGACCACGAGCAAAACGCCTCCACCTCGACCGTGCGTCTGTGCGGCTCGTCGGGCACCAACCCGTTCGCAGCCATCGCCGCCGGCGTGGCCTGCCTGTGGGGCCCGGCCCACGGTGGCGCCAACGAAGCCTGCCTGAACATGCTGGAAGAAATCCAGGCCATGGGCGGCGTGGCCAAGGTCGGCGAGTTCATGGAAAAGGTGAAGGACAAGAACTCGGGCGTGCGCCTGATGGGCTTCGGTCACCGCGTGTACAAGAACTACGACCCGCGCGCCAAGCTGATGCAGGAAACCTGCAACGAAGTGCTGGAAGCCCTGGGCCTGGAAAACGACCCGCTGTTCAAGCTGGCCAAGGAACTCGAGCGCATCGCCCTGTCGGACGACTACTTCGTGTCGCGCAAGCTGTACCCGAACGTCGACTTCTACTCGGGCATCGTGCAACGCGCCATCGGCATCCCGGTCAGCCTGTTCACCGCCATCTTCGCGCTGGCCCGTACCGTGGGCTGGATCGCCCAGCTGAACGAAATGATCGGCGACCCCGAGTACAAGATCGGCCGTCCGCGTCAGCTGTTCACCGGCTCGCCCCGCCGCGACGTCAAGCCCCTGGGCCAACGTTGATGACCCCGGCACAGGCCACCCGCGTGGCCCGTGCCTGAAGGCCTCAAGCCTGCCCAAGCCCGCCACCCTGGCGGGCTTTTTTCATGGGGCCTCGCCAAAGCGCTCGCGGTAGGCCTGGGGGGTGACGCCCAGCCGGCGGATGAACAAGGCCCGCAGCGCCTGCTCCGACTGGAAACCCACGCGCGCCGCCACGGCCTTGACCGGCAGGCCGGCGCCCTCCTCCAGCAAGCGCCGGGCCCCTTCCAGGCGCGCGGTCTCGATGAACTCGGACGGGCTCTGTCCGCACTCCTGCGCAAACACACGCCGGAAGTTGCGCTCGCTCATCGCGGCCTGCGAGGCCAGCGCCGCCAGGGTGATGGGCTGATCCAGGTGCGACAGCACCCAGGCCTGCACCTCGCGGATGCCCGGGTGGCGCGTGGCCTGGCTGGCCAGGTGCACGCTGAACTGCGACTGCCCGCCCGGGCGCTTGAGGTACATCACCAGATCGCGCGCCACCTCCAGGGCCAGGGCATGGCCAAAATCTTCTTCGACCAGGGCCAGGGCCAGATCGATGCCGGCCGTCACCCCGGCCGAGGTCCAGAACTTGCCGCTGCGCACATAGATCGCATCGGGGTCGACCTGCACCCTGGGAAAGCGCTGGCGCAGCAACTCGGTCACGCTCCAGTGGGTGGCTGCGGGCCGCCCATCCAGCAGGCCGGCCGCTGCCAGAAAGAAGCAACCCGAACACAAGGCCACCATGCGCCCCACCTGGGGGGCCGTGCGGGCCGCCCAGGCCACCAGACCGGGCGAGGCCTCCAGCGCCTGCTCGATGTGGCGCGAGCCCACGATCAGGGCCACATCAGGCGCCGGGCCCGCACCGGCCTGTCGCGTGGCCTCCAGGGCCATGACGGTGTCCGAGCGCACCAGGCCCGTCTGCTCGGCCACCACCGACACCTGGTAACCCGGCCCCAGCCCACGCCGGGCCAGGTGCAGGTTGGCGTAGTCAAAGACCGACAGCGGCCCCACGGCCTCCAGCGCCTTGAAGCCGGGGTAGACGACGATGTCCACGGTGAAAGGGGGCGAAGCGGGCAGGGATGACATGGGCAACAAACACGTGAAAAGGTCGAAACAGGTCAGAACAGCTTGAAAGGGAAGGCACGGGACGCAGGCACGCCTCGCCACCACCGCCCCTGAAGATGGCCGACGGCCAATCTAGCGATGGCAGCGGCCAAATTGTGCGGCACTTCCACCCCGGCCCCCGCAACAGGGGCCGAGTTCGGTAGAGTGCGCCACCAGACCCCTCTTCTTTCTGACATCCCCCCGGAGCCCCCCATGAAAACGCGTGCCGCCGTCGCCTGGCAAGCTGGCCAGCCCCTCACCATCGAAACCGTTGACCTGCAAGGCCCCAAGTTTGGCGAAGTGCTGGTCGAGATCAAGGCCACCGGCATCTGCCACACCGACTACTACACCCTGTCGGGCGCCGACCCCGAAGGCATCTTCCCGGCCATCCTGGGCCATGAGGGCGCCGGCATTGTGGTCGATGTGGGCCCGGGCGTGACCACCCTCAAGAAGGGTGACCACGTGATCCCGCTCTACACCCCCGAATGCCGCCAGTGCAAGTTCTGCCTGTCACGCAAGACCAATCTGTGCCAGCTGATCCGCGGCACCCAGGGCAAGGGCCTGATGCCCGACGCCACCAGCCGCTTCAGCCTGGACGGCAAGCCCATCTTCCACTACATGGGCACCAGCACCTTCAGCAACTACACCGTGGCCCCCGAGATCTCGCTGGCCAAGATCCGCGAAGATGCGCCCTTCGACAAGGTCTGCTACATCGGTTGCGGCGTCACCACCGGCATCGGTGCCGTGATCTTCACGGCCAAGGTCGAGGCCGGCGCCAATGTGGTGGTGTTCGGTCTGGGCGGCATCGGCCTGAATGTGATCCAGGGCGCCAAGATGGTGGGCGCCGACAAGATCATCGGCGTCGACATCAACCCGGCCCGCCAGGAGATGGCCCGCCAGTTCGGCATGACCCACTTCATCAACCCCAAGGAAGTCGAGAACGTGGTCGATGCCATTGTTCAACTGACCGATGGCGGTGCAGACTACAGCTTCGAATGCATCGGCAACACCCAGGTCATGCGCCAGGCCCTGGAATGCACGCACAAGGGCTGGGGCCGCAGCATCATCATCGGCGTGGCCGAGGCCGGCGCCGAGATCAGCACCCGCCCCTTCCAGTTGGTCACCGGCCGCAAGTGGGAAGGCTCGGCCTTCGGCGGCGCCCGCGGCCGCACCGACGTGCCCAAGATCGTCGACTGGTACATGGAGGGCAAGATCAACATCGACGACCTGATCACCCACACCATGCCGCTGGAAGACATCAACAAGGGTTTTGACCTGATGAAGCGCGGCGAGTCGATCCGCGGCGTGGTCCTCTACTGAGTCTCCCGAGCCCACCATGACCTTGGAAACCCTCAGCCAGCACCGCTGCTTCGGCGGCGTGCAGCGCTACCACCGCCATGCCTCCAGCACCATCGGCCTGCCGATGCGCTTTTCGGTCTACCTGCCGCCCCAGGCCGAGGCCGGCCCGGTGCCGGTGCTGCTCTACCTGGCAGGGCTGACCTGCACCGAAGAGACCTTCATGATCAAGGCCGGCGCCCAGCGCGTGGCCGCCGAACTGGGCCTGGCCCTGGTCACGCCCGACACCAGCCCGCGCGGCGCGGGTGTGCCGGGCGAGGCCGAGGCCTGGGATTTCGGGGTCGGGGCTGGCTTCTACCTCGACGCCACCCAGGCGCCATGGGCCACCCACTGGCGCATGGAAAGCTACCTGCTCGACGAACTACTGCCCTTGCTGGGCACCCTGCAGGGGCTGGACGTGACGCGCGTGGGCATCACCGGCCATTCGATGGGCGGGCATGGCGCCCTGACCCTGGCGCTGCGCCACCCGGGGCGCTTCCGCTCGCTGTCGGCCCTGGCCCCCATCTGCGCCCCCACACGCTGCCCCTGGGGCGAGAAGGCCTTCACCGGCTACCTGGGCCCGGACCGGCAGCACTGGTCCGGCCACGACGCCACCGAACTGATGAGCGCCCGTCAGGCCCCGCTGCTGCCGCAGAACATCCTGATCGACCAGGGCCTGGCCGACAACTTTCTGGCCGAACAACTGCACCCCCACCTGTTCGAAGCGGCCTGCGCCCAGGTCGGCCAGGGCCTGCAACTGCGCCGACATGAAGGCTATGACCACGGCTACTACTTTGTGAGCAGCGTGATCGAAGACCACCTGCGCCACCACGCCGCCACGCTGTGCGCCTGAGGCGACCGCACACCGGGGTTTGACGCAAGACAGGAGGCCGGCCGAGCCGGCCTCCATAATGCGGCTCATGCGCTTGGAACAACCGTTCAGCCCCCTCCCTGCCCCTTCCCACCGTTTGTTTGCGCCCGCTCCGTGGCGTGCAGGCGCCCTGCTGGCCCTCCTGATGGGCTTGGGGCCCTTGTCGACGCTGGCCGACGAACTCACCCCGGTGGCCAGCTCGGCCCAGCCCCTGGACCTGCGTCTGGCCGCCTCCGATGCTGCGCCAGCCCCCTCTTCGGCCACCCCCACCCTGGCCGGTGAGGCCCGCACACCCGGCGTGGGCTTTGAGCCGCCCGAACCCCGCCTCAGCTACCTGCTGGGGGCCGGCCTGCGCAGCAGCCCCAACTATTCGGGGGCGGCCGGCAACCGGCACCGCATCAGCCCGGTCTGGCTGGTGTCGTACGGGCGCTTCAAGCTCAGCACCGGCGGGGCCAACGCCTTGCTGGGCTACGGCGCCGAAATGGGCGGATCCGGCGCCACCGCCACCCTGCTGAGCCTGCGCGACCTGCAGCTCAATGCCTCGCTGGGTTTTGACAATGGGCGCAGCGCCTCCGACGACCCGCGCCTGAGTGGCCTGCCCGATGTGCGACGCACCATCACGGGGCGGCTGGGCCTGGGCCTGGCGCTGGGCTATGGCTGGGCCGTGGGCACAGGCCTGACGCAGGATCTGCTGGGCCGCGACGCCGGCAGCCAGGTCGACACCTCGCTCAGCTACACCTGGCAAGTCACTCCACGCACCCGTTTGGTGCTTGGCGGAGGCACCAGTTGGGGGAATGGCACCTACATGAACAGCCACTACGGGGTGCCCGCCGGGGCCTCGTCACTGCCCGCCTACCAGGCCGGGGCCGGCTTCTACAGCCGCTCGATCGGTATCAGCTTCACCAGCGCCCTCACACCGCAATGGCTGGTGTATGGCGGCGTGGGGGGCACCCAATTGCGCGGCCCGGCACGTGCCAGCCCGCTGACGGAGCGCCCCAACGGCGTCTCTGCCAACCTGGGCGTGGCCTACCGCTACCGCTGAGCGGAGACACCCCAGCGCCTCAGTACCGGGGCCGCTCGGCACACACATCGAGCACGGTGCCGGCCACCCGACGCGGCGTCGGCAGCGGCTCATCGTCAAACAAGCCGGGTTGGCGCAAGGCCTGCTCGGGGTCGTGCATGAAGTGCGACAGGTCCAGCTCCACCCTGTCTCGGTTCAGCCCCAGGCGGGCGCAGGCGCGCGCAAAGCGCTGGCTCAGTAGATCGCCCCACAGGCCCTGGCCCTTCATGCGGGTGGAGAAATCGCCCGCCGAATCCTGCCCGCCACGGTGGTCGCGCAAGCGGGCCAGCACGCGGGCGGCGCGATCGGGGTAGTGCTGCTGAAGCCATTCGGTGAGCACCTCGCGCAGCTCCCAGGGCAGGCGCAGCACGGTGTAAAAGGCCGAACGGGCACCGGCCTCGGCGGCCGCCGTCAGCACCTGCTCCATGTCTTCGTTGAGAAAGGGGATCTGCGGCGCCACGCTCACCCCCACGGGCACGCCCGCCTCGGCCAGGGTGCGGATGGTGCGCAGGCGCCGCTGCGGCGAGGCGGCCCGGGGCTCCAGGCGGCGCGCCAGCTCGGCGTCCAAGGTGGTGATGGTCACGTACACCGCCACCAGGCCTTGGCGCGCCATCGGCGCCAACAGGTCCAGGTCGCGCTCGACCAGGCTGGCCTTGGTGATCAGCGAGAACGGGTGCTGGTGCCGCTGCAAGACCTCGATCACGCGCCGCGTCAGGCGCAGCTCGCGCTCCACCGGCTGGTAGCAGTCGGTGGCCGAGCCCAGGTTGGTCATGCGGGCCTGGTAGGTGGGCCGCGACAAGGCCTGCTCCAGCAACTCAGGCAGGTTGTGCTTGGCCACGATCTTGGTCTCGAAATCCAGGCCCGGCGAGTACCCCAGGTAGCTGTGGGTGGGCCGCGCATAGCAGTAGCTGCAGCCATGCTCGCAACCCCGGTAGGGGTTGATCGCCTGGTCAAAAGCGATGTCGGGCGAATCGTTGCGGCTCAGCGCGCTGCGCGCGGACTCGGTGATCACCTGGGTGGCCGGCCGTGCGGGATCGGCCTCGGCCCCCTCGCCCCCCTCGGTACTTGCCCAGCCATCGTCCGCCCACTCGCGCTGGTCCTTGCTGAAGCGGTGCGCCACCGCACTGGACACGCCCCGACCCTTCAGCACCTGCACAGGCCTGGGCACGATGGGGGGCGGGCTGAAGTCGTCCATGGGGGCTCCGATGACTGTATTTTCATACAGTGTATCGGAAAGCCCGCGCGGACGGTCAGCCCGGGTGCGGGCAGGGGTTCAGCTCAATGCCCGCCCGCCCCCATGTTCACCGGCCCGCTCATGCCCCGCTGCAGAAACCAGGCACAGGCCGCCGCCAGCAGCATCGGCACCAGCATCAGCCGGAAGATGTCGGGCATGGCCAGGCCGCCGCTGATCATGATGCCCACCATGCTGGCCCCGGTCAGCGAGCCCACGCGAGACAGCGTGGCGGCCCAGCCCACACCGGCGCCGCGCATGTAGGTCGGGTAGACCGAGGCCGCCACGGCCTGCAGGCCCACCACCGGCCCGGCCACGCAAAAGCCGCTCAACAGCGTCACCGGCACGAACCACGGCGTGCCCACGGCCGCCGTCAGCAACCAGGGGGTCAGGCCTCCCAGGACGAACACCGAGCCCAACCAGACGGCGGGCCGCAGGCGGCGCAAGGCCAGCGCCGTGCTCACCGAACCGATCAAGGCGCCGATCTGGAAACTCGAGGCCAGCTTCGAGGCCTGGGCCGGATCGATGCCCCCCAGGTGCAACAGCGAAGGCAGCCAGCTGGCGATGGTGTAGAAGCTCAGCAGCACGGTGAAGTTCATGCCCCACAGCGCCAGCGTGACGGCCGCATAACGCCCCCGGAACAACTCGGTCACCCGGGCCTTGGGGCCGGCCTGGGGGTTCTCATGGCTGACAAAGGCCGTGCGGCGGAACTCACGCCCCGGAAACAGCCTGTCCATGGCGGCAGGCACCCCGGCCGCCCGTTGCGGGCGCAAGGCCATGTAACGCGGCGACTCGGGCATCCAGGCCGCCAGCAACACGATCATGGCAATCGGCACCACCCCGCCGATGAGCATGATGCCCTCCCAGCCCACCTGGTGCAGGTAGGCGCCGGTGATCAGGCCGGCCAGCACCGAGCCGGTGAGAAAGCCGCTGAAGACAATGGCCAGGATGGTCGAGCGCGAGCGCGCCGGGGTCAGTTCAGCACACAGGGTGGACAAGGCCGGCAGGGCCGCACCGATGCCGGCACCGGTGGCAAAGCGCCACAGCATGAGTTCGGTGTAGCCCTTGGACAGGGCGACGCCGATGCAGGCCACGCCGAAGATCAGCACGCTGATCACGCTGACCCGTTTGCGGCCATACACATCGCACAGCATGCCGCCCACAAAGGAGCTGAGCAGCAACCCGCCCATGCCGGCGGCAAACAGGCCGGACACCTCGGTGCTGCTCAGTTGAAAGGCCTTGGCCATCGAAGGCACCAGAAAGCCGATGGCGGCGGTGTCAAAACCTTCGATGGTGATGAAAAGAAAGATCAGGAAGAAGATCACCAGCCGGCGAAAGCCGAGCGGCGACTGCTCGATGACCTCGACAAGATCGAGGGTGGGCAACTTGGACAAGATGGTTCCTTGGACAGGCCAGGCCCGCGGGTTGGCCTGGAGGGATGAAGATCGGAGCTTGGGACCCTCGGCCAGGCACTGCCGCTTCAGGCGGCGCCTGGCCTGGCCACCATCACAGCTTGAAGAAAGCCTGGGCGTTGTCGCGCAGGATGCCTTGACGCTGCGCGGGGGTGAGGAAGTCCACCCCGCGCACCAGGCTGCCGATGTCCTGCTCGCCCAGGGGGAAGGGGTAATCCGAGCCCAGCATCACGCGGTCCGCCCCCATCACATCGACCAGCAGGCGCAAGGCGCCCGGGTTGAACACCACGCTGTCGACGTGAAAGCGGCGTGCGTACTCCGAGGGCTTGCGCGGGCAATCCTTGCGCACGATGTCACGGTGCTCCCAGGCGTTGTCGACCCGGCCCAGGCCGTAGGCGAAATTGCCGCCGCCATGGGCAAAGCAGATCTTCAGCGATTCGGGAATGCGCTCCATGGCGCCTGACATGATCAGCGAGAGCATGCCCAGCTGGGTTTCTGCCGGCATGGCCACCAGCCAGGGCAGCATCCATTTCTGCATGCGTTTGTCGCCCCCCATCATGTCCCAGGGGTGCACCAGCACCGGGATGTCCTGTTCGGCACAATGGATCAGGAACTCGACCAATTGCTCGTCGTCCAGGTCCTTGTCCCCCAGGTGGTTGCCGATCTGAATGCCCACGCAGCCGGCCTGCATGGCACGCGAGGCCTCCGCGCAGGCCGCCTCCAGGTCTTGCAGGGGCACCTGGGCCAGCGCCTTCAGGCGGGTCGGGTGCGGTGCGCAGAAGGCCAGCGCCATGTCGTTCATGCGCGCTGCCCAGTCGGCCGCCCGCTGCGCCTGCCAGGCGTAGCCGAACATGACCGGGGTGGCACAGACGAGCTGGGTGGCAATGCCCTGCTGGTCCAGCTCCTGCACCCGGTAGCCCGGGTCCCACAAGGCCTGGTAGACCGGGCGGAAGGGCTTCTCACCCAGCATGATCTGCCCGGTGCTGCCGCCCGCGTCGACCGCCAGCCAGGGGGCCCGCTCGGGCGCCATGGCGCGGGCCTGCTCGGCGCTGATCGGCGGGAAGAAGTGAGAGTGCATGTCGATCATGCGTAGACCCTCGCGTGAGACGACTTGGCGATGTCGCTGTGCCAGGCCTTGAAATCACGGCCCGGGTGCTGCAGACCACATTTCGGGCACACGCGCTCGGCATCGGAGGTGGCGTAGAACTGCTCATACACCGGCGGCAGGTCGGCCACGATGCTCTGCAGCTGCATCTCGTAGCGCTTGATCAGGGTGCCGCAGGCGGCGCAGCCCCACTGCAGGGCATCGGGTTCGCCCGCGGGGCGGCGCCGCTCCACCACCAGGCAGCGGCTTTCCGGATCGGGGCGCTGCGGCGAGTGCAGCGTGTGCGGGGGCATCAGGAACACATCGCCCTCGTTGAGGGTGACACGCTCATAGCGGTCGCGGTCCCAGATGATGATGAAGGCATTGCCCTTGAACTGGTAGAAGAACTCCTCCACCGGGTCGTCATGAAAATCGCTGCGCTCGTTGGGGCCGGCCACCACGGTCACCATGAAATCGGAATCGGGCCAGATCTGCGCATTGCCCACCGGGGGGCGCAGCAGGTGATTGTGCTCACCCAGCCATTGGCCAAAGTTCAGGGGCATGCCGTACTTCAATTCAAACATCTTGGGTCTCCTTGGGTTGTTGTGGGGCACTGGGGTGATAGGCCACGGCCTTGATCTCGATGAGCAGGTGCGGGTGTGGCAACTGGTGCACTGCGACGGTGGTGCGGGTGGGCCCGTCGTAGTCGAAATACTCGGCCCAGACTTCATTGAAGCCACCGAAATCGTTCATGTTCACGAGGAACACCTGGGTCTCGACCACGTCTGCCAGGCCGGCCCCGACACTTTTCAGGATGTCGCGGATGTTCTCGATCACGGCCCGGGTCTGGGCCAGGATGTCCAGCGCCGTGACCCCCATCGGGTCGACCTGGACACCCTCAAAACTGTTGTCGGGACGGCGTGAGCTGGTGCCCGACACGTAGATGAAATCACCTGCCCGCTTGAGGTGGGGAAAGCGTCCTCGCGGTGTGGCCTTGCCGGCCACGACCTGTGCGCCTGAACTCATGTGCTTGTCTCCTGTGAGTCTGTTGTTCTGGATGGGTCTGCCGACCGCTGTCAGCGTGTGCTGAAAGCCACCTGCCCCAGCGCGCTCGCGCCACTGCCGATGCGGCACTGCACGTGCAGGCCGGGCGTCAGGGCCTCGGCTGCGGTGGCGGCACCGGCCATGATCAGAGAGCCCGGGGGCAGGCTCAGGCCCGCCTGGTGCAGCAGGCGCGAGGCCTGCACGATGGAGCGCAACGGGTGCCCCAGGATGGCGGCGGTGGAACCCACCTGCACATCGCGACCGTCGAACTGCATGCGCACCCCGGCATTGGGCAGGCCGGAGAAATCACGGCTCCAGGGCCCCACCACCAGGCCGGCCGATGAGCAGTTGTCGGCCACCACGTCCTCCAGGGTGAACTTGAAGTTGCGGTAGCGCGAATCGATGATCTCCATGGCCGGGGCCACGGCGTCGAGGTAGTCCACGGCCTCGAGTGCGGTCAGGGGAGCATCGATGGTGCGGCGGGTGACGAAGCAGACCTCGGGCTCCACGCGGGGGTGGATGAAGCGCTTCAGGTCCACCACACCGCCGTCTTCGTCCATCATGGTGTTGGTGAGCCAACCCCAGATCAGGTTGTCCACGCCCATCTGGACCATCTTGGCGCGGCTGGTGAAGCCGAGCTTGATGCCGATGCGGTGCTCGCCGCGCGCCACCCGGCGCTCGATCGAAGCCCGCTGGATGGCGTAGGCCTGGTCGAGGTCGAACTGCCCGGCTGGGAATTGCTGCACATCATGTGCGTGGTGGGCCGCGTCATCCAGCACGGCGGCAAAGCTGTCGATTTTTGTCATGTCGGTTCTCTGAATTCGGGGGGCTGGGGTGGGCTTGGTGGGCCGTGCTCATCGCTCGAACACGGCGCGGATCGAGCCCAGGCCTTCGATGTGCGCCGTGAACACATCGCCGCGCTGCACCGGCACCATGGGCCCGAGCGCACCGGTCATGAGCACGTCGCCAGCGCGCAAGGGCGTGCCCAGGCGGGCCATGACGTTGGCCAGCCAGACGGCGGCATTGAGCGGGTTGCCCAGGCAAGCCGAGCCGGCGCCCACCGACACCTGATCGCCGCGGCGCTCCATCATCATGCCGCAGTCGGCCAGCTCCAGGCGGCTCAGCTTCACGGGCCGGGTGCCCAGCACGAACAGACTGGATGAGGCGTTGTCGGCCACCGTGTCGGCCAGCCGGATGTCCCAGTTGCGGATGCGGCTGCCCACCACTTCGAGCGCCGGCAAGGCGTAGGCGGTGGCGCTGATCAGGTCGGCCACCGTGTGGCGGCTGTGCGTCAGGTCACGGCCCAGCACCAGGGCGATCTCGGCTTCGATCTTGGGTTGCTGCAGGCGTGACCAGGCGATCTCTTCGCCGTCACCCACCGCCATGTCGGCAAACAGGGCGCCGAAGTCGGGCGAGTCCACGCCCAGCTGGCGTTGCACCGCCACCGAGGTCAGGCCGATCTTGCGCCCCACCAATCGCCCACCGGCGTCCAGGCGGCGTTGGGTCAGGTCCTGCTGCACCAGGTAGGCCGCTTGCAGCACATCGCCCCCCTGGGCGCCCTGCTCGATTTGCTCTCGCACCGGGGCCACGGCCTCACCGGTTTGTTCAGCGGACCAGAGCAGGTCCGCAACAGCTTTCAATGTGGGATTCACGACAACGCTCCTGAGGCGGGGTAAAAACAGAATTCGATTTCCACCAGGGCCCCGAGGGGCAGGTGGGTGACCCCCACGGCCGTGCGGGCTGGGGGCGTGAGGCTGGCGAACTGACGCTCCCAGACTTCGTTGATGGCGCCGAACTCCTCGAACACCGTGGTGTAGAGACGGGCCATGCACAGGTCAGCCATGTGCAGCCCGTAATCGGGCAAGGCCAGCGCCAGGTTGTCGAAGATGCGCTGGGTCTGGGGGCCCACGCCACCGGGCACCAGTTGGCCGGTGGCGGGGTCCAGGGCCACCATGCCCGACAGCCAGGCCAGCGGCCCCACCTTGACGCAAGGTGTGTAGCGAAAGCGCGGTGCTGCCAGGCGTGGCGAGCTGAGGTTGTGCCGCTGCATGCTCAGCCCACCTTGATGCAGATGTTGCTGACCTCGGAGTAGAAGTCGAGCGACCAGCGACCGCCCTCACGCCCCAGGCCCGACAGCTTGGTGCCGCCGAAGGGCGTGCGCAGATCCCGCACATACCAGGTGTTGACCCAGACGATGCCGGTGTCGAACTGGCGCGCCACGCGGTGGGCACGCTGCAGGTTGGTGGTCCAGAGGGTGCCGGCCAGCCCGTAGTTGGAGTCGTTGGCGCGGCGCACCACTTCTTCCTCGGTGTCGAAGGGTGCGATGTGGCACACCGGGCCGAACACCTCTTCGCGCACGCAGCGCGCCGTGTCGGGCAGACCGGTCCAGATGGTGGGCTGGATGAAGGCACCGTCGTCGCGTTCATCGCCGAAGTGGGGAATGCCGCCACCCGTGACCACGGTGGCGCCCTCCTCCACGGCAAGCTTGAAGTACGAGAGCACCTTGGCACGGTGCTTGTGCGAGATCAGCGAGCCCATGTCCACACCGGGTTCGTCGGGGTAGCCGATGCGCAGCTTCTCGGCCCCGGCCTTCAAGGCCTGCACGAAGCGCTCGAAGATCGGCCGCTCGACATACACCCGCTCGGAGCACAGGCAGACCTGGCCGGTGTTGGCGAAGGACGAGCGCAACACGCCCTCCACCGCTGCATCGAAATCGCAGTCGGCGAACACGATGGCGGCGTTCTTGCCACCCAGCTCGAAGGACACCTCTTTCACGCCGTCGGCCACGGCCTTCATGATGGTCGAGCCGGTGCGCGATTCGCCGGTGAAGGTGATGCCGTCAATGCCCGGGTGGGCTGACATGGCGGCCCCGGCCGAGTTGGCACCAAAGCCATGCACGAGGTTGAACACGCCGGGGGGCACACCGGCCTCATGGAAGGCCTCGGCCAGCAGGGTGGCCGAAGAAGGGGTTTCCTCGGACGGCTTGACGACCAGGGTGTTGCCGCAGATCAGGGCGGGGGCCGCCTTCCAGGTCATCGACAGGATGGGCAGGTTCCAGGGCGAGATGCTGGCCACCACGCCCAGCGGCTTGCGCACGGTGTAGTTGAGCAGGGCCTCGCCCTGGGCCGTGCGGCTTTCAAAGCATTCCCCATGGGCCACCTTGCCCAGATCGGCGAAGGTGCGCAGGTTGGCGATGGCGCGGAACACATCCAGGTTGCGGGCCTGGGTCACGGGGCGGCCGGTGTCGGCGACCTCGGCGGCGACGAACTCATCGAAGCGGCGCTCGATGACGTCGGCCACCTTGTGCAGCCAGGCAGCACGCTCGTCCACCGTGCTGCGACCCCAGGGGCCCTCCAAGGCCTTGCGGGCCGCCTGCACCGCGCGGTCGACCAGGGCCGCATCGGCTTCATGGACCCGGCCCAGCAGGCGCCCATGCAAAGGGCTGATGTTGTCGAACTGCCGCTCGGTGGAGACGAACTCGCCATCGACGTAATTGCGCAGGGAGGCCAGCGAGGCTGGCAGCATGAATGGGTAGGACAAAGAAACCTCCGACGTGAAACTGGGAGGCACTGTAGGGAGCGGGCCGCGCTTTGGATAATGAAAACAAAGGCGCGATCTATAGCGTCCGGGAATAGCGGAAAACCCGCCCCACACCGGATGCGGGCCGCACGGCCTGCGGCCTGCGCAGGCCGGTGGACGCAGACCGACCCGATCGAAGACATGAGGGGAACAGGTGGCCGGCGGCTGTCACGCGCCGGCAAGGCCTGAGAAGGCCGCAAGATGGGCCGACGCGTGCTCAGACCGAGTCGCGCAAGGCCTCGATGAAGCGCTGACAGGCCGCACTGGGCTGCCGATGCGATGAGACGCTGTAGCCCACCGCGGCAAAGGCCTCCAGCGGCCCCAGCGAGAGCCGCGACAGCAGCCCCGACTCTTCGAAGCGCTGGGCCGCCAGGTGCGGCATCAAGGCCACCATGGGCCGGCGGCGCAGCAAGCCCATGTTGGTGAGCACCGAGACCGAATACACCACCCGCGCCGGCAGGGGCAGCTTCTCGCTGTCGAACATGGCGCAGGCTGCGCTGTAGGCCACCGAATCGGGGGTGGGCAATATCCACTCCTGGTCGTGCAACTCGCGCAGGCTGAGGCCTTGGCGCGCCGCCAGCGGGTGCCGACGGTCAACCACCACGCACAGCGCCTCGTCGTAAAGCATCTGATGGTGCAGACGGTCGGGCTGCACCAAGCCCGGCATGGGCTCGTTGTCGCGCGGCAGGTAGCCCACCACCACATCCAGATCGCCCCGGGTCAGCGCCGGGAAAAGCGTGCTGTGGGTGCCCACCCGCACCTCGACCTCCACGTCGGGTGCCGCCTCGTGCAGGCGGTGGATGGCCTCGGGCACCAGCACCGCTGAGGCGGTGATCAAGGTGCCCACCACCACATGGCCCGAGACCCCCATCTGCCAGGCGTTGAGCCCATCGGACAGGCAACGCAGCTCCAGCAGCATGGTGCGGGCGTGGCGCTCGAACAGGCGGCCGAACTCCGTCAGCGCCACACCCTTCTTGCTGCGCACGAACAGATCCTGGTCCAGGTAGCGCTCCAGCTCGTGCAGCGACTTGCTGACGGCAGGCTGGGTCAGGGCCAGCTCGCGCGAGGCGGCCAGGATCGAGCCGGCCGACACCACCGCCTCGAAGACCACCAGTTGGGAGAGTTTGAGTGAGCGCGCCAGTGAGAGGCGCGATTGTTTGAAGTTCCGCATCGTGCATGACCTCTTGAATGGATCTGTCCGGAAAAGACAGACACACTGCGGCGCAGTGGCCCCGCAGCGTAGAGGTGTTACGGGCTTCGTCAGGTAAGCAAATGCAGGGGGCCCCGCCCCCTGCTACACCCTGACCATCAGGCGGGCTGCTGCCGCGCCGTGGGCATGACCAGCGCCTCGCCCTCGATGACCACCTTGCCGGCGACCGTGCAGACGGTGGTCAAGCTCACCCGTCGTTTCTCAGGAAACAGTTCCTTGACAGTCACGGTGGCCTTGACCGTGTCGCCAGGGTGCACCGGGGCCTTGAAACGCAGGCTTTGCGAGAGGTAGACCGTGCCCGGCCCGGGCAGCTTGCCGGCGATCGCAGCCGAGATCACGCTGGCGGTGAGCATGCCGTGCGCGATGCGCCCCTTGAAGGGCGTGGCGCTGGCGAACTCCTCGTTGATGTGCATGGCGTTGTTGTCGCCCGAGGCGCCGGCAAACAGCACGATGTCGGCCTCGGTGATGGTCTTGGCAAAGCTGGCACTCATGCCGGCTTGCAGGTCTTCGAAATCATGGCCTTGGAGGTCGTTCATGGATCGCTTTTGATGAAGATGAAATGAAAGGGGCAAGGTGCCCTTCAGGCGGCGCGGCGCAGCGGTGCGGGTCGGTTGAACTCATTGAGCAGGCGCGCCTGTTCTGCGCGGGCGACTTCGAGGTTGCGGTGCTTCACATGCCCGTAACCCCGGATGCCATCGGGCAACTGGGCCAGCTTCAAGGCCGTGTCGAAGTTGTCCCGGCGCAGGCGGCTCAGCACATCCGTCATCAGCCGGCAGTAGTCTTCGATCGCCTGGCGCTCCTGGCGCCGCTCCTCGGTCTTGCCAAAGACGTCCAGCGCGCCACCGCGCAGGCCCTTGCAGCGGGCCAGCCACTTGAAGGCCGTCAGCACCCAGGGGCCGTAGGCACGCTTGATCAGGTGGCCCGTCACCGGGTCGCGCTTGGACAGCAGCGGCGGCGCCAGGTGGAACTGCAGGCGGTGGCCGGGCTTGAACTCGGACTCCAGCCGGGTCAGGAACTCGGGCGCGGTGTGCAGACGGGCCACCTCGTACTCGTCCTTGTAGGCCATGAGCTTGTAGAGGTTGCGGGCCACCGCCTCCGACACCAGGGTGCTGCCCGGCAAGGCGTGGCGTTCCATGTCGGCCACCTGGCGCACGAACTGGGCGTAACGGCGCGCATAGGCCTCGTTCTGGTAGTCGATCAGGTCGGGCACGCGGCGCTGCAGCAGGCGCAACAACTCGCCATCGGCGCCACAGGCATCGACCATCTTCTGGGCCGCGGCGCTCAGGCGCACCGGGCGGTGCAAGGTGACCACGCTGCCCGCCGCCGCCACGGGGTTGAGGCGCGCGATCTCGGCCTCGACCAGATCGCGCCGGCTCACGGCCAGACGGCCCCAACGGAAGGCGGCCAGGCCCATGTCGACGGCCACGCCGGCCTGCACGATGGCGGCCTCGATCGAGGCCGCCGCCAAGGGCAAGGCACCGGCCTGGTAGGCCACCCCCACCATGAAGATGTTGGTGGCCATGCTGTCGGCAAACAGGCCTTCGGCCAGGCCCTGGCCGTCCAGGAAGACGTTGTCGGCCGCACGGCTGACGCGCTGGATGCCTTGCATCAGGGGCTCCAGCTCGGGGAACTGGACATGGCGGTCGGACACCATCTGCCCGGTGGGCGTGCGGGTGGTGGAGACCACCGCCACCGTGACCTCGGGATGGCACTTGTCCAGGTTCTTGGGGTCGGTGGCGTTCAGGATGTCAAAGCCCAGGTACAGATCGGCACAGCCATCGGTGATCTTGTTGGCGCCATGGAACGGTGCAGCGGTGATCTTCAGGTCCGAGATCACGGCCCCGCCCTTTTGCGCCAGGCCGGTCTGGTCCAGCCCGATCACATGCTTGCCCTCGATGCGGGCCGCGTTGGCGATGGTGGAGGCCACGGTGACCGAACCCGTACCGCCGATGCCCATGATGTGCACACCGAAGTCGCCCCGCACCTTGAGCTCGGGTTCGGGCAAGGCATGCTCCATGGCGGGGATGCGGCCCTTCTTCTTTTTCTTCACGGGTGCGGCGCCCGCCGCTTCGGGGGCCGGCGTGACGGTCAGGAACGAGGGGCAGAAGCCGTCGACACAGGAGAAATCCTTGTTGCATGAGCCCTGGTGGATGCGCGTCTTGCGGCCGAACTCGGTCTCGATGGGCTCCACGCTCATGCAGTTGGACTGCTCGCCACAGTCGCCACAGCCTTCGCACACCCGCTCGTTGATGACCACGCTCTGGGCCGGTTCAGGCCGCTGGCCACGGCCACGCAGGCGGCGCAGTTCGGCGGCGCACTCCTGGTCGTGGATCAGCACGGTGGTGCCCGGCACGGCGGCCAGCGCACGCTGGGCCTCATCCAGGCGATCGCGGTGCCAGACCTCGGTGCCGCCGGCCAAGCCAACGCCGCTGTACTTGGCGGGGTCATCGGTGGTGATCAGCACCTTGCTGACCCCGTTGGCCAGCAGTTCGGACACCACATTGGCCACCGGGTGACTGCCCTGGATGTCCTGCCCGCCGGTCATGGAGGTGTGGGCGTTGTAGAGCAGCTTGTAGGTGATGTTGACACCGGCCGACACGGTGTAACGCAGGGCCAGGCTGCCGGAGTGGAAGTAGGTGCCGTCGCCCATGTTCTGGAAGATGTGCGGCACCTCGGTGAAGGGCGCCATGCCGATCCACTGAGCCCCTTCGGCCCCCATGTGGGTGCCCATGACCACGTTGCGGTCCATCCACATCGCCATGGTGTGGCAGCCGATGCCTGCCGACACCACACTGCCGTCGGGGGCCACGGTGGAACTGTTGTGCGGGCAGCCCGAGCAGAACCAGGCGGTGCGGCCTGCGGTGGCAGGGTCTTCGCGCAGGTGGATGGCGTCCAGGCGCTGCAGCCAGGCTTCGGCCGATTCGATGCGGGCCTTCTGTGACAGACGCTTGTAGAGGGCGCGGGCAATCACATCGGATTCGAACTCGCCGCCCGGCGGGAGCAAGGGCTGCTCCTGCTCATCGAGCTTGCCGACGATGCGGGGCGCACGCGCGCTGCCATAGAGCACGTTCTTGGCGAACATCTCCAGGAAGGGGCGCTTTTCCTCGATCACGAACAGCTCTTCCAGGCCCTCGGCGAACTCGCGCACGATGGTGGGCTCCATGGGGAACAACATGCCCATCTTGAGAATGCGCACCCCGTGCCGCTTCAAGGCGGCCTCGTCCAGCCCCATCTCGCGCAGGGCCTGCATCAGGTCGTTGTAGGTCTTGCCCGCCGTCATGATGCCCAGCCAGGCATCGCGGTTGGGCAGCACCACGTTGTTGAGCTTGTTGGCCCGGGCGTAGCGCTTGGCCAGTTCCAGGCGTTGGGTGTAGAGCGAATGCTCCATCTCCAGGGCCTCGGCCCGCACGTTCATGCCCAGGTTCATGCGCGGCGTGAAGGGCACACCCTCGAACTCGAGGTCGGGTTGCACGAAGTTCAGGCGCTCGGGCGAGACCTGGGCCGTGCCACTGCCATCGGCCACATTGGTGACCATCTTGAGGCCCACCCACAGCCCGGACAGGCGCGACATCTGGTAGCCGTGCAGCCCCAGGTCCAGGATCTCCTGCACCGTGCCCGGGTACAGCGAAGGCATGCCCAGGTGGAACAGCATGGGCTCGCTCTGGCTGGGCAGGGAGGACGACTTGCAGCTGGGGTCGTCCCCCACCACCGCCAGCACCCCGCCGTTCTTGCCCATGCCGGTGTAGTTGGCGTGCTTGAGCGCGTCGCCGCTGCGGTCCACCCCGGGGGCCTTGCCGTACCACAGGCCGGTGACACCATCGAACTTCTGCTGGCCCACCGCCCCCAGCATCTGGGTGCCCCAGACCGCCGTGGCCGCCAGGTCTTCATTGAGCCCGTCGACGAAGCGGATGTTGTGCTCCAGCAGCAGCTTCTGCCGCTTGATCAGGGCGGCATCCAGCATGCCGACCGGTGAGCCCCGGTAGCCCGACACGAACATGCCGGTGCGCAGCCCACGGCGCTGGTCGGTACGGATCTGGTCCAGCGTCAGGCGCACCAGGGCGTCAATGCCCCCCAGGTGAACGACGCCTTCTTCACGGGTGAACGGGCTGTTGGGGTCTTGCTTCGCAGACATGAATCGACTCTCTAGATGGAACAGGCACACAGGGATGGGATCGGCACGGGGGCCGACAGAACAGCCAAGCTGCCCCGGGCTCATGCAAAGAGAGGGGCCCGGGCGACAGCTCTCCGCTGTGGACGTCCGTGCAGGCCCGCACGACCGACTGCAGCGGTGCGCGGCCACTTTAGCCAGGGCCTTGCGCCCTGAATAATGAAAAACTCCGAGCGATGTATGCCCGTTGTGAATAGCTGGCGGCGCACGCCATCGCGCCCGGTGCGCCAGCCCCGTCAGAAGGGTGTGGGGGTGCCCCTGGCCTACCAGCGTTCCATGTACGGCCGCAGGTCCAGCTCGAAAGTCCAGGCGTCGCGCGGCTGCTGGTGCAGCAGCCAGTAGTTGTCGGCGATGTGCTCGGGGTTGAGGATGCCGTCCTGCGCCTTCAGGGCGTAGCGCTCGGGGAAGTTGCTGCGGATGAACTCGGTGTCGATGGCGCCGTCGACCACCACATGGGCCACATGGATCCCTTGCGGGCCCAGCTCGCGCGCCATGCTCTGGGCCAGGGCCCGCAGCGCATGCTTGGCGCCCGCAAAGGCCGCGAACCCCGCCGCACCGCGCAGGGCCGCCGTGGCCCCGGTGAACAGGATGGTGCCGCGCCCGCGCTGCACCATGCGCCGCGCCGCCGCCTGCGCGTTCAGAAAGCCGCTGAAGCAGGCCATCTCCCAGATCTTGAAGTACTTGCGCGCCGTCTCGTCGAGCACGCTGCAGGGCACGTTGGCGCCGATGTTGAACACCAGCACCTCGATGGGTCCGTGCTCGGCCTCGATGCGCTCGAACAGGGCCTGCACCTCGTCCTCCTTGCGCGCGTCGCTGGCGTAGCCGTGGGCCTGGCCGCCTTCAGCCCGGATGGCGTCCACCAGGGGCTGCAGCTTGTCGGCCGTGCGGCGCGTGACGCAGCTGATGTAGCCCTCGCGGGCAAAGCGCCGCGCAATGGCGCCCCCCGTGGCATCGCCTGCCCCGATCACCAAGGCCACGCCGCGTGGCTGCTGTGTCTGCTGTGTCTGCGTCATCCCCGTGCCTCCGTCGGTGAGGGCGTGCGCTGGTGCCCGCCTGGCCGATGATCTTGCCTGCGAGCCCCCCTGGCAGGCAAGCCACCCCCTGTCACCCAGGTTCAGCAACCTCAGGGATGGCCGCCTTGACACCCTGCCAGCGGCTGCCTACGGTGAGCCGTACAAGACTGAGGAGACATCATGGGTCGCACCCTGGAATTCTTTTTCGACGTGGGCAGCCCCGCGTCCTACCTGGCCTGGACGCAACTGCCCGCTCTGGCCGCGCAGACCGGCGCCCAGCTGACATGGCGCCCCATGCTGCTCGGCGGCGTGTTCCAGGCCACCGGCAACGCCTCACCGGCGGCCGTGCCCGCCAAGGGCGCCTATGTGTTCCAGGACCTGGCGCGCCATGCCCGGCGCTATGGGGTGCCGCTGCAGCGCAACCCGTTTTTCCCGATCAATACCCTGATGCTCATGCGGGCCGCCACCGGCTTTGGGATGCACCAGCCCGATCGCCTGCAGACCTACCTGGCCGCCGTGTTTGACGCGATCTGGGTGCAGGGCCTGAACCTCGGAGACCCCCTGGTGGTGGGCAAGGTGCTGACGGGCGTGGGCCTGGATGCAGACCAGGTGCTGGCCTGGTGCTCGGATGCCGATGTCAAGGCGCAACTGAAAAACACCACCGACGAGGCCGTGCGCCGTGGCGTGTTCGGAGCCCCCACCTGCTTTGTGGGTGATGAGATGTTCTTCGGGCAGGACCGGCTGGATTTCATCCGAGCCGCCTTGCAAGAATCTCAGGCCTGATCGCCTGCAGCCACCGGGCTGGCAGCAGGGGTCTCTGCCGGATCGGGCTGCGCAGCTTGATCGGGTTGTGCAGGCTGCGCGGCCGCCACGGCCACCAGCTCCAGCCCCAGCACCCGGGCCATCTCGGCCAGCGTGCTCAAACGGGGGTCGATGGCGCCGGACTCGATGCGTTGCACCGTCATGCGCGACAGACCGGCCCGCTCGGCCAGCTCCTGCTGTTTGAGGCCCAGGCGTTTGCGGGCGGCTTGCAGTTCGGCAATCAGGTTCATGGGGAAGGCTCCAGCACTCCAGGACGGGGGAGCGCATTGTGCCGCCTGGGCCGCGGCGAGCGCAGCACAGGCGCAAAAAAACCCGCCGCAGCGGGTGGCTGGACCGGCGCCTTGCGGCGGGCGATCAGGCGGCCAGCAGGCGGGCCTTGGCTTCGGCGTATTCGCGCTTGAGCTGGGCCACCAGGTCGGCGGTCTTCTGCACCTGGGTGATGGCGCCAATGCCCTGGCCGCAGCCCCAGATGTCCTTCCAGGCCTTCTTGGCGTCGCCGCCGAAGTTCATCTTGCTGGGGTCGCTCTCGGGCAGGTTGTCGGGGTCCAGGCCGGCTGCGCGGATGCTGGGCTTGAGGTAGTTGCCGTGCACGCCTGTGAACAGGTTGCTGTAGACGATGTCGTCGGAGTTGCCGTCGACGATGGCCTGCTTGTAGCCCTCGGCCGCACGCGCCTCTTCGGTGGCGATGAAGGCCGAGCCCATGTAGGCGAAATCGGCCCCCATGGCCTGTGCGGCCAGGATGGCACCGCCCGAGGCGATCGAACCCGACAGCGCCAAGGGGCCGTCAAACCACTGGCGGATCTCCTGGATCAGGGCGAACGGGCTCTTGGTGCCGGCATGGCCGCCAGCGCCTGCGGCCACCGCGATCAGGCCGTCGGCGCCCTTTTCGATGGCCTTGTGGGCGAAGGCGTTGTTGATGATGTCGTGCAGCACCACACCACCGTAGCTGTGGATGGCCTCGTTCACGTCGGTGCGGGCGCCCAGCGAAGTGATGATCACCGGCACCTTGTACTTGATGACCATCTCGATGTCGTGATCGAGGCGGTCATTGCTCTTGTGCACGATCTGGTTGATGGCAAAGGGGGCGGCCGGGTTGTCGGGGTTGGCCTTGTTGTGGGCAGCCAGGGCCTCGGTGATCTCGGCCAGCCACTCGTCCAGTTGGGCAGCGGGGCGGGCATTGAGCGCGGGCATCGAACCGATCACGCCGGCCTTGCACTGCTCGATGACAAGCTTGGGGTTGCTGATGATGAACAGGGGCGAGCCGATGACCGGGAAGGGCCGGTTGGCGAGCGCCGGAGGCAGTTTCGACATGTTGTTTGTCTCCAGGAGGGATGGGTCTGCGCGGATTTTGACGGGCGAGAGGGCGGCCACACTGTCCGTTTCGGGACAGCGCGGCCTGCCCGATCAGAAGGCTTCCGGGGCCAGCGCGTTCACGCTGTCGGCACCTTCGACAATGCTGTCGCGCAGGCCGGGGGCCTTGCTCAGCAGGTGGTCGGCATAGAAGCGGGCGGTGCTGATCTTGCTGCGCATGAAGGCTTCGTCCTGCCCCTGGGCCAAGAGGTCTTGTGCCACCAGCAGCGAGCGGGCCAGTTGCCAGCCGGCCACCACATTGCCGGCCAGCATCAGGTAGGGCACGGAGCCGGCGAACACTGCGTTGGGCGAGGCCTTGGTGTTGCCGGCCACGAAGTCGACCACGTCCAGGAAGGCCTGGCGGGCCGCCTTCAGGCGCTTGGCCACCACGGCGGCGGTGTCGGTGCCGCTGGCCAGCAAGGCGGCCTCGGTCTGCTCGATCTGGGCGGCAATGCCCTTGGCCGTCTGGCCGCCATCGCGGGCGGTCTTGCGGCCCACCAGGTCATTGGCCTGGATGGCGGTCGTGCCTTCGTAGATGGTCAGGATCTTGGCGTCGCGGTAGTACTGGGCGGCGCCGGTTTCTTCGATGAAGCCCATGCCGCCATGCACCTGCACGCCCAGCGAGGTCACCTCCAGGCTCATCTCGGTGCTGTAGCCCTTGACCAGGGGCACCATGAACTCATAGAAGGCCGCGTTCACCTTGCGGGTGTCGGCATCGGGGTGGTGATGCGCCGCGTCGTAGGCGGCGGCAGCCACGCTGGCCATGGCGCGGCAGCCTTCGGTGTAGGCGCGCATGGTCATCAGCATGCGCTTCACGTCCGGGTGGTGGATGATGGCCGCGCTGGCGTTGATGCTGCCGTCCACCGGGCGGCTTTGCACGCGGTCCTTGGCGTATTGCACGGCCTTCTGGTAGGCGCGCTCGGCCACCGCAATGCCCTGCATGCCCACCGCATAGCGGGCCGCATTCATCATGATGAACATGTATTCCAGGCCGCGGTTCTCCTGGCCCACCAGGTAGCCGATGGCGCCGCCGTGGTCGCCGTACTGCAGCACGGCCGTGGGGCTGGCCTTGATGCCCATCTTGTGCTCGATGCTCACGCAGTGCACGTCGTTGCGCGCCCCCAGCGAGCCATCGGCATTCACCATGAACTTGGGCACCACGAACAGGCTGATGCCCTTCACCCCCTCGGGTGCGCCCTGCACGCGGGCCAGCACCAGGTGCACGATGTTCTCGGCCATGTCGTGCTCACCATAGGTGATGAAGATCTTGGTGCCGAAGATCTTGTAGCTGCCATCGGGCAGCGGCTCGGCGCGGGTGCGCACCAGGGCCAGGTCCGAGCCGGCCTGGGGCTCGGTCAGGTTCATGGTGCCGGTCCATTGGCCCGACACCAGCTTGTCGAGGTAGATGGCCTTGAGCTCGTCGCTGCCTGCGGTCAGCAAGGCTTCGATCGCGCCATCGGTCAGCAGAGGGCACAGGGCAAAGCTCATGTTGGCCGAGTTGAGGATCTCGGTGCAGGCCGCGCCAATCGTCTTGGGCAGGCCTTGGCCGCCAAAGTCAACCGGGTGCTGCAGGCCTTGCCAGCCGCCTTCGGCGTACTGCTTGAAGGCCTCCTTGAAGCCCGGGGTGGTGGTGACCACGCCGTCCTTCCAGCTGGAGGGGTTCTTGTCACCGTCCCAGTTCAAGGGGGCGATCACACCCTCGTTGAGCTTGGCGCACTCCTCCAGCACGGCCTGGGCGGTTTCCAGACCGGCATCTTCGAAGCCGGGGATTTGCGAGACTTGTTCGATGTTGGCCAGGTGTTCGATGTTGAACAGCATGTCCTTCAGGGGGGCGGTGTAACTCATGGGTTCATCTCCGGATATGAAAAGGGCATCGCGAACGATGCCCATTTGGCTTGTTGTCAGAAAGGGGCTTGCGCCTCAGTTCACAGTGCCGCGATCAGCTCAGGCACGGCCGCGAACAGGTCGGCCTCCAGGCCGTAGTCGGCCACGCTGAAGATCGGCGCCTCGGGGTCCTTGTTGATCGCCACGATCACCTTCGAATCCTTCATGCCCGCCAGGTGCTGGATCGCACCACTGATGCCGCAGGCCACGTACAGGCTGGGCGCCACGATCTTGCCCGTCTGCCCCACCTGCCAGTCGTTGGGCGCGTAGCCCGCGTCCACCGCCGCACGGCTGGCACCCAGCGCCGCACCCAGCTTGTCGGCCAGGGGGGTCAGCACTTCGTTGAACTTCTCGCTGCTGCCCAGGGCCCGGCCACCCGAGACGATGATCTTGGCCGCCGTCAGCTCGGGGCGGTCGCTCTTGGCGATCTCGCTGCCCACAAAAGCGCTCTTGCCGCTGTCGGCCTGCGCGGCGATGGCTTCGACCGCGGCGCTGCCGCCCGTGGCCGCTGCGGCGTCAAAGCCCGTGGTGCGCACGGTGATCACCTTGGTGGCGTCGGCGCTTTGCACGGTGGCGATGGCGTTGCCGGCGTAGATCGGGCGCTCGAAGGTGTCGGCGCTGATGACCTTGCTGATTTCGCTGATCTGCGCGACGTCCAGCTTGGCGGCCACGCGCGGGGCGGCGTTCTTGCCGCCGGCGGTGGCGGGGAACACGATGTGGCTGTAGTTGGCTGCAATGGCCAAGACTTGTGCGGCCACGTTCTCGGCCAGGCCGTGGGCCAGGGCTTCGCTGTCGGCGTGGATCACTTTGCTCACGCCAGCAATTTGCGCGGCAGCGGCAGCAGCAGCACCGGCGTTGTGGCCAGCGACCAGCACGTGTACGTCGCCACCGGCTTGCAGTGCGGCGGTCACGGTGTTCAGGGTGGCGCCCTTGATGGTTTGGTTGTCGTGTTCGGCAATAACAAGTGCGGTCATGTTCAGATCACCTTGGCTTCAGTTTTCAGTTTGTTCACCAGGGTGGCCACATCGGCCACCTTCACGCCAGCGCCACGCTTCGGGGGCTCGCTGACCTTGAGGGTCTTCAGGCGCGGGGCCACGTCCACACCGAGGTCTTCGGGCTTGACGGTCTCCAGCGGCTTCTTCTTGGCCTTCATGATGTTGGGCAGCGTCACATAACGCGGCTCGTTCAGGCGCAGGTCGGTGGTGATGACTGCGGGGATGGACAGGCTCAGGGTTTCCAGGCCGCCGTCGATTTCTCGTGTGACGTTGACCTTGTCACCGGCCACTTCGACCTTGCTGGCGAAGGTGGCCTGGGGCAGGTCGGCCAAGGCGGCCAGCATCTGGCCGGTCTGGTTGGCGTCGTCGTCGATGGCTTGCTTGCCGAGGATGATCAGGCCCGGTTGCTCCTTGGCCACCAGCGCGTTGAGCAGCTTGGCCACGGCCAGGGGCTGCAGTTCGAGGTCGGCGGGGGTTTCGACCAGGATGGCCCGGTCCGCACCGATGGCCATGGCCGTGCGCAGGGTCTCCTGGCACTGGGC
>NZ_JADZ01000011.1 GCF_000518645.1 Curvibacter gracilis ATCC BAA-807 | reverse complement strand
CTCAATCGCATCGAAGTCGCTCTTGCCCTGCACCAGCAGGCCCAGGTAGCTGCGCAGGATGTCGCTGTTGGCAACGCCATTTCTCACGGGCAAGGCGGCATCGAGTCGCTTGAACACTGGCGCGAGTCGATTCAGGTGATGTCCGACCAGCGCCAGACCGGCTACCGGGGTGAGGTCGTAGTCGAGCTGCTTGACGATGAAGGGGCGCATTGGAAGAACTCAGGTACTGCGTTTGCAACAGGCCCATCAACGCCCCACACCTGTCTCGCGTTTACCAAACTACCTCAAATCGAACGCACCCGCAGGGTGAGGCACTTTCACTCTTGGGCTCACGGATTCAGGTTCATGATAAGAAATATGCGTTGTAAGTCATTGAATTTTAATAAAAATAAAAAAGTCTTCTATAAGACATAAGATTGTCTTCAACTCTTATAGAAGACTTAAAGTTGTCTCAACGCCAACGAACTTGCAAACGCAATACGGCTGGCCCCTTTCAACCAACCTGGAGTGATCACATGTCGCAATCTCTCAATTCCCAACTGAGCCGCCAGCAGCAAATCGAAGCCCTCGAAAAGGATTGGGCGCAGAACCCCCGTTGGAAGGGTGTCAAGCGCAACTACAGCGCTGCCGATGTGGTGCGTCTGCGTGGCAGTCTGTCGATTGAGCACACCTTGGCCAAGCGTGGCGCCGAAAAGCTGTGGGATCTGGTGAACGGCAGCGCCAAGAAGGGCTACGTCAACTCCTTCGGCGCCATCTCCGCTGGCCAGGCCATGCAGCAGGCCAAGGCTGGCCTGGAGGCTGTGTACCTGTCGGGCTGGCAAGTGGCTGCCGACGGCAACACTTCCGAAACCATGTACCCCGACCAGTCGCTGTACGCCTACGACTCGGTGCCGACCATGGTGCGTCGCATCAACAACACCTTCAAGCGCGCTGACGAAATCCAGTGGGGCCGCGGCATCAACCCCGGCGACAAGGAATTCATCGACTACTTCCTGCCCATCGTGGCCGATGCTGAGGCCGGCTTCGGTGGTGTGCTCAACGCTTTCGAACTGATGAAGAACATGATTGCCGCAGGCGCTGCCGGCGTGCACTTCGAAGACCAATTGGCCGCCGTGAAGAAGTGCGGCCACATGGGTGGCAAGGTGCTTGTCCCCACTCAAGAAGCCTGCGAAAAGCTGACAGCTGCCCGCTTTGCTGCAGACGTGATGGGTGTGTCCACCATCGTGTTGGCCCGCACCGACGCTGAGGCTGCCAACCTGATCACCTCGGACCACGATGCCAACGACAAGCCTTTCCTGACCGGCGAGCGTACCCAAGAAGGCTTCTACCGCGTCAAGAACGGCCTGGAGCAGGCCATCAGCCGCGGTGTGGCCTACGCACCCTACGCCGATCTGGTGTGGTGCGAAACCGGTACGCCTGACCTGGGCTTTGCTCGTGAGTTCGCTCAAGCCGTTCACGCGGCCTGCCCTGGCAAGCTGCTGTCTTACAACTGCTCGCCCTCGTTCAACTGGAAGAAGAACCTCGACGATGCAACCATTGCACGCTTCCAGGACGAACTGTCGGCACTGGGTTACAAGTACCAGTTCATCACCTTGGCTGGTATCCACAGCAACTGGTACAACACCTTCAAGTTTGCCCACGCCTATGCACGCGGCGAAGGCATGCGCCACTACGTTGAAATGGTGCAAGAGCCCGAGTTCGCCGCCCGCGAACAAGGCTACACCTTCGTGTCGCACCAGCAAGAAGTGGGTGCCGGTTACTTTGACGACGTCACCACCGTCATCCAGGGTGGCTCGTCCTCGGTGAAGGCGCTGACCGGTTCGACCGAAGAAGAGCAGTTCCACTGATCTTGGGCGCTAGCGCTCAATAAAGCCCAGGCTTGCCTGGGCTTTTTTCATGGTGCGGCCTCAAGGGACATGCCATCAGAAAGCGGCTGGCGCGTTGCTTGAGCTGGGGGCATTTTTAGGTGTCTTGGTTGGCACGCTTGGGTCGAGGCGTTAAAATCCGCCGATATCCTGGCAACAGGGCTACTTGCAAGAGCGAGAAAGGCATCTTGGTTATGACACCGCGAACTACACCGGAGATCTTCCTGGGTCGTTGAGACCCGCTGGTTCGCGCCTGCACACCTGTTTTTGCTCCATGGAAAAAAGCGCGGCCTTCACCGCGCTTTTTTTATGCGCCTTCACTGGCTCAACTCAGATACAACATGATTCAGATCACGCTTCCCGACGGTTCCAAACGTGAATTTCCCGGCCCAGTCACGGTGGCCGAAGTGGCCGCATCGATCGGCACGGGCCTGGCCAAGGCCGCCCTGGCGGGCAAAATCGGCGACAAGGTGGTGGACACCAGCTACGCCATCACCTCGGACAGCCCTTTGTCCATCATCACGGCCAAGGATGCCGACGGCTTGGAGGTGATCCGCCACTCCACCGCCCACTTGTTGGCCTATGCCGTCAAAGAGCTTTTCCCGGATGCCCAGGTCACCATCGGGCCGGTCATTGAGAACGGCTTCTACTACGACTTTTCCTACAAGCGTCCTTTCACGCCTGAGGATCTGGCGGCCATCGAGAAGCGCATGGCTGAGTTGGCGGCCAAGGACGAACCTGTGGTGCGTCGCGTGCTGCCGCGTGATGAGGCCGTGGCCTACTTCAAGGGCATTGGGGAGCATTACAAGGCTGAGATCATCGCCAGCATTCCCAGCAATGAAGACGTCAGTCTGTACCGTGAAGGCAACTTCGAAGACCTTTGCCGTGGCCCCCACGTGCCAAGCACTGGCAAGCTCAAGTTCTTCAAGCTGATGAAGGTGGCGGGCGCCTACTGGCGTGGCGATCATCGCAACGAGATGCTGCAGCGCGTGTACGGTACCGCCTGGGCCAGCAAGGATGACCTGCAGCAGTACCTGACGATGCTCGAGGAGGCCGAGAAGCGTGACCACCGCAAGCTCGGCAAGGAGCTGGATCTGTTCCACATCGACGAGCACTCGCCAGGTACCGTGTTCTGGCATCCCAAGGGCTGGACCGTCTGGCAGGAGGTGGAGCAATACATGCGCCGCGTCTATCGCGACAACGGTTACCAGGAGGTCAAGGGGCCGCAAATCCTGGACCAGGGTCTTTGGGAGAAGACCGGGCACTGGGACAAATACCGCGAGAACATGTTCACCACGGAGTCTGAGAAGCGTGACTATGCCCTCAAGCCGATGAATTGCCCGGGACACATCCTGATCTTCAAGCAGGGGATCAAGAGCTACCGCGACCTGCCATTGCGCTTTGGCGAGTTCGGTCAATGCCACCGCAATGAGCCCACTGGGGGTCTGCATGGCATCATGCGTGTGCGGGCTTTCACGCAGGATGATGGTCACATCTTCTGCACCGAAGATCAGATCCAGAGTGAGGTCATCGCTTTCACCACGCTGCTGCAAAAGGTCTACAAGGACTTTGGCTTCAAAGACATCATCTACAAGCTTTCAACCCGTCCCGAGAAGCGAATCGGCTCTGAGGAAAGCTGGGACCGTGCTGAGAATGCGTTGGCAGAAGGCTTGCGCGCTTCCGGTTGCGATTTCGAATACCTGCCGGGTGAGGGCGCTTTCTATGGCCCGAAGATCGAGTACACCCTGAAGGATGCCTTGGGTCGTCCATGGCAGTGCGGCACCATCCAGGTGGATCCGAACATGCCGGAGCGCCTGGATGCCGAATTCGTGGGCGAGGATGGCGCTCGCCATCGCCCCATCATGTTGCACCGTGCCATCGTTGGCAGCCTGGAGCGATTCATCGGAATTTTGATCGAGCAGCACGCTGGCGCGCTGCCTACTTGGCTGGCTCCGGTGCAGGTTTCGGTGCTCAATATCACCGATTCGCAGGCCGATTACTGTCGGGAACTGGTCAAAACGCTTGAGAATCAAGGGCTTAGGGTTCAGTTAGATCTGCGCAACGAGAAAATTACGTATAAAATACGAGAGCATTCGTTGCAAAAGCTGCCTTACATCTTGGTCGTGGGTGACAAAGAGAAGGCTGCAGGTGCCGTTGCGGTACGCGCCCGGGGTAACAAAGACCTCGGAGTGATGTCGGTTGAAGCCTTCGTTCAGACGATTGTTTCAGACATCGCCTCTAAAGCCTGACACTCAGTCAACCATCGCTTTAGCTGACGCGTCGCCGTCGGCTGAAGCTGCATGTGCAGCCACTATTTAAAGGACACTAGCCATCGCTACTGAATTTCGTGATCGTCGCCAGCGGGAAGAGCGCAAGCACCGTCTGAACCGTGAAATCATGGCACCGGAAGTTCGACTTTCCGGTCCGGAAAACGAGCCCATCGGCATCGTCAGCCTGGCGGAAGCGCTTCGCATGGCGGGTGAGCTGGATGTGGATCTGGTTGAAATCGCGGCCACTGCGAACCCGCCAGTCTGTCGTTTGATGGATTACGGCAAGTTCAAGTACCAAGAGCAGAAAAAAGCTGCTGAGGCGAAATCCAAGCAAAAAGTCATCGAAGTCAAGGAAGTCAAGTTCCGCCCTGGCACCGATGACGGCGACTACAACATCAAGATGCGCAACATCAAGCGCTTCCTTGAAGATGGCGACAAATGCAAGATCACCTTGCGTTTCCGTGGGCGTGAAATCACCCACCAGGAAATTGGCATGGCCTTGTTGCAGCGCATTCGGGATGAACTGGCTGACTTGATTGTGGTCGAGCAGTTTCCCAAGCTGGAAGGGCGTCAGATGATCATGATGATCGCCCCTGGCAAGCGCAAGCCTTCAGCGGGTAAGCCTGCTGAGGCGGGTGCCGCTGCAGCGTCAGTTTGATCAGAACACTGAAGCTCTTTGCGAGAGGAGCTTCGGCAGGTGGTAGGCAGCAATGCCTGCTGTCCAGGTGGCGGGCTTAGCCCTGCTGCCGACCAAGTGGCTCGGGGCCATCAAGGCTGCAATCAGTTTGCAGACGCCTCACGAGCACAATGTAAAAGGAGCATGAACATGCCCAAAATGAAGACCAAGAGCAGCGCAAAGAAGCGCTTCCGTGTCCGTCCGGGTGGTACCGTCAAGCGCGGTCAAGCCTTCAAGCGTCACATCTTGACCAAGAAGACCACCAAAAACAAGCGTCACCTCCGCGGTGCTGTGGCTGTGCATGAGACCAACATGGGTCACATGGCGCAGATGCTGCCCGGCGCTGGCCTGTAATCAACTGACGAACAAGGAGTAATTCAATGCCTCGCGTCAAACGTGGTGTAACGGCTCGTGCCCGTCACAAAAAGGTTCTGGCCCTCGCCAAGGGTTTCCGTGGTCGCCGCGGTAATGTCTTCCGCATCGCCAAGCAGGCGGTGATGAAGGCTGGGCAATATGCCTACCGTGACCGCCGTACCAAGAAGCGTGTGTTCCGCCAGCTGTGGATCGCCCGTATCAATGCCGCTGCCCGTGAACTGGGTCTGACCTACAGCCAGTTCGCCAACGGCCTGAAGAAGGCTTCCATCGAGATCGACCGCAAGATGTTGGCTGACCTCGCTGTGCATGACAAGGCTGCCTTCGGCAGCATCGTGAACCAAGTCAAGGCCAAGCTGGCTGCTTGATTTTTCACGGCTACGCCCCGCCTTGTGTGGGGCGCTGCGAACAAGAAACAAGGGCTAGGGCTTTGCACAAAGCTTTAGCCCTTTTTCATTGACAAGAGAATTTATGAACGAGTTGGACGCACTGGTCGACAGCGCCAGACAAGGTTTCGAGCAAGCTGCCACGCCGGCGGACCTGGAAAATGCCAAAGCGGTGTTTCTGGGCAAGTCGGGGCGCATCACCGAGTTGATGAAGGGCTTGGCGAGTTTGTCGATTGATGAAAAGAAGGCCCGAGGCGCCGTCATCAACCAAGCCAAGCAAGCCATCGAGGCGGCGCTGAATGCCCGCCGTCAGGCGCTGGCCGATGCCGAACTGGATGCCCAACTCAAGGCCGAGGCGCTGGACGTGACGCTCGCCGGGCGCCAGGCCGGGCAGGGTGGCCTGCACCCGGTATCGCTCACGCTTGAACGGATCGAAGGCATCTTCGGTTCGATGGGCTTTGATGTGGCCCAAGGGCCTGAAATCGAATCCGACTGGTTCAATTTCACGGCGCTCAACACGCCGGAAGACCATCCCGCGCGCTCCATGCACGACACCTTCTACGTCGAAGGGGGGACTGCCACCGCGCCGAACCTGTTGCGTACGCACACCAGTCCGATGCAGATCCGCCATGCAGTTCAGCATGTGAACGCGCATCGCGCCCTGCTGGATGCTGGTGAGACCATGCCCGAGATCCGTGTCATCGCCCCAGGCCGGACCTACCGTGTCGACAGCGATGCCACCCACTCGCCGATGTTCCACCAGTGCGAGGGCTTGTGGATCGGTGCCAATGTCAGCTTCAAGGATCTGAAGGTCGTCTTCACTGACTTCTGCCGCACCTTTTTCGAGTCGGATGACCTGGTACTGCGCTTCCGTCCGAGCTTCTTCCCCTTCACCGAGCCCAGCGCTGAGATCGATATCCAGTTCCAGAGTGGGCCCCTGGCGGGGCGCTGGCTGGAGGTGGCTGGCTCTGGGCAGGTGCACCCCAACGTGGTTCGCAACATGGGGCTGGACCCCGAGAAGTACATCGGCTTTGCCTTTGGCATGGGCCCGGATCGTCTGACCATGCTTCGCTATGGCGTGAACGATCTGCGCCTGTTCTTTGATGGCGATATCCGTTTCCTGTCCCAGTTCCAGTAACCCGTTTTGAGGCCATGGCGGGCCGCGATGCTCAAGACGCATCGCCTGCGCGCCACGCCTTCACCAGAAGAGTCCGACTATGCAATTTCCTGAATCCTGGTTGCGTGAGTTCTGCAACCCGCCGCTGACGACGGCCGAGCTTTCCGAGGCCCTCACGATGGCGGGTCTGGAAGTGGAAGAGTTGCAGCCTGTGGCGCCTCCCTTCACCCGTGTGGTGGTGGGCGAGATCAAGCAGGCCGAGCAGCATCCCAACGCCGATCGCCTGCGTGTGTGCCAGGTGGATGTGGGCCAGGCTGAACTGCTCAACATCGTCTGCGGTGCGCCCAATGCGCGCGTGGGCATCCGCATTCCGTGCGCCATGGTGGGCGCCGAGTTGCCGCCTGGTGAGGATGGCAAGCCTTTTGTGATCAAGGTCGGCAAGCTGCGGGGGGTGGAAAGCCAGGGCATGTTGTGCTCTGCCCGTGAGTTGAAGTTGTCCGAAGACCACGGTGGTCTGATGGAGCTGCCTGCTGACGCGCCGCTGGGGCAGAACATCCGCGACTACCTGCAGTTGGACGACACACTGTTCACGTTGAAGCTCACGCCCAACCTGGCGCACTGTCTGAGCGTGTATGGCATTGCGCGTGAAGTCGCTGCCCTCACAGGAAGCCCTCTGCTGAAGCCTGAATTTCCCAAGCTGAGCGCTGTTCACGAGCAACGTCTGCCTGTGACGATCAGTGCGCCTGATCTGTGCGGCCGCTTCTCGGGTCGTGTGGTGCGTGGTGTGAACCCCAGGGCGGCCACCCCGAAGTGGATGGTGGATCGTCTGGCGCGTTGCGGACAACGCAGTGTGGCCCCGCTGGTGGACATCTCCAACTATGTGATGTTCGAGCTGGGGCGCCCGTCGCATATTTTCGATCTGGACAAGATCCATGGCGGCTTGGACGTGCGTTGGGGGCGTGAAGGCGAGACGCTGAAGCTCCTCAATGGCAACACCATCACGGTGGATGCTCAGGTGGGGGTGATCGCTGATGCGCAGCAGGTCGAGTCCCTGGCAGGCATCATGGGTGGGGATTCGACGGCAGTGTCTGACGACACGCAAAACGTTTACGTGGAAGCTGCTTTCTGGTGGCCCAAGGCCGTCGCCGGTCGTTCGCGCCGCTTCAACTTCTCGACCGATGCGGGGCACCGGTTCGAGCGGGGTGTCGATCCTGAGCTCACCGTTGAGCACATCGAGCGCATCACGCAACTGATCATTGATATCTGCGGTGGCGAGCCCGGTCCGATTGATGATCAGCGGGTCAATGTGCCTTCGGCTCAGCCGGTCACCTTGCGGGTGGCCCGTGCTGAAAAGGTCATCGGCATGGCTCTGGGGCAGGAGCGTTGTGCGCTGGCGCTGCGTCGTCTGGGCCTTCCGGTCACCGAAGGTGCGGGCACCTTGACCGTGACGCCGCCTTCCTACCGCTTCGACCTCACCATTGAGGAAGACCTGATCGAAGAAGTGGCGCGCATGGTGGGTTACAACAACCTGCCGACCACCAAGCCGCTGGCTCCCATCGCACCCAAGCTGCGTGCCGAGGCGCAACGCAGTTCCTTTGCTGTGCGCCGTCTGCTGGCCGGCCTGGGGTACCAGGAGACCATCAACTTCAGCTTCGTGGATGCCTCCTGGGAGCACGAGCTGGCGGCCAATCCCAACCCCATCAAGTTGCTGAACCCGATCGCCAGCCAGATGAGCGTCATGCGCTCGTCGTTGATCGGTTCCCTCTTGCAGGTTCTGAAGTTCAATGCCGACCGCAAGGCCTCTCGCGTGCGTGTGTTCGAACTGGGGCGTGTGTTCCTGCGCGATGCCTCTGTGACGGACTCGATCACCACCGTTTCCGGTTTCGACCAGCCCATGCGGGTGGCCGGTGTAGCCTGGGGCACGCATGCGTCCACCCAATGGGGGATGCCTGAAAGAGCGGTTGACTTTTACGACATCAAGGGCGACGTCGAGGCCTTGCTGGCGCCTCTCAAGCCAGCCTTTGTTCCCGCCGAACATCCCTCTTTGCACCCTGGCCGCACGGCGGCCGTGCAGCTGAATGGCCAGACCATTGGGCATGTCGGCGAATTGCATCCGCGCTGGCGTCAGAAATGGGGCTTTTCGTCTTCGCCGCTGGTCTTCGAGCTGGCTTTGGATCCTGTGTTGGCGCGCAGCGTCCCGGCGTTCGAGCCGGTCTCGCGTCTGCAGCCGGTCACGCGCGACATCGCTGTGGTGCTGGGGGACCAGGTCACCTATGCGGCGGTGCAGGCGGCCATCCGTGCGGCAGATACTGGCGGTCTGTTGCGTGATGTGACGCTCTTCGACCTCTACCGCCCCAAGGTCCAGAAAGATGGCTCGGTTGTGCAGGGTGGTTTGGCTGCGGGTGAAAAGAGCCTGGCCATCCGCCTCACCTTGCATGGTGGTGAGAACACGCTCACGGACGAGCAGATCGAAGTGGCCGTGCAGGCCGTGTTGCAGAAGCTGTCCGCCGATACGGGCGCCCGTCTGCGTGCTTGAGAGGATGCGAGACAACATGGCGACTCTTCCCGAGATCGAGTTCGCGGTCGATGACCTCGAAACGACGGCGCTGACCAAGGCTCAATTGGCGGACCTCTTGTTTGAGCAGATCGGCTTGAACAAGCGCGAGTCCAAAGACATGGTCGACGCGTTTTTTGACTTGGTCGCAGAGAGCCTGGTGTCGGGGGAGGATGTGAAGATTTCCGGTTTCGGCAATTTCCAGATCCGTACCAAGGCACCGCGCCCGGGGCGCAATCCCCGCACGGGAGAGGCCATTCCCATCGGGGCCCGGCGCGTTGTGACCTTCCATGCCAGCCACAAGCTCAAAGAGCAGATTCAAGGCTGAGGACTAAGCCACTCTTTTGCGAGAGACCTGCCTGTGCTGGCTGGCATTTGAGGCAGCTCTGCAGTAACCTAAAAGCTTTTCGTGTCGTCCGTCATCCACATGGCAAACCCCTTGCCCCCCATTCCGGTCAAACGCTACTTCACCATCGGTGAGGTGGGCGAACTGTGCGGCGTCAAGCCGCACGTCCTGCGGTATTGGGAGCAAGAGTTCACCCAGCTGCGGCCCATGAAGCGCCGCGGAAATCGCCGTTACTACCAGCACCATGAGGTGCTCATGATTCGGCGCATCCGAGACTTGCTGTACGACCAGGGCTTCACCATCGTCGGGGCGCGCAACAAGCTGCAAGAAGTGGGTGGTCTGGAGCAGGCCGTTTCGGACGTCGATGCACCGCAGGTGCAGCAAGCTCATGGGTCTGGCTCGGTGGCGCTGGTGGCCGCTGAAGGCGCGCGCGCTGCGGGCCAACTGCCTGCCGTGGGCGACCTGCAGGCTCTGCGCAAAGAATTATTTGAGATTTGCGAGCTTCTCGCCGAAAGCGCCTGAAAACCGCTATATAATTTAATTCTTGTCGGCGTGTAGCGCAGCCTGGTAGCGCACTTGCATGGGGTGCAAGGGGTCGCGAGTTCGAATCCCGCCACGCCGACCATTTTATTCCAGTGAATCAATGGGTCAGTTCTCAAAAGGAACTGACCCATTTTTTTCGTCCCGACTTTCACGCGGGCTTGAGGATCCATTTGTTCTCATCCCTGCGACCGCCACTCCGGTGGGCGTTGTCAACTAGTTCACCGATTGGGTTGAACCTGGGTTCCGCTGTCATCAAGTTTGGTTGTAAGGCCCCATGCCGGTCGTTATGATCCTGGTGACAGAATGTTACCCATCAATACATTTCGACGCAGCCCGCTGGAATCCAGCTGGCAGCAACTCGATGGCTTGATGGTTCTTTGGAATCACAGGAATCATGAACAACGCACTGCGTGAGATCTTCGCCAAACAGGGGCGCATGGCCCAGGCCCTGGATGGCTTGAGCGACGACGCCGACCTGTTTGCGGCTGGACTGGACAGTCTGGCCATCGTCAACGTCATGCTGGCCGTCGAGGATCGTTTCGATGTCGAAATCCCCGACGAATACCTGAACCGTGCCACTTTCTCCAGTATTGCGGCTTTGGCCTCTGTTCTGCACAAACTGCAGGCTGAGCAAGCCCCAACATGAGCGCGGCCACCTCCCTTGATCCGGTTGAAGCCCTGCCGGCGGCCATGTCGTGTCGTGACGATTGGGCTGCCCGCGCCGCGGTGATTGCCGAAGTGGCGGCACGCCATGCCCAGGAGGTTGATCGGGAGGGGCGTTTCCCCGCCGAGGCCGTGCAGGCCATGCGTGATTCCGGTCTGCTGGCGGCCTGGGTGCCTCAGTCGCTGGGCGGGCCGGGCCTGAGCCTGCGCCAGATCGCGGCCATGTGTGCCCAGATCGGTGGCGCCTGTGGCGCCAGCGGGATGATCTTTGCGATGCACCAGATCAAGCTGTCTTCGATCGTGCACCATGCTGGCTCCTCTCCTTGGTACCAAGCGCTGCAAAAGCGAGTCGTTGCCGAGGCCCTGCTGCTGGGTTCGGTGACCTCCGAGGTGGGCGTGGGTGGCGATATCCGTCGTTCGCTGACCCATGTGGTCCGAGACGGGGATCGGTTCAAGCTCGACAAGCATGGCTCGGTGGTCTCGTATGGCGCCTATGCCGATGCCTTGCTGATCACGGCGCGTGCCGACGAGCAGGCACCGCCCAATGGTCAGGTCATGGTCACGGTCCTCAAGGACCAGTACCAATTGGAAAAGACAGGCAGCTGGGATGCCATGGGCATGCGTGGCACCTGCAGCGATGCGTTCATGATCCGCGCCGAAGGGGCTTGTGAGCAGATCTTCGAGGCGCCCTTTGCCGAGATCATTGCCAACACCATGTTGCCGGTCTCGCACATTTTGTGGTCCAGCGTGTGGTTCGGCATCGCCCACAGTGCCTTGCTGCGCGCCCGGACCCATCTGCGCTCGGTGATGAAGCAGTCGGGCGGTCAATTGCCGGCGGCGGCCACGCGCCTGCCCGATCTGGTGGCCCGGGTGCAGGTGCTGCATGCACGTCTGCTGTCGGCCGCCACCCGCTTCGAGGCCACCATGGCCGCGGGGCAGGGGGCCTTGCCCATGTCGTTGACGACCGATCTGACCTTGCTCAAGAGCACCATGTCCGAGGGCTGTCTTGCGGTGGTGCAGGAAGCCCTCACCACGGTCGGCTTTGCCGCCTACAAGACCGAAGGGGCGGCCAGCCTGGGCCGCCACCTGCGTGACCTGCACTCCGCACCGTTGATGATCAACAACGCACGTTTGATTGAAACCATGAGCAGCTTCTTGCTGATGGACCCCCTGCAATTCGGATTGGCCTGACATGAGCGACGCCCTGGACACGAGCCCTACTTTTCTTGAGCAGTTGATTGCCGCAGGCCACCTGATTCCCATGGGTGTGGACGGCCTGTATGGCAAGAGCGGGGTGTTCGAGGACATCCTCGACAAGCTGGACCGCCTGATCACCCGCTATGGCGCCGATCAGAAGGCTGAGGTGATGCGCTTTCCGCCTGCCATCTCGCAGCAGACCTTTGAAGAGAGCGAATACCTCAAGACCTTTCCACACTTCGCGGGCACGGTGCATTGCTTTTGCGGCGATGAGAGCGAGCACCGCCGCATCCTTGAATGCGTGGCTGAAGGCAAGGACTGGACCGAAGGCCAGAAGGCCTCTGGCGTGGTGCTGACGCCGGCTGCCTGCTACCCTTCCTACCCGGTGGTAGCACGCCGGGGGCCGGTTGGCCCCGATGGCGTGACCCTGGATCTGTTGTCGTACTGCTTCCGGCACGAGCCCTCGCTGGAGCCCACACGGCTGCAGCTGTTTCGCATGCGCGAGTACGTGCGCGTTGGCACGCCCGACCAGGTGCTGGCCTTCCGCGCCCACTGGCTGGAGGCGGGTGAAAAGCTCATGCGCTCCTTGGCCCTGCCCTTGACCATCGATGTGGCCAACGATCCCTTCTTTGGTCGTGCCGGCCGTGTGCTGGCCGCCAGCCAGCGGCAGCAGAAACTCAAATTTGAATTGCTGGTGCCCGTCAACAGCGAAGAGAACCCGACCGCCTGCCTGAGCTTCAATTACCACATGGACCATTTCGGTCTGATCTGGAAGTTGCGTACCCCGGGCGACGAGGTCGCCCACACGGCCTGCGTCGGCTTCGGCATGGAGCGCATCACCCTGGCCCTGTTCCGCCACCATGGCTTTGACCCCAAGGCCTGGCCGGCTGATGTGCAGGCGGCGCTGGGAGGGTTCTGATGCTGGGCGAGGCTCTTGCGCTGCCGGCCTACAGCCCGCACGCGGTGCACGCTGCCGAGCGCCACTGGCCGCAGTCCAACTGCAGCCTGGACCTTTGGATCACCTACCTCAACCACCTCGGCTTGGCCCCTGAGGCCCTGATGGGGGCATTGGTCCAGCTGGACTACGAGGGTGACCAGTTCACCTTCTGCAAGTTCGAGCCTGCCGACCTTGCCAGCATGCACGGCCTGGTGCTGCGCGAGTTGGCGATGTTCGATCGTCTGCAGGACCATGTGGCGGCCCAGGTCGCACGCGGGCATCTGGTGCTGGTGGAGCTGGACGGCTTTCACATGCCCGACACCCGCAGCACCTCCTACCAGCGGGAGCACAGCAAGACCACCATCGGCATCGAATTCATCGACCCCGACAAGCAACTGCTCGGCTACTTCCACAACGCAGGCCGCTATGTGCTGCAGGGTGACGATTACCGCGCCCTGTTTGCCATCGACTCGGTGGACCGACAGGCCACCGGCGCCTTGCTGCCCTACACCGAAGTGTTGCAGCGCAAGCGCTCGCCCTTGCAAGGTGAGGCCCTGCGAACTGCCGCCCGGGTTGCCTTGCAACAGCACCTGCTGTTGGCGCCGGCGGTCAATCCGTTTCTTGCCTATCAGCAGCAGTACGAGGCCGATCTGGCCCGGGTGATCGAGCGCGGCAACGAGTATTTCCACCTCTATGCCTTCAACCACTTCCGCCAATTCGGTGCCGTGTTCGGCCTGCTGGATCACTATTTGCGCTGGCTTGGGGATGGGGCACTGCTGCCGCTGGCAGCGCACTGCGATCACATCGCGGCCCAGGCCAAGCTGATGCAGTTTCGCGTCGTGCGCGCCGTGGCGCGGCGCAAGCCCGATGATTCGGGCCGCATCCTGAGCGATGTCGCCGAGCGATGGGACGCCGTCATCGGCGGCCTGCGTCAGCATCTGGGCTGAGATTTCATGGTGGGTCCCTCCTGGCAACTGCTGGAAACCCCTGGCGGTCAGTTCGATCACCCCGATCGGCTGCCCCAGGCCGATGGCGCCTGGTTGACTGCACCTGTGCCCGGCACGGCCTGCGAGGCGCTCTCGCAAGCGGGGCGCCTCGATCTGCTGGCGCCGCGCTCGCTGATGGAGCAGGACGTCTGGTACCGATCTGGCTGGAACCTGCCCGCTGCAGCCACGCTGCACTTCGAAGGTCTGGCCGGGGTGGTCGATGTCTGGCTGGATGGGCGGTTGTTGTGCACGCACCGTCAGATGTACCTGCCCCTGAGTGTGGCCTTGCCGGCAGGACGCTCCACCCTCGTTCTGTGTTTCAAGGCCTTGGCACGGGGTACCCTCAAGCGTCAGGGCCGGGCCCGTTGGCGCCCCCGCATGATCCAACCGCCCAGCCTGCGCGACATGCGCCAGACCGTGCTGGGGCACATGCTGGGCTGGTGCCCGGAGTGGACGCCCATCGGCCCCTTTGGCGAGATCCGCCTGACCTCGCCTTCGGATGGCGCGCCAGTGAAGATCCACTCCCTGCGCGCGGATTGGACCGGGCAGGGCGCACGGCTGCAACTGGGTCTGCAGGGGGCGCAGTTGCCCCAGGGCGCCCAGCTCCGGTGTGCCGACACCTGTCTGCCCCTGCAGCAGCGTGATGACGGGCTTTGGTGGGCAGAAGGGGGGGTACCTCAGGCCCAGGCCTGGGCGCCGCACACCCATGGTCGGCCAGTGCTGCACGAAGTGTGGCTGGATACTGGCGCACAGCAGACCCTGCTGGCCAGGGTCGGTTTTCGAAGCATCGAACTGGATCGACAACAAGGGGCGTTTCGCCTGCGGGTCAATGGCCTGCCGGTGTTTTGCCGTGGCGTGTGCTGGACGCCCCCTGATCTGCTGCGCCTGCGCAGCCGGCCTGAGGTGTACCGTGCGCTGGCGCGTGAGCTGGTCAACGCGGGCATGAACATGGTGCGCGTGAGCGGCACCATGCTGTACGAGGAGGCCGCTTTCTTTGCCGCGTGCGATGAGGCCGGTCTGCTGGTCTGGCACGATTTCATGCTGGCCAATTTCGACTACCCCGCGCGGGACGCCGGCTTTCTGGCCGAGCTGGACGCCGAGGCGCGGCATTTTCTGGACCGCACCTTGTGCCACCCCTGTGTGGCCGTGCTGTGCGGCGGCAGCGAGGTGCGCCAGCAGGCTGAGATGCTGGGCGTCGATTGGCCGGAAGACGATCCGATTTTTCAGGGGCTGCTGGCCAAGGCCTGTGTCGAGGCCCGGCCCGATGTGCCTTATGTGCCCAACACGCCCTGGGGTGGGCAGCCCAGCTTCTCGACCGATCAGGGGGTGTGCCATTACTACGGCGTGGGGGCCTACCAGCGCGGGCTGGACGATGCCCGCCGCGCGCGGGTGCGCTTCGCCAGCGAGTGCATGGCTCTGGCCCATGTGCCGGCTGAGGCCGATCTGGCCCCGGCACTGGCCCAGCAACCCATGGGCCTGCTCTGGAAGCAGGGCACCCCACGTGACGCTGCCGCCTCGTGGGATTTCGACGATGTGCGCGAGCACTACCTGCAACTGCTGTATGGGGTGGACCCGGGCCGCCTGCGGCGCGAAGACCCGGCTCGCTACCTGGATCTGGGGCGGGCAGTCTCCTGCGATCTGGCCGAGCACTTGTATTCGGAGTGGCGCCGCCCGGATTCCGGCTGCGCCGGGGCGCTGGTCTGGCAATTGCGGGACCTGCGTGAGGGTGCCGGGTGGGGGCTGCTGGATCATCAGGCCCGCGCCAAGCCCGTGTGGCACGCATTGACGCGGGTGTTGCAACCCGTGCAGGTCCTGATCACCGACGAAGGCCTGAACGGCCTGGCGCTGCATGTGATCAATGAGCGACCGCAGGCGCTGAAGGCGGTGCTCAGCCTGCAGGTGTTTCGGGATGGGCAGCGCGTGGTGATTGACGGCCAGCAGACACTGGAGCTGCCTGCCCATGGGGCGGCCACGCTGAGCAGCACGGCTCTGCTCGGGCGATTCTTCGACATCAGCTATGCCTACCGTTTTGGGCCACCGGCCCATGATGTCAGTGTGGCCGTGCTGCGCGATGCACTCTCAGGCCAGGTGCTGGGCTGGGCCTGCCACCTGCCGCAGCGGGCGCTGCCTGCTGCCGATCTGGGCTTCAGCACCCGCCTCGAGTGGCGCGATGGCGGCTGGCAGTTGGGCGTCACGGCGCAGCGCTTTGCTCACTACGTCCATTTTGTCAGTCACAGCCATCAGCCCTCGGACGATTGGTTCCATCTGCCGCCGGGCATCGAAAAGTGGCTGAGCCTGCGTCCGCGTGAAGCCTCCACGGTGGAGCCCGCGCTGGCCGGGGGTACCCTGGCCGCGCTCAATGGCCTGACGGCGCCCTGGGTGCGCCTGGCCCCGCCTACGCCTTGAGCACCCTGTTCATCACGTCGTCATGAAATCTGTCGTCTTCTCCGGCTGCCGGGCTCAGTTGCATGCGCCTGCCGATGGGCTGTTCCGCCACCTCGTGGTTCTGTGCAATGCCTTTGGTGGTGAGGGTCTGTACGCCTACCGCGCATTGGGGGCCCTGGCCGAGGACATGGCCGCGGCCGGCATGGCGGCCTTGCACCTGGACTACCCAGGCCTGGGCGACAGCGTCGACCTGACCGCTTCCGTGGATGCCACCGAGGCTTGGTTGGCCGGCGTGCGCGCGGCACTGGCCTGGGCGCGTGGCCATTTTCCGGGGGTGGCGCTGAGCCTGTGTGGTCACCGTCTGGGCGCCTTGCTGGCGGCCGAGGTGGCCAGCACCGAGCCCGATGTGCGGGCCCTGCTGCTGCTGTCGCCTCCGCCATCGGGCCGGCATCTGGTGCGCGAACTCCAGTTGACCGCCCAGGCGGCGGCCCAGGGGGATGGCTTCTACCTCTATGGCTGGTGGCTTTCGAATGCCACTCTGGCGGGGCTGCAGTCGCTTGACCTGAACTGCCTGGCCCGACGCCCGGCGCTGGCCGTGCAGATGTTGAGCGAGGCGGGTGTCCGCGGCTTGGCCAAGCTGGGGCCCGTGCACGCCCAGGCGGGTGGCACCGAATTCAGCGTGCACGAGATGCCCGATCTGGCGGGCTTGCGGGCCGAACCCCATCTGGTCGAGGCGGCCGAGGCCAGCTTTGCGCAGGGTGTCCAGTGGCTGGCGCAGCAGGGTGCGCCAGGCGCTGGCCTGGGTTCCTTGCATGAGCCAGCCTTGCCTTTGGCAACGGAGCTCAACCTGCCCCAGGGGCTGGAATCCGGGCACCGCTTCGGTCCGGGCGAGGCCTATTTCGGCATTCTTTGCCGCCCCCACGGGCCCCATCCAGAGGGGCCATGTGTGCTGATTCTGAACACTGGTGGCAATCCGCGCTCCGGACACCACCGCCTCAGTGTGGCCCTGGCTCGGTCGCTGGCAGCGGCCGGCGTGGCCTCTTTGCGCATGGATGCCAGCGGCATCGGCGACACCTTGCCCGTGGTGCGAGGGCGCAGCCTGGCGCTCTACAGCCAGGCCTCGCTGGAGGATGTCGGCCATGCGCTGAGCTGGCTGGAGGGGCAGGGTTGGACTCGCCCCATCGTCTTCGGCATTTGTTCGGGGGGCTACCTGGGCCTGCATGCCGCTGTCCATGAAACCCGCATGGGGGGGCTGGTGATGGTGAATCCGCAGAGTTTTCTCTGGGATGGCCCCGCCTTTGGCAGCGAGATGCAGGAGGAGGGCGCGCCTGCCAAGGTCGAGATCCAGCGACTGGGCCACTACTGGAGAGTGCTGTTCTCGGCCCATTTCTGGCGCCGCTTGTGGCGCGCCGAGGTGGCCGTGACCGGGGTGCTCCGCCAGGTCGGCAAGGCTGTGTGGTTTCGTTGTGCCGCGGCCTTGCAGGCGCGGTTGCCGGCTGGCTGGGCACTGGCGCCGAGGGCCGCCAAGGTGCAGGCCTTGTTTGCCGCGCTGGCCAAGCAGCGCCTGCCCCTGTTTCTGGTCTACGCCGACACCGATCCCGGGCTGAACGAATTGCAGGCCTGTTTTGGCCCCGGTGGGCGGCGTCTGCTGCGCAATCCGGCCGCCCGTGTGCATCTGGTGCCGGGGGCCGATCACACCTTCACGGCGGCCGCGGACTCCGAGAACCTGATCCAAATCGTCAGGCAATTCGTGGCGTCGCGGGGCGCCTGAAATACTTTCTGCGCCGAATTCGTAACATTCGGCAAGCATTGGTCTTGGTGCGAACAGGCCCGTTGAAGGCTTTCGAAGGCAAGTGCGGGACATCTTGCGCCAACGGCCTGCAACCGCCGTCAGTGCTCGCGGGTGGCTGCTCGGGCGGTCCCGGGGTGTCACTTTGAAAGCAATGCTGCGGTCATCGGTTTAGGGGGCTGACTCCTTGCTGCGGGGCCATTCGGTGGCACAATCGCGTCCGCAAAAGGCCCTTCCCCAGCCACTGTCGCATCCGCCAATCGGTTCAGCCGTGTCGCGGAAGGTTTATCAACCAGCTAATGCTTCCCTGAGGGGAGCGGAGGTCCGCGGAATATGAGCGATTCTTCGTCCGTCTATCAAGCCTACCAAGGCAACACCTATCTCTTCGGGGGCAACGCGCCCTATGTCGAAGAGATGTACGAAAACTACCTGGCCAACCCCGGCAGCGTGCCTGACACCTGGCGCGACTACTTCGACGCCCTGCAGCACGTGCCCGCCGTCGACGGCAGCAACGCCCGTGACGTGCCCCACCTGCCTGTCATCAACGCCTTCGCCGAGCGCGCCAAGTCGGGCCAGACCAAAGTGGTCGTGGCCAGTGCCGACGCCGAAATGGGCCGCAAGCGCACCGCCGTCCAACAGCTGATCGCCGCTTACCGCAACGTCGGCGCCCGCTGGGCCGATCTGGATCCGCTCAAGCGCACCGAGCGTGCTCCCATCCCCCAACTCGAACTCTCCTACTACGGCTTCACCGATGCCGATCAGGAGACGGTGTTCAACATCAGCAACACCTTCTTCGGCAAGGACACCATGTCCCTGCGCGAACTGCACAACGCCCTGCGTGAAACCTACTGCGGCACCATCGGCGCCGAGTACATGCACACCACCGACCAGGACCAGAAGGCCTGGTGGCAGAAGAAGCTGGAAAGCATCCGCAGCAAGCCGAATTTCGGCGGCGACAAGAAAAAGCACATCCTCGACCGCCTGACCGCAGCCGAAGGCCTGGAGCGCTACCTGCACACCAAGTACGTGGGCCAGAAGCGCTTCTCGCTCGAAGGCGGTGAAAGCTTCATCGCCGCCATGGACGAACTGATCCAGTCGGCCGGCGCCAAGGGCGTGCAGGAAATCGTCATCGGCATGGCCCACCGCGGTCGTCTGAACGTGCTGGTCAACACCCTGGGCAAGATGCCCAAGGACCTGTTTGCCGAATTCGACCACACCGCACCGGAAGACCTGCCGGCCGGTGACGTCAAGTACCACCAGGGCTTCAGCTCGGACGTGACCACCCCTGGCGGCCCGGTCCACCTGTCGCTGGCGTTCAACCCCTCCCACCTGGAAATCGTCAACCCGGTGGTCGAAGGTTCGGTGCGTGCCCGCATGGACCGCCGGAACGACCCACATGGCAACCAGGTGCTGCCGGTGCTGGTGCACGGCGACGCCGCTTTCGGTGGTCAAGGTGTCAACCAGGAAACCCTGGCCCTGGCCCAGACCCGTGGCTACACCACGGGCGGCACGGTGCACATCATCATCAACAACCAGATCGGCTTCACCACCAGCGATCCGCGCGACATGCGTTCCAGCGCCTATTGCACCGACATCGTCAAGATGGTCGAGGCCCCGGTGCTGCACGTGAACGGTGACGATCCGGAAGCCGTGGTGCTGTGCATGCAGCTCGCCCTCGAGTTCCGCATGACCTTTCGCCAGGACGTGGTGGTCGACATCACCTGCTTCCGCAAGCTGGGCCACAACGAGCAGGACACCCCCAGCCTGACCCAGCCTCTCATGTACAAGAAGATTGCGGCCCACCCCGGCACCCGCAAGCTCTATGCAGACAAGCTGGCCACCCAGGGCCTGGGCGCGACCCTGGGCGACGACATGGTCAAGGAATACCGTGCCGCCATGGATGCCGGCCGCCACACCGTCGACCCGGTGCTGACCAACTTCAAGAGCAAGTTTGCCGTCGACTGGAGCCCCTACCTGGGCAAGAAGTGGACCGACTCGGGTGACACCGCCATCCCGGCTGCCGAATGGCACCGTCTGGCCACCAAGATCACCACCATCCCGGCCAGCATCACACCGCACCAACTGGTGAAGAAGGTGTATGACGACCGCGCAGCCATGGGCCGTGGTGACATCCCGGTGGACTGGGGCATGGGCGAGCACATGGCTTTCGCTTCGCTGGTGGCCAGCGGCTACCCGGTGCGTCTGTCGGGCGAAGACTGCGGTCGCGGTACCTTCACCCACCGCCACGCCGTGATTCACGACCAAAGCCGTGAAAAGTGGGACACCGGCACCTACGTGCCGCTGCAGAACGTGGCCGAGAACCAGGCCCCGTTCGTGGTGATCGACTCGATCCTGTCCGAAGAAGCGGTGCTGGGCTTTGAATACGGCTACGCCTCGAACGACCCCAACACCCTGGTGATCTGGGAAGCCCAGTTCGGCGACTTCGCCAACGGCGCCCAGGTGGTGATCGACCAGTTCATCGCCTCCGGCGAAGTGAAGTGGGGCCGCGTCAACGGCATCACCCTGATGCTGCCGCACGGCTACGAAGGCCAGGGCCCTGAGCACAGCTCGGCCCGCCTGGAGCGCTTCATGCAGTTGTCGGCCGACACCAACATGCAAGTGGTGCAACCGACCACCGCCAGCCAGATCTTCCACCTGCTGCGTCGTCAGATGGTGCGCAACCTGCGCAAGCCGCTGGTGATCATGACGCCCAAGTCGCTGCTGCGTAACAAGGACGCCACCTCGCCGCTGATCGAGTTCACCAAGGGCAGCTTCCAGACCGTCATCGGCGAGCACAAGGAAGACGTGCTCAAGAAGGCCGACAAGGTCAAGCGCGTCATCGCCTGCTCGGGCAAGGTCTACTACGACCTGGCCAAGAAGCGCGAAGAGAAGGGCGCCGACGATGTGGCCATCATCCGCGTCGAACAGCTCTACCCCTTCCCGCACAAGGTGTTCGCGGCCGAACTGAAGAAGTTCCCCAACGCCACCGACATCGTGTGGTGCCAGGACGAGCCGCAAAACCAGGGCGCCTGGTTCTTTGTGCAGCACTACATCCACGAGAACATGCTCGACGGTCAGAAGCTGGGTTACTCCGGTCGTGCGGCTTCGGCCTCGCCGGCTGTGGGCTACTCCCACCTGCACCAGGAACAGCAGAAGGCCCTCGTGGATGGCGCCTTCAGCAAGCTCAAGGGTTTCGTGCTGACCAAGTAAATGCAAGAAGGGGGCTGCAAAAGCCCCCGTCGAACCAGAACAAGATACCGAAAGAATTGATATGGCAATCGTAGAAGTCAAAGTCCCCCAGCTGTCTGAATCCGTGGCCGAAGCCACCATGCTGACGTGGAGGAAGAAGGCCGGCGAAGCCGTGGCCGTGGACGAAATCCTGATCGAAATCGAAACCGACAAGGTGGTGCTCGAAGTGCCGGCACCGGCTGGCGGCGTGCTGGCTGAAATCGTGCAAGGCGATGGCGCCACCGTGGTGGCCGATCAATTGATCGCCCGCATCGACACCGAAGGCAAGGCAGGCGCCGCCGCTCCGGCCGCTGCCGCTGCACCGGCTGCGGCCCCCGCCGCCGCTGCAGCCCCCGCTGCCGCCGCTGCCTCGACCTCCAAGGCCGATGTGGCCATGCCCGCTGCCGCCAAGCTGCTGGCCGACAACGGTCTGGCCGTGGGTGCCGTGACCGGTACGGGCAAGGACGGCCGCGTCACCAAGGGTGATGTGCTGGGTGCTGTGGCCGCCGGCGTCAAGCCCGCTGCTGCTCCGTCCGTCATCCCGACCGGTGCGCCCACCAAGTCGCTGCCGCAAGTGGCTGCCCCTGCCGCCCCGAGCCTGGGCGATCGCCCTGAGCAGCGCGTGCCCATGAGCCGCCTGCGTGCCCGCGTGGCCGAACGTCTGCTGCAATCGCAGTCGACCAATGCCATCCTGACCACCTTCAACGAAGTCAACATGGCCCCGGTCATGGAGATGCGCAAGAAGTTCCAGGATGCCTTCACCAAGGAACACGGCGTGAAGATCGGCTTCATGAGCTTCTTCGTCAAGGCGGCCGTGCATGCCCTGAAGAAGTTCCCGGTGCTGAACGCTTCGGTCGATGGCAACGACATCGTCTACCACGGCTACTTCGACATCGGCATCGCCGTGGGCTCGCCCCGCGGCCTGGTGGTGCCGATCCTGCGCAACGCCGACCAGATGAGCTTTGCCGACATCGAAAAGAAGATCGCTGAATTCGGCCAGAAGGCCAAGGACGGCAAGCTGGGCATCGAAGAGATGACCGGTGGCACCTTCTCGATCTCCAACGGTGGCACCTTCGGCTCCATGCTGTCGACCCCCATCATCAACCCGCCGCAGTCGGCCATCCTGGGCGTGCACGCCACCAAGGACCGTGCCGTGGTCGAGAATGGTCAGGTCGTGGTCCGTCCGATCAACTACCTGGCCATGTCCTATGACCACCGCATCATCGACGGCCGCGAAGCCGTGCTGGGCTTGGTGGCCATGAAGGAAGCGCTGGAAGATCCGTCGCGCCTGCTGTTCGACATCTGAGCCAACAACACCCTCCTCACCAGCGCGTCCCATGAAACTGGCCTGCCGAGCATCGTCTGATGGCCGCGGAGCAGGCCAGGCCAGAGATGCCGTGGAGCGGGCTTTGCCCGGCCACCGGCATCGTCCCCTTGGGGGGATGGCGCCGCAGGCGACTCAGGGGGGAGGATTCCAACCCACCGGGTGCAAAGCGGACACAGCGCGCACCCTGGTGGGTTTTGTTCCAACTGATTCAAGAGATTTCACATGAGCAAACAATTTGATGTCGTCGTTATCGGCGGCGGCCCCGGCGGCTACATCGCCGCCATCCGTGCAGCCCAACTGGGTTTCCAAGTGGCCTGTATCGACGAATGGAAGAACGACAAGGGCGGCCCGGCGCCTGGCGGTACCTGCACCAACGTCGGCTGCATCCCCTCCAAGGCCCTGCTGCAATCGTCCGAGCATTTCGACCACGCCACGCACCACTTCGCCGACCACGGCATCTCGGTGTCGGACGTCAAGATGGACGTGGCCAAGATGATTGCCCGCAAGGACACCGTCGTGAAGCAGAACAACGACGGCATCCTGTACCTGTTCAAGAAGAACAAGGTCAGCTTCTTCCACGGCCGTGGTTCGTTTGTGAAGGCGGCTGAAGGCGGCTACGAGATCAAGGTGGCTGGCGCCGCCGAAGAGTCCATCACCGGCAAGCACATCATCATCGCCACCGGCTCGAACGCCCGTGCGCTGCCCGGCACGCCCTTTGACGAAGTCAACGTGCTGTCCAACGACGGCGCACTGCGTCTGGGCGCCGTGCCCAAGAAGCTGGGCCTGATCGGCTCGGGCGTGATCGGTCTCGAAATGGGTTCCGTGTGGCGCCGCCTGGGTGCTGAAGTCACCATCCTCGAAGGCCTGCCGACCTTCCTGGGCGCCGTGGACGAGCAGATCGCCAAGGAAGCCAAGAAGGCCTTCGACAAGCAAGGCCTGAAGATCGAACTGGGCGTCAAGGTCGGTGAGATCAAGAACGGCAAGAAGGGCGTGAGCGTCGCCTACACCAACGCCAAGGGCGAGGCCGTGGACCTGGAAGTGGACAAGCTGATCATCTCGATCGGCCGCGTGCCCAACACCATCGGCCTGAACACCGAAGCCGTCGGCCTGCAACTCGACGAGCGCGGCGCCATCGTGGTGAACGACGACTGCCAGACCAACCTGCCCAATGTGTGGGCGGTGGGTGACGTGGTGCGTGGCCCCATGCTGGCCCACAAGGCCGAGGAAGAAGGCGTTGCCGTGGCCGAGCGCATTGCCGGCCAGCATGGTCACGTGAACTTCGGCACCATCCCCTGGGTGATCTACACCAGCCCCGAAATCGCCTGGGTGGGCCAGACCGAGCAGCAGCTCAAGGCCAGCGGCCGCGCCTACAAGGCCGGTACCTTCCCCTTCCTGGCCAACGGTCGTGCACGGGCTCTGGGCGACACCACCGGCATGGTGAAGTTCCTGGCAGATGCCACCACCGATGAGATCCTCGGCGTTCACATCGTGGGCCCGATGGCCAGCGAACTGATCTCCGAAGCCGTCGTGGCCATGGAGTTCAAGGCCAGCGCCGAAGACATCGCCCGCATCTGCCATGCACACCCCTCGCTGTCCGAAGCCACCAAGGAAGCTGCCTTGGCCGTGGACAAGCGCACGCTGAACTTCTGATCAGCCACGCATGTCGGGATCGAATGCCGTTCGCTTGGCCTATGAGGCTGAGATCAAGGCGCGGGGGTTCAGCAGTGACCCCGCGCAGCTTCGCGCTGTCGAGGCCTTGCAGCGCTGTGCCAATGACTGGGCAGCCTACAAGGAAAAGCGCTCCAACTCGTTCAAGAAGCTGATCAATCGGCCTGAGATCCCGCGTGGCGTGTACATGTACGGCGGGGTGGGGCGGGGCAAGAGCTTTCTGATGGATTGCTTCTTCAACGCCGTGCCCATCCGCCGCAAGGTTCGGCTGCACTTCCACGAGTTCATGCGCGAGGTGCACCGCGAGATGACGGCGCTGCAAGGCACCGTCAACCCGCTGGATGTGCTGGGCGCCAAGATTGCCAAGCGCTACAAGCTCATCTGTTTCGATGAGTTCCATGTGGCCGACATCACCGATGCGATGATTCTTCACCGCTTGCTGGTGTCCCTTTTCGACAACGGGGTGGGCTTTGTCACCACCTCCAATTTCAAGCCGGACGATCTGTACCCCGATGGCTTGCACCGTGACCGTATCCTGCCGGCCATTGCCTTGCTCAACGAGCGCATGGACGTGCTGAACGTCGACAACGGCACCGATTACCGCCGGCGCACGCTCGAGCAGGTGCGGGCCTACATCACCCCTCTGGGGGCCGAGGCCGATGCCGAGATGCGCGACAACTTCGCCCGACTGGCCGAGACCAAGGACGAAGACCCGGTGATGCGCATCGAGCAGCGCGAGATCCATGCCCTGCGCAAGGCCGGCGGCGTGGTCTGGTTCGACTTCAAAACCCTGTGTGGTGGCCCGCGCTCCCAGAATGACTACCTGGAGATCGCCACCCAGTTCCACACCGTGCTGCTCAGCGGCGTGCCGCACATGCCGGTCAGCCGGGCCTCCGAGGCGCGGCGTTTCACCTGGCTGGTCGACGTGCTGTACGACCGTCGGGTGAAGCTGATCCTGTCGGCGGCCGTGCCGCCCGAGGAGCTCTACACCGAGGGCCCGATGGCGCATGAGTTCCCGCGCACCGTCTCGCGTCTCAACGAGATGCAGTCGGCCGAGTTCCTGGCGCTGGAACGCCGCCTGGTCGACACGAGCCTCACATGACGCCTGCATCGCCCCTGAAGTGGCCGCTTCTGTCGCTCATGCTCTGTCTGGCGGGCCCCGTGCCGGCCGCAGAGTCGCTCTCGGGCGAGCCTGCGCCGTCACAGGCAAGCCCTTCTTTCACCGAGGTGGAGCGAGCACGCATCGAGCGAGAGCGTTCCGCCGAGATGCTGCGCCAGCAGCAGGTGGAAAGTGCCTGCTACCAGCGTTTCGCGGTCAACGACTGCCTGCTGGAGGCCCGGGTCAAGCACCGCGAGGTGATGGCTGATCTCAAGCGCCAGGAGATCACCCTCAATGACCGGGAGCGCCGCCTGCGCTCCAGCGAGCAGTTGCGCCGCATCGAAGACAAGGTGTCTTCGCCTGAGCGCGACATCGACTTGATGAATCGCCAGCAGCAAGGCGTTCAGAAGAGCACCGATGCCGCCAACGCAGCGGCACAAAAGGCCGCCAATGCGGCCAATCAGGTGCGCGAACGGGCAGAGCGCCAGGCCGAGCAGCAGCGCAAGCAGCAGCAGGCCACCGAGAAAGCCGCGGAGCGCGCCAGCAAGGCCGCGCAAGCCCCTCAGGAGGCCCGCCGGTTTCAGGACAAGCAGCAAGATGCCGCCAGCCACCGTCAGCAAGTGGAGCGCGATGCCAAGAACAGCCCCGGCCCGCGTGGCAAACCTCTGCCCGTGCCCGCTGAGGCGGGTGGCGTGCCCGCCGTGCGTCCCTGAGGTCTGCTGCGGAGCAGGCCTGGATCAGGCCTTGCTGACTTCAGCGCCGGATGGCGCTGGGTGTGCCGACCAGGGGCTCGATGCGCACCACCACCAGTGACAGGTTGTCGCCGCCGCCACGTGCGCGGCTGCGCGCCTTGTCGATCAGGAACTCGGTGGCCTCGCGCGGCGAAAGGCCGGCCAGCACAGAGCCCAGCTCGGCGTTCGTGAAGTAATGCCACACCCCGTCGCTGCAGGCCATCAGCGAGTCGCCGGGCTTGACCTGGTCGATCACGTGGTAGGCCATCGGTGGGTCCGATTCGGTGCCCAGGCAGCCCAGCAGAATATTGGACTGCGGGTGGTGGCTGGCCTCTTCCTCGGTCAGCTCGCCGCGATCGACCAGGGCTTGCACATAGGAGTGGTCCATGGTGCGCTTGATGAGACGGTCGCCATGGAAGTGGTAGATGCGCGAGTCGCCTGCATGGATCCAATGGCACTCGCCGTTGGGCAGGATCAGGAATGCGGCCACCGTGCTGTGGGGTTCCTGCTCGGCCGAGATGGCGGTGAGCTTGATCACCAGATGGGCTTCCTTGAGCAACTGCTGCAGCAACTCGTGGGGCGAATCGTTCTCTGGCGCGAAACGCTCAAACAACTGGCGCGCGCTGAGCATCACCTGGTCCGAGGCCTTGCGTCCGCCGCTGCGACCCCCCATGCCATCGGCCACCACGGCCAGCACGCAGCCGTTGACACGGGCATGGCTCAGCAAGGCCACCTGGTCTTGCTGGTACTCGCGATCTCCCTTGTGAATGCCCGTGGAAGCGGTAAGTCGGTAACCTTGAGACATGATAGGGACTTCAACCTGCAGGAGTTTCGCGCAAAGTGGTCACCTATTATCGTGTGAAGAAATGACAAGCGAATCGCAGCCGGAGCTGTCTTTTTCAATAGGGCCCGGCTCAGGGGCGCCGCCTTGGGCGGCGCAGGTGGCCGATTGGCTGGGCCCAGGGGGGCTTCTGCAGCGCGCTGAGCCGGGTTTCAGGCCCCGTGCGGGGCAGATGCGTCTGGCCCAGGCGGTCGCGCAATGCGTGGCTGAAGGTGGCGTGCTGGTGGCCGAGGCCGGCACCGGTGTCGGCAAGACCTATGGCTATCTGCTGCCCGCTTTGCTCAGTGGTCGTCGCACCCTGGTCGCCACCGCCACACGCAATCTGCAGGATCAGCTCGCCACGCGTGATCTGCCCAGGCTGCTGGCCTTTCTGGGGGTGAACCGGCGTGTGGCCCCCTTGAAGGGGCGGGCCAGCTACCTGTGTACGCAGCGCCTGGCTTCGGCGCGTCGCGATGGGCACTACCTGGGCGATGCCGAGCTGAGACACCTGGCCCAGGTGGAGCGCTGGGCCCATTCGACGCGCTCCGGTGATCTGGCCGAGCTGCCTGAGCTGGATGAGACCTCGCCCCTGCTGCCCTTGATCACCTCGACCCGCGACAACTGCCTGGGCACCCGCTGCGCGGCCTGGCAGGGCTGTCATGTCAACGAGGCCCGCCGGCGCGCCATGCTGGCCGACGTGGTGGTGATCAACCACCACCTGTTCTTCGCCGATCTGCAATTGCGTGAGTCGGGGGTGGCCGAACTGCTGCCTTCGGTGCAGACCGTGGTTTTCGATGAGGCGCATCGCCTCAACGACATCGGGGTGCAGTTCATGGGGCGCCAGTTCAGCACCCGCCAGTTGCGCGGCCTGGCCACCGAGCTGGTCAACGAAGGCATGCGTTGGGCCCGCGGCTTTCAGCCCTGGCCGGAGTTGGCTTCGCTGCTGGAGCAGCAGGCGCGGGCCTTGGATCAATGCCTGGGGCGGGACACGCCCCGTGCAGGGGTGCGCCTGCGCTGGCTGGGGGCCAGTCCTGAGGGGGTGGCGGCGGGGCTCTGGCAGCAAACCGAGCTTCAGTTGGCCGCCGTCCTGGCGCGGGTGCTCGAGGCACTCCAGGTGGTGGCGGAGACTGCGCCTGAGCTGCGTCGCCTGGCTGAGCGCGTGGATGTGTTGCAGCAGAGCTGGGCTGGCTTCATGCGTCCCCCATCCGGTCGGGTGGTGCGCTGGCTGGAGCTGGGGCGGCAGGCGCGCTGCATGGAGGCGCCGCTGAACATTGCCGAGGCCCTTGTGCCCCTGATCACGGCGGATGCGCAGGCAGGTGTCCGGTCCTGGGTGTTCACCTCGGCCACCCTGGGGCTGGACGAGTCCCTCAGCTGGTTCACCGGGCCCGCGGGCTTGCAGGGGCGCGCGACCGTGCTGCGGGTGGCCAGCCCCTTTGATTACCGCCAACAGACCTGCCTGCACGTGCCCGAGGGCCTGCCCGATGCGCAGGACCCGGACCACGCCTCAGCACTGGCGCACTGGCTGGTCGAGCCCTTGCGTTGTCTGGGGGGGCGCACCCTGGTGCTGGCCACCTCCTTGCGTGCGCTGGGTGAGCTGGCCCAGCAGTTGCAGCATTTGATGGCGGGTTCGGGCATCGATGTGCTGGTGCAGGGGCAGGGCTCACGCAGGCGCCTGCTGGAGCGCTTTCGCCAGGGCGGCGGGGCAGGGCGCCCCTGCGTGCTGCTGGCCTCGGGGGCCTTCTGGGAAGGGGTGGATGTGCCGGGCGACGCCTTGCAGATGCTGGTCATCGACAAGTTGCCGTTTCCGGTGCCCGATGATCCGTTGGTGCAGGCGCGCAGCCAGGCCCTGCGCCAGCAGGGCCTGTCACCGTTCGAGGCCTATGTGCTGCCCGAGACCGCCATGGCCCTGAAGCAGGGTGCTGGCCGGCTGATCCGCTCAGAGACCGATCGGGGTGTGCTGGTGATCGCGGATGAACGCTTGCTGCAGCGCAGCTATGGGCCACAACTGCTGGCGGCCCTGCCGGACATGCCCGTCTTGCATGGGCAGCTGGCTTTGATGCAGGCGCTTGACGCCTTGCGTCAATAGCTAGATGCCTTGCGTCAACAGGGCCGCAAACGGTGGGCGGCCCGAGGGACTGTTACCAGATCTTCCACCAGGGGCCGGTGGATTTCTTGAGCCCGCTGGACTGGCCGCCCAGGTAGGCGTTCTGTGGGTAGTTCTGCGCCAGCACGCGACGGGAGTCGTCACGCAACTGGGTCATGCCCAGGGCGTCGTACGATTTGGCCAGGATGACCAGCGCTTCTTCGGTGGCAGGCACATCGCGGTATTCGGTCACGGCCACCTGGGCGCGGTTGATCGCTGCCACATAGGCGCCGCGTGAGTAGTAATAGCGGGCCACGTGCACCTCGTACTGGGCCAGCGAGTTCACGATGTACACCATGCGCTGACGTGCGTCGGGGGTGTAGCGCGAGTCGGGGAAGCGGGTGCTCAGTTCCTTGAAGGACTCGAAGGAATCCTTGGCCGCCTTCTGGTCGCGCTCGGACAGATCCTGATGGGTGAACGAGGCGAACAGACCCAGGTTGTCATTGAAGTTCACGATGCCCTTCATGTAGAGGGCGTAGTCCATGCCGGGGCTGGCCGGGTGCAGGCGGATGAAACGGTCCAAGGTGGCCAGGGCCTGGGCTTGTTCATTCGCCCGGTACTGGGCATAGGCCTTTTCCAATTCGGCCTGCTGGGCCAGCGGGGTGCCGGCGGCGCGGCCTTCGAGCTTCTCGAACAGGGGCACGGCCTTGTCGTAGGCGCCCGAGCTCAGCTCATCCTTGGCTTCGCTGTAGAGGCGGTCGGGTGTCCAGTTGGCGGTCTTGTCGACATTGGTCGACGAGCACCCACCCAACAGTGCAGACAGACAGGCAACCAGCGCGAACGCGGGGACCACGGATAATTTGGCACGTAGCATCACTGGAAACCTCTTGAAGCAAAGCAAATTGATTATATCGGCGGCCCCCGAGGCTTCCTCTCTCGATGACATCGGCCAGAGCGGTGGCGCCGAGTTGCTGGAAGAAGACGGGCTGGAGCGGGCGGACGGGACTGAAGAGCCCGCCGAGGAACTGCGCCAGGGCGAAGTTCCGCTGGCCAGCCACGGCATGCGCCTGGACAAGGCCTTGACCGAGTTCGTCAGCGAGTTCTCGCGCAGCTACCTGCAGCAGCTCATTGACGAGGGGGCCGTGCGCCTCAACGGGCAGCCTGTGAGCAAGGCCTCGCTCAAAGTCAAGGTCGGCGATCGCCTGGAGGTCTGTCTGCGGCCCACGCCGCAAAGCCAGGCCTTCAAGCCCGAGGCCATGGCGCTCGACATCGTGTTCGAGGACCAGGACCTCATTGTCTTGAACAAGCCGCCAGGACTGGTCGTGCACCCGGCGCCAGGCCATTGGAGCGGCACCTTGCTCAACGGCCTGCTGGCCCACCATGCCGGGGCGGTGTTGCTGCCGCGCGCAGGCATTGTGCACCGCCTGGATCGTGACACCAGTGGCCTGATGGTGGTGGCCAAGACGCGCCAGACCATGGACCGGCTGGTGCAACTGATTGCGGCACGCGAGGTCAGTCGGCAGTACATGGCCTTGGCCCACAAGCCTTGGCAGGGACCCGCTCAGGTCACGGTCGAGGCCGCCATCGGCAGGGACCCGCGCAACCGCCTGCGCATGGCGGTGGTGGACCTGACCCACCAGTCGGGCAAGACGGCGCGCACCGACATCGAACTGATGGGCAATGCCACGCAGGGATGCTGGGTGCGTTGCAAGCTGCACACGGGTCGCACCCATCAGATCCGAGTGCACATGGCGCATCTGGGGCATCCTCTGTTGGCCGACGGCCTGTATGGTGGCGCGCCTGCTGCGGGCATGCAGCGCCAGGCCCTGCATGCCTGGCGGCTGGCCTTCGATCACCCGGTGAGTGGCGAACATCTGGCCTTCGAGACCGCGCTTCCAGCGGATCTGCAGGCGGCCTTGGCCGATTGGGGCCTGCGTTACAATCCGCCCATCGCACCCCTCTAGCCCTCGGCTCAGCGTCGGTGCCCGGACATCGGTCAGGGGCTCGCAGCCCTCCCCACTGCCCCTCCGAGACAGCCTTGTTGCCCCCGCCCCCGTGACGGCCTTCGCCCTCCCGGGCGCCTACCCCGGAATTTTTGAACATGAACACGACGGATGCCCGGCGTATCCTCGAAACAGCGTTGATCTGTTCGCATCAGCCTTTGTCGCTGCGCGACCTGCGCGCGCTGTTCGACGATGAGCTGGGCTCGGACACCCTCAAGGCCTTGCTGATCGATCTGCAGGCCGAGTGGACCCAGAAGGGCGTCGAGCTGGTGTGTGTGGCCTCGGGCTGGCGCTTTCAGAGCCGCCCTGAGATGCGGTACTACCTGGATCGCCTGCACCCCGAAAAGCCGCCGCGCTACACCCGCGCCGCGCTCGAGACCCTGGCCATCATCGCGTACCGCCAGCCCGTCACACGGGGTGACATCGAAGACATCCGCGGCGTCACGGTCAACTCGCTGGTCATCAAGCAATTGGAGGACCGGGGTTGGGTGGAGGTCATCGGTCACCGTGAGACCGTCGGCCGTCCGGCCCTGTTTGCCACCACACGCCAGTTTCTCGATGACCTGGGCCTGGCCTCGCTGGATCAACTGCCCTCGCTGGACGACCCGGAGCGGCAGGAGCGCCTGCTGCAGGAGTTGCAAGCCGCGCCAGGGCTGGATGAGCCCGAACTCGCCATCGCCGAGCCCGAACTGCCGTTTGAACTGAACCCTTTGACCGCCGAATCGGTGGTCCCCTTTTCCCTCACCTCCGAGCCCCCGGGACTCGCAGGCGACTCTCTTACCGTCCCCGGGACAGGCCAAGCCCATGAATGATCAAGTGAATTCCCCGTCAGACCCGTCGGAGCCCCCTCAGACCGATGTCGCGCAGCCGGCTGCTGAGGCCCAGCCCAAGCCCGATCGCAGTCGACGTGGCCCGACGGGTGCCCGGCCCGCCACGGCCTCGCAGGCGCCGGCCATCCGCTTCGAAGATGTGGTCTCCGGACAGTTCGATGCCGACGAAGAAGCCCCCGACCTGGCGCCCCTGAAGCGGGTTCTGGCCCCGCAGGTGGAAACCCCCAAGCTGCACAAGGTGCTGGCACAGGCCGGGCTGGGTTCGCGGCTCGAGATGGAGCAACTGATCCTGGAAGGGCGCATTTCCGTCAACAACGAGCCGGCCCACATCGGCCAGCGGGTGCAGTACGGCGATCAGGTGAAGGTCAATGGCAAGCCCATCCGCTACCGCATCGACCCGCCGCCAGCCCGCGTCATTGCCTACCACAAGCCCGTGGGCGAGGTGGTGACCCATGACGACCCGCAGAACCGGCCCACGGTGTTCCGCCGTCTGCCGCGCCTGCAACAGGGCAAGTGGCAGTCCGTCGGCCGGCTGGACCTGAACACCGAAGGCCTGCTGTTGTTCACCAGCTCGGGTGAATTGGCCAACCAGCTCATGCACCCGCGTTTCGGTCTGGAGCGCGAATACGCCGTTCGCGTGCTCGGTGCCCTGAGCAAGGAAGAGAAAGAGCGCCTGATCGCAGGCGTGAACCTTGACGACGGGCCGGCCCAGTTCGGCTCGATCGAGGACGGTGGCGGCGAAGGCTCCAACTGCTGGTACCGGGTCACCATCTCCGAAGGCCGCAACCGCGAGGTGCGCCGCCTGTTCGAGGCCGTGGGCCATGCCGTGAGCCGCCTGATCCGCATCCGCTATGGCGCCATGGTGCTGCCGCGCGGTCTCAAGCGCGGGGCCTGGGTCGAGCTCGACGAGCGCGACATCCGCTCGCTCATGCAGGCCGCTGGCGCGCGGGGCGAAGAGGGCGGGGCGCGCCGTGCCGAAGCCCCCGCACCCCGTGGTCAGCGCGCTGGCAATGGCCCGCAGCGTCGTGCCGCCGGCCCCGGCCCGCGTGGCAACACCGATTTCAAGCGCGGTGGCGGCCCCCGCCAGCCCGATCCCTTGACCACCGGCGTGACGGCCGGACGGCCACGGCCTGAGCGCGGCGACCGTGCCGCCCCGGGCGCACAACCCGATCCCATGAAGACCTCGGTAGGCTACATCGGTGCCGACAGCTTTTCGCGTGCCCGCCAGAACCGGCAGAGCAAGGGTGGGCCTCGCCGTGGCGGGCCTTCGGGTGGCACAGCTGGCGGTCCGGGCACGGCCGGCCGTGGCGGTCCGCGTGGTGGCCGCGGTCGTTGACCCTGGTCGCGGGAATGGCTGTCAAGGCACTGCCGCACAGCCGAGTTAGAATCCGAGGTTTTGCCAAGTGGCAAAAATTACAAAAACTCAGTTCAGGAATCAATCATGGCAATCGAACGCACTCTCTCCATCATCAAGCCTGACGCCGTCGCCAAGAACGTCATCGGCCAAATCCTGGCTCGCTTTGAAGCCGCTGGCCTGAAGATCGCCGCTTCGCGTCTGGTGCAACTGTCGCGCGCCGAAGCCGAGCAGTTCTACGCTGTGCACGCTGCACGCCCCTTCTTCAAGGACCTGGTGGACTTCATGGTCTCCGGCCCTGTCCACGTTCAAGTTCTGGAAGGCGAAAACGCCATCCTGAAGAACCGTGAACTGATGGGCGCCACCGACCCGAAGAAGGCCGACGCCGGCACCATCCGTGCTGACTTCGCTGACAGCATCGACGCCAATGCCGTGCACGGTTCTGACGCCGCTGAAACCGCTGCCGTCGAAATCGCTTTCTTCTTCCCCAGCCTGAACATCTACGCTCGTTGATTTTTCGCGAGCCACGCATGCAATGACAGCCAATCTGCTTGATTTCGACCTCGAGGGGTTGGCTGCGTTCTGCGACCAGCTGGGTGAGAAGCGCTTTCGTGCCACCCAGCTCTTCCGCTGGATCCACCAGCGGGGCGAATCCGATTTCGACCAGATGACCGATCTGGCCAAGTCGCTTCGCGAAAAGCTCAAGGGACGTGCCCGTGTCGAGGGCCTTTCTGTCCTGAGCCGCCATGACTCCGCCGACGGCACCATCAAGTGGCTGTTCGATGTGGGCGATGGCAATGCCGTCGAGGCTGTATTCATTCCCGAAGACGATCGAGGCACGCTGTGCGTGTCGTCCCAGGCCGGTTGTGCCGTGGGTTGTCGTTTTTGTTCCACCGGTCATCAGGGCTTCAGCCGCAACCTCAGCACCGGCGAGATCGTTGCCCAGCTCTGGTTTGCCGAGCACACCCTGCGCCGCCAGTTTCAGACCTCCGAGCGCGTCATCTCCAATGTGGTGATGATGGGCATGGGCGAGCCGCTGCAGAACTACGGCGCGCTGGTGCCGGCCTTGCGCACCATGCTGGACGACCACGGCTACGGCCTGTCGCGCCGGCGTGTCACGGTGTCCACCTCGGGCGTGGTGCCGATGATGGAGCGCCTGTCGCAAGATTGCGCAGTGGCCCTGGCCGTGTCATTGCATGCGCCCAACGACCCGCTGCGTGACAACCTGGTGCCGCTCAACCGCAAGTACCCCATCGCCGAGTTGATGGCGGCTTGCAACCAATACCTCGAATTTGCCCCTCGTGACTTCATCACCTTCGAGTACTGCATGCTCGATGGCGTCAACGACAGCCCCGAGCATGCGCGCCAGTTGATCGAGCTGGTGCGTCAGCACGCCAGTGGAAAAGGCGTGTGGTGCAAGTTCAACCTGATTCCCTTCAACCCCTTCCCGGCCTCCGGCCTGTTGCGCTCGCCCACCGAGCGTGTGCAGGCGTTTGCGAAAATCCTGCTTGATGCTGGTATCGTGACGACCGTGCGAAAGACCCGTGGTGATGACATCGATGCGGCATGCGGCCAACTGGCCGGCGATGTCCGTGACCGAACCCGGGTGGCTGAGCGTATTGCCCAGCAGCGCACCATCGTTCTGAAACCCGTGACCGAATTGACGGCCAACAACAAGGAGGCTTGATGGGGACTGCCCTGGCAATGCGCCATCTCTGGCGAAGTGTCCTGAGTGCCACCGTGACTGCCGTGGCCGCCGGCCTGCTGCTGGGTGCACTGAGTGGCTGTGCCACGCAGCCCAGCGCCTCCAATGACCCGATCATCACGGAAACGCCGGGGGGCGCCAGTGACGAGGGTGAAGCCCGGCGCCGAGCCCGCATCCGCCTGGAGCTGGCCTCCAACTACTTCGACCAGGGCAAGACCACCGTGGCGCTCGATGAGGTGCGCCAGGTGCTGGCCGCCGACCCGGGCTTTGCCGAGGCCTACAACCTGCGTGGCCTGATCTACATGCGGCTCAATGATGAGCGCCAGGCCGAAGAGGGCTTCAAGCGTGCCTTGGCACTGAGCCCACGCGACTCCAACATCCTGCACAACTACGGCTGGTTGCTGTGCCAGCGCAAGCGTTACAGCGAAGCTGAAGACCTGTTCAACCAGGCCTTGCAAAGCCCCTTGTATGGCGACAAGGCCAAGACTTTCATGGCCCAGGGTCTGTGTCAGGCCCGCGCCGGGCGCAAGGCCGAGGCCGAACGTAGCCTGGCGCGTTCCTACGAGCTGGACGCCGGCAACCCCATCACCGGCTACAACCTGGCTGCCTTGCTTTACCAGCGCGGCGAGCTGGTGCGGGCCCAGTTCTACATCCGTCGCCTGAACAACAGTGAATATGCCAATGCCGAGTCCTTGTGGCTGGGTATCCGGGTGGAGCACCGCATGGGTGACCGGGTGGCGATGTTGCAACTGGTCGAGCAATTGAAGAAGCGGTTCCCCCAGGCCCGGGAGCTGTCGTCCTACGAGCGGGGAGCGTTTGATGAGTGAGGTGGAAGACGTGGCGGTGGCAAGCGTGCCACCGCTCTCGGCAGGTGCACTGTTGCGTCAGGCCCGTGAAGCGGCCGGCATGCATGTCGCGGCCCTGGCGGTGGCGCTCAAGGTGCCGGTGAGCAAGCTCGAGGCGCTCGAATCCGATCGCTATGATCAACTGCCCGATGCGGTGTTCGTGCGGGCCCTGGCCTCCAGCGTGTGCCGCACCCTGCGCATCGATGCCGCTCCGGTGCTGGAGCGCCTGCCCCAGACCCAGGCCCCCAGGCTGAACCCGGACGACGCGGGCATCAACACCCCTTTCCGCGCCCAGAATGAGCGGCGCAACCGCCTGGTGTCGGAGCATCGCTTCAGCCCCACGCTGTTGGCCGTGCCTCTGTTGTGTCTGGGTGCCCTGGCCATCTACCTTTGGCCCCGTTTCAGCCCCAGCGTCCCCGAGCCAGCGGCCCCGCTGACCAGCCCGGGGGCCGTGGTCCAGGCGGCGCCAGAGCCTGAACCTGCTCCACCCCCTGTGGTGGCGCAGACATCGGAAGGGTCTGCGAACCCGCCGGCTGTGGCAACACCGTCTGCACCAGCACCCGTGTCACCGCCGGTCGCGCCTGCGGTGGCCCAGGCTCCGGCGACTGCGGCCACCCCTGTACCTGCCACGGTACCTGCCCCTGTCCCCACTCCGGCGCCGGCCCCAGTGACTGCGTCCGCCCCGGCGCCCGCGCCGGTCCCATCCGCGCCCGCGCCGGTCCCACCCGCGCCTGCGGCCAGCCCGGCTGTGCCGGTGGCCCCATCGGCCGCCTCGGTGCTGAGTTTCAGTGCCAGCGGAAGCTCCTGGATCAAGGTGACCGATGCCAATGGCCAGGTCACCTTCCAGAAGACCCTGAGCGCTGGCGAGACCGCTTCTGCGGGAGGCGTGCCGCCGCTCACCGTGGTGGTGGGCAAGGTGGATGCCACCCAGGTCCAGGTGCGGGGCAAGGCTTTTGATCTGCAATCTGTGGCGCGTGACAACGTGGCCCGTTTCGAGGTGAAGTGATGAGCGACAGCGAGCGCCCGGTGTGGGGGCAGCAACCGATTCCGACGGCCCAGCCCAAGCCGCGCCGCTCGCGTCAGGCGGTGACGTCCTGGGGCAGCAACCATGTCACCGTGGGGGGCGATGCGCCCGTGCGTGTCCAGTCGATGACCAACACCGACACGGTGGATGTGATCGGCACCGCCATCCAGGTCAAGGAGCTGGCGCTTGCGGGTTCCGAGATGGTGCGCATCACGGTGAACACGCCCGAGGCGGCCGCTGCCGTGCCCCACATCCGTGAGCAGCTCGACCGCATGGGCATCTCCGTGCCCTTGATCGGCGACTTCCACTACAACGGCCACCGTCTGCTGACCGAGCACCCCGCCTGCGCCGAGGCCTTGTCCAAGTACCGCATCAACCCGGGCAACGTGGGCAAGGGCGACAAACACGATCGCCAGTTCGGCCAGATGATCGATGCCGCCATCCGCTGGAACAAGCCCGTGCGCATCGGCGTCAATTGGGGCAGCCTCGACCAGGAGCTGCTGGCCAGCCTGATGGACGAGAACAGCCAGCGCGCCCAGCCCTGGGACGCGCGACAGGTGATGTACGAGGCCCTGATCTCATCGGCCATCACCTCGGCTCAGCGGGCCGAGGAAATGGGCCTGCCGGGCCATCAGATCATTCTGTCGTGCAAGGTCAGCGGGGTACAGGACCTGATCGCGGTTTACCGCGAGCTGGGCCGCCGCACCGACTACGCCTTGCACCTGGGCCTGACCGAGGCCGGCATGGGCACCAAGGGCACGGTGGCCTCGGCCACGGCGCTGTCCATCCTGCTGCAAGAAGGCATTGGCGACACCATCCGCGTGTCGCTCACCCCCCAGCCTGGCGAGCCGCGCACCCAGGAGGTGGTGATCGCCTCCGAGATCCTGCAGGCGCTGGGGCTGCGCGTGTTCGTGCCCAGCGTCACGGCTTGCCCGGGCTGTGGCCGCACCACCAGCACCACATTCCAAGAACTGGCCAAGCAGATCGATGACTTCCTGCGGGCGCAGATGCCGGTCTGGCGATCGCGCTACCCCGGCGTCGAAAACCTCAAGCTGGCGGTCATGGGCTGCATCGTCAATGGCCCTGGTGAAAGCAAGCACGCCGACATCGGCATCAGCCTGCCGGGCACCGGCGAGGCGCCGGCTGCGCCGGTGTTCATCGATGGCGAGAAGGCCCTCACGCTGCGTGGCGACAACATCGCGGCCGAGTTCCACCAGATCGTCGAAAACTACATTGAAAAGCGCTTTGGAGCGGCCGCTGCGGCCCCGCACTCCGAGCCCATCTGATCCTTATGTCCGAGAAACCCCAGGCAGCCCCAGCGGCTGCGGCGTCCGCGCCCCGATTTGAAAAGCTTTCCGCCGTCAAAGGCATGAACGACATCCTGCCGCCCGAGTCGGCGCAGTGGGAGTGGCTGGAAGACAAGGTGCGCCAGTTGATGGCCCGCCATGCCTACCGCAACATCCGCACCCCCATCGTCGAACCCACGCCCCTGTTTGTGCGCGGCCTGGGCGAGGTGACCGACATCGTCGAAAAAGAGATGTACTCCTTCGAGGACAAGCTCAACGGCGAAGCCCTGACCCTGCGCCCCGAGAACACCGCCGGCGTGGTGCGGGCCGTGGCCGAGCACTCGATGCTGTACGACGGCGGCAAGCGCCTGTACTACATGGGCCCGATGTTCCGGCACGAGCGCCCGCAGCGCGGCCGCTATCGCCAGTTCCACCAGATCGGTGCCGAGGCCCTGGGCTTTCCGGGTGCCGAGGTCGATGCCGAACTGATCCTGCTGGCCAACGCCCTGTGGCAGGAGCTGGGTCTCAAGGATGTGCGCCTGGAGCTCAACAGCCTGGGCCAGCCCGCCGAGCGCAAGGCGCACCGCGCCGCGCTCATCGCTCACTTCGAGCAACATCAGGAGTTGCTGGACGAAGATGCCCGCCGTCGTCTGCACAGCAACCCGCTGCGCATCCTGGACACCAAGAACCCGGCCATGCGTGAGGTGGTCGAATCGGCCCCGCGCCTGATCGATTTCCTTGGCGAGGCCTCGCTGGCCCACTTCAACACCGTGCGCGGCATTCTCGATGCCTGCGGCGTGGCCTACACCATCAACCCGCGCCTGGTGCGCGGCATGGACTACTACAACCTCACGGTGTTCGAGTTCATCACCGAGAGCCTGGGTTCGCAAGGCACGATCTGCGGTGGTGGCCGTTACGACTACCTGATCGAGCAGATCGGCGGCAAGGCCGCGCCGGCCGTGGGCTGGGCCCTGGGGGTGGAGCGGGTGCTGGAGCTGCTGCGCGAGCAGGCCCCGGCGCAGGCCCCGGCGCCCGACGCCTATGCCATCGTGCCCGATGCTTCGGCCTTGCCGGTGGTGCTCAAGACCCTGGTGCAATTGCGCGCCTTGGGCGTGTCGGTGCAGATGCACGCCGGTGCGGCCGAGTCCTGGGGCAGCATGAAGTCCCAGTTCAAGAAGGCCGATGCCAGCGGCGCACGCCATGCCCTCATCTTTGGTGGCGACGAACTGGCCCGTGGCGAGGTCACCGTGAAGTCGCTGCGCGATGGCGCAGGCGCTCAGCAGGCCCGCTCCCTGGGCGATCTGCCCCAATGGGCGATCACCCTACAATCCCCGAATTAACAGCACAACGCCATGGCATCTCATCTCGACCTCGAAGAACAAGAACAACTCGATCAGCTCAAGCATTTCTGGAACCGCTATGGCAATGCCATCAGCTGGGTGCTGATCGTGATCTTTGGCGGTTTTGCCGCCTGGAACGGCTACCAGTACTGGCAGCGCAGCCAGGCCGCCCAGGCGGCCGTGCTCTATGACGAAATGGAGCGCGCAGTCAAAGCACAGGACCTGCAAAAGGTGGCCCGCGTGCAGGAGGACATCCATGGCAAGTACGGCCGCACGGCCTATGCCGCCCAGGCCAGTCTGCTGGCCGCCCAGGCCCTGGCCGACAAAGGCAACGCCGATGCCGCCAAGGCGGCACTGAACTGGGTGCTGGAGCAGTCCGGTGACGATGGCGTGAAAGCCGTGGCTCGCCTGCGTCTGGCGGCCCTTCAGGTGGATGCCAAGGCCTACGACGAAGCACTCAAGACGCTGGGCACCGCTTTCCCGGCAGAATTCGAAGCCCTGGCGGCCGACCGCAAGGGCGATGTGTATGCCCTGCAAGGCAAGGCCGACGAGGCCGTCGCCGAGTACCGCAAGGCCTATCAAAAGCTCGACGAGCGCACGGAGTACCGACGCCTGATCGAGGCCAAGCTCAATGCACTGGGCGTCAACCCGCAAGCTGCTGCCGAGCCGGCGGCAACCGCAACAGCCCCTACCGAGGACAAGAAGTGAAGCAAATGGCACGACCGGTCGTTGAACGCAGCCTCATGGCGGCCCTGGCGGCCGTCTCGCTGCTGGTGTTGACTGCTTGCAGCTCGGGCTCACCCAAGCACAAGCCTGCCGAGCTGACGCCCGTGGTGGCGCTGGTGGGGGTCAAGCCGGCCTGGTCGGCCAGCCTGGGCGCCGTGGAGTTCCCGCTCGATGCCCAGGTCACGGGGTCCACGTTGACCCTGGCCTCGTCTTCGGGGCAGGTCACCGCTTTTGACGCGGCCAGCGGTCGCGAACTCTGGCGCGCCGACGCCAAGGCCGGTATCACCGCCGGCGTCGGAGGCGATGGCAAGCAGGTGGCCGTGGTCACCAGCAACAACGAACTGGTCAGCTTTGTCGCCGGCCGCGAAGTCTGGCGCCGCCAATTGCCCGCCCAGGTCTTCACCGCGCCCCTGGTGGCCGGCGGGCGGGTGTTTGTGCTGGCGGCCGATCGATCGGTGACGGCCTTTGATGGCGAGTCCGGGCGCAAGATCTGGACCCAGCAGCGCCCGGGCGAGCCCCTGGTGCTGCGCCAGCCCGGCGTGCTGATTCCGGTCAACGATACCTTGGTGGCGGGCCTGTCAGGGCGACTGGCGGGGCTGAATCCGGCCAATGGCGGCATCCGCTGGGAGGCCCCTCTGGCCACGCCGCGCGGCACCAATGATGTCGAACGCCTGGTTGATCTGGTGGGGCGTGTCAGCCGGGTGGACGACTCGGTCTGCGTGCGCGCTTTCCAGGCGGCGGTGGGTTGTGTGCAAGCCCAGCGTGGCACGCTGAGCTGGACCAAGCCCGCCAACGGCTTCACCGGTGTGCATGGCGACGCCGCCACCGTGTTCGGTACCGAATCTGATGGCCGCCTGGTGGCCTGGCGTCGCGCCGATGGTGAGCGCCTGTGGACCAGCGATCGCCTGCAGTACCGCCGCCTGACGGCCCCGCTGCTGCTGGGCCGCTCGCTGGCGATCGGCGATGACGCCGGTTTTGTCCATCTGCTGTCGCGCGAAGACGGCAGTTCTCTCAACCGCCTCAGCACCGATGGCTCGCCGATCGCGGTGGCGCCGGTACTGGCTGATGGCGTGTTGGTCGTGGTCACCCGCAAGGGTGGCGTGTTTGCATTCCGTCCGGAATGAATCGGCGGTAATGTTTCATGAAACCCGTTATTGCGCTCGTAGGGCGCCCCAATGTCGGCAAGTCGACGCTTTTCAACCGCCTCACCAAGTCGCGTGATGCCATCGTGGCCGATTTTGCGGGCCTGACCCGCGACCGCCACTATGGCAATGGCCGGCAAGGCGCGCACGAGTACATCGTCATCGACACCGGGGGCTTCGAGCCCGATGCCGCCAGCGGCATCTACAAGGAAATGGCCAAGCAGACCCAGCAGGCCGTGGCCGAAGCCGATGTGGTGATATTTGTGGTGGATGCGCGGGCCGGCCTGTCGGCCCAGGACCACGACATCGCCAAGTACCTGCGTCGCCTGGGCAAGCCCTGTGTGCTGACGGCCAACAAGGCCGAAGGCATGAAAGAGGGCATGCAGCTGTCCGAGTTCTATGAGCTGGGGCTGGGCGAGGTCTATCCGGTGTCGGCCGCCCACGGCCAAGGCATCCGTGGCCTGGTCGATCTGGCACTGGCGCCTCTGAACCTGCCCGAACCCGACGAAGACGCCGAGGAGGCCGATGCCGGCCTGATCAAGCTCGCCGTCGCGGGGCGTCCCAATGTCGGCAAGTCGACGCTGATCAACACCTGGCTGGGCGAAGAGCGACTCGTGGCCTTCGACATGCCCGGAACCACCCGCGATGCGATCTCGGTGCCTTTCGAGCGCAACGGGCAGCGCTATGAGCTGGTGGACACCGCAGGCCTGCGCCGCAAGGGCAAGGTCTTCGAGGCGATCGAGAAGTTCTCGGTGGTCAAGACCCTGCAGGCCATCGAATCGGCCAACGTGGTGCTGTTGTTGCTGGACGCCACCCAGGGCGTGACCGATCAGGACGCCCACATTGCGGGCTACATCCTGGAGAGCGGCCGCGCCGTGGTGATCGCCATCAACAAATGGGATGCGGTGGACGACTACCAGCGCCAACTGGTCGAGCGCTCGATCGAGACCCGCCTGTCCTTCTTGAAGTTCGCCTCGGTGCACTTCATCTCGGCGCGCAAGCGCCAGGGCCTGGGGCCGGTGTGGACGGCGATTGCGCAGGCCCACAAGGCGGCCACCTGCAAGATGCCCACGCCGGTGCTCACCCGCCTGCTGCTGGAAGCGGTGCAGTTCCAGACCCCCAAGAAGACGGGCATGTACCGCCCGAAGCTGCGCTACGCCCACCAAGGGGGCATGAACCCGCCGGTGATCGTGATCCACGGCAACTCCCTGGAGCATGTGACCGAGGCCTACAAGCGATTCCTCGAAGGTCGTTTCCGCAAGGAGTTCAGCCTGGTGGGTACACCTTTACGCATCGAGCTCAAGACCTCGCAAAACCCCTTTGCCGACAAGGATGGCCACTGAGCCTTGGCGGCGCATGGCTGGGAGGGCGGGCGCTGAAAATTGGCCTTGCGCCTTGCCAGGTGCCGGGCCTGTGGTAAGGTCTGGCTTTCCAACAACATTTTGAACACGGAGAATATCGTGAGCAATAAAGGGCAGCTTCTTCAAGACCCGTTCCTGAACGCACTGCGCCGCGAGCATGTGCCGGTGTCGATTTACCTCGTCAACGGCATCAAGCTTCAAGGTCAGATCGAGTCGTTCGACCAGTACGTGGTGTTGCTGCGCAACACCGTGACGCAAATGGTTTACAAGCATGCCATCTCGACCATCGTGCCGGGTCGTGCTGTGAACTTCTCCACTGCTGACGCTGCAGAGCCCGCAGCCGCACAGTGATCCGGAAGCCGGCCGTCCCCCGCAAGGGGGGCGGCCGGCTTTTTTACAGGCTCTGTTGATTTGACTGACAAGAATTCTCCTGCCCCCACCCCGGTCATCCTTGTGGGTGTGGACCTGGGTGGCCCGCATTTCGATGCCGACCTGGAAGAACTGGGGCTGCTCGCCGAGACCGCAGGCCTGGCGCCCGTGGCGCGCATCACCTGCAAGCGCAAGGCGCCGGATGCCGCCCTGTTCGTCGGCAGTGGCAAGGCTGATGAAATCCGTTTCATGGCCGAGCAGCACGGGGCCGTCGAGGTCTTGTTCGACCAATCCCTGAGCCCGGCCCAGCAGCGCAACCTGGAGCGCCACCTGGGCCTGCCGGTCAACGACCGGACCCTGCTCATTCTTGAAATCTTTGCCCAGCGCGCCCGCAGCTTCGAAGGCAAGCTGCAGGTCGAGCTGGCCCGTTTGCAATACATCAGCACGCGCCTGGTGCGCCGCTGGTCCCACCTGGAGCGTCAGCGCGGGGGCATCGGTGCCCGGGGCGGTCCGGGTGAAACCCAGATCGAGCTGGACCGCCGCATGATCGGCGAGTCCATCAAGCGCACCAAGGAGCGCCTCGAGAAGGTCAAGCGCCAGCGCAGCACCCAGCGCCGCCAGCGCGAGCGCCGCGACACCTTCAACATCTCGCTGGTGGGCTACACCAACGCAGGCAAGTCGACGCTGTTCAACGCGCTGGTGAAGGCCCGGGCCTATGCGGCCGACCAGCTTTTTGCCACCTTGGACACGACCACCCGCCAGCTCTATCTGGGCGAGGCCGGGCGTTCGGTGTCCTTGTCCGACACGGTGGGCTTCATCCGTGACCTGCCGCACGGGCTGATCGATGCCTTCCAGGCCACGCTGCAAGAGGCCACCGACGCCGATCTGCTGCTGCATGTGGTGGATGCGGCCAACCCGGATTACCCCGAACAACTCAACGAGGTCCTGCGTGTGTTGGGCGAGATCGGCGCGGCCGATGTGCCGCAGCTGCTGGTCTTCAACAAGCTCGATGCGATCGATGAGGCGCAGCGCCCATTGCAGGCGCTGGACACCTATGAGCTGGCCGGCCGGCAGGTGCCCCGCGTGTTCCTGAGTGCGCGCAGTGGCGAGGGCCTGCCGGTGCTGCGTCAGCAGCTGGCGGCCCTGGCCCTGGCGCATCTGGCGCCCGCCACAGATCCCGCAGCCGGCGCCACGGAATTGGCACTTCCTTCGTCCTGATTGGGCACAATCAGTCCCGTACAAGAAAAGAGCAATGCGAATGAACTTCAAGACCAAAGCCTTGCGCTGGCCGGCTCTGCCGGGTCGCATCAAGGGGATGTTCAATCTCAACGATCCACGCTGGGGTCGGGGGGATGACTCCTCCGGTGAACGTGGCCGTCCGGACAAGGATGCTCCCGAGCAACACAACCCGCGCGGGCAGGGTGGCCAGCAGGTTCCGCCGGATCTCGACGAACTGTGGCGCGACCTCAACCGCAAACTGGGCAAGCTGTTCGGCGGCCAGGGGGGCGGGCAGGGCGGTGGCTCGGGTGGCAAGGGCGGTGGTGGTGGCTACCAGCCCGACATGAAGAGCGCCGGCGTCGGCGTGGGTCTGATCGCCGCCGTGGCCGTGCTGATCTGGCTGGGTACCGGCTTTTTCATCGTGCAGGAAGGCCAGCAGGCCGTGATCACGCAGTTCGGCCGTTACAAGTCGACGGTGGGGGCGGGCTTCAACTGGCGCCTGCCTTACCCGATCCAGCGCCATGAGCTGGTGTTCGTCACCCAGATCCGCTCGGTCGATGTGGGGCGCGACACGGTCATCAAGAGCACGGGTCTGCGTGACTCGGCCATGCTGACCGAAGACGAGAACATCGTCGAAATCAAGTTCGCCGTGCAGTACCGCCTCAATGACGCACGTGCCTGGCTGTTTGAGTCGAAGAACCCGGGCGAGTCCGTGGTCCAGGCGGCCGAGACCGCCGTGCGTGAAGTGGTTGGCAAGATGCGCATGGACACCGCCTTGTCCGATGAGCGCGACCAGATTGCGCCCCGTGTGCGTGCGCTGATGCAAAGCATCCTCGACCGCTACAAGGTCGGGGTCGAGGTGGTGGGCATCAACCTGCAGCAAGGGGGCGTGCGCCCACCCGAGCAGGTGCAGGCCGCCTTTGACGACGTGCTCAAGGCCGGTCAGGAGCGTGAACGCGCCAAGAACGAGGCCCAGGCCTACGCCAACGACGTGATTCCGCGCGCGGTGGGTTCGGCCTCCCGCCTGAAGGAAGAGGCCGAGGCTTACAAGGGCCGCATCGTGGCCCAGGCCCAAGGTGATGCGCAGCGCTTCAAGTCCGTGCTGAACGAGTATCAGAAGGCGCCCCAGGTCACGCGGGACCGCATGTACATCGACACCATGCAGCAGATCTACGGCAATGTGACCAAGGTGCTGGTCGAGTCGCGCCAAGGTGGCAACCTGCTGTACATGCCGCTCGACAAGATCCTGCAGCAGGCAGGGTCTGCGACGGTGGAGGCCGCACCCGCTGCCGCCGCCGTGCCTCAGACCCCCGCCAGCGCACCGGCCTCCGGTGCTGCGTTTTCCAACGAGTCGCGTGCCCGTGACAACGGCCGCTCGCGTGACCGCGAATCGCGCTAGGGAGTAGCTTCGTGAACAGAATCGGTTTTTTCATTTCATCGTTGCTGGTGGCCCTCGCGCTGCTGAGCTCCATGCTGTTCGTGGTCGACCAGCGTCAGTTCGGGGTGGTCTACGCCCTGGGGCAGATCAAGGAGGTCATCACCGAGCCTGGCCTGAACTTCAAGCTGCCGCCGCCGTTCCAGAACGTGTCGTACATCGACAAGCGGCTGCTCATGCTCGACAGCACCGACACCGAGCCCATGCTGACCGCTGAGAAGCAGCGCGTGGTGATCGACTGGTATGTGCGCTGGCGCATCGCCGACCCGCTGGAGTACATCCGCAACGTGGGTCTGGACGAGACCGCCGGTGCCAACCAGCTCAACCGCGTGGTGCGCAATGCGTTCCAGGAAGAGGTCAACAAACACACCGTCAAGGAGTTGCTGTCCTCCAAGCGCGATGCCGTGATGAACGATGTGCGCCGTGAGGTGCTCAAGGTGGTCAAGGGCGACAAGCCCTGGGGTGTGGATGTGGTGGACGTGCGCGTCACCCGTGTCGACTACGTGGACGCCATCACCGAGTCGGTCTACCGCCGCATGGAGGCCGAGCGCAAGCGCGTGGCCAACGAGCTGCGCTCCACCGGGGGCGCCGAGGGTGAAAAGATCCGGGCCGACGCCGATCGTCAGCGCGAAATCACGGTGGCGAACGCCTACCGCGAAGCACAGCAGATCAAGGGTGAGGGCGATGCCGAGGCGGCGCGCACCTATGCCGAGGCCTTCGGCAAGGACCCGCAGTTTGCGCAGTTCTACCGCAGCCTGGACGCCTACAAGGCCACCCTGAACAAGAAGAGCGATGTGGTGGTGGTTGATCCATCGACCTCCGAGTTCTTCCGCATCTTCCGCGGCGCTGCGCCTGCAGCCCCTGCCGGCAAGAAGTGAGCGCGGGTGTTGGACTCCGATGCGCTGTGGCTGGCGCTGGGCTTTGTCTTGGTGATTGAGGGGCTGTTTCCCTTCCTTTCACCCAGCGCCTGGCGTCAGACTTTCACCCGCCTGCTGCAACTGCAGGACGGTCAGATCCGCTTCATCGGCCTGCTCAGCGTACTGGCCGGTCTGGCACTGGTGTGGGCCCTGTCCTGAGTGGGCTGGCCAACATCTGTAAAATCACGTTTTTAACAGCCCCCCCATCACCATGTCTGCCTGGGTCCTGCCGGATCACATTGCCGATGTCCTGCCCTCCGAGGCCCGGCACATCGAAGAACTGCGCCGCGCCCTGCTCGATACGGCGCGCAGCTACGGCTATGAGCTGGTCATGCCGCCTCTGCTGGAGCACCTTGAATCCCTGTTGACCGGTACAGGTGAAGCGCTCGATCTCCTCACCTTCAAGCTGGTCGATCAACTGTCGGGCCGCACCATGGGCCTGCGTGCTGACACCACCCCCCAGGTGGCCCGCATCGACGCCCATCTGCTCAACCGCCAGGGTGTCACCCGCCTGTGCTATTGCGGCCCGGTGTTGCACACCCGCCCGGACAGCCCGCACGCCACCCGCGAGCCGCTGCAGTTCGGCGCCGAAATCTACGGCCATGCCGGCCCCGAGGCCGATCTGGAAGCCCTGCAACTGGCCCTGGACTGCCTGAAGGCCGCCGGTGTCAGCGGCATCAGCGTCGATCTGGCCGATGCCCGCATCCTGCGCACGCTGCTCGACGGGCTGCAACTCGCCCCGGCGCGGCTGCAGGCCATCCACCAGGCCCTGGCCGTCAAGGCGGGCAGCGATCTGCAGGCCCTGGTGGCCGATCTGCCTTCACCCACGCGCGAGCTGTTGCTGGCCCTTCCAGGCCTGTATGGCGACATCGGCGTGCTCGATGAGGCCGCCAGTGTCTTCTCTGGTCAGCCCAAGCTGCTCGCGGCGCTGGACCAACTGCGCTGGTTGGCCAGCCAGTTGGGCGAGGTCAACCTGACCTTCGACCTGGCCGACATGCGCGGCTATGCCTACTACACCGGCGCGCGCTTCTCGATCTATGTGCCCGGCACCAGCGATGCGCTGGTCCGCGGGGGGCGTTACGACGAGGTGGGCGCGGTGTTCGGCCGCAATCGCCCGGCGGCCGGCTTCAGCCTGGACGTGCGTGAACTGGTGAGCGTGGTGGCGCCGCGTGCCCTGCGAGCGGCCATCCGCGCGCCCTGGGGCGTGGACCCGGCGCTGCGCGCGGCGGTGGCGGCCCTGCGTGCGCAGGGTGAGACGGTGGTGGGCGTGTTGCCGGGCCACGAGAGTGAAGTTGATGAGTTCCATTGCGATCGCCAGCTGGTCTCCAGCGCTGGGCAGTGGGTCGTGAAATCCCTTTGAATCAAATACTGTGATGAACAAGACAAGCGGTCGTAATGTGGTGGTGGTCGGTACCCAATGGGGCGACGAAGGCAAGGGCAAGCTCGTGGACTGGCTCACCGAAAGCGCCCAGGGTGTGGTGCGCTTCCAGGGTGGCCACAATGCCGGCCACACCCTCGTGATCAATGGCGTCAAGACGGCGCTGCACCTGATCCCCAGCGGCATCATGCGCGCCGGCGTCAAGTGCTACATCGGCAACGGTGTGGTGCTGTCGGCGGCCAAGCTGTTCGAGGAAATCGAAGGCCTGGAAAAGGCCGGTGTCGAAGTGCGCTCGCGCCTGCGCATCAGCGAGGCCTGCCCGCTGATCCTGCCCTTCCATGCTGCGCTCGATGTGGCCCGTGAAGCGGCCCGCGAAGAAGGCGGTACCGAGAAGATCGGCACCACCGGCCGCGGCATCGGCCCGGCTTACGAAGACAAGATCGCCCGCCGTGCCCTGCGCGTGCAAGACCTGAAGTACCCCGAGCGTTTCGCCGCCAAGCTGCGCGAGCTGCTGGCCCTGCACAACCATGTGCTGACCACCTTCCTGGGCTCGCGCAAGTTCGTGTTCGGCGATGCGCTCAAGCCCTACATCGTTGATGGCGAAGTTCAGTTCGAGCCGGTCTATCAAGAGGCCATGCGCCACGCCGAGTTGCTCAAGCCCATGATGGCCGATGTCTCCCGCGAGCTCAACGACGCCCACCAGAACGGCGCCAACCTGCTGTTCGAAGGCGCCCAGGGCACCTTGCTCGACGTCGATCACGGCACCTACCCCTATGTGACCTCCAGCAACTGCGTGGCCGGCAATGCCGCCGCAGGCGCCGGTGTGGGCCCGGGCATGCTGCATTACATCCTGGGCATCACCAAGGCCTATTGCACCCGCGTGGGTGGCGGCCCCTTCCCGACCGAACTCGAGTGGGAAAAAGAAGGCACCCCGGGCTGGCATATGAGCACCATCGGTGCCGAAAAGGGCGTGACCACGGGCCGCAGCCGCCGCTGTGGCTGGTTCGATGCCGCCTTGCTCAAACGCAGCGCGCAGGTCAATGGCCTGACCGGGCTGTGCATCACCAAGCTCGACGTGCTCGATGGCCTGACCGAGCTCAAGCTGTGCACCGGCTATGAACTCGACGGCGAAGTGACCGACATCCTGCCCATGGGCGCTGACGACATCGCCCGTTGCAAGCCGATCTACGAAACCATGGAAGGCTGGACCGACAGCACCGTGGGCGTGACCGACTACGACAAGCTGCCCGTCAATGCCCGCCTGTACCTGCAGCGCATCGAGCATGTCACCGGCGTGCCGATCCATGTCATCTCGACCAGCCCGGACCGTGACCACACCATCATGATGCGTCACCCCTACCTGGCCTGACGACCTGCGCTGAGACAGGCTACCTTTCTTTACAAATTCATGAATAATGAGCCCGTCGCAAGCGTGCGGCGGGCTTTTTAGCTATCTATCCAGGAGCAAATCAGATGCTGACCGAAGACGGTAAACACCTGTACGTGAGCTACGACGAGTACCACAGCCTCATCGAGAAGCTGGCCATCAAGATCCACCAATCGGGTTGGCAGTTCGACACCATCCTGTGCCTGGCGCGCGGGGGCATGCGCCCGGGCGACATCCTGAGCCGCATCTTCGACAAGCCGCTGGCCATCATGTCCACCAGCTCGTACCGCGCCGAAGCCGGCACGGTGCAAGGCCACCTCGACATCGCACGCTTCATCACCACCCCCAAGGGTGAGATCGCCGGCCGTGTGCTGCTGGTCGATGACCTGGCCGATTCGGGTCACACCCTGAACGCCGTGATCCAGATGCTGAAGAACAACTACGCGCCCATCACCGAGCTGCGCAGCGCCGTGATCTGGACCAAGCAGCTGTCCATCTTCACGCCCGACTACTCGGTGGAATACCTGCCCACCAACCCCTGGATCCACCAGCCCTTCGAGAGCTACGACAGCCTGCGCCCCGAAAAGCTGCTGGAGAAGTGGAAGATCTGAATCTTTGACTCGACCCAAGCTGTCGGCCACCGCACTTCACAGTCGGTGGCCGATTTTTTTGGGCTTCAGGCCGCAGGGCGCCGCAGCGGATAGCGCAGCAGGCGCAGCGCGTTCACCACCACCAGCAGGGTCGAGCCTTCATGGAACAGCACGGCGGTGCCCATGTTCAGGCCCAGCAGGGTGGCGGGCAGCAGCAGGGCCACCACCCCCAGGCTCACCCACAGGTTCTGCCGGATGATCCGGCTGGTCTGGCGTGACAGCCCGACCGCAAACGGCAACTGGGCCAGGTCATCACCCAGCAGGGCCACGTCGGCGGTCTCCAGCGCCACATCCGACCCCGCCGCCCCCATGGCGATGCCGACCGTGGCATGGGCCATGGCGGGGGCGTCGTTCACGCCATCGCCCACCATGGCCACCTGGCCGCCATCGGCCCGCAGTGCCTGGATGGCCTGCACCTTGTCCTCGGGCATCAACTCGCCGCGGGCTTCGGTGAGGCCGATGGCCTGGGCCACGGCCTCGGCCACCTGCTGGTTGTCACCCGAGATCATGATCAGGCGTTGGATGCCCAGCGCCCGCAGCGCCTGCATCACCGCGGCGGCACCGGGGCGGGGGGTGTCCATCAGCCCCAGCACGCCCAGATCGCGTTGCCCCAGGCGGACCAGCATGGTGCTTCGCCCCGCCTGCTCCAGCGCCTCGCGAGCCCGCTGCAGCGTCGCGTCGGGGTCGGCCAGGCCCAAGCGGCTGAACAGGGCCGGTTTGCCGATGCAGGCGGTCTGCTGACCCACCCGGGCCGTCACACCCAGGCCGGTAAGGCTTTGCAGGCCCAGCACCTCGGGCACGCTGGCCAAAGGCCCCAGGCGCTCCTGGGCCCCTTCCACCACGGCGGCGGCCAACGGGTGGTCGCTGTGGCGTTCGACTGCCAGGGCCACCGTCAGCAGCTCTTCTGTGGAGACCCCGGCCGCGGGCTGAACATCGGTGAGCCGGGGCTTGCCTTCGGTCAGGGTGCCGGTTTTGTCGAAGGCCATGGCATCGAGGCGCCCCAGGCTCTCCAGCGGGGCGCCACCCTTGATCAACACCCCGCCATGCCCGGCACGCGCCACGCCGCTGAGCACGGCGCTGGGCACCGAGATGGCCAAGGCGCAGGGGCTGGCCGCCACCAGCACCGCCATGGCGCGGTAGAAGCTGGCCGAGAAGGGTTCATCCACCACCACCCAGGCGAACAGCAGCAGCAACACGAAACCCAACACCAGGGGCACGAACACACGCTCGAAGCGTTCGGTGAAGGTCTGCGTGGGCGAGCGCTGGGTCTGCGCCTCGGTGACCAGGCGCACCATGCGGGCCATGGTGGATTCGCTGGCCACACGCGCCACCACCACCTCCAGCGCACCCCGCCCATTGAGGCTGCCGGCAAACACCCGATGCCTGGCCGGCAACCGGGCGAAATCGCGCAGCGCCGTCTGGGGTGTGCTGACAGGCACCTTCTCGACGGGCAGGCTCTCCCCGGTGATCGGGGCCTGGTTCACGCTGCTCTGGCCGGCCAGCACAAAGCCATCGGCCGGAAAGCGTTCGTTGGGTTTGACCAGGATCTGGTCACCGGCACGCAGCGTGCTCACGGCCACCTCCCGGGTGTGCTCGCCTTCGCGCAGGGTGGCGCGTTCGGGGGCAAACTGGGCCAGGGCCTCGATGGCCCGCCGGGCCCGCCCCATGGCAAAGTGCTCCAGAGAGTGGCCCAGGCTGAACAGGAACAGCAGCAGGCCCCCCTCGGCCCATTGCCCCAGGGCGGCTGCACCAGCGGCCGCCACCAGCATCAGGGTGTCGATTTCGAACCGACGCGCACGCAGGTTGGCCAGCGCTTCGCCCACGGTGAACCAGCCGCCTGCCAGGTAGGCCAGCGCATAGCAGGCCAGTGCCATCCAGCCCGGTGAGGGGTGCCAGGTCTCCAGCAGCCATCCGCCCAGCACAGACAACCCGGCGCACAAGGCAAAGACCAGTTCGGCATGCTCGCCCAGCGGGCTGCCATGCGCATGCTGATGACCGTGTCCGTGTCCGTGTCCGTGTCCGTGTCCGTGTCCGTGTCCGTGGTCATGGTCATGGTCATGGTCATGCGGGGGCGCCATCGAGTCTTCCTTCCGAACAGGGGGGAGTGGGTGGGGTGCGAGGGCCACGGCCCTGGCCTGAAACGATTGTCGTCCATGCCCCTTGCCCCTGCGCTCTTTCATGGCAAGGCGAGCCGGCCTTTGGGCTGCATGAGCAGCTGCGCGAGCGGTGTAGTCAGCCTGCATTTGGAGCGGATATGAAACACATACAAGCCGATGTTTACAAAAAGACAAGACCGAAGCCCATGCTGGCGCGTTAAGGTCACATCAACACTAGGAGTCAACGCCGTGCTTAACAAGTCAATGCCATTGGTCTGCTCGATCAATCCGATTCGCCAACTGAAGGGGCTGAAATCGGGTTTGCTCGCGCTGGCCCTGGGGGCGCTGAGCGCAGGGGCCGCCCATGCTCAGGCCTATGTGAACCTCACGGTCGGGGGCCCCATGGCCCCTGGGGTGTATGGTCAGATCTCGGTGGGCAGCAACCCTGTGCCCCCCATCATCAATGCGGCACCGGTTGTCGTTGGGCAGCCCGTTTTTGGGGCGGCACCAATGTATCTGTATGTTTCTACCGTCGAGTACCGGAACTGGGGCCGCTATTGCCGCCGCTACCAGGCCTGTGGTCGGCCGGTGTACTTCGTGCGGGTGGACGATCGCGACCGCTGGTGGGAGCGCCGCGGTGATGGTCCGCATGGACCGGGGCGCGGCTTTGAGCGCCATGAGGAGCGCGATCACGACCGAGGCGAGCACCGCGGCTGGGACCGCGACGGCCACGGACATGGCGGTGATCGGGGCGAAGGCCGTGGCGACCGTCACGGCGACCGGCGCTGAGTGCGACCTGATCGCCCTCAGGCCTCAGGCGATGTCGATCTGGTGGATGTCGTAATGGCCGCGGCGGCGATCAGCGAAATAGCACTCCAGGGTTTCCTTGACCGTTCTGAAGGCAATCTCGTCCCAGGGGATTTCGTGCTCCTCGAACAACCGGGCCTCGATGGTTTCGTGGCCGGGGTGGAAGGTCTCGCTGAGCAGACGGGCCCGGTAGAAAAGATGCACCTGACCCACCCGGATCACGTTCAGGATGCTGAACAGGCCCTCGAGTTCGAACAAGGCACCGGCTTCTTCCTGGGTTTCGCGGGCTGCGCCCTGGGCGGTGGATTCTTCGAGCTCCATGAAGCCCGCAGGCAGCGTCCACTTGCCCCAGCGGGGCTCGATGTTGCGCTTGCACAGCAGCACCTTGGTGCCCAGGTAGGGCACGGTGCCCACCACGTTGAGCGGGTTCTCGTAATGGATCGTGTGGCAGACCGTGCAGACGGCCCGTGGTTTGGTGTCTCCGTCGTCCGGAATCCGATAGGCCACGACCGAACCGCAGTTGCGGCAGTGCTTGATGGGGCTGCGATACGTCATGCCGCGAGTGTACGGGCAAGTGTGGCGCCGACCGGTTCAGGGGGCCATCGCCCGTGGCCCCGCAGGTGTCAGGCCCGGACCAGGGCGGGCAGCTCGGTCAGCCGGCGCGCCACCACCGCCGCCCAACGGGCCTTGGATTCGGGGTAGATCAGCGATTCTTCCAGGGCGATGTGGCCTTCGCACAGGCTCAGGAACACCTCGGCGTAGTGCTGGAACTCGGCCGGGTCCGTCCAGCCATGGCCGTCGGCCATGGCGCGCAGTTGCGGGGCGAGCTCGATCCAGTTTTCTTCGATCCAGCCATGGTCTTGCTGCAGGGTGCGGATGGTCTGGGCCAGCGAGGCATCGGCCGAGGCCAGCAGCGGCGGAAAAACGCTGCGCTCTTCCTCGGCATGGTGATCGCGCGAGGTGCCGGAGAAGAAGGCTTCGATGGCCGCGGCCTGCTGCTGGGCCCACGGGTCCACCCCGGTTTCGGCAACGTGCTTGACCAGGGCCTTGAGGGCCTGGAGGTGGCTGGCGATCTGCTGGTGGCAGGCATCCAGGGCTTCAAAGTCGGCGGATTCGGTGACCGTGCTCATGGCGTGCTCCTGTGAATGGGATGGCTCCATCGTAGGACGCATGCACCAGGCTTTCTTAAGCCATGTCAAGGCTTGTGCGGAAATGAAAAAGCCCCTTGCGGGGCTTTGAGATCAGCTTGCCGGGGCGGTGGGCGGCCGATCAGGCGATCCGCAGGTTCAAGTGGCCCAGGCCGGTCACGCCGCCTTCGAGCAAGTCACCCTTGACCACGGCCGACACGCCCTCGGGGGTACCGGTGTAGATCAGGTCGCCCGGGCTCAGCTCCCAGGCAACAGACAGGTGCTCGATGGTTTCGGCGATGTTCCAGATCAGCTTCGAGATCGTGCTGGACTGGCGCTCCTGGCCGTTCACCTTGAGCCAGATCGCGGCCTGGCTCAAGTCGCCGGCCTGGGCCGCAGGGGTGATGGGGCCGATGGGCGCGCTGTGGTCAAAGCCCTTGCCGATGCACCAGGGGCGGCCTTGCTTCTTCATTTCGTTTTGCAGGTCACGGCGCGTCATGTCCAGGCCCACCGCATAGCCGTAGATGTGCTTGTGTGCATCGGCGGCCGTGATGTTGCGGCCCCCGGTGCCGATGGCCACCACCAGTTCGATCTCGTGGTGCAGGTTGTGCGTCAGGCTGGGGTAGGGCATGGTGCCGGTCTCGCCGGCGTTCACCACCACCAGCGCATCGGCCGGCTTCAGGAAGAAGAAGGGCGGCTCGCGGCCGGTGAAGCCCATTTCCTTGGCATGTTCTTCGTAGTTGCGGCCCACGCAGTAGATGCGGCGCACCGGAAAACGGTCGCTGGTACCCAGCACCGGGACGCTCACCGGGGGAGCGGCAGGGATCACATAGCTCATGTCAGCCTTTCAGGTCGTCTTGCAGCAGGGAAGTGAACGGGAGGGGCGGGGGGCGCTTCAGTTCCCGTCGGAATGCGTCACCAGTTCAAAGTGCTCCACCACCGGAGGTGCCGCAAAGAAGGGGCCCACAATGGCGCGCCATTGCGCAAACAGCGGCGAGCCGCGGAAGCCTTCGGTGTGGTCTTCCAGGGTGGCCCAGAAAATCTGCAGCACATAGCGTTCGGGCGATTCGATGCCATGGTTCACGGTGAAGCCCTGAAAGCCCTTGGCCTGGCTGATCACGGTGCGCAGGCCACGCTCGATGGCCTCTTCGAAGGCGGCCTGCTGGCCGGGTTGGATGCGGATGTCGGCAAGTTCAAGAATCATGGGCGTCTCTTTGGTGGCTCGTTCAATGATGCCCTGGAGTCTACCGTCAGCCCTTATCCTTGCGCTCATGAAGCTCTTCAACTATTTCCGATCTTCCGCCTCGTTCCGCGTGCGCATCGCCTTGCAGCTCAAGGGCCTGCCTTATGACTACCAGCCGGTGCACCTGGTCAAGGGCGAGCACCGTGCTCCCGCCTATGCCAGCCTGGTGGGCGACGCCCTGGTGCCCATGCTGGAGGTGGACGGCGCCCACCTGACCCAGTCGATGGCCATCATCGAGTACCTCGACGAAACCCACCCCGAGCCGCCCCTGCTGCCCGCCGATCCCCTGGGCCGGGCCCGCGTGCGCGCCCTGGCGCAGACGATTGCCTGTGAGATCCACCCGATCAACAACCTGCGCGTGCTCAAGTACCTGTCGCAAGAGCTCCAGGTCGACGACGAGGCCAAGAACACCTGGTACCGCCATTGGGTGCGCCAGGGCCTGGAAGCCTTCGAGCGCCAACTCGCCCAGGCGGGTACCGGGCGCTTCTGCCATGGCGACACCCCCGGGCTGGCCGATTGCTGCCTGGTGCCCCAGATCTTCAATGGACAGCGTTTCAAGGTGAATTTCGAGGGCTTGGACCGCACCCTGGCCGTGTTCGAGTCCTGCATGGCCCTGGAGGCCTTCCAGCGGGCCCAGCCCTCGCAGTGTCCGGACGCCGAGGCCTGAACGTGGCGCAGCCTTCAGTTTCAGCGCCGGCCAGCGCAGCAGCCCCTTGGTTCGAGCCTGAATGGCCAGCCCCGGCCTCGGTGCGCGCGCTGTTCACCACCCGCCACGGGGGTGTCAGCGCGGCCCCTTGGGATGCCCTCAACCTGGGCGCCCACGTGGGTGACCGGCCTGAGCATGTGGCGCAGAACCGGGCGCTGCTGCAGGCTGCGGTGCATGAACGAGGCGGCGGCGAGTTGCTGTTTCTGAACCAGGTGCACGGCTGTGATGTGCTCGACCTGGACCGCCAGGCCCCTGGTGAAGTGCTGTCGGGGAAGGCGGCGGACGGCTCCATCACCGGCCACCACGGCCAGGCCCTGGTCATGATGGTGGCCGACTGCCTGCCCGTGCTGATCACCGACCGTGCCGGCCAGCGTGTGGGCGCCTTTCATGCCGGCTGGCGCGGTTTGGCCGGCGAGCAGGGGCGCGGCATCCTGGAATCGGCCGTGCAGGCCTTTGTCCGGGCACGGCCCCAGGCCCCTGTGCTGGCGGCCTCAGACCTTCTGGTCTGGCTGGGGCCCTGCATCGGCCCCTCGGCCTTCGAGGTGGGCGAGGAGGTGCGCCAGGCCTTCGCCCGTGCTCAGCCCGAGGCCCTGGCCTTGTTCCAGCCTGTGGCGCAGCGGCCCGGCCACTGGCTGGCCGATCTGGCGGGCCTGGCCCGCCTGCGCTTGCGGGCCGCCGGTGTCAGTGCCGTGTATGGCAACGATGGCACAACCGCCTGGTGCACCCACACCCAATCAGCGAGCTTCTTCTCGCACCGGCGCGACAGCCACCGGCTCGGCGGCACCGGTCGCATGGCGGCCTGCATCTGGCTGGCCTGACAGGGGCTCTGTGCTGGTGGCCACGTTCGTCGGATCGATCGGCCCAACGGGTGTTGACGCGCCCATGGCCAGTGCTGCATCTGCCGCCTCTCTTTTCTTCGCCGCCTTTCGTCTTGCTGGTGCCCCCATCAGATACAGCACGATCGACATCGGCAGCAAGCCATAGAGTACAAAGGTGACCAATGCGCCGAGCAATGTTCCCGTGGTGCTGGTGGCTTCTGCCACAGCCATCATCACGGCGACATACATCCAGGCGATAAGAACGAGGTACATGTTGATATAAATACGTGATCAAGCTGCAGAGTCTGCAAGAATCCGGATCAACCCCAATCAATTTTCAACGGACAGTTCATGAGGAGACAACATGAATCCTGAAGCACAGTGGGGTCAAAGCGCCCAGCAATTTCAACACATGCTGAGCGAGGGCTGGGGCAAGGCCCTGCAGGCGTTCCAGCAACTGGGGCTTCCTTCGCTGCCCGCGGCCGGTGCCGCGCCCGTGCCCCAGATCAGCTTTGATACCGAAAAGCTGCAGGCGCTGCAGCAGCAGTACGTCAAAGAGGCCACCGACCTGTGGAACGCCAGCCTCGCGGGCACCCCCGAGGCGCGTGACCGGCGCTTTGCCGGCGAAGCCTGGGGCAGCAACCCGCTGGCCAGCTTCACCGCGGCGGTCTACCTGCTCAACAGCCGCAGCCTGGCCGGCCTGGCCGAGGCCGTGCAGGCCGACGACAAGACCCGCGCCCGGATCCGTTTCGCCGTCGAGCAATGGGCGGCGGCGTCGGCGCCCAGCAACTTCCTGGCCTTCAATGCCGAAGCCCAGAAAAAAGCGTTGGAAACCCAGGGCGAGAGCATCGCCAAAGGCCTGCAGAACCTGATGCACGACCTGCAGCAGGGCCACATGAGCCAGACCGATGAAAGCCTGTTCGAAGTGGGCCGCAACGTGGCCACCACCGAGGGCGCCGTGGTGTTCGAGAACGAGCTGTTCCAGCTGATCGAATACAAGCCCCTGACCGCCAAGGTCCATGAGCGCCCCTTCCTGCTCATCCCGCCTTGCATCAACAAGTTCTACATCCTCGATCTGCAGCCCGAGAACTCGCTGATCCGCCACCTGGTGGCCGAAGGGCACCGCACCTTTGTGGTGAGCTGGCGCAACCCCGACGAGAGCATGGGCCAGAAGACCTGGGACGACTACATCGAGCACGCCGCCATCCAGGCCATCCACACCGTGCAGGACATCACCGACGCCAAGACCCTCAATGCGCTGGGCTTCTGCGTGGGCGGCACCATCCTGGGCACGGCACTGGCGGTGCTGGCCCAGCGCGGTGAGAAGCCGGTCGAGTCGGCCACCTTCCTGACCACCTTCCTCGATTTCTCGGACACCGGCATCCTCGACCTGTTCATCGACGACGCCTTCGTCAAGTTCCGCGAAATGCAGATGGGGCAGGGCGGCTTGCTCAAGGGGCAGGAGCTGGCCTCCACCTTCAGCTTCCTGCGGCCCAACGACCTGGTCTGGAACTACGTGGTGGGCAACTACCTCAAGGGCGAAACCCCGCCGGCCTTCGACCTGTTGTACTGGAACAGCGACTCCACCAACCTGCCCGGGCCTTTCTACGCCTGGTACCTGCGCAACACCTACTTCGAAAACAACCTGGTTAAGCCGGGCAAGGCGGTGGTCTGCGGCGTGCCCGTCGACCTGGGCCTGGTCGACATCCCGGTCTACCTGTACGGCTCGCGCGAAGACCACATCGTGCCGATCACGGGGGCCTATGCGTCCACCCGCCACCTGCCGGGCAAGAAACGCTTCGTGATGGGGGCCTCGGGCCACATCGCCGGCGTGATCAACCCCCCGGCCAAGAAGAAGCGCAGCCACTGGATCCGCAGCGATGGCAAGTTGCCCGCCACCCATGCCGAATGGCTGGCTGGCGCCCAGGAGCACGCAGGCAGCTGGTGGACCGACTGGACCGAATGGCTGGCGGGCCATGCGGGCAAGCTGGTGCCCGCTCCGAAGACCTACGGCAAGGGCGCCAAGTACAAGGCCATCGAACCGGCCCCGGGCCGCTACGTCAAGCAAAAAGCCTGATCCGGGAAAAACCCAGGTCAGGTTTCATTTTTGCTTGTCCCGGGCGAGACATACTGAGCGCTGTACGCACTGATTTATTGACCGACAAACACTGGAGCACACATGGAAGACATCGTCATCGTTTCGGCCGCCCGCACGGCCATCGGCAAGTTTGGTGGCTCACTGGCCAAGATCCCGGCCACCGATCTGGGCGCACTGGTGATCCGCGAAGTCCTGGCCCGCAGCGGCCTGTCCGCCGATCAGGTGGGCGAAGTGATTCTGGGCCAGGTGCTGGCTGCAGGCGCTGGCCAGAACCCGGCGCGCCAGGCCGTCATCAAGGCGGGCTTTGACAAGGGCACGCCGGGCCTCACGATCAATGCGGTGTGCGGCTCGGGCCTCAAGTCGGTGATGCTGGCGGCCCAGGCCGTGGCCTCGGGCGACAGCGACATCGTGATCGCCGGCGGCCAGGAGAACATGAGCCTGTCGCCCCACGTGCTGCCGGGCTCGCGCGACGGCCAGCGCATGGGCGACTGGAAGATGGTCGACACCATGATCGTCGACGGCCTGTGGGACGTCTACAACCAATACCACATGGGCATCACGGCCGAGAACGTGGCCAAGAAATACGGTGTCACCCGCGAGCAGCAGGACGCCCTGGCCCTGGCCTCGCAGCAGAAGGCTGCAGCGGCCCAGGAAGCCGGCCGCTTCAAGGACGAAATCGTCCCCGTCACCATCCCCCAGAAGAAGGGCGATCCGCTGGTGTTCGATGCCGACGAGTTCATCAACCGCAAGACCAACGCCGACGCCCTGGCTGGCCTGCGCCCTGCCTTTGACAAGGCCGGCAGCGTGACCGCCGGCAATGCCTCGGGCATCAACGACGGTGCCGCCGCCGTGATGGTCATGAGCGCCAAGCGTGCCGCCAGCCTGGGCTTGAAGCCGCTGGGCCGCATCGCCAGCTTTGCCACCTCGGGTCTGGACCCGGCCTACATGGGCATGGGCCCGGTGCCGGCCTCCACCAAGGCCTTGCAACGTGCCGGCTGGGCGGCTTCGGAACTCGACCTGCTCGAAATCAACGAAGCCTTCGCGGCCCAGGCCTGTGCCGTGAACCAAGAAATGGGTTGGGACACCAGCAAGGTGAACGTCAATGGCGGCGCGATCGCTCTGGGGCACCCGATTGGTGCTTCGGGCTGCCGCATTTTGGTGACACTTCTGCATGAAATGCAACGACGTGATGCCAAGAAGGGCATCGCCTCCCTGTGCATCGGTGGTGGCATGGGAGTTGCCCTAACCATTGAGCGTTGATTTGCCGTTCAAAATGGCAAACAGGAGAGCGCGCTGCAGCAGCGCTCCCGAACAGGCGCAATAGCTATAAATTGCATAGCAAAAACATAATCAGGAGCGATTCATGAGTCAAAAAGTAGCGTACGTCACCGGTGGCATGGGTGGCATCGGAACCGCCATCTGCCAGCGCCTGCACAAGGAAGGATTCAAGGTCATCGCTGGCTGCGGCCCGACCCGCGACTTCAGCAAGTGGCTGGCCGAACAAAAGGCCCTGGGCTACACCTTCTACGCCTCGGTCGGCAACGTGGGCGATTGGGATTCCACCGTCGAAGCCTTCGGCAAGGCCAAGGCCGAGCATGGCTCGATCGACGTGCTGGTGAACAACGCTGGCATCACGCGCGACCGCATGTTCCTCAAGATGACCCGCGAGGACTGGGACGCCGTGATCGAGACCAACCTCAACAGCATGTTCAACGTCACCAAGCAGGTGGTGGGCGACATGGTTGAAAAGGGCTGGGGCCGCATCGTCAACATCTCGTCGGTCAACGGCGAAAAGGGCCAGGCTGGCCAGACCAACTACTCGGCTGCCAAGGCCGGCATGCACGGCTTCACCATGGCCCTGGCCCAGGAACTGGCCACCAAGGGCGTGACCGTGAACACGGTGAGCCCGGGCTACATCGGCACCGACATGGTCAAGGCGATCCGCCCTGACGTGCTCGACAAGATCGTGGGCACCATTCCCGTCAAGCGCCTGGGCGAGCCCAGCGAAATCGCCTCCATCATCGCCTGGCTGGCGTCGGACGAGGGTGGCTACTCCACCGGCGCTGACTTCTCGGTCAACGGTGGCCTGCACATGGGCTGATGCAGCTGGGCTGAAGACGGCCCCGCTTTCAGTCGACCCCGCCTCAGGCGGGGTTTTTTTTCGTCTTTTTTGAACAATCACGCCGACGAACGGGAACCATGAGGGGATGATCGATTCCGACGGGAAGGCTTTACAGCCCATTGACAGCGCCGCGAGGGTTTCTGCCAGCGCGGCATCCTGCCCACCACCACCCCGATGAGGACCTTCTGCCCATGCCCCACAGTGTTTCCCTGATCAGCACGATTGCCGTGGGCCTGGGCCTGTCCCTGATCCTGGGCTTCGTCGCCGTGCGCCTGCGCCTGCCTGCCCTGGTGGGCTACCTGGTCACGGGCATGATCGTGGGGCCTTTCACCCCGGGCTTCGTGGCCGACGCCGAAATCGCTTCGCAGCTGGCCGAGATCGGCATCATGCTGCTGATGTTCGGTGTGGGTCTGCATTTCTCCTTTGCCGACCTGATGGCGGTGCGCCGCCTGGCCCTGCCTGGGGCGGTGGTGCAGATGACGGTGGCCACCCTGATGGGCATGGGACTGGCCTGGGCCTGGGGCTGGGCCTTGGGGCCTGCCCTGATGCTGGGGCTGGCCTTGTCGGTGGCCAGCACGGTGGTCTTGCTGCGGGCGCTCGAGTCCTTCGGGCTGACCGATTCCTTCACCGGGCGGGTGGCGATCGGCTGGCTGGTCGTGGAAGACCTGGCCATGGTGCTGGTGCTGGTGCTGCTGCCGCCCCTGGCGGGCGTGCTGGGAGGGCCGGCCCAGGCGGAGACCGCTGCCGGCAGTGCCTCCTTGCTGGGCACCTTGGGGCTGACACTGCTGCGCGTCGGTGCCTTTGTGGCAGTGATGCTGGTGCTGGGGCGCCGTCTCTTCCCCTGGTTGCTCAAGCAGGTGCACCGCACCGGCTCGCGCGAGCTCTTCACGCTGTGCGTGGTGGCGGGTGCCGTCAGCATTGCCTATGCCTCGGCGGCGCTGTTCGGCGTGTCGTTTGCGCTGGGCGCCTTTTTTGCCGGCATGGTGATGCGCGAGTCCGAGTTCAGTCACCAGGCCGCGGAAGAATCGCTGCCGCTGCGGGATGCCTTTGCCGTGTTGTTCTTTGTCTCGGTGGGCATGTTGTTCGACCCCCAGGTGCTGATCGACCGCCCGCTGCAGGTGCTGGGGGTGGTGCTGGTGATCATGCTGGGCAAGACGGTGGCTGCCGCCTTGCTGGTGGTGGCCCTGGGTCAGTCTCTGAGCACGGCTTTGCGCATCGCGGCCAGCCTGGCGCAGATCGGCGAGTTCTCTTTCATCCTGGTGGGGCTGGGGCGCACGCTGGGCCTGCTGCCCGCCGAGGGTCAGAGCCTGGTGGTGGCGGGGGCGCTGATCTCGATTGCGCTGAACCCGCTGTTGTTCGGTGCCTCCGGGCCACTGTGCGCCTGGCTGTGTCGTCATTCGGCCCTGGCGCGTCGGCTGGAGTCGGCCGGCTAGCCAGGCTCGCCGCACCGTCACTTCTACCCGCCCAGGCCCGGCTCGACCCGGCGGCCCATCGGTCCCTCGGCCTGCATCCGCTCGGCCAGGGCCTTTCGGGGCGGGCGCAGGCTCTGGCCAATCAGCGCGTGCTGACGGCTTCTTTGTGAGTAGATGCTTACCCCTGAAACCCTTTGCGGCATGGCTTTGCACCTTCGTGACACTGCTGGGCCTGTTGTGGAATCCCACAATGCCGGCGTGTTTCATGGGCTATACAATCGCGCCCACTTCCGAGCAGGCCGGAGCGTTCCTCGGGCTTTTTTGATATGACCGCAAACCAAAACAAACTTCAAACCAGCGCAGTCACCAGCCCCGCAAAGCGGCCGCTGTACAAGTCTCTTTATGTGCAAGTTCTGGTCGCTGTGACCATCGGGGTCTTGCTGGGGCACTTCAACCCCGGCTTGGGCGCCGACATGAAACCCCTGGGTGACGGCTTCATCAAGCTCATCAAGATGATCATCGCCCCCATCATCTTCTGCACCGTGGTGGTGGGCATTGCCGGCATGGAAGACATGAAGAAGGTCGGCAAGACCGGTGGCCTGGCGCTGATGTATTTCGAGATCGTCAGCTCGCTGGCCCTGGTGGTGGGGCTGGTCGTCGTGAACGTGCTGGCCCCGGGCGAGGGCATGCACGTCGACCCCAGCACGCTCGACACCAAGGGCATCGCGGCCTACACCGGCCCGGGCAAGATGCAGGGCACGGTCGACTTCCTGCTCAACGTGATCCCCAGCTCGGTGGTGGATGCGTTTGCCAAGGGCGAAATCCTGCAGGTGCTGCTGTTCGCGGTGCTGTTCGGCTTTGCCCTGCACAAGTTCGGCGGTCGCGGCACCCTGGTGTTCGACTTCATCGAAAAGACCTCGCATGTGCTGTTCGACATCGTGGGCATCATCATGAAGGTGGCTCCGATCGGCGCCTTTGGCGCCATGGCCTTCACCATCGGCAAGTACGGCATCGGTTCGCTGTTCAGCCTGGGCAAGCTGATGGGCTCGTTCTACCTGACCTGCCTGATTTTCATCTTCCTGGTGCTGGGCACCATCGCCCGTGTGCACGGCTTCAGCGTCTGGAAGTTCATCAAGTACATCAAGGAAGAACTGCTGATCGTGCTGGGCACCTCGTCCTCCGAGTCGGTGCTGCCTCGCATGATGGAAAAGATGGAAAACCTCGGTGCCCGCAAGTCGGTGGTGGGCCTGGTCATCCCCACGGGCTACTCGTTCAACCTGGACGGCACCTCGATCTACCTCACCATGGCCGCTGTCTTCATCGCCCAGGCCACCGACACCCCCATGACCCTGGTGCAGCAGCTGACCCTGCTGGCCGTGCTGCTGCTGACCTCCAAGGGCGCCGCCGGTGTGACCGGCAGCGGCTTCATCGTGCTGGCCGCCACCCTGTCGGCCGTGGGTCATGTGCCGGTGGCCGGCCTGGCGCTGATCCTGGGCATCGACCGCTTCATGTCCGAGGCCCGCGCCCTGACCAATCTGGTGGGCAATGGCGTGGCGACCCTGGTGGTGGCGCGCTGGACCGGGGACCTGGACATGCAGCGCCTGCAGGCCGGCCTGAACAACGAGACCTGGCAGGAGGCCGACGCCCCCGAAGTCTTGCTCGATCAGAAGCAGGAAAAGTTCGGCGGTCATTGAGCGCCAGCTCTCAGCTCTGAAAAGCCAGCCTGCGGGCTGGCTTTTTTGTGGGCGCCGCAACCCCATGTCCGTGTCCATTAGCATCCCCACCATGTGTGCCCACTACCAGGCCCTGCGCGACCCCGCCGCGTGGCGCAAGAACTTTGATGTGACCCTGCCCGACGGCGGGCGTGAGGATGTCTGGCCCAGCTACCCGGCGGCCTTCATCCGCCATCCCCAGCCCCTGCAGGCCAGTGGGCCGTCGCCAGACCCGGCACAGGCTGAGGCAAGGGCCGAAGCCCTGATCGGGCGCTTCGGCCTGGTGCCCCACTGGGCCAAGGACGAGGCGGTGGGGCGCCACACCTACAACGCGCGCAGCGAAACCGTGGCCAGCAAGCCCAGCTTTCGCGATTCCTGGCGCCTGGGGCGGCGTTGTGTGGTGCCGGCCGAGGCGATCTACGAGCCCGATTGGCGCAGTGGGCGCGGCGTGCCCACCCGCATCCGGCGCAGCGATGGCCAGCCGCTGGCCCTGGCCGGGCTCTGGACGGGCTGGCGCAGCCCGACGGGCGAGGTGCTGCGCAGCTTCAGCCTGTTGACCGTGAATGCCGATCACCACCCTTTCATGCGCCAGTTCCACAAGCCCGATGAGGAAAAGCGCATGGTGGTGGTGCTGCCGCCGCAAGCCCTGCAGCACTGGCTGCAAGCCCCGCTGGCCGAGGCCACGGCCTGGATCCAGGCCTGCGCGGCCGATGTGCTGTGCGTGGACGAATCCAGCCAGCCCCTGGCCCTGTCAGGCGGGCAGGGCGGTACGGACGAGGGGCGCAGCCTGCAACTGCCCCTGTAGGCTCAATCGTCCGCGCTGCACAAACCGGCTGTAATCCATTTCGGGCAGCAACAGCCCGCCGGTGGTCCAGACGATGTGCGTGGCGCGGGGCAGGTGGGCCCGCAGGCCGCGCTCGGCCAGCCAGGCCTGGCCGGTTGGCGAGCCCAGCAGTTGCCCGGGCCCGCTGAAGCCCGCGGCCGCCGAGGGCTCGATGCGCAGGTCGGCATGGTCCAGGGCCAGCACCAGGTGTTCGAACAAGGTCGCATCCGCCACCGTGAACACGCCCGACAGGCGCTGGCGCATCAGGTCTGCGGCCAGCAGCGAGGCCCGGGGCACGGCCAGGCCATCGGCCTCGGTCTGGTTGCTCAGGCCCGCGTCGTACACCGAAGGGTGGGCGCCGGGCGCCGCCATCATCTGCAGCAGGAAGCAGGGTGATTGAACCGGTTCGGCAAAGAAGCAATGCACATGGGGGCCCAGCAGCTCGCGCAGCCCGAAGGCGATGCCCGCCGGGGCGCCGCCCACGCCACAGGGCAGGTAGACGAACAAGGGGTGTTCGGCATCGACCCGGCGCCCCTGCTGCTGCAGTTGATCACGCAGGTGCAGGGCGGCGGCGCTGTAGCCCAGCAAGAGCGACTCCGAGCGTTCGTCGTCCACAAAATGGCACAGTGGGTTGCCGGCGGCCTGGGCCCGCCCGGCGGCCACGGCTTTTTCATAGTCGCCCAGGTGCTCCACCACCTCGACGCCGCGCTGGCGCAGGCGGTCTTTCTTCCAGGCCTTGGCATCGGCCGACATGTGCACCATGGCCTTGAAGCCCAGGGCCGAGGCCATCACGCCGATGCTCAGGCCCAGGTTGCCAGTGCTGCCCACGGCCACCTGGTGCTGGGCGAACAGGGCGCGTGCCGCACTCTGCCCCAGCACCCGGTAATCGCTGCCGGCCTCGATCAGGCCGGCTTGCAGCGCCAGCGCCTCGGCATGTTGCAAGACCTCGTGAAAGCCGCCGCGGGCCTTGATCGAGCCCGCCACCGGCAGGTTGTGGTCGGTCTTGACCCACAGGGCCCCCAGTTCAGGCGAGAGGCCCAGGGCGCTTTGCAGGCGGGGGGCTGGCAGCAGGGCGGATTCGATCACGCCATCGCTGCCCCGCAGTTCCGGAAACAGGTCAGCCAGCAGGCCGGCAAAGCGCTGCAGACGCGCCGCAGCGGCCTGGGTGTCGGCCAGGCCCAGGCCTGGCGGGCCATCGGCCGGCGGGCTGCTGGGGCTGGGGCTTGGGGTGGGCAGTTCGGGGTTGAGCCACAGGGTGGGCCGGGCCTGACGGATCTGGCCCTCAAGGGTCGCGGGGGAAGCTGGCAAGGTCATGAAGGGGCGCTGGCCACACGGGGTGGCCCTGCCTGAAAAGCCGCGCCGCAACAGCGGCCCGGTGGGGGAGAAATCGGTTTCAAACCCGGCATTCTTCACCCGCCGGGCTTTCGACGCAAGCAGCACCAGCCTGGGGCAGCCTGAGCCGAAACGGTGAGGGTGGGCCAGGCCGCGCCGGCCGGCGCTTTGCGCCCGTCGGGGCCCGTCAAGGTGCATGGGCGGGCACCAGAGCAGGGCGTGAGCTGGGCAGCGCTGTCGGGGTGGGCGGCTGGCATGCTGTTTGCAATGAAACATCCGCCTCGGTTATCAAAGCCTGTATAGACAGCATATTGGTGCAAATCCCGATGAGGGGCACCGACTTGGTGATGGACACTGCGGCAAGCGCCTCCGGCATGGTCTGGCTGGCGTTTGCGTTCATGTGACGTGCCTTGTTGTATAGACAGGAGGAGTGTTCAGAGGGTCTGAGCACTCGGCGCGGCGCCAGGGGCGCCTTGTGCAAACGGGGTTTCAATCCTTACAGGAGCATCAAAAATGGGTCGTTCAATGTTCAAGGTGGCATCGTTGATGGCCGCCGCAGGGCTGGTGGCAGCGGTGGCCGCACCGGTGCAGGCACAGGAAACCAAGATCGCCCTGGGCATGTCGGGCTGGACGGGCTTTGCGCCCCTGACCCTGGCGGACAAGGCCGGCATCTTCAAGCAGCACGGCCTGGAGGTGGAGTTGAAGATGATTCCCCAGAAGGACCGTCACCTGGCCCTGGCCTCCAAGGCCATCCAGTGCGCGGCCACCACGGTCGAGACCCATGTGGCCTGGAACGCCAACGGCGTGCCCATCGTGCAGATCTTCCAGATGGACAAGTCCTATGGCGCCGACGGCCTGGCCGTGCGCAACGACATCAAGGGCTTTGCCGAGCTCAAGGGCAAGACCATCGGCGTCGATGCCCCGGGCACCGCCCCGTATTTCGGCTTGGCCTGGATGCTGAGCAAGAACGGCATGAGCCTGAAAGACGTGAAGGTCACCACGTTGGCGCCGCAGGCCGCAGCCCAGGCCTTCGTGGCCGGGCAGAACGACGCCGCGATGACTTACGAACCCTATCTCTCGACCGTGCGCTCCAACCCCACGGCCGGCAAGATCCTGGCCACCACGCTCGACTACCCGATGGTGATGGACACCGTGGGCTGCGACCCGGTGTGGCTCAAGGCCAACCCCAAGGCCGCCCAGGCCCTGACCGACTCGTACTTTGCCGCGCTGGAGATGATCAAGAACGACCCGGCCAAGTCGAACGAGCTGATGGGCTCGGCCGTCAAGCAGACGGGTGAGCAGTTCGCCAAGTCGTCGGCCTACCTGCGCTGGCAGGACAAGGCGGCCAACCAGAAGTTCTTCGCCGGCGAACTGACCAGCTTCATGAAGGATGCCACCACCATCCTGCTGGAGGCCGGCATCATCCGCAAGGCGCCCGAGAACCTGGTCGTCACCTTTGACGCGAGCTTCATCAAATAAGCCATGAGCCGTTCGCAAGCCATGCCTTCCGCCCTGGCCAGCCCCGTGGCCACGGCACCCCGCCGGCGCAGTCATTGGGCGCCGCTCGAACCCGTCAGCCTGCGCGCGCGCTGGCTGCTGGGGCTGGGCTTCTTTGTGGTGTTCGTGCTCGGGTGGGCCGGCTTCACCCTGGGTGGTTTTGTCTCGCCTACCTTTTTGGCCAGCCCGGTCACCATGGCCCAGGAGGCCTGGCTGCTCTTCACCGAGTACGGCTTCCACAAGGACATTGGCATGACGGTGTGGCGCGTGCTGGGCGGCTTTGTGCTGGCCGCGGTGATTGCCGTGCCGCTGGGCATCGCCATGGGCGCCTACAAGGGGGTCGAGGCCTTTTTCGAGCCCTTTGTCTCGTTCTGTCGCTACCTGCCGGCCTCGGCCTTCATCCCCTTGCTGATCCTGTGGGCCGGCATCGGCGAGCTGCAGAAGGTGCTGGTGATCTTCATCGGCTCGTTCTTCCAGATCGTGCTGATGGTGGCCGTGATCGTGGGCGGGGCCCGCAAGGACCTGGTCGAGGCGGCCTACACCCTGGGCGCCAACGGCCGGGGCATCGTGCGGCGCGTGCTGATCCCGGGGGCCGCCCCCGAGATCGCCGAAACCCTGCGCCTGGTGCTGGGCTGGGCCTGGACCTATGTCATCGTGGCCGAGCTGATCGGATCCTCATCGGGCATCGGGCACATGATCACCGACAGCCAGGCCTTGCTCAACACCGGGCAGATCATCTTCGGCATCATCGTCATCGGGTTGATCGGCCTGGTGTCCGACTTCGCTTTCAAGGCCCTGAACCGGCGCCTGTTCGTGTGGAGCTTCTTCAAATGAGCCAGTTGTCCATCCAGGGCGTCTCGCGCGTCTTCGAGTCCAGCCGCGGCCAGCGCACCCAGGCCTTGTTGCCGGTCGATTTCGAGGTGCGCGACAACGACTTCGTCACCATCCTGGGCCCCTCGGGCTGCGGCAAGAGCACCTTGCTGCGCATCGTGGCCGGCCTGGACCACCCCAGCACCGGCCGCGTGCTGCTCGACGGCCAGCCCGTGCAGGGCCCGGGTGCCGACCGGGGCATGGTGTTCCAGAGCTACACGCTGTTCCCGTGGCTGACCATCGAGCAGAACGTGCGCTTCGGCCTGCGTGAGCGCGGCATGAGCGAGGCGGCGCAGAAGGAGCGTGCCGATTTCTTCATCGCCCGCGTCGGCCTGCGCGGCTTCGAGCAGCATTTTCCCAAGCAGCTCTCGGGCGGCATGCAGCAGCGCACCGCGATTGCCCGCGCCCTGGCCAACGACCCCAAGATCCTGCTGCTCGACGAGCCCTTCGGTGCCCTCGACAACCAGACCCGGGTGCTGATGCAGGAGCTGCTGCTGGGCATCTGGGAGGCCTCGCGCAAGACCGTGCTCTTTGTCACCCACGACATCGACGAGGCCATCTTCATGGCCAACCGGGTGGCCGTGTTCAGCGCCCGGCCCGGGCGCATCAAGACCGAGCTGGCGGTGGACTTTCCGCACCCGCGCCACTACACGATCAAGACCAGCCCCGAGTTCATGGCCCTCAAGGCCCGCCTGACCGAAGAGATCCGGGCCGAGTCCATGGCCGCGGCCGAGCACTGAGGCTGCCAGCCGTCTACGATAGCGCCCCATGTCACCCACGCCCGCCAGCCGCCGCAAGGCCTCGTCCCATCTGCCGTCCCCCTCGGTGGCCGCCGTGCCGCTGACCGCGTCCACCTCGCCCATGCCGCCGGCACTGGCGCTGTACCAGCAGATCAAGGACCACATCTCGCGCAAGATCCAGGACGGCTCCTGGCCGCCGGGCCACCGCCTGCCGTCCGAGCACGAGCTGGTGGCGCAGTTCGGCATCTCGCGCATGACCGTCAACCGCGCCTTGCGCGAGCTGACTGAGCAGGGCCGGGTGGTGCGGGTGGCCGGGGTGGGCAGTTTCGTGGCCGAGGAAAAGCCCCAGTCCACGCTGCTGCAGATCGCCAACCTGGCCAGCGAGATCCGCCAGCGGGGTCACGACTACCGCTGCGAGGTGCTGGTGGTGGAGCGCATCTCCGCCTCGCTGGAGGTGGCAGCAGCCCTCGATTTGCGCCTGGGCGACTCGGTCTTTCATTCGCTGTGCGTGCACCTGGAAGACGGTGTGCCCGTGCAGCTGGAAGACCGCTACGTCAACCCCCGCGTGGTGCCCGACTTCGGCGCGCAGGATTTCAGCCTGCAGCAGCCCTCCGAGTACCTGGTGCGCAACGTGCCCTTCGACCAGGTCGAGCACGTGGTGGACGCCGTGCTGCCCACGGCTGAGCAGGCCGAGCGCCTGGCCATGGTGCCGACCCAGCCCTGCCTGCTGCTGACCCGCCGCACCTGGACGCGCGGCGTGCCGGTGACGGTGGTGCGCTGCCTGCACCCGGCCTCGCGTTACCGCCTGGGCAGCCGTTTCAGGGCCGACGGCAACCCCGTCTTCGGCTGAGCCGGCCGCACCCCCGACAGACGGCCCATTTTTCGTTTCGGACAACTTGTATAGACAGGATGGTCAACATGACATCAGACACCGCATCCACCCCGGCACCCACCCCGACATCCGCTGCCGCCGAGCTGCTGCTGGAGCCCGGCCGCGTGAGCCTGGCCCAGTGGCGCCGCATCGCGGCCGGCGGCCTGACGCTGCGCCTGCACGAATCGGCGCGCACCGGCCTGCTGGCGGCCCAGCGCTGTGTGCAGCGCATCGTCGATGAAGACCAGGTGGTCTACGGCATCAACACCGGCTTCGGCAAGCTGGCCAGCACCCGCATCGCCCACGAACGCCTGGCCGAGCTGCAGCGCAACCTGGTGCTGTCGCACAGCGTGGGCACGGGCGAGCCGCTGCCCGCGCCGGTGGTGCGCATGGTGCTGGCCTCCAAGGCGGTCAGCCTGGCGCGGGGGCACTCCGGGGTGCGGCCCGAACTGGTGGACGCGCTGCTGGCGCTGGCCAATGCCGATCTGTTGCCGGTGATCCCGGCCAAGGGCTCGGTGGGCGCCTCGGGCGACCTGGCCCCGCTGGCCCACCTGGCCTGCGTGCTGATCGGCGAGGGCGAGGTGCTGCTGCCCGAGGGCGGGCGCCTGGGCGGTGCCCAGGCCCTGGCGCGCATCGGCCTGCAGCCCTTTGTGCTGGGCCCCAAAGAGGGGCTGGCGCTGCTCAACGGCACCCAGGTGTCCACGGCGCTGGCGCTGGCTGGCCTGTTCGGCGCTGAAGAGGTGTTGGCCGCCGGCCTGGCGGCGGGGGCCCTGTCGCTGGAGGCCATCAAGGGCTCGGTCAAGCCGCTGGATGCACGCATCCATGCCGCCCGGGGCCAGCCCGGGCAGATCGCGGTGGCCGCGGCCCTGCGCGAGTTGCTGGAGGGCAGCGACATCGTGCATTCGCACGAGCACTGCGGCCGCGTGCAAGACCCGTATTCGATCCGCTGCGTGCCTCAGGTGATGGGCGCCTGCCTGGACAACCTGCAGCACGCCGCCCGCGTGCTGCAGACCGAGGCCAATGCCGCCTCGGACAACCCGCTGGTGTTCGACAACGGCGATGTGATCTCGGGCGGCAACTTCCACGCCGAGCCGGTGGCCTTTGCGGCCGACATCATCGCGCTGGCGGTGGCCGAGATCGGCGCCATCTCGGAGCGCCGCATGGCCTTGCTGCTGGACACCGGCCTGTCGGGCCTGCCGGCCTTTCTGATCCGCGACAGCGGCGTCAACTCGGGCTTCATGATCGCCCAGGTCACGGCCGCGGCGCTGGCCTCGGAAAACAAGTCGCTGGCCCACCCGGCCAGTGTCGACAGCCTGCCCACCTCGGCCAACCAGGAAGACCATGTCTCCATGGCCACCTTCGGCGCGCGCCGCCTGGCCGAGATGGTGAACAACACCGCGGTGGTGGTGGGCATCGAGGCCATGGCCGCCGCCCAGGGGCTGGATTTCCAGCGCCCGCTGAAGAGCTCGCCCGCGGTGGAGGGCCTGATGGCCGGCATCCGCCAGCGCGTGGCCTTTCTGGAGCAGGACCGCTTTCTGGCCCCCGACATCGAAGCCATGCGCGGGTGGGCCCGCCAGACCGATTGGCCGGCCTGCCTGAAGCGCGTCTGGCCCAGCGAGCAGGCCACCGCCCTCTGAGCCGATCCCATCCTTCTTTCTGTGCACCGTCTTTTCTGGAGTGTTGACCATGAATGCCAATGACAAACTCATCGCCGCCACGGCCTCTGCTGCCGACCCCCGCCACGACCCCAGCCGGGTGATCCGCGCCCCGCGCGGCACCGAGAAAAGCTGCAAGAGCTGGCTCACCGAGGCGGCCTACCGCATGATCCAGAACAACCTGGACGCCGAGGTGGCCGAGCGCCCGCAAGACCTGGTGGTCTATGGCGGCATCGGCCGGGCCGCCCGCGACTGGGCCTGTTACGACGCCATCCTGGAGAGCCTGCGCCAGCTCAACGACGACGAGAGCCTGCTGATCCAGTCGGGCAAGCCCGTGGGCGTGTTCAAGACCCACGAGAACGCCCCGCGGGTGTTGCTGGCCAACTCCAACCTGGTGCCCAAATGGGCCAACTGGGAGCACTTCAGCGAGCTCGACCGCAAGGGCCTGTTCATGTACGGCCAGATGACGGCCGGCAGCTGGATCTACATCGGCACCCAGGGCATCGTGCAAGGCACCTACGAGACCTTTGCCGAGGCAGGCCGCCAGCACCACGGCGGCAGCCTCAAGGGTCAGTGGATCGTCACTGCCGGCCTGGGCGGCATGGGTGGGGCCCAGCCCCTGGCCGCCACCTTTGCCGGGGCGGTGTCGCTGAACATCGAATGCCAGCAGGCCAGCATCGACTTCCGCCTGCGCACCCGCTACCTCGACAAGCAGGCGCGCGATCTGGACCACGCCCTCGAACTGATCGCCCAGCACACGGCCGCCGGCGAGGCGGTGTCCATCGGCCTGCTGGGCAATGCGGCCGAGGTGCTGCCCGAACTGGTGCGCCGGGCCCAGGCCGGTGGCCCCAGGCCCGGCCTGGTGACCGACCAGACCTCGGCCCACGACCTGGTCAACGGCTACCTGCCGGCGGGCTGGAGCGTGGCCCAGTGGCGTGCCGCCCAGCAGGACCCGGCCCAGCATGCCGCCCTCAAGAAGGCGGCCGCCCAGTCGTGTGCCCGCCATGTGCAGGCCATGCTCGATTTCCAGGCCCTGGGCGTGCCGGTGGTCGATTACGGCAACAACATCCGCCAGGTGGCCTTCGATGAGGGCGTGCAGAACGCCTTCGACTTCCCGGGCTTTGTGCCGGCCTACATCCGTCCGCTGTTCTGCGAGGGCAAGGGCCCGTTCCGCTGGGTGGCCCTGTCGGGCGACCCGGAAGACATCTACAAGACCGACGCCAAGATCAAGGAGCTGTTCCCCGAGAACACCCATGTGCACCGCTGGCTCGACATGGCCCGCGAGCGCATCAGCTTCCAGGGCCTGCCGGCGCGCATCTGCTGGCTGGGGCTGGGCGAGCGCCACAAGGCGGCGCTGGCCTTCAACGAGATGGTGCGCACGGGCGAGCTCAAGGCGCCCATCGTGATCGGCCGCGACCACCTGGACACCGGTTCGGTGGCCAGCCCCAACCGCGAAACCGAAAGCATGAAGGACGGCACCGACGCCGTCAGCGACTGGCCGCTGCTGAACGCGCTGCTCAACACGGCGGGGGGCGCCACCTGGGTCAGCCTGCACCACGGTGGGGGCGTGGGCATGGGGTATTCGCAGCATTCGGGCGTGGTCATCGTGGCCGATGGCAGCGCGGCCGCCGACCAGCGCCTGGCCCGCGTGCTCTGGAACGACCCGGCCACCGGGGTGATGCGCCATGCCGACGCCGGCTACGAAAGCGCCCAGGCCTGCGCCCGGCGCAACGGCCTGAACCTGCCCATGCTCAAGGGTTGAGGACCGGGGTCATCGGAAACATCGAAAGACGCGCCCATTCCCATGGCCTGGGAATGGGGTCTTGGCGCCCGGGACATGGCGCCAGATACTGCAAGGCAATCAACGCTTCAGCGCTCACCCCATTCCCATGACTGCCGGATCTGACACCACCCCCGCCACCGACCGCGCCCTGCAGGTGCTGTCGGTGCTGGCGCAGCACCGCGAGCCCATGAGCGCGCTGGAGCTGAGCGCCGCCACGGGGCTGGCCAAGAGCACGCTGTACCGCCAGATCGCCACCTTGCGGCGCTGGGGGTTTGTCATGGAGGTGGATGGCCGCTACGGCCCGGGCCCGGCCAGCGTCGAGTTGGCCTGCGGCTTTGACACCAACTCGCGCCTGGTGCAGTGCGCCCGGGCCGATCTGCAGGCCCTGGCCCGCCTCAGCAGCGAGAGCGTGGCCCTGGTGGCGGTGCTCAATGAGCGTGCGGTGTGCCTCGAAATGGTGGACAGCGTGCAGTCGCTGCGCTGCTCCTTCGACAAGGGGCGCAGCGTGCCGCTGCGCGACGGGGCCAGCGCCAAGTGCCTGCTGGCCCACCTGCCCGAGGCCCAGCGCGAAGCGGCCCTGGAGCGGCTGAACCTCGGCGCCACCGAGCAAGCGGCCCGGCGCAGTGAGCTGGCGCTCATCCGCGAGCGCGGCCATGCCATCACCGCCGGCGAAGTCGATGCCGGTGTCTGGGGCGTGAGTGCGCCCCTGCTCGATGGCCAGCGCCAGCTGCACGGTGCCATCACCCTGATGGCACCGACCTTGCGTATCGATGGCCGCGAGGCCGCCTTTGTGCACATGACCCTGGTCACCGCAGCGCGCATTGCCCGTGCGCTGCAGGGCCCGTGAATCTGTCTTCCCCCCGCGTTGTTTCCCTCCAACCTCACAGGATCTGCCCCATGAACTTCCGCCGCCAACTCCTCCTCGCCACCCTGGCCCTCAGCAGCTTTGCCGGCCTGCACGGCGCCGCCAGCGCCCAGACCGATGTGCTGCACGTGGCCACCGACGCCACCTTTCCGCCCATGGAGTACGTGGACAACGGCAAGCGTACCGGCTTCGATGTCGAGCTGGTGGAGGCGGTGGCCGCCGCCATGGGCAAGAAGGTCGAGTGGGTGGACATCGACTTCAAGGGCCTGATCCCGGGTCTGATCTCCAAGCGCTTCGACATGGCCGTGTCGGCCATCTACATCACCGACGAGCGCAAGAAGGTGGTTGATTTCAGCGAACCCTACTTTGCCGGTGGCCTGGTCACCATGGTCAAGGCGGGCAGCGCGATGAAGGCGCCCATCGACCTCAATGGCAAGAAGGTGTCGGTGCAGGTGGGCACCAAGTCGGTGGCCTTTGTGAAGCAGGCCTTCCCGCAGGTGCAGCTGGTCGAGGTCGAGAAGAACCAGGAGATGTTCAACCTGGTGGACATCGGCCGGGCCGACGCCCTGGTCACCGGCAAGCCCGCGGCCTTCCAGTACATGCGCACCCGCCCGGGTCTGCAGGTGCTGGAGCCCCAGCTGACCACCGAGGAGTACGGCATGGCCCTGCGCAAGGACACGCCGGAGCTGACCCGTGCCGTCAACGCCGCGCTGGCCAAGCTCAAGGCCGACGGCAGCCATGCGCGCCTGGTGGCCAAGTGGTTTCCGGCCGGCAAATGAGGGGCTGAGCGCTCCCTGACTGAAGGCACTCCACCCCATGGACTTCGATTTCTCCCCCGTCTGGGCCGGCTGGCGCGATCTGCTCAACGGCGCGGCCGTCACGGTGCAGATCACCGCCTGTGCGCTGCTGCTGGGCTGCGTGCTGGGCCTGCTGGCCGGCCTGGGCCGCCTGCGGCGCGGCAACCCGCTGGTCTACGGCCTGTGCACGGCCTATGTGGCGCTGATCCGCGGCACGCCGCTGCTGGTGCAGCTGTTCATCCTGTTCTTCGGCCTGCCGCATTTCGGGCTGCTGCTGCCGGCCTTTGTGTGCGGCGTGCTGGGCATGGGCATCTACTCGGGCGCCTATGTGTCGGAGATCGTGCGCGGGGCCATCCAGTCGGTGGACCGCGGCCAGATGGAGGCCGCCCGCTCCATGGGCATGTCCTACAGCCAGGCCATGCGCAGCGTGATCCTGCCGCAGGCCGTGGTGCGCATGATCCCGCCCCTGGGCAATGAGTTCATTGCCCTGATCAAGAACTCGGCCCTGGTGTCGCTGTTGACCATCCACGACGTGATGCACGAGGGGCAGAAGATCATCAGCGTGTCGTACCGGTCGCTGGAGGTGTATCTCGCGATCGCGGCGGTGTATTTCGTGCTCACGGGGCTGACCACCCTGGCCCTGCGGCACATCGAACAGCGCCTGCGCGCCGGAGGCATGGTGCAATGACCCAGACCCTGCAACAGACACCGGCCCAGACCCAGGGCCAAGAACCCATCCTGCGCATCCGCGGCCTGGGCAAGCGCTACGGCGACCACGTGGTGTTGAAAGGCATCGACTTCGAGGTGCAGCCCTCGCAGGTGGTGGTGGTGATCGGGCCCAGCGGCTCGGGCAAGAGCACCTTCTTGCGCTGCTGCAACGGGCTGGAGCAGCCCGAGCAGGGCAGCGTCGAGATCGTGGGCCACACCCTGGTGCGCGAGGGCCAGATGCTGGCCGAGCGCGAGCTGAACGCCCTGCGCACCGAGGTGGGCATGGTGTTCCAGTCGTTCAACCTGTTCCCGCACCTGTCGGTGCTGGGCAATGTCACGCTGGGCCCGCGCATGCTGCGCGGCCTGAGCGCCGCCCAGGCCGAGGCCGAGGCCCGTGAGCTGCTGCAGAAGGTGGGCCTGTCGGCCAAGGCCGATGCCATGCCGGCCAGCCTGTCGGGCGGCCAGAAGCAGCGCGTGGCGATTGCCCGTGCCCTGGCCATGCGTCCCAAGGTGATGCTGTTCGACGAGCCCACCTCGGCCCTCGACCCCGAGCTGGTGGGCGAGGTGCTGCAGGTCATGAAGCTGCTGGCCAGCGAAGGCATGACCATGATGGTGGTCACCCATGAGATGGGCTTTGCCCGCGAGGTGGCCGATGTGGTGGTGGTCATGGACGGCGGCGGCATCGTCGAGGCCGGCGACCCGGCCACCGTGTTCGGTGCCCCGCGCCAGGAGCGCACCCGGCAGTTCCTGCACGCCGTGCTGAGCCGCTCATGAGCCCAGAAGCCTCTTCAGATCTGCATCGCTTCGACCGCCGCACGCTCCAGGCCATGCCCTGGAAGAACGGCGGCGGCGTGACGCGCGAGATCGTCTGCCAGCCGCCGGGCGCGGGGCTGAACGCCTTTGACTGGCGGGTCAGCATTGCCCACATCGCCAGCGACGGGCCGTTCTCCCGCTTCGAAGGGGTGGACCGCGTGATCACGCTGCTCGAAGGGGCCGGCGTGCAGCTCACATCCGGCGATGGCGCGGTGGCGCACCGCCTGGCCACACCGTGGCAGCCCTTTGCCTTTGCCGGCGAGGTCGCCATCGACAGCCGCCTGCTGGGCGGCCCCTGCGACGATTTCAATGTGATGACGCGGCGCGAGCGCTGCCGCGCCTCGGTCACCGTGTTGCGCGGCGATGTGGGGCAGGCCTTGCCCTCGTCACCGGCCGGCCTGCTGATGAGCCTGCGGGGGGCTTGGCAGCTGTGTGGCGCTGAAACCGTGGCGCTGGCACCCGGGCAGGGCCTGTGGTGGCAGGCCGGGGCAGGGCGTTTCGGCCCCTGGCGGCTGACGGCCGACGGGCCGCAGGCCGCGCTGATCGCGGTGTTGATACAGGAGGTCTGACCATGCGGGGTTCTGTGCACGCCAGTGCCGATGGTTTGTGGTTCAACCTGCGGGTGGCGCCCGGTGCGCTGACGGTCGACAGCCCGCCCGACAGCGATGCCCTGCTGGTGCAGGGGGGGCAGATCGCCTGGGTCGGGCGCCTGGCCGATGCGGTGCTGCCGCCCGCCACGCCCCGGCACGACGCCGGGGGCTGCTGGCTCACGCCCGGCCTGATCGACTGCCACACCCACCTGGTGTACGGCGGCCAGCGGGCGAATGAATTCGCGCTGCGCCTGGCCGGTGCCAGCTACGAAGAGGTGGCTCGCGCCGGCGGCGGCATCGTCTCCAGCGTGCGGGCCACCCGCGAGGCCAGCGAGGACGAGCTGCTGGCCAGTGCCAGCGCCCGCCTGCAAAGCCTGCTGGCCGAGGGGGTCTGTGCCGTCGAGATCAAATCAGGCTATGGCCTGAGCCTGGCGCACGAGCGCAAGCAGTTGCGCGTGGCGCGGCGCCTGGGTGAGCTGCATGGCCTCACGGTGCGCACCACCTTTTTGGGCGCCCATGCGCTGCCGCCCGAGTACGCGGGGCGCAGCACCGATTACATCGAGCTGGTGTGCCGCGAGATGCTGCCCGCGCTGGCGGCCGAAGGCCTGGTGGATGCGGTGGATGTGTTCTGCGAGCGCATCGCGTTCTCGCTGGCCGAGACCGAGCAGGTGTTTCAGGCCGCGCAGGCCCTGGGCCTGCCGGTGAAGCTGCATGCCGAGCAACTGTCCGACATGGGCGGGGCGGCGCTGGCGGCGCGCTATGGCGCGCTGTCGTGCGACCACATCGAGCACCTGTCGGCCGAAGGCATCGCCGCCATGCGCCGTTCGGGCACGGTGGCCGTGCTGCTGCCCGGTGCCTTCTACACCTTGCGCGACACCCAGGTGCCCCCCATCCAGGCCTTGCGCGAGGCCGGCGTGCCCATGGCCGTGTCCACCGACCACAACCCGGGCACCTCGCCGGCCCTGAGCCTGCTGCTGATGGTCAACATGGCCTGCACGCTGTTTCGCCTGACCGTGCCCGAGGCCCTGGCCGGGGTGACCCGCCACGCCGCCCAGGCGCTGGGCCTGCAGGACAGCCATGGCCTGATCGGGCCGGGGCGGCCCGCCAACTGGGTGCTGTGGCCCGTGGGCGAGGTGGCCGAGCTGGCCTACTGGCTGGGCCAGCGCCCCCGGCCCACCGTGGTGCGCCAGGGCTGCATCACCCAGACCCCTTGATTCGACTTGAGAAAGCCTGCATGAGCACCAGCATGAGCGCCACCACCTTGTTTGCCCCCCACGCCCTGCTGCCCGAGGGCTGGGCCCGCGATGTGTTGCTGCAGTGGGATGCGGCCGGTGTGCTGCAGCAGGTGCAGCCCGGTGTGGCCGCGCCGGCCGGTGTGGCCCAGGCTGCGGGACCCGTGATCCCGGGCCTGCCCAATCTGCATTCCCATGCCTTCCAGCGCGGCTTTGCCGGCCTCACCGAGCAGCGCAGCAGCCCAGGGCAGGGGGGCGAGGCCGACAGTTTCTGGAGCTGGCGCACCCTGATGTACCGCTTTGCGGGCAGCCTGACGCCCGAGCGGCTGGAGGCCATCGCCACCTGGCTGTACCTCGAAATGTTGGAGGCCGGCTACACCTCGGTGTGCGAGTTCCACTACGTGCATCACCAGGCCGACGGCCAGCCCTATGCCGACGACGCCACGCTGGCGCGCTGCCTGTTGCGGGCGGCCGAGCGCACGGGCATGGGCATGACGCTGCTGCCCGTGCTCTACCAGAGCGGCGGTTTTGGCGGGCAGGCGCCGCACGGCGGGCAGCGGCGCTTTCTGCGCAGCACCGACAACCTGCTGCGGCTGCTGCACACCTTGCAGGGCGAGCTGAACCGCGGCCTGCATGGCCGTGGCACCCGACTGGGCCTGGCGCCGCACTCGCTGCGCGCCGTGCCCCCCGACAGCCTGCGCGAGGCCGTGGCCGGCCTGACGGCGCTCGACCCCGCGGCCCCCATCCACATCCACATCGCCGAGCAGACCCGCGAGGTGGACGATTGCCTGGCCTGGAGCGCGCGGCGCCCGGTCGAATGGCTGCTGGAGCATGCACCGGTGGACCGGCGCTGGTGCCTGGTGCACGCCACCCACATGACCGAGGCCGAGTACCGGGCCGCAGCGGCCAGCGGCGCGGTGGCCGGCCTGTGCCCCAGCACCGAGGCCAATCTGGGCGATGGCCTGTTCGACCTGCCTCTGTGGCGCGACGCTGGCGGCGCCTGGGGCGTGGGCTCGGACAGCCATGCCTGTGTGAATGCGGCCGAAGAGCTGATGCTGCTGGAGTACGGCCAGCGCCTGCAGCGGCACGAGCGCAATGTGCTGGCCAGTGCCCGCCAGCCCGGGGTGGCCACGGCCATGACCCTGCAGGCGGTGGCCGGTGGCGCCCAGGCCTGTGCCCGCCCGGTGGCCGGCCTGGCGCCGGGCCAGCGCGCCGACTGGGTGGCGCTGGACCCGCAGCACCTGGCCCTGGCCGGCTTGCCCGCACCCGACATGCTGTCGGCCCACGTCTTCGGCAGCCACCGCAGCTCGGCCGTGGCCGAGGTGCGGGTGGGCGGGGTGCCCCGTGTGCAGGCCGGCCGCCACGCCTTGCATGACGAGGCGGCACGGGCCTTTGTGCAGGCCCGCCGCGAACTGCTGGAAAGCACCTGACATTCTCCTTCCCAGGCCCAACCATGACCGCTTTCACCACCGACCAACCCGCCTTCCGCTTCTACCAGGGGCATCGCCCGCTGTTGATCTCCATGCCCCATGTGGGCACCTATGTGCCGCCTGCGCTGGCCCAGCGGCTGACGGCCGAAGCCCGGCAGGTGCCCGACACCGACTGGCATCTGGAGCGGCTTTACGCCTTTGCCCGCGACATGGGGGCCTCGATCCTGGTGGCCACCCATTCGCGCTATGTGATCGATCTGAACCGCCCACCCGACGGCGCCAGCCTGTACCCGGGCCAGAGCGTGACCGGCCTGTGCCCGGTCGACACCTTTGACGACACCCCGCTGTACGTCGACGGCCAGGGCCCGGATGAGGCCGAGATCGCGCAGCGCCGCGCGGCCGTGTGGGCGCCTTACCATGCCTGCTTGCAGGCCGAGCTGCAGCGCCTGCGTGCCGCCCATGGCGTGGCCCTGTTGTGGGACGCGCACTCGATCCGCTCGGTGCTGCCCCGCTTCTTCGAAGGCAAGCTGCCCGACCTGAACCTGGGCACCGCCGACGGCGCCAGCTGTGACCCGGCGCTGGCGCAGCGCCTGCTGGCCATCGCCCAGGCGGCTCCGGGGCACACGGCCGTGCTCAACGGGCGCTTCAAGGGCGGGCACATCACGCGCCATCACGGCCAGCCGGCCCAGAACATCCATGCGGTGCAACTGGAAATGACCCAGTGCAGCTACATGCAAGAGGCATTGCCTTTTGACTACCTGCCGGAGGTGGCAGCCCGCATCCAGCCCACCGTGCAGCAATTGATTGAAGCCATGTTGGCCTTTGCCGAGGCCGCCTGATCCGGTTGTTCGGGCAGAGCATGGGGTAACCCAGGTGCTTGATGGGCTGCTGCGAGCTGGGGCATGATCCACGCCGCTTGTACCCCACCAGGAGACCCCATGTTCGAAGGCATTCTGATCACCAAGGACGACGCCGGCTACCGCGCCCAGTTGCAATCCATCGACGAGGCGCAACTGCCCGAGGGCGATGTGACCGTGCAGGTGGCTTGGTCCACCCTCAATTACAAGGATGGCCTGGCCATCACCGGCCAATCGCCCGTGGTGCGGCGCTTTCCCATGGTGCCGGGCATCGATTTCGCGGGCACCGTGATCGCCAGCAGCCATGCCGGCTGGAAAGTGGGTGATCAAGTGGTGCTCAACGGCTGGGGCGTGGGCGAAACCCACTGGGGTGGCCTGGCCGGTGTGGCCCGGGTCAAGGGCGACTGGCTGGTGCGCCTGCCTGAGGCCTTCAGTGCCCGCCAGGCCATGGCCATCGGCACCGCGGGCTACACCGCGATGCTGTGCGTGATGGCCCTGGAGCGCCACGGCATCCGGCCGGGCGACGGCGACATCCTGGTCACCGGTGCGAACGGCGGCGTGGGCAGTGTGGCCCTGGCCTTGCTGGCCCGGCTGGGCTACCGCGCCGTGGCCTCGACCGGCCGGCCGCAAGAGGCCGAGCATTTGAAATCCATCGGCGCGGCTGATGTCATCGACCGGGCCGAGCTGGCCGCGCCCGGCAAAGCCCTGGGCAAGGAGCGCTGGGCCGGCGTGGTGGATGCCGTGGGCAGCCACACCCTGGCCAATGCCTGCGCCGGCACCCGCTACGGCGGCGCAGTGGCCGCTTGCGGCCTGGCCGGGGGCATGGATTTCCCGGCCACCGTGGCGCCCTTCATCCTGCGTGGGATCACCTTGTATGGCATCGACAGCGTGATGGCCCCGCTGGCGCTGCGCCAGCAGGCCTGGGCACGTCTGGCCCGCGATCTGGACCCGGCCTTGCTGGAGGCCTTCACCCGCGAAATCCCCTTGGCCCAGGCCCCCGCCGTGGCGGCGGATCTGCTGGCGGGGCAGGTGCGTGGGCGTGTGGTGGTGCGTCTCGGGGCTTGATGCCTCCACCGGGGCCTTGACCCCGGCTTTTTGCGGCTATTCGGGTGGATCCCGGGAACAGACGGGCTTTTCTTTCGCTTTTCCGTTCGTCATTTCTTATCCGGCGTGTTACGAAATGTGTTGATATGAAACATAAATGAACTTAAGATGGCGCCATGTAAAAGGCACACCCGTGCGAAAGCCGGGGTCGCAAAGCCACCGGTCTAAGCCCTCAGGGGTATGACAGCGGGGTTGCCAAGCCCCTGTGGCTTCTTCTGCGAAGCCCACCTGGATCCCCAGGTCCCAGAAGCCGGCAACCCCTCAGCCCGGTGTCCTGGCTTCCCTTCTTTTGATGGCTGTGCCTCCCGTCCAACTGACCGGAGAGTGCCGTGGCCTCATTGATCCCATTCCAAAATTTGCGTTCTGCGCCTGCCGCCTGTGGCCTGGCACTGAGTGCCATGACTTTGCTGCTGGCCGCTTGCGGTGGCGGTGATGGCGGCACGACGGCCAGCCCTTCGGTCAGCGCCACCACCACCTTGTCGGCTGCGGTCGACACGCTGCCGGATTCGGTGGCTTCACAGACTGTGCTGCCCAGCTTCCACCTGGCACCGGTGCAACTGCAGGCGCCGGACGATGTGGACGCCTCCGGCTCGGGCGCTTCGGCCCAGTTGGCACCGCGTGTGCAGTTGGTGCCCGCCGAGCTGGCCGGCCTGAGCAGCCGTCGCCTGACGCCCGAGGCCATGACCCAGGCCAAGGCCTTGGGGGTTTCCGCCAACGCGCAGTCCGATGACTCGACCGCCAAGGCAGGCTCCGCCGTGGTCACGTACTCGCCGGCCCAGATCCGCGCGGCCTATGGCCTGCCGGCCACCCCGGCCGCGGGTGCCAGCCTGACGGCCGCGCAAGCCGCCCAGCTGGGCGCCGGCCAGACGATCTACATCGTCGACGCCATGCACAACCCGAACGTGGCCGCCGAGCTGGCCGCCTTCAACAGCAAGTTCGGCCTGCCCACCTGCACCACCAAGGCCATCGCCACCAACGCCACGCTGCCGCTGGCCGCACCGTCGAGCGCGGCTTGCGAGCTGTCGGTGGTGTACAGCAACACCAGCGGCGCCATGACCGCGACGGCACCGGCCTACGATTCGGGCTGGTCGACCGAGATATCTCTGGACGTTCAGTGGGCCCACGCGATTGCGCCGTTGGCCCGTCTGGTGCTGATCGAAGCCCCGGATTCCAGCGTGAACAGCCTGCTGGCGGCCGTGGGCCTGGCCAACAAGATGGGCCCGGGCGTGGTGTCGATGAGCTTTGGCGCCAACGAAGGCAACTGGACCGCCTCGGCCGACAGTTACTTCAGCACCGCCAACATGACCTACCTGGCGGCGGCGGGTGACTCGGGTGCTGGCGTGAGCTGGCCGGCCGTGTCGCCCAAGGTGCTGGCTGTCGGCGGTACCTCGCTGACCTACAGCGGCACGGGCAGCCGCAGCGAAGTGGTGTGGAGCGGTTCGGGCGGCGGCACCAGCGCCTACACGGCCCTGCCCAGCTACCAGACCAGCGCCGTGCCGGGCCTGGGCACGGTGGCGCGTCGCACCGTGTCGGATGTGGCCATGAATGCCAACCCCAACACCGGTCAGTATGTGGCGGTGATCGCTGCGGGCAGCAGCACCACCCAATGGGTCAGCGCCGGTGGTACCAGCATGTCGACCCCGCAGTGGGCGGCGCTTGTCGCGGTAGCCAACGCCATGCGTGTGCAGACCTCCAAGGCCCTGTTGGGCGCACCGCACTCGGTGTTGTACGGTCAGATCTCGGTGAACGCCAGCAGCTATGCCGGCGCCTTCCTGGACGTGACCTCGGGCAACAACGGCACTTGCGCCACCTGCAGCGCACACGCCGGCTTTGACACCCCCACCGGCCTGGGCACGCCCAATGGCAGCAACCTGCTCAGCGTGCTCAGTGGCGCCACGGTGACCAACCCGCCCGTGGTGGCTTCGGCCAGCATCAGCGGCCAAGTGGGCACCGCCCTGTCGTTCACCGTGTCCGCTTCGGCCCCCAATGCCGTGACCTACAGCCTGACGGGCGCTCCGAGCGGCATGACCATCTCCACCGCTGGCGTGGTCAGCTGGCCCACCCCGGTGGCGGGCACCTATGCCGTGACCGTGGTCGCCAAGGACAGCAAGACCGGTCTCAGCGGCCAGGGCGTGTACACCGTGACGGTGACGGCACCGGTGGCCCCCACCGTGACCGCCGCCACTGTCAACGGCACGCCGGGCACAGCCCTGTCGTTCACCGTGAACGCCACCGGCGCCAATGCCCTGAGCTACAGCCTCAGCGGTGCCCCCACCGGCATGAGCATCAACGCCAGCACCGGCGTGGTGAGCTGGACCAGCCCGGTGCTGGGCACTTACAGCGTGACCGCCATCGCCAAGGACAGCAAGACCGGCCTGACCGGCCAGGCCGTCTACACCGTGAAGATTGCGGCCTCCACCACGACCAGCGGCGGTTTGTCGGTCAATGCCCCAGCCATCACCGGCACGGCTGGCAAGGCCGTCAGCGGCACGATCACGATCACGGATTCGGGCGTGAGCTGGGTCTCGGTGTCGATCTCCGGTGCTCCGCTGGGCATGTCGTTCTCGATGACAGGCCTCACCGTGACCGCCAACTGGGCCAGTCCGGTGACCGGCAGCTACACGCTGACGGTGGTGGTCAAGGACTCGGCCGGCCGCACGGTGCAAGTGCAGATGCCGGTGACCATCAAGTAAGCAATCGCTGGTCTCTCAAGAGCGGCGCCAGGGATTCCCTGGCGCCGTTTTTTTGGGGCTCGGCTGCGGTTCAGCGGCAGCTCAGGTCCAGGGGCTGGCCTTCCCAGGCACTCTGGCGCACCGGCCCCTGGCCCGGGCAGCTGTAGCTGAGGACCAGAAACTTGCGTTGATTGGGCGCGGGGTCACCGCACAGGCCGTTGTTCACCGTGAGCACCGGGATGGCCTGGTTGGCCAGGGCCCGGGCGATGCCGGCGCGGGCGTCACAGGCCCGCTCGGCCGTGCCATAGCGGGCCTCGTGCAGGGTGATGGGGGCTGCGGGGGCGGGGTATGAGCCCGGCCAGTTCGGGGCGGCACCCGCCGGCCAGGGGGTCTGGCGAGCGGCGGCCAGGCCATCGGCATAGCCCTGGTCGTAGCCGCGCCGGTAGGCCTCGCTCTGGGCCTGGGCCAGAGGGGCGAGCAAGAGCAGGCTGAGTCCGGCGAAGAGCAGGGCCCCTGGCAAGGGGCGGCGTGGGCGCAAAAGCATGGCAATCTTTCAGGCCCGCCAGGAGGATGGAGGATCAGCGGGCTTGCAAGCTCAATGCACGGCGCGCAGGGCGGGTTGACGCCCGAGCTGTATCAACTTGTGAGCTACGTGGTGTGGCTTACACACCCAGGTACTGATCGAGCAGGGCCGGGTTGGCGCGCAGTTGCTCGGAACTGCCTTCGAAGGCGACCTGGCCTTTCACCAGGATCACATTGCGGTTGCTGATCTGGGTGACGTGCTTCCAGTTCTTGTCGACGATCACGCTGCTGATGCCGCTTTCGCGGATCAGGCCGCAGATGCGCCAGATCTCGCGCGCGATCAGGGGGGCCAGGCCCTCGGTGGCTTCGTCGAGGATCAGCACGTCGGGGTTGGTCATGAGGGCGCGGCCGATGGTCAGCATCTGCTGCTCGCCGCCCGAGAGTTGCTGGCCGCCGTGGTTGAGGCGCTCGGTCAGGCGCGGGAAGGTTTCCAGCACGCGCTCGTAGGTCCAGTCGCGCTGGCCTCGGGTGCCGGCGCGGGCCGCCATCTGCAGGTTCTCTCGCACGCTGAGGTTGCCGAAGATGCCGCGCCCCTCGGGCACGTAGGCGATGCCCAGACGCGACACCTCGTAGGGCGAGCGGCCGGTCATGGCGCGGCCGGTGATGTTCACCTGGCCCGAGCGCGGCTTGACCAGGCCCATGATGCTTTTCAGCAGGGTGCTCTTGCCCATGCCGTTGCGGCCCATCAGGCCGATGGTCTCGCCACGCGCCACCGTGAAGCTGAGGTCGCGCAGGATGTGGCTGGCGCCGTAGTAGGTGTTGAGGCCCTGGGCCTGGATCAGCAGTTCGGTGGAGGGGCTCATTCGTCGGCTCCAAGGTAGGCGGACTGCACCAGCGGGTCGGCGCGCACCTCGGCCGGGCTGCCGCTGGCAATGCGCTGGCCGTTGACCATCACGGTCAGGCGGTCGGCCAGGGTGAAGACGGCGTCCATGTCGTGTTCGACCAGCATCATGGCGTGGCCGGGCTTGAGGCGCAGCAGCAATTCGACGATGCGTTCGGCCTCGGCCACGCCCATGCCGGCCAGGGGTTCATCGAGCAGCAGCACCTGCGGCTCGGTGGCCAGGGTCATGGCGATCTCAAGCTGGCGCTGCTCGCCATGGCTGGCGGCGCCGGCGATGGCCTGGCGGCGGGGCTGCAGGCCGGCCAGCTCCAGGGCCCGCTCGGCGCGCTCGTTGATGGCGGCGATGCTGTCGGCGCGCTTGAGCCAGCGCCAGGCCTGGGGGCTGCGCGACTGGGCGGCCAGGCGGATGTTGTCCCACACGCTCAAGGGGGCAAAGATGTTGGTCTTCTGGTAGCTGCGGCCCAGGCCCTGGCGCGAGATGCGTTCGGCCGACCAGCCTGTCACGTCCTGCCCGCCCAGGGTGATGCGACCGTCGCTGGGGGGCAGGTCGCCTGACAGCAGGTTGGTCAGGGTCGACTTGCCAGCCCCGTTGGGCCCGATCACGGCATGGATGCAGTTGCGCCAAAGGTCGAGTTCGACCTGGTTGACGGCGGCCAGGCCGCCGAAGCGGCGGGTCAGGCCGCGCGCACTCATCAGTACTTCGGGGTGAGGTGTGGCGTTCACGGTTGCTCTCCAGAGGTCCCTTTGCTGCTGCGCTGGGTGAGGCCCAGCAGACCCCGCGGCGCGAACACGATCAGCGCGACGATGAACAGGCCCATCCACAGTTGCCAGTGCTTGCCGGTGTCAAAGCCACCGATGGCGGGCAGGTCCTTGAACAGGTCCAGCAGCAGTTCGAAGGTGAAGGCGCCGACGATGGCACCGGCAAAATTGCCCATGCCCCCCAGGATGACCATCATGATGGCGTGCGCGCTCATGTGAAAACCCATCAGCTCGGGGTTCACATAGCCGCTCTGGGCACCCCAGAGGTAGCCTGCCAGGCCGGCCAATGCGCCTGCCAGGGTGAAGGCCGCCAGCTTGTAGCCAAAGGTGCCAAAGCCCATGGCGCGCATGCGGTGCTCATTGATGCGGATGCCGGCCAGGGCCCGGCCGAAGGGGCTCCAGAGCAGGCGACGCAGAAAGGCATAGACGGCCACCAGAAAGAACAGCGTGAAGTAGTAGAAGCTCAGCTTGTTCTCGAGGTCGAAGGGCAGCCAGCCCGCGATGGCGGCATCGGGCTTGAAGTTGATGTACAGGCCATCCGAGCCGCCCAGCACCTTGTTGTCGAAGAACAGATAGAACACCATCTGCGCAAAGGCCATGGTGACCATGATGAAGTAGATGCCATGGGTGCGCACCACAAAGAAGCCGATCACCAGCGCCGCCAGCGCCGAGGCCGCCACGGCCACCGGCAGCGTCCACCACAGGCTGGCGGGCTCGCCCGCGGGGGTGATGAAGGCCAGCGCATAGCCGGCCAGCCCGAAATAGGCCGCATGCCCCAGGCTGACCAGGCCGGTCACGCCCTGCAGCAGGTCCAGGCTCATGGCGAAGATGGCCAGGATCATCATGCGCGCCACCATCTGCACGTAGAAGTCGCTGCCCACGAAGGGGAAACTCAGCAGGGCCAGCAGGCCCAGGGCCAGCGCGGCCTGCAGGCCGCGGGGCAGGGTTTCGAGACGGGCACGGGGGGCAGACATCAGGTGGGCTCCGGGCGATTGTCAGAGGGAGTGTCAGAGAGTCGGGCAGGGCGGTTCAGGTGGGGGGACTTGGGCTTCATTGCTTGAACAGCCCTTCGGGCTTCCACAGCAACACGGCCGCCATCAGCATGTAGACCAGCATGCCCGAGACCTGGGGCAGCAGCACCTTGCCAAAGGTGTCCACCAGGCCCACCAGCAGGGCCGCGATCAGGGCGCCACGCACCGAACCGATGCCACCGATGACCACCACCACAAAGCACATGATCAGCACCTGTGAGCCCATGTTGGGGTAGACGCTGGCGATGGGCGCGGCGATCATGCCGGCCACGGCGGCCAGGCCCACGCCCAGCGCGAACACGATGGCATGGATCAGCCGGATGTTGATGCCCAGCGACTCGGCCATGTCGCGGTTGAAGGCCCCGGCCCGGATCTTCATGCCCAGCCGCGTGCGCGAGATCAGCAGGTACAGGCCCAGCGCCAGCAGCAGGCACAGACCCGACATGAACAGGCGGTAGGCCGGGTAGGAGAGGGTGTCGGTCAGCGGCAGTGACCAGTCCAGCGCCTTGGGGATCTCCACGCCGTGCACGTCATCGCCCCACAGCAGCGAGCGCAGTTCTTCAAAGACGTAGATCAGGCCGAAGGTCAGAAGCACCTGGTCCAGGTGGTCGCGCTGGTAGAAGTGGCGGAACAGCAGCCATTCGAGCGCCAGGCCCAAAGCCACCGACAGCAGGGCACCGAGCACGATGGCCAGCGGCAGGCTGCCCACCTGGGCGCTGAGCCACCAGGCCAGGTAGGCCCCCAGCATGTAGAAGCTGCCGTGGGCCAGATTGACCACGCCCATGATGCCGAAGATCAGGGTCAGGCCGGCTGCCAGCATGAACAGCAGCAGGCCGTACTGCACGCTGTTGAGCAACTGGATCAGAAGGTTGGCAAGGTCCATGGCAGGGCGGGGTGTGAGGGGGGGATCAGGTGTGGCGGCGCGACATCAGCAGCAGGCCACCCATGAGGGTGAACAGGCCGCCCGAAACGCGGTTGAACCACTGCATGCGGCTGCTGGAGCGCAGCGCCGGTGCCAGCCGGGCCACGCCCAGGGCGCAGCCGGAGAGCACGGCAAACTCAAAACTCACGAAGGTGCCGGCCAGCAGGCTGAATTGCGGCAGAAAGCTGGCCGTCGGGTTGATGAACTGCGGAAAGAAGGCCGTGAAGAACAGAATGGCCTTGGGGTTGCTGCCGCCCACCATCAGGCCTTGCAGGTACAGCCGAGCATAGGATTGCGGGCGGCGCTGGCCGTCCGGGTCGGTGGCCTGGGGGGAGAACACGGTGGCCCGGCTGCGAAAGGTCTTGATGCCGAGCCAGATCAGGTAGGCCGCACCCACGCTCTTGAGGATCAGGAAAGCGGTTTCCGAAGCCGCCAGCAGGGCACCCAGGCCCAGTGCCGAAAGCAGCATCACGCCCAGCACGGCGGTGACACTGCCGGCCACCGAGGCCAGGGCGCGGCGCGGGCCATGCTGCAGCGAGTTGGTCATGCACATGAGCATGGTGGGGCCGGGCGACAGCACGAGCAGGGCGACGGCGGCAAGGTAGAGCAAAAAGGTGCTGAGGGTCATGGTGGTGGGTGAAACAAGAATGAGGCAAGCGCGGGTCGTGGCCACCGGGTGCGGGCGCACGAAGGACTGGCCGGCGCTCCAATCAGAGCGCTGGTCACATCATTCTTGCAAATACCGGGCCCCTGTGGGCAGGCCGCCTCTGCCGGATCAACCCAGCCGGCAACCCGCGCCGCTGTCGGCCAGGGCCTTGGCCGCCACGCCGAGCACCTTGTTCTCGCCTTTTTCAACCACCCGCAGGTAGATGTCCTGCACCGGGTTGTGGGCCCGGCTCATGGTCCACTTGCCGCGTGGGCTGTCGATCACCGCCGATTCGAGCGCCTTGTACAGCGCCGGCTTGCTCCCGCTCAGGTCGCCCTTGACGGCATTGGCGCCTTGCACCAGCAGCAGGCCGGTGTCGTAGCCTTGCACGGCATACACGTCGGGCTGCATCTTGAAGGTCTTGGCGTAGTCGAGGCGGAACTGCTTGTTGCGCGGCGTGTCCAGCGAGTCGCTGTAGTGCATGGTGGTGATCACGCCATCGGCCGCCGGGCCGGCGGCCTCGATCACACCTTCGGTCAGGAAGCCCGATCCGTACAACGGGATCTTGCCCTTGAGGCCTGCTGCGGCATAGTCGCGCATGAACTTGGCGGCGCCGCCGCCGGCAAAGAAGCAGGCCACGGCGTCGGGTTTGAGGGCCGCGATCTCGGTCAGCAGGGCCTGGAACTCGACGTTGGGGAAGGGCAGGCCCAGCTCCTTGACGATGGTGCCGCCGGCCTTGGTGTAGCTCTCCTTGAAGCCCTCGTAGGCCTCGTCACCGGCGGCGTATTTCCAGGTGATCCAGACCGCCTTCTTGTGGCCGCGGCCCACCATGGCGGCACCCAGCGCCTGGGTGGGTTGGGCGTTGGTGAAGCTGGTGCGGAACACGTTCGGGGCGCACAAGGCCCGGGTGGCCGCGTGCACGCCGGCGTTGGGGATCAGGCTGAGCACGCCGCTGTCGCGCGCCACCTTCTGGATGCCCATCTGCACGCCCGAATGCACGGTGCCGATCAGCACATCCACCTTGTCGCGCTGGACCAGCTTGTTGGCGTTTTCGATGCCCTTGGCAGGCTCCGACTCATCGTCGACCTTGAAGTACTCGATCTCACGCCCACCGAGCTTGCCACCTTGCTCATTGATGGCCATGCGCACGCCGTTTTCAATGGCCACGCCCAGTTGGGCATAGGTGCCGGTGTAGGGCAGCATGAAACCCACGCGCAGCTTGCCGGTTTGGGCTCGGGCCAGTTCGGGCAGCCACAGGCCGCTGGACGCTGCACCCACCAGGGCTGCGCTGCGGCTGAGGATCAGTCGGCGTGAGGTCATGTGTTGTCTCCTGTTGTCGGTTTGCAAGTCTTGGGGCAGGTCGTCGCTGTCGGGCTTCGCGACGAATCCAGCGCTACCAGCTTCTTCGGCATGGCCTCGCACAGCCGTTCGCCCGGCCATGGGTTCCTGCTTGGAGGTTGGTCATGCACTAAAGTGCCTGTATATCTTGTGCAGGCAGTATATTGCCGTTGGGCTGAATCAAGGCATTTTTTCTGCCCGTGAAAACCCTGCCCGGTGCTCGCTTGAAAGTGGTGTTCGGGCGGTCTGGAGCGTTCGATGCTTGGGGCGGCCTGTGTCATCCGGCCGCGAGCTGCTGCGTTGTAGTGGGGCCTATCAAGACAGGAGTCGTTCGATGCAAGCCCCTCTGTTCAAACCCATGTGCCCTGGCGACAGCATCTGGCCGTTCGATGAACGTGACCGCAAGCGCCAACCTGCATGAGCCGCGTCATTTGGGATGCTGGCACCACGGTGTCCAGGCCGGCAGGATGGGGTGGAAAAAGAAACCCGGCCTGAGGGCCGGGTGCAACCCCTTGCGGGGCCTGCGCGGGGAGTCGGACGCAGGAGTCAGGTGGGTACAGGTGTGACAGCGATGAATCACCTTAGTCGCTGGGCCTGCTTTTTTCCAGTCCAGGCCGACCCAGGTCCACATCGGGAGCGGGTGCTCAAGGCCAGGGCGGCATGTCCGAAGGCCATTTGAGCGCCGATGCCAATCACCCCCTGCACATGGGGGGTGTAAATGTGTCAATCCGTAAGTCAAGCGTTCATCCACTTGTCCATCCGCTCAAGTCTCCGTTTGTCCGAGCCAAACCTGTTGGATTATTGAATCAAGCTGCAACAGCCATTTTCAATCTGCTGGGCTCAAGCCACTTCAGGGTAACAATAAGAAACATATGCACCTGATTTTCTGCTGGGGATGCCCTTAGCATCGCGCCCTGTTGAGTTTCTTCCGGGGCGGTTCATGAATACCGAGCAATGGGTCTCCCGGCCAGAAGACTCCCCTGCCTGCACTCGCAGTGCAGGGATTCATTTTTCAGGGAAGACGTGCTTGAAACTCGAAACCTTTGTGCCCATTGCCATGGGCTTGCTCCAGGAGCCTGGGCTGCGCTTTGAGGTTTTCCTCAACAGCCGCATTCGCATCCACCGGCCTCAGGCCCCGCGCACCATGGTGATGCACCTCATGATCTATGTGGTTCAAACCCTGGAGCGGGCCGATTCGGACTTGATTCAGCTGGCGGCCCGCAATTTCGGAGCCATATACCGTGAAGCCTTGCGGCAATGGGCGCTGGACCCTGAGGCGCAAGAACCTTTTCGCTACCTGATTGATACCGAAATATTTACTCTTTGAGAGATTTTTATCTCGGCTCTAGGACGCTCTTGGATGGCTGGCAGTGTTGAAAGGTGGTTTGATAAATATCAGAGGCCGAGATTTTTCGTACCCACCTGAGATTCTTGTATCTGGTTACTTTTGTTGCTCACATTTGTTGGAATGTATCGGCATCGCTCTCTAGCATGAAGCTCTTTCAGGAGATTCCATGGCGATTCAACCCAACTTCTTTGGCAAGCGCGATCCCGAGGGTGCAACGGCCCGGGTTCAGCCCGGTTCATCGGTTCAGCCTGCTGCAGGCGCCACATCCTCACAAGCTCACAAGGCAGGGGCTTCCAGCCCGGCCTCTCCAGCCGCTCCGGTGGAGGCCACGGTCAAGCCAGCCCCTGCTGAAGCGGGGAGTCGTCTGACCGTGGGCCCCAACATCAAGCTCAAGGGCGTTGAAATCACCGATTGCGACACCCTGGTGGTTGACGGCATGGTGGAAGCCACCATGGACTCGCGCCTGATGCAGATCTCGGAGCAGGGCTCTTTCCGCGGGGCAGCGGACATCGATCTGGCCGAGATCAAGGGTCGCTTCGAGGGCAACCTCAATGTGCGCGGCAAACTGATCATCCATGCCACCGGGCAGGTCAGCGGAAAAATCCGTTACGCCAAACTGGTTGTGGAAGATGGCGGGCAGTTGAGCGGTGACATCGAGTGCGGCCTGGGGAGTTCGCCCGCTGCGGTGCGGCCGGGCGCCGACGTGACCTTGCCCGCCCAGATCGCGGATGCTGTTCCAAAGTCGGTATTGGTGCTCTGAAGACCCGCTGCAAAGTGCTGCGCGGTGGTGGTCGGCGACCGTGTTGCCGGGTTGGCGTGGCAGGGAGCACTTTGCTTTTGCCCATGAAAAATGGGCTGCAGTACGAAGACTGAAGCCCATTTAAGGATGGATGGTCGGGGCGGTGGGATTCGAACTCACGACCCTCTGCTCCCAAAGCAGATGCGCTACCAGGCTGCGCTACGCCCCGACTGATGTGATTGTAGCCTGACTTTTGGGGTGATTTGATCTCTTTGAGACAAGAATCCAAACACCAGCCCCTGCCATTCTGTACTTTCACGGACAAATTGCCCGTTTTTCTGGGGCGGAGACAGGGTTTCAGCTGTGCAGTCGGACGACCAGGGGCACGATCAGCAAGGCCACGATGTTGATGATCTTGATCAAGGGGTTGACGGCCGGGCCGGCGGTGTCCTTGTAGGGGTCACCCACGGTGTCGCCGGTGACGGCTGCCTTGTGGGCGTCTGAGCCTTTGCCGCCATGGTGGCCGTCTTCAATGTACTTCTTGGCGTTGTCCCAGGCGCCGCCGCCGGTGCACATCGAAATGGCCACAAACAGGCCGGTGACGATGGTGCCCATGAGCAGGCCGCCCAAGGCCTTGGGCCCCAGGATCAGACCGACCAGCACGGGGGTGACCACGGGCAGCAGCGACGGGATCATCATTTCGCGGATGGCCGCCGTGGTCAGCATGTCCACGGCACGACCGTATTCGGGGCGGCCCGAGCCGTCCATGATGCCTTTGATCTCCCGGAACTGGCGCCGAACTTCTTCGACCACGGCCCCTGCGGCACGGCCCACCGCTTCCATGGCCATGGCGCCAAACAGGTAGGGGATCATCCCGCCGATGAACAGGCCCACAATCACCAGCGGGTCGGACAGGTCAAAGCTGATGTTCTGACCAAAGCTTTGCAGCTTGTGGGTGTAGTCGGCAAACAGCACCAGTGAGGCCAGGCCGGCCGAGCCGATGGCATAGCCCTTGGTGACGGCCTTGGTGGTGTTGCCCACGGCATCGAGCGGATCGGTGACGTCGCGGACGGAGGAGGGCAATTCGGCCATTTCCGCAATCCCGCCTGCGTTGTCGGTGATGGGGCCATAGGCATCCAAGGCCACCACGATGCCCGCCATGCTGAGCATCGAGGTGGCGGCCACCGCAATGCCGAACAACCCGGCCAGAGCGTAAGCCGCCAAGATGGCGGCGCAGACAAAGATCACCGGCCAGGCCGTGGAGCGCATGGAGACCCCGATGCCCGCGATGATGTTGGTGGCATGCCCCGTGGTGGAGGCCTGGGCTACGTGCTGCACCGGTGGGTATTGGGTGCCGGTGTAGTACTCGGTGACCCAGACGAGCGCCGCGGTCAGCACGAGGCCGACGGCGCAGGCGCCGAACAGACGCATCTGGCTGCCGGTGGCCATGATGGCGTCGTCGGACACCAGCCAGGTGGTCACGCCGTAGAAGGCCACCAGCGACAGCACCCCGGCCACCGCCAGACCCTTGTACAAGGCGGGCATGACGTTCTTCATGCCGGGCGAGGCCTTCACAAAGAAGCAACCGATGATCGACGCGATGATGGACACGGCGCCCAGTGCCAGTGGATAGAGCACGGCATTGATGGTGCCGTGCGTCACCATCAGGGCACCGAGCATCATGGTGGCGATCAGGGTGACCGCATAGGTTTCGAACAGGTCGGCCGCCATGCCGGCACAGTCGCCCACGTTGTCGCCCACGTTGTCGGCGATCACCGCCGGGTTGCGCGGGTCATCTTCAGGAATGCCGGCTTCCACCTTGCCCACCAGATCGGCCCCCACGTCGGCGCCTTTGGTGAAGATGCCGCCGCCAAGCCTTGCAAAGATGGAGATCAAGGATGAGCCGAAGGCGAAACCGATCAGTGGATTCAACTGTTGGGCCAGCGGGGTGTCTGGCGATGCACCGCTCAGCAGGTAAACATAGAAGCCGCTGACGCCGAGCAGACCCAGACCGACCACCAGCATCCCGGTGATGGCACCACCGCGAAAAGCCACGTCCAGCGCAGGCCCGATGCCCTGCGTGGCGGCCTGGGCCGTGCGAACGTTGGCGCGCACGGAGATGTTCATGCCGATGAAGCCGCAGGCGCCGGACAGCACAGCACCGATCACGAAGCCGATGGCTGAAGCGGGGTCGAGAAACAGGCCGATGAGCACGGCCAGAACCAGCCCCACCAGGGCGATGGTCTTGTATTGACGGGCCAGGTAGGCGGCCGCGCCCGACTGGATGGCGGCCGCGATCTCCTGCATGCGCGCGTTGCCGGCGTCCTTGGCCAGAATCCAGCTTCGGGCCCAGAAGCCGTAGGCCACTGCGATGGCTCCGCAGGCCAGCGCCAGGATCAGCGCAGGATGGTTTGTCATGCTGTTCTCCTTGGTGAATACGCTTGGAAGAGACACAACGCACCGGGAGTGTCTCCGCTGCGTTGCTTCCTCGCGGCACCCTGGGGCAGCGATTGGCCAACGCCTCAATATAAGGCGGAAACCGAAAAACGCCTGCTGCGCTGCATCACGCAAGGCTCGCGAAAGTAAAATCGTTCCTAATCCGGCCCGATAACGGCCCGATCCGTTCGATCAACCCTAACCAAGACCGACACAACATGGCTCTCGACAAAGTCAAACCAGGCGACAAGGCCCCCGACGCATTCAACGTGATCATCGAAATCCCGATGAACGCGGATCCGATCAAGTACGAAGTGGACAAGGAGTCTGGCGCGATCTTCGTGGACCGCTTCATGGGCACGGCCATGCACTACCCGACCAACTACGGCTACGTGCCGCAGACCATCAGCGGTGATGGCGATCCGGTGGACGTGCTGGTGATCACCCCCTTCCCGCTGATCCCGGGTGTGGTGGTGACCTGCCGCCCCATCGGCATCCTGAAGATGGAAGACGAAGGCGGCGTGGACGGCAAGGTGCTGGCTGTGCCCACCGACAAGATCCTGCCGATCTACACCCACTGGCAAAAGCCGGAAGACATCAACCCGCTGCGCCTGAAGCAGATTGCTCATTTCTTCGAGCACTACAAGGACCTGGAACCCGGCAAGTGGGTCAAGGTGCTGGGCTGGGAAGGTGTTGACGCCGCCAAGCAGGAAATCCTGGACGGCATCGCCAACTTCGCCAAGCAGGCCTGAGCCTTTTGAGCTCACTGCGGTAGCGCTCCTGAGGCGTTGCCAAAAAACATGCCCGGCACCGGTGGTGTCGGGCATTTTTGTTGGCGGACCCGACCAAGCGGATTGGTACTCCGATATGCGGGTTTCCGGGGGGCAAAAAAGCGTGTTTGTAGCCTCAGGGTCTGATGGTTTCGGAGAAAATTGTGCGGCCTAAATTGATAAAAATTTACAAATAGGCAGAGGTCGTAGGTGGAGGCGATCTGGGTTCGATCACTTGACCACGCGAGGACAATATGGGTTTCAACAATTGGCGCATCGGTTACAAACTGGGCGCGGCATTTTTCGTGCTGGTGCTCAGCACCTTGCTTTTGGGTGTGGTGGCGCTGACGCAACTCTCGCACATCAATGCCAACACGCAGGACATCGCCGGCAACTGGCTGCCCAGCATCGAGTCGCTGGGCGACATGCGCATCGCACTCAACCGCATGCGGCGCGCCGAAGGGCGCATGGCTTCCGCATCGTCTCCGCATGATCTGGAAGTGCAGACCAAGAATGCCGTCGAGTTGAAGGCCTTGTTTGCCAAACACGAGGCTCGCTACAGCGCGATGGTCACGCCGGGGCGTGAGACCGAGCTTTTCAATCAGTACAAAGTGCAGCGCGATGCCTTCTGGGCCACCCAGACACGGCTGAGCAATTTTGCCAATGCAGGCAACATGGCGGCCACGGTGCAGTATTTCGAGGGGGAGTCGGAAACTGCTTTTTCAGCCATGGTGGAGGCCATCGACAAATTGGCGCAACTCAATGGTGAGGGCGCCCGAATGGCCAGTGCTGATGCCGAGGCCTCGTTTTCAGCCTCTCGCGCCTTGTTGATCGCGGTGCTGGTCTTTGTTGTGGTGGCCGCTTCGGTGCTGGGTTGGGTGATCACACGGTTGATCACGGCGCCGTTGGCCGAAGCTGTGCAGGCTGCCAAGCAGATTTCCGCGGGCAATCTGGCGTTTGCCATCGCGGCCAAGGGCCGTGACGAGGTGGGCGATTTGTTGCATGCGCTGGAGGAGATGCGCGATTCTTTGTCGCAGGTGGTTTCGGGTGTTCGGCGCGGTGCAGACGGGGTGGCCAACGCGAGCATGGAGATCGCCCAGGGCAACAATGACTTGTCGGCCCGAACCGAACAACAGGCCTCGGCCCTGGAAGAAACCGCGGCCTCCATGGAAGAGCTGGGCTCCACGGTTCGCCAGAATGCCGACAATGCGCGCGCGGCCAACCAGCTGGCCCTGAATGCCTCCACGGTGGCGACCCAAGGCGGCGAGGTGGTGGCCGAGGTGGTGGACACCATGAAGGGCATCAACGAAAGCTCGCGCAAGATCTCCGACATCATCGGCGTGATCGATGGGATTGCCTTCCAGACCAATATTCTGGCGCTCAACGCGGCCGTCGAGGCCGCCCGTGCCGGTGAGCAGGGGCGTGGTTTTGCGGTGGTGGCGGGTGAGGTGCGCAGCCTGGCGCAGCGCAGTGCGGAAGCGGCCAAGGAGATCAAGAGCCTGATCAGTGCCAGCGTCGAGCGGGTGGAGCAGGGCACGGCCCTGGTTGACCGTGCGGGAACCACCATGAGCGAGGTGGTGGGTTCGATCCGCCGTGTGACCGACATCATGGGCGAAATCAGTGCCGCCAGCTCCGAGCAGAGCGCGGGGGTGTCGCAGGTGAGCGAGGCGGTCACCCAGATGGATCAGGCCACGCAGCAGAATGCGGCGCTGGTGGAGCAGTCGGCCGCTGCTGCGGGCGCCTTGACGTCGCAGGCCCAGGAGTTGGTCCGTGCCGTGGCGGTGTTCAAGCTGGCGGGCGATGGCCATGCCCCTGCAGCCACGGCGCCCAGCAAGCCGGTGGCGGCGCCGCTGCGCTCCACGGTGGCGCCCAAGGCCGTCGCCAGCCCACGCCCGGCGGCGGCTCCCAAGCGGGTGGCGCAGGCCAAGCCGGCCGCGCCGGCACCGAGCCTGGGCGCGCCTGGCGGCAGCGCGCCTGCGGCCCCCGCCAAGGCGGGGTCGGACGACGATTGGGAAACCTTCTGATCTGACAGGCCGGAGTTCCTGACCGGCCGTGTCGGCTTCAGGGCGCCTTGAAGGGGCTGTGTTTCTGCAGGTCCTGCATGTAGTTCTCCATGCCGGCCCCTTCGCGCTGAAGAAAATCCTGAACGGCCTCTGCGAAGGCCGGGTGTGCCAGCCAATGGGTGCTTGGGGTGTCGGTGGGCAGCAAGGCGCGGGCCATCTTGTGTTCCCCCTGCGCGCCACCTTCGAAGCTGTCAAAGCCGTGTTCGATGCACCACTGCAGTGGTTGGTAGTAGCAAGCCTCGAAGTGCAGGCAATCAACGCGCTCCAGCGCACCCCAGTAGCGCCCGTAGGCCGTTCGCTTGCCCGCTTCCTCGTCCTGCAGCGCAATCAGGCTGGCGGCCATCGGCTGTCCTTCGCGCTCTGCAATGAACATCAACCAACTTTCCGCCTGGTGCTCGGCTTGCTGTTTGAAGAATTCGGGTGTCAGGTAGGGCGGGTTACCGTGCTCCAGGTAGGTGCGCTCGTAACAGCGGTAAAAGAAAGCCCAATCGCTGGGGCTGATGGTGGCGCCTTTTGCTGATCTGAAGGTCACGCCCTCGGTTTGAACCTTGCGCCGCTCCTGTCGGATTTTTTTCCGTTTTTCCTGGCTGAGCTGGGCCAGGAAATGGTCGAAGTCGCGGTAGCTCTGGTTGGACCAGTGAAACTGCAAGGTGTGCCGGGTCATCAGGCCCTGGGCCTGGCTGGCTTGTACATCCTCCTGACTGCCAAAGAGCAGGTGCAATGAGGACAGCCTCATCTTCTGGCAATGCGCCAGGGCGGCTTGCAGCAGCTGCTGGCGCCACTCGGGGCTGCTGGCCATCAGCCGGGTGCCCGGCACCGGCGTGAATGGCACGGCCAGCACGGCCTTGGGGTAGTAGGCCAGGCCGTGCTGCTGGTAGGCGTTGGCCCATGACCAGTCAAAGACATATTCGCCATACGAGTGGGTCTTGAGGTAGACCACACAGGCTGCCTGCAAGGTGGGGCCTTGCCACAAGCTGATCACCTGGGGTGACCAGCCGGTGCGGGGCGTGGCGCTGCCGCTGTGTTCGAGCGCGAGCAGGTATTCATGCCGCATGAAGGGGGTGGCATGGGCTTGTTGCGCCAGCAAGTGATTCCAAGGGGCTTGGGGCATCTCCGCCAGCGAGTCCATGACCCGGATGAGATAATCGTTCCCATTCATGGGCATGGCCCCGCCGGCCCCGGGCATCGGCTCAAGGCCTCGGCTGCCGTTCTGGTTGTCACGCTCTGCCATCACCGCCACCTTTGTTCTCATGACTCTTCAAATCTGCGTCGTTCAGCTCAACTTCGTCGTCGGTGACATGCCCGGCAATGCGCGCAAGATCATCGATGCAGCCCAGCAGGCCTATGCGCAGGGGGCTCGGCTGGTGTTGACGCCGGAGTTGTCCATCTGCGGGTACGCGGCCGAAGACCTGTACCTGCGGCCCGCCTTCATGGCCGCTTGCGATGATGCCGTGAAACAAGTGGCCCAGGCTCTGGCCGGGTTAAAGGGCTTGTGTGTGGTGGTCGGTCACCCCGCGGGGGATCACGAGCGGGCCCGCTCCGTGTCGGTGTCGCACCGTTTCAATGCGGCCAGCGTGCTCAGCGAGGGTCAGGTGCTGGCCACCTATGCCAAGCGTGAGTTGCCCAACTACCAGGTGTTTGATGAGCGGCGGTATTTCACCCCGGGTGATCGGCCCTGTGTCGTTGAGGTGCAAGGCGTGCGTGTGGGCTTGCTCATCTGCGAGGACGCCTGGTTTGACGCACCGGCCCGCACCAGCCTGGAGGCCGGCGCGGAGGTTCTGGCGGTGATCAACGCTTCGCCTTTCCACGTGGGCAAGTCGGTTGAACGCATGGCCCGCATGGCTGAATGTGCGCGTGCCGTGAAATTGCCGTTGGTCTATGCCCATCTGGTGGGCGGGCAGGATGAAGTGGTGTTCGATGGCTCGTCCTTTGCCTTGCAGGCCGATGGTTCGCGCATGGCTCAGGCGCCGAGTTTCCGGGAGAGTCTGCTGAACCTGACCCTGCAGCGCAACGGCGATGGTCTGGCCTGGCAGGCGCCGTCAGAACCTCTGGCGCCGATGCCCTCCGATCTGGAGGAACTCTGGGAGGCGCTGGTCACGGGCGTGCGCGACTACATCGGCAAGAATCGGTTCCCAGGGGTGCTGCTGGGGCTGTCGGGCGGCATCGATTCGGCGCTGGTCCTGGCCATCGCGGTGGATGCGCTGGGGCCCGACAAGGTGCGTGCGGTGATGATGCCTTCACCCTACACGGCCGATATTTCCTGGATCGATGCGCGCGACATGGCCAAGCGGCTTGGTGTTCGTTACGACGAGATCTCGATCGTGCCGGAATTCGAGGCGTTCAAGGCCTCTCTGAAGGCCGAATTTGCCGGGCTGGCCGAGGACACCACCGAGGAGAACATCCAGGCGCGCATCCGTGGCACCTTGCTGATGGCTCTGTCCAACAAGTTCGGCTCCATCGTGCTGACCACGGGCAACAAGAGCGAGATGGCCACGGGCTACTGCACCTTGTATGGCGACATGGCGGGCGGTTTTGCGGTGATCAAGGACGTGGCCAAGACGCTGGTGTTCGAGTTGGCCCGCTGGCGCAATGCGCACGACCCCTATGGCACCGGGCGCGATCCGATCCCTGAGCGCATCATCACCCGTCCGCCCAGTGCGGAGTTGCGGCCTGATCAGAAGGATCAGGACAGCCTGCCACCCTACGAGGTGCTGGACGCGATCATCGAGCGCTACATGGAAAACGATGAGTCCATCGACAGCTTGGTCGCGGCTGGGTTTGAGCGGGCCGACGTCGAGCGCGTGACGCGCCTGATCAAGATCAATGAATACAAGCGGCGCCAATCGCCAGTGGGCATTCGCGTGACCCATCGCAGTTTCGGCAAGGATTGGCGTTACCCTATCACCAGTCACTTCAGGGCTTGAGCTCTGATGGCCGGGGCAGGCCCAGGCGACGAATCCACACAACATGAACACAGGAGAACCCATGAAACAAATCACAGCCATCATCAAGCCCTTCAAGTTGGAAGAGGTGCGTGAAGCTTTGGCCGAGTGCGGTGTGACCGGCCTGACCGTGACCGAGGTGAAGGGCTTTGGGCGCCAGAAGGGCCATACCGAGCTTTACCGCGGTGCTGAGTACGTGGTGGACTTCCTGCCCAAGGTCAAAATCGAGGTGGTCGTCAAGGGTGATGACGTTGAACGCTGCGTGGACGCCATCGTCCGTGTGGCCCGTACCGGCAAGATCGGTGACGGCAAGATCTTCATCACCGCCGTGGAGCGCGTCGTGCGCATCCGCACGGGCGAGCAGGATGAATCTGCCGTCTGAGTGAGATGGCCATCCGGGTGTTGCTGAAAGCACCCTGGATTTCTCTCGATTCGGCCCGGTGCTCCCGGGCCGTTTTCATGGGCGCACGCGTTTGGCGGTTTCAGATTTGCTTGGCCAGATCGGCGCTCTGCTGGCTCAGTCCAGCCGTCTCGACCAGCTTGGGCAGCAGCGTGTTCAGGTCGCCGCTGGTTTCGACGAGGGACATCTGCCATTCGCTCATGAAGCCATGGCGGACACCACTGGCCAGAAATGAAAGCATTTCGTCGTAGTAGCCATCCAGGTTCAGAATGCCGATCGGCTTGTTGTGGTAGCCGAGTTGGCGCCAGGTCCAGACCTCAAACAGCTCTTCAAAAGTGCCGATGCCCCCGGGCAGAGCCAGAAAGGCGTCTGCGCGTTCGGCCATCATGGCTTTGCGCTGGTGCATGTTGTCCACGATGTGGAGTTCATCACAGCGCTTGTTGGCAAACTCCAGTTCCACCAGCGATGTTGGAATCACCCCGACGACCCGGCCACCCGCATCCTGTGTGGCATTGGCCACCTGGCCCATGAGCCCGTTGTTGCCCCCGCCGTATACCAATTGGCCCCCTCGGCTGCCGATCCAGTGGCCAACGGCCTGGGCGCAAGAGGCAAATTCGGGCGTTTGTCCCATGCGGGAGCCGCAGTAGACGGCAATTGAAAATGCAGGTGTCATGGCGAAAAATGTTTCCAGAGGGCCGCGCCCCAGATGGTGATGCAGGTCAGCAGGCTGAGCAAGACAGCAGCGCTGCCCATGTCCTTGGCGCGCTTGGAGAGGTGGTTCCATTCGGGCCCGATGCGGTCCATGGCTGTTTCAATGCCGGTGTTCAGCAATTCGACCACCAGCACGGCGATCACGCTGCCAGCCAGCAAGGCCGACTCCACCCAATTCTCACCCAGCCAGCAAGCCATCGGGACGAGTCCGGTGGCGACGATCGCCTCTTGCCGGAACGCGGTTTCTGCCCAGCCAGCGCGCAGGCCTTCGAGCGAATAACCGGTGGCATGCCAGATCCGGTTGAGCCCGCGCCGCGCCTTTTGCGGATTGCTCGAATCGTCAGAGGGAGGCGGCTGGGAATGCCCTGAGGAACTTGGTGGTGAAGACATCTGGCTATTGTGCGTCTGCCCGATGCCAAGTCTGATGACAACCCGCTTTCAGCGGCTCAGTGGCTGGGAGTGAATCAACCGGGTGCCGGCCAGGACATCGTGCCAGAACTGGCCTTCAGGATGGAAACGGCTCAAGATGGCCCAGATGGCCACCCAGCCGCCGATGATCACTGCAGTCTCTGCGCCGCTCAGTCCCAGGGCGGCCGAAGCGCCCAGCGCGGGCAAAAACCAGATCCAGCTCAAGGTGTAACGCAGCAGTGCCCTCGCCTGGCTGATGGCCTTTCCATGCCGATCGACAACGCGAATGTTCCAGGTCTTCATGGCCAAGGTCTGGCCTTTGGCCCAGAACCAGGCGAAGTAGATGCCAAAGATCACAAACAGAAAAGCCTGCAGCCCATGGCGGTTGTCCATGGCGTTGCGCGTCTGACTGAGGGTGCTGAACAGGTAGCCGGCGATGAAGACCACGCCGAACATCAACATGCCTTCATAAAGCCAGCAGGCCATGCGCCGCTTCAGGCTGGGTGCCTGAAGTTGCGGGTGGGTGCCAGATGCCGCGTGTGCAGGGGAACCGATGGAGGTCATTGTGCTGCGGGCTGGGATCAATGTGCCACGCTGCTGGCCGCCGGAGTGCCGGAAGTGGTTGGAAGCAAGGTGTGCATGTCCACATGGTGTGGGCCGGTTTCAATCTTGCCCGTGCTGCGCACGGTGGACTTTGAAACCGGCACCATGGCCAGTTTTCGGGCAGGAACGGGCTTGGCGGGGGTGGCTGCACCCATGGGGTGGACGAGGGCCTGGGTCGCCAGTTCCTTCCGTTCCTCTTCTGTCAACGCTTGGTAGGCTTCCCACTGGGCCCGCTTTTCTTCAGGAGCCAGCTTTTTTGTCTGGGCGAAGTTCAGCCGGGCCTGGACGCGCTCCTGCACGGTCAATCCCACCCATTCAGCCATGCGGCTGTGCAGCTTCTCTTGTTCTTCGGTCGAGAGGCTTTTGAAGTTGTGGGACAGAGCAATCCACTTGCGCTTGTGGGCCTCGCTCATGCTGTTCCACCGTGACGACAAAGGCTCCAGGGCTTCTTGCTGTGCGGGAGTCAGCTCAACCCACAGTGGCCGCTGGTTGAGCACCGGGCGCTTGGGCGCGGGCTTGGTCGTGACCACCTTGCGCTGTTCTGTACTTGCAGTCGGAGGGGTGACGGAGGCACCCAGGGGCGGCGTGTTGATTTCGGGGTGGGGTTCCTCAGTCACGCCCGACGGGGCTTCGGCGGCGTGGACAAATCCAATCGTGGCGCCTAGGGCAAGCACGCATGCCGATACGACAGCAAGATTGCGGACGATGGAAAGGGGGGACCGAGGCGCCAGGAGCATACAAGCAGAGGTCAATGTTCTTCGCTGGCCCGCGTCTTCAGGAACTGGGTGAAACCAGGGTCTGCGTAGGCTTGCGGGGGGAGGTCGTCCGTCAGAAGCGCTGTATCGACTTCTGCCAGTTCATTGGCGTGGTCCTCATCCTGTACCACTTGTATGACAAAAAGGCCTGCAATCAGTGCGATCAGGGGCAGGGCGGAGGCCAGGCGCCCCCAGAGGCCAAAGCCTTCACCACCAAAACTCAATGCGGCTGTTCCATTGCCTGCATTCAGCACGGCGGGGGCAGTGCTGCGAACGGCCACCACCTTGCGCTTGGCCAGGGCTTGCATCCGAGCGGCGCGAAGGCGTTCGGAGATGTCATAAGGCAGATCTTGGGATGCCGCGTCCAGGCGTTTTGCAACCTTCTGGCCGAAGAGATCTTCCGCTGCCGTTTGAGAAAGGTTGTATTGAAGCGTCTTGTTCATGGTTGTAGTCCCTTTGCCTTCAAGGCCCTTCCCAGGGCCTGAACGGCTCTGGAGCAATGTGTCTTGACGCTGCCTTCCGAGCAGCCCATGGCGGCTGCCGTCTCGGCAACATCCATTTCCTCCCAGTAACGCATCAGGAACGCTTCTCGTTGACGAGCGGGCAGCTCCTGAATCTCTTTTTCGATCGCATGCAAAATCTGAGCCCGGCGGGTTGTGTCTTCTGCGCTTTCTGTCTGCTCTGAGGGGTCGCTGCCGCGAAAAGTTTCCAGCAGATCAAAATCGCCGTCATCGCCAGCGCCCTCGAAATCGCTCAGGCTCGAAAACAGTGCGTTTCGGGTCTTTTGTCGGCGGAACCAATCCAGCGTGCAGTTCGACAGAATGCGCTGAAAGAGCATGGGCAGCTCATTGGGCGGTTTGTCGCCGTAATGTTCTGCCAGCTTGAGCATGGCATCCTGAACGATGTCCAGCGCAGCTTCTTCGTTGCGGACGTGGTACAGGGAGCGCTTGAAGGCGCGCTTCTCGACATCCCTGAGGAAATCCGACAGTTCTTGTTCGGTGGCCAAGTGGGCTCTGACGTGTGCAGCTTTGCGGGGTTGATGCGCGTTGGCGGCAGGATCATCGCCAAGGCAGGCGCGAATTATGGCATTGACAGGCTGAAATTTTTAGCGATGTGCGCGAATTCAAGGGCCTGGATGCGATAATGCGCGAGCAAATTAACGGCAAACGGGTCACCGTCCGGCACAAGAATCAGTGTGCCCATGGCTGTGGTCCTAAGTCCTGACGCGGCTCCACAAGAGCTCGGGAAGGGGCACCCAAGGTTTTTCGTCAGAGAAATTCACAAAGGTTGATCATGGAAATCTCAAAGGCCGAACTGGCCTCCGCTGCTGCTGCAGTGCCCTCGCAAGAGCTGATGGGCTCGGAAATTCTCATCAAGGGCCTTCAGGCTGAAGGCGTCAAGTACATCTGGGGTTACCCAGGCGGTGCGGTTCTCTACATCTACGACGCGCTTTACAAGCAAGACACGATTCAGCACGTTCTGGTGCGCCACGAACAAGCCGCTGTCCATGCTGCCGACGGATACGCACGCGCCACTGGCGATGTGGGCGTGGCTTTGGTGACGTCTGGCCCAGGTTTGACCAATGCGGTCACCGGTATTGCCACGGCCTACATGGACAGCATCCCGATGGTGATCATCAGCGGTCAGGTGCCCACACCGGCAATCGGTCTGGATGCCTTCCAGGAGTGCGACACCGTAGGCATCACGCGCCCCATCGTCAAGCACAATTTCCTGGTCAAGGATCCCCGCGATCTTGCGCTGACCCTGAAGAAGGCTTTCCACATCGCACGCAGCGGCCGCCCTGGCCCTGTGGTGGTGGACATCCCCAAGGATGTGTCCTTCAAAAAGGTGGCCTACTCCGGCTACCCCGAGACCGTGGAGATGCGTTCCTACAACCCGGTGCGCAAAGGCCATGGCGGGCAGATCCGCAAGGCCCTGCAACTGTTGTTGACGGCCAAGCGCCCCTATATCTACACCGGCGGCGGTGTGTTGCTTGGCAACGCGACGCAGGAACTGCGCACCCTGGTCGAGTTGCTTGGCTACCCGGTGACCAACACCTTGATGGGCTTGGGCGCTTTCCCTGCGTCCGATCGCAAGTTCCTGGGCATGCTGGGCATGCATGGCACCATCGAGGCCAACAATGCCATGCAGAACTGCGATGTCCTGCTGGCGGTGGGGGCCCGGTTTGACGACCGCGTGATCGGCAATCCCAAGCACTTCGCTCAGAACGAGCGCAAGATCATCCACATTGACATCGATCCTTCCAGCATCTCCAAGCGGGTGAAGGTGGACATCCCCATCGTGGGCGATGTGAAGGATGTGCTGGGTGAGTTGATCAGCATGATTCGCGAGGGCAGCCAACGCCCTGATGCGTCTGCACTGGGGGCTTGGTGGGACACCATCGAAGGCTGGCGCAAGCGAGACTGCCTGAAATACGACCGGGGCAATGGTGAGGTCATCAAGCCGCAGTATGTGGTTGAGACCCTCTGGAACATGACCCGCGACGCTGATACCTACATCACCTCCGATGTGGGGCAGCATCAGATGTGGGCCGCCCAGTACTACCGCTTTGATGAGCCGCGCCGTTGGATCAACTCTGGCGGCCTGGGGACCATGGGCGTGGGCATCCCCTACGCCATGGGCATCAAGCTGGCCAAGCCTGACAGCGAGGTGTTCTGCATCACAGGCGAAGGCTCTGTGCAGATGAACATCCAGGAGCTGTCCACCTGTCTGCAGTACAACACGCCGATCAAGATCTGCTCGCTGAACAACCGCTATCTCGGCATGGTGCGTCAGTGGCAGGAGATCGAGTACTCCGGGCGCTACAGCCACAGCTACATGGATGCGTTGCCGAACTTCGTGAAGCTGGCCGAGGCCTATGGTCATGTGGGCATGCTGATCGAGCGTCCTCAGGACGTCGAGCCGGCACTGCGCGAGGCTCGCAAGCTCAAGGACCGTACCGTGTTCATGGACTTCCGCACCGACCCCACCGAGAACGTGTTCCCGATGGTGCAGGCCGGCAAGGGCATCACCGAGATGCTGCTGGGGTCTGAAGACCTCTGACATGCGGGCGCCGGTGCCTTTCTGACACCGAGCTCAATCTTTCGACGAATCTATTGACCGCCAAGCTGCGCCATTACCGTGGCGCGGGGAGGGCGGCGAAAAGAGGAATCTTTTTCATGAAGCACATCATTGCTGTCCTGCTCGAAAACGAAGCAGGTGCCCTGTCCCGTGTGGTGGGTCTTTTTTCAGCCCGCGGCTACAACATCGAGTCGCTCACGGTGGCTCCGACCGAAGATCCCAGTCTGTCGCGCATGACGATCCAGACAACGGGTTCTGACGACGTCATTGAGCAGATCACCAAGCATTTGAATCGCCTGATCGAAGTGGTGAAAGTGGTGGATCTGACCGAGGGCGCCTATACCGAGCGTGAACTCATGATGGTGAAGGTTCGTGCTGTGGGCAAGGAGCGCGAAGAAATGAAGCGCATGGCCGACATCTTCCGAGGCCGCATCATCGATGTGACTGAGAAGAGCTACACCATCGAACTGACCGGTGACCTGTCCAAGAACGATGCGTTCCTGGATGCCATCGACCGCAGTGCCATTTTGGAGACCGTTCGCACGGGCGCCAGCGGCATCGGTCGTGGTGAGAGAATACTGCGCGTCTGATTTTCTGTTCGGTCGTGTTTCGACAGGCTCAACACGAACCGATCTTTATATGGCGATTGTTCCCGAGCGTTCGCCCCGAGCCTGTCACTGGGCGTTATCGCCAAACCTCATTCATTGGAGAACATCATGAAAGTTTTTTACGACAAGGACTGTGACCTGAGCCTGATCAAGGGCAAGACCGTCGCCATCATCGGTTACGGCTCTCAAGGTCACGCACACGCCCAAAACCTGAACGACAGCGGCGTGAAGGTGGTGGTCGGTCTGCGCAAGGGCGGCGCTTCGTGGGACAAGGTTGGCAAGGCTGGCCTGACTGTTCTGGAAGTCAATGACGCGGTCAAGGCTGCCGACGTGGTCATGATCCTGTTGCCTGATGAGCAGATCGCCGAGGTCTACACCAACAACGTGGCCCCCAACATCAAGCAAGGCGCTTCGCTGGCTTTCGCCCACGGTTTCAACGTGCATTACAACCAGGTGGTGCCCCGTGCCGACCTGGACGTGTGGATGGTGGCTCCCAAGGCTCCTGGTCACACCGTTCGCTCGACCTACGCCCAAGGTGGCGGCGTGCCTCACCTCGTGGCGGTGCACCAGGACAAGAGCGGCAAGGCCCGTGATCTGGCCCTGTCGTATGCCATGGCCAACGGTGGCGGCAAGGCTGGCATCATTGAAACCAACTTCAAGGAAGAGACCGAGACCGACCTGTTCGGCGAGCAGGCTGTTCTGTGCGGCGGCGCTGTCGAGCTGATCAAGATGGGTTACGAAACCCTGGTTGAAGCTGGCTATGCTCCTGAAATGGCCTATTTCGAGTGCCTGCACGAACTCAAGCTGATCGTTGACCTGATCTATGAAGGCGGCATCGCCAACATGAACTACTCGATCTCGAACAACGCTGAGTTCGGCGAGTACGTGACCGGCCCCGAAGTGATCAACGAGCAGTCGCGTGCCGCCATGCGCAATGCCCTGAAGCGCATCCAAAACGGTGACTATGCCAAGATGTTCATCCAGGAAGGCCGCCTGAACTACCCGAGCATGACGGCTCGTCGTCGCAACACCGCTGACCATTCCATCGAAAAGGTGGGCGGTCAATTGCGCGCCATGATGCCTTGGATCGCCAAGAACAAGCTGGTTGACCAGACCCGCAACTGATGAAACCTGGCATGGCCGCAAGGCCGTCGCCTGGTGCAGACAAGGGCCACCCTCGGGTGGCCCTTGTTTTTTGCTTTGGCAGGAGCCCTGTGGCTTAAACTTGGCTGACTGGACGTGGTGTTTCGCCCGGCCCTGCAGGCAACCCTGAGCGGGTCGCTGATTTTTTGAATGGAGAACGATTCATGCACGATGGCAATGCGTCATCACCTGACAGCCTGGATGAGGTGGTGCTGCCAAAGCGCAGAAAAGGCATCTATGTGTTGCCGAACCTGTTCACGTTGGCAGCCTTGTTTGGCGGCTTTTATTCGATCGTGATGGCCATGAACGGCCGTTTCGATCAAGCCGCGGTGGGTGTTTTTTGTGCCATGGTGCTGGATAGCCTGGACGGTCGTGTGGCGCGCATGACCAACACCCAAAGTGCCTTTGGTGAGCAGATGGATTCGCTGGCCGACATGGTCTCTTTCGGCGCCGCGCCTGCCTTGATTGCTTATGAGTGGGCGCTCAAGGGTTTGGGACGCTGGGGCTGGATCGCGGCCTTCGTCTACTGCGCCTGTGCGGCACTCAGACTGGCTCGCTTCAATGTCAACACCGGCGTGGTCGACAAGCGCTACTTCCAGGGGCTGCCGTCACCCGCTGCCGCTGCTCTGGTGGCGGGTCTGATCTGGTTGGTGACCGAAGCGGGTATTCGAGCGGGCGAGTCAAGCTGGTTGACCTGGACCCAGGTGACCTGGATCACTTTTGCGCTGACTTTGTATGCAGGCCTGACCATGGTCACGAACGTGCCTTTCTATAGTTTCAAGGATGTGCATTTCAAGCGCAGTGTTCCGTTTGCTGTGATTGTGCTCATCGCGCTGGGGATTGCCGTCATCAACATCCACCCACCCATCGTGTTGTTTGGCTTGTTCATCATCTACGGGTTCAGTGGATATGGCGTGTACATCTGGCGCCGAACCAAAGGCATGCAGACCAGCGTGATCAGTACAAGCACCGATGAGCCGGATGAGCGCGGCTTGCACAAGTGAGCGGGGCCTGTGCTACATTTGTCCGCATGCGTGTTTCCCACTTGTTGCGTGTCGGTGTTGGTGCGGCTCTCAAGCTTGAGTTGCTTGCTTACATTGGCTTGTCGCTAGTGGCCCTTCTGCTAAGCAGGGCGGGCTGAGCGCGTACATCTGACACCAGGATTACCCCGAGCGGCCCGCCAGTTTCATCTGCTGCGGGCCTTTTCTTTTTTGGGCTCAAGATTCAACCTTTTCGGAGACCTTCATGACTGACAAGCTGATCATTTTCGACACCACTTTGCGTGATGGCGAGCAATCCCCTGGTGCCTCCATGACCAAGGACGAAAAGCTGCGCATTGCACGTCAGCTGGAGCGGCTTCGAGTGGACGTGATCGAGGCCGGTTTTGCGGCCAGCTCCAATGGGGACTTCGAGGCTGTCCAGACCATCGCCAATGCGATCAAGGACTCGACCGTCTGTTCTCTCTCCCGTGCCAACGATCGAGATATTTCCCGTGCGGCCGAGGCGCTGCGCGGTGCCAACAGCTCGCGCATCCATACCTTCATTGCAACCTCTCCCTTGCACATGGAGAAGAAGCTGCGCATGACGCCGGATCAGGTTCTTGAACAGGCCAAGCAGGCCGTGCGTTTTGCCCGCAATCTGGTAGCCGATGTCGAGTTCAGCCCAGAAGACGGCTACCGCAGTGACATGGACTTTCTGTGCCGCGTGCTCGAGACCGTGATCAACGAAGGGGCTACGACCCTCAATATTCCCGACACGGTGGGCTACGCTGTGCCGGAGCTGTACGGCAACTTCATCAAGACCCTGCGCGAGCGTGTGCCCAACTCCGACAAGGCGATCTGGTCGGTGCATTGCCACAACGATCTGGGCATGGCGGTGGCCAACTCCTTGGCAGGCGTCAAGATCGGGGGGGCCCGTCAGATCGAATGCACGATCAACGGCCTTGGTGAACGAGCTGGCAACTGCTCGCTCGAGGAGGTGGTCATGGCGGTGAAGACACGACGCGACTATTTCAACCTCGATCTGGGCATCGACACCCAGCACATCGTCGCTGCCAGCCGCATGGTGAGCCAGACCACAGGTTTTGTGGTTCAACCGAACAAGGCTGTGGTCGGCGCCAATGCTTTTGCGCATGCTTCCGGCATTCACCAGGACGGCGTGCTCAAGGCGCGTGATACCTACGAGATCATGCGTGCTGAAGACGTAGGCTGGTCCGCCAACAAGATCGTTCTGGGCAAACTCAGTGGCCGCAATGCCTTCAAGCAACGTCTGCAGGAACTGGGCGTCAGCCTGGAAAGCGAACAGGAGGTCAATGCCGCCTTCAGCCGCTTCAAGGAACTGGCGGACCGCAAGAGCGAGATTTTTGATGAAGACATCCTGGCCTTGGTCAGTGATGAGAGTGTTGCCACCGAGAAAGAGCAGTACAGCCTGGTGTCCCTGTCGCAGCACAGCGAAACCGGCGAGCGTCCCCGTGCCAGCATTGTCTTCACTGTGGAGGGCAAGGAAGTGCGCGGAGAGTCGGATGGCAACGGGCCGGTGGATGCCTCGCTCAAAGCCATTGAATCCCATGTGAAAAGCGGTGCCGAAATGGTGCTCTATTCGGTCAATGCCATCAGTGGCTCGACCGAGAGCCAGGGCGAAGTCACGGTCCGATTGCAAAACAGCGGTCGCGTGGTCAATGGTGTGGGATCTGATCCTGACATCGTCGTCGCGTCGGCCAAGGCCTACCTGAGCGCGCTGAACAAATTGCACAGTAAAGCTGATCGGGTTGCAGCCCAAGGCTGAGCAGGCTCTTTATAATTACTGGAAAGCCTGAAAAACTTCGCGCAAGTGGTTGATCTTGCGTGGGTTTTTCTTTATCGTAGCCGTGTGTAAGATTCGTATCTAGCACGGAGAGCCTGCATGATTTCTTCTTTGATCGCTCCCATGAACCGTTTCAACCGTTTGATGACTTTTTCGGCCTTGTTGTTGGCTGTTTCGGTGGGGGGAGTTCACGCTGCGGAGCGCAAGAAGGCACCAGTTGTCCGTGCTCACGCCATTCAAAAGGTCGCGCACGCACCGCGTCTGCACAAGACGGCTGCGCGTGCGACCGTGGTGGTGCCGGCCAAGGCTTCGTTTGGGCAAATGGCTGGTTTGCACGGCTCGTCGGATCCTTTGGCTCTGCGCTCCAGCGTGGCTTTGGTGGTGGATCAGGACACCCACGAAGTGCTCTTGAGCAAGAACGACCAAGCGGTGTTGCCCATTGCCTCACTGACCAAGCTCATGACTGGCGTGATCGTCAGTGAAGCCCATTTGTCGATGGATGAGAACATCACCATCACCCAGGACGACGTTGACACGGAAAAGGGCAGCAGCTCCCGCCTGGCCGTGGGGTCGACGCTGAGCCGGGGTGAGATGCTGCACCTGGCCTTGATGTCCAGCGAAAACCGGGCTGCTCATGCCCTTGGGCGCACATTCCCGGGCGGTTTGTCTGCTTTTGTAGCGTTGATGAACGCCAAGGCGAAGTCTTTGGGAATGCTGGACACCAGCTATGTGGAGCCCACAGGTTTGTCCAGCAAGAACCAATCCAGCGCCCGTGATTTGGCTGTGTTGGTGAATGCTGCTCACACCGACCCCGTGCTGCGCGAACTGACAACTTCCCCCGGCTACCAGGTTGAAGTCGGGCGCCGCACGCTGCAATACAACAACACCAACCGCTTGGTGAAAAATCCGGCCTGGGATATTGGCCTGCAAAAGACCGGCTACATCTCTGAAGCAGGGCAGTGCCTGGTGATGCAAGCCAAGGTGGCAGGGCGCAAGCTGATCATGGTGTTTCTGGACTCTGCTGGCAAACTCAGTCGTATTGCCGATGCGGAGCGCGTCAAGCGTTGGGTGGAAAGCAACCATCCCATGATTGCTGCGCGCAACGGTTGATCGACGCGGCAGCTCTGCTGCACACGGTGGACATGCAAAAAGCCCGGGTGGTCGATGGACCTCCCGGGCTTTTTTTGAATCTGCGCCTCAGGGATCGTCTGGATCGAAGCTCAGACCGCGTTGGGGGCGCTGGGTTTGTAGCCCAGGGCTTGTGAAATCTCCCCTGCGGTCGCCTCCAGCTTCGGCAGCCAGCCCTCGTCCAGGCGATCTGCGGGTGCGGAAATCGAGAGTCCGGCCACCAGGCGCCCTTGGTCGTCATGAATGCCCGCAGCCATGCAGCGCACTCCCAATTCAAGCTCTTCGTTGTCTCGGGCGATGCCGTACTGGCGGGCTTTGGACAGCTCGCGTTCAAGGATGGGGAGTTGCGTGATGCTGTTGCGCGTATGGCCAGCCAGGCCGGTGCGTGTGGCATAAGCTCGGACCTTCTGCGGTTCGTCCACGGCCAGAAACAGCTTTCCGACAGAGGTCAGGTGCAGTGGGGCCCGACCGCCAATGGCTCTGACCACCTGCATGCCCGATCGCTCGCTGTAGGCGCGTTCGACATAAACAATTTCGTCGCCTTGGCGAACGCTGAGGTTGACGGGTTGTTGGATCAGCTTGTGCAATTCACGCATTGGGGCGAGTGCTGCGTCGCGCACGCTGAGACGGGCCTTGACGAGGTTGCCGAGCTCCAGCAGTCGCATGCCCAATCGGTAGTTGCCGGCCTCCGGTCGGTCGACGAAACGGCCCGTTGCCAGGTCATTGAGAATCCGGTGGGTTGTGGAGGGGTGCAGGCCGGTTCTTTCGCTGATTTCCTTGAGCGAAATGGCCTCCTCGCGAGAAGCGAGTACGTCAATGAGGGCAAACATGCGCTCAATGACTTGGATGCTGGGGCTGGTCGGCTGGGTTGTATCTCGTTTTCGCATTGCTAACCATGTTTGTAGTTGTTTTTATTTTACTTGGTGAAATGGTTGTCCGTTCAGCGCGCGGTGTTTCGAATCCAAGTCTGCTCCACCAGGACCTCATGAGGCTGGTACTGAGCCTTGTAGTTCATTTTCGGGCTGGACTTGATCCAGTAGCCCAGGTAGACGTGGGGTAGCGAGAGCGCTTTGGCCTGCTCTATCTGCCACATCACGTTGTACGTGCCGAAACTGCCACCGACGTCGGGGTCGTAGAAGGTGTAGACCGCTGACAGTCCATCGTCCAGCACATCCAAAATGCTGAGCATGCGCAGGGGGCCCGGTGTGTTGGCATCAGCGCCAGGCTCTCGAAACTCGACCAGACGAGAGTTCACCCGGCTCTGCAGCAGAAACTGGGTGTATTGATCCACACTGTCGTGGTCCATGCCGCCACCAGCGTGTCGGCCAGCTTGGTAGCGCAGGTAAAGCTGATAGTGCTCGGCCGAGAAATGCAGCTTCATCACACGGACGTCCAAGTGCCCATGAAGCTTGACGGCTCTGCGCTGACTGCGGTTGGGAGTGAATTCCTGCGCCAGAATCCTCAGCGGTTGGCACTCTCGGCATCCATCGCAGTAGGGGCGGTAAGTGAACATGCCACTGCGCCGGAAGCCCGCAGAGACCAAATCGGAATAAAGGCTGGTTTGGATCAGATGACCCGGCGTCGCGACCTGTGATCGAGCCTGCCTTTCGGGCAAGTAGCTGCACGGGTAGGGTGCTGTTGCGTAGAACTGCAGGGTTTGCAGGGGCAGGTCATTGAGCTGGGTCACGGGTCTTCACCTGAGGCGGCTGACACGATCCCAGTATACGGAATTAAATTGCCAGCTTGGCGGGGCCTTCTCCGTGACCCTGGTGAGCCAGTCGGTGAAGGCCTTGCGTTCGATTTCGTGGGCCCCCATGGAGGCGAGATGCCGGGTGTTTTGCTGGCAGTCGATCCATTCGATGTCGTTGTCCAGACAAAAACCGACCAGGGCGGCCAGTGCCAGCTTGGAGCCATCGGGTATGCGGGTGAACATCGACTCGCCAAACATGGCCCGCCCAAGGTTGATGCCATACAGGCCTGCCTGCAGTTGGCCATCAACCCAGGTCTCCACGCTGTGAGCGATGCCCATCCTGTGGAGCTTGACGTAAGCCTGGATCATGTCTTCGGAGATCCAGGTGCCTTGTTGCTGGGGCCGCGGGCTTTGCGCGCAGGCCCGCATGACAGTTTCAAATTGAGTGTCGAACCGGATTTCGAAGTTGCCTTGAGCAAGCCGCCGTGCAAGGGTTTGCCGCAAGCTGCGCCGCATCCGAAAGCCACTCACAGGCAGCACCATGCGGGGGTCTGGGCTCCACCACAGAATGGGCTGGCCACTGCTGAACCAAGGAAAGATGCCGTGCCTGTAGGCTTGAATCAGGGTGGCTGGACTGAGGTCGGCGCCAGCGGCCAGCAGCCCCGGCAAGGGATCGAGCGGGCCCCAACACTGCTCCACGGGCGGAAACGCCTCACCTGGTGCGAGAAAGGGCAGTTGCGGTGGCTTGTAGGGGGTGTTCACGGAGCTGTCGTTGCTTCATCGCCCCGCGCCTTCAATGCAGCGAGTCATCTTTGATGAGCAGAGCCGAATGGGGCCGGGAGGATGCGTTCAACCCGGTTTCGTCTGGTGCCTATGCTGTGCGTCCTGGAGCGCACTGCGCAATTGTCCCCATTGGTGCAGAGCGGACGCCAGATCCTGCTGTTCCGCGAGGTGCTCCAGGGACTTGGCGAGCAAGGCGCCTTGCTCTTCGGCGAGGGTGTAAAGAACCGTTTTGAGGCTGTGGCCCATTCGGCGCAGGGCCGGTAAATCGTGGCTCTGGCTGGCCAGGTTGCCGGCCTCGATGTCGACACTGAACTGCGTCAGGCAGGCCTGTCGGTACATCAGGAACAACTGTGCATCGCCATTGAAATGGGTCTCGATGGCATGACGTTCAAGGTCGTTCAGAGAGACTGAGGCGCTGGACGCAGAGGACTCGTTGGGTGCGCAGACTTGCGCAGGGGGTTGGCTGCCAAGCCCTTCTTCGACGCAAGTCAGAAGATCCATGACCGAGATGGGTTTCGACAACATGCGCCAAACCCCAAGGGCTTCCAACTGGGTCTTGACATCGGCTGTCAGGCCCGCACTGAACACCACAATCTTGGTTTGCGGGGCGATACCAGGATCTTCGCGCCGCTTTTCAAGCAAGGTGATGCCGGATTCGCCGGGCAGCATCAGGTCGGTGAGGATCAGGTCAAAAGGTGCCTGTTCCAGGTGGCGGAGGCCTTGCTTGACCGTGTCTGTGATCACCAGTTCGGCGCCTATATCTTCCAGGGCAAACTCCACAAAGCGCTGGATGGAGGCGTCGTCTTCAATCAACAAGATGCGAGGCATGCAGCGCTTTCAAGCAATCGATTTGGCTTGACCAGCTCCCGCCGGCAGCACCTGCGCCAAAAGGCCGGGCAGTTCGGCCACCAGCCTGGGCTTGTGAATGACGCGCACGCCCTTCAGAGCAAATGCGTAGGGCGCTCGCTGGGTTTCATCGAGGGAGGTGATGACGATCAACTGGCTGCGGGCAAATTGAGGATGAGACCTCAGGCTGGTGATCAGGGTGGGGCCATCGATGCCGGGAAGCAGGATGTCAACAATCAGGATATCGGGTTGAAACTGGCCGTAGATCGCCAAGCCGGCAATTCCATCGTCGGCCACGCGCAGGTCGACATTGGGGAAGTGCTGCCGGATGAGCATGCTCACCAGGTTCTGGAAATGGGTGCGGTCTTCGATCAACAGGACTCTGGATCCGCCCAGGCTTGGCGCTGTGCGGCCCGTGGAGGGGTCCATCACGGAGCGGTCGGCCTGGCTTCCCGCAGGCTTGCGGGAGGCAATCCAGCGTTCAACGGAGGTGCGAGAAATCCGCCGATGGCCGCCCGGCGTCTTCCAGGCCTCGAGTTCCTCCCTGTCGACCATCAGTTGAACCGATCGAACGGCCATGCCCAGCAGGCCGGCCACCTCGAGGGTTGTGTAGTGATCGCGTGTGGAATTTTCTTCTTGGGTCATGATGCGCTGTATTTTGGCACGACTGCTGTAAAAAAAGACTTGACAAATGATAAAAATAATTTATATGATATGCATATCTTGTCGAAAATCAGCTTCTCGGGCGATTTTTGAATTATCGCGAGGTACTGCATGAAAAAGATACTGATCGTCGACGACCACGCGGATATTCGCAAGCTGTTGCGAATGACGATGGAGTTTGTGGCGTACGAAATATTTGAGGCGGCCGACGGGCAGGCCGGCCTCAACATGGCCGAGGAACTGCGTCCTGACCTGGTGCTGCTCGATGTGATGATGCCTGGGGGCATTGATGGTCTGGAGGTCTGCCGGCGTATCAAGGCCAATCCCCAATTGACGGGTTCCAAGGTCATCTTGTTGACCGCTCGCGGGCAAAGCGAAGACCGTGCGGCGGGTTTTGAAGCTGGTGCTGACGAGTACCTGGTAAAGCCGTTCAGCCTGTTGCAATTGATCGAAACCATCAACAAGCTTGAGGAGGCTTCCTCATGATGGCTCTTGCGGGGTGACCCGGCAGGTGACCGGAAATGGGGGCGCAGCCAGCGTTGTGTGAGATTGTGGCTTGTGCCTGTGATGTGCCAGGCGAGTCTCTCGCCTGAGTGGCGGGGCGGTGGTCGATACCAGGAGTAGATCATGTTGCATCGGTTTCTGGCCGCTTGGGTCTTGGGCATCGGGCTTTCGATGGCCTGGCCCGGTGTGATGGCTGGTAGCGTCCATGAGCGCGTGCAGGCGAGCAAGACCATTCGTGTCTGCATTTGGCCAGACTATTACGGCGTCACCTACCGCAATCCGCGTACCCAGCAGCTGGTGGGTATCGATATTGATTTGGCCCAAGAGTTGGCGGCTGATCTGTCGGTGAAAGTCGAGTTTGTTGATTCAAGCTTTGCTTCCCTGGTGCCTGACGTATTGGGTGACCGCTGCGATATTGCCATGTTTGCGGTGGCCATGCTGGCGCAACGCATGCAGCATCTCAGATTCACCAGGCCCTATTTGCGCAGCGATATATATGCCATCACCACACGGTCCAGTGCTGCCATCAAACAGTGGGCCGACATTGATCGGCCTGGCATCTTGGTTGGGACCCAGGCCGGAACCTTCATGGAGCCTGTGATGGCGGCCACGCTCAAGCAGGCAAGGCTCGTCAGCATCAAGCCGCCTCAGACCCGCGAACGGGAGTTGGAGGCGGGGCGTATCGATGTCTTCATGACGGACTATCCTTACAGCCGCCGATTATTGGACAACGCCGATTGGGCCACTTTGATTTCTCCGCCCAAGCCGTTTCATGTCATGCCCTATGGCTATGCAGTCAAGCCAGGAGATGAGAGTTGGTATTCTGCGGTGGATGATTTTGTTGCCCGTATCCAAAAGGATGGTCGTCTTGAGACCCATGCCAAGCGGCATGGTTTGGCTTCCATGGTAGTTCAGCCCTGACGGGCGGATGGGTTCGGTTCACATGCGCCAGGAATCTTCTTTGAAATCGTCGTCAGCTCAATGGTTGTCGAGCCAGTTGGCGCTGTTCACGGGTGTGCTGTTTGCATTGCTGTTGTTGATGGCCATTGTCTGGATGTCTTGGCGTGGCCACCAGCAGGTGGTGGAGCAGGATTTGCGTCAGCAGGAGCTGTATGCACGGGTGATCGAAGACCATGCCAGCCGATCCTTTGATGCCGTGGCCGTGGTGCAAAACTCGCTGGCGGAGACGGTCTTGCTGCAGGATTCGCTGGCTGATTTGCCTCATTTGAGCCACCAACTGACGCAGGTCCTCAGTGGTGTGCCTTTTGTTCGTTCGATTGCGGTTCTGGATGCACAAGGCCAGGTGTTGGTCAGTTCATCGGCCAGCGAGGTCCGGCGGCAGGTGAACCTTTCCTTGTTGGGGCCACGCCCTGCACGTGGGCAGACTTTGTTGGGCCCTTTGATCCGTGGGCGCAGCCTGATTGATTTTGAGGTGGGGGCGTCCCGTGCCGAATTGCGCTCGGGTATCAACAGTTTGCCCATGCTGTATGGCTTTGCATTGGCGGGGGGGCAGCCGATGTTGGTGGTGGCCTTGGTCAATCCAGATGCGCTGGTGAATTTTCAGCGCCAGGTGATCGGCGACAACCCGTTGTCGGTGCTCGTGGCAAGCTACACCGGGCTGTTGTTGACAAGCACAGTCGACATGATCGACGCCCCCGGCTTGAGTTTGGCTCAGCACAGCCTTTTCAGTGAGCGCCAGGTGGCGCGGGAACATGGCAGCTACCGGGAGCACTCGGCTGCAGGCGAGGATACCTTGGTGGCCTTTCGAGCCTCCAGGGCTTGGCCGCTGGTGGTTTTGGTTGAGCAGGCCCAGGCCGCATCCACTCAGCGGTGGCTGGCGCGGGCGCGTCCCGTGTTGGTGGCGGGCTTGGTGGTGGTGTTCATGCTGTTGGGCATGGCCGTTGTCCTGTATCGCAGCTTGCGGGCACGGGAACGTTCCAGGGTCTTGTTTGATCGGGCGCGGGACCAGGTGGTGCGCAGCGAGCGCGAATTGAGCGTGCTGCTGCGAAGCCTGCAAGAGTTGATTTTTCGCACCGATGCCTCGGGCGTGGTGACCTATGTGAACGCCAGGTGGGCGGCGCTGCTCGGGGCGCAGGCGCATCAGGCGCTGGGTCGCAGCGTGCTGGATGTTCTGGTGCCTGAGCGCCCCACCGACCGCACCACCTTGTTCGCGCTGGATCATTTGGATGGTGTGCGCCATTGCCGGGCCTCCACCGTGGGCGCAGACGGGCGCACCCGTCATTTCGAGTTGGCCGTGGTTCCCTTGTTGGTGGATGGTCGGATCACTGCATTTGCCGGCAGCGCGGTGGACATCACTGAGTTGCTTGAGACTCAACGCCAGTTGCAAATGCAGTTGTCCTTGATTGGCTTGATGCTTGAAATCAGTCCCGAGCCCACTTCGATGGCGGATGAGTTGGGGCGTTTGGTGATGGTGAACAAGGCTTGGGAGCAGTTCAAGGGGCTGGACCGTGGTCAGGTGATCGGCAAGCGCTTTGCCGATTTTTTGCCGGCCAGTGAAGCTCAATTGCACGAGCACTCTGAGGCGCAACTGGTTCGGCAGGGGGGCGAGATTCGGTTTGAGTCGCGCATCTCGCGTTACGACATGGGCATGCGGGATGTCTTGATCAGCAAGGTGATGGTTCCGGGCGAGTCGGGCGCCTTGATCGGAGTGCTGACGGTGCTCACCGATGTGACCGAGTTCCGCGAGGCGGAGCGCGCCATCCGTGAGGCCCGCGATGTGGCCGAAGAGGCATCGCGCTCCAAATCAGAGTTTGTGGCCAACATCAGCCATGAATTGCGCACCCCCCTGCAATCGATCATCGGTTTCTCTGAATTGGGGGTGATGCGGGGCAAAGGCAGCGATCGCATCGTTGCCATGTTCCATGACATCAATGCCTCGGGCCAGCGGATGCTGGCATTGGTCAATGACCTGTTGGATGTCTCCAAGATCGAAAGCACCGTGGGTACCTTTCACTTGGAAAGCGTGGACCTGCGCTCCTTGATCAGGCCTGTCGCGCGTGAAATGGGGCCATTGCTGGCACGCAAGAACCTCTCTCTCGACATGGACTTGTCGGAACTGCCCCTGGTGGCGCGGGCGGATCCTTTGCGCTTTCAGCAGGTGATACGCAACGTGTTGGCCAACGCGGTCAAATTTTCACCCAATGATCAGACCGTTGCGCTGGCTGCGCAGATGGGGGATGCCGGTGAGATCCACATCGTCGTGCGCGACCACGGCCCGGGCATTCCAGAGGCGGAGCTGGAGAAAATCTTTGAAGCTTTCGTCCAATCTAGCAAGACCAAGAATGGCTCGGGCGGGACGGGGCTTGGTCTTGCCATCTGTCGCAAGATTGTCGAAGGCCATGGCGGGCGAATTCGAGCCTGCAATGTGGCGGAAGGCGGTGCCGAGTTTCACATCTATTTTCCGGCCCGAGCCGGGGGCACTGAAAGCCAGCCCATGCCCTTGAATTGAAAAGGAGGCTGCCCAATCGCTGCGCACCCTGTGGGTTGCTGCGACAGAAAAAGAAAAAAAGTCTTGCGGGCATTTGCCTGCAAGACCTTTGAATGGCTCCTCGACCTGGGCTCGAACCAGGGACCTACGGATTAACAGTCCGGCGCTCTACCGACTGAGCTATCGAGGAATGTCGGATACCGTCTCAACAAGACTGCATGGGCAGCACTTGGATCATCAGAAAACTAGCAATGAAACTTGGCTCCTCGACCTGGGCTCGAACCAGGGACCTACGGATTAACAGTCCGGCGCTCTACCGACTGAGCTATCGAGGAACAAGACTTAGATTATATACACAAAAATTGGGCCTTGAGAACTCAGAAGCTGGTTTTCATCGTCAGACGCAAAGTTCTTGCTGCGCCGGGGTACAGATAGAGGTGACCGTAGCTGGTCGGCGACTCCCGCCAGTAGCGGCGGTCGAACAGATTGGTCACGCCCAGGGTCCAGACGGTGCGGGTGTCTGCCGAGAGCTTTTGCTGAAAGCTCAGCAAGGCGTCGACACGGGTCCAGGAGGGCAGCGAAACCTGCTCGGCGCTGTTGTCGATCACCTTGCGTGGCCCTTCGTGGCTGATGCCGCCTCCCACGCTCAGGCCCGGGATCTGGGCCACCGAGTAGTCGGCCCGCAGTCGCAACACACGCGAAGGCACGTTGCTGGGTGTGTGACCATTGATGCTGGCATCCGCACTGTCGCGCACTGCACGCAGCCACATGCCGCTGCCACCCAGACGCCAGGCGCCGAGGCGCAGGTCGCCCGACAACTCCAGCCCCTGATGATGGGCATCGCCGTCAAAGCTCTGGATGCGGCAATCGGTGGGGCTGTTGGGGCAAAGCTGGGCCGCGCTGCTGCCACCGGCCAACTGGGTCTCATACAGGGCAGGGCGGCGGATGTCGAAGTAGTTCAGCTGCCAGGCACCCTGGGCCAGGGCTTGCTTGAACCCGATCTCCTTCTGAGTGCTGACCGCCACCGGGATGGCCGAGCCTGCGTTGGCGTAGTAGGGGCGATTGGGCGCCACGGCCGATTCCGTGCCGCGCCCCCAACTGCCGTAAAGCGACAGTCCTGAGCCCAGGTCGTAGCTGGCGCCCAGCCAGGGGCTGTTGAAGCTTTGCCTGTAGCGGGTTTCCTGCCCGCCGTCTGTCTGGATGTTGTGTCGATCCAGCTCGGTGTGACGCAGGCCTGCCCAGGTCACGAAGCGGGGAGTCCAACGCGCCATGTCTTGTACGAACAACTCGGTCGAGTACTCATCCCGGTTGGTGTTGGGCGTGATGAATGCGAGCGGCGGATTCGGGCTGGGGATGCTGGTCTGACCATCCGTGGTGGCCTGGCCTACGGGGGCTGAGCCATCGGCCTGAAAGCCGAAGCGGTTGTTCAGCACACTGCGCAGCAGGCCGGTGCTGACCTGGTGCTGCACACCGCCCCAGCGCAGATTGCCCTGCAGTTTGAATTGAGCCGCTTGTTGCGTGCGGCGTTCGTTGTTGCTCTCAAACTGGTAGATGTCGGCCAGCCCCACATTGGCCTTGCCGGTGCTGCTCGACGGGCAGTACCGGTCGGCATAGTAGGCGCCGCTGACCGGGTCGCTGCAACCAAAGGGGTAGGCCAGGCGGTCGTTGCTCTTGAGCTTTTGGCGGCCGTATTGCGCCTGCCAGCTCCAGGCCTGGTTGATCTGCTGATCGACCCGCAGTGTGCCGGTGAGGTTGTCAAAATTGTTCGGCTTGGACCAGGGCTGGTTGTTCAGATTGACGTTCGGATTGCCCACTGCGGGCAACTGACTGCCCAGCAGGCTTTGCCCGGGTACGCTGGCCTGGGTCTGGCTGCTCCATTCGAATTCGCCCGCCACCAAGGTGTCTCGGCTGACCCGCGCGTCGAGCGCCAGTGCGAACAGGTCGCGGTGCCCATTGGTGGCATCGATCAGCGGGCGCATGTCCTCGTGGGCGATGTTGAGCCGATAGCCAATCACCTTGTTGTCGGTTCTGCCGCCCAGATCCAGGGCCAGCAGACGGCTGCCACGTTCGCTGAGCCCCAGGGTCAATTCACGCAGAGGCGTTTCGGTGGGACGCTTCACCACGTAGTTGACCAAGCCACCAGGGGCGCTGGTCCCAGCCTGGATGCCGCTGGTGCCCTTCAGGATTTCGATGCGTTCCTTGTTGTCGAGCGGGATCACAGTCTCTGCACTGATCGGCAGGCCTTCACGCCGGTAGTTGTAGGTCTGGTTGAGCGTGTAGCCGCGGATGCTCAGGAAATCCCAATACCCCGGTGCGTTGTAGCCATCGGTGACGGAAGCGTCGAGCGTGGTCAGGTCAGCCAGCCTGCGTGCGCCCAGGGCATCCAGTTGCTCCCGGCCGATGACGGTGACCGAGGCAGGGACTTCGCGTACCGGCACATCCCCGAAGCCGGTCACGTCGGCCACCGGGGCAGATGTCCGGTCGTTGACGACCACAGGCTGGAGGCTGGCGTCCTGTGCCCAGGCCACTGGGCTCATCAACAGCAAAGCGGCAACGGCACAAGGGGTCATGGAGTGGGTGGGGGAACGATGTCGGCAGGTCATGGCGTTGTTTCCGTGATCCTGGCGCAAAGCAGTCGGGTGGCAGCGCGCACAAGCATGGGCGATGCTGCGGCTGGCACGGCGGGCTTCCCTGCGCGAGGATGATCTCGGGCCTGCAAAATAAAAGAATTTCACAGGCACATTCAGGTTCAAAGGGACTCTCTCAGTCCAGGCATCACTGCCCGGGCACCCCTAGCGGTCTTGCCGTCTATGACGGCGAAGTGACGGGATTGTAACGGGCAGGTCAATCGGGCATGAAAAAGCCCGCACGATGGTGGGCTGTAAGCGGGCAGGGTGGCTCAGTTTGGCGGTCGGTCAGTGGGTATCGGGTTGCCCCAGGTGCGCAGGTAACCTTTGCCCTTCAAAAATGATCGGTAGAAGTTCACCGCCACCGACTGGGCCTCCCGAGCGACGGTGTCGCCCATCGCGACGACCTGGCCGTCGTCGGCGATCACGGCCAGCTTGGCCGGGCGGCCGCCGACGGTCACAGGCAGGCCCCCGGCCGTGACGGTGCTGAAGACCACGTTTTCGATTCGTCCAGTTTTTTGGTCACCGATCATTTCATGCACCGTCCTTTCCGCAACGGAGATTCAAAGCCCACACCTTCGGTCGCACCTAGATGAGCCGTGTCGACAGCATGCCCACCACAGGCCTGGCCTGGTTGACGCCGCATGCCCCGCCGCCCAGGTCACAGAACATGTGGAAGTGTCGGTTGGACTTGGTGATCATTGGGTAACGCCTTTCTGCTTGGCCCCGCACCCGAGCCGCTCCTCAACGACAGCTTGGTTGAACTGCTTGACCAAGGCGTCAATTGGGTTGTTCGGGAACAACTCTTCCCGGGTGGCCTGCAATTCGCGTAGCAGGTGGCTCGGACCGATGAGGGCGCGCAACACGGTTCGCAGTGCCACTGCATCAACTGTGACTGTGGTCTCAGGGACCCTCTTTTGAGTTGACTTCACCATCATCTCCACCCCCCACATCGAAAACTGAGCCACCCCCACCAAACCACCAACCCGGCCTGCATGGCCACCGATGCAAAGGCGATTCATTCAAGCATCAGCCTTCTTTGCCCGCGAGCTTCGATGAGCTATCAGTTCGTCGAGCAGTTGAACAAGAAGGCCGTCATCGTAGAGCGGCTATGCCGCGTGCTGGGCGTCAGCCGTTCGGGCTACTACGGCGCCCGTCAGCGCGCCAAGCTCGCGCCCAGAGCCTGCTTGGTTAGCGCGCAATTGAAGGCCGAGTTCGCCGCCAGCGGCAAGGTCTATGGCAGCTGTCGCCTTGGCGCCGAGCTGCGTGCTCAGGGGCTGTACATTGGGCGCCACCGAGTGCGACGTTTGATGCGCGAGAACAGGCTGCGTGCTCTGTGGCGGCGCGAGTTCCTCCACACCACCGGCAGCGGGCATGCGCTGCCGGTCTCAGACAACCTGCTGGCGCGGCGCTTCAACCCGAGCGGCCCAAACCAGGCCTGGGTGAGCGACATCACCTATATCAGCGCCCGCAGCGGCTGGCTGTACCTGGCGGTGATGCTGGACCTGTACGCCCGCAAAGTCGTGGGCTGGGCAATGGCTCTGACCATGCACGCCGAATTGGTCTGCGCGGCGCTGCAATTGGCCATCGCGAAGCGCCAACCTGCGCCTGGGCTGATCGTGCATTCAGACAGAGGCAGTCAGTACGCCAGCGCGTTACACCAAGCGCTACTGGCCCGACACGGCTTGGTAGGCAGCATGAGCCGCAAGGGCAACTGTTGGGACAACGCGGTGATGGAGCGCTTCTTCCTGAGCCTCAAGACGGAGCGCGTTTGGTAGCGCGACTATGCCAACCACGGCGAGGCGATGACTGACATCGCCGACTACATCGTTGGCTTCTACAACAGCGTGCGACTGCATTCCAAACTGGGCAACTTGCCACCCAATGCTTTCGAGCAGCAATCGGCAATCAAACAACCTATCGCTGTGTCCGAAAAACTGGACCAGCGCAAACCGATCAGGACGCACTACCACCCTCTACCCCTTGATCGGCCATGATCTGCAGCCTGGCGGCATCTACGCGCCTGCATTGACCCTATTCAAGCCGACCTGACACCCCGGACACCCCCGTCGCAAGCCCAAGCCCGTCAGTCCCCCCGGCACGCGGTCGAGACCCCGCCGAGCCCTTTGTCTTAATGGACCTCTTTTGACGGCACTGCCGACCCTGGGCAGCGTAAGGCCTGGTGCGGCCCCGCGTCCGATTTTTGGTGCCGGCCGAATGACGGGATTTCACGATTTTTTACGCTGGGTCGGTGGAGTTTGCTGGCTCCCTGGTGCTCGGGGGGGAGCTTGCCAGCCCATTGTCTGGAAGATGCGCTGCACGGTGTTCTTGTTGAAGCTAAGCAGACCACTGGGCGCCCTTGAGTACTCGATCCCCTTTAATGAGATCACAAGCTCGGCGGTAGCCGTAAGCGATGGACCGTGTCCTGTCATTCAAGGGACCGTTTCAGATGACGCCACTAACCAACACTAGGCCGAGAATGGTTGCGGCTGGATATTGCCTGCAATTCAGTCCTATTTGGCGGTTCGTATTGCCCTATCATCAAAACAAATTCACACAATTGAGAGTTTTCTTCACCATGCTGCATCATACAAAACGTTGCCTTGCCCTTCTCAAGTTCTCAGTTATCTCTGCGTTGCTGGCGGTCGCCTTGGCCCCAACCGCCAACGCGGGTACTGCTACTGCCTCAGGGAATTGGGTCGCCGCCACGCCAACGCAGACCCTAACTCCAGAAATTCCGACCCCTGCCGGTACTCAAAAAACAACCTTCACTGGCCCTGCATCTGGGCCCTATGGATACACCCTTCTACCTTTCACTGTCGATCAGTCAGGCACGTACTCGGCTGCGGTGACTGTCAATGGATCGGTGCACACGTCTTGGTTCTTGTCGGGCTTGTTCACGCCGAATTCCGCTGTACTTGCTACGCCGCTGAGCAATTTTTTTGCAGGTATCTTCTCGAGCACGACGCCTGGGACTGGCAACTTCACATCATTGAATCTGGTCGCTGGTCAGCAGTACACTTGGTTGATTGCCTATGGCACCACCCCAGGAGGTCTTAACTATTCAGCAACTTTGACTGGCCCAGGCTGCATCGCCATGGGAACCAACACGTGCAGCGCCGTCGCCGTGCCAACGCTTTCGACATGGGGGATCGCAGCCCTTATCAGTATGCTGGCAGTAGGTAGTTTTCTCACTCTGCGACGCAACCAGTCTTGAGCCTCGTTCGGGACGAAACCAGTCATCCGTCCAATTGAACGCAGCCACTAGGCCTCGGAGGCTGACAAGATCCGGTGGAGTTGGAGTTGACCCTGGAGTTGCCCCGATTCCGTGGACGGTTTCTGGTTTGATTCTCAAACCGTTTCGGATGTTGCCTCGGTATGCACATGGGCCTCTTCGACAAAATCAAAGAGGGCTTCGTTGCTCCTTTCAAAGTTCAGGGGTGAGAGGTATCCCAGGGCGCTGTGACGGCGCCTTGGGTTGTACCAGCCTTCAATCCAGGTGAAGACCGCCATGCGCGCCTGCGCCTTGCTCTGAAAGGTGTTGCGCTCAATGAGTTCGCCTTCCAGGCTGGCAAAGAAGCTCTCAGCCATCGCGTTGTCATAGGCATCGCCCACCGTTCTCGTCGAGGGCCGCACCTGCATTTACCGACATCGCTCACCAAAGGCCAGTCTGGTGTACTGACTGCCCTGGTCGCTGTGGTGTATGACGCCCTTGGGTTTACGCTGCTCTAGCCCCATGTCCAACGCTGCGAGCACAAGGTCTGCTGTCATGCGCTTACCCATGGCCCAGCCCATTACCCGCCGACTCCAGACATCGATGACGACAGCTAGATAGAGAAAGCCCATCCAGGTCGGCACGTAGGTCATGTCAGCCACCCACAACTGGTTCGGTCCCGTTGCATGGAACCGCCGGTTGACCAGGTCATGGGCCCGGGTCTGCCGTTTGTCGCGACGGGTGGTAACGATGAAGCCTATGCGCTTGCTGATACCGTGGATGCCGGCTTCTCGCATGAGACGGGCTACGCGATGGCGACTGATACACACGCCTTGTTCAATGAGTTCGGCCCGCACCCGGGGCAGGCCGTAGGACTCGTAGGAGTCCCGATGAATCTGGCGAATGCGCTCGGTCATCAATCAGGTTCAAAGGGACTCTCTCAGTCCGGGAGGCAGAGCCTCCGGGACACCCCTAGCGGCCTCGCAGGCAGTGTGACTGCGAGATGACGGCATTGTAAACAGGCCGTCAAGCTTCGGCCGCAGATCCCTTCATGGCCTGCATCAATGCCTGGGCTTCGGCTTGGGGATCGTTGGCGGCCAGGACGGCTCGCACCACGGCCACGCTGCCGACCCCGCTGGGCAGGACCTCGGCCAGGCGATCGCGATCGATGCCACCGATGGCCACCAGGGGATAGGGGGGCTGCTGGCGGCGCAGCAGATCGGCGTAGGCCATCAGGCGGGCAACGCCCTGCGGTGCCGTGGCCATCGCTTTCAAGGTGGTGGGGTAGACCGCACCCATGGCGATGTAACTTGGACGCACCTGATCGGCCAACACCATTTCGGCATACCCGTGGGTGCTGACCCCCAGGCGCACACCGGCGTTGCGCAGGGTGGCCAGGTGGGCCTCGCCCAACTCTGCGAGGTCTTCCTGCCCCAGGTGGATGCCCCAGGCGCCTTCCTCCAGGGCGATCTGCCAGTGGTCATTGATGAAAAGCCGAACATCGGTGCCCCGGACGGCCGCCAAGGCGGCCTTGATCTCAGATCGCACCGCGGCCGGGTCTTGCGACTTGAAGCGCAACTGCAAGGTCGGGATGCCCATGTGGGCCAGACGCGCGATCCAGTTCGCGTCTGGCGCCACCACATAGAGCCCCAGTGCGCGGGGGCAGGGTGCAAAGGTCGGCAGGTCGGCGGGGTAGCGGCCCAGGCCGAAATCCTGCGGCTGGTCGGGCCAGCTCAGGTCGTCGGTGCGTCCGGTGCGTTCTTCGCGCGCCTGCCAGGCCCGGGCCAGGCAGGTGGCATCGACGTCAATGAAGCCCAGCGCCCGGCAGGCGCGCCAGGCGGCTTGTTGGACGCCGGGCAGGGAGGGTGTTTCAGAGATCGCAGGCAGGATCCCGGGGCCACCAAAACGGGCTTGGTGCTTACTCAGGATGGCCTGGGCCAGCAGTTCAGGGTGGGTGGCGCGTGTCATGGTGCCGCTCCGCAGTGGTGCCAGAAGGGGGTTCCCAGCACCGGGGTGCTGGGTTGTGCGTTGTCCTGGGCCTGCATGGTGCCGGCCAAATGGGCCAGGCGCCCGGCGCTCACGGCCTTGGCGAAGGCATCGGCCATTTGCACCGGCTCTTGCGCCAGGGCCACCGCGGTGTTCAGCAACACAGCGTCAAACCCCCACTCCATCACAGTGCAGGCGTGCGATGGCCGGCCCAGGCCAGCGTCGACGATCAGTGGAACATCGAGGCGTTCACGCAGGGTTTGCAGGGCGCTTGGGTTGATCGGGCCCTTGCCGGTGCCTATGGGGGCAGCCCAGGGCATCACGGCCTGACACCCAACGTCGACCAGGCGTTGGCACAGCACGAGGTCGTCGGTGCAGTAGGGCAGCACGCGAAAGCCATCGCGTATCAATTGCTCGGCCACCGGCACCAGGTTCAGTGTGTCGGGTTGCAGGGTGTAGTCGTCGCCGATCAGCTCCAGTTTGATCCAGTCGGTCTCAAACACCTCACGGGCCATCTGGGCCGTGGTGATGGCTTCCTCGGGGGTGTGGCAGCCGGCCGTATTGGGTAACACCGGCACACCCAGGGTCTGGAGCAGGCGCCAGAACTCGTTGTCCTGGGTGGTGCCCACGCCAGTGCTGGCCTGGCGGCGCAGCGAGGCTGTCAGCATCGCCGGCCGTGCCAGGCGCACGGCGGCTTCCAGGGTGGCTGGTGAGGGGTAGCGGGCCGTGCCCAGCATCAGCCGGCTCTCAAATGACTGGCCATACAGAATCAGGGGATCATGGGGTGGGGTGCTGGGTGCGCTCATGGCTCATCCTCCGGTGACTGGGGTGATCACTTCAACGCGGTCGCCTGCCTGCAAGTGGGTTTGGGCATAGGTTGACCGCGGGACGAAGCGTGTGTTGATCGCCACCGCATACGGTGGCGTGAAGCCCTGGCTGCACAGCAGTTCGGCCAGGGTGCAGTCCTGCGGGATCTGCACGGGACGTTGATTGATTTCGATGTCCATGGGCTCAGATGGCTTCTGTCAGGGGGGGCTGTGAGGGGGCCGGCTCTTCCAGCGTCACACCCAGGCGCTCGGCCAGTGTGCTGTCGCCTTGGGTGAGCCAGGCCATGGCGACATCGGCCATGGCCGGCGAGATCATGAAGCCGTGCCGGTACAGGCCGTTGATCTGCACCGAGCGTGGCCCGCAACGCCGCATGCGTGGCAGGTTGTCGGGCAGGGTGGGACGGCACTGGGTGTTGAGCTCCAGGATGCGTGCCTCGGCAAACCCGGGGTGCACCGTGTAGGCGGCGCTCAGCAGCTCGAGGGTGGAGCGCACGCTGGCCGGGCTGTTGTCGTCGCTTTCGATCTCGGTGGCCCCTACCACGAACACATGGTCGGGTTTGGGGGCGATGTAGATCGGGTAGCGGGGATGGATTAAGCGGGTGGGGCGCGCCAGGCTCACCTCCGGCGCATGCAGCCGTATCACCTCGCCGCGCACGGCCCGCAGGCCCGGCCATTGAGGGCGCGCACCCATGCCCCGGCAGTCGATGACGAAGCTGTCTTCATCCCGCTCGAAGGTTGCCGGTGTCTGAGGGCTGTTCCAGTGCATCCGGGCGCCTTCTGCTTGCAACTCGATCAGCAGGGCTTGCAACAGGCCCCGGTTGTCCAGCTGTCCTTCACCAGGCAGCAGCAGGCCCTGATGAAAGCGCTGGGCGAGGGCGGGCTCCTGCTGGGCGACGCCGAGGGCATCCAGCGTCTGCAGTGGAGGGAGTCCAGGCACCCGATCCTGGGTGGAGCGCAGCAGGCCTTCGAAGCGAGCGGCTTCGGCGCGATCCTGCCGGTGCCAGACGATCAATGTGCCCGCACGCTGAAAGAAGACTGGATGGCGCAATTGTCCCAACAGCACCGGCCAGCGCTCCAGCGCGTACTGCCCCATGCGCACCACGCAAGGCTCGGTGATGGCTGACTCTGCCAAGGGGGCCAGCATGGCCGCCGCCACGCGGGCAGCAGCGCCATCGGCATCGGGACCTGCGGCGTCATGCAGCGAGACCGGGTGGCCCGCGCGCAGCATTTGCAGCCCCAGCATGCGGCCCATCAGTCCCGCCCCCAGGATGACGACCTTCTGGTGACGTCGGATCAGCATGGCAGCACGCCACCAGTCAGCATGGCGGCAGGGCAGGGTGGTGTCGATCGGGACGGTGGGACGTTTGGCGAAGTCGCGTTGGGGCGAGTGCCTGGGGCGTTCTGAGAGGGCATGTCGTCGGTCCTTTACCTGTTACCTGGATGCAGGGGTTGAGGACGAAACGAGGCCACGCGTCGTTGATGTTTGAAACTTCCCACGCCAGCATGATCTGGATCGGGTCATGAGGGTCTTTCTCAGCCAGGTCAAAGTTACCGCAGTGCTGTTGGCACCGCATGAACATCCGACAGGCACCCCTGTTTCATCCGCGGTCGGATTATGCAACGTGTCGTTGCCCTTCAGTCCGGGAGCACAGTCCTCAGCCATCCAATCAGGATCTGCGGTCGCCATAATCGGCCACTTTCGGCCCTGTCCCTATCCGTTCCATGACTTCTGAGACCTCCATCGCTTCCGCCCCTGCCAGCTCCGCCCAGATCCAGGCCTGCCGATATCCACGGGTATTGAGCATCGCGGGATCCGACAGCGGTGGTGGCGCTGGTATCCAGGCCGACCTCAAGACCATCGCCGCCCACGGCTGCTACGGCATGACGGCCATCACCGCACTGACAGCGCAAAACACACAGGGTGTGCGCGCCGTGCACCCGGTGCCGGTGGCGCATCTGATTCAGGAGATCGATGCCGTGGCCGAAGACATCGGCGTAGACGCTGTCAAGACGGGCATGCTGGCGACACCTGATGTGGTGCATGCGGTGGTGGCGGCCATCCGTCGCCATGCTTGGACGCAAGTGGTGGTGGACCCTGTGATGGTGGCCACCAGCGGTGACCTGTTGATGGCGGAAGAGACGGTATCCGTGATGGTGGAAACACTGTTCCCGTGTGCCACGTTGATCACCCCCAACCTCGATGAGGCCGAATGCCTGCTTGGGCAACGCATCACGCAGGTGGAGCAATTGCTGCCCGCCGCCCAGCGTCTGATCGGGCTGGGCGCCCGGGCCGTGTTGCTCAAAGGAGGCCATCTGCCGGGCAATGAGGTGGTTGATCTGCTCTTGACGGCTGATGGCGAGCACCTGCACCTGGCCTGCCCACGCGTTGCCAGTGTCAACGTGCACGGCACGGGCTGCACCCTGTCGGCTGCCATTGCCTGTGAGTTGGCCTTGGGCTTGCCCCTGCCCCAGGCCGTTCGAGCCGCCAGGTCCTACATCCTTCAAGCCATTGAGGCGGGCGCCTCCGTCAAGACCGGACGGGGTCATGGTCCTCTGAACCACGGATTTTCGCCGCTGCCCATGCGCCGCCTCGGTATCTGATCGACCTCATCCTGGGGTCTTTGGCTTGCTGCAGGGTCGCGGATGGGCTTGTCGTAAGCTGGACGTAATGATGTTTTTCGACGTATCAGTTGCATCGGGTGTGGATATTCGACATGCCGTTGATGTGATTTACAGATCCTTTGGATGTCATTTTTTCCATATGTGTGCGAAATTCACGCTGCCCCTGTTTTAAATACTTTCGTATTGATTCAAATATTCACATAGCAATCTGCGGCCTTCTCCTACATTGGCGGCCAAGGCGCACTACTAAGATTACACACGCAACAAATGGTTTTGTGAGTGTGACCACTGAGTTGTGTTGTCAATGTTTATTGCAAAGAAGGCTTGTCTATGTTTTTGAATATCAGTCGTCCGGTCTCGGGTTCTTTCATCACGAAATTCCTGCTGGTTTTCATGTTGGCAGGCTTTCATTCTTTGAATTGGGCTCAGCCAGTTCATAAATCCAATGAACCCACCGCGAACATCAAGGTCTCCCCTGTCAAGGTGCGACTCGATCAATACAAAGTGGTTACTCTGGAGAATGGAAAAGAAACCCTGGTGGATGCTCCATCCATCAAGCCGGGGGACGTGATTGAATACCGTGCCACCTACACCAATCAGGATGGCAAGCCCGTGACGGGCCTGCAAGCCATCCTGCCCATCCCCGAGGGCATGGAATACCTCCCCAAAACTGCTCGTCCCGGCCCGGGCAAGGCCCTGGCGGCCACGGCCAGCGGTGCGTTTGCACCCGAACCCCTGACGCGGCAGGTGCGCGTCAATGGCCGTGTTCAGGTCGAACCTGTCCCCTACGTGCAGTACCGCTCGCTCAAGTGGGACTTGGGCCAATTGGCCCCTGGCGCCACTCAAACTGTGTCTGCGCGCGCGCAACTTGAATCCTTCAAGTCAGCGTTGAAAAATGATTCGGGTCAGACCGCATCCGGCATTCGTCAATAACCCCATCATGGATTGATCGGGTTCATAACCCGTTGATCAATCCAGCACACCTCATCTTCATGGGCCGAGTGGTCGGCGTGTGGATGTCCCCTACCTGCTGCATTTAATCGGCTGCAGGGCTTTTTCTTCAAATCGGCTTTGGTTCAAGGTTTCTGGGTGATTTATTAGTCGCCATGGATTCTTACGCTCCTGTGAAATAGGGCGGACCAGTGACCTTGAACCAAGGCCGATACAGGAGGTTATCTTGAAAATCAACTCTGGTCCACATGGTGGTGGCCGCAAGAGCTTCATGAGCTGGGTGGGCACCCTGGTTCTGGGTTCTTTGGTCACCTTGGGTTCAGCCTATGCCGCACCACCCGAGGCAGGTACTGAAATCGGCAACCAGGCGCTTGCGCGCTACATCGACTCCGGCGGAACGCAGCAGGAGTCCAAATCCAACAACGCCTTGACGGTTGTTCAGCAGGTCGGTGCGTTCACTTTGGTGGACAACAACACCAAATCGGCCTCCGCTGGCAATACGGTCTACATGCCTCACACCTTGACCAACACCGGCAACGGTTCGGACAAGTTCAAGCTGAGTGTGGCAGAGACTCTCGCGGGTGCTCCCCCCTTCACCAAGATCGCCATCTACGCTGATGCCAACGGCACCGGCTTGCCGTCCGGCACGGCGCTGTGTTCCACAGACATGACGCCGGCCTGTACCACGGGCTTCGACCAGACTGTGGCGGGCAATGGCGGCGTCTTCCGTTTTGTCGTGGCCTACTCGGTGCCTCCGACGGCCACCGGAACCTGGACCAGCAAGGCGACGGTCACTGCTGCGGCAGGGACCACTTCGCTTTATCCATCGAACAACCTCACCGTCACGAACCTCGACACGGTCAATCTGACCGACGGGACTGCGTTCTCCGTCACCAAATCGCTGAGCCTGCCGGGTGTCAAAGCCCCAGGTGGCGTCGATTGGCCTAAAGCCATCACAGGGGGTCCACCGTCCGCAGCAAGTTGTTCGACCACCTGGTCTGCGGCCTTGAGTTCCGCACCGGGTTGTACGTATGCGGTGTACACCATCGGCTTCACCAACACGGGTGCCAAAGATGGTGCGTTTTCCGTTCGGGACACCTTGCCGGCGGGCTTGACCTACGTGACCGGCTCTGGAGTCTGGAGCGGCAATGGCGGGGTTGCGCTCTCCGAAACGGCGACGACGGGCGCAGTTGTCTACAGCGTGACCGGCAGCACCGTGCGTGCCACGGTGGCCAAGGTTGCGGTCGGTCAGCAGGGCACTCTCAGCTTCGTGGTGTTGGTGAACAGCACGGCCAAGCCGGACGGCTCCAACACGGCCAACGTCGCCTACTATGGCTCGGGTGACTGCCCGACCGCAGGTTCCGCAGGTGACAGTTGCACCACCACGCCGACCAACAAGGTGCCGTTTTCGCCTTCGGTGATTTACGGTGTCGTGGCGGCCAGCACCGACGTCAGCCCGGTCAAGGACGCGAGCACGCCTCCGGCGATCTCGACCGCGCAGAACAACCTGGTCACACAACCTACCGTGACCCCCAACGGTTCGGTGCGTTTCAGCAACTACATCATCAACACCGGCAATGCGGTTGACTCGTTCAACATCAAGGCGGTGAGCGACCCGGCAAAAAGCCCCTATCCGGCGGGTACCCGGTTCGACCTGTTCAAGCCTGACGGGCTGACCCCCTTGCTGGACACCAACAACGACGGCGTTCCTGATACCGGTCCTTTGGACCCAGGAGCCAGTTATGTGGTGGTGGTCAAGGCCATCCTGCCTCCTGAGGCAGTCGTGGGCAGTGGCCCGTTCAACGTGCTGATCACGGCGACCTCCGCTGAAGGCGGCGCAAGTGTGCTGGACTCGGTCTGGGATCAGGTGGGCAAGGTCGTGCTGGTCGCGGGGGTCGATCTGACCAACACTGCTGCAGGTACTGGCTCGGGGCTGGTGGGCAACGGAGACCTCGGTGCCGGCCCCAGCCCGAATCCGACGATGACCCTCGGCACCACCCCAGGCGTACCGGTGGGCTTCCCCTTGTTCATCAAGAACACCGATTCGAAGGCCAACACCTACCAACTGAACGCCAGTTCCAGCGCTGCCTTCCCGGGTAGCCTGCCTGCGTCGTGGACGGTCACCTACTACGCTGCGGGAACCTCCTGCGTACCCACGCCGCCTGCCACCACCATGCCTGCCCAGTTGACTCAGCCTGTGGCTGTGGCGGCTGGCGCCCAATTGCAGGTGATGGCTTGCGTGACGCCTGCTACCACGGCTACCACGGATGTGGTTCAGCCGATCTACTTCCAGGCGGTTTCCACCACCGTGGCGTCGACCGGCTTCATCGTCAGCGACGTGCTGCAGGACGCGGTGGAGGTCAAGCCCGCCAAGTTCAAGAAGCTGCTGCTGACGTCCAGCCAGACCGGTCAGGTCGCCACTCCCGGTTCTGTGGTCTACCTGCACACCCTGAGCAACGTGGGCACACAGACTTGCGGCACGGGTGGCTTCAAGGTTGCCGTCGGCATGCCGACCAGCGATGTGTCGGCTGGCTGGAGCTACGCGCTGGCCTACATTGACGACGCCACCGGCACCACCACACCCATCGGCACCACGGGCACCGTTCCCCAACTGCTGGCGGGCAAGCAGTGGAAGATCCGCTTGACCATCACGGCGCCCGCAGGTGTCTCCGATGGCTATATCAACAACGCCACGCTGACCGTGACCGACAACCCCGCGCCCGGCGACGATTGCGGGACTGTCAGCAACGTGGACAGCACCACCGTGCAGACCGCCAAGCAATTGGTGGTGGTCAAGACCCAGGCGGCCGACTTGGCATGCACGGGTTCGGCCACCGTGTTCAGCACGGCCACCTTGACGCAAAAGCCGGGCACTTGCGTGATCTACCAGATCACTGCAACCAACTACGGCTCCACGTCCCTGAGCAATGTCGCCATCAACGACATGGTGCCGGCCTACACCGTCTGGGCGCCCAAGCAGCCAGCCAACCAGTGCACCAGCACCAATACGACGGGCACGGTCAGTCTGACGCACCAAGCGGGCACCACGGGTGTGATTTGCGGTAGCGCGACCACCATGGGCCCGGGTGGAACCATGACGCTGACCTTCGGTGTGCAGTTGAATCAGTAAGTGCACCTCCAGCCCTTCTCGCCGCTTGGCGCGAGGGGCTCCAAGCGGCGGGCCCATCAGGGCGCGCTCTGACCGGACAGGCCCCTGACCTGTCCCCCCATTTTGTGAAATCGCATCTTCTGAAGCCACCTGGGGTGGCTGGCAGGTGCGGTATCGCCCCCTTGTTGCAGCCGCGGCCCGGGTTCGCCCCGTCCCTGCTGCGCATCAGTCGGAATCACCTGCCATGTGGCGTTTGTTGAGCATCTTGTTTCGAGCGGTCTGTGTCCGTGGGACGCAGGCCCTGCTTCTGGCAGCGCTGCTGGCATGCAGTGCCTGGGCGGCCGTGGCGCCCCCGGGCTCCTTGATTCCCAACATCGCGGGGGTCTTGTTGTCCATTGACACGCTGCCCTTGCTCAAACCCTCCAACGTGGTGTATGCGCAAGTCCCCTTTGACACCGACCGCATCGGTGTGGCCAAACAGGCCAGCCAGCCCATCGTCAATCTGGATGCGACTGGCAGTCCGGACGGCACGGCCACGGTGTCCTTCACCCTGCGTGTGCGCAGTTACGCTCAGGACACGCTGTCCAAGGTCGAGCTGATCGATCAGATCGAAGGCAGTGGCGCAAGCCAACTGGGCAGCTACACAGCCAATGCTGTGCCGGGCGCCGGCCAATACACGGTGTTGCCCAACAGCCTGGTTCTGGTGTCGTCCACGGCACCCCTCAATGCGTCGTCGCTCAATCAAAGCTTCACTGGTCAAGCCGGTGCCAACTCCTTGCTGCAAGGTGATGTGAGCTTGCCGCGCGGGGCCGAGTTCTCCGTGCGCTTCGACGTGCGCTACAACCTCAGTGGCCGTCAGGGCATGCTTTACAACAGCGCCCGTGCCTGTGCGCAGACGGTGGGCCCCCCGCCCGCCACGGTGTGCGACGATTCGGTGGACGGCTTCAACCCTGACGCCAATGGCGATGGCGACCCGACGAATGATGGCTCGCCCACACCGGTTCCCACCCAACTTCCCGCCTTGGCGCTGCTCAAAAGTGTCAGCAGCCCGCGCCCCACGGCCACGCCGGGCGTCTACGAAGTGGACTACACCCTCAGTGTCAGCAACGTGGGCCGGGCGCCAGCCCCCGCCCTGCATTTGGTCGACAACCTGGACTGCACCTTCCTGACAGGGCAGTCTGAGGGCGCCGTGGCTTCGTGGCGCCTGCTTTCAGCGCCCCTGTCCAAAACGGGCGTGCTGACCCCGTCCACGTCCTACACCGGTCGCGGCGTGGGCGACTGTGGAAGCGCAGCGCCCTTGGATTTTCCGACTGCAAGCGCACTGGATCTGCTGAATGGTCTGCAGGGCTTGGCTCCCGGCCAGAGCGACGCGGTCAGCATGACGGTCGAAATCACCTTGAAGCCCGAGTTTGTGGCCACTGGTGCCGTGGTCAGCAACAAGGCCTGGGCCTGGACCGGAGGCAGTACTACAAAAGCCCAGTCCAGCCGCGCTGCTGGCGCCAATGTGCTGGCCTGGGCCTTCTCCAGCGTGGATCTGATTCTGCAGGCCGTCACGCCCAGCGTGAGCAGCTTCACCTTGCGCAAGGAGGGCTCGACGACCCAGGCTGAGATCGGTGATCAGCTCGACTACACCTTGGTGCTGCAGAACAACGGTGCCTCGCCCTTGAAGGCGGTGTCCGTGCGAGACCAGTTGCCGCCTGGGTTCACCTATGTGCCTGGATCGGCGCGCGCCGCACTGTTGTCGTCCGGTGCCGGGGCGCCTGATTGGGCCCCTCTGGCGGAGCCTGCGCGTGGCGCCGCCCTGGTCTTCAGTGCGCCAGGGCTTGAACTGGCGCCCCAGGGTCAATGGGCCGTGCGCTACCGGGTTCGCATTGGCGCCGGGGTGCCCAGCAACGGCGTGGCCATCAACCAGGCCCAGGCCACGGCCAATGGCAGCCTGTCCAACCTGGCCACCTGGCGTGTGCGCGTGAGCGGTGGCGTGTTTGCCGACGACGCCTTTGCCTTCGGCAAGGTCTTCCTGGACTGCAACCGTGATGGCCTCCAATCCGAGGGTGAACTGGGCATTCCGGGTGTGCGCCTGATGATCGAGGACGGCACCAGCGTGATCACCGACATCGAGGGCAAGTGGAGCCTTTACGGTCTGCGCCCGGTGACGCATGCGCTCAAGATCGACACCACCACCTTGCCCCGGGGCGCGCGACTGTCCGTGCTCTCCAACCGCCACGCCGGTGTGGGCGACAGCCAGTTTCTGGACCTCAAGAAGGGCGAATGGCACAAGGCCAATTTTGCGGTTGACAACTGCGAGGCCCCCGAACTGCTGGCCGAGGTCAAAGAGCGCCGCCGACTCATCGAAGCCCTGCCGACTCGGGAGGCCGAGGCCGGTGGCAGCCTGAGGGCCCGCCTGGATCCCAAAGCCCAACCCGCTCCCCGCGCCGAGCCCCGCGCCTTGCCGGCCAGTGGTGAATTTGGCAGCGACGGTGCGCTGCGCACCAACAGCGTTGCACCTCGTCCCTTGATCGACCTGCCTGGTGCCGGTTCGGGAGGGGCGGGGGCCGCATTGGCGACCCAGCAGGCACAGGCCTTTGTGTCGCCGTTCCCTGTCGAGGACGAGCGGGCCGTCGCGGGGGCGGCCATCCTTCCCGAGGAGGCCTCTGCCCCGACTGCAGCCAGCACCCAGCCTGTTGATCCAGGTTTGGAGGAGGCTTTGGCAGACCTCGACAACACGCTCGGCTTCATCGGCCTGAAAGAGGGGGAGGTGTTGCCAACTCGCCAGATCAACCTGCGCGTCAAGGGGGCCATGCAGGGGAGCATCCGCCTCAAGGTCAATGGCGAGGCCGTGCCGGACAGCCGCATTGGCAAGCGGGTGGCGCTGGAGTCCAAGGCATTGCGGGGCCTTGAGTTCGTGGCCGTCCAACTGAAGCCTGGGCGCAACCAACTCGAGGCGGAATGGCTTGATAACTTCGGCAATCCACGGGAGCGGGTCGTGATGGACGTCATCGCCCCTGGGCCCTTGGCACGACTGATGTTGACGGTGCCTGAAACGGCCCAGGCCGACGGCAAGACACCCATCAAGGTCCAGGTGCGTCTGGTGGATGCTGCAGGTGTGCCCGTGCAGGCCCGCACTGTGCTGAACCTGGACACCTCGGCGGGGCGCTGGAACGTCAAGGACCTGAACCCCGCAGAGCCCGGCATTCAGGTGGTGGTGGAAGGCGGGCAGGGCGATTTCGAGCTGTTGCCCCCCACGGCCCCCGGAGACGGCCGCATCAGCCTGAGCTCGAATCTGGTGGCGGCCAGTGCCCGCTTGGCCTACCTGCCAGACTTGCGTCCCCTGACGGGCATCGGCGTGGTCGAGGGGGTGATCGACCTCAGCGGCCGCGGTGCGATCAACCTGGGTGGCTCGGCCCGAGGGGCCTTCGAATCCGAGCTCAACAGCTTCTCCACCCAGTCGGGCGACCTGAATGCTGCGGCGCGCACGGCCTTCTTCTTCAAGGGCGCCATTCGTGGCGACTACCTGCTGACCACGGCTTATGACTCGGACAAGCAGAAGAACGTGCAGATGTTCCGTGACATCCAGCCCGATCAGTTCTATCCGGTGTACGGTGACTCCTCGGTCAAGACCTTTGATGCCCAAAGCGTGGGCAAGCTGTATGTGCGCATCGACAAGAACCGATCCTTCCTGCTCTACGGTGATTTCGTCACGGCATCGTCGCCCGAGGTGCGACAGCTCAGCCAGATCAACCGGGCCGTCAGCGGTGTGCGCCACCATTTCGAGGATGGCACCACACGGGTTGATTCCTATGCCAGCCGCGACACCCTGACGCAGCAGATCCAGGAGTTCCCGGCCAACGGCACCTCGGGCCCCTTCAGCCTGCCGGGCCTGGGTGACATGGTGGCCAACAGCGAATCGGTGGAGGTGCTGGTGCGCGACCGCAGCCAGCCTCAGACCGTGCTCAAGACCACGGCGCTGACCCGCTTCGTCGACTACACGATCGAGCCCATCAGCAAGACCTTGTTGCTCAAGGCGCCGGTGAGCTCGCTCGACCCCGATCTGAATCCGCAGTCCATCCGCGTCAGCTACACCGTCGATGCCGGAGGCACGCCATTCTGGGTGGCTGGTGTGGACGCCCAGCGCAAGGTCAACGACAACTTGCAATTGGGCGCGGTGGCTGGCCTGGACAACAACCCCAATGGGGGGCGCAAGCTCGTTGCCGCCACGGCGCTGGCCCGGGTGGGCGACAAGGCCACCGTGTCCGCCGAACTGGTGCAGACCGAGTCCGACCTCAAAGGCAGCGGCAACGCCGCCCGCCTGGAGCTGCGCCGCGACGATGAGCAGACCCGGCTGCAGGTCCAGTTGACCAAGACCAGTGAATTCTTCGACAACCCCAACGCCACCACGGCCCCAGGCCAGACCTTGGGCAACCTCAAGCTCGAGCACAGCCTCAGCCCCAGCACCAAGCTGCGTGCCGAGGCGCTCTACAGCGCCAGCGATGTGGCCGGCGCCGCCGCCAATATGCGGGGTGCGGCGGTCAGCGTTCAGGAACGCCTCAGTGACATGCTGGTGGGTGAAGTCGGCCTGCGCACCGGCCAACAGTCGGGTCAGGGTGCAGGGTCATTCAACTACGGCACGGTCTCGTCGGCCAATGGGCCCTCGATGTCTCAGACGGGTGTCTCCGCCAGCAATCTGGGCTTCACCAGCGTGCGGGGCCGCCTGACCAGCAAAGTGCCCGACGTGCCGGAGGCTGAGGTGTTTGTGGAGGCCGAGCAAGGCCTCAACGAGGCGCAGCGCCGGGCCCTCTCGGTGGGGGGCAACTACCGCCTCACTGAAAAGACACGCGTCTATGGGCGCTATGCGCTGATCTCCAGCCTGTACAACAGCCCTTACGATGCCAACTCCACGCAGCAGAACAATGTGGGGCTGATCGGCTTTGAAAGCCAGTACAGCGAGGGTGGGCGTCTGTTCAACGAGTACCGCATGGTGGACACCATCGATGGACGTGGTGCGCAGGCCGCCATGGGGCTGCGCCAGACCCTCAAGCTGACGGAGCATTTGCGTGGCACGGGCGGGATAGAGCACACCGGTGCCTTGGGCGGTGTGGCCGGACAGGCGTCCACCGCCTTGACGGGCGGGCTGGATTACGCGCTCGACGACACCTTGCGCGCCACCGGTACCTTGGAGCTGCGTCAGAGCACCGACTCGAACGGCCTGCTCAACACCTTGGGCGTGGCCCTCAAGATAGACCGCGACTGGAGTCTGCTGGCGCGCTCCATCATCAGCGACACACGCAGCCGAACCACGGCAGGCATCAGCACGCTGTTGCAGCGCCAGCAGATCGGCTTTGCGTACCGACCGGTAGAACAGGATGAGTGGAATGCCATCGCCCGCTATGAACATCGCCTGCAGCGCACGGACAGTGGCACGGCCTCTTTGATGGTGCCCGGCGTGACCGACCTGGCCGCCCACATCATCAGCGCCCAGGCCAACTGGCAGGCCAACCGGTCCTTGCTGGCCAGTGCCCGCTATGCGATCAAGTGGGGCACCTTGCGCTCGGATGCTGTGCGCAGCAGCGCGCTGACCCAGCTGGTGATGGGCCGGGTCACCTACGACATCACCTCTGAATGGGACATCGGGGCCCAGGCCGGCCTGGCCATCACCCGCGGCGGATCACGCGAACTGGTGCTGGGCGCCGAAGGGGGCTATCAGCTCATGCCCAACCTGTGGATGTCTGCGGGTTACAACTTCCGCGGTTTGAAAGATCCCGATTTGGGGGGGTCTTCTTTCACCAGCAAGGGGCCTTATATGCGCATGCGCTTCAAGTTTGATGAAAACACGTTGGCGCCGCGCACCAACGGCCAGGGGCTCACGCCGTGATGTCTGCGTCGCATGAGTCGAATGGGTGCTGCGGTGGAGCGCTGACGGTTGTGGAGCGGTCTGTCCATGGCCTGCACGGGGTCCACAGTCGCACGCCTTGGCGGCGGTCCTCCGTGGAGTGTTTCGGAGTTGATTCACGGGCTGAAGTTCAGGCGCCCGCTCCTACCAATGAAGGGCGTTGATCAAGTCGTTTGAGAAGGAGTGTTTGATGACCCGTAGGTTTTGCAGACTCCTGCTTCTGCTGGCAGGTTTGTGTTTGAGTCCACTTTCTGCTTGGGCGGCCAAGCCCTTGGTGACAATGACCTTGATCGGACAAGGTGGCAATACCTTGAGCGCCAGCTTCAACAATCCTGCTGGCAGTGGGGCTCTCACGGGTGGCACCACGGGTGGTGCCGGGTGGGTCAATACCAGTTTGACGACCGGGGTTGCGACCGGTGGTACCGTGGGCGTGCCGGCAAGCAGTCAGACCAGCTCGGCGCCTCAGTCGTTGGTCATTGGACTGGGCGCTCGAATTGCAATCACCTCCACGTCGCAAATCCTGGGGGGAACTTGTGCCGTGACAGACCCCCTTGGCCAACCTGCCTTGGGCTCGGCCATCTTCAATCCGGCCAACAACAGCTTTGTGCTGGACAACCTTGCCACTGACGCTGACCGCGTGATCAATTGTTCCCTGATTGTCGGGAAACAAGCCACCATGGCCTGGAACATCACCATGTCACCCAACGATGGGGTGGCGTATGTCTTCGCGACGACGGCAGGGCCTGCCAGCCCGAACGGCCTGACCAGCATGGCACCCACCCGTGTCGGCCCCAATGGCTACACCTCGGGCTACACCACGCTCACCAAGCTCTACACCGATACCCAAATGGGGGGGTACAACGGATGGGGCAGTTATGGCGGGGCCAGCGGTATGTTTGTGGGCGGCAGTTTTGTCAGCAGTTGGTCGATCACGGACGTGGTTTGCAGCGACAGCGCAGCCAGCGTCAGCGGCAACCCCACAGGCAACTGGAGTGTGCCCTTCACCTGGCCCCAGGCCAATTTCACGGTGGCATCCAGTTACATCAAACCCGGGGCCCAGATTCTGTGCAAGATGATTTACGGCAAGCCCGGTCTGAGCCTGCGCAAGACCAACCCGCCCCAATTGGTGCCTGGAGTGACGGCCAGCTACACCCTGGGCGTGGCCACCTCGGCCATACCTACCTTGATGGACCCGGTGCTCACCGTGGTGGACCAACTGCCTCCCAATGTCGAGTATGTGGGGGCCCGGCCGGTGGTCGGTGGGGGCTTTTCCGACAGCCAATGTGCTGCATCGGGCAGCTTGGGGAGCGGCTTGTTGCTGAACTGTCAGCTCACCCGGCTGCCCCCGGTGCCGTATGGCGGCATCATGTCTTTTGAAATCTTGGTTCGACCCACGGCGGCTGCCAACGGCCTGTCGCTGCGCAACGTGGCTGTCACCAACCCCACCGGGTCCGGTCCTGCGCTCAACCCAGCCTCTTGCATCGGTGATGGCAATCCCCAGGGCTGTGCGGTCACCGGCACCCTACCGGTTGGCGGGCGAAGCCTGGGGTTGACCGTCACGGGCAACCAGCCTGGCACCTACACCTTCAGCGGCAACAACGGCTGGGTCTCACAAGCCCTCAAGATCACCACGGCCGGCACGCCGGTGGTGGGTGAGGCCCAGGCCTTGTCGGCTGCGGCCATCACCACACTCAACATGAGCAGCAGTGTCAGTGGGCAGACCATCACCGCCGTCAGCTGCACGGGGCTGAACGCAGGCAGTGTCAGCTTCAGCAGCACCAGTCTGAGCCTGGACGCCAAGGCCACGGCCTTGGGCAATGCAGTCAGCTGCAGCGTCACGCTCGGCAGTGCACTGAGCCTGAGCCTGAACAAGATCAGCGTGGGTGGGGTGGGCAGCTTCAGCTTTGCCGGCAACAATGGCTGGACCTCCCAGACGCTGGTGACCACCACAGCGGGCACCCCGGTCAGCGGAGCCCCCCAGAGCCTCACACAGACCGGTGTCGCCACCCGCATCACCGAGACCGCGCCCGCAGGCTGGAACCTGGCCCAGGTGAGCTGTGTGGACCAGAACGCGGCCACCTCGGGCAACCCGGCCAGCGTGATACAGCCACCCATCACAGCGGGCAACAGCTTTGAGCTGCCGGCCAGCGTGATGCGCAGTGGCGCCGCCCTGGTGTGCACGGTCACCAACAGCTATGGGGGCTACACCCTCAGCGGCCAGGTGCTGCTGGACAACGGCAGTGGTGCTGCTGCAGGCGGTGTGGCCCATGACGGAGTACAAAACGGCAGCGAGATCGGCCACGCAGGCGTGACCGTGCAACTGAGCGACTGTGCCAAGACCGTGTATGGAAGCGCCATCACCGATGGCAGCGGGCTGTTTGCCCTGAGCACCAGCGCAGCTCCGGCGGGCCCGGTGTGCCTGACGCAGACCCTGCCGCCGGGCTATGCGAGCGTCAGCTACCAGTTGGGCAACACCGCCGGCATCTACAACCCGGTCACCCAGACGTTGCGCTTCACACTGACGGTCAACACCAGCTACAGCGGCGTGCTGTTCGGTGAGGTGCCCATGAGCCAGTTGCTGGGCGAGGGCGCCCAGCAACTCGTCTCAGGGCAAAGCGCGCTCTATGCCCATCACTATGTGGCCGGCACCTCGGCCAGTGTGGTGTTCAGCAGCAGCGAGCAACCCAGCAGCAGTGCGGACAACTGGAGCAGCTTGGTCTACAGCGACAGCAATTGCAATGGACGGCTCGACGCCGGTGAGGCCTTGCTGGCAGGGGCGGTCAGCGTGCAGGCGGGCCAGCAGCTTTGTTTGCTGCTCAAGGTCAACAGCCCAGCCGGGCTGGGGGTGGGGGCGCGCAATGTGAGCACCTTGCAGGCCCAGGAGACCTACCAGCCAGCGCCCGCCTGGGGGGCGCAGGTGAACCGGCTCAGTCGATTGGATATCAGCACCATCGGCAGCGCCCAGGGCGGCACGCTGAGCCTGCTCAAGCAGGTGCGCCGTGTGGCCACGTGCCCCAGCACGGCCGCTGACACCCAGCCCTTTGCGACAGCCAACCAGGCCCAGCCAGGCCAGTATGTCGAATACCAACTGGTGTACAGCAACAACTCTGCGGGGCCACTCACGGCCATTCGCCTGTCTGATTCGGTACCGGCCTACACGGTGTACCGCTCGGCGGCCTGTGGGACGGTGCCCTCGGGCCTGCTGAGCTGCAACCTGGTGCGCCAACCCTCAGTAGGAGGCTCAGGCGCGCTGCAATGGGACATGACCGATGCGCCGGCCAGCGCGCCCGCTTCAGGCCTGCAGCCGGGGGGCAGCGGGTCGGTGGTGTTCTGTGTGCAAATCCAGAACTGAAAGCCTGAGGGGCCCCTCAGGAGGGCGGCCCAAACGACGAACCGTGGCGCCGGCGTGTTGTGTTTGCCTGGGGCTTGTCTGACCGGTGGCGTTCGGGCGTTGAAGGGCGTCTTCAAGGGCCTTGCAATTGCAACTGACCACCGAGTCGGCGCAGTTCATTCAAGGCGTTGGCAAACTCACCCGCTTCGATCAGGGAGGTCACCCCTTTGAAGCCATGGGCGTTGGGGTGTTCGTGCAGCAGGTGGGCAATGGGTTGGGCCAGGCTGGCTGCATGGCTGTCGTGTTCGGACAGCAGGGTTTCGAGCTCGGCCCACAAGGGGCCCACGAGCTTGCGCAGTGCCTGGCTGAGTGGGCTTCGGCCGGCCCCTGCGATGGCGGGGGGGCGATCCGGGCCACTGGGGCGGCCCCAGCGAGCCACCTTGCTCAACAACAACACGGGATCAATCGGTTTGCTCAGGTGGTCATTCATGCCGGCCTGCAGGCAGGCCTCCTTGTCACTGGGCAACACGCTGGAGGTCATGGCCACGATGGGCAGGTCGGCAAAGCGGGGCTCGGCTCGCAGTCGGCGGGTGGCTTCCAGTCCATCCATCCTGGGCATCTTCCAATCCATCAGCACCAGGTCGAAGGCGGCCTGATGCAATTGATCCAAGGCCTCCTGGCCGTCTGCTGCCACGCTCACCTGGGCGCCTGCCTCGGTCAGCAGGCTGGCGGCCAGTTCCTGGTTCAGGTCGTTGTCCTCCACCAGAAGCACGCGCAGCCCCGCCAAGGGCCGACGCAGCGCGGCAGCCGTCGGCGCGGTCGATTTCAGTGGTGCCGGCACCGTTGTGCGCTGCAGGTGATTCAAGGCCTGCTGCAGCGCATCGAGCACCGATCGAGGGCTGATCGGCTTCTCGAGCACGGCATCAAGCCTGACGTCGTGCGCCTGTGCCAGCAGGTCATCGCGACTGTGAGCCGTGACCATGATGACCGAGAGGGCCTGCCCGGCATCGGCCCACTTCTGCATGCGGCGCACGGTTTCCAGTCCATCCATATCGGACATCTGCCAGTCCATCAGCACCAGTTGGTAGGGCTGGCCCTGGGTTTGGGCGTGCTGCAGTTCGGCCAAGGCCTGTGCTCCATCGGACACCGTTGTCAGCTGCGGGTGCATGGCGCCCACGATGCTGGCCAGCACCTCCCGGGAGCCGGGGTCGTCGTCCACGATCAGAACCCGCAAGTCCTGCATGCGGGGCAGTGGGTTGAAACATGCGTTGGCAGCCGCTTGCACCCCCAGCCGGCAGGTGAAGATGAAGCGGGTGCCTTGTCCAGGCTCGCTTTCCACCCACACCCGTCCGTGCATGCTCTCGACGAGGTGGCGGGAGATCGCCAGTCCCAGCCCGGTGCCTAGGGGGGAGCGGGCAGGCGCCGGGTCAAACTGGATCAGCGCCGAAAAAAGGCCGGCAATCTGCTCGGGCGTCAGGCCCAGGCTGGTGTCCCTCACTTCAAAGCGCAGCAGCGCCTGGGACTCGTTCTGGTCCAGGCAATCGACCCGGATGATGATTTCTCCCTCTTCGGTGAACTTCAGAGCGCTGCCCACCAGGTTCAGCAGGACCTGACCCAGGCGCGCCTGATCACCGACCAGGACGGACGGAACCTCGGACGCGATCTCGACGCGCAGGCCCAGGCCTTTTTCGTCCGCCTCCAGCACGGTCTGGCTGGTGAGTGCGTCCAGCGTCTCGCACAGCACAAAGGGGCGGTTCTCGAACGTGAGTTTGCCGCTTTCGATCTTGGCGTAGTCCAGCACATCGTTGATCAGCCGCATCAGGCTCTGCGAGGCGGCCACCACGCGGTTCAGGTGATGGCGGGCCCGCTCGGGCAAGTCAGTGCGCAGGGCCAGGCCAGTCATGCCGATGATGACGTTCATGGGGGTGCGGATTTCGTGGCTCATGCCGGCCAGAAAGTCGTCACGACTCTGGTGGGCCGCTTCGGCGGCCGCCACGGCATCGCGCAAGGCCTTTTCGGCCTGCAATTGCTCGGTGACATCGATACCGAATGAGATCTCCGCCACATCACCGTCTTCCAGGTGCATGGCGTCCTGCGGCAAAGGCTCGGTGAAGCGCCAGATGATGCGCCGGCGCGCGCCACTGAGGTGGGTGATGTCGTAAGTGCGTGCCTGTGCCGCGTTGCGTTGATCGGAGCCGAGGTCGTCCAGGCGCAGTTCGGGGTTCAGACGGGCCTGGATGGCCGACCAATCCTGCCCCAGCACCTCTTTGCGCTGGTAACCACTGGCGCGCGCTGCAGCTTCATTGAAGAGCGTGATGCGGCCTTGTGGATCGACCCCCACCACAATCAGGTCGGCCGATTCAATCAACTTTTCCAGCAACTCGCGCGCGTGGCGCGATCGGGCTTCGGATTTTCCCAAGGCCTCCATCTGATGCTGCAGCGTTGCCGCCATGGCATACAAGGCGGTCAGCAACTGCCCCGGTTCATCGCGGTAGCCCTGGCATTCGGTGGCGGGCTGCCAGTCGCCGGCGGCCACACGCTGCGCCACCTCCACCGCCTTGGCCAGCGGGCCGGCAATGCTGCGCCGAATCAGGTGGGCCAGGCCGATGGCTGCCAGCAGCGACAGCAGCAGCACCCCCAGCAGCCACAGGGTTTCCGATGTGACGCGCTGAGCCACCCAGTCCTCCTCTCGGGCGCTGTGGGCTTCGGCCGCCGGGATGGTCAGGTCCACCGCAAGCCGGTGCTGCTCGTACAGGGTGTTGAGTTTCTCAAGAGAGCGTTTTTGCGCCTCAGGATGGCGGCTTTCCAGGCTGGGCAGGTAGTGTTGCCACACCTCGTCAAAGAAGGCCTCGGCGGCGATGTTCAAGTTGTCCAGCATCGTGCTGGGCAAACCCAGTTCTGGAAGCCGTTCTTCCCAGTGGGCGTGCCGCTGCCGGTATTGTGTTTCCAGGTAGCGCAGGCGCTGCACCAGGTCGGGTGAGGGGCTGGAGTCTGCTGCACGGTCCAGTTGCAAACATAGCAAATACGACTCGACAATATAAAGCGGCGGCGGTAACAGATCCGATACCAGGTCTTTTGATTCTCCGATGCGGTGAAAAACTTCGCCCCCGACCTTGATTTCATGCAGCGTCTTGAACGACCAGAGTCCAAAAATGGAAAAACTGATTGTGAACATGGCAATCAGCAGGTACAGGCGTCGAGACAAATTCAAAGACCGAAGCATGAAAGGTTTCCGTTCTGGGTGGAGAAGGTCTTGAATACAGGGCTCGGAGCGGGGTACCGTCAATAAAGCGCTCGATCCTCTATAGGTTTTGATTATTTGTCAACGGGTTTTCCAGTCACTTGCAGGCGTGTGCTTCTGCCCCTTTTTCACCCTATTGTGCGTATGTTCCGGATATTCGAAATGACGAACTGTTAATTTGTGCAAGTTCGAATGCGTTTTATCAACAGTTCAAAAGCCAGGGTTTCACATTCGGAAATGAGATATTTGCGGTCCAGTCGAATTGAACCGGCCTGATTGATCGAATGGAGAACAAATATGGCAATGCTGATTTTGGGGCGAGCGAAGATGACGGCCTGACATTCAGGCGCTTGGCGCCGGGCACTGAGGTTTTGGCGCGTCGTCGCGACAGTGCCTTGCATCGGGGGGCTGCCTTTGTGGGGCCCTGACGGCACGGCCCGGGAATCCACCCGGGGATTTCAGTGCGCCACACCCAGGCGCTGTTGCAGCAAGGTGCTGGTGGTGGTGTATTGCAGGCGCACCGGCTGCTCCGGGTGCACCAGGGCCACGGCGGCAAAGGCGGCCAGAGTGGCCTCATGAAAGCCGCACAGGATCAGCTTGCGCTTGCCCGGGTAGTGGTTGATGTCGCCCACGGCAAACAACCCGGCCTCGGCGGTGCTGAAGGTGGCCGGATCAACTGGCACCAGCTTGCGTTCCATGGCCAGGCCCCACTGGGCCAAAGGGCCCAGGCGGGGCGACAGGCCCAGATAGGCCTGCAGGCTGTCCAGGGGCAGGGTGTGCTCGGTGTCGTCGTCGGTGGCGATCTGCAGCCCTGTCAGGCGTTCGCCCTGGGGCGTGGCGTGGGTCTGGACGCCGATGGGTTGGCCCAATTGCACGCGCAGCAGCCCGGTTTGGCGCAGCTGATGCAATTCATTCAGCAGGGCGGGCTCGGCTTCAAAGGCATCTTTGCGATGCAACAGCGTCACCTGGCGCGGGGCTGGGCCCGCAGACTTCAAAGCGGCGGCCAGCGTGATCGCCGCCTGTACCGCCGAAGCATCTCCGCCGGTCACCACCACTTTTTGCCCGGCCAGTGCGGCGGCATCGGGTGACTGGTTGTAGTGCACCTGGCTGCCTTCAAAGGCCGACAGGCCATCCACCCTCAGGGTGCGGGGCACAAAGGCGCCCACGCCTGCGGCAATGAAGACCGTGCGCGCCATGAAGCGTTGACCGGCGGTGGTCTCAGCCAGCCAGCGGCCATCGGCCTGGCGTTGCAGGTGGCTGACTTCCTGGCCGAAATGAAAGCCCGGTGCAAAAGGGCGCACCTGGGCCAGCAATTGCGCCGCGAGTTCACGCCCGGTACAGCGTGGGATGCCCGGGACGTCGTAAATCGGCTTGTCGGGGTAAAGCGCCACGCACTGCCCCCCCGCCTCGTGCAGGGTGTCCACGACATGGGCGCGCAAACCCTGCAGGCCCAGCTGGAAGGCCTGAAACAGCCCCACAGGGCCCGCACCGATCACCAGGGCATCGGTTTCGATGGGGAGGGCAGGGCTCATGGGCTGTGGTGGATCGGTGGGGCAGGTGCCCCGCCAGATCAGCGAATCAGTTCAGCCAGCTTGCCGGGCTTGTTGTTCCAGGCGTCGGCGTCGGGCAGGGCCGGCTTGCGCTTGGTGATGCTCTTCCAGCCATCGGCCTGGGCCAGTTCGGCGTTGAGCTTGATGAAGGCGAGTTGGTCCGAAGGGGTGTCTTCTTCGGCAAAGATGGCGTTGGCCGGGCACTCAGGGATGCAGACGGCGCAGTCGATGCACTCGTCCGGGTCGATGACGAGCATGTTCGGGCCTTCGCGGAAGCAGTCCACGGGGCACACATCCACGCAATCGGTGAATTTGCACTTGATGCAGTTTTCGGTAACGACGTGAGTCATGAGGGGCTCTGTTCGGTGGTGGGCATCCCGGATGCTGCCGCCAATCGGCTCAGCATTCGGAAAAACCCTGGATTTTAGGGACTTTCGCAAGCCCTGCCGGCCTGTGGGGCCCACAGGCCGGTTTCAGGGGCTGTTTTTTTGCTTCGGATCAGGCGTTGACCAGCACGGCCGCAGCGGTTTTGTTGCTCGCGGTGTCCACCAGGATCAACGAACCCAGCGCCCGGGCCTGGGCAAAGGGCAGGGTGGCCACGGCCTCCTGCAGCGCCAATTCGATGTGCCCGATGCTGTTGGGGGGCAACTCGGTGGCGTCTTCCTCAGCCAGGGTGTTGATGTCGAGCTTGTGCACGATGCGGCTGACCTTGGCCTTGACCCAGCGGTGGCCATGCAGCGCCCAGTAGACGCGGCCGGGCACCAGCGGTTCGTCATCCAGCCACGACACGGTGGCCTTCAGGCTGCGCTGGGCTTCGATCTGACCCGGGGCCAGCAACCAGTCGCCACGCGACACATCGACCTCGCGGTCCAGCACGATGCCCGCGCTGTGGCCGGCCTCGATGTCGCTCGGGCGGCGGGCGTGGTCCAGCACCTGGGCCACGGTGGCGCTCTGCCCGCTGGGCAGCACAGTGATGGCCTGGCCGGGCTTCACGCTGCCGGCGGCCACGCGGCCCCAGAACACGCGGCGGCCCTGGCTGGTGTCAGATGAAGACGAGAACTTCTCCACCCACTGCACCGGAAAGGCAAAGGGTTGTTCGACATCGGCGTGGGTGACGGGCAATTGCTCCAGCAACTGCAGCAGGCTTTGGCCCTGGTAGCCGCACCAGCCGGGCTGGGCGTCCACCACGTTCCAGCCCTTGAGGGCCGACACCGGGATGGTGGCGCGCACGGCAATGCCGGCGGCCGAGGCAAACTTGCTCAGGGCGGCGCTGATGTGCTGGTAGGCCAGCGTGGGGTCTTCCACCGCGTCGAGCTTGTTGACGGCAAACACCAGCGAGGTGACCCGCAGCAGGTTCACCAGCAGCGAGTGGCGGCGCGTCTGCACCAGCAGTTCGAGATCGGGGTTCTTCCAGTCCAGCTTGGTGGCATCGACCAGCACCACGGCGGCATCGGCGCTGCTGGCCGCGGTCACCATGTTGCGGGTGTACTGCTCATGGCCCGGCGCGTCGCCGATGATGAACTTGCGGCTTTCAGTGGCGAAGTAGCGGTAGGCCACGTCGATGGTGATGCCTTGCTCGCGCTCGGCCGACAGCCCGTCGGTCAGCAGGGCCAGGTCGGTCTCGCCCTGGCGCTGCACGCCGGCCAGGTGGTCTTGCAGCACGGCCTTGCTGTCCACCAGCAGGCGCCCGATCAGGGTGCTCTTGCCGTCGTCCACCGAACCGCAGGTGATGAAGCGCAGGGCGGCGCGCAGCTCGGTACTGTTGGCCGGGGCGGTGGGGTTCAATTCAGTCGTGCTCATCAGAAGTAACCGTCCTTCTTGCGTTTTTCCATCGAGGCGTCAGAGGTCTTGTCGTCCATGCGGGTGGCGCCGCGTTCGCTCACATCGGCGGCCAGGGTTTCGATCACGATGTCGGCCGGGGTGGCCGCCGTGCTCTCCACCGGGCAGGTGCAGGTGATGTCGCCCACGGTGCGGAAGCGCACGTCGCGCAGCTGCACCTCTTCGCCGTCCTTGGCGGGGGTCAGTTCGGTCACCGGCACCAGCAGACCGCGGCGGTCCACCACCGGGCGCTGGTGGGTGTAGTACAGCGAGGGCAGGGCGATCTGCTCGCGGTCGATGTACTGCCACACGTCCAGTTCGGTCCAGTTGCTGATCGGGAACACCCGGAAGTGCTCACCCGGGGCCAGACGGGTGTTGAACAGGGTCCACAGCTCAGGGCGCTGGGCCTTGGGCTGCCATTGGCCGAAGCTGTCGCGGTGCGAGAAGATGCGCTCCTTGGCGCGGGCTTTCTCCTCATCACGGCGCGCGCCGCCGATCAGGGCGTCGAAGCGGAACTCTTCAATGGCCTCCAGCAACGTGACCGACTGGTGCACATTGCGCGACTCGCCCGGGTGGGCCAGGCGAACGGTGCCGCGCTTCATCGAGTCTTCCACGTTGCGCACGATCAGCTCGGCGCCCAGTTCCTTGGCCCGGAAATCGCGGAAATCCGTCACTTCGGGGAAGTTGTGGCCGGTGTCGATCATCAGCAGCGGGTAGGGGATGCGGCCGACGCCAAAGGCCTTTTCGGCGCATTTGAGCATCACCAGCGAATCCTTGCCGCCCGAGAACAGCAGGGCGGGGCGTTCGAAGGCGGCGGCCACCTCGCGCAGGATGAAGATGGTCTCTTCTTCGAGCGCATCCAGGTGGGCGTTGCTGAGGTGGCTGAGGTTCTGGGTGCCGTTGGCGGTCATGTTCTGAGGCTCAAGCAATTGGGGATCGGTTCGGGTGTTCATGCGCTCACCGGGCGGATGGGGATGATGCTGGAGGCCGGCGCATCGTCCTCTTTGGCAACGTGCAAGCCGCATTCCTTGGCCGACTCGTTCTCCCACCACCAGCGCCCAGAGCGGAAGTCCTCGCCCAGGGTGACAGCACGGGTGCAGGGGGCGCAGCCGATGCTCGGAAAGAACTGGTCGTGCAGCGGGTTGTAGGGCACGGCGTTCAGTTCGATGAAGCGCCACACATCGCCCAGCGTCCAGTTGGCCAGCGGGTTGACCTTGGCACGCTCACCGCTGGTGTCGATGTCGGGCACCTCGGCGCGGGCGTTCGACTGCTCGCGGCGCAGGCCGGTAATCCAGGCTTTCTTGCCCTCCAGGGCCTGGGCCAGGGGCACCATCTTGCGGATGTCGCAGCAGGCCTTGCGCAGTTCGATGCTTTTGTACATCGCGTCTTCGCCGTTGGTGGCCACAAAGGCCTCGGCAGCGGCGTTGTCAGGACGGTAGACGTCGAGGGTGTTGCCGTAGCGGGCCTCGATCTGGCCGATCAGGGCCAGGGTTTCGGCATGCAGCTTGCCGGTGTCCAGCACGAAGACGCTCACGCCTTCGGCCTTCAGCACGCCGGCCTGGTGCAGCAGCTCGGTGATCACCATGTCTTCCACCCCCAGGCTGGAGGCCTGGGTGATGGGCGTGTACTCGGCCACGGCGCGCTGCAGCAGCGCGATGCTGGCCTGCACCTTGGCCTCGAAGTCTTTCGAGGCGGTGTGGGCGTAGAGGGAAATGGCACTCATGGTCGCGGGGGGGCTTTGTTTTGAGGGGTGTGAATGCCGGGGGGGCTCAGGCGGCCTGGCGCGCGAACAGCGGGCGGGTGTTCACCGCGTCGGCCTGGTAGAAGCCCGAGAAGCGGTCGAACTGGCGCTGGGCGTCGGCGATGTCCACGCCGGCGCGCAACACGGCCACGTCAAAGCCGCTGCGGCTCATCTGCACCAGCTGGTCGATCAGCACGTCGCCGGTGGCGCGGATTTCACCGCTGAAACCCAGGCGACGGCGCAGCAGGTAGGCCTGGCTGTAGGCGCGGCCGTCGGTGAACTTCGGAAAGTTCAGGTCGACGCGGGTCACGCCTTCCAGCGACAGGGTTTGCGGATCGACGGTGTTGTCCAGCACCAGCACGCCGGCCTGGCCTTCAGCGCTGGTATGGTCTTTGGCTTCGATGATCTTCATGGTCTGAATCGGTGGTGTTGGAGCTCAGGCGGCCACGGGGGCGTGGGCCGGTACGGCGCGGGCGGCGTTGGCGGCCGCCTTGAACGGGTCATGGCCCACGCGGCGCAGCGTGGCGATGAAAGTTTCGCCATTGGCGCGCAGGTCGCGGTAGGTGTTGAGAACGGCCTCGATCACCTCCGGCACTTCGGCCGCCGAGAACGAGGGGCCCACCACCTTGCCGGGCACGGCCGCACCGCTCAGCTCGGAGCCGTCCGAGCCGCCCAGGGTCACCTGGTACCACTCCTTGCCGTCCTTGTCGACGCCCAGGATGCCGATGTGACCGGTGTGGTGGTGGCCGCAGGAGTTGATACAGCCGCTGATGTGCAGGTCGATCTCACCGAGGTCGTCGAGCTCGTCCAGGTCCTGGTAGCGCTCGGTGATGGCTTCGGCCACCGGGATCGAGCGGGCGTTGGCCAGGGCGCAGAAGTCGCCGCCTGGGCAGGCGATCATGTCGGTCAGCAGGTGCACATTGGGGCTGGCAAAGCCGGCCGCGCGGGCGGCGGTGTAAAGCGCATGCAGTTCGCTGGCCGAGACCCAGGGCAGCAGCACGTTCTGGTCGTGCGTGACGCGGGCCTCGCCGGCGCTGAAGCGGTCCACCAGACCGGCCAGGGTGTCGAGCTGGTCGGCGTCGGCGTCGCCGGGGGCCTGCGCACGGCGCTTGAACGACAGCGTCACGGCGCGCAGCGCCGGGTTCTTGTGCGGGGCCACGTTGCGCGCCAACCAACGGGCAAACAGCGGGTCGGCATCGGCGGCGTGGCGCAGCTGGCTGTCCACGGCTTCGGCGCTCACCACCGGGCGGTCGGCCAGGCTGGGGGGCACGAAGGAGGCGGCCACGCGGTCGTATTCGGCCTGAGGGATGGTGTGGGCGCCACCGTCGTGCTCGACGATGGCCTTGAACTCGGCTTCCACGTCATCGAAATAGCGCTGGCCTTCGGCCTTCACCAGAATCTTGATGCGCGCCTTGTACATGTTGTCGCGGCGGCCGTAGCGGTTGTAGACCCGCACCACGGCTTCGAGGTAGTTCATGATCTGGTTCCAGGGCAGGAACTCGCGGATCACGGTGCCCGGGATCGGGGTGCGGCCCATGCCGCCACCCACCAGCACGCGAAAACCGATCTCACCGGCATCGTTCTTGATCACATGCAGGCCCACGTCGTGCCAGGCCGTGGCGGCGCGGTCTTCGCTGGCGCCGATGATGGCGATCTTGAACTTGCGCGGCAGGAAGGCGAACTCGGGGTGCAGCGTGCTCCACTGGCGCAGGATCTCGGCGAAGGCGCGCGGATCGGCCACTTCGTCCACTGCAATGCCGGCGCGCTCGTCGCTGGTGATGTTGCGGATGCAATTGCCGCTGGTCTGGATGCCGTGCATGTTCACGCTGGCCAGCAGGTCCATCACGTCGGCCGACTTGGCCAGCGGGATCCAGTTGAACTGGACGTTCTGACGCGTGGTGAAGTGGGCGTAGTGCGTGGGCAACTTGGCCGAACCCAGGGCCCCCTGGATCTTCAGGGCCTCGGCATACACATCGGCTTCGGGTTCGTCGTACTCGCGGGCAATCTTGGCCAGCACGCGCAACTGGGCGCTGGAGAGTTCGCCATAGGGCACGGCCACGCGCAGCATGGGGGCGTAGCGCTGGACGTACCAGCCGTTTTGCAGGCGCAAGGGGCGGAACTCGTCGTCGGCCAGCTTGCCGGCCTGCCAGCGTTCGAGCTGGTCACGGTGCTGGGCAGCGCGCAGCTGGACGAACTGCTTGTCGAAGTCGGTGTATTGGTACATCGTGGGTTAACTTCTTGGTTTTCAGAGGGCAATCAGTTTGCTGCCGGCATAGGCCAGCAGCAGCGAGAGAACGGAGCGGATGAAACGCTCAGGCAATTTGTGGTTCAGGTGTGAGCCGATCCAGATGCCGGGGATGGACCCCGCCAACAGCTTGGCCAGCAGCAGCCAGTCGACCGTGCCCAGGCCCGCATGGCCCAGACCGGCCACCAGGGTCAGCGGCACCGCGTGGGCGATGTCGGCAGCCACGATGCGCTGCAAGGGCAGCGCCGGGTAGACCAGCATCAGCACCAGCACACCGATGGCGCCGGCGCCAACGGACGTCAATGTTACCAAGCAGCCGATGACCGCGCCGAACAGCACGGGCAAGGCCGGGTGCAGCGGCCGGGCCGGATCTTTCAATTGAGGCCCCGAGGCATGGCTGCCCTGGGTCTTGCCGAACAAGGCCTTGTACAGGGTGGCCACCGCCGTCAGCAGCAGGGCGGCGCCCAGCGTGCTGGTCATGGCGTGCTGCACGGCCGGGCTGGTGGCACCGAAATGGTCCAGCAGGTACAGCGTGATCAGCGAGGCCGGCACGCTGCCGTAGGCCATGTGCAGCACCACCGGCCAGTCGATGGTGCGGCTGCGCGCCAGCTTGACCGAGCCGCTGAACTTGGTGCCGGCCGCAAACAGCAGATCGGTGCCGATGGCCAGGTGCGGCTTCATGCCGAAGAAAAAAATCAGGATCGGGGTCATCAGTGAGCCGCCGCCCACCCCGGTCAGGCCCACGACCAGACCCACCACCAACCCCGCCACGATGAACGCCAATTCTTGCATGGGGCGGTATTGTGCGGAGGGCCCTTATGGGGACAAACGATTTTTTAGTTCGCGCTTTATGCGGATAAGCTTATGCGCCTTGTTTCATGCGGCCTGGCGGGCGATTGGAGGCCGAATCCGGATAAGGAAACGGCGCTTGTTCACTCGTCGCCTGCGGGGGCTTGACGCCCCGGGGCGGGGCGGCTGGCCAGCAGGGCCCGGGCCTGCGACAAGGGCACGGGCAGGGGGTCGCCGACCACCTCTGACGCCAGCAACTCGCCGCACAGCAGACCCCAGGTGAGCCCGCGCGTGCCCAAGGCGGTGCACAGCCACAGGCCTGGGCGCCGGGCGGGGTCCACCGGGCCGACCAGGGGCAGTCGGTCGGGTGAGGTGCAGCGGATGCCAGCCCAGGCCTGCAGCCGCTCGGTGGGATCGCCCAGGCTGGCCGCGGTGGCGGGCAGCAGGGTGGCCAGTTTGGCCAGGTTGGTCGCGTGGTCTTCGGGCTTGCACGGCGTGGTCTCGCCCGCAGGCTGCGGCGGGTGCCCGCGGTCAAAGGTCGAGCCCGTGTGCCAGCTGGGTCCGGTGTTGCCCGGCAGGTGCGGGATCAGGCTGCCCTGGCCATTCACCGGCAGCGGGGGCAGGCGGTCGCTGTCGGCCTGGGGGGCGCTGGTCAATTGGCCGCGCAGGGCCTGCAGCGGCACCTGAGGTTCTGCCAAGGCCCGGCTACCAGGACCGGCGGTCACCACCATCAAGGCGGCTTGGGCCAGCGTTTGCCCGGTCTCGTCCAGGGCCTGCCAAAGGCCTGTTGCGCCATCATGGTGCAGTCGGGCCACCCGGCGGCCCCCTTGCCAGCGGATGCGGCCCGAGACGGGGGCGGCCAGCAGGGCCTGCACCAGGCGGGCCGGGCGCACCCAACCGGCATGGCGGTGCCAGGTGGCCGGGGCGTCGGGGCTCAGGCCGGCGGCCTGTTTCAAGGCGGCGCTGGCTTCTTCGCTCCCCGTGGCTTCGCCGTCGGCATCCAGGCGTGGGCCGGCCTTGCCGTGCACGCGGTGCTCCAGCACGCCGCTGGGGGCCCAATCCTGCTGCTCGGCCAGCAAAGCCAGGGCGGTTTGCCGCGTGATGCGCAGGCCGGTGCGGGTCAGGCGGGAGATGCGGTTGTCATCGGGCGACACATGCGGCGAGAACAGGCCCACCGGCAGGCCCGAAGCCCCGCCGGCCGGTTCGGCGCAGGCGTCCAGCACCGCCACCTGCCAGCCACGCCTGGCCAGCGCATGGGCCGTGCCCAGGCCCGACAGGCCGCCGCCGATGACCACGGCCTCGCGGGCCGCGCCCCGCGGCCAGGCCGCCACCAGAGGGGGGGCGCGGCGGGGCTCCCAGGCAGGCTGGTAGCGGGCTTGCAAGAAAGAGTGGTCGGTCTGCAGCGCAAAGCCCAGCCGGCTGAGACCCTCGCGCAGCGCCGGGGTGTCGGTATCGGCCGTCAGACGGGTGTCGCGCCGACACAGGCGTGCCAGGGCCTTGAGGAGGCCTTCGTCCCAGGGGATCGCCCCCGCCAGCCAGACGCTGTCGGCCTCCAGCTGCAATTCGCGCAAGGTGTCGGGCAGCTCACCCACACACAGGGTCAGTTCAACCTGGCCCTCTTCAAAGCTCAGGCGGTGAAAACCGGGCGCCAGGCCCCACCACCGGGCACACAGCTGCTGCGCCTGGGCACCGCCTTCACCTGGGCTGGCCAAGTGCTGCTGCAGGGCCGCCAAGGCAACGGGCCGGGGCTCGATGGCCACCACCTGCAGGCGGGCAGGGCGCCCGGGGTCCTGCCGCCAGGCCTGCCAGCGGGCCAGAAAGGCTTCGCCCAGGCCAAAGCCCGTCTGCAGCACGACCCAGCGGGCCTGGCCACGCCAGGCGATGGCCTCGTCGGCGGGAAGGTGGAAGCGGCCGGAAATGGCGCAGGTCCTCAGGCCGAAGGGGGCACGTAGCCCTGAGCCACGTCGGCGCCGCCGCCGAAGAAGTGGTTTTCCATCTGGCGTGCCAGGTACTGGCGGGCGCGGGCATCGGCCAGGTTCAGGCGGTTTTCATTCACCAGCATGGTCTGTTGCTTGAGCCAGGCGGCCCAGGCTTCCTTGCTCACGTTTTCCCACAGGCGCTTGCCCAGTTCACCGGGGTAGGGCGGGAAGTCGAGGCCCTCGGCTTCCTTGCCGAGCTTGATGCAGTTGACCATGCGTGCCATGTGGGGATCCTTGTTGCGGTGTTCGGTTCAGGTGGGGTGTTGGCGGGGCGGTGCCAGAGGCTGCCCTGCAGTCGGCGCCGATTATCCCATCGGATGCGAGCCCCCTTAGCTCGGGGGTGTTCTGTGTGAACGCGGGCTTTGCGCTGCATCAGCCAACGGAAATCAGATAAATAAATGATTTCTTATGCGTTTGAGTTTGAAGCAGGTGTTTCCAGAATCGAGCCCAACTTCAACCCCCGCTGCAAAGAACCCATGTCTGTTTTATTGATTGCCGGCAGCCCGTCGGCCCGTTCCCGATCTCAGGCCCTGCTCGACAGCGTGGGCCATCGCCTGCAGCGTCGTGGTGCCCAGGTGGGCAGTGTGCTGGTGCGCGACCTGACGCCGAGCGCGCTGCTGTTGGCCGATGTGTCCGAGGCCAGCATCGCCGCCGCCGCCGAGCAGGTGGCCCAGGCTTCGGCGATTGTGGTGGCCACGCCGGTCTACAAGGCCGCGTACAGCGGGCTGTTGAAGGTGTTCCTCGACCTGTTGCCGCAGACGGCCCTCAAGGGCAAGACCGTGCTGCCCCTGGCCACCGGTGGCAGCCCGCACCACATGCTGGCGCTGGATTACACGCTGCGGCCGGTGCTGCAGTCGCTGGCCGCACGCCACATCCTGCCCGGCGTGTACGCCACCGACGCCCAGATCACGGTCACACCCGAAGGCGCCTACCAGGTCAACCCCGAGATCTCCGACCGCCTGGACGACGCCGTGGGCCTGTTGCTGGCCGAGGCCTATGAGCGCAACAACGCCAACGCCGATTTCGAGGCCATCCCCTTCGCCCAGGTGCGATGCAGTGTTTGAGGCCCATCGACGGCCCCTTGAAGCTTTTCTGGCCACGGCTGCCTGACACGGGCGCCGGCCTCGACTGAATCCAAGATTTGAAAGAAACGACATGAGTTCCTCCTTCTCTCCCCTGTCCGCCAACCGTCGTCAAGCCTTGGCTGCCGCCCTGGCCCTGGCCGGCTCGGCCGCCTCGCTGCCGTCCTGGGCGCAAAAGTCCGACAAGGTGTTCCGCATCGGCCACCAGAAGGGTTGGCTGTCGCTGCTCAAGGCCCGTGGCACGCTGGAAAAGCGCCTCACTCCGCTGGGCATCAGCGTGACCTGGACCGAATTCAATGCCGGTCCGGTGCAGCTCGAAGCCCTCAACGTGGGCTCGATCGACTTCGGTGACGTGGGCGAAGCTCCTCCGATCTTTGCCCAGGCCGCCGGTGCGCCGCTGGTGTATGCCGGCGCCACCGTGCCGCGTCCAGGCGTCGAGGCCGTGGTGGTGCCCAAGGATTCGCCCATCCGCAGCGTGGCCGACCTCAAGGGCAAGCGCGTGGCCTACAACAAGGGCTCGAACGTGCAGTACTTCCTGGTCAAGCTGCTGGAGAAGCGCGGCCTGAAATACAGCGACGTGCAATCGGTGTTCCTGGCCCCGCCGGATGCCCGTGCGGCCTTCGAGAAGGGCGCCGTCGACGCCTGGGTGATCTGGGACCCCTTCCTGGCCGCGGCCCAGAAGACGCTGGACGCCCGCCTGTTGGCCGACGCCAAGGGTGTGGTGAACAACCGGGCCTACTACTTCACCTCGCGCGATTTCGCCACCCGCCATACCGATGTGCTGCGCATCGCGATCGAAGAGATCAACACCATCGAGCAGTGGATCTCCAAGAACAAGCCCGCCGCTGCGGTGGAGCTGTCGGCTGTGCTGGGCCTGGACAAGAGCATCACCGAACTGTTCCTGAACCGGGTGGCCTACGGTGCTGCACCCGTCACCCGCGACATCCTGGCCGAGCAGCAGTCGATTGCCGACACCTTCTTTGACCTCAAGCTGATCCCGCGCAAGCTCAACTTGCTGCATGCCGCACCGGTGGATCTGTGAGGTCAGGGCGAACCACTCCTTGATCCGAAAGGCGTTTCCATGAGCGCAGAGCTGTCCGATACCGATACGACTTCCCGTGCCTGGCGTGTGTTGTGTGTCACTGCGGCCGACTGGGGCTTGCCCCCGCCGGTGCAGGAGGGCGGACGGCTGCTGCGCCGGCGCGCCCCCCAGCCTTTGTTGTCACGGCGGCGTCGGCGCAGCCACGAGCGCTTGCAGACCCCGACCCTGTGGTCCACCGGCGCGGCCTCGCATTGGCCTTTGCCCGGTCTGGCCTGGTAGGCGCCCCAGAGCGCCGCTTCACTCACCCCTGGAGTTCTCTCATGAAGATTTTCTGGTTCATCCCCACCCACGGCGACACACGCTACCTGGGCACGCAAAAAGGCGCCCGCGAGGTCAGCCTCGATTACATCCAGCAGGTGGGCCGTGCGGCCGACAGCCTGGGTTACGAAGGGGTGCTGATCCCCACCGGCCGTTCTTGCGAAGACCCCTGGGTGATCGCCTCCAGCCTGATCCCGGTGACACGCCGTCTGAAGTTTCTGGTGGCGGTTCGCCCAGGCCTGCACCAGCCGGCACTGGCTGCGCGCATGGCCGCCACCTTCGACCGGCTCTCGGGTGGGCGACTGCTCATCAACCTGGTCACCGGTGGCGACCAGATTGAGCTCGAAGGGGATGGGGTGTACCTGAACCACGCCGAGCGTTACGAGCAATCGGCCGAGTTCATCCACATCTGGCGCGAGATCCTGGCCCGCAGCCACGGCGACCAGACGTTTGACTACGAAGGCAAGCACCTGCGTGTGAATGGGGCGCGCCTGCTGTACCCACCGCTGCAAAAGCCTTACCCGCCGATTTACTTTGGCGGTTCGTCCGAAGCCGGCCACGAGTTGGCGGCCTCTCAGACCGACACCTACCTGACCTGGGGTGAGCCCCCGGCCGAGGTGGCCAAGAAGGTGGCCGACGTGCGGGCCCGCGCCGCCCGCCATGGCCGCGAAGTGAAGTTCGGCATCCGTCTGCATGTGATCGTGCGTGAAACCGAGGCTGAGGCCTGGGCTGCCGCCGACTCGCTGATCAGCCATGTCGACGACGCCACGGTGGCCCGGGCCCAGGCGGTGTTCGCCCGCATGGACTCGGCCGGCCAGCGCCGCATGGCCGAGTTGCACAAGAACCCGGCCACGGCCGAGGGCCGCAGCCGTGCCGCGCTCGAAATCAGCCCCAACCTGTGGGCGGGCGTGGGCCTGGTGCGCGGTGGCGCCGGCACGGCCCTGGTGGGCAGCCCCCAGCAAGTGGCCGACCGCATCCAGGAGTACGCCGCCCTGGGCCTGGAGAACTTCGTGCTGTCGGGTTACCCGCACCTCGAAGAGGCCTACCGCTTCGCCGAGCTGGTGTTCCCGCTGCTGCCGCAGCGCCTGCGCGATGCCGTGGCCGCCCCCCTGGCCGGCGGGCCGCGTGGCGAGGTGGTGGGCAATCTGTATGTGCCGCAGGCCTCGGCCAGCTGAGCCGTTGACTGAATCAAGGTGACTGAGATGACTTCCCCCGCACGTGAACTGAATGCTGCCCCTCTGCCTGAGGCCTTTGACGCGCCCGGCCTGGGTTTTCTGAACGCCGGTCAGTCTGGCGCCCCCGCGCTGGCTGCGTTGCTGCGCCTGACCCGCCAGTTGGGCCAGCGCCTGCTGCCGTGGCTGGTGCCGGTGGCCCTGATCGTGGGCTGGCAGATCGCCTCGGCCCAGGGCTGGATCTCCACCCGGGTGCTGCCGGCCCCGCTCGATGTGCTGAAGGCGGCCTGGACGCTGACCGCCTCGGGCGAGCTGTGGACCCACGTCAAGGTCAGTGCCGGCCGGGCCTTGCTGGGCCTGGCCATCGGCGGCGGCTTGGGCCTGCTGCTGGGGCTGTTGACCGGCTCGGTGCGCTGGGCCGAGACCTTGCTCGACTCCACGCTGCAGATGGTGCGCAACATCCCGGCGCTGGCGCTGATCCCCTTGGTGATCCTGTGGTTCGGCATCGATGAAACGGCCAAGCTGTTCCTGATCGCGGTGTCGGTGTTCTTCCCGATCTACCTCAACACCTTCCATGGCATCCGCAATGTGGACCCGGGCCTGATCGAGATGGGGCGCACCTACGGCCTGGGCCGCTGGGCCCTGTACCGGCAGATCGTGCTGCCCGGGGCCATGTCCTCGATCCTGGTGGGCCTGCGCTTCTCGCTGGGCCTGATGTGGGTCATCCTGATCGTGGCCGAGACCATTTCGGCCCAGGCCGGCATCGGCTACCTGACCATGAACGCCCGCGAGTTCCTGCAGACCGACATCGTGCTGGTGGGCATCCTGCTGTATGCCTTGCTGGGCAAGCTGGCCGACCTGTTTGCCAAGGGCCTGGAGCGCTACTGGCTGCGCTGGCACCCTGGCTACCAGAAGAGCGCCTGATCGCGCCGCCTTGATTGATCGACTGATTCACCCCCCAGGATGGCTGACATGAGCACCGCTCCCACCAAAATCTCTTCCAACACCTCTTCCGGCGGCGTGCGCCTCAAGCTGCGCGGCCTGACCAAGCGTTATGGCGAGCGCGAAGTGCTGCGCCAGGCCGATCTGAACATCGAACCCGGCGAGTTTGTCGCCATCGTGGGCCGCAGCGGCTGCGGCAAGAGCACCTTGCTGCGCCTGGTGGCCGGCCTGGAGTCGGCCACCCGTGGGCAACTGGACATCGACGGCCGGGCCGTCAACGGCCTCAACCCCGACACCCGCATCATGTTCCAGGACTCGCGCCTGCTGCCCTGGAAGCGCGTGCTCGACAACGTGGCCCTGGGCCTTCCGCCCGAGCAACGCCCGCGCGCCGAAGCCGTGCTGGCCCAGGTCGGCCTGGCCGAGCGGGCCAACGAGTGGCCGGCGCGCCTGTCGGGCGGTCAACGCCAACGCGTGGCCCTGGCCCGGGCCCTGGTGCACCAGCCGCGCCTGCTGCTGCTCGACGAGCCGCTGGGCGCCCTGGATGCGCTCACGCGCATCGAGATGCATGAGCTGATCGAAGGCCTGTGGCGCCGCCACGGCTTCACGGCCCTGCTGGTCACCCACGATGTGCAAGAGGCTGTGGCCCTGGCCGACCGCGTGATCCTGATCGAGGATGGTGTGATCGCTCTGGACGAGCGCGTGCCCCTGGCACGCCCGCGTTCGCGCGGCGATGCCGCCTTCGCCGCGCTGGAAAAGCGCATCCTTGACCGGGTGTTGCAACACGAGGCCGCCGAGCCGGAAGCGGCCGTCACCCAGACCCAGTGGCCGGGCGTGCCGGCGCATGGCCTGCGCTGGGCGGTCTGAACCCGAACAGCCGGGGCAGGGGGGCGTAGCGCGTTGCCTTTTCCGCCCCTCAGATCGATTGCGTTATATAAACCCAGGTTTTGATGACGTAATTAAATAATATTTAGCGATCAGCGGGTTAACCCTTAAATTCGACGCCTTCCTCCGGCCTCCCGCCGGGGCGACAGACCGTTGAACAGGGTTTCATGATCGATTTAGAAGGTATCTACCAGACCTACCCCGGCCCACAAGGCCCGGTGGAGGCCTTGCGCGGCATCGACCTGCGCATCGCGGCCGGCGAGGTGTTCGGCATCATCGGGCGCAGTGGCGCGGGCAAAAGCTCGCTGGTGCGCACCATCAACCTGCTGAACCGCCCGGTGCGCGGCAGCGTCAAGGTGGCCGGGCGCGATCTGCTGGCGCTCAACGATGCCGAGCTGCGCGAGGCCCGGCGCGACATCGGCATGATCTTCCAGCACTTCAACCTGCTGTCGTCGCGCACGGTGTTCGACAACGTGGCCCTGCCGCTCGAGCTGGCGGGCTGGGACGCGCGCCGCATCCGCGAGCGTGTGTCACCCCTGTTGGAGTTGGTCGGCCTGGCGGCCTTCAGCGAGCGTTTTCCGTCGCAGCTCAGCGGTGGGCAGAAGCAGCGTGTGGGCATTGCCCGGGCCCTGGCCAGCCAGCCCAAGGTGCTGCTGTCGGACGAGGCCACCTCGGCGCTCGACCCCGAAACCACCCGCTCCATCCTGGGCCTGCTGCGCGACATCAACCGCGAGCTGGGCCTTACCATCGTGCTGATCACGCACCAGATGCAGGTGATCAAGCAGGTGGCCGACCGGGTGGCCGTGATCGACGCGGGGCGCATCATTGAAAGCGGCCCGGTGCTGCAGGTGTTCAGCCAACCCCAGCAGGCGCTGACCCGCAGCCTGATCGAAGACGTGGTGCCCCAGGCCCTGCCCGAGGCGGTGCGTGAGCGGGTGCGCGCCCAACTGGCGGCCGACCCCGACCACAGCGCCCGTCTGCTGCGCCTGGTGTTTGCCGGCGCCGAGGGCGAGCGCCCCATCCTGTCCGAAGCGGTGCGCCGTTTCGATCTGGACCTGAGCATCGTGCACGGCCAGGTCGATGAGGTGCATGGCGAGCCCTTCGGCTCACTGTCGCTGCTGGCGCGCGGCCCGTCCGGCCGGGTGGCCGAGGCGGTGGCGCACTGGCGCCTCGCCGGCCTGCAGGTGGAGGAGCTGAGCCATGTTTGACCGCTTCACCGCCGAGCTGCTGCAGCTCATGCTCGATTCATTCTGGGAGACGGTGCTGATGGTGGGCATCTCGGGCCTGCTGGGCACCTTGATCGGCTTGCCCCTGGGCGTGTACCTGCGCCTGACCGATGCCGGTGGGGTGCTTGAGAACCGCTGGACCAACCGCCTGGTGGGCACGGTGGTGAACGCGGTGCGCTCCACCCCCTTCATCATCCTGCTGGTGGCGGTGATTCCGCTGACCCGCCTGCTGACGGGCTCGTCCATCGGCACCGCGGCCGCCGTGGTGCCCCTGACGCTGGCCGCCGCCCCGTTTGCCGCCCGCCTGATCGAGGCCTCGCTGCGCGAGGTCGATGGCGGCCTGATCGAGGCCGCGCAGGCCATGGGCGCCAGCACGCGCCAGATCGTGTTCAAGGTGCTGCTGCCCGAGGCCCTGCCGGGCATCGTGGCCGGCATCACCATCACCCTGGTCAGCCTGACCGGTTACTCGGCCATGGCGGGTGCCATTGGCGGCGGCGGCCTGGGCGACCTGGGCATCCGTTACGGTTATCAGCGCTTTCTGCCCGAGGTGATGGCGGTGGTGGTGCTGGTGCTGATCGTTTTCGTGCAGGCGCTGCAAAGCATCGGCGACTGGCTGGTGCGCCGCCTGGCCCACCGTTGATGAATCCCCCGGGGTGCTGACCGCACCCCTCTCGACCTCCTCTTTCTCACAAGGAAACCACATGAACAAGCGTTTCGCCCTCAAATCCCTGGTGCTGGCTGCCGCCGCACTCTCTACCGCACTGTCCACCGGACTGAGCCTGGCCCAGGACAAACCCCTCAAGATCGGTGTCACCGCCGGCCCGCACGCCCAGATCATGGAGCAGGTCAAGAAAGTGGCCGAAAAGGACGGCCTGAAGATCCAGATCGTCGAGTTCAGCGACTACATCCAGCCCAACGCTGCGCTGGCCTCGGGCGACCTGGACGCCAACAGCTACCAGCACAAGCCCTTCCTGGACCAGCAGGTGAAGGACCGCGGCTACAAGATCGTCTCGGTGGGCTACACCGTCAACTACCCGATCGGCATCTATTCGAAGAAGATCAAGGCCCTGGCTGAACTCAAGCCTGGTGCCCGTTTCGGCCTGCCCAACGACCCCACCAACGGTGGCCGCGTGCTGCTGGTGCTGCAGGACCAGGGGCTGATCAAGCTGCGCCCCGAGGCCGGCCTGAAAGCCACGCCGCTGGACGTGATCGACAACCCGAAAAAGCTCAAGTTCATCGAGCTCGAGGCCGCGCAACTGCCGCGTGCCCTGGATGACTTGGACGCCGCGGCCATCAACACCAATTTCGCCCTGTCGGCCGGCCTGAACCCGGGCAAGGACGCCATCGCCCAGGAAAACGCCAAGAGCCCCTACGTGAACATCATTGCCGTGCGCGAGCAGGACAAGGACAAGCCCTGGGTGGCCAAGCTGCTCAAGGCCTACCACTCGGAAGACACGCGCAAGTTCATCCAGAGCGAGTTCAAGGGCTCGGTGCTGGCCGGCTTCTGAGCCCCTGTGACATCGCGGACTTCGCAGACTTCGAATAAGCAAGCAGGGAAAACGTCGTAAGCCCTGGGGGCTGGCGGTGTTTCAATCGGTGCAGCCCCCTGTGGGGCGCATCGATGACCGGGGAGGCCGGTCCGTTCACTTGCTCATAGAAAGCCCGAGATGTCTTCTGAAAACTGGAAATTCGAAACCCTGTCGGTCCATGCGGGCTACTCGCCCGACCCCACCACCAAGGCGGTGGCGGTGCCCATCTACCAGACCGCAGCCTACGCCTTCGACAGCGCCCAGCACGGCGCCGACCTGTTTGACCTGAAGGTGCCGGGCAACATCTACACCCGCATCATGAACCCCACCACCGACGTGCTCGAAAAGCGCGTCGCGGCCCTGGAGGGGGGCATTGGCGCCCTGGCCGTGGCTTCAGGTCAGGCGGCCGTCACCTACGCCATCCAGACCATTGCCGAGGCCGGCGACAACATCGTGTCGTCCACCGCGCTGTATGGCGGCACCTACAACCTGTTTGCCCACACACTGCCCCAGTACGGCATCACGGCCCGCTTTGCCGACCACCGCGACCCGGCCAGCTTCGAGGCACTGATCGATGAGCGCACCAAGGCCGTGTTCGTCGAATCGCTGGGCAATCCGCAGGGCAATGTCACCGACATCGCCCGCGTGGCCGAGATCGCCCACCGCCATGGCGTGCCCCTGATCGTCGACAACACGGTGGCCACGCCCTACCTGCTGCGCCCCTTCGAGCACGGTGCCGACATCGTGGTGCACTCGCTCACCAAGTACCTGGGCGGCCACGGCACCAGCATTGGCGGCGCGATTGTCGACTCAGGCAAGTTCCCCTGGGCCCAGCACAAGGAGCGCTTCAAGCGCCTCAACGAGCCCGATGTCAGCTACCACGGCGTGGTCTACACCGAGGCCCTGGGCGCGGCCGCCTACATCGGCCGGGCCCGCGTGGTGCCGCTGCGCAACATGGGTGCGGCCCTGTCGCCCTTCAATGCCTTCCTGATCCTGCAAGGCATCGAGACCCTGGCCCTGCGCATGGACCGCATCAACGACAACACCTTGAAGGTGGCCCAGTTTCTTGAAAAGCACCCCAAGGTGGGCTGGGTCAACTACGCCGGCCTGCCGGGCAATGTGGACTACGCGCTGGCGCAGAAGTACCTGGGCGGCAAGCCTTCCGGCCTGCTGACCTTCGGCGTCAAGGCCAGCAGCGGTGGCGGGCGTGAGGCCGGTGCCCGCTTCCTGGATGCGCTGCAGCTTTTCACCCGTCTGGTCAACATCGGTGACGCCAAGTCGTTGGCCACCCACCCGGCTTCGACCACCCACCGCCAGCTGTCGCCTGAAGAACTGAAGAAGTCGGGCGTGGGCGAAGACACGGTGCGACTGTGCGTGGGCATTGAGCATGCCGACGACCTGCTGGCCGACCTGGCTCAGGCACTCGACCAGGTCTGAGCGCGGGTGCTTGAAAGTTAACGCCTTTACAAGGCGTTAACTTTGTGACGGTTTCGGCATAATCCAAAACCGTCATGAAAAAAAATGTATTTGTTGCTCTGGGAGGGGCGCTGACAGCCCTGGCCTTGGTCGCCGCCTGGGATGGCGTGGCCTACCTTCGTCACGCCGATCCGCCCTCAGTGTCTTCGGTGCACCGCCCCCTGACCAGTCTCAAGGTGAACCCTGATTGGGTGCTGGAGGGGACTCCGAACTTCCGCGCCACCGAGATCAGCAAGTCACCCGATGGGCGCACCACCACGGGCTTGTGGGCCTGCGATGGCCCCAGCACCTTCGAGTGGCAGTTTGGCGTCGATGAAACCGTGCACCTGCTCGAGGGGCTGGTGGAGGTGAAATACCAGGGCCGCCAATTCACCCTCAAACCCGGCGACACGGCCACCTTCATCGCGGGCACGCGCGCTGTCTGGCATGTGCCCGAGCATGCCCGCAAGGCCTTCAGCCTGCACGAACCCGGGCGTCTGGTGCGCACGTTGCGGCGCCTTCAACTGGCTGACTAGGCAGAGCGCGTGGTGCTCTGAGTCAAAAAAAAAGCCCACCGGCAGGTGGGCTTGGGAGGGCAGGGCGGCCACCCGGGCCGCAACGCCATCAGGCCAGGGCGGCGGCCAGGTCTTTCTCGGCGGAGCCCAGGGCCTCTGCCTTGACCTCGGGGCCCATGTTCAGGCCTTCGGCGCGCACGATGCGCACATCGGTGATGCCCAGGAAGCCGAACACGGTCTTGAGGTAGCTTTCCTGGTGTTCCATGGCGTTGCCGGCTTCCGAGATCGAGTATTTGCCACCCCGGGTCGACACCACAATCACGGTCTTGCCACCGGCCAGGCCTTGGGGGCCCTTGTCGGTGTACTTGAAGGTGCGGCCCACCTGGCAGATGCGGTCGATCCAGGCCTTGAGCTGGCTGGGGATGCTGAAGTTGTACAGCGGGGCACCCACCACGATCACATCGGCCGCCAGGAATTGGGTCACCAGGGCTTCAGAGACGGCGTTTTCGCGTTGCTGCACTTCGGTCAGCGCGCTGCCGGCGGGCAGGCGAAAGCCCAGCGAGTCGGCGTTCAGGTGGCTGGGGGCTTGTGCGGCCACGTCCAGGTAGCTGACTTCGGCGCCGGGGTTGCGTGCCTTCCACTGGGCCACGGTCTGGGCGGTCAGTTGACGCGAGACCGAGTTGTCGCCGAGAACGCTGGAGTCGATGTGAAGCAGTTTCATGGAGTCTTCCTTCGAGGGTAGAAAAGGGCCCGTTGGGCGGTGCATGAATTGTCACAGGCGCGCCAATGGCTGATAAGCCGGCATTTTTGCAATGCATTGTTCCACTGGTGAGTCCAATCGAGTGCTGGGCTTGGCGCCTGAGGGGCCCCAGGTCCGCGCTGTCGGGATTCTTCATGTGAAAAAGCGCATAAACAAACAACGAACTATTCGTTCTCGTTTTAAGCGCTTGTTCGCAGAATGCGTCCGACTCTTTAGATCAGGAAGTTTGCATGATGTCTTGCCTACCTTTTGCCCCATGGACCTCCAGGGCGCATCACGCCCCGGTGCAGGGCTGAGGCCATGGCATCGACGACCCCTGTGATCATCGTGCCGGGCTGGCGCGATTCCGGCCCTGGGCACTGGCAGACCCTGTGGGCCGATCGCCTGCCGGGTGCCCGGCGCGTGCGTCAGGACGACTGGATCACCCCCAGCCGCGCCGCCTGGGTGCGCACCCTGGGCGAGACCATCGAGGCCGCCGGTGCGCCGGTGGTGCTGGTGGCACACAGCTTGGGCTGCATGGCCGTCGTGCACTTGCCCGCCGATTTGCGTGAGCGCATCCAGGGCGCGTTGCTGGTGGCGCCGGCCGATCCGGAGCGCCGCGCGGTGCTCAGCGATTTTGCCCCCGCACCGTGTGAGCGTTTGCCCTACCGAAGTATCCTCGTGGCCAGCAGCAACGACCCGTTCTGCCCGATCCGGCTGGCCGGAGCCTATGCGCGGTCCTGGGGGAGCGAGTTTGTTCGACTGCAGGATGCCGGCCACATCAATGTGGAGTCCGGGCATGGCGAATGGCCCTTGGGCCTGGCCTTGCTGCAATCCTTGACGGGTGATCTGGCGCTGGGCCAGCCCGCCACCCCACACGCTGTTTCCTCGACACAAGAATGACCATGAAGACAAAAATCAAACTGGCCCTGGCCTCCCTGGTGTTGGCCACCGGCTCGCTGGCGGGCGCACAGACCACCACCTTGCTCAACGCCTCGTACGACGTGGCCCGTGAGTTCTACAAGGACTACAACGCGGCCTTTGTGGCGCACTGGAAGAAGACCACCGGCAAGGACGTGAAGATCGACCAGGCCCACGGCGGCTCCAGCGCCCAGGCGCGGGCCGTGAACGACGGGCTGGACGCCGACGTGGTGACCATGAACACCACCACCGATGTCGACTTCCTGGCCAGCACCGGCGTGGTGGCCAAGGACTGGGCCAAGCGCTTCCCGGGCAACGCCTCGCCCACCACCTCGACCATGCTGTTCCTGACCCGCAACGGCAACCCGAAGAACATCAAGGACTGGGACGATCTGATCAAGCCCGGCATCCAGGTCATCGTGGTCAACCCCAAGACGGGCGGCAACGGCCGCATGGCCTACCTGGCCGCCTGGGGCTATGTGCGCAAGAAGGGCGGCACCGACGCCCAGGCGGCCGAGTTTGTCAGCAAGCTGTACAAGAACGTGCCGGTGCTGGCCAAGGGCGGGCGAGACGCCACAACCATCTTCCTGCAGCGCAACATCGGCGACGTGCTGGTCACCTTCGAATCCGAGGTGGTGTCGGTGGACCGCGAGTTCGGCGCCGGCAAAGTGGATGCGGTGCACCCCTCGATCAGCATCATTGCCGAGAACCCGGTGGCGGTGGTGGAGCGCACCGTGGCCAAGAAGGGCACGGGCGAGCTGGCCAAGGCCTACCTGGATTACCTGTACTCCGAAGAGGCCCAGGAGATCGCTGCCAAGCACGCCCTGCGCCCACGCTCGGCGGCGGTGCTGAAAAAGCACGCCGACGTCTTCAAGCCCATCCAGCTGTTTGCCGTGTCGGACTACTTCGGCTCGCTGGCCGAGGCCCAGAAGGTTCACTTCAACGACGGTGGCCAGTTCGACAAGCTCTACTCCCCTGGCGCCAAGTAAATCCCTATGACCACTTCTGTCAGCCATGCGCCCCCCAAAAGGGGCGGCGCCAAACGGGTGCTGCCCGGTTTTCGCCTCACGCTGGGCTACACCTTGATGTACCTGGCCGTGATTGTTTTGATCCCGCTGTCGGCCCTGCTGTTCAAGACCAGCACCCTGAGCTGGGACCAGTTCTGGAACGCCGTCACCGCGCCACGCGTGCTGGCCTCGTACCGCCTGACCTTTGGCGCCTCGCTGATCGCGGCCCTGGTCAACGTGGTGTTCGGCCTGCTGGTGGCCTGGGTGCTGGTGCGCTACACCTTTCCCTTCAAGAAGATCGTCGATGCATTGGTGGACCTGCCCTTTGCGCTGCCCACGGCGGTGGCCGGCATCTCGCTGACGGCCTTGCTGGCCGGCAACGGCTGGGTGGGCCAGTACCTCGAGGCCTGGGGCCTGCCGGTGGCCTTCAAGCCCGCGGGCGTGGTGATCGCGCTGATCTTCATCGGCCTGCCCTTTGTGGTGCGCACCGTACAGCCGGTGCTTGAAGACGCTGAAAAAGAACTCGAAGAGGCGGCTACCTGCCTGGGCGCCACGCGGCTGCAGACCTTTGTGCGGGTCATCCTGCCCTCGATCGCACCGGCCTTGCTGACCGGTTTTGCCATGGCCTTTGCCCGGGCCATCGGCGAGTACGGCTCGGTGATCTTCATCGCCGGCAACATGCCCATGATTTCTGAAATCACCCCCCTCATCATCATCGGCAAGCTCGAGCAGTACGACTACGCCGGTGCCACGGCCGTGGCCGTGGTCATGCTGGTGATCTCGTTTGTGCTGCTGCTGGTCATCAATGCGCTGCAAGCCTGGCAGCGCCGTCACACAGGAGCCCCGGCATGAGCGCGCGCAAGCCCATCTCCCGCGTCAAGGCGGGCACCACCGAAGCCGTGTGGGTCAAATGGTCGCTGATCGGCCTGGCCCTGGTGTTCATGACCCTGTTCCTGTTCCTGCCGCTGGCAGCGGTGTTCACCGAGGCCCTGCGCAAGGGGGTCGGGCCTTTTGTCGAGGCCCTGAAAGAGCCCGACGCCTGGTCGGCCATCCGCCTCACCCTGCTGACCGCGGCCGTGGCCGTGCCGCTGAACCTGGTGTTCGGCATTGCGGCGGCCTGGTCGATCGCCAAGTTCGAGTTTCCGGGCAAGTCCTTTCTGACCACCCTGGTCGATCTGCCGTTCTCGGTCTCGCCCGTGGTCGCCGGCCTGATCTACGTGCTGATGTTCGGCGCCCAGGGCTGGTTCGGCCCCTGGCTGCAGGCGCACGACATCAAGATCATCTTTGCCGTGCCCGGCATCGTGCTGGCCACCGTGTTTGTCACCTTCCCCTTCATCGCCCGCGAGCTGATCCCGCTGATGCAGGCCCAGGGCTGCGACGAGGAGCAGGCCGCCATCGTGTTGGGTGCCAGTGGTTGGCAGACCTTCTGGCTGGTCACCCTGCCCAAGATCAAGTGGGGCCTGATTTATGGCGTCATCCTGTGCAATGCCCGGGCCATGGGTGAGTTCGGCGCCGTGTCGGTGGTGTCGGGCCACATCCGGGGCCAGACCAACACCATCCCGCTGCACGTCGAGATTCTCTACAACGAATACCAGTCGGTGGCGGCCTTCGCTGTGGCCACGCTGCTGGCCTTGCTGGCGCTGGTCACCCTGCTGATCAAGTCGGTGGTCGAGTGGCGCCACGAGAAGGAAATGCGCGACGCCGAGGCCCAGCCGCCGGAAGCCCCAGCGATGGCCTCCGCGACCGCCCCTGCCACACCCACCGTCCAAGCCCGCCCCGGCGCCATCGCCTGAGGAAGAAGAACATGAGCATTCAGATCCGCAACGTCAGCAAGCATTTCGGCGACTTCCATGCCCTGAAGGATGTCAGCCTCGACATCGACTCGGGCGAACTCATCGCCTTGCTCGGCCCCTCGGGCTGTGGCAAGACCACCTTGCTGCGCATCATCGCCGGCCTGGAAACCCCCGACAGCGGCAGCATCCTGTTCTCGGGTGAGGACACCACCGACGTGCACGTGCGCGAGCGCGGCGTGGGCTTTGTGTTCCAACATTACGCGCTGTTCCGCCACATGACGGTGTTCGAGAACGTGGCCTTCGGCCTGCGCGTCAAGCCCCGCGGCGAGCGCCCCAGCGATGCCCAGATCAAGACCAAGGTGCACGACCTGCTCAAGCTGGTGCAGCTCGACTGGTTGGCCGACCGCTACCCCAGCCAACTCTCGGGTGGCCAGCGCCAGCGCATTGCCCTGGCGCGCGCGCTGGCGGTCGAGCCCAAGGTGCTGCTGCTGGATGAACCGTTTGGCGCGCTCGACGCCAAGGTACGCAAGGAACTGCGCCGCTGGCTGCGCCGCCTGCACGACGAGCTGCATGTGACCAGCATCTTCGTGACCCACGATCAGGAAGAAGCCCTGGAAGTGGCCGACCGCGTGGTGTTGATGAACCAGGGCAAGGTCGAGCAAAGCGGTTCGCCCCAGGAGGTGTGGGACCACCCCGCCAGCCCCTTTGTGTATGGCTTTCTCGGCGATGTGAACCTGTTCCATGGCCGTGCCCACGAAGGCCAGGTGCACCTGGAGGGCCTGCAGATCGACGCGCCCGAACACGCCGGCGCCCAGAACGCCAAGGCCTCGGCCTATGTGCGCCCGCACGACTTCGAGGTGGAGCGCCATGTGCCGGGTGCCGGCATCGACGCCCAGGGCCGCCCGCGCGGCATCGTGGCCCAGTTGAGCCGTGCGATCGTGGTGGGGCCGATTGCTCGGCTGGAACTTATTCCGTCCGAAGATCACCAAACAGCGGAAAATCGCACCCAGGACACGATCATCGAGGCGCAAATCCCTGCGCAACAATACCGTGATCTGGGTTTCCGTGAAGGCGAGCTGCTGGTGGTCACGCCACGGCGGGCTCGCGTGTTTGTTGAAGGACACTGAATTGTTTTTGCTGAACTGGTTCGACCGCGCACCGCGCCTCTTGCTGGCCCTGGCCAGTGCCACCTGCCTGTGCATGCTGGCCTTTGGGCTCTACCTGCAGCACGTGGTCGGGCTGGAGCCTTGCCCGATGTGCATCGTGCAGCGCTACGCGCTGTTGCTGGTGGCGGTCTGGGCGGGCCTGGCGGCCTTGTCGCCACGCCGCGGGGGCTGGTTGGTCGGCGCCGTGCTGATCCTGCTGACCTCGGGCTTCGGCGCCTTCGTGGCGGCCCGCCAGAGCTGGCTTCAGTGGAACCCGCCCGAGGTGCTGACCTGCGGCCGTGACCTGTACGGCATGATCGAGGCCTTTCCGCTGCAACGCGTGATTCCCATGGTGTTCAAGGGCAGCGGTGACTGCTCGGCCATCGACTGGACCTTCCTCGGCGGCTCGATCGCCAACTGGTCGTTCGTGGTGTTTGTCGGCCTGGCGCTGGCCTCGGTGCTGTTGCTGCTTCGCCAACGCGGTCGTTGAGCGTTTCCGGCCTCTTTGAACTCTGCGCCCCCTGCGCCAGGAAGCCGCCCTTTGAGGCGGCTTTTTCACGTCTGGAGTCGTTGGCCGGTGTGTTTTTAGCGACGATCGGAGCAATATGAGGTGTTCGCTGACAAGCCAGCGCCTCCGTTAGGGCCAGAATCCGCGCCGTTCCCACGCCGGACCTGAGACAGCAATCCGTCGCGTGACACGCACTGGAGAGCAGCCATGGCCTTGGAAAACGATTCGGCATATTTACTTGACGACGACGGCCCCCGAGAGGCGGCCGCCTGGGCCACCCCTGCGGTGGCGCCTCGGCCCCTGGGCTGGCAGGTGGAGCGCATCGGCTTTGCGGCCGAACTGCCCCTGCGCCTGTTCTTTCACGATGTGCGTGACGTGGGGCTGCACCTGCATTCGGCCTTCGAGCTCCTGCTGGTGCTCAGCGGGGAGGTGGAACTGCACACCGCCGCCGGCCTGCAGCGGGTGCGTGCTGGTGAGCTGGCGCTGGTGCATGCGGGCGAGCCCCATGCCAGCCACGATCTGGGGGGCGCCAACCTGGTGCTGTGCCTGCAACTGGACCCGGCCAGTGCGCGGCATGACCCGGATTTCCGGCGTCGGCGTTTTCAGATCGAGGGCCTTAACAGCGAGCCCGCGCTGCGCCCCTTGCGAGACCGCCTGCGGGGGCTGCTGGCGTCCATGATGTGGGAGCAACGCCTGCAGCGCCCGGGCTGGAAGCTCGAACTCGAGGCCGGAGTGTTGCAAATCGTGTCATGCCTGCTCCGGGGCCTGCCCTCGACCCTGGGCCCTGAGGCCCATCCCATGCTGTTGCCCGAAGAAGAGCAGGCCCTGGGCCGGCGTCTGCAGCGGGTCTGCCAGTATGTGCAGGACCACGTGGCCGAGCCCATCTCGGTCGGGGCGGTGGCCCAGGCCCTGGGCTGGTCCAGTGGCTACCTGGCCCGCCTGTTCAAGGCCGAGACCGGCAACACCTTCGGCCAGTTCATCACCCTGGTGCGGCTGCGCCGTGCCCTGGATGCCCTGAGCCGGCCCATCACCGGCAATTTGCTCGATGTGGCCTTGGCCTGTGGCTTTCCGAATGCCAAGGCCTTCAACCTGGCCTTCCGCCGGGCCCTGGGCTGCACGCCGGGTGAATGGCGCCTGGCCCACCGTGCGTCGCCCGGGCGCCCCGGCAGCGCCTACGGGGCGGCCAATGAGCTGGATGCGATGCGACTGCTGCAGCCCTATGTCGCGCCCTCGTACTGCTGACCCAGGGCCCGGGCTGCCCAGCACGGGCCCGCTGCGCCTCAAACCCTGGCAGCGCGCCTGGGTGGCGCAGCAATTGCAAACCCTGCCACCGCGTCAGCGCCTGTGGCGTTTGCTGGTGCTGGCCCTGGCCGATGGCACGCCAGAGCGCTATCAGGCCTGGGTGGAGCAGGGCGTGGGCGGGGTGTTCGTGCCGGGTGCTCCGGATGCGCACAGCGCCCGCTTGGTGGGCCAGTTGCAGTCCCAGGCCCGGCAACTGGGCCGGGCGGATCTGCTGGTGGCGGCCGACATCGAGTTTGGCGAGCACACCGGTGCCGACGGGCTGGGGTTTCCGAACGCCATGGCCGTGGCTGCCACTGGGCGCGTGGCCTGGGCCCGGCGCATGGGTCAGGTGGCGGCCCGTGCGGCGCGGCGCTGCGGCGTCAACTGGGTGCTGTCGCCGGTGGTCGATCTGGACCTCAACCCGCACAACCCGGTGGTCAACACCCGCTCCTTTGGCGCCGATCCGGCCCGGGTGGCTGCCTTCTCGCGGGCCTTTGTGCAAGGGCTGCAGGGGGAGGGGCTGGCCGCCAGCGCCAAGCATTGGCCCGGCGATGGCGTGGACTGGCGCGACCACCACCTGGAGCCCAGTTGCAACAGTCTGTCGCGTGACGCCTGGCTGGCCCGCTACGCCCCGGTATGGCGCGCAGCCATCGGCGCCGGCGTGCGCACCGTGCTGTGCGGTCACATCGGGCTGCCGGCCTTGGACGGGGGGCTGAGCCGCCCAGCCAGTCTGTCGCCGGCGCTCAGCACCGATTGGCTGCGGGGCGAGTTGGGCTTTGAGGGGCTGCTGCTGTCCGACGCCACGCTGATGGCCGGCTTTTCGGCCTGTGGGCCGCGCTGGCAGACCTTGCCGCAGGCGGTGGCGGCGGGCTGCGACATGCTGTTGTTCTCGGGGCAGCCCGAGCTGGACGTGGCCTACCTGGAGCGCGCCCTGGCCGAGGGGCGGCTGAGCTGGGCCCGGGTCAACCAGGCGCTGGCGCGGGTGCTGGCCCTGCAATGCGTGCTCGGCCTGGTGGTCAGACCACGCCAGACCGCCGCCATCCCTCCGGCGCAACCCGATGCGCACACCGAGCGGGCCCAGGCGCAGCAATGGGCGCGAGAATGTGCCGCCGCTGCCTTGACCCGGGTGCGCGACCTCGATGGCCTGCTGCCCTTGGTGCCCCAGCGCCACCGCCGTGTTCTGCTGGTCGAAGAAGGCGAGCGCCACACCCCCTTCGGCCAGCCCTTGCCGGCCCTGCGCATGGTCGAGCTGCTGCAGGCCGAAGGCTTTGCCGTGACACGCTACCGCCCCGACACCCTGGTCGACCCCGACCTGTACGACGTGCTGATCTATGTGCTGGCACGCGAGGCCGGCATGTGCCGCGGCAGCCTGCGCCTGGACTGGAAGCGCCTGCACGGCGACACCGCCCGCGCCATGGAGCGGCACTGGCACACCCTGCCGCACCTGCTGATCTCCTTTGGCAACCCCTACCACCTGGCCGACGCCTCGGGATGCCGCTGCTGGATCAACGCCTACTCGCCCGTGCCCGCCATGCAACAGGCCTGTGTGCAGGCCCTGCTGGGCCGCGCGCCCTGGCCCGGCCGAAGCCCGGTGGAGGTGGGCGCGGCGATGGCGGCTTGGGCGTGGCGTTGAGATCGCAGCACCAAATCTGCACCCCAGCGCCTGAAACGCAGTCCCTGACCCTCAGACGATCTCAAACACCGCGCTCGGCCCCGATGCCGAATCCGGCCCGATCCACAGCTCGAAGCGCCCGCTCTCGCAGACCTGGCGCAGATGCCGGTCGTGAAAGCGCAGCGCGTCGGTGTGCAGCTCAAAGCTCACGCGCTGGCTTTCGCCGGGCTGCAGGCTGATGCGCTGGAAGTCTTTCAGCTCGCGCACCGGGCGCGTCACCGAGCCGACCAGGTCGCGCACATAAAGCTGCACCACTTCGGTGGCGCTGCGGTGGCCCACGTTGCTCAGCAGCACCGAGGCGCACAGGGTGCCGCCCGGCGTGAGCTGGCTGGCCGACAGTTGCAGGTCGCGGTACTCGAAGCGGGTGTAGCCCAGGCCGAAGCCGAAGGGGAACAGGGGCCGGTGGTCCTCGTCGAGGTAGGCGGCAAAGAAGCCGCTCGGGTCCAGCGGGGTACCTGAGGGGATGCTGGGCGCATCGGGGTGGGGCGGGCGGCCGGTGTTCTTGTGGTTGTAGAAGATCGGTATCTGCCCCACGCTGCGCGGAAAGCTCACGGGCAGGCGCCCGTTGGGGGATTCGCCGCACAGCAGGTCGACGATGGCCGGGCCGCCCTGGCTGCCTGGGTGCCAGGCGTAGAGCACGGCCTGGGCATGTGGCAGCACCGGGCCCAGCACCAGGGGGCGGCCGGCCATGATCACCAGCACCACGGGCACGCCGGTGGCGGCCACCGCCTCCAGCAGGGTCTGTTGGGCGCCAGGCAGGTCGAGGTGGGCCCGGCAGTGGGCTTCGCCGCTCAGGCCGGCGTCCTCGCCCAGGCACAGCACCACCACCTCGGCGCTGCGCGCCAGGGCCACGGCGGCCTCCAGCCCGTCCAGATCGTGGCTGCGGCAGTGCTCCAGCCCGCGGGCGTGCACCACCCGCTGGGCGCCCAGGCGTTCCTGCAGGGCCGCGAACACGGTCTGGCTGTGCTGGCGCTCACCGTCGAACACCCAGCAACCCAGTTGTTCGCCGGGGGCATCGGCCAGTGGGCCGATCACCGCCACACGCCGCGCGTGCTCGCCCAGGGGCAGGCCTTGCTCGTTCTTCAGCAGCACGCAGCTGTCGCGGGCCAGGCTGCGCGCCAGCTGGGTGGCCACCGGCCGCTGGGGCTGAGTGCGCCCCGGGTCGCCGTAGGGGTGCCGGAACAGGCCCAGCCGGGCCTTGATGCGCAGGATGCGGCGCACCGCGTCATCGACCAGGGCGATGTCCAGCAGGCCTTGCTCGATCAGGCCGGCAATGTGGTCCAGGTAGCTGGTGCTGGCCATTTCCATGTCCACCCCGGCGCTGACGGCCGCACGCGCCGCGGCGGCGGCGTCTTCGCAGAAGCCGTGGGCGATCATCTCGGTCACCGAGCACCAGTCGCTGACCACCAGGCCGTCAAAGCCCCACCGGTCTTTCAGCGTGCCGCGGATCAGGTCTTCGTGACCGGTGGCGGGCACACCGTCCAGGTCGTTGAAGGCGCTCATCACCGTCATCACGCCGGCCTGCTGTGCCGCCAGGAATGGGGGCAGGTAGGTGTCGAGCAAGGCGCGCGGTGCCAGGTCGGTGGCGCTGTAGTCGCGCCCGCCCTCGGCCGCGCCATAGCCCACAAAGTGCTTGGCGCAGGCGGCCACGCCCTCTTGCTGGTAGCCCTGCACCATGGCCACGCCCAGGCGCGAGATCAGCAGCGGGTCTTCTCCAAAGCTCTCGGCGATGCGCCCCCAGCGCGGGTCGCGCGCCACATCCAACATGGGCGAGAAGGTCCAGTTCACGCCGGCGGCACCGGCTTCGCGCGCCGAGTGGGCGGCGGCCTGGCGCACGCGCTCGGGGTCGAAGGCGGCGGCCTGGCCCAGGGGAATGGGAAACACGGTCTGGAAGCCATGGATCACGTCGCGACCCAGCAGCAGCGGGATGCCCAGACGGGAGTGCTCCACCGCCAGCCACTGGTAGTGGTAGGCATCGTCACCCACCACATTGATCAGGGAGCCGGCGCCACCTTGGCGCACGCGCTCTTCCTGATCGCGGCCCTGCGGCTGCACCTGGGTCATCTGGCCCAGCTTTTCGGCCAGGGTCATGCGGGAAATCAGTTGCTCGATGTCGTGTTCGGTCATAAGGGAAAAGGGCCGGCGCATGGCCGACCTGTGTCGTTGGGCCAGGGGAGACCCGATGGGGCCTCAAGAGGCAGGAAGCGGCCTGAAGAAACCTGCAGAAACTTGACTGGGGCTTCTCGATCCGCCTCGCCATGCCTCACTTGGCGGTTCAGAACAGCACCTGGGTCTTCAGGCGCAGGTTGCGTGAGGAGCTGCCAATGGCCACCCGCAACGGGCCGCGGGCACATTGCCAGCCGCTCTCGGTCCAGACACTCAGTGGGTGGCCCGGGTCGTTGCGGCTGATGCGGCGGTGCACGCGGCGGCTTTCACCTGCGGCCAGCGGCAGCGACGCGAAATCCACCAGCCGGTGCGGTGGCTGGCCGGGCACGGGCAGGCCGAGGTAGACCTGGGCCACTTCGCGCCCGGCACGCTCGCCGCTGTTGCGCACGGTGAAGCTCAGCTCCAGCCCGTCGGCATCGGTGTGCACCTGCAGTTCGCTGTACTCGAAGCGGGTGTAGGACAGGCCGTGGCCGAAGGCAAAGCGCACGGGCAGGGCGCGTGCATCGAAGCCCCGGTAACCCACCTGCAGGCCTTCGCTGTAATGCACCGTGCCGTCCTCGCCCGGGTATTGGGCGCGGCTGCGCAGCAGGCCATGGGCGCTGAGCGGAAAGCTCAGCGGCAGTTTGCCCGAGGGGTTGACGTCACCCACCAGGATGCGTGCCAAGGCGCTGCCTTGCTCCTGCCCCAGGTACCAGGCCTGCAGGATGGCGGGAATGCCGGTCTCCCAGCTCTCGGTCTCGACCGGGCCACCGCTCATGTTGATCACCACGGTGCGCGGGTTGGCGGCCGCCACGGCACGCACCAGGGCGGCCTGGTTGTTGGGCAGGCGCAGGTCGGGGCGATCCATCTGCTCGGTTTCGTAGCTGCGCACGGCCAGCACCACCAGGTCGGCACCTTCGGCCAGGGCGCAGGCTTCGCGCATGGAGGCCGTGGGCCGCTCGCTCGGCGGGCGCCAGCCCAGGCGCAACTGGGCGCCGGTCAGCCAGCCTTGCGAAGGGGCATTGGCCAGGTATTCGATGCACAGCTCATGGCCCTGGGCCCCGGCCCGCAGTTGCAGGGCCACGCCCGCGGTTTCGGGTGGCGGGCCGGCTTCGCCGCCGCCACTGCCCAGGGGCTGGGGCGGCAGTTCACGGGCTTCGGGCAGGTGGTCGGCGCGCAGGTTCATCTGGGCCTGGGCCACCGGCCAGTCGGGCCCCACCGGGCTGTCGCTGCCGTCCTCGGCGCGCTTCACATCGGCGTGCGCCCCCCAGGCCGCACCCGAGGCACCGGCGCCGCTGGCCGAGCCGCCGCCTGCGCGGAAGGCGTCCAGCACCAGCTCGCCGTCGAGCCAGATGCGCAGCGTGCCCAGCAAGGTGGCGCTGAGCTCGTAGCGGCCGCTCTCGGGCACCACCAGGCGGCCGGTGAAGCGCGCCGAGATCGCGCCCGACAGCTCGTTGGGCAGCTTGGGGTAGCGGCTGGAGTTGGCGTCAAAGCCCGGAAAGTTGAAGAAGCCGCCGTTCAAGGCGACCTGGGGCATCACGCATTCGAAGCAGGCCTCGCCACCCAGGTGCGGGTTGCTCCAGAACCGGGTGTGCAGGCCGGGCGCTGCATCGGCCGCCGGGCCGCTGCGCAGGCAGTCGCCGGGCAGGGAGTCGGGGCCGGGCAGCAGGTCGGCGGCCGAGATGGGGTCGTTGCCCACGGCGTGCTGCACCAGCACGTCGGGGCCCAGGCGCTGGCGCAGGCCCTCGAGCAGGCTCGTGGCGTGCGCCGGCTGCACCCGGCTGCTGCCGCCACCGGCCACGTGGGCATTGTCGACATCGGGGCCGATCACCACCACCCGGCGCAGGGCTTCAGGGCGCACCGGCAGCAGATCACCATCGTTCTTCAGCAGCACCACCGCCTGTTCGGCCACGGCCTGGGCCACGCTGCGGTGGGCCTCGTCGTTCAAGGGGGCGATGGCGGGCGGGCGTTCGATCAGCTGCAGGCCGACCATGGTGCGCAGGATGCGGCGGCACATCTCGTCCAGGGTGGCCAGGGGCACCTGGCCTTGCTCCACCGCCTGCTGCAGGCGCTCACCGTAGTGCTGGCCCGAAGGCTGTTCCTGGTCCAGGCCCGCCAGGGCCGAGGGCACGGTGCTGTGGGTGGCGGCGTAGTCACTCATCACCCAGCCGGCAAAGCCCCACTCACGGCGCAGCAGCTGGTCCAGCAGCCAATGGTTCTCGCAGGCAAACACCCCGTTGACGCGGTTGAAGGCGCCCATCAGCGAAGCCACGGCACTGTGGCGCACCACGGCCTCGAAGGGGCGCAGGTAGATCTCGCGCAGGGTGGCTTCGTCCACCGCGGCGTTCACGCTGGCGCGCTCGTGCTCCTGGTTGTTCACGGCATAGTGCTTGAGGCAGGCCGCCACCGCGTGGGCCTGGATGGCCGGGATCTCGGCCAGCGCCATGCGGGCGTTGAGCAGCGGGTCTTCGCCAAAGGACTCAAAGGTGCGCCCGCCCACCGGCACGCGCGCGATGTCCACCGCGGGCGCCAGGATCACGTTGTGGCCGCTGGCGCGGGCCTCGTGGCCCAGCACATCGCCATAGTGTTGGGCCAGCTCGGTGTTCCAACTGGCGGCCAGGGCGATGGGCGCGGGCAGGGCGGTGGCGCGGCCCCCATGCACGGCACCGTTGTTGATGCGCACGCCGCAGGGGCCGTCGGCCATGGTCAGCTCGGGCAGGCCCGGGCCGGGCACGGCTGCGCTGTAGAAGCCGAAGTTGTAGTTGAGGTCACCGCTGACCAGTTCGATCTTGTCGTTCAGGCTCATGCGGGCCAGCAGGTCGGCCACGCGTTCGCTCAGGCCGGGTTGATGGCGCCAGTCGGCAGGCAGGGGAGGCAGGGAGTTCATGGGAGAGAGGTCTGTCGAAGGATTCTGTTGAAGAGGGCGACGTGCTCAGCGCACCTTGCGGATGGGCAACACGGCCAGCGCACCCACCAGGGCAAAGACGGCTGCCGCGGTGAACAGCGCGCTGTAGTTCTGCGGGCCACCCAGGGCCAGGAACAGCGGCGCGATCATGGGAGCCACGGATTGCGGCATGGCGCTGGCCAGGTTGAACAGGCCCAGGTCTTTGGCGGCCTCGTCGGGGTTGGGCAGCACCTCGGTCACCAGGGCCAGGTCGACGGCCACATACATGCCCTGGCCCAGGCCACACACGCCCACGCCCAGCAAAAGGCCATTGAAGTCATGGGCCAGGCCGATGACCAGCAGGCCGGCCGCATAGATCAGAGCGGCCATCAGCACAAAGGCCTTGCGTCGCCCGCTGCGGTCGCTGAGCCAGCCGCTGGCCAGGCTGGACAGCACGATGGTGATGGATGACACCAAGGTGGAGCGGAACATCATGTCGGGCACGGCCTCGGTGCTGACGCCCAGTTTGTCGAGCATGTAGAACACCTGGTAGGTCATCAGGGTGGCGATGCCCAGCAGCAGCATGAAGCGGCTCACAAAGGCCCACAGAAAGTCACCGGCGCCCTTCGGGCTGATCAGGAAGCTGCGGGCAAAGCCCGCCAGGCTCATCGCCTCGGGCGCCTGTGCGGGGGCCATGCGGTCGCGCATGCCGGCGCACAGCAGCAGCACGAAAATGGTGAACAGGCCGGCGGGCAGCAGAAACATCTGGGCCAGGCTGCTGGCCTCCTGGGCCACGTACACCCCGGCCAGGATGCCGGCGGGCATGCACATGCCCAGCAGGCCGCCGACGGCGCCGCGCTGGGATTCGGGAATCTGGTCGGGCATCAAGGCCATCAGGGCGGCCAGCACGGCGTTGTAGGCCAACTGAGCCAGCGACCAGCCCAGCATCAGCAGCCACACCGTGGGGCTGACGGCCACGATGGCCAGGCCCGCCAGGCCCAGCAGGGCCCCGCCCACCAGCCAGGGGCGGCGCATGCCGAAGCGTGAGCGCGTGCGGTCGCTGAACAGGCCGGCCACGGGGTTGGCGATCATGGCCACGAAGGCGCCGATGCCCAGCACCCAGGCCAGGGTGGACTCTTTGCTGTCGGGGGCCAACTGGTTCACCTTGAGGGCCATGGTGACGATGACCGGTGTCATCACGGCCATCCAGAAGCCGAAGGTGGCCAGCCCGTACAGGGCGATGAAGCGGCGTGAGGCGCGCGCCGGGGCGGTGCGCCCGGGCAGCGGGGTGTCGGGGGCGCGTGGGGCAGTGGTCATGGGGGTGTGGGGGGGTATGAGGGGGGCGCGTCGAGGCCTGGCCCCGGGGCGGGGCCAGGCGAAGAGCGCAGGGCAGGGCGCTGTACAGGGCGCTGGACTGACTTAAGGGGTGCCCTTGGCGGCGGCCTGGCCGGCCTTGACGTACTTCAATTCGTTGAAGGTCAGCACCTCGAAACGGCCGCCGCGGTAGACGACCTCGGTGATGCTGGCGTTGGCCAGGGGCTTGTGCAGCGGGTAGTTGTTGCCTGGCGCCAGGGCGTCCACCACTGCCGCGATGGCCAGGCCGTGCGACACCACCAGCACCTTGCCGCCGCCTTTGCGGGCCTGCTGGCTGGCGATGTCGGTCAAGCCGCCGATCAGGCGCTTGCTGATGGTGGCGTAGTCTTCGGCCGGCCAGGTCTTGCCATGGGTGGTGCCGCGCTGGCGGTCCATGGCTGCCACGGTGTTGGAGAAGCGTTTGGGCGTGAATTGCTTGAGCCAGGCTTCCATGGGCAGGCCGTCGAAGCGGGCTGCATCGTCCCACAGGGTGCTGTTCAGGTCGGCCTCGTAGCTGCCGAAGTTGAACTCGCGCAGGCGCGAGTCAATCTGCAAGGGCAACTGGGTCTGGCCACTGAACTGCTGCACCACGCGGGCGGTTTCCATGGCGCGGCCGCTGTCGCTGCTGTAGACGGCCGCAAAGCGCGTGTCCTTGAGTCCGCGGCCCAGGTCTTGTGCCACGGCAATGCCCTCGGGGGTGAGAACCGCATCCGACCAGCCCTGCACCCGGTCGGAGACATTGAGCATGGTCTTGCCATGGCGGGTCAGGTAGAGGTGGACTTCGGCTTCGTCCGATTTGTCAGCGGGCGCCGCCGTGGCGCTGAAGCACAGGGCGATCAGGCTCAGGCCGCAGACGCGGCGCAGGATGTTCTTGAGCATCATGGGGAGTCTCCGGCAGGGTCAGAAGAATTCGTGGCGGTAGTCGAGGCGGATCATCGGACCCGTCTTGCTGGCATTGAGCTGCCGGCCCTGGCTGACGTCAGGAGCGCCTTGCACTTCGCGCCAGTTGCGCGACCAGTCGTAGGCCACCACGGTGTGCAGGCCCTTCAAGAAACTGGGCTTGTATTCGACGAACACCATCACGTCGCCGTGCGCCAGGTCCACGCCCTTGTATTTCATGCCACTGCCGTAGTAGGCACCAGCACCCACGCTGAACTCGCGGTTCAATGGCTGGGTGGCTGTGCCGAACACCATCAGCTCGCGGTGGTACATGTAGTCGATCATCCCGTTGTAGGCCGGGCTGACGAAGCGGCCCACCGCGTTGCGCGCGATGTTGTACTCAAAGAAGCCCATGCCGTTGGGGTTGCTGTTGGGCGCATGGGTGTAGGTGGCGCCACCTTGCAGCAGGGTCTTGTCGGCCTGGCCGCTGAGGCGCACGGCAGCGTGGTAGGCATCGCGGTCGAAGCCGCGGCGGGCATTGGCGTTTTCCTGCTGCCAGACGCTGAGGGCACGGTTGTGGTACAGAAAGCCCTCGGCCTTGAGCGAGCCCTTCTGGGTGGGGTCGGTCTGCCAGACGCCTTCAAGGCCTTCGCGCGCCACGTAATGCGGTGCGGCGCCGGCGAAGTACAGCAGCGAGCGGTTCTTCTGCGGCTCCCACTTGATCTGGGCGGTGGCCAGGTAGTCGATGGCCGTGCCTTTGGCGGTCGTGAAGCGGCGCTTGAAGGTCTCGTTGCGGTCGACGCTGGCATCCACCACGGCCACCAGCCCGCTCCAGGCCCCTTGCTCGGCGTCAAGGCGGGCGCCGCTGTAGAGCTTTTCCAGGGCGCGGCTGTCACGCGCGTGCAGCATGCCCATGTTGGACACCTTCTGAACGCCCAGGCGCGACTTGAAGTGCGTCTCGCCGCCTTGCCATTTGAGCTTGAGGGCGTGTTCACCGATGCGGCTGAAGCTGGCCGGGTTGCGCGGCAGGGTGCCGTCGGTGAAGCCGCTGGCATCGGTGCCGGTGCTGATGTTCAGCGCGGTGTCGTAGGACAGGTCGAAGCCGATCGTGTCTGCCCAGTAGCCGCTGCTGAAATCCAGCGACGAAGCCTGCACCCAGGTGTGGTAGTTGGGCGGCAAGCTGGCATCGGGCGTGCTGGTGCCGGCCTTGTAGAGGTTGCGCAGGTGCAGGCTCAGATGGCTGTCGTCGATCAGGGCATAGCCGGTGTGCCAGGCGGTTTTGGCACTGGCGGTGGCACCGGGGTTGGTGCTGTCGGCGGAGCTGTCCTGGGCCAGCACGGGGCTGCTGATCAGGGCAAAGGTCGCGAGTCCGAGCAGGGGCCGCAGGCGGTTGGGGGCTTGAATCAAAAAATGTCTCCTTGGGGTCGTCGTCCGACCCGCGCAGTGCTGGCCTCACGCAAGGTGGCCTGCGTGACGCAGCGACGGATCCGCAGCGGCGAATCGGACGAGCGCATTCTTCAAAGAGATCGCCATGGCGTCTGCGCCAAAAGCTGACAGGCGCAGGGGCAAATCCTGACCTGTGCGGGAAAGTACGGGGGTGTGGAGGCCGATGGGGCGTGGCCCAAGGGCTTGCGCTGCCTCAGGGCCGTGGCAGCCCGGGCGATGGGGAGTCGCAGGGGGCGGGCGTAGCGCTCAGGCGCCCCCGAGCACCTGGAGGGTGTTCAGAAACCCAGGCTGGCCAGCAGGTCGTCGACCTGAGACTGGTTGGTCACCACTTCGCGGTTGGATTGGCCCTCCACCACCGGGCCTTGCAGGTCCTTGGTGGCTGGCGCATGGCTGGTGCTGCCGTCGGGGGCTGTGCTGACCAACAGATCGAGCAACTGCTTTTCGATGTCGGAGGCCAGGTTGACCACCCGCGCGATGACTTGTCCGGTCAGGTCGTGGAAGTCCTGCGCCATCATGATGTCGGTCAGGTTCTCGTCCATCGCGGCATTCGACTGGCTGACCAGGTGCAGGTAGGTCAGCAAATCCTTGCCGGTGAAGGTGGTGCCTGGATAGCGCTCGATCAGCTCGGTCAGGCGGCGGGTTTCCACATCCACCGGCTCACGTGCGGCCTTGGTCTTGTCGACCGAGTTCAGCACCTTCTCGGCGGCCTCGCCGGTCAGGCGGGCGATGTAGCTCAGGCGGCTCTTGGCGTCGGGCAGTTCTTCGGCCGCGCCATGCAATTTGTCAGCGATGCCCAGGGCGTTGAGCGAGTCGTGCAGCTGACGGGTGAGCTGGCCCAGGCGAAAGTGGACATCGACTTCATCCTGGTTGTGGGCGATTTCAGGTCCGTGGTCGTCGGTCATGGGGCGTTGGGGCTGGGCTGTTGCGTGGGGGCACGCGGTTGGTCACACCGGGATTTGTAGACTTTCGTCACAATTTTCACAATATAGCCTGCCCTAAGCCCTGCTTCAGTGATTTCCTGCCACTGATCCATGCCAAGCCGCAAATTTCCGGGAAAACCCCGCAGGGGTTTCTTTAAAACCCTGCAGGCATGTCAGCAAAGTCCCCGGGGTGCAAAAGCACAGCTCGGCAGGCCGTGTCTGTGGGCTGCGAGGACAAGCCGAGCCGCGTTGTCCAAGCTCAGTGGCTGTTCCGGGCGTCCAGCATGGCGAGGTAGGCCGCTTCCAACTTTTTGGCGAATGCCAAGGGTTCAAACAAGGTGGAGTGCTGTACTCCATCCAGAACTCTTTGTCGGGCTGCTGCCAGTCGTTGGGGTGACAGGGCCAGATCCAGTGCCAGTTGACGATACTGTTCCAAATCGTGAGCAATCAAATCTGTGCACCCGATGGTGGTGAGCAGGCTCGCTCCTACCCGGGCCGGAAAGCTGTTGCCTTGGCAGGTGATCATCACACCGCCCATGCGTAGCGCGTCACTGGCGGTGGTATGCGCACCATAGGGTAGCGTGTCCAGGAACAGGTCGGCCAAGGCATGTCTGGCCAGGTGCCGGGCACGCGACTCGCGCTTGGCAAATACCAGTCGCTCTGCATCGATGCCGCGCAATTTGGCTTCCTGCTGCAGACGGATCTGTGCATCGGGCTCGTTGCCGAGCAGCCAAAGGACACTTCCATCGACGGCTCGAAGCAGATCACACCACACGTCGAACAGCGCTGGGGTGATCTTGTAGCCATTGTTGAAGCAACAGAATACGAAGCCCTGAGCCGGCAGGCCCTCCTCAGCGGGGGCCGGGGCGGGGGGCAAAGCTTCGGGATTCAGTCGGGCGTTGGCTTGATAGCACCCGGGCAATTGCCAGATCTTCTCGGTGTAGAAGGGCTGATGTTCCAGGGGCGTCACAACCGCATCGCCCAGGATGAAATCCATGGATTCGGAGCCTGTGGTGCCCGGGTGACCGAGGTAATTGACCTGGATGGGTGCGATCCGTTGATGAAACACCTCAAATCGGGCGTCACGGGTATGGCCTTTCAGATCGACGGCCAAATCCAGTTCCATGGCCCGCAGGGAGTCGATCAGCGAGGCGTCGTCCAGCTCGCCTGCATCGATCACCCGATCGAAATGGTGCTTCATCCAGGCCAGCCGGTCGCTGGTCAGTTGAGGACCGATCGTGACGGCGATGAGTTCAAATTGTTCGCGATTGTGGCATTCGAACACCTCCTGCATCAGGTGCATGGTGGCGTGGTCGTGAAAGTCGCCTGAGACGTAGGCCAGGCGCAGACGCTGGCGTTCCATGGTGGGCACATTCCACGAAACAGGCCGTGGTGCCCGCAGTCGTGCGACGTCCTGGCGAGCAGCTTCCAGTTGCAGCGACAGGTCGTCAAAGCATGTCAATGCGTCAAATGGAAGCAGGCGATGCCGCCCCTCCAACAGGCCGTCCCGCACCGTCATGCGTAGCAGCTCCAGATCGCTCCAGTCGAAGCAGCGCATCTGATTGGTCAGCAGTCCGGCCTGGGCGAACTCCGCCATTGGATCGATGGCGCACAGGGCGCGAAAAGTCTTTACGGCGAGTTGGTGGTGGCGAAAGGCCGCGTGCAGGTCGCCCACATGGCGCATCAGCACTTTGCGCTCGCCACCCAGCGCGATCGCCTTCTGGTAGCTGGCCAGTGCCTGTTCGTAAAGTCCCCGCTCCTCTAGCAGTGTTGCGAGGTTGGCATGGGCTTCCGGGGCCTCCGGTGCGAGCGCTATCGCCTGGCGGTAGGCCTGGTCCGCTGCTGTTTGTTGGCGAAGTGTCTGTAGCGCAAGCCCTTTGAGGTTCCATGCCCGCGCATGGTGGGGCGCTTGGGCAAGCGCCACGGCCAGAGAGTCCAGCGCCAGACGTGGCTGGCCGGCCTCCTCAAGCACGGCGCCCAAGGCATAGTGGGCTTCCGTTTGCTGTGGGTCCAGTGTGAGGGCTTGCCTGAGCACCGCCGCAGATTCTTCGAGCCTCTCCAGCGCCTGCAGGGCCAGCCCTTTGCCCAGCAGCAGGCGGGCTTCGTCAGGGTGATGCCGCAAGGCTTCGTCGCTGTGAATCAGGGCTTCTGGCCACCGGTAGGACCTGCGCAATGTGTTGCCCTTGTTGATCCAGGCTTCCAGGTAGTCTGGCTTGAGTGCCAGGGCTCGTTCGGAGGCCGCGAGCGACTCTTCCACCCGCCCCAGCTCGCGCAGACCGATGCTGAGGTTGTTGTAGACAGGTGCGAAGCTGTCGTGCAGGGCAATGGCCCTTTGCAGTGCTTCGACACCGGCTTCCCAGCGCTGTCCCTTCAGATGCAGCATGCCGAGCATTTGCAGCGCGTCAAAATGTTGAGGGGCTTGTTGTAGCAGTGACTTGAGCGCTGTTTCTGCCTCCATGCTGCGCCCTTCACGCAGCAGCGCCACAGCTTGGGCAAAACGCTGCTCAGGGGTGAGCGTGGCAGTAGCCGGGCGCTTCAGCAGAGAGGGGGCTGCTCCGAAGAGCTTGATCCCGGATTTGGGTGTGGACATGGCGTTGGGGGCGTTTCAGTCAGGACCGCGCAGGGCCGGCATTCGAGGATCAGAGCTTCTTGACCAGCACCTGGCTCTTGCGGTCCCAGTTGTACTTGCGCTTGCGGGCCTCGGGCAGCCAGTCGGGGTCGACGGGCTGGAAGCCGCGCTTGATGAACCAGTGCATGGTGCGGGTGGTGAGCACAAAAATGCTCTGCAAGCCCATGGCCCGGGCACGCTGCTCGATGCGCTTGAGGATTTTTTCGCCATCGCCCTGGCCCTGGCTCTGGGGCGAGACGGTCACGGCGGCCATCTCGGCTGTGCGGGCCTCGGGGTAGGGGTAGAGGGCGGCACAGGCGAAGATCACGCCATCGTGGTCGATGATGCTGTAGGCCTCGATGTCGCGTTCGATCTCGGTGCGGCTGCGTTTGACCAGGGTGCCGTCTTTTTCAAAGGGCTCGATGAGCTGCAGGATGCCGCCCACGTCGTCGGCCGTGGCTTCGCGCAGTTCTTCGAGCTTTTCGTCCACCACCATGGTGCCGATGCCGTCGTGCACATAGACCTCCAGCAGCAGCGAGCCGTCCACCGCGAAGGGCAGGATGTGGCTGCGCTCGACGCCGCCCTTGCAGGCCTGCACGCAGTGCTGCAGGTAGAAGGCGGTGTCGGTGGGTTGTTGCGGCTTGGGCAACTGGGCCAGCAGCTTTTCGGCGGCGGCCAGGGGCAGTTCGGTGTCGATGGGGTTGTCTTCGCCCTCGGGGGCCAGGGGGTCCTGCCGGATGCCGGGCACCTCGGTCAGGAAGATCAGCTTGTCGGCCTGCAGCTCGGTGGCCACGCGGGTGGCGACTTCTTCCATGCTGAGGTTGAAGGCTTCACCGGTGGGCGAGAAGCCAAAGGGCGACAGCAGCACCATGGCGCCGAAATCCAGCGAGCGCTGGATGCTGGCCACATCGACCTTGCGCACCAGGCCCGAGTGCTTGAAGTCGACGCCGTCAACGATGCCCACCGGGCGGGCGGTCAGGAAGTTGCCCGAGATCATGCGCACGGTCGAGCCGGCCATCGGGGTGTTGGGCAGGCCCATGCTGAAGGCCGCCTCGATCTCGTAGCGCAACTGGCCGGCGGCCTCTTGCGCGCAGTCGAGGGCGATCTCGTCGGTGATGCGGATGCCGTGGGAGTAGCGCGGCTCCTGGCCCTTGGCCCGCAGTTGTTCGTTGACCTGGGGGCGGAAGCCGTGCACCAGCACGATCTTCACGCCCATGCTCTGGATCAGCGCGAGATCTTGCGCGATGTGCGGCAGTTTGCCGGCCGCGATGGCCTCACCCGCGATGCCGACCACAAAGGTCTTGCCCCGGTGCATGTGGATGTAGGGTGCCACCGAGCGGAACCAGGGCACGAAGGTGAAATTGAAAACAGCGGACATGGTGGGCGTGGGCGGGGGAGGGGCTGCGGGGTATCCGGCCTGTTTTCAGCAATTTCCGGATGCGAGGGCGCAAAGTGTAGCGCCCTCGCTGCACTGCAGCACGGCCCCACCACTCCCGATGCGCGGTGGGGGGCCTGTGATCAGGCCGCTGCCAGCGCGTGCAGGCTGGACACGGTCTGCACGCAGGCCAGGGCTGCTTCGGTGCCCTTCACGTTGAAGTGGTTCTGGAAGTACTTGCGGTGCTCCAGGTGCTCATGGAAATGGTGTGGCGTGAGCACGGCCGAAATCACCGGCACATCGGTTTCGAGTTGCACGCGCATCAAGGCCTCGATCACGGTCTGGGCGACGAACTCATGGCGGTAGATGCCGCCGTCCACCACCAGTGCGCAGGCCACCACCGCCTGGTAGCGGCCGCTGCGGGCCAGGCGCTGCGCGTGCAGCGGGATCTCGAAGGCCCCGGGCACGCCGATCACGTCGATGGCGCTGGCGGGCACGCCGTGGCGGGCCATCTCGCTCAGAAAGGCCGCCCGGGCCTGCTGCACGATGTCGGCGTGCCAGGCCGCCTCGACAAAGGCATAGCGGGCATCGGGGGGCAACTGCAGCGGCGCTTGAGAGGCTTGCAGATCGAGGGGGGGAAGGGAAAAGTCTTTGTGACTCATGACTGACTCGTGGTTTCCATCAAAGGCCCCGAACAGGGGCCGCGGTTTCCAGAAATCAGGGTCGCACGAACACCCGCCCGCCACGGCGCGCGGACAGGCCGGCGCCGGTGGGGCGGGGTGGTCGCGCTCTCTTTCATCCGGACTGTGACCGTCGGCCCCGGAGTCACACCGGGTCTGCTGACCCCGGCCATGCAGGCATGGCCGGGCGCTCGCGGGCTTGTGCAGCCAAGGCTGCCATCACCGCCGGTGGGGAGTTCCACCCCGCCCTGAGAACGCTTGTTGCCGGCGCAACGAGGCGCCGACGCCCGCATTCTAGGGCTTGCCGTCGAACGGTACCGGCGCACTGGCGACAGACCTGGTGCCGCACGGGATTTGCTGCGGCGCTGAGGCGGCACCGGGTGGGGAGAGATAATTGCGGGTTGTCCATTTTTGAACCGGTCCCGCCCTTGTCCACAGCCCCGCTCCAGATCGACTTTCCTGAATCGCTGCCCGTCTCGGGCAAACGCGACGAGATCATGGCGGCGTTGGCGCAGCACCAGGTGATCATCGTGTGCGGTGAGACCGGCTCGGGCAAGACCACTCAGTTGCCCAAGATCGCCCTGGCCATGGGACGCGGTCGGCTCAACGCGGCGCCGGGCCAGAAGGGGCAGCTGATCGGCCACACGCAGCCACGCCGCATTGCGGCCAGCTCGGTGGCCAAGCGCATCGCCGAAGAGCTCAAGACGCCGCTGGGCGAGGTGGTGGGCTACAAGGTGCGTTTCCAGGACCGCCTGTCCAAGGACAGCTCGGTGAAGCTGATGACCGACGGCATCTTGCTGGCTGAGACCCAGACCGATCCACTGCTCAAGGCCTATGACACGCTGATCATCGACGAGGCCCATGAGCGCAGCCTCAACATCGACTTTCTGCTGGGCTACCTGCGCCAGATCCTGCCGCGTCGTCCCGATCTGAAGATCGTGGTCACCTCGGCCACCATCGATGCGAATCGCTTTGCCGAACACTTCGCCTCGGCCAAGGGGCCGGCGCCGGTGATCTACGTCTCGGGCCGCACCTTCCCGGTCGAGCAGCGTTACCGGCCCTTCGAAGAGTCGCGCGACTACGGGCTCAACGAAGCCATTGCCGATGCGGTGGACGAGCTGTGGCAGGGCAATGCGGGCGGTGACATCCTGGTGTTTCTGCCCGGCGAGCGTGAGATCCGTGAGGCGGCCGACCACCTGCGCGGCCATTTGGCCCACCAGCCGCACCTGCGCAACGCCGAGGTGCTGCCCTTGTTTGCCCGGCTGTCGCAGGCCGAGCAGGACCGCATCTTTGATGGCCACACCGGCCGGCGCATCGTGCTGGCCACCAACGTGGCCGAGACCTCGCTCACGGTGCCGGGCATCCGCTACGTGGTGGATGCCGGCACCGCGCGGGTGAAGCGCTACAGCTTTCGCAGCAAGGTGGAGCAGTTGCTGGTCGAGCCCATCAGCCAGGCGGCGGCCAACCAGCGGGCCGGGCGTTGCGGCCGGGTGGCCAACGGCATCTGCATCCGCCTGTACGACGAGAAGGACTTCACGGCCCGCCCCCGCTTCACCGATCCCGAGATCCTGCGCAGCTCCCTGGCCGGGGTGATCCTGCGCATGAAGTCGCTGCACCTGGGCGTGGTGGAAGAGTTTCCGTTTCTCGAATCCCCCTCGGGCCGAGCGATTGCCGACGGCTACCAGCTGCTGTCCGAGCTGGGCGCGGTGGACGATGCCCACGAACTGACCCCCATGGGCCAGGAACTGGCCCGCCTGCCGCTGGACCCGCGGGTGGGCCGCATGATCATCGAGGCGCGCGACCGCAATGCGCTGGAAGAGGTGCTGGTGATCGCGGCTGCCCTGTCGGTGCAGGACGTGCGCGACCGCCCCATGGAAGCCCAGGCCCAGGCCGATCAGGCGCATGCCAAGTGGGACGACGAAAAGAGCGAGTTCAGCGGCTACATCCGCCTGTGGCAATGGCTGGCCGATGCGCGTGGCGGCGCCATCCCGCTGACCCGGCGCGGCCAGGCGGCGCCCCCGCCGCCGCCCCAGCGTCGCGCCAGTGCCGCCGTGCTGCCGGTGGCCCAGCGCCTGCAGGCGCCGGCCATCATCGCGCCGCCCGAGCCGGTGGCCGCCACCCACAAGCTGAGCAACCGCCAGTACGAGAACCTGCTGCGCCAGAACTTCATCAATGTGCGTCGGCTGCGCGAGTGGCGCGACATCCACAGCCAACTGCTGACCGTGGTCACCGAGCACCGCTGGGTGATCAACCGCAACCCGGCCAGTTACGAGCAGATCCACCTGTCCATGCTGGCCGGCCTGCTGGGCAACGTGGGCTGGAAGATGGACGAAGAGGGCGGCTCGGGCTCCTCCGGCGAGTACCTGGGCGCGCGGGGCATCAAGTTCCACCGCCACCCCGGGGCCCACCTCAAGAAAAAGCCCGGGCGCTGGATCGTCTGCGCCGAACTGGTCGAGACCACGCGCCTGTTCGGCCGCGGCATCGCCAACATCGAGCCCCAATGGCTGGAGCAGATCGGTGGCCACCTGCTGAAAAAGCAGATGCTCGACCCGCACTGGGAAAAGCGCGGTGCCGAGGTGGTGGCCTACGAGCGTGCCACCCTCTATGGCTTGGTGGTGTACAGCGGGCGGCGCATCAGCTATGGGCGCATCGACCAGGTGGCCGCGCGCGAGATCTTCATCCGCCAGGCCCTGGTGGAAGGCGAGTTCGACACCAAGCTGCCCTTCCTGGCCGCCAACCAGAAACTGATCCGCCAGGTGGAAGACCTGGAGCACAAATCGCGCCGCCAGGACGTGCTGGTCGATGAAGAGCTGATCTACGCCTTCTACGACAAACTGCTGCCCGCCGACGTCTACAGCGGCGCCACGCTGGAGCATTGGTACAAAGAGGCCTCGAAGCTCAACCCCAAGCTGCTGTACCTGACCCGCGAAGAGTTGATGCGCCACGAGGCCGCCGGCATCACCACCAGCGCCTTTCCGCGCCATGTGCGCATGGGCGGCGTGGATTGCGTGGCCACCTACCTGCACCAGCCCGGCGATGCCAAGGACGGTGTCACCGTGGATGTGCCGCTGTTCGTGCTGAACCAGGTCAACGATGAGCGCTGCGAATGGCTGGTGCCCGGCATGCTCAAGGACAAGGTGCAGGCCTTGCTCAAGAGCCTGCCGCAAAAGCCCCGCGCCCGCCTGGTGCCGCTGCCTGAGAGCGCCGCCCGCTTCACCGAGCGGCTGATCGAGCCGGCCGTGTACGGCCATGGCAGCCTGACCGACGCCCTGCTCAAGCTGGTGCGTGAGCAGGTGCAGCTGGATGTGAAGCGCGCCGACTTCAAGCTCGACATGCTGGCCACCCACCTGTTCATGAACATCCGGGTGGTGGACGAGCACGGCCGGCAACTGGGCATCGGGCGCAACCTCGGGGCTCTGAAGGCCGAGTTGGGCTCAAAGGCACGGGGGGCCTTCCAGGCCCTGGCTGGCCTCAAGGTGGCGGCCGCACCCAAGCCGGCGCCTGAGGCCCGGCAAGCCGAGCCGGCCGGCCGGGGCAAGGCCCCGGCGCCGACGGCCCCGCCGGCCCCCCCCGCACGCAGCGCCGAGCAGCGCTACACCGCCTGGACCTTTGGCGAACTGCCCGAGTTGATGGAGATCCGTCGCGGTCAGCAGACCCTGATCGGCTTTCCGGCCCTGATCGATGGCGGCGATGCCGTCAGCATCGAGGTGTTCGACGAGCCCGATGTCGCGGCGGCCAAGCACCGCGCCGGCCTGCGTCGGTTGTTTGCCCTGCAGATCCGTGACGCGCTCAAGTACCTCGAAAAGAACATCCCCGACCTGCAGAAGATGGCCGTGGCCTACATGCCGCTGGGCACGCAAGAGGAGCTACGCGAGCAGATCCTGGACGTGGCACTGGAACGCGCCTTTCTGCTGGAGCCGCTGCCCACCGACGAATACGCCTTCAAGCGCCGCATCGAGGAGGGCCGCGGGCGTCTGACGCTGATCGCCATCGAGGTGGCGCGCCTGGCCGCGGCCATCCTGCTGGAGTACGCCGCCGCCGCGCGCAAGATCAAGGACACCAAGAACGCACCGGAGGCCACGGCCGATGCAGCCCAGCAGCTGCAGCGCCTGATGCCCAAGAAGTTCCTGGCCCTGACGCCCTGGGCCCAGTTGCAGCATTTCTCGCGCTACCTCAAGGCCATCACGCTGCGCCTGGACAAGTACCGGGCTGATCCGGCGCGCGACGCCACACGACTGGCCGAACTGCGCCCGCAAGAGCAGCGCTACTGGCGCCTGGTGGCCGAACGCAAAGGGGCTGTGGATGCCCGCATGCAGGAGTTCCGCTGGTTGCTCGAGGAGCTTCGGGTGAGCTTTTTTGCGCAGGAGTTGCGCACCCCGCAGCCGGTGAGCCTCAAGCGCCTGGACAAGGCCTGGGCCCAGATCAACAGCTGAGTGCTCGCCGGGCTGGGTTCGATTGCAGCAATAAAACCGTCGGAAGATTGGTCACGAATGTGACGATCAGGCCCCGGGCCTTCCCCGATGCGGTGGGGCAGGGGGCTCGGTAAGCTCCGCGCAAGGAGATCTTATGAGCCTGCATGACAAGTTCTGGCCCAAGCGCCTGCCTCGCCAAATCACCCCCCCGGCCACCCCTTTGTGGGACAACGTGGCCGTGAACGCCCGGCGTTTTCCTGACAAGCCGGCCCTGGTCTTTCTCGGCCGCAGCACCTCTTACCGCGAGCTGCTGGCCCAGGTCGAGCAGTTGGCGGCCAGTCTGCATGCGCTGGGTGTGCGCAAGGGCGACCGGGTGCTGCTGAACATGCAGAACTGCCCGCAACTGGTGGTGGCCCATTTCGCCATCCTGCGCGCCAATGCGGTGGTGGTGCCGGTCAACCCCATGAACCGGGCCGAAGAACTCAAGCACTACATCACCGACCCTGACGCGGCGGTGGCCATCACCACGGCCGATCTGGCTGCCGAACTGGCCAAGGCCAGCAACGAACTGCCCGAGGCCCAGCGCCTGAAGCACCTGATCGTCACCCAATTCACCGATGCCTTCGATCCGGCCCAGCCCGATGGCGACGCCTTGCCCCCGGCCTGGGAGCCCTGGCTGCTGGCCGAGCACCCGGCGCCGCCGTTGGCGGGTGGCGCCGTGCACACCTGGCAAGCGTCGCTCACCGGCCAGGGCCAGCCACCGGCGCCTGAAACCGGTGGCGCGGACATGGCGGTCCTGCCCTACACCAGTGGGACCACGGGTTTGCCCAAGGGCTGCATCCACATCCATTCCAGCCTGATGCACAACGCCGTGGCCAGCGCCGCCTGGGGCGGCGCCACCTCGGAGAACGTGGTGCTGGGCGTGGTGCCCATGTTCCACATCACCGGCATGGTGGCCGTGATGCACGCCACGCTGTATGTGGGCGGCACCCTGATCCTGATGCCCCGCTGGGACCGTGATCTGGCCGGGCGCCTGATCTCGCGCTACAGGGTCACCAACTGGACCAACATCCCCACCATGGTGATCGACCTGCTGGCCAGCCCGAACTTTGCGCAGTACGACCTGTCCTCGCTCACCTACATCGGCGGCGGCGGGGCCGCCATGCCGCAGGCCGTGGCCCAGCGGCTGTTCGAAAACTACGGCCTGCGCTATGTCGAGGGCTATGGCTTGACCGAAACCTCGGCCCCTTCGCACACCAACCCGGTCGATGCCCCCAAGCAGCAGTGCCTGGGCATCCCCTTTCTCAGCACCGAGGCCTATGTGATCGACCCCGACACCCTGCAGGAGGTGCCCCAAGGCGAGGCCGGCGAGATCATCATCCATGGGCCCGAGGTATTCCAGGGCTACTGGAAGCGTCCAGACGCCACGGCCGCGGCCTTCATCGAGTTCAAGGGCAAGCGTTTCTTCCGCTCAGGCGACATGGGCCGGGTCGATGAGGACGGCTATTTCTTCATGACCGACCGGCTCAAACGCATGATCAATGCCTCCGGCTACAAGGTCTGGCCCGCTGAAGTCGAGGCCCTGATGTTCCGCCACCCGGGCATCCAGGAGGCCTGCATCATCGCCACCAAAGACGCCTACCGGGGGGAATCCGTCAAGGCGGTGGTGGTGCGCCGCGCCAGCCACCAGCACCTGAGCGAGGCCGACATCATCGATTGGTGCCGTGACAACATGGCCGTCTACAAGGTGCCCCGGGTGGTGCAGTTTGTGGATGCACTGCCCAAGAGCGGCAGTGGCAAGGTCATGTGGCGGCAGTTGCAGGAGTTGGAAGCAGCGTGACCCTGCGCTGCTCAGGCGGCTGACCCGATTCAGGCCCTGATCCATCGGGCAAACCCGACAGAGGTATCGCCACAGCGGTGCCCTGTCGGGTTTTTTCGTTGTGCGAACACAAATGCCGGATATCAAATAAAACCAAATACATCACTTGAATCTGAAATTAAATATTCATAAATATCAATTTAATTTAATTTCGATCATATAATTCATTTCAAGCGGGTGCAGTTCCTTTTGCTCGCCGCCGCTGAGATGCGGCGCGGGCCTGCGCACGGGGCCGCCACCGAATCCACTTCTCTTTTGTCTTTGTTGCTGGAGTTGCCACATGAAGTTGTCCCATGTTTCCATCCGCCAGCGGTTCGTGGCCTTGTTGGCCTTGTTTCTGCTCGGCTTTCTGGTCACCGGCTTCTGGTCGCTGCGCACCCTGAGCTACCTCAAGGTCAATGGGCCCTTGTATGAACACATCGTGCAGGGCAAGGACTTGGTGGCCGATATCCTGCCGCCGCCCGAGTACGTTTTGGAGCCCTACCTGGTGTGTTTCCAACTGGCGGCGGCCACGGATGCGGCCCGGCAGGCCAAACTCCTCGATCAGTGGGCCAGCCTGCGCAAGGCCTATGACGAACGACATGCCTATTGGGAGCGTGCCAAGCTGGGCCCGGAGTTGACAGAGTTGCTGCTCAAGCGTGCCCATGAGTCGGCCTTGGCCTTTTTTGCCGGGGCTGATCAGAGCCTGCTGCCCGCCGTGCGCCAGGGTGACGCGGTGGCGATCCGTGCGGCTCTGGAGCGCTTGAGTGGGTTGTACGAAACCCATCGCCAGGCCATCGACGCCACCGTTCTGGTGGCCAGTCGGTTGACTGAGCAGGACGAGGCCGCCGCTGCCAAGGAGATCGAGCGCAACACGGCCCTGTTGATCCTGATCTCGGTTCTGTCGGTGCTGGCCAGCCTGGGCCTGGCCGTGCTGATCATCCGCAGCATCACAGGGCCCTTGCTGCAGGCCGTCAAGGTGTCCCATCGTGTGGCGGCTGGCGACCTGAGCGAGCCCATCGAGGTCAGTGGGCGTGATGAGACCGCGCAACTGCAGGGGGCGCTGCGCACCATGCAGGACAGCCTGGTGCAGACCGTGGGCCAGGTGCGTGGCAATGCCCGCCAGGTGGCCTTGGCCAGCGCCGAAATTGCCAGTGGCAACCACGATCTGAGTGAGCGAACCGAGCGCCAGGCCTCGGCCCTGGAGGAGACGGCCGCCGCCATGGCTGAGCTGGACGAAGCGGTGCGGCAGAACGCAGACAACGCGCGCCAGGCCAAGCAATTGGCCCACGGTGCCCGGGAGGTGGCGGCGCGGGGCAGTTCGGTGGTGGGCGAGGTGGTCGAGACGATGAAGAACATCAACGACAGCTCACGGCAGATTTCAGACATCGTGGGCACGATCGATGGGATCGCCTTCCAGACCAACATCCTGGCCTTGAATGCGGCCGTCGAAGCGGCTCGGGCCGGCGAGCAGGGGCGGGGCTTTGCGGTGGTGGCCGGCGAGGTGCGGCGTCTGGCGCAGCGCAGCGCGGAATCGGCGCGCGAGGTGCGGGCCCTGATCGGTGCCAGCGTCGAGCGGGTCGATCAGGGCAGCCGCCTGGTTGATGCGGCTCGCCGTGCCATGGACGATGTGGTGGTGGAGATCGAACGGGTCAGCGAGGTGGTGGGCGCGATCAGCGATGCCAGCGCAGAGCAGAGCACCGGTGTGTCTGAAGTGGTGGCGGCGGTGGGGCAGATCGATCAGGTCACCCAACAGAATGCGGCCCTGGTCGAAGAGAGTGCAGCCGCAGCCTCCAGCCTGCGGCAGCAGGCGCAGGAACTGCTCAAGGGCGTGTCTTTGTTCCGCCTGCCCGAAGGGGAGGAGGATGCCCGTGCCTTGCTGGCTGCCACCGGGCCCGCAGGACAGTCTCGACTGGCTTGGTCAAGCTGAGTTTCCTGGGGTTGAGCCCCCTCCATGTTGGAACATCACCATCGTCTGCCATCGTCTTTTGCGATGGCAGACGCTTGGCTTTTGGGGCGTGGATGCGCACCCCCGTGGCGTTCCTGTCTCAAACGAGGTGGTTTGCGCGCCATTCGCGCGCACCAAGATGGTGATTTCGCGTTTTTCCCTTCCAGGCCCATGGCCTTTTGAGGGGAGGGCTGTGGATGGCTTCGTGATCCATGGGGTCTGGCAGTCGGGATCCCCTGGAGGGTCTCTCCCTAGTGGAAAACCTTAATATGTGAGTGGACATAATGTAAGGAAATGAAACCTGTCATTTCTGACATATCCGTTCACCCCATTGAGTCCCATCCGCATGTCAGCCCTGATTCCTTCTGCAGCCTCCAGTCAGTCTTACCCCGCGTCCTCCAGAGAGGGGCATGACACCGGCTTTTTCGCCTACCACGGCGTCTGGGCGCCCGGTGTGCGCCTGTTCCGCAAGCTGCGGTTCGCCTCCAAGGCCCTGATCATCTCCCTGGCATTCCTGTTGCCGCTGCTGGCCTTGCTCACCTGGCAACTGGATGCCCATGCGGAAAAGGCCATGGAGGCCCGAAAGACGGCCACCCGGCAGCATGTCGAGATCGCCTATGGCCTGCTGGAGTGGGCCCACGCGCAGGAAAAGTCGGGCAAGCTGAGTTCTGCCCAGGCTCAGGACATGGCCAAGGAGGCCATCAGCCGCTTGCGCTACGACCAGCAGGAATATTTCTGGATCAATGACCTGCAGCCGAAGGTGGTGATGCACCCCTTCAAGCCCGAGCTCAATGGGCAGGATGTGTCCGACGTCAAGGATCCCAACGGCCTGGCCTTGTTCAAGGCGTTTGCCGACATGGCGCGCAGCCGTGGTGAAGGTTTTGTGAACTACCAGTGGCCCAAGCCCGGGCATGACAAGCCCGTGGACAAGGTGAGTTTTGTCAAGGGCTTTGCCCCCTGGGGTTGGGTGGTGGGCTCGGGCATCTATGTGGACGATCTGCGGGCCGATGTGCAGCGCACGGTGGTGTTCAGCGTGTCCATCGTGCTGGCCGCGGTGTTGGTGGCGGGCTACCTGTTCCTCAGTTTCTACCGGGTGATGGATGGCGGCCTGAAGGAAACCCGGCGCCACCTGCGCGCCATGACCGATGGCGACCTCACCACCTCGCCTTCGCCCTGGGGGCGTGATGAAGCGGCCCAACTGATGCTGGAGTTGCGCAACATGCAGGCCTCGATGCGGGACATGGTCGCCCTGGTGCGGCAGTCCAGCGACCAGATCGTCCATTCGAGCAACGAGGTGGCGCTGGGCTCCATGGATTTGTCATCGCGCACCGAACAGGCCGCAGCCAGTCTGGAAGAGTCGGCAGCTTCGATGGAGCAGATCTCGGCCACGGTGAAAGTGACCTATGCCAACACCGACGAGGCGAGCCAGGTGGCCAACCACAATGCCGAGTCGGCCATCCAGGGCGGGCAGGTCATGGGCGAGGTGGTGTCCACCATGGACCGCATCCGGGGCTCGTCGGCACGCATTGCCGAGATCATCGGCACCATCGATGGCATTGCCTTCCAGACCAACATCCTGGCCCTGAACGCTGCGGTGGAGGCCGCCCGCGCCGGCGAACAGGGGCGTGGCTTCGCGGTGGTCGCTGGCGAGGTGCGCATGCTGGCACAACGCAGCGCCGAGGCGGCCCGCGAGATCAAGAGCCTGATCAGCACCAGTGTCGAGCAAGTCGAGCAGGGCACGGGCGTGGTGCACCGTGCGGGCAGCGCGATCCAGAGCATCGTGGACTCGGCCCGCCGGGTGAATGTGCTGCTGGGCGAGATCTCGGTGGGCGCACGCGAGCAGGCCCAGGGGGTGGGGCAGGTTGGCCAGGCCTTGCAGGAGCTGGACCGCATGACGCAGCAGAATGCCGCCCTGGTCGAACAGACCGCTGCGGCAGCCAGTGCGATGCGCGATCAGGCGACTCAGTTGGCCGGCCAGGTCTCGCGTTTCCGTCTGCCTGCCTGAGCGGCATTCAGCGCCGACAAGTGGTTGGGCACGCGACCTAAACTCCGGGTCCATGTCCTCCACTTCCCCGGGCGCTGCCCGTTTTGCCCACGCGCCGGCCGCCGGCTGGCGTGAACGTCTGTTCCGCATCGTCTTCGAAGCCGACAGCCGTGCCGGCCGTGTCTTCGACTACAGCCTGATCGTCACCATCCTGCTCAGTGTGGCGGTGGTGATGGCCGACAGTGTGGAGGCCCTGCGTGGGCGCTTCGGCACGGTCTTCAACGGCTTGGAGTGGCTGTTCACCGCGATCTTCACGGCCGAGTATCTGTTGCGCCTGTTCTGTGTGCGCCATCCCTGGCGCTATGCCCTGAGCTTCTTCGGACTGGTGGACCTGCTGGCCCTGCTGCCCACCTACCTCGCCCTGTTCGTGCCCGAGCTGCACCTGTTGATCGACGTGCGCGTGCTGCGCCTGCTGCGGGTGTTCCGGGTATTCAAGCTGGCCGCCTATGTCAACGAATACCAGATGCTGGCTGAGGCCTTGGTGGCCACCCGGCGCAAGATCCTGATCTTCATGTCGGTGGTGCTGATGATCGTGCTGGTGGCCGGCACGGTGATGTACTTGGTGGAGGGGGCCGAGAACGGTTATTCCAGCATCCCGACCTCGATGTATTGGGCCATCACCACCATGACCACGGTGGGCTTTGGCGACATCACCCCCAAGACCGATCTCGGGCGCTTCATCGCCTCGGCCATGATGCTGCTGGGTTGGGGCACCCTGGCCGTGCCCACCGGCATCGTGACCAGTGAAATGGCACAGAAGCGCCGCCAGGCCCCGCCAGCGCCCAGCACGCGCAGTTGCCCGGAGTGCCTGAGCGAAGGGCATCTGGCGGCGGCGCGGTTCTGCCATCACTGTGGCGCTGCCTTGCCTGAATCGAGCTGAATGAGTATCTGTTGGTGACATCTGTCACGCCAAAGCGCTGCTTTGTGACGGTTTTGTCGTCGAAATGAGGTACAAACAGGCGGTTTCTGATGACAAGTGGCTGTCTGAACGCCGCACGATGCCCATGGCCCTGTTCAATTCGCCTTCTGTGACCGCCCCCCTGACTGAGCACCTGCCTGATGACCTGACTGCGCCTGGCTGCAGGGCGTCTGGAGTTTCGCTGTGATCGGCCGGCGCCTGCTGCAGGTCGGCCTGGGCTGCGGGGTGGGGGTGCTGGCCTGGGCCGGGCAGCTGGGACCCGGCCCCATCGAGGGGGCGCTGGTTCCGGTCGTTCCGGGGGTCTATGGCCGCGTCAGTGATTGGGGTGAACAGCCACCACCCGTGCTCAATGAGCAGCCGGTGCAGGTGCGTAAGACGGCCGGGCATGTCGTGGAGCCCATCTACCTGAACGTGCCCCCGGCCGAGCGCCGCCACTGGGCCCAGCACTGTGCCCGCCACAGGGCCTGTGCCACGCCGGTGCATTTTGTCGATGCGCAGCGTTGGGCGCGCGCCTCGGCGGGTCGGGCCGAGGCGGCCGCGCCGCCTGCCGAAGCCACCAGCGCGGCCACTGCCGCCGCTGAATAAGAAGAAGTCACCTCGCTTGAATCCCGGTGTGGGCTGGAGCGTGGCTGCCACGCGGTAAGCTTCAGGGCCATGACCACCACCACTTTTCCCCCTCCGGCCGTCGAGGCCGACCAAGTGCTGCCCCAACTCCGCGCGCGCGGTTATGCGGTGCTGAATGCGGCCACCGTCAGCCAATGGGCGGCCTGCGCGCTGCCCCAGTTGCAGGGCCTGCGACCGGATTGGGATGGCCTGCCCCCGGACAACTTTCTGAAGGACGGTGGCCGCTACCGTCGCCGCCGCCATTCCTGCTTTGTGGTGGAGGGCGAACGCGTGGAGCAGGTGCCGCACCGGTCCCACTGGCAACCCCTGGAGTACAACGCCTTGCACGGCGGCATGGAGCGCTGGTTCGAACCCATGTTGCCCGACACCGTGGCCCAGCCGGTCTGGGCGCAACTGTTGCGGGCGGTGGCGGGGGTGACGGCCGCTCTCAAGCGGCCCGCGGGTGCCAGCCCCGAACCCTGGTTCATCGAAGCGCACCAGTTCCGCATCGACACCACCGATGGCATCGGTCGGCCCACCCCCGAGGGGGCGCACCGCGATGGCGTCGATCTGGTGGCTGTTTTTCTGATCGAACGCAGCGGCATCAAGGGTGGTGAAACCCGGGTCTTCGAGGCCGATGGTCCCAACGGCCAACGTTTCACCCTGTCCGAGCCCTGGTCGCTGTTGCTGCTGGACGACGCCCGCGTGATCCACGAGTCCACCCCCATCCAGCCCCTGGCCGATGGGGCCCACCGCGATACCCTGGTGTTGACCTGCCGATCGGGCGGGTTCCAGGGATTGCCGGTTTGACGCCGTTCTTTTTCTGATTTGATGCGTGTCAATGCGACAGGCGAACATTCCGGCACACTCAGGGGCATCAACCCACAAGGAGCTCTCCATGTTCAAGCACATCCTGATTCCGGTCGACGGTTCTGCCACAGCGACGCTGGCCGTGGACAAGGCGATCGGTCTGGCCAAGGCCTTTGCCAGCGATGTGACCGTCATCTACGTCATCGATCCCTACCCGTTCACCGGCGTGGGCGCTGATTTCGCCTACGGTCAGTCGCAATACTTGAGCGCCGCCACGGCGGAAGCCAATGCCGCCCTGGCCAGCGCACGGGCGGCCTTCGAGGCGGCAGCCGTGCCGGTGAAGACCACGGTCGTGGAAGGCCATGCCATCCACCGCGGCATTCTGGACACGGCCCAGACCCTGGGCACCGACCTGATCGTGATGGGCTCGCACGGCCGCCGCGGCATCGAGAAGCTGGTGCTGGGCAGCGTGGCCCAGAAGGTGCTGTCGGACGCCCACCTGCCGGTGCTGGTGGTGCGCGACTGAATACCGCCCGCAAGGCCCTCCGGGGCCTTTGACCCAGGGGCGGGAAATGGCTCTCATGGTTGTCCCTAGGTTGGGGCGCCTGGGGGCTTTCTCCGTTGGTCAGGCTTGATAGCATGGTTGCACGATCTGCACTTTGCGCCCCAGGCCCACACCACCATGTCTTCCACCCCGGAAACGCTTCCCCTGGTTCGTACCATCGGCATCATGCAACCCTTGACCTGGCTGGCACTGGCCTGGCGCGACATGGCACGCGCGGGCTGGATCAGCTTCGCCCATGGCCTGGCAATGACGGTGTTCGGCGGGCTCATCATCGCCGTGGCCGGCAACCGTTTCTGGCTGCTCGCCGGGGCCTTGTCGGGTTTTCTGGTGGTGGCGCCAGTGCTGGCCACCAGCCTGTACGCGCTGAGCCGGGCCCTGGAGCGTGGCGAGCCGGCCTCGATGCAGGTGGTGTTCAAGACCTGGTTCAACTGGCAGCACAGCCATTTCAACAAGTGGACCAGCCAGTACTGGTGCCTGGTGCAGTTCGGTTTGCTGCTGGCCCTGGCGGCCACCACCTGGGTGCTGACTTCGGCGGCGCTGATCACCTTGCTGGCCCCTGAGCCCGTGCGCACACCGGTGGATTTCCTGCGCGTGGTGGTGGCCGACTCCGAATCGGGGCTGTTCGAGCTGTGGCTGGCCTTGGGCGGCTTTCTGGCGGCGCCCATCTTTGCCTCCAGCGTGGTGTCGATTCCGTTGCTGCTCGACCGCCGCATCACCCTGATGCAGGCGGTGCTCACCAGCTGGCGCACCGTTCTCTACAACCCGATTCCCATGGCGTTCTGGGCGGCCTTGATCGCCGGCTTCACGCTGCTGGGGGTGGGGTCACTTTTGTTGGGCCTGATTGCGGTCATGCCCATGTTGGGGCACGCCAGCTGGCACGCTTACCGCGATCTGGTGGACGTCTCGACGTTGCCGGCCCGGGATGCCGGCCTGGCCCCCGTTCTTGTTCAGGTCAGACACTGATGTTTGGTTTTTCAGAAGAGCAGATCTCCACCTTCGGCCTCACGTTCGGGGTGGGGGGCTTCATGCTCTACATGTTGTTCATCATTGGCCACCTGGCCTGGGAGTCGAAGGCTGGCAAGTTTGGCACCTTCGTGCTGTTTCTGGGCCTGGGCCTGGGCCTGGTGGGTTTTGCCGCCAAGTTCGTGATCCAGTGGTACATGACCAAATAGCCTGAGTCGCCTGCCCCAGGCGCAGGCGCCCCCCAGGTTTCACAGCAGTTCTTCAGGCACCAGCGGCCCCAGCAACCAGGCCTTGAGCCGCAGCTTCAGCGAGGCATCGGGCTCGGAGTCGAGCACCATTTCACTGTCGTCCTGGAATCCCAGCCATTGCAGACCGCGGCCATCCGGGGCCAGGCGCAGGCGGTAGGCGCTTTGCAGCCGGTCGATGTCGATGATGCGGATCAGCTCACGTGCCACTTCAGGGCTGTCGATCACGGCGCCGAATTCTGTGTTGATGGTGGCGGAGCGCGGGTCCAGGTTCATCGAGCCGATGAAGGAGGTGCGCCGGTCGATGACGAACAGCTTGGCATGCAGCCGGCCCAGGGACTTGCCGAACAGGAAGGGATGCTTGTTGTTGCTGACCTTCGAAGGGCTGAGTTCGTAGAGATCGACGCCCATCTTCAGCATGTCCTCCCGGTAACGGCTGTAGCCGACATGGACCGCCGGTTCGTCGGTTGAACTCAGCGAGTTGGTCAGCACCGTCACTTTGACGCTTCGCTCGCGCAAGGACTTCAAGAACGCCATGCCTTTGGGGCCCGGCACAAAGTAGGGCGATGAGGCCACCACCTCCTGTTTGGCCTTGGCCACTGCCTCCAGCACGTTGTAGGTGACACTGGTTTCCAGCAGCTCGCCACCGGCGACCCCATCAAAGGGCTTGTCGGGATGGTCGGCAAAGACATAGGCTTGCCCCCAATTCAGGCCCAGGCGTCCGGCATCCAGGTCATCGGCGATCGGGGCATAGCCCAGCACGTCATTGGGCGGCAACGGGGCCGGGGCTGCGGTGGTGGCCGGACCCGTGGCGCGCTCGAACTGGTGCTGCAGCGCCTCAGGGCTCAGGGGGCTGCTGGCGATGCTGGTCAGGGGGTAGACCGCCAGGCTGTTCCAGTAGCGGTCGAACAGCGCCTGCATGGCCGGCAGGACCGCCCCGGTGGTGAAGGCATCGACATCGACGAAATTGTCCGATGAGCCCCTCAGGTAGTACTCATTCGCCACATTGCGCCCGCCGATGATGGCCATCGCACCGTCGGCGATGAACATCTTGTTGTGCATGCGGTGATCGAGCCGGCTCCAGTCGCCGGTGGAGGCCAGGAAACGGGTGAGCTGGCCTTTTTCTCGGGCGCAACAGAAGGGATTGAAAAGCCGCACCTGGACGTTGGGGTAGGCCGCGAGCCCGAGAAACAAGGTGTCGTGCCCGCCGGTGTAGAGGTCATCGACCAGCAGACGAACCCGCACACCCCGTTGTGCCGCGTCCCGCAGGGCCCGCAGAAAGTAGCGGCCGGTGGCATCGCCTTCGATGTTGTAGTACTGCACGTCGAGTGAGACCTCGGCTCGGCGAGCCAGCTGCAGCCGCGCATCGAGGGAGAAGGTCCCCAGCGGCATGAGCCGGAAGCCCGACTGATCGGGGGCCGGCTGCGATTCCAGCGCGATGCGGCCCAGTGTGCTGTGCGCCGAGGCCGGGATGGCCTCGCTGGCGAGCCGCTCCCGGTCCACCTGTGGCAGGCGGGTGGCACAGCCGGCAAGCGCCAGCAAGAGAAGGCTGAACCCCCACAGCAGCAATCTTGCCGGCCACCGGGCGGCCACCCACGCAGGCTCCTGGCCCGAATGCCTGGGCTGGCTGGCCGGGTAAGAGCCAGGCGCCGAGACCGCGCCATGGTGGTCGCTATACTGATATGGATACAAAGCTGCCATCAGGTAACGCGATGAACGCACGGTTTGGGACTGTTGTCTTTTGCGGGTTGAGCCTGTTGTGGGGCCTGGCCCAAGCGGCGCTCGACATTGGGGAGACTGCGCCGGAGTTTACGGCAAAGGTGGCGCTGGCCGGCAACGTGCAGAGCTATTCTCTGCGTGATGAATTGAGCCGGGGCCCGGTGGTGCTGTACTTCTTTCCGTCAGCTTTTTCCGTGGGCTGTTCGATTGAAGCGCATGAATTTGCCGAGGCACTGGACGACTACAAGGCCTTGGGTGCCTCGGTGGTAGGGGTGTCCCGCGACGACCTTGAGACGCAGAAGAAGTTCTCGGTGCAGGAGTGCCGGGGCAAGTTCCCGGTGGCGTCGGATGCTGATCAGTCGATCATGAAAGCCTATGACGCGGTGCTGCATTTCCGGCCCGACTATGCCAACCGGGTGTCCTATGTGATCGCCCCGAATGGCAAGATCATCTACCAGTACACCAGCCTGAACCCGATGAAGCATGTCAGCAACACGCTGACCGCTTTGCGCAACTGGGCCAAGACGGGCATGGTTCAGGCGCCCTGAAGCCAGCCATGGGCGGCCTGCCGCCGCTGACCGATGGCAGGCCCAGCCCCGAAGGGCTGGAGCAATGCCATCCGTACGATCCAATCCGTACGATCAGAGGCGCTCGAAGATGGCTGCAATGCCTTGGCCGCCGCCAATGCACATGGTCACCAGTGCATAACGGCCCTGGATGCGCTGCAACTCGTACAGGGCCTTCACGGTGATCACCGCGCCGGTGGCACCGATCGGGTGGCCCAGCGAGATGCCCGAGCCGTTCGGGTTGACCTTGGCCGGGTCCAGGCCCAGGTCGCGGGTCACGGCGCAGGCCTGGGCGGCAAAGGCCTCGTTGGCCTCGATCACGTCCAGGTCGTTGACCGTCAGGCCGGCTTTCTTGAGGGCCAACTGCGTGGCCGGCACCGGGCCGATGCCCATGTACTTGGGGTCGACGCCCGCATGGGCGTAAGCCACCAGACGGGCCAGCGGTTGCAGGCCGCGGGCCTTGGCGGTGCCGGCTTCCATCAGCACCACGGCGGCGGCGGCGTCATTGATGCCCGAGGCGTTGCCGGCCGTGACGGTGCCGTTTTCCTTGATGAACACCGGCTTGAGCTTGTCCATGTCGGCCAGCGTGGCGCCAGCGCGGAAGTGCTCGTCGGTGTCGTAGGCCACTTCGCCCTTGCGGCTTTTCAGCATCACCGGAGTGATCTGGTCCTTGAAGTAGCCTGCGGCGGTGGCGCGTTCGGCGCGGTTGTGGCTTTCCACGGCCAGGGCGTCCTGGTCGGCACGGGTGATGCCCCATTTGGCGGCGATGTTCTCGGCCGTCACGCCCATGTGGATGTTGTGGAAGGGGTCGTGCAAGGCGCCGATCATCATGTCGACCAACTTGGTGTCGCCCATGCGGGCACCAAAACGGGTGGCCAGGCTGGCGTAGGGCGCACGGCTCATGTTCTCGGCACCGCCGCCGATGGCGATGTCGGTGTCGCCCAGCAGAATCGCCTGGCTGGCCGAGATGATGGCTTGCAGGCCCGAGCCGCACAGGCGGTTCACGTTGAAGGCCGGTGTGCCTTCGGCGCAGCCGCCATCGATCGCGGCCACGCGCGACAGGTACATGTCGCGCGGCTCGGTGTTCACCACATGGCCGAACACCACATGGCCCACGTCGGCCCCGTCAACCTGGGCGCGCTTGAGCGACTCGCGCACCACCTGGGCGCCCAAGGCGGTGGGCGGGATGTCCTTCAGGCTTCCGCCAAAGGTACCAATGGCGGTGCGCACACCGCTGACGACGACGACTTCACGGGACATGTTGACTCCTAGGGTTGAGATTGAATTCTTAATTACAGATCCAGACCGTTGATCTTAGCCGCTGCCGCAGGGCGCCCATCCCGGGGCCTGTCGCGGGGGTGGCGAGGGGGCCTCTGACAGGTCAACAGATTGTTAAGTTGGTTACACTCGCTCCCGTTTCAGGTGCCTGCCGTCGTTCTCGACGCGCGGGTTAAACGGGAAGCCGGTGACGTTGATGCCATCAACCATTCCGGCGCAGCCCCCGCTGCTGTGAGCCAGACGACGCCGGATGACGCCACTGTGCATGAACTTGCATGGGAAGGCCCGGGGAAGGATGAAGGCGAGCCAGAAGACCGGCCTGATCCACGCGTGGTGCCAGTCCTCGGGGTGAGGGAAGGGTTCTGTCGGACACCCTTCGGGGCCCCTGGGCATGCCTGTGCCTGGGCGCCCGTGCGCGGGTGCCCGTGGGCTTTTCCGGTTCGTCTTGGCGCGGTGCCGCCTCTGCAGTCCCACCGGAGATGCCTTTGTTTTCATGTCTCGGCCCTGTTCTTGCCGGCCACTTTCAACCCATCCGCCATCGCTGGCTGTTCGGCCCCTTGCTGGGCTGCCTTGCCACCTCCGCAGTGATGGCCCAGCCCGCCATGCCGCAGTTGTCGGAGATCCGCGTGTCGGCGGGCGAGGCCACCGCAGCAGGCGAGTCAGACAGCGCCAGCGAGGGCCGCGTCACGGCCGATCGACTGACCCGGCGCCCCTTGCTGCGTCCGGCGGACCTGATGGAGTCGGTGCCCGGCCTGGTGGTCACCCAGCATTCGGGCGATGGCAAGGCCAACCAGTACTTTCTGCGCGGCTTCAACCTCGACCATGGCAGCGACTTTGCGACCCACCTCATGGGCATGCCGATCAACATGGTGTCGCACGCCCATGGCCAGGGCTACATGGATTTGAACTTCCTGATCCCTGAGCTGGTCAGCAGCCTGCAATACCGCAAGGGCGTGTACCACGCTGAAGACGCCGACTTTGCCGTGGCCGGCAGCGCCCGGATCGACTATGTGCGGCAGTTGCCTGCGCCTTTCATCGATCTGAGTTTGGGGCCGAGGGGCTACCGCCGCAGCCTCGTGGCAGACAGCCGTGTCATCGACGACAAGTCGCTCCTGATGGCCCTGGAGCTGACGCACAACAACGGCCCCTGGCAGCAGCCCGAGCGCCTGGGCAAGCAGAACGCGGTGCTCAAGCTGTCGTCGGGCACCGCGGCGCGCGGCTATTCGATCAGCGCTCTGGCGTACCAGGCCGATTGGCAGGCCACCGAGCATGTGCCCGAGCGGGCCATCGTGTCGGGCGAGATCGGGCGCTACGGCGTGTTGTCGCCGGGCGACGGCGGGCGCACCCACCGCTACAGCCTGTCGGCCGAATGGGCCGACAGCGGTGCCACCAGCGCCAGCCGGGCCCAGGCCTATGTGGTTGACTACGGGCTGAACCTGTTTTCGGCGCCGTCGGGCTTTGTGAACGGTCTTGCGGGTGACCAGCATGAGCAGGCCGATCAGCGTGTGCTGTGGGGCGGGGGCTGGCAGCACAGCTGGTTTCTGGGCGAGGGTGCCGGGGCCACCGAGCTGACGCTGGGCACGCTGCTGCGGCAGGACCGCATCAGCAACGTGGGCCTGTTCAGCACCGTGAACCGCCAGCGCACCGAGGTGCTGCGTCAGGACCGCATCACCGAGACCGCGGTCGGCCTGTCGCTGGAGGCCCGCACCACCTGGCAGCCCTGGTTGCGCACCAGCCTGGGCCTGCGGCAGGACCACCTGCAGGCCCGGGTCACACCGTTGGCCGGGGCTTTCAATGCCGACAATGGCGGCAGCGTGTCGGCCCGCCAGCTCAGCCCACGTATGGGCCTGGTGCTGGGGCCGTTCCAGGCGCTGGGGGGCACCGAGTTCTTTGCCAACGCGGGCCAGGGCTTTCACAGCAACGATGCCCGTGGGGCCACCACCCGCACCAGCCCGCAGGATGGCAGCGCCGTCAGCCCGGTGCCTCTGCTGGTCAAGGCCCGCGGCCATGAAATCGGCCTGCGCACCCAGCCGCTGCCGGGCTGGCAGACCCGACTCAGCCTCTGGCAGATGCAACTGGCCTCGGAGCTGGTGTTTGTGGGCGACGAGGGCGTCACCGAACCCCGGGGGGCCTCGCGGCGCTGGGGCCTGGAGTGGGCCCAGGACGTGCAGCTGGCGCCCGGCCTGGCGTGGGATGGCAACCTGGCCTGGTCACGGGCGCGCTTTGTGCAGGCCGTCAATGGCGGCAGCCATGTGCCCAATGCCGTGCCGCTGACGGCTTCGATGGGCTTGAACTGGGATCAGGGCGGGCCCTGGTTTGCTGGGCTGCGTCTGCGCTACCTGGGAGCCTATGACCTGGAGGAGACCGGGCAGCAGCAGTCGCGCGGCTACTGGCTGGGCAGCCTGAAGCTGGGCTACCGCTTCCAGACCGGATCGAGCCGCTGGCAGGCCAGTCTGGATGTGCTCAACCTGTTTGACCGGCGCGCCAACGACATCGAATACTGGGGCGGTGCCTGCACCCAGCGCGAGGCCCTGGGTGGCACCGGGGGCTGCGGCAGTGGCTCGGCCATCGATGGGCGCCTGATCCACCCCCTGGAGCCGCGCACCCTGCGCCTGGGGCTGCGGCTGAACTTCTGAGGTGGCCGTTCAGGCGTCGCGTACGTCGGCCACGGGCTGGTTGCCGAAGTCGGGCCGTTGCAGGTAGGCCAGCAGGCGGGCTGCGGCCTCTTGCGGCGACGTCAGCTGGCCCTTGTTCTTGAGCGCGGCAAAGTTGCCTTGGTCGGGGAAGGCCTCGGCTGGCGTGCTGCGCAACTGCACCTGCATGTCGGTGTCGATCACGCCGGGGGCCAGCGAGCAGACCTTGGCGCCGTTGGGTTTCTGGGCCTCGTCCAGCGCCAGGCAGCGCGTGAAGTGGTCCATGCCGGCCTTGGCGGCGCAGTAGGGCGCCTGCGAGGCCATGGCCCGCCGGCCCAGGCCCGAGGAGATGTTCAGCACCTGGCGTGGCAGTGACCAGCCGGCGGTGCCGTTCAAAAAGGCCGCGCACAACAGCATGGGTGCCTCCAGCCCCACGCGCAGTGCGGCGGCCACCAGCTCGGGGCTGCTGTCCGACAACGGCGCAATGGGCGGGATCACCCCCGCGTTGTTGATCAGCACGGCCCGCTGGTAGGCGGCCGGGTCCTGGGTGCGCAGCCACAGGCCCAGTTCGTGCGCGGCCCCGGTGCTGTCGGCCAGGTCGACCGACCAGGCCAGCAGGCGCGCCCCCCGGGCCTCGGCCAGGGCGGGCAGGTCGGGGTGCGGGCTGCGCTGCAGGGTCAGCAAGGTGTTGCCCGCTTGCAGCAGTTGCTCAGCCAAGGCCAAGCCCATGCCGCGCGAGGCGCCGGTGAGGATGTACAAGGAGGTGGTCATGACGTCATGCTAGCGCCAAGCGCCCGGCGGTGTTGACAGGGTTGTTCCGAACCAACAGCGCCAGATTCATGCATGGGTGTTGGCGCCCGGGCCTGCCAGGGGCAGCCAGACCCGGAAGGTGGTACCCACGCCGGCTTCGCTGCTGAAGTCGATCCGTCCTCCATGCTGTTGGACGATCTTGCGCACGATGTCCAGGCCCAGCCCGCTGCCTTCGCCCGCGGGTTTGGTGGTGAAGAAGGGCTCGAAGATGCGCTCCCGGATCGATTCCGGAATCCCCGGGCCACTGTCCTCCACCGACACCAGCACCCCCTGGCCTTCGGTGTTCATCCGGATGCTCAGGCGGCCCTGATGATGCATGGCCTGCAGTGCGTTGTGGATCAGATTGGTCCAGACCTGGTTGAGCTCGTCGGGCAGGCCCTGCACGGGGGGCAGTTCGTCGGCCTGGTAGTCCAGCTCCACGCCTTGTTTGATCTGGTGCTGGTAGAGCGTCAGCACGGTGTCCATGCCCTGGCGCAGGTCTGTGGGGCGCAGTGCCTTGTCCGGTGCGGCGTGGGCATAGCTCTTGAGGGCAAACACAATCTTGCTGGCGCGCTCGACGGCGGTGTTGATGTTGGCGCTGCTGCTGACCAGGGTGGCCACATCGGCGGCGGCGGCGAGCAGGGCTTCGCAGTCCGGTCGGCGCAGCAGGTCAATGAAGGCCACTGGCGCGTGATGCGCGTGCAACTGCAGCAGCAGTTCGGCCTTGTGGCGTGCATCGCTCAGCCCCAGGGCCTCCAGCTGCTGCGTCAACTGCCGGGTGATCTGGCGCTCTTCCCGGGTGCTGATCACGGCCGCTGGGTGATGGGCGGCGGCGATCAAGGCCAGAAAGACCGGCCGGCTGGCCTCGTCCAGGTCCAGCAATACCCGGGGCAGGCGCTCCAACATGCGCGACAGTGCTTCGGCAATGCTGTGGCCGCTGGATTTCACCGCGCCGATGGGGGTGTTGATCTCGTGGGCCACATTGGCCACCAACTGGCCCAGGGAGGCCATTTTTTCGGACTGCACCAGTTGGGACTGTGCCGCCTGGAGCTGGTGCAGGGTCTGCTCCAGGGCCTGGGTCTTGCGCTCCAGCGCGCTGTGGCTTTCGCTCAGGTGCTGGGTGCGTTCCCGCACCTGTTGTTTCAACTCGGCCCGCGACTGCAGCAGCCGCTGGAACGAGTTCAGCATCAGTGCCGTGGCCGCCGCGATCGCCAGGCAGAACGCCGCCGCCAGCAGCCAGATCAGACGCCGGGTTTTGAACCAGTCGGTCAACGCCTCATCGACATCCACACTGATCCAGATGGCGAGCGGATAGTCCGAGATGCGTGTACCGACCCAGCTCTTCAGGTGACCCGCATGGGACAACGTCGTCACGGCCTCGGCGAGCGCGCCCGGCCAGGGCAGACGCGGGTCGGTGGCCAACCCCTCCTCAAAAGCAGGCAGCCCCCCTTGCACACGGGCCCGGATGCGGCCGTCGGCGCCGGTCAGCTCGATGGCGCCCAGGCGGCCCAGCTGCAGGCCTTGGTAGAGCTGTTCAAAATACGCCGGGTTGACCGACACCACCAGAATGCCGATCAATTGGCCCTCCGTGTTGCGCAGGGCACGCGAGATCTGGATGGTGCGTTTGCCTGAGACCTTGCCGGTCAGGGTGGCACCAAAGTACAGCACAGTGGAGGTTTCACCGTCTTGCAGGTGCACCTGCACATGGGGCCGGGTCGACAGATCCAGTCGCCCGGACTGGCGTCCCTGAGGATCGAGGTTGCTGGCCACGAAGCGTCCCTGTGCATCCACCCAAGAAATCTGGGTCAGGATGTTGTCGCCCAGGCCAGTCTCGGACACCAGGCGTTGAAGGGCGTCACCTTGCAGGCTTTGCGAGCGTGCCCATTGTTCGGCTTTCTGGGTGGCGTAGTCGAGAGGGGTCAGCACACGCAGGGTCTGCTCGCTCAAGGTCCGTGCCAGGTTGATGCTTTGTGTTTGCTGGGCCTGCAACACGTTGTCACGCTGGGTTTGCAGCGTCCACGCCACCGCCAGGCCTACCCCGGTCATGACGGCGACGGCCCAGACCAGCGTGGCCCGTCCCGGGCGCGTGGACGCGCCTCTGCGCAGGGTCGAGGCCTGATCGAGCAGGCGTGCCCACAGGCCTGTCAGGGGCCGGTGCGCAGTGGCGGGTGCGGCAGGTGTTGGCAGCACGGTGGCCATGGGGCTGCCGCTCATCGCACGGCCAAGGCCTGTTCCAACTCGGCCACGCGGCGCTTCAGTTCACTGATCTCGGCCTGCATCTGGGCTTCGCTGCGCTTGGCCTCGATGGCCGCCTTGGCCGTCAGCACCAGATCGGCGTTGTTGAAGGGCTTCTCGATGAAGCGGTAGAGCCGGGCTTCGTTGATCACGCGTTTGACCCCGGCAAAGTCACTCTGGCCGGTGAGCATGATCTTGACCATGTCCGGAAACTTCTCGTGCAGGCGCACCAGCAGTTCGTCGCCGCGCATGCTGGGCATGATGAAGTCGGAGATCACCACATTCACAGCCTGCCCCTCGGCTTGCAACTCTTCGCAGATCTCGAGCGCCTCCTGTCCGCTTTCAGCCAGCTCAATCTGGCAATGGGTGCCCAAGGTGTTCTTCAGCAAGGTGCGCAAGGCCGACAGCACGGTGGCATCGTCGTCCACACACAGCAGAGTGATCGGTGAGGCAGGTGGGCTGGTGGAGTCCAAAGCATCGCTCCTGGAAAGTGCAACAAGGCTTTGCTTGGGGCATGGGCTTCCACTGGGAACGGCATGGCACACGCAAAGCGGTGCCTGAAATTTATCACATTCCGATTTAAAAATGAAATATGTGATTTATATGGAATTAATTCGCCTGAAATTAGTGATTGTGCGAGAGATTTCTCAAGATTCAACGTCGATGCTTGAACCAATTTGGTAAAAATGACCTCCTGCCACGTAGTGCAGGCTGCGCAGCTCGTCCGGGGCCTCTTCGAAGCGCCAGTGCCCGTCGCGGAACACGCGCTCGTCGGCCCAGGCGGCCAGTACCTCGGCCAGGAACAGGTCGTGCGGGCCGGCCACGGCGGCGCTGGTGGGCAGCACGCGGCATTCGAGCCAGGCGATGCAGCCTTGCACCAGCGGGGCCTGCACACGGCTGGCGGGTTCCAGCCGGATGCCGCTGCGGGCCAGCTTGTCGGGCTGGTCGCGCCCGCTTTCGCGACCCAGGCGCAAGGTGGCCTGGGCCATGGCGGCCGGTGGGATGTTGAGCACGAACTCGCCCGAGGCGTCGACCAGCTCGCGCGTCAGCGTGGCCTTGTCGATCACCACCGCCACCTTGGGGGGCTCGAAGTCCAGGGGCATGGACCAGGCCGCTGCCATGACATTGTGGCGCCCGGCATGGGCACTGGACACCAGCACGGTGGGCCCGTGGTTGAGCAGGCGGGTGGCTTTGGCGAGGTCGACGGCAAGGCGGGTCATGGGGGCGGCTCAGAAAGGGACAGGGCTCTCGATGAACAGCGGGGCGCCGCTGTCCGGGTGGGGCAGGCGGATCTGGGTGGCGTGCAGCAGCAGGCGGGGCGCACGGGGGGTGGCAATGGGGCCGCCGTACAGGCGGTCGCCCAGCATGGGGTGGCCCAGGGCCTGCAGGTGCACGCGCAGTTGGTGCGAGCGCCCGGTGAAGGGCTCCAGCAGCACGCGCGAGGTGCTGGCGGCCTCGTCGACGGCCAGCAGATGCCAATGGGTCTGGCTGGGCCGGCCGGTGGCGGCGTCCACGATGTGCAGGGGGCGGTTGACCCAGTCCAGGGCGATGGGCAGGTCGATCAGGCCCCAGTCGCTGGCCGGCGCAGTGAGGCAGCCTTGCACCACGGCCACATAGCGCTTGTCGACCTCGCGTTGCTCGAAGCTGCGGTTGATGCGGCGCTGGGCCTCGGCGCCGCGGGCCATCACGATGATGCCGGAGGTGTCCAGATCAAGCCGGTGCACCACGCGGGCCTCGGGAAACAGGGCCTGCACCCGGGCCGACAGGCAATCCTGCTTGTCCTCGCCCTTGCCGGGCACCGAGTGCATGCCGGCGGGCTTGTCGAAGGCCAGCACGCTGGCATCTTCGTACAGGCAGGTGATGGGGCCGGCCGGGGTGTTCAGCACACGGGCCGCCTGGGTGTTGCCCTGGCCCAGGTACAGGGTGCTGGGCGCGACCACCACCGGGGGCACCGGCCGGGCTGCGGCCGCCTGCGCGGCGCGTTCGCGGCGGGCGGCACGGCCGGTGAGGGCGGGCCTGGGTTCAGGCGCCGGGGTGGGCTGGCGGGCGGGGGCTTGCAGGCTGCCGTCGGCAGCACGAACGTGGAAGGTCGGCATGGGGGTTCAGGGGCGGGGCTGGTTTCAGAACGGCAACCGTTCTCAGCTCAGCAGGCGCTGCACGGTGGCGCACAGCTCTTCGACATCGTTGGGTTTGTGGATCAGGGCGCGGGCGCCTTCGGCCAGCGCGCTGCGCTCGATCTCGGCCGTCACATAGCCCGAGGCCAGGGCCACCGGCAGGTCAGGGCGGATGCCGCGCACCTCGCGCAGCAGGTCGACACCCGAGTAGCCCGGCATGTTGTAGTCGGTCACCAGCAGGTCGCAGGCCTGCGGGTCGGCGCGCAGTGCGGCGGCCGCCTCCTGGGGATCGGTGTAGGTGCTGACGCGGTAGCCGCGGCGGCGCAGCAGGCGTTCCACCAGAAACACCAGGGCGGTATCGTCATCGACGTACATCACGCGGTGGCCCTGGCCTTCCGGGGCCGGGGCGGCTTCCTTGACCCCAGGGGCCGGGCTGGCGGGCGGGGCGCTCGGTGCCGTGGCTGCACCGCCGTGCGTCTCGTGAAAGGGGTTGACGGCCTGGGCCCCGCGCAGGGCGGGAAAGTACAGCGAGAAGGTGCTGCCCTGGCCGGGTTTGCTCTGCACATCCACCGCGCCGTCGTGGGTGCGCATCACGCCGTGCACCACGGCCAGGCCCAGGCCCGTGCCTTGTCCCACGGGCTTGGTGGTGAAGAAAGGCTCGAAGATGCGCTGCAGGGTGGCCGCGTCCATGCCCTGGCCGCTGTCATGCACGCTCAGGCACAGGTAGGGGCCGGGGGGCAGGCGCAGGCGCTCGCGCAAGCGGGGATCGGGCATCAGCGGGGCCAGCCGGATGGTCACCCGACCGGGGCCGGGTTCCATGGCGTGGATGGCATTGGTGCACAGGTTGAGCAGGGCCTGTTCGACCTGGGTGGCGTCGGCCAGCACCCTCGGTGTGTGGGGCGCCAGGTCCAGGTGCAGGGTGATGCCTGGCGGTAGCGTGACGTGCAGCAGGCGCTCGGTCTCGTGAACCACTTCCTCCAGCGCCAGGGGGCTGCGCCGCGGCGCCTCGTTGCGGCTGAAGGTCAGGATCTGGCGCACCAGTTCGCGGGCCCGGCGGCCGGCCTTGTCGATCTCATTGAGGCTGATCAGGGCCGGCGATTCGGCGCTCAGGTCGCCCCGGGCCAGTTCGACGTTGCCCAGGATGGCGCCCAGGATGTTGTTGAAATCGTGCGCAATGCCGCCGGCCATGGTGCCCACGGCCTGCATCTTCTGCGATTCACGCAGCTGCACCTCGAGTTCGGCCCGGTGCGCCTCGGCGCGCTTGCGGGCGGTCAGGTCGCGCGCGAACACGGTGATGGTCTCGCCTTCGGCATGGCGCTCTACCGAGACGCTGACCTCGACCGACAGCTCCTTGCCACTGGCGGTGCGGGCCGTCAGGTCGCCCAGCAGGGCCTGGCTGGCGGTCTGGGTGAAGGCCAGGGCCTCGCTGGCGTTGGGCAGAAAGCGTTCCAGCGGGCTGCCCAGGGCGTCGCTGGCGGGGCACTGGAACAGGGCCGCCGCCGTGGGGTTGAAAACGGTGATGCGCTGGTCCTTGTCCACGCACACGATGGCATCCAGCGCCGAGTTGATGATGGCCTCCAGGCGCCGTTCGCTGGCGTGCAGCTGTTCATTGCGCTCCTGCAGCGCGGCGGCGCTCTCCTGCAGTGCGCGGCGCTCGGCCAGCAGCGGGCCCTGGTCGATCACCGCGCAGATGTACTGCACCAGGGGCGGCGCGCCGTCCTGGTGGGTTTCGAGCCGGCGCACGTGCAGATCGCCGGTCAGTTGGCCGCTGTCACCGATGGCGAACACCACCTCGGTGGCCTCGCCCTGGCCTTCGCTTTGCGCCTGGGCCAGGGCCTGCTGCACCTTGCCGACATGGGCCTCGCTCACAAAAGGCATCAGCGACACCAGGGGGCGGTCGGCTTCGGTGGGCTGGAAGCGCCGGTGTGCCATCGAATTGGCCTGGGCCACGATGTCGTGTTCGTCGATCACCATCAGCGGCAGGGGCACGCTGGAGAACAGGGTCTCGAAACGCTCCGAGGCACTCTCCGCATTGGCCTGGCTGTAGCGCAGGATCTCGTTCTGGCTTTGCAGCTCGGCCACGAGCCGGCGCAGCACCTCGGCGCCGTCGGTCGGCAAGGGCCGCGCCGGGTCGGTCATATCCTGGGAGTAAAAGGCGGGAGAAGTCATGGGCGGTCGAAACTGAGGCCCAAGTGTAATGACTGGCGGCTGAGGCGGTGGAGTGCATTCATGTCTGTGGCGGCGTGAGTGCTCTATATACTTCCGATGGATCGGAGGTTTATATGTCCGCGTCACTCTTCATTCCTAGTGCAGAGGCCGCTTTCATCGCGGACCTGTCGGATCGGCAGATGCACCGGGTGGTGGATGAACGTTTGCTGCCGGACAGCGTTTTTCAACAGCGAGGCAGCACCCGCCTGTTCACCCGACTGGGGGCCGGGTTCGCCAGTTTCTATTTCGCGACCGAGGATCTGCTGATGGCAAGGACTAGGCGGCAGGTGCTGGACGAACTCAGTGCTCGCATCGAACATTTGCCGATGAAAGACGCACTGCTGACCTTGATGCAACTGGATGCCATCAGTTGGAAGGTGGAGCGCAATTTTGTGGAGGTCGACGTGTTGCCTTTTCTTGAGCAAGCCCTGCAGCGCGTGAAGCAGGTGGAGCAGGCTGATGCGCTGGTGGTCACGGACCCGGAGATCCTGGGGGGCACCCCGGTCTTTGCCGGAACCCGGGTGCCCAGTGAGGTCGTGCTGGGCTCGCTGGCGGCGGACATCGGGCTGGATCGACTTCAGGACTCCTACCCTTTTCTGACCGAAGCCCACATCGAATCGGCCCAGGTGTTCGCACTCGTGCACCCCAGAAGAGGTCGACCGCGCCGCCTGGCCGATCTGAGCCCCGCGCTTGAACCACGCATCATGCGGGTCGTGCGGCACGCCGCAGGCGCATGACGATACGCTTCCTGATCGACGAGTGTCTGTCGCCTGAGCTGGTTCAACGCGCTGTTCAGGCAGGGTATCCCGAGTCCAGCTGCGTGCGAGACAGCGGACTCACCGGCACCAAGGATTGGAAGCTCATAGAGCACGTGGTGGCGGATGACTGGACGCTGGTGACGCAAAACGCCATCGACTTTCGTGGAGGCGGTCCAGACCGCCTGGCAGGGGAGCACGCCAAGCAGCCCATCCATGCGGGCCTGGTGTGCCTGGGCTCAGTGCACCCCCTCGACCTCTTGCGACAGCATGCACTGTTCCAGATGGCCCTGAATCAGGTGACCGAACTGGAAGACCTGGTCAACACGGCGCTGGAGGTCTTCGAGAACGAAGATGGCTCCGTCGACATGTTGATCTACGACATACCCGACCCGACTTGAGCCGGCGCTGGTCTGATACAGCCCTGGGCCTCAGGCCGCGTACTCGCTCACCGGCACGCAGCTGCAGAACAGGTTGCGATCACCCCACACGTTGTCCACCCGGCCCACGGGGGACCAGTACTTGGTCTGGCGCAGGCTGGCCACCGGGTAGGCGGCCACCTCGCGGGAGTAGGGGTGGGCCCAGTCGGCGCCCATCAGGCTGGCGGCGGTGTGGGGGGCGTTCTTCAGCGGGTTGTCGTCCTGCGGCCAGGTGCCGGCCTCGATCTGACGGATCTCTTCACGGATGGCGATCATGGCGTCGATGAAGCGGTCCAGCTCGTCGCGGGTCTCGCTCTCGGTGGGCTCGACCATCAGGGTGCCGGGCACCGGGAAGCTCAGCGTGGGGGCGTGGAAGCCGTAGTCGATCAGGCGCTTGGCCACGTCTTCGGCGGCCACGCCGGTGGCGTCCTTCAGGGGACGCAGGTCCAGGATGCACTCGTGCGCCACATGGCCGTTCTCGCTGGCGTACAGCGTGGGGTAGTGGTTCTTGAGGCGGGCGCTGATGTAGTTGGCCGACAGGATGGCGGCCTCGGTGGCCGCCTGCAGGCCCTCGGCGCCCATCATGCGGCAGTACATCCAGCTGATGGGCAGCACGGCGGCGTTGCCCAGCGGGGCGGCGCTGATGGCGCCCACGCCATTGACCGGCAGGCCCGCGGTGGCATGACCGGGCAGGAAGGGCACCAGGTCTTCGACCACGCAGACCGGGCCGACACCGGGGCCGCCACCGCCGTGCGGGATGCAGAAGGTCTTGTGCAGGTTCAGGTGGCTCACGTCGCCGCCGAACTCGCCGGGGGCGGCCACGCCGACCAGCGCGTTCATGTTGGCGCCGTCCACATAGACGCGGCCACCGTGCTGGTGCACCAGGGCGCAAAGCTCTTTGACGCTGGTCTCGAACACGCCGTGGGTGCTGGGGTAGGTGATCATCACGGCGGCCAGGCGGTCGCTGTACTGTTCGCACTTGGCGCGCAGGTCGGCCAGGTCGACGTTGCCGTTGGCGTCGCAGGCCGTGACCACCACCTGCAGGCCCACCATCTGGGCGCTGGCCGGGTTGGTGCCGTGGGCCGAGGAGGGGATCAGGCAGATGTTGCGGTGGCTGTCGCCGCGCGAGGCATGCCAGGCCTTGATGACCAGCAGGCCGGCGTACTCGCCCTGGCTGCCGGCATTGGGCTGCAGGCTGATGCCGGCGTAGCCGGTGGCCTGGCACAGCCACTGGCGCAGCTGCTCGTCCAACTCTTTGTAGCCTTGCAGTTGGTCGGCCGGGGCAAAGGGGTGCAGATTGGCAAACTCGGGCCAGGTGATGGGGATCATCTCGCTGGTGGCGTTGAGCTTCATGGTGCAGCTGCCCAGGGGGATCATGCTGCGGTCCAGAGCCAGGTCCTTGTCGGCCAGGCGGCGCAGGTAGCGCAGCATGCTGGTTTCGCTGTGGTGGGTGTTGAACACCGGGTGCGTCAGGTAGGGGCTGCTGCGGCGCAGTTCGGCCGGGATCAGCGGCTCGATGCCTTTTTCGAAGGCCGCCATCGAGGGCAGGGCCTGGCCCGCTGTGGCAAAGAAGGCCCACAGGTCTTCGACGTGCTCGCGGGTGGTGGTCTCGTCGAGCGAGACGCTGAGCGTGCCGCCTGCCGACAGGCGCAGGTTCACGCCTGCGGCCAGGGCCTTGGCCAGGATGGCCTGGGCTTGCGGGCCGGCAGTCACACTCACCGTGTCAAAAGCGCCGCTTTGCTGGATCGTGTGGCCCAACTGCTGCAGGCCGGCGGCCAGCACCGCCGTGTAGGCCGCGATGCGGCTGGCAATGCGCTTGAGGCCGACGGGGCCGTGGTAGACGGCGTACATGCTGGCCACCACCGCAGGCAGCACCTGCGCGGTGCAGATGTTGGACGTGGCTTTTTCGCGGCGGATGTGCTGCTCGCGCGTCTGCAGGGCCAGGCGGTAGGCCGGCTGGCCGTGGCTGTCGACGCTGACACCCACCAGGCGGCCGGGCATGGAGCGCTTGAACTCATCGCGGCAGGCCATGAAGGCGGCGTGCGGGCCGCCGGCGCCCATGGGCATGCCAAAGCGCTGGGTGCTGCCGATCACGATGTCGGCATCCCATTCGCCAGGGGGCGTGAGCAGGGTCAGGGCCAGCAGGTCCGCCGCCACGATGAAGGCGGCCTGCTTGGCGTGCACCGTGGCCACATCGGCGCGGAAGTCACGCAGTTCGCCAAACGTGCCGGGGTACTGGGCCACGGCGGCAAAGTAGTCGCGCTCGGCCAGGGCGGTGGTCCATTCGTCGGCCGTGCGGGCCACGATCACGTCGAGGCCCAGCGGCGCGGCACGGGTCTGGATCACCTCGATGCTCTGTGGGTGACAGTCGCCGGCCACCACGATGGCGCTGGCCTTGGACTTGACCGAGCGCTTGGCCAGGGTCATGGCCTCGGCGGCGGCGGTGGCCTCGTCGAGCATGGAGGCATTGGCCATGGGCATGGCGGTCAGGTCGCACACCAGGGTCTGGAAGTTGACCAGCGCCTCCATGCGGCCTTGCGAGATTTCGGCCTGGTACGGCGTGTAGGCGGTGTACCAGGCGGGGTTTTCCAGGATGTTGCGCAGGATCACACCGGGCGTGTGGGTACCGTAGTAGCCCTGACCGATGTGGCTGCGCAAAATTCTGTTCTTGGATGCCATCGCCTTCAACTCGGCCAGGGCGTCTGCTTCCGTCACGGGGGCGGGCAGGTCCATGGCCGTGCCGCGCGCAATGCTGCGCGGCACGATGCCTTCGATGAGGGCCCGGCGCGAGGCGGCGCCCACGGTGCTCAGCATGTGGGCTTCGTCTTCGGGGCCGATGCCGATGTGGCGGGCCCGGAATTCGGCCGGGTTCTCAAGTTCAGCGAGGGGAAGGGCGGATTGCATCAGCATGGGAAAACTCGGGGGTGAGGCGCCTGGGCTCAGGCGTTCTTGGTGAAGTCGGAGTAGGTGGTCTCGTCCATCAGGCCGTCGAGCTGGGCCGGGTTGGACAGCTTGACCTTGAAGAACCAGCCGCTGGCCAGCGGATCGCTGTTGGCCAGCGAGGGGTCGTCGCGCAGGGCTTCGTTGACTTCAACGATCTCGCCGTCCACCGGCATGTAGACGTCGGCAGCGGCCTTCACCGACTCGACCACACCGGCCACGTCGCCCGCGGCAAAGGTCTTGCCGACTTCGGGCAGGTCGACGAAGACCACGTCACCCAGCGCATCTTGCGCATGGACGGTGATGCCGACCACGGCAGCGTTGCTGTCGGCGGCGTTGATCCACTCGTGCTCTTTGGAAAATTTGACGCTCATGATTTCTCCTGAAATAGGTGTGTTGCTTGTGAGGCTGGATGCAAATCAGCCCCGGTAGTATCGGTTGGGAACGAAGGGCATGGCAGCAACTTGCATGGCCACCGGCTTGCCGCGCACGATGGCGTTCAGCCGGGTGCCCAGGGCCGCCTGGTCGGCACGCACATAGGCCATGGCCACGGGCTGGTTGATGCTGGGGCCCAGCAGGCCGCTGCTGACCTCGCCGACGCGCTCGCCAGCCAGGGTCTGCAGCTCGGTGTGTTCGCGCACCGGCACCCGATCCAGGGCCACCAGCCCCACGCGTTTGCGGGTCAGCACGCCGGCCGTGCCCTGCAGGTCGGCCAGTTGGGCCAGCACCTTGGCTGCGCCCGGGAAGCCACCCTCGCGCTCGCCACCGGCACGGCGCACCTTTTGGATGGCCCAGGTCAGGCCGGCCTCGACCGGGGTGGTGCTGGTGTCCAGGTCGTTGCCGTACAGGCACAGGCCGGCTTCCAGGCGCAGCGAGTTGCGCGCGCCCAGGCCGATGGGCTTGACCTCGGGCTGGGCCAGCAGGGTGCGCGCCAGGCCCTCGGCCTGGGCCGCGGGCACCGAGATCTCGAAGCCGTCTTCACCGGTGTAGCCGCTGCGGGTCACATAGCAGTCGATGCCGTCGATGCTGAAGGCACCTCCGGTCATGAACACCAGCTGGGCCACGCCAGGGGCCAGGCGACTCAGGGCCGTCACGGCCTGCGGGCCCTGCAGGGCCAGCAGGGCCTGCTCGGGCAGGGGGATCACCTGGCAGCGCTGGCCGATGCGGGCCTGGATGTGGGCGATGTCGGCCACCTTGCAGGCGCCGTTCACGATCACGAACAGGTCGTCGCCCCGGTTCACGAACATCAGGTCGTCCAGGATGCCGCCCTCGTCATTGAGCAGCAGGCCATAGCGCTGCTTGCCCACGCCCAGGCCGATCACATCGACCGGCATCAGGCTCTCGAAGGCGGCTGCCGCATCGGGCCCGACCAGGCGCAACTGGCCCATGTGCGACACGTCGAACAGGCCGGCGGCGCTGCGGGTGTGCAGGTGCTCGGCCATCAGGCCGGCCGGGTACTGCACCGGCATCGAGTAGCCGGCAAAAGGCACCATGCGGGCGCCAAGTTCAAGGTGCAGGGCGTTCAGGGGGGTGGTCAGCAGAGCGGAATCGGTCACGGTCAAGCCTTTGGCAGAGGGGGCACGGCACGCGCAGCCACAACGGCTGCTGCGCAGGGGCCCCGGCTGTCCGCTTTACCTGAGAGATTCACCCGGCGATGCGGGCTTGCTCCTTCGGTGGGCCGCGCCATGCTCAGATGGTGCAGCCTCTCTCCAGCTGGGAAACGTCTGTTGCCAGACGGGTGTCAGTCCTTCTGCCTGAGCGTTAGGGCGATGCACCGGTCGGTGGGCTTCGCTTTCGCCTTCGGCGGCCCGATTCGGGATCGGGCTCTCTCCTGACGGGCGGCAGTATAACGTGGCCGCCCAGGCCTGGGGCCGATTATTTGAAACCGAGCGCGTGCGGCAGCCAGCTGCTCAGCGCCGGCACAAAGGTGATCACCACCAGCACCACACCGTGGGCCCACAGAAAGGGCATCAGCTCGCGCGTCAGCTCAGACAAGGGCACCTTGGACACGTTCGAGGTCACGAACAGCAAGCCCCCCACCGGCGGCGTGATCATGCCCAGTGTGAGGTTGTAGATCACGATCATGGCGAACTGGATCGGGTCCACGCCGAGCTTCAGGGCCACCGGTGCCAGGATGGGCACCAGCACCATCACGCCGGGCAGCGGCTCGATGAAGATGCCGAACACCAGCAGGAACACGTTCACCACGATCAGGAACATCCAGGGCGACAGGTTCATGCCGATCAGCCAGTCGGCCATCAGCTGGGGCAGGCCCTCGATGGTCAGCAGCCAGGCAAACGAACCCGACAGGCCGATGATGATCAGCACCGAGGCCGTCAGCAGCGACGAATAGGCCAGGATGTTGGGCACGGCCGACCACTTCAGGGTGCGGTACACGTACTTGCCGCAGAACAGCGCATAGAACACCGCCACCACCGAGGCCTCGGTGGGCGTGAACCAGCCGGCGCGCATGCCGCCCAGGATCAGGATGGGCAGCATCAGGGCGGGCAGGGCCTTCCAGGTGTTGACCAGGATCTCCTTGAGCGGGGGCAACTGGCCGGCGCCCTTGTAGTTGCGCTTTTTCGAGACATGCCAGTTGACGATGCACATGGCCACGGCGATCAGGATGCCCGGCAGGATGCCGGCCACGAACAGGGCGCCCACCGACACGCTCTCGTCTTGCAGCGCATAGACGATCATGGTGATCGAGGGCGGGATGATGGGGCCCACGATGGCGGTCGAGGCCGTCAGGGCGGCGGCGTACGACTTGTCATAGCCGGCCTTGTCCATCATGCGGATCAGCATCGAGCCGGGGCCGGCCGCATCGGCCAGGGCCGAGCCCGAGATGCCCGAGAAGAAGGTGAGCGACACCACGTTGGTGTAGCCCAGGCCGCCGCGCTTGTGGCCCACGAACTGGCCGGCAAACTTGAGCAGGACCTCGGTCAGGGAGCCACCACTCATCAACTCGGCGGCCAGGATGAAGAAGGGGACGGCCATCAGCGGAAAGCTGTCGACGCCGGTGAAGGTTTCCTTCAGCAGCACCAGCAAGGGGTAGCTGTCGGTCAGCACCAGGGCCGTGGCGGTGGCCAGGCCCAGGGCAAAGGCCACGGGCACACCGATGGCCAGGTACACGCAGGCCGCAATGATCAGAACAAGACTGGGGTTCATGGGAAAGGCCTTGCGGGGTCAGATGGAAGCGCTGGCCGTGGCATCGAACTGCGCATCGGTGGCGAACTTGCGGTCGGTGATGTAGTGGCGCAGCACCAGCAGGAAGTGGACGCACAGCAGCAGCCCACCGACGGGAATGGCCATGTAGATGTAGCCGAAGGGGATCTGGGTGGCCGCCGTCATCTGGAACATGGCGCGCTGGGTGTATTGCCAGCCGATCCAGGTCATCATCACGAAGAAGGCCATCAGCAGGATGGCCACCAGCACGCGGATGGCCTGGCCCACCGGGCGGGGAAACGCATCCTGCAGGTTCTCGACCGCGATGTGGCCGCCGTAGCGCATCACCATGCCCGAGCCGATGAAGGTCAGCCAGATCATCATGTGGCGGGCCACTTCTTCGGCCCATTCGATCGAGGCATTGGTCAGGTAGCGCAGGGCCACGTTGGCAAAGATGATGACCGACATGGCCGCCAGCAGCACGATCAGGGCCCAGCGGTTGGTGGCCACAAAGTAGCGTTCAAAGGTGTTCATGGGGATTCAGCGCGGTGCGCCCGGGGCGGGTGGATGCGCGCCGCCACAGCGGCGGCGCGGGGGCCGGCCCGGCAGCCGCAAGGGGCACCGGGCCGGCAGGGCGGCGCTCAGCGCACGTCCTGGATCTTCTTGATGTTGTCGGCGCCAAACTCCTTGGCGTAGCTCACGTAGGCGGGCTTGAGGGCCTCGCGGAAGGCCGCGCTGTCGACCTTGCGGGTCACGGTCATGCCGTCCTTCTCCAACTGGGCAATGCCGTTGTTCTCGTCATCGTTGACCTTTTTGCGCTGGGCCACGGCGCCTTTCTTGGCGGCCTCCTGGAACACCTTCTTGTCGGCGTCGCTGAGCTTGCTCCAGACACGCTGGGACACCAGCAGCAGGGCGGGCGAGTACACGTGGCCGGTCAGCGACAGGTGCTTTTGCACCTGGGAGAACTTGGACGACAGGATCACCGGGATCGGGTTTTCCTGGCCGTCGACCGTGCCTTGCTGCAGGGCGCCGAAGAGTTCGGGGAAGGCCATGGGTGTGGGCAGGATGCCGAAGGTCTTGTAACCCTCCATGTGCACCTTGTTCTCCATGGTGCGCATCTTCAGGCCGGCGGCATCGCTGGGCTTGACGATGTCGCGCTTGTTGTTGGTCATGTGGCGGAAGCCGTTTTCCGTCCAGGCCAGGGCGATCAGGCCCTTGGAGGGGAATTTGCTCAGCAGGTCCTGACCGATCGGGCCGTCCATCACCTTGCGGGCATGGTCGTAGTCGCGGAACAGGAAGGGGATGTCGACGATCTTCACTTCGGGCACAAAGTTGCCCACCGGGCCGGTCGAGGTGTTGACCAGATCCTGCGTGCCCAGTTGCACCGCCTCGATCATCTCGCGCTCGCCGCCCAGGGCGGAGCTGGGGAACTGCTGGCACTTGTAACGGCCTTGGGTGCCTTTCTCGATCTCGTCGCAGAACACCGTGGAGCCGACACCGTAATGCGAGTCCTTGGTGGTGGCATAGCCGATCTTCAGCGTGGTGGTCTGTGCGAAGGCGGCGCCTGTGAGGCCGGCGGCCAGCATCATGGACAGTGCGGTGCGGGAAATGGTCATCTTGTCTCCTTGCTTGTGCTTGTTTCGGTTGCGAGTCAAAGTAAATTTGTCATACAACTTTTTCATTATGCGGGGCGGGGACGGACGGCTGAATCCGGGTTTTCGCTAGCTTTGGCAGGCCACCAACGCCTGCGGGTCGTCCAGGTGACTTCCAGCCGCCTTGACGGTGCCGCGGCAAAGAAAAAGCGCCCACCAGGGGCGCTTTGAAGGGGGCGAAGGGCCTGCCGCGGTGGAAGACCCCCGGGCTCACATGCCCGAGTAGTTCGGGCCGCCGCCGCCTTCGGGTGTCACCCAGACGATGTTCTGGGTCGGGTCCTTGATGTCGCAGGTCTTGCAGTGCACGCAGTTCTGGGCGTTGATCTGCAGTCGGTCGCTGTTGTCGGCGTTCTTGACGAACTCGTACACGCCCGCCGGGCAGTAGCGGGCCTCGGGGCCTGCGTACTTGGCCAGGTTCACCTTCACTGGCACCGAGGCGTCTTTCAGCGTCAGGTGGGCCGGCTGGTTTTCGGCGTGGTTGGTGTTGCTGATGAACACGCTGGACAGGCGATCGAACGTCAGCTTGCCATCGGGCTTGGGGTAGGTGATCGGCTGGCACTCGGCCGCCGGCTTCAGGTAGGCGTGGTCGGGCTTGTTGCGGCGCAGCGTCCAGGGGATGTGGCCGCGCAGCACGAACTGTTCGAAACCGTTCATCAGGGTTGCCGTGGTCAGGCCGTACTTGAACCAGTTCTTGAAGTTGCGGTCCTTGTTCAGTTCGGTGTGCAGCCAGCTCTTCTCGAAGGCCTCGGGGTAGGCCGTCAGCTCATCGTGCTGGCGACCGGCCACCACCGCGTCGTAGGCGGCTTCGGCGGCCAGCATGCCGGTCTTGATGGCGGCGTGGCTGCCCTTGATGCGGCTCACGTTGAGGTAGCCGGCGTTGCAGCCCACCAGTGCACCGCCCGGGAACACCGTCTTGGGCAGGGCGTTGATGCCGCTGGCGTTGATGGCACGGGCGCCATAGGACAGGCGCTTGGCGGTGACTTCGCCCTTGTCGTTTTCGAAGTAGTAGCGCACGTTGCGGTGCGTCTTCCAGCGCTGGAACTCTTCGAACGGGCTCAGGTAGGGGTTGCTGTAGCCCAGACCGGTGACAAAGCCCAGTGCGACCTTGTTGCCTTCCAGGTGGTACAGGAAGGCGCCACCATAGGTGTCGGACTCCATGGGCCAGCCGGCGGTGTGCATCACAAAGCCCGGCTTGTGGCGGGCCGGGTCGATCTCCCACAACTCCTTGATGCCGATGCCGAAGCTCTGCGGGTCACGGCCTTCGTCGAGCTTGAAGCGCGCGATCAGCTGTTTGCCCAGGTGGCCGCGTGCGCCCTCGGCGAACACGGTGTACTTGGCATGCAGTTCCATGCCCAGCTGGAAGTCGCCCGTGGGCTCGCCTTCCTTGTTGATGCCCATGTTGCCCGTGGCCACGCCCTTGACCGAGCCGTCGTCGTTGTAGAGCACTTCGGCCGCGCTGAAGCCGGGGAAGATCTCCACGCCCAGGGCTTCGGCCTGTTCGCCCAGCCACTTGGTGACGGCGCCCAGGCTCACGATGTAGTTGCCGCCGTTGTGCGCAAAGGGCGGCAGCAGCCGGTTGGGCACGCGGAAGCTCGACTTCTCACCGAGGAAGATGTAGGCATCGTCGGTCACCGGCTGGTTCAGCGGGGCGCCATCGGCCTTCCAGTTGGGCAGCAGCTCGGTCAGGGCCTTGGGGTCCATGATGGCGCCCGACAGGATGTGGGCGCCTGGCTCGGAGCCTTTTTCCAGCACCACCACCGACACGTCCGTGCCTTTTTCGGCGGCCAGTTGTTTGAGCCGGATCGCGGTGGCCAGGCCGCCCGGGCCGCCCCCCACGACGACGACGTCGTATTCCATGGCCTCTCGCGGGCCGTATTGGGACAGGATTTCTTCGTTGGTCATGGGGCGTCTCGCTGGATAATGATTTGGTTTCGGTGACTCAGTTGTAACCGGCTGCGCGGCATTTTATTCGCAGCATGGTTGAATTAGAACGGTCGTTCGTTTTTTTGTCCTTGTGGAGACACTGTAAATGGCTTTCAGCATCGATTTGTCGGGCCGTGTGGCCTTTGTGACCGGGGCCTCCAGTGGGCTGGGCGCCCAGTTTGCCCGCACGCTGGCCCGTGCCGGTGCCGCCGTGGTGCTGGCCAGCCGCCGGGTCGAGAAGCTCAAGGAGCTGCGCGCCCACATCGAGGGCGAGGGCGGCAGTGCCCATGTGCTGCCCCTGGACGTGACCGATCTGGACAGCATCCGCGCCGCAGTCGCGCATGCCGAGACCGAGGTGGGCTCGATCGACATCCTGGTCAACAACTCGGGCGTCAGCACCACGCAGCGCATCCAGGACGTGGGCGAAGACGATTTCGACTTCATCTTCAACACCAATGTCAAGGGTTCCTTCTTCGTGGCGCAAGAGGTGGGCAAGCGCATGCTGGCGCGTGCCCGCGGCGCCGCACCCGGCACCTACACCGGTGGGCGCATCATCAACATCGCCTCGATGGCGGGCCTGAAGGTGCTGCCCCAGATCGGCGCCTACTGCATGAGCAAGGCCGCCGTGGTGCAGATGACCAAGGCCATGGCGCTGGAGTGGGGCCGTTTCGGCATCAATGTGAACGCCATCTGCCCTGGCTACATCGACACCGAGATCAACCACCACCACTGGCAGACCGAACAGGGGCAGAAGCTGGTCAACATGCTGCCGCGCAAGCGCGTGGGCAAGCCCGAAGACCTGGACGCTCTGCTGGTGATGCTGGCCAGCGATCAGAGCCATTTCGTCAACGGCGCGATCATCGCGGCCGACGACGGTTTTGCCGTCTGAGGGCGCGGCATCGTGCGCATCGAGATCCCCGAACGCAAGCGACTGGTCCATGAGATGCGCATCCCCATCCGATGGGGTGACATGGACGCCATGGGCCACGTCAACAACACCAGCTATTTCCGCTACCTTGAAACCTTGCGCATAGCCTGGATGCAGTCCATCGGCTGCCCGCCGGCACCCCAGGGTGAGGGCCCGGTGATCGTCAATGCTTTCTGCAATTTCTACCGCCAGCTGGAATACCCGGGCGAGGTGCTGGCGCGCATGTACGTGAGCGACCCGGCCCGCACCACCTTCGAGACCTGGGCCACGCTGGCCCGGGTGGACCAGCCCGACGTGATCTGTGCGGCCGGCGGGGCCACCACCATCTGGGTGGATTTCCCGAAGCAGAAGGCGGTGCCTCTGCCCGACTGGATGCGCGCCCACGTGGCCGACTGAAGCCTCAGCGCACCACGCGGTAGTGCTCGGCGTTGGCCTGCAGCCAGCGCTGTGCCAACTGCTGGGCCGAGACGCCCGCGTGCTCGCCCCGGTCAGGCCGGCTGTCGGCCTGATGTGCCGGATGGAAATCAGCCCGGTAATAACGCAGCAGGGCCGGCACAGAAAGCCGCAACACGCCGTTTCGCCCCAGCATGAAATGCAGCGCGCTGCGCCAGGTGCCCAGGCGCCACAGGCTGCCGTCCCGCTTCAGGTTGAGCAGGGTCTGGCCCAGGCAGTCCAGACTGAAGATGATCAGCACATAGGTGAACCAGCGGCGGCGCCAGGTCAGGTTGCCCCCCAAGGCCTGGTAGAGGTCAAACGCCACGGCACCGTGCTCGGTCTCCTCGGCGGCATGCCAGCGCCACAAAGTCTGCATGCGGGGCTCGGCACCGGCCAGCAAGGCGCCGTGGCGCAGCGTGAGGTCGGCCAGCACGGCGGTGCAATGCTCGTAAGCGCAGGTCACGGCCAAGGGGTGCAGGGGCTTGAGGTGGCGAGCGCGCTCAATGCGCCGCTGCGCCCAGTGTTGCCAGCGGTTGACCAGGCCCTGGCGCTCGAGCTGTTCGTTGTAGAGACCGTGCACGCGTCGGTGGGTGGCCTCCTGCCCGATGAATCCCTGGATCGTCTCGCGCAAGGCCTCGTGCCGGGGCTTCTCGGGCAGTCGTTTCAGGGCCTCGCGCACCGAGTCGATGAAAAACTGCTCGCCCACCGGAAAGCTCATCGACAGGGCATTGAAGAACATGCTGCGAAAGGCGTCGCCGCCATGCCAATGGCGTTCGAAGCCGGTGCTCAGGTCGACCTCCAGCCTGCGAACATGCAAGGTGCTCTGCGCAGTCATGGCCCGCCCGTCAAGCCTTGGCCTTGGGCACACGACCCATCAGGTAGAACTCGGGGTTGGGCATCATGCCGCTGAAGCTCGCGATGCGGTTGGACATGCCGAAGAAGGCCGTGATGGCCGCAATGTCCCAGATGTCTTCATCTGAGAAGCCGTGGGCATGCAGCGCGGTGAAGTCGGCCTCGTCCACCTCGTGCGAGCGTTCGCAGACCTTCATCGCGAAGTCCAGCATGGCGCGCTGGCGCGGGCTGATGTCGGCCTTGCGGTAGTTGATCGCCACCTGGTCGGCTACCAGGGGTTTCTTTTCGTAGATGCGCAACAGCGCGCCATGGGCCACCACGCAATACAGGCACTGGTTGGCCGCGCTGGTCGTGGTGACAATCATCTCGCGATCGCCCTTGGTCAGCGAGCCTTCTTCCTTGAGCATGAGGGCGTCGTGGTAGGCGAAGAAGGCCCGCCATTCTGCCGGGCGTCGGGCCAGGCCGAGGAAGACCTGTGGAACAAAGCCGGCTTTTTCCTGCACCGCCAGAATCTTTTCGCGGATGTCGTCCGGAATCTGGTCCAGGGCGGGCGGCGCGTAGCGTGAAGTACTCATCGGTGTCTCCGTGTCGTTGTCGATGTCGACTTTCATCATAGGGCGCATACCGAATGCCGATGGCTGTCCTCAAAAGTTGGTTGATAAAAACTATCAACTGAATTTTCTTAATTGAATTTACCGATGGATAGGGCCGGCCTACCATCCGTGCAGGTCATTCGATGATGACAAACTGAAGGAGAAACCCATGCAAGCGAAGACCACAGCGCCTGGGCGCAGACTCAGCTTCACACGCAGCCGTCAGTGGCTCGGACTGGGCATCAATGGGGTGGGCCTGATCTGGGCGATGGTGCAGCTTTGGCCCAACGGGGGCCTGTCATGAGGGCCGTCACGTTGAATGTCGGTGACCAGGCGTGGCAGCAGGCCTGGTGGCAGAGCGTACAGGAGTGGGCGGCCTCGGTGGGCTGGGGCACCGCCGCCTGAGCCCAGGGGCGGTGCCGCGGCTCAGCGAGCGCCCAGGTAGTCCAGCTTGCCCAGGGGCACGCCCTGGTGGCGCAGCAGGTCATAGGCGGTGGTCACGTGGAAGAAGAAGTTGGGCAGGGCGAAGCTCAACAGGTAGTCGATGCCGGTGAAGTGCCGGTCGCCGCTGCGCAGCTTCAGCACCACCTCACGGGCCTCCGAGCCATCGATCTGGGCCGGGGCGATGGTCTTCAGGTAGTCCAGGGTCTTGGCGATGCGCGCCTGCAGCTCGGCCAGCGTCACTTCGGTGTCCGGGAAGGCCGGCGCTTCCACCCCCGCCAGGCGGGCGGCACAGCCTTTGGCGGTGTCGGCCGCAATGAAGACCTGGCTGGTCAGGGGCAGCATGTCGGGCGCCATGCGCAACTGCCCGTAGGTGGCGGGGTCGGTGCCCTGGGCCGCCGCATGGGCAGCCGCTTTTTCAAGAATGTGGGACAGGGCGCTCAACTGGCGCACAAAAACGGGCACGCTGGCCTGGTACATCGAAATGCTCATGGGGGCTTTCTGTTGTGTAACGCGGAAAGCCGTGATGATCCGTCAAAACCGGCATGTCTGCCGATCCGCTCACGATCACCCCATCATCACCCCGCGAGCAGCCGGTGCACCAGGTCGGCGGTGGTGTTGGCCTTGTACTTGCGCATCAGACGGGCGCGGTAGATCTCGACGGTGCGGTGGCTGATGGCCAGGGAGCGCCCGATCTCCTTGGACGTCAAGCCGTTCATCAAATGGGCGGCCACCTCGCGTTCGCGGGCCGTCAGCTCGGCCTTGACGGGGCGGCGCGAGCTCAGGTCTTCAAAAGTCCAGATGCCCGCCTCATGCGGGTTGTCGCGGTTCAGCGCCCGGCCGGTCACGTGGCACCAGAAGGTCTCGCCCTTGAAGCGCCCGTCCACCCGCTTCATGACCCGGTCGTCCGAGTAATGGCCGTGGGCATTCAGGATGGGCGCGATGCGTTCACCGGTGCGCTCGTACTCGTCGGCGCTCGGGTACAGCACCTTGAACGACTGGCCCACGAGCTGGTCTCGCGTGGTGCCGAACATCTCGCACACATGCAGGTTGCAGTCCACGATGGCGCGGTGGCGCGACAACACCAGCCCGACGGGGGCGAGGTCGAATGCCAGGCGGTAGTCCAGTGGAATCAAGGGGGTTGTCCTACAGGGTCTTGCTTACGAGCTTCTACGTATTCAAATAGGTAGTATCTTCTGCAATTCTAAGTTCCACCTGCACGCATCTTCAGGAGACATTTGTGAACAAACTTTTTCCCTCCGCCACCGAAGCGCTCAAGGGCGTGGTCAGTGACGGGCAATTGCTGGCCGTCGGCGGTTTCGGCCTCTGCGGCATCCCTGAGGCCCTGATCGACGCGCTGCGCGACACCGGCGCCAAGAACCTCACCGTGATCTCGAACAACGCGGGTGTTGACGGTTTCGGCCTGGGCAAGCTGCTCGAAACCCGCCAGATCAAGAAGATGATCTCCAGCTATGTGGGTGAAAACAAGGAGTTCGAACGCCAGTACCTGGCGGGCGAGTTGGAGCTGGAATTCACCCCCCAGGGCACGCTGGCCGAAAAGCTGCGCGCGGGCGGCGCCGGCATCCCGGCCTTCTTCACCAAGACCGGCGTGGGCACCGTGGTGGCCGACGGCAAGGAACTGCGTGAATTCGATGGCGAGACCTATGTGATGGAGCGCTCCCTGGTGCCCGACGTGGCCCTGGTGAAGGCCGATGTGGCCGACAAGGCCGGCAACCTGCGCTTCCGCTACACCGCGCGCAACTTCAACCCGGCCGTGGCCATGGCTGGCAAGCTGTGCATCGTCGAGGTCGAGAAGATCGTCGAGGTGGGCGAGATCGCGCCCGATGACGTGCACCTGCCCGGCATCTATGTGCACCGCCTGGTGCTCAACACCCAGCCCGAGAAGCGCATCGAGAAACGCACCATCACCGAAAAGGCAGGAGTCTGAACATGCCCTGGAATCAAGACCAAATGGCGGCCCGTGCCGCGCACGAGCTGGAAGACGGCTTCTACGTCAACCTGGGCATCGGCATCCCCACCCTGGTGGCCAACCATGTGCCTTCCACCATCGAGGTGTGGCTGCAGTCCGAGAACGGCATGCTGGGCATCGGCCCCTTCCCGACCGAGGACGAGGTCGATGCCGACCTGATCAACGCCGGCAAGCAGACCGTCACCACCATCAAGGGCTCGTCCATCTTCGGCAGCCATGACAGCTTTGCCATGATCCGCGGCGGCAAGATCAACCTGTCCATCCTGGGCGCCATGCAGGTCAGCGAGAAGGGTGACCTGGCCAACTGGATGATCCCGGGCAAGATGGTCAAGGGCATGGGCGGTGCGATGGACCTGGTGGCCGGCGTCAAGCGCGTGATCGTGCTGATGGAACACGTGGCCAAGAAGAAGGACGGCACTGAAGACCTGAAGATCCTGCCGCAATGCACCCTGCCGCTGACCGGCGTGGGTGTGGTGGACCGCATCATCACCGACCTGGCCGTGATGGACGTCACCCCCGAAGGCCTCAAGGTGGTGGAACTGGCCCCGGGCGTGACCCGTGAGTTCTTGCAATCCAAGACCGGCGTCACGCTGATCTGATCCTGGCCGCCCCGCGTGCTTCGCGGGGCGGCCATCCGAAAGACGAGCCCGGGCTCGTCTTTTTTTCGCCCGGGCCCAGTGTCCGAGTCGCCCGCATGGGCAGAATCGGGCGCATGGAACATGAGCACAAGACGGCCTTCGAACCCGCACATGCCCCGCCTGGCCCGGGCCCGGTCGTGCTGGTGCTGGCTTCAGGGCGAGGCGAACGTTTTCGCGCCTCGGGTGGCCAGACGCACAAGCTGCAGGCCGATCTGGGAGGGCGTACTGTGCTGCAGCGCACCCTGGACGCAGTGCGCGCCAGCGGCCTGGCCTGGCATCTGGAAGACCGGGGCCACCCGGGCATGGGCGACAGCATTGCGGCGGCCGTGCGGGCCACCGCCCAGGCCCCGGGCTGGCTGATCCTGCCCGGGGACCTGCCGCTGGTGCGGCCCGAGAGCCTGCGGCGCGTGGCGCAGGCCTTGTCGAGCTGGCCGGTCGTGCTGCCGCGCCATGCCGGTGAAAAAGGCCATCCGGTGGGTTTTGCTGCCGTCTGCCGCGAAGGCTTGCTGGGCCTGTCGGGCGATGTGGGCGCGGCCTCGGTGCTGCGGCAATGGCAGACGCTGGGGCAGGTGCTCACGCTGGACCTGGACGATGCCGGCACCGTGACCGACATCGACACCCTGGACGACCTGGCCCGCGCGGCCCGAGTCGTCCGCCTGTGGCCTTGATCAGCCTGGGCTGCAGGGCGCCAGCTGCAACAGGCGCGCCAGGCTGCGGTCGTGAATGCCCAGCTTCAGCAGCCCCTCATGGGTCTGGCGCACGTAGTCGAGGGTGGTGCCGAACTTGCCGCAGGATTGGCTGAAGATGCGCCGGTAATCGGCTTCGCTAAGGTTGCCCGTGTGGCTGGGGCTGCGCCGCGACAGCGTGAAGGCCAGCGCCGACACCGGGCCCTGCGGGGTGTGGCAGCGCAGCCAGCGCGGGTCGTACACCCCGGTCATCATCTCGCGGTGCCACAGGCGCACCAGGGCCGATTCGGCCTCGTGGCGCGGGATGCGGAACACCGCCCCCTGGCAGCTCCCGCCCGACAGCATGCCGAACACCAGCCCCGGGCACTCGGGCGTGCCCCGGTTGATGCGGCTCCACATCTTGAGGGCGCGGTGCCAGCCATGCACCCGCGCCGGGCGCTGCTCATCAAACGCAAACTCGGGGCGCCAGATCAGCGATCCGTAGGCAAAGACCCACAAGTCGTGCTGCCCGCCCCACTGGCGTCGGGTGTGTTCCAACATGGGGCCGGGGTCGCGCAAGGCCGTCATGCCTGCTGGGGTGAATTCACTCATGGGTGCATCGAAATCCGGGACGCTGCGGTCAGTGTGGAGTGGGTATTTTGCGCCAGCGCACCGGGCCGGTGGGCTCGCGTGTGGTTTTCAGAATGATTCCACCGGTATTCCCATCGAATCGAACGCCAGAAAAGAGGCGGATTTGCCGTTGGCGACAGTATTTCTTCAGATTGTTCGTTTCAATATGATATTTTTACCCATCGATCTCAAAAAGGGTTCCATGCAGACTTGGAGCAATGAAGCGCTGGACGCGCTGCGGTACGTTGGCGATCCGCTGGCCGATGCCACGGTGGCCCGGTTGATGCACGATTGGGTCCGGCCCCAGGCAGGCCAAAGCCTCGAGCAGCTGCAGCAACTCAACCAGGTGCCGCTGGAGCGCCTCAACGCGGCCACCCGTCTGCTGCACCAGATGCCGGTCAATGGTGGTCTGGCCGACTGGCGGCCTCTGCCGCCCCCGGCCCACCCTGATCTGGCAGGCATCCTGGTCGACTATGTTCAGCAGGCCCTGCAAGGCTACGCCTGGGAGACCGATCCGCAGGTCGACCAGGCCGAGCAGGTGTTTGCCGAGCTGGGCGTGTTGTCCTGCCTGATTCAATTCTGTGCCAGCCTGCCCGAGTGCTACGTGGTGCCCGACCTGTCCGACGTTCTGCATGTGGCGGGCCAACTGGAGCAGCATACCGACCACCGCATCCGCGCCACTGCCGCCATGATCTTTCCGGTCATGTTGCCCGGTGGGCTGACCTCGGCCAGCGGGCGTGGGGTGGGGCAGATCCTCAAGGTGCGCCTGATCCATGCCACCATCCGCCACCTGATCCTGCGCGGCGAACCTCAAGCGGTGCTGGAGTCGGTGCGCCGGGCCGCCGGCACGCCCCAGGGCATGGTGCCCCCGCTGCCGTCGGCCGCACCGGTGCAGGGGCTGCAGGCCAGCCTGCTGTCGCACGGATGGGACCTGCAGCAGCATGGCATGCCTTGCAACCAGGAAGAGCTGGGCTACACCTTGCTGACCTTCAGCTACGTCTTTCTGCGCAGCCTGCGGCGCCTGGGCCTGGGTCTGCGCCCGGAGCAAGAGACCGCCTACCTGCATTGCTGGAACCGGGCCGCCCGCCTGCTGGGCGTGAGCGACGCGATGCTGGCCTGGAGTTTCGGCGATGCGGCCCAGCTGTTCGCCCTGATCCAGCAACGTGCCCGCGCCGGCCGGCCCATGCCGGACGTGCGCCCCCTGCTGGGTCGCGCCCTGGTGGCCAACCTCGAAAGTGTTGTTCCCTTGCGCCTGCTCAAGCCCGTGGGGCCTTTGATGATTCAGCATCTGTGCGGTGAGGAGGTGGCGCGCGAGATCGGCGTGCGCACCCCGGCGGGGGGCTTGAGCACCTGGATCTTCAACTTCGGCATGGCCGTCACGCGAGGACTGGATGCGCTGGTGCGCGTGTTCGTGCCCGGTTTTTCCCTGGCGCGCTTCTTCACCCGCTTGATCGGGCAGCAGTATGTCTGGGCCTTTCTGCTCAGTCAGACCCGGCCGCTGGTCCTGCCCACCGAGTTGCTGGGCGAGGTCCAGGCCACCTTGCACACCTGGTCGGTCGACCCCAAGGCACCGCGCTGGCTCAATGCGATCGAGCGTCTTGTCCATGGCCCCCGATGGGCCAGCCCGCCCGGCAGCACCCCGTCATGAAAACCAGGGTGCTCCGGCCGTTTGTCATGTTCGCTGTCGCCATGCCTTTGAGAGGGCCCGCGCGGCGACCACCAGGAGTCTGCTAGATGTTGTGCATTGCCTGCCACGGCTTGCTGGCCGATGGAGACCCACAGTGCGCGCACTGCGGGCAGGATCAGCGCATGCGCTGCTCGGCTTGCGGCACCCCGGCGGCACCGGCCCATCGTTTCTGTGCCTCGTGCGGCGCCCGTCTGAGTTCTCAGAGCGCCGGCACGGGCCCTGGAGAACTCGCCGACTCGGCCGAGAAGCGCCACCTCACCGTGCTGTTCTGTGACCTGGTGGATTCCACCGCCCTGTCAGGCGCGGTGGACGCCGAAGACCTGCGCGAGATCATCCAGGCCTACCAGGCGATCGCGGCCGACATCATCCGCCAGTACGACGGCTACATCGCGCAGTACCTGGGTGACGGTCTGCTGGTCTATTTCGGCTACCCGCGGGCGCACGAAGACGCCCCGGCGCGCGCCTTGCGCGCGGCCGAGGGCATCATTTCGGCCTTGCCGCGCCTGAGCGCGCGCCTGCGCCACATCACCACCGTGGACCTGCAGGTGCGCATCGGCATCCACACCGGCATGGTGGTGGTGGGGCAGGTGGGGGCCGGGGCGCGCCACGAGCGCCTGGCCATCGGCGAAACCCCCAACATCGCGGCCCGTCTGCAGGCCGTGGCCCAGGGCAACGAGGTGGTGGTCTCGGGCACCACACGCCAGGGCATCCGTGACACGCTGCCTTGGCAAGCGCTGGGGGCGCTCAGCCTGCGCGGCGTGGCCCACCCGGTGGAGGCCTGGCGCTTGAGCCGCATCGGCGAAGCCGGCGCCCTGGTGGGGCCCACCCATGCCAGGCGCCAGATCGGGCGGGATGCTGAACTGGCACTCCTGGAGCAGGACTGGCAGCAGGCCCTGGCCGGCCAACCCCGCGTGGTCCTCATCGAGGGCGAGCCCGGGATTGGCAAGTCGCATCTGCTGGCGCAGTTACGGCAGAAGGCGCAGGCGAGCAGCGCCCTCTCGCTGGTGCTGCGCTGCTCGCCCTACCACGCGGCCAGTGAATGGTTTCCGGTGGTGGAGGGCATGGAGCGCCTGGCCCAGTTCGAGTCGCACGACGATGCCCATGAGCGCTACCGCAAGCTGCTGAAATGCCTGCCCCAGGGCATGCTCGAGCATGAGCAGGACGTGCAATTGCTGGCGCGCCTGCTGCGGGCGGCCCCCGAGGGCCCGCCTGTCACCTTGAACCTGGCCCCGGCACTGGCCAAAAAGCGCACCGAGGCCGCCGTGCTGCGCTGGCTCAAACTGGTGGTGCAGCAACACCCCTTGATGCTGGCCGTCGAAGACCTGCACTGGGCCGACCCCTCCACCCTGGCGCTTGCTGTTTCACTGGCGGAGGATCTGGGTTCGCAGCGGCTGCTGCTGGTGTTGACCCAGCGCGCCGGCGACAGTGCACGCTGGGCCCCGACCCTGAGCACGCGGCACCTGCTGCTGGACCGCCTGCCCAGCGAAGCGGCGGAGGCGCTGTTGCTGCAATGCATGGATGGCAAGCGACTGCCGGCGGTGGTGGTGCGCCGCATCATCGAAAACACCGACGGGGTGCCGCTGTTCATCGAAGAGTTCACCCGCACCGTGCTCGAATCCGATGTGCTGCAGGAAACCCCGGGCGGCTTTGAATTGCGCGTGGCCTTGCCGGTGGCGCTGATCCCGGACAACCTGCGCGACTCGCTGGCCGCGCGCCTGGACCGGCTCGACGCCGGGCGTGCCGTGGCGCGGCGGGCGTCCGTGATCGGGCGGCGTTTCCAGCGCGGTCTGCTGGCCGCCCTGTGCGGCGCCGACGAGGCCCTGGTGCAGCAGGGCCTGCAGGAACTGCTCTCGGCTGGCCTGGTGTTTGCCCTGGAAGGCAGTGACCAGGATTTTGAGTTCAAGCACGCCCTGGTCCAGGCCGCCGCCTACGACTCGATGCTGCGGCGCGATCGGCTCATGCTGCATGGCTTGCTGGCCGGTGAGCTGGTGCGGCGTGACCCCGGCCTGATGCAGCGTCAGCCCGAACTGCTGGCGCACCACCACAGCGAAGCCCACCAATGGTCCAAGGCCGTGCAGCTTTGGCTGCGAGCCGGCCAGATGGCCCTGGCCCGCTCGGCCAACCACGAAGCCGTGCTGCACCTGCGTGCCGGCCTGGCGCTGGTCAAACACCTGCCGCCGGAGGAGGGCGCCCAGCTCGAGCTCAGCCTGCTGGGCACCCTGGCCCCGGCCATCAAGGTGACCCGTGGTTTCACCGCTCCTGAACTGGAAACCCTGTACGCCCGGGTCGAGGCCCTGTGCCAGGTGATGCCGGACCGGCCCGAGATCTTTGTGGCCCTGAATGGCGTCTGGGGCTACCGCCAGGTCAAGGGGCAGCAGTCGGGGCTGGTGCAACTGGCCGAGCAGAACCTGGCCTTCGTGCAGCGTGCCGGTGCACCCACCATGCTGGCCCAGGCCACGTTTTCGGTCGGCGTGTCCCTGCTGTGGACGGGCGATTTCCGCCGTGCCAACGAAACCTTTTTGCGCGCGGTCGAGGTCTACGACCCCGTGCGCGATGCCGAGACCTGCCGCATCTACGGCTCCGATCCGCGCGTGGCCGCCGAGTGCTACCGCTCGTATGCCCTGTGGGCGCTGGGCCTGACGGACCAGGCCCAGGCCGCCATCGAACGCGCCGGGCGCTGGTCCAGTGCGCTCAACCACCCCTTCAGCCAGGCCTGGAGCCTGGCCTTCCGCAGTGCCTACAACGTGATGGTGCATGAACCCGCACACCTGCTCGAAGAGATCGACCAGCACATTGCCTATTGCCGCGAGGTCGGTCATGTGTTCTGGCTGGCCACCACCACGGCCAGCCGGGGCTGGGCCCTGGCCATGACCGGGCGCCTGTCCGAGGGCATCGAGGCCTTGCGTTCGGCGCTGGCCTTCCAGGGGTCGATCGGTGTGGGGGTGATCCAGCCCCAATGGCGTTGCAAGCTGGCCGAGGCGCTGATGCTCGATGGCCAGTACCAGGACGCCTCGGACGAGATCGAAGCGGCGCTGCAGGCCTGCGAGGCGAACGACGATTTCTTCTGCCGCATCGAGATCCTGCGCGTGCGCGGCGAGATTGAACTGCTGCGCCACCCGCAGCAGCCCGAACTCGGCCTGGCCCATCTGCGCAGGGGCCTGGAGCTGGCCCAGCGCCTGCACCAGCTGCCCTGGGGCCTGCGCATCGCCACCCAGCTGTGGCGGGTGGCGCAGGCGGGCGGGCCGCCAGCGCCCTGGCTGCCCGAGCTGCTGGCCCAGGTCACCGAAGGTCAGGACACCTGGGTGGTGCGCGAAGCGCGCGCGGCGCTGGCTGCCAGCAACTGCCCGCTCAGCACAGATCCTGTCCTGTGACGCCTTCGTAGAGCGGGCGTCCCAGCACCGCGTTGCCGGCCTGCAGCCCGGCCATGGCCGCGGCTTCCACGCAGCCGGCGTTGAAGCCGTTGTCGATCCAGTCGCCGGTGATCACCAGGTTGTCAAAGCCGGTCTCATTGGCCTTGATGCGCGCCGAGGCGCTGCCGGCCACCGACATCACATAGCGTTCCGAGGGGTCGACGTTGGCGCGCTGGTAGACCTCGACCACGGTGTCGGCGGGCAGGGCGCCCGCGCCGTCCACCGCCTGGGGCCACAGCAGGCGCACATGCTCGCGCGTCAGGGCGGCGGTGGCGGCCTTGACCTTGTCCAGCGCGCGGTACGGTGTGGCCGTGTCTTGCGGGTCCAGCGGCGGTTCGTCCAGGGCCCCGCAGAAATAGGCCACGTTCTGCGGGGCCTGGCCTTCGGGCCAGACCTCCATCGGCAGCAGGTGGCTCATGTCGGCCCAGCTGTCCAGCGGCTCGACGAAGGAGTCGACGATGGGCGGTGGGGCGATCCAGCCCAGCTCGGGCAGCTTGGGCCGCAGCCAGAACTGCACGCCCTGGGTGCACACCGTCTTCACCCGATCGACCATGGTCTGCCAACGCGGCTCGGCCCGGCACAGCTCCTCGCACAGCAAGGGCACGCTGCCCAGCGAGATGCCGAACACCACGGTGTCGAAATCGCGCCCGCGCTGCAGCTCGAACTCGGCCGCGTTGTCCCAGCGGAACCACAGCGATTCCAGGTCCAGGCCCTGTTCGGCCACCGCCTGGCGCAAGGCCTCACCCTGGCTCAGCTGGCTGTAGTCGGGCTCGGCCGGCCAGCAGTCCAGGCCTTTGACGTTCACCAAGGGCTGGTAAGGGGCGGCGGTGTCGACCTGGCGCACCATGGCGATGCGTTCGATCGAGCGGCGGTCCTCCGACAGGCCCAGGCTCTGCACCTTGTGGAAGAAGCGGAATTGAACCCCGCGCTGGGCCAGTACCTTGTACAGCGGGGTGAAGATGGTGTCGCCCATGCCGGCGCGCATCTTCCAGAAGATCGCGCCGTTGTAGGTGCAGCACATGCGAAACAGGGTGCGCACCGTGGGCGCGGTGGCGTAGTTGGCCGTGCGCTCGGTGTCTGCGCTGTCGCCACGGTCGAAGGCGAACACAAAGTCATAGAACAGGCGCAGCAAGGGGTTGATGCGGGTGTCCAGCGTGGCCGGCATGGCGCCGTGGCGCTTCAGCCAGACCCGGATCTCCTCGTCCAGCTCACCCAGGGGGCGACCTTCCAGCACCTCGTCCACCAGCAGGCCGCGCAGCACCGACACCACCAGATCCACCATCAGCAGGTGACGCAGCGCGGCCAGGTCGTCCGGGTCCAGACGCTCGTACTCGTGCCCCACCCAGGCCTGCAGGTGGCCCAGCAGGCTTTCGATCAGCGCGCGCTCGCGTGCTTGGTGCGCCGCAGGGTCCTTGGCCAGGCGGGCCAGCAGGTGCTGCAACAGCACCAGGGCACCCAGGCCCGCACTGACGGCCACCTCCTCCACGGTCAGGGCAAGTTCCTCGGCCTGTTCCTTGATCCAGCCGATCAGTCCGTGGTGGTGGATCGGGTGCTCATTGCGGTACACCCGGGCATGCACCGACTGACCGGCCTGGCCCAGCAGCAGCTGCACCAGCTCGGACAGGTAGGACCACAGCGAGGGCAGGGCGCCGCCCTCCCAGGGCTTCTGGTCATTGGTGGGCATCTGCATCATCCAGGGGGTGGGGTCGCCGTCGAAGGCCTCGTAGGCGCCCACATAGCTGTGGGGTTCGAAGGCGTCCTCGCAACGCAGGAAGACGCCATTGGCGATGCGCGGCGGTGTGTGGCCCACGGCCACCGGTGCGGCCTCGGGGTTCACCTCGGTGAGGGCCTGCTGCATCATGCGAAAGGCGTTGTGGTAGAAGCCCAGCCAGATGTGCAGCCCATGCTCCTCGATGCGCCAGTGCGGGGCACGCCGCCCGCTGGCCCCCTTGCCGCCCAGCCGCCAGCCCATCTGGTACACCGTCACCTCGTAGCGGTCTTGCCAGCCGGGCTCGCTGGTGATCTGGAAGGCGCTGGTCATGGCGCCGACGCCACCTCCCAGAATGGCGATCTTCTGCTTGGGCCGGGTGTTCTGCGCGGTGTTCATGGAGCGGTCTGAATTGTTAATAATGATCATTTTCCGATCGGCGGCGAGAGTATCCCGGGCCGTTCAGGCTGGGGTCAAGTCGTTTTTTCAATCCGCCGGCGCGGCGCAGCCCTTGCGCCGTGGCATGGGAAATGCTTCGGTCCGGGCTCGGGCCGGTGGCCTTTCAGGCCCTGGTTGCGGCGGCTCCGTGTTCCTTCATTTCGCCTTCGGGCCTGTTCCTGATGTCCTCTGATTCACCTCTGGCAACCCCTGATACCGCCCCCGCCTTGCCGGCCGAAGTGCCCCTGGACGAGCGCGATGGCCGCTACCTGCGCCAGGCCATCGGCCTGGCCGATCTGGGGCGCTCGCGTGGCAATCGGCCCTTCGGGGCGGTGCTGGTGTCACCCGAAGGCGAGGTGATGGGCGAGGCCTGGTGCAACACCACAGAGACCGGTGACTGCACCGGCCATGCCGAGACCAGCCTGGTGCGCGCCGTCAGCCCCCGTTACTCCCGGGACGTGCTGGCCCAGGCCACGCTGTATTCCTCGGGCGAGCCCTGCGTGATGTGTGCCGGGGCCATCTACTGGTCCAACATCCGCCGCGTGGTGTACGGCATTGACGCCTGGCGGCTGCGCGCCTTCCGTGGCGAGCGCCTGGACCAACGCGACGCCGAGCTGTCGTGTCGCGATGTGTTCGAGGCCTCGCCCTACGCCATCGAGTGCATCGGCCCGGCGCTGATCGAAGAAGCCAGCCGTTCGCACGTCGGCGCCTGGAAGGTCTGAAAGGCCCCGCATGAGTGCCGAGCCCCTCTCACTGGACGAGCCCGCCCCCCAGGCCCGGCATCGGCTGGGCCGTGAGCGCACGCTGGCGCTGATCCGTGAGGCGGCCATCGCCGAGTTCAGCCTGCACGGCTTCAAGGGCGCCTCCACCCAGGCCATTGCCGAGCGCGCCGGCCTGACCAAGCCCCAGCTGCACTACTACATCCGCGGCAAGGACGAGCTGTACGAAGAACTGCTGGGTTCGGTGCTGGCCGGCTGGAGCAATGCCTTCGTGTTCGACGGCAATGCCGCCGAGCCGCGCGAGGTGCTGCGCGAGTACGTGCGCCGCAAGCTCGACTACGCGCTGGACAACCCCGGCCTGTCGCGCATCTTCACCAGCGAGGTGCTGGCCGGCGGGCGCAAGCTGGGGCGCTACTGGCCGATCGCCCGCCAGTCCACCGATGACAAGGTGGCCATCATCGAGCGCTGGATGGCGCAGGGGCTGATCCGCCCCCTCAACCCGCGCGTGCTGCTGATGCAGATCTGGGGCATGACCCAGCACTACGCCGACTACGGCGTGCAGGTGCGGGTGATGCTGGGGCTGCCCCCCGATGCACCGATCGAACGCGGGCCGATCGTGCAGGAACTCACCAATTTCGTGCTGCTGGGCTGCGGTCTGCCCGCGGATGACGCACCGGTGCATCGCCCTGGGGCATCCGGCGCCGCTTGACCCGGGTCATGTCTGCTTTGGCCTCGAAACAGGCCTGGCACAGCGTTTGCAAGTGATTTGACCGATTGATCAAATCAAACGGTCAGCTTTCAGTCGAACGGGTTTCGCTGGGGTTGATTCCTTCGCCACGAAAGGGGAGAAGTCGATGCGGATTCTGGTGATATACGCCCACCCGGTGGAGACCAGCTTCAATGCGGCGCTGCACCGCCAGGTGCTGGAGAGCCTGCGTCAGGCAGGCCACGAGGTGGATGACTGCGATCTGTACGCAGAAGAGTTCAACCCCGTGATGTCGCGTGAAGAGCGCCTGGGCTACCACGAGGTGCCGCACAACCAGCGCCCGGTGCAGCGCTATGTGGACCGCTTGCTGTGGGCCGAGGCCCTGGTGTTCTGCTTCCCCACCTGGTGCTTCGGGCTGCCGGCCATCCTCAAGGGCTTTTTCGACCGGGTGCTGATGCCCGGCGTGGCTTTCGACATCAGCGACCCGCAAAACGTCAAACCCTCGCTGACCCACATCCGCCACATCTCGGCCGTGGTCACCTACGGACGCCCGCGCTGGACGGCGCTGCTGATGGGCGACCCGCCGCGCAAGGTGATCTCGCGCTACCTGCGCCTGCTCACCGGCGGCGGGGCCAAGGTCAGCTACCACGCCCACTACCACATGAACGTGGCCACCCCGAAGACGCTGGAGGCCTTCAAGGCCCGCGTCGGCCAGGCCATGAGGCGCTTCGCATGAGCCCGCTGGACCTGAACTTGAACCTGAACCTGAACACAGGTGCCGTCCTGGACGACGCACCACCCGCCCTGGGCGGTGCGCGCCTGCCCGCCTGGGCGCTGCCGGCCGAGTGGCCCCGCAGCCAGGGCCTGCCCGTGCTGGCCGATGTGCTGCTGGAAGGAGGGCGCATCACCGCCGTGCGCCCTCAGGGCGCCGCCCCTTTGCCGCCGGGGGCCTGGGCCCTGGGCGGCTCGCCTGTGCTGCCCGGCCTGGTCGATGCCCACACCCACCTCGACAAGGCCTTCACCCTGCCGCGCATGGGCCAGGTGCAGCCTGGCCTGCTGGGTGCCATCGAGGCCATGATGGCCGACCGCGCCCACTGGACGCCTCAGGACGTGCACCAGCGCGCCAGCCAGGGCCTGCAGTGGGCCCATGCCGCCGGGGTGGTGCAGTTGCGCAGCCATTGCGACTGGTGGGAGCCCGAGGTCACGCCCGTGGCCTGGCCGGTGCTGCGCGAGCTGGCCGAAGACTGGCGTGGCCGGGTGCAGCTCGACCGCGTCAGCCTGATCCCGCTGCACCTGTTTGCCGAGCTGGACACCGCGCTTTCACTGGCCGCCCGGGTGGCGGCCTCCGGCCCCGGCGCCTGCCTGGGGGGCTTTGTGCACAGCACCAACTGGGACCCGCAGGCCCTCAGGCACCTGCTGATGGCCGCCCGCCAGCACGATCTGGATGTGGACCTGCATGTGGACGAGGAACTGCAGGCCGGCGCCCAGGGCCTGGCTCACATCGCCGAGCTGGTGCCGGCCCTGGGCCTGCAGGGGCGCGTGGTGTGCGGCCACACCTGTGCCCTGGCCGCCATGCCCGAAGACCGGGCCCTGCGCACCCTGGACGCGGTGGCCCGCGCCGGCCTGACCCTGGTCACCCTGCCCATCACCAACCTGCTGCTGCAGGACGCCGTCACCGGGCGCACGCCACGCCAGCGCGGGCTGACCCTGGTGAAAGAGGCGAGGGCGCGTGGCATCCCGCTGCTGCTGGCCAGCGACAACGTGCAAGACCCTTTCTGCCCCCTGGGCAGCTTCGACCCGCTGGAGGCCTTTGGCGTCGGGGTGGCCATGGGGCAGTTGACGCAGGCCTTCGACGACTGGACCGACACCCTGTGCCGGCGCGACTGGCTGGCCCGCACCGGGGCAGCCCGCCCCTGGGGCGTGGGCAGCGAGGCCGACCTGCTGATCTTTCCCGATGCCAACGCCTGGGGCTTTCCCTCGCGCACCGCGCGCCGCGTGGTGCTGCGCCAGGGCAGGCGTCTCAGCCCCTCGAATCCACTGCACGAGGCCACCTCATGAGTCAGCCCGCCACCATCGCCCAACCCTTGGCCCGCTACGCCGCCTGGCGCCGCGCCGGCGACTTCATCTTCCTGTCGGGGGTGATCGCGGTGGAGCCGGCGCAGCAGAAGATCGTGCGCGGCTTTGCCGACATCCCGGACGAGGCGGCCGAGCTGATCGGGCGCACCGGTGAGTTCTCCAGCGACTACAAGGACGGCCCCATCCTGGCCCAGAGCTGGTTCGTGCTGGACCGCATCCGCCTCACCATCGAGGCCGCCGGCGGCCAGATGAGCGATGTGTTCAAGCTGGTCCAGTACTTCAAGTGCCTGGACGACTTTCCCCGCTACAGCCGGGTGCGCCGCCTGTTCTTCCCGGGCGAGCCGCCGGCCTCCACCGTGGTCGAGGTCAGCGGCATGCTGCCCAGCCCCGACATCGTGATCGAGGTCGAGGCCACCGCCTACCTGCCGCTGCGTTGAACCCCGGCGTTGACCCCAAGGAACCCCCATGCTGCACGGCTACAACCCACCCCAACGCTACCTGCCCTACCTGAGCTGGCGCCAGATCGCTGACCTGCCCGACCCGGCCAACACCGTCATCGTGCTGCCCACCGGTGCCACCGAGCAGCACGGCCCGCACCTGCCGTGCGCGGTGGACTCGGTGATCGCCGCCGGCGTGGTGGGCCACGCGCTGGCCCGCCTGGGCGATTCGGTGCCGGCCTATGCGATGGCGCCCATCACCTACGGCAAGAGCGAAGAGCACCTGCACTTTCCCGGCACCATGACGCTCAGCGGCGAAACCCTGCTGGCCACCATGAACGAGATCGGCGAATCGGTGTACCGCGCCGGCTTTCGCAAGCTGCTGATCGTCAACGGCCACGGCGGCCAGCCCCAGGTGATGGAGATGGCGGCGCGCGAACTGCGCCTGCGCCATGGTGACTTCATCGTGGTGCCCAGCTTCACATGGCGCGTGCCCCATGTGGCCGGGCGCTACCTGTCGGAGCGCGAGAAAAAGCTGGCCATGCACGCCGGCCATGCCGAGACGGCCCTCATGCTGGCCCTGGCCCCCGACACCGTGGACATGTCGCTGGCCGTGAGCAACTACCCCCCCGAATTCCCCTCGCGCCTGCTGTCACCCGACGGGCGGCCCGCCTGCGCCTGGAGCGCGCGTGATTTCGGCCCCAGCGGGGTGATCGGCGACCCCTTGCCGGCCACGGCCGAGCAGGGCCAGGCCATCCTCGATTCGCTGGCCGAGAGCTGGGCCCAGGCCATCACCGAGTTGCACGAGCTGAGCTGGGCACCGCGTGCCGAGCCCACCTGGGGCCGCGCCCAGCACACCGGCCACATCGAGGGCTGAGGCCTGGCCCGCTTTGTGCCTGTGCCGCTGCCATCCACCGTTCCCCCCTGTTTCAACCACCCCCACTGGAGCTATGCCATGACCTTCTCTGCCGTGTCGTCCACTCTTCGCCGCCTGCGCCCGCTGGCCCTGGCCAGCCTGGCCCTGTGCGCCCTGGGCTCCGGTGCCGTGCGGGCCGATGAGCCCTTTGTGTACATGACCAACTGGTACGCCCAGGCCGAGCATGGCGGCTTCTACCAGGCCCTGGCCACCGGCCTGTACAAGAAGGCCGGCCTGGATGTGAGCATCAAGATGGGTGGCCCCCAGGTCAATGTGGTGCAGATCATGGCCGCCGGCCAGGCCGACTACGTGATGGGCTCCAGCGATCTGCAGATGGTGCAGATCCGCGAAGGCGGCGTGCCCGTGGTCAACGTGGCCGCGCTGTTCCAGAAAGACCCGCAGGTGCTGATCGCCCATGAGGACGTGAAGAAGTTCGAAGACCTCAAGGGCAAGACCATCCTGATCGCCGGCTCGGCCCAGAAGGGCTTCTGGCCCTGGCTCAAGGCCAAGTACGGCTTCACCGACGCCCAGACCCGCCCCTACACCTTCAACATCCAGCCCTTTGTGGCCGACAAGAACACGGCCCAGCAGGGCTACCTGACCAGCGAGCCCTTCGCCATCCAGAAGGCCGGCGTCAAGGCCAACACCCTGATGTTCAGCGACCACGGCTTCCCGGCCTATGCCACCACCATCTCCTGCATGGACAAGACCACCCAGACCCGCAAGAAGGCGGTGGCCGCCTTTGTGAAGGCCTCCATCGAGGGCTGGAAGAGCTACCTGGCCGACCCGGCCCCGGGCAACGCCCTGATCAAGAAAGACAACCCGCAGATGACCGACGAGCAACTGGCCTACAGCGTGGCCAAGCTCAAGGAAACCGGCATGGTGGGGGGCGGCGATGCGGCCAAGCTGGGCATCGGCGTGATGACCGAGGCGCGCATCAAGGCCAGCTACGACTTCCTGGTCAGCACCCAGCTGATCGACCCGGCCAAGGTCAAGGTGAACGAGGCCTACAGCACCGAGTTCGTCAAGGACGTGAAGGTCCTGCCTTGACTCTGCTGCATTGACCCTGCTGCCGTGACTCTGCTGCATTGCCCTTGCTGAGGGCGGCCTGTGCCCGCTCACAGGCCGCCTCGATCCGGAAAGCCCCGCCATGAAACCCGACCCCAGCCACCTGCCTTCCGCGCCCCGGCCACCCGTCCTCGAGCTGGCCCCTGTGCCCGAGGTGCCGGCCGTCGACATCCTGTCGGCCGAGAAGATCTACCCCAACGGCACCCGGGCCTTGCTGCCGGTGGACCTGAGCCTGCGCGAAGGCGAATTCGTGACCCTGCTGGGCCCCTCGGGCTGCGGCAAGAGCACCTTGCTGAAGATGGTGGCCGGCCTGCTCGAACCCAGCGACGGGCGCCTGCTGCTGTGGCGCAAGCCCGTGGCCGATCTGGCCCAGACCGGGCGGCGCATGGCTTTTGTGTTCCAGTCGCCCACGCTGATGCCCTGGGCCAGCGTGCGCAGCAATGTGCGCCTGCCCCTGGACCTGGCCGGCGTGCCCCGTGCCGAGGCCGAGGCCCGCGTGAGCGAGGTGCTGGCCCTGGTGGGCCTGTCCAAGTTCGACCGGGCCTTGCCCCGGGCCCTCTCCGGCGGCATGCAGATGCGGGTGTCGATTGCCCGCGGCCTGGTCACCGAGCCCGATCTGCTGCTGATGGACGAGCCCTTCGGCGCCCTCGACGAGATCACCCGTCACAAGCTCGATGCCGACCTGCTGGAGCTGTGGCGCAAGAAGAAGCTCACGGTCATCTTCGTCACCCATTCGATCCATGAGGCGGTGTTCCTGTCCAGCCGCGTCGTGATGATGGCGGCCCGCCCCGGCCGGGTGGTGGAGCAGTTCTTCATCGACGAGCCGCACCCGCGGCAGGCCGACTTCATGGTCTCACCCCAGTTCAGCCAGTACGCCCGCCAGTTGCAGGACAGCCTGCTGCGCGCCAGCACCGAGGAGCCCCAGCCATGAGCCCGCATGCCCCTGCACCCAAAGCCCCCGTGGCCTGGCTGCACCGCCCCGAGGTGCAGCGCGTGGTCTACCCGCTGCTGGTGGGCCTGTTCCTGCTGGCGCTGTGGCAGGGCCTGGTCACCGGGCTGGAGCTGCCCCCCTACCTGGTGCCCTCGCCGGGCCTGATGCTGCAGACCCTGATCAAGGACTGGGCCACCCTGGGCCTGGCCCTGTGGGTCACGCTGAAGATCACGCTGTTGGCCTTCGCCCTGGCGGTGGTGGTGGGCGTGCTGATTTCCTTCCTGTTCGTGCAGAGCCGCCTGATCGAGACCGCCTTGTTCCCGTATGCCGTGCTGTTGCAGGTGACCCCCATCGTGGCGGTGGCCCCCCTGATCATCATCTGGGTGCGCGATGCCACGCTGTCGATGGTGATCTGCGCCGCGCTGGTGGCGCTGTTTCCGATCATCAGCAACACCACGCTGGGCCTGCGCAGCATCGAGCCCGACCTGCAGAACTACTTCCGGCTCAACCACGCCACGCGCTGGCAGTCGCTGGTGCGCCTGCGCATCCCCAGCGCCTTGCCGTACTTCTTTGGCGGCCTGCGCATCTCCAGCGGCCTGGCCCTGATCGGGGCGGTGGTGGCCGAGTTCGTGGCTGGCACCGGCGGCACCGGCGCCGGGCTGGCCTACCAGATCCTGCAGGCCGGCTTCCAGCTCAACATCCCGCGCATGTTTGCCGCGCTGCTGCTGATCTCGCTCACCGGGGTGGCGCTGTTCGCGCTGATGGCCTGGCTGAGCCGGCGCGCCCTCAGCGGCTGGCATGCCAGCGAGACCTCCCACGAGTGAGCCTCTTCCCTGAGCACTCTTTGATCCTCCCCAGCTTTCCGGAGACCCCACCATGACCGCCCCCAGCCTGACCGCTGCCGAACTGCCCGACCAACTGCCCCAGATCGACTGGATCACCGACCCCTCCCGGGTGGCGCGCCTGTCGCAGGACTTTGCCTGGTTCAGCCCCGTGCTCAAGCGCGAGCTGGGCGGCAAGGTGGGCGAGGTGGTGGTGCGCCCGCGCACCGAAGACGAGATCCGGCAGGTGGTGTCGCTGTGCGCGCGCCAGGGCGTGCCCATCACGGTGCGTGGCAGCGGCACCGGCAACTACGGCCAGAGCACACCGCTGGCGGGCGGCGTGGTGCTGGACCTGAGCGCCTACAACGGCTTCATGTGGTGCCGCGACGGTGTGGGCCGGGCCCAGGCCGGCATCCGCCTGGCTGATTTCGACCAGCGCAGCCAGCCCCTGGGCTGGGAGCTGCGCTGGCTGCCCTCCACCTACCGCAGCGCCACCCTGGGCGGCCTGTTCGGTGGCGGCTTTGGCGGGGCCGGTTCCATCACCTGGGGCCCGCTGGCCGCCAGCGGCAATGTGCTGGGGGTGCGGGTGATGTCGGTCGAAGCCGAGCCGCAGATCACCGAGCTGCGCGGCGAAGACGCCATGCTGCTGCACCACACCTACGGCACCAACGGCATCGTGCTGGAGCTGGAGGTGGCCCTGGCCCCGGCCACGCCCTGGCTGGAGTGCATCGCGGTGTTCGAGGATTTCGAGGCCGGGCTGCGCTTTGCCAGCGAATTCGGCGCCGCCCCGGGCCTGCTCAAGAAAGAGGTGTGTTTTCTGGGCGCGCCCATCCCCGACTACTTCGTCAATCTGGCCGAGCACCTGCCCACCGGCAGCCACGCCGTGCTGCTGATCCTGGCGCCGGCGGCCGAGGTCGGCATGCAGGCCCTGCTGGCGCGCCACGGCGGGCGCATCAGCTACCGCAAGACCGCGGACGAGGTGGCCGACAGCCACCGCACCCTGCTGGAGTACACCTGGAACCACAGCACCTTGCACGCGCTCAAGGTGGACAAGGGCCTGACCTACATCCAGAGCGGCTTCGACCCCAGCCGCCACCTGGCCCAGGTGTTGGCGCTGGAGGAGGTTCTGTCCGGCGAGGTGATGACGCACCTGGAGTTCTTGCGCACCAAGGAGGGCGTGTTCACCTGCAGCGGGCTGCAGATCATCCGCTACAGCACCGAGGAGCGCCTCAACGCCATCATGCAGATCTACCGCGACCACGGCGTGTTCATCAACAACCCGCATGTGTTCGTGGTGGAAGACGGCAAGCAGGCCGGCAAGCTGGCCGAGGGCGTGCTGGACATGAAGCGGCGCTTCGACCCGCAAGGCCTGCTCAACCCCGGCAAGCTGCGCAGCTGGCAGGCGTCTGTCATGTGACGGAACCCCGTCAAGGGCCGGGCGACGTGTGAGAATGGGCGTTCCGCCAGAACCTCGCCGTGCCCATGTTTGCCGCCCAGCACCTGATCCCAGCCGATCTCCAAGACCTGTCCGCCACGCTCTCGGCCTGGCAGACCCGTTGGCCTGACATGGGCGTGCTGGCCCTGGTGCCCGAGGCCTTGGCCGAGCGGGTGCCCAGCCTTCAGGCCGCGTGCCGTGAGCGCGGCGTGCCGCTGCTGGGGGCGGTGTTCCCCAGCCTGTTCACCGCCCAGGGATTTGTCACCGACCAGGTGCTGCTGCTGTGCCTGGCCCCCATGCCCCCCTGGCTGTTCCAGCCCGTGCTCGATGCTGCGGGGCGCGAGGCCTGGCACGAGGCCGTGCGCTTCATGCAGGCCACCCAGCCCGTGGCGCCCGGTGCCGAGCCGCTGCTCTTCATGATCTTCGACGGCATGCTGCCCGACGTGGGCTCGCTGGTGGACGAGCTCCACATGGCGCTGGAACAGCCGGTGCGCTATTCGGGGGTGAATGCGGGCAGCGAAACCTTCCAGCCCATGGCCTGCCTGTTCGATGCCGAGCGGCAGGCCGGCATGGGCGTGATCAGCCTGCTGCTGCCCCCGGCGGTGGACGCGCTGACCCGCCATGGCTACCCGGTCAGCCGTGCGCTGATGACCGCCACCACGGGCCAGGGCAACCGCATCGACACCATCGACCACCGGCCGGCCTTTGACGTGTACCAGCAATTGATCCTCGAAGAGTACGGCGTGCACCTGACCCGCGAGAACTTCTACGACTACGCGGTGCATTTCCCCTTCGGCCTGGTGACGATGGTCGATGTGCTGGTGCGCATCCCGGTGGCGCTGGGCGAAGACGGCTCGCTGATCTGCGTGGGCGAGATTCCGCCCAACACCTTGATGCGCCTGCTGCGTGCGCCCGAGGGTGGGCAGGGCACGGCGGTGAGCGAACTGGCCACCTTCGTGGCCGAACGTCAGGGCAGCGCGGCCACCCGCCGCTGGCTGCACTTCTACTGCGCGGGGCGGCGCATGCACCTCGGTGAGCAGGCCTTGCAGGAGCTGCAGGCCCTGCAGCAGCAAAGCGGGCAGGCCGATCTGAGCGGGGCCCTGACCCTGGGCGAGATCGACACCCTGGCCGCCGTGGGCCTGCCGCGCCTGCCGCGCTTCCACAATGCCTGCCTGGTGGCCCTGGGCTGAGCCCTCACACCGTCAACAGGGCTCAGCCCGGTGGTGTTGACGCGGCGCGGGCCAGATGCACCTGGTGCAGCGTGATCTTGCGCACCTCGGCCTGGCTGGTCTGGATGTGGGCGCGCAACAGCATCACGGCCTGGTCGCTGCGGTGCGAGCGGATGGCGCTCAGGATCTTGCCGTGCTCTTCGTAGGTGGCGGCGATGCGGTCCTGCTTGGTGAAGTCCAGGCGGCGGATGATGCGGATGCGCTCGGTCACCTCGCGGTGCACGCGGGCCATCTCCCGGTTGCCGGCGGCCTCGACCAGCGCGCAGTGAAAGCCTTCGTCCCAGCGTGACACCTCGGTGCCGTCGTGGCTGCGTTCGGCCTCGGGCACCAGCCAGATGGCCTCGAGCTGGCGCAGCAGCGCCTGGTCCACCTTCTCGTCGCCCGAGCACAGGCGCTGCACGGCGGTCGATTCCAGCACCTGGCGCAGGTCGTAGAGCTGCTCGAACTGCTCGAAATCAAAGGGCAGCACCCGCCAGCCGCTGCGAAACTGCACCTCGACATAGCCCTCCTGCTGCAGGCGCACCAGGGCCTGGCGCACCGGCGTGCGCGACACCTGCAGGCGGTCGCAGAGCTCGTTTTCGGAAAAGCGGTCGCCGGGCACCAGCTGGAAGCCGGCGATGTCGGCCTTGAGCTGATCGTAGACATCGTCGGCGCGCGAACGCCGGGCGGGAGCGCGCGCGGCGCGGGGAATCTGTTGACCTGTGGTGTGCACGGCAGGACTGTATCAGGCGGCCGGCGCCTGCAGACGCAGCAGGCCCAGCAAGGCGGAGCTGGGCGCCACCCAGCCCACGATGGCGCCCTGGGCGCTCACCATCTCCAACGTGGCCGCCTTGAAGGCGGCAAAGTAGCTCTCGGTGCAGTCTTCCAGCAGCAGGCAGTCGTAGCCGCGGTCGTTGGCCTCGCGCAGGCTGGTCTGCACGCAGACCTCGGTGGTCACCCCCATCACGATCAGATGGCTGATGCCGCGTTGCTGCAGCAACTCATGCAGGCCGGTGGCGTAAAAAGCCCCCTTGCCGGGTTTGTCGATCTCGATCTCGCCGGGCTGTGGGGCCAGTTCGGGGATGATCTGGTTGCCGGGCTCGCCGGCCACCAGGATGCGCCCCATCGGCCCCGGGTCGCCGATGCGCAGGCGGGGCTGGCCGCGCAGGCGCTTGGCCGGCGGGCAGTCGCTGAGGTCGGGGCGGTGCGCTTCCCGCGTGTGCACCACGCAGCCGCCGAGCGCGCGCCAGGCCTGCAGCACGGCCTGGCAGGCCGGCACGATGGCCTGCAACAGGCTCACGTCGTTGCCCAGCGACTCGCCAAAGCCCCCGGGCTCCACGAAGTCGCGTTGCATGTCGATGATCAGCAGGGCGGTGTGGGCCGGGTCGAACACATAGTCGAAGGGGCGGGCGGCCAGGGTGAGGGTGCTCATGGGGGCTCCGTGCAGAGGTGGGGGGCAGGGTGGCGGGAGGATGCTTGGCTGGCGGCGCCTCAATGCGCGCCACCGCCCATGTGGGCGCCCAGCTCCAGCCGGTCGGCGCTGGCGGCCGGGGTTTCGTAGACGATGCGGCCTTCGCTCATCACCACCACGCGGTCGGCCAGTTCCAGCAGCTCGTCCAGGTCTTCGCTGACCAGCAGCACCGCACCGCCGCGCTCGCGCACCTGCACGATGCGCTGGTGGATCTCGCGCACGGCGGCAAAGTCCAGGCCGAACACCGGGTTGGCCGCGATCAGCACCTGGATGTCGCCGGCCAGCTCGCGCGCCAGCACGGCCCGCTGCACATTGCCGCCCGACAGGCTTTTGATGGGCGCGTTCTCGCTGCGCGTCTTGACGCCATAGGCCGCAATCCAGTCGCGCGCGCGCTGGCGCCACAACCGGGGTCGCAACCAGCCATGGGTGCTCAGCGGGGGCTGGTCGAAATCGCGCAAGGCCATGTTCTGGGCCACGCTGAGCTCGCCCACGCAGGCGTTGCGCAGCGGCTCTTCGGGCAGGCTGCGCACGCGCAGGCTGCGGGTTTCCTCGCGCCGGGCCAGGTAGGGCTGGCCTGCCACGCGCACGCTGCCGGCCGTGCGCGCGCGCTGCCCGACCAGGGCTTCGACCAGCTCGCGCTGGCCGTTGCCAGAGACCCCGGCCACGCCCAGGATCTCGCCGGCCCGCACCTGCAGGCTCAGCCCGTGCACGGCCGGCAGGCCGCGGTCGCCGGGGGCCTGCAGGCCCTGCACCTCGAGCGCCACGGGGGCCTCGGCGGGCAGGGCGCGGCGCGGGGGCTGGCCTGCCGCTGCGTGGGGGGCGGCGTCGGGGGCCGTATTGGAACAGGCCTCGGTCTCGCCCATCATGGCGCGGGCCAGCCGGGCCGGGCTGGTGTCGCCCACTTCGGCGTGCAGCACTGCCTGGCCGCGGCGCAGCACGGTCACGGCGTCGGCAAAGGCCATCACCTCGCGGAATTTGTGCGTGATGATCAGCACCGTGCACAGGCGCTGGCGCGCCAGCTCCCGCACATGGCCCAGCACCTCGTTGGCCTCCTGCGGGGTCAGCACCGAGGTGGGCTCGTCCAGGATCAGCAGGCGCGGGCGCAGGTACAGCTGCTTGAGCAGTTCGAGCTTCTGCTTCTCGCCAGCCGCCAGCTCGGCCGGCCGGGCATCCAGGTCGAGGCGGAACGGCGTGGACTCGATGAAGCGCTGGAGTTCGCTGCGCCGGTCGCGCCAGTGGATCAGGCCCGGCACCTGGCCACCGGCCAGCAGCAGGTTCTCGGCCACGCTCATGCCCGGGGCCAGCGTGAAGTGCTGGTACACCATGCCGATGCCCAGGGCCCGGGCCACCACCGGGTTGCTGATGGCCTGCTCGCGCCCGTCGATCAGCACGCTGCCCTCTTCGGCGCGCTGGAAGCCGGCCACGCACTTGACCAGCGTGCTCTTGCCGGCGCCGTTCTCGCCCAGCAGCGCGTGCACGCTGCCGGCGGCCACCTTCAGGTCCACACTGTCCAGCGCGGTGAAGGCGCCAAAGCGCTTGGTGAGGCGGTAGGTGTCCAGCGCCAGGGCGCCGGTGCCTGGGGGCAGCGCGCCAATGGGATGCTGGTGCTGGTGCTGGTGCTGGTGCTGGTGGGGGGCCTGGGGCGGTCGGGTCATGTCGGGCATGGTGGGCTCCTGCGCCTAGATGGATGAAAGCCCCGACAGGGCCTCCAGCAGCTGATCCGAGCTGGCGTGGGCGCCGAACACGCCCCCCTGCATGGTGATCATGTTGAGGGCGGCCTGGTGGTTGGCCGGGTCGGTGGCGGCCGTGCCGTCGGACAGCAGCAGGCACTCGAAGCCCCGGTCGTTGGCGTCGCGCATCGTGGTGTGCACGCAGACATCGGTGGTGATGCCGCCCAGGATCAGGTTCTCGATGCCGGCCAGGCGCAGCACCATGTCCAGGTCGGTGGCGTAGAACGAGCCCTTGCCGGGCTTGTCGATCACCAGCTCGCCGGGCAGCGGGGCCAGCTCGGGGATGATCTCCCAGCCGGGCTCGCCGCGCACCAGGATGCGGCCGCAGGGGCCGGCGTCGCCGATGCCCAGGCCGTCGCGGCCGATCTGGCGCGAGCGCCAGCGCTTGTTGGCGGGCAGGTCCGACAGGTCGGGGCGGTGGCCCTCCCGGGTGTGGATCACCAGAAAGCCCAGCGCGCGCAGCCGGGCCAGCACCTGGCGCAGGGGCTGGATGGGGGCCCGGGTGAGCGAGATGTCGTAGCCCATCACGTCGACATAGCCGCCGGGGCCGCAGAAGTCGGTCTGCATGTCGATCACGATCAGGGCGGTGTTGTCGGCGCGCAGGGCGCCGTTCCAGGGCCAGGCATAGGGCTGGGCGTCGACGTGGAGTTCGGTCGGTGTGGGAAGGAGGGGGCTCATGGCGAGAGAGGCTCCGATCAAGGGGTCAGCGTGACGACAATTCACCCGGGCTGCCGGCGGCCACGCTGCCGGGGCGGCAGGTGATCACCAGGATCAGCAGGGTCAGCACATAGGGCACGGTGTTGAACAGGTGGTAGCCCCAGCCGATGCCCACCGACTGCAGGGCCGGGCCGATGGCGCCGGCGCCGCCGAACAGGGCGGCAGCCCCCACGCAGCGCAGCGGGCTCCAGCGGGCAAAGATCACCAGGGCCACGGCGATCAGGCCCTGGCCGCTGGAGATGCCCTCGTTCCAGCTGCCCGGGTAGAACAGCGTGAGCGAGGCGCCGCCCAGGCCGGCGATCAGCCCCCCGCCGGCCGTGGCCGCCCAGCGGATGCCGCCCACGGAATAGCCCAGGGCCCGAGCGGCATCGGCCGAATCGCCCGCCAGGCGCACCAGCAGGCCCAGGCGGGTGTTGGCAAAGGCCCAGCTCATCAGGCCGGCCAGCACCAGGCCCAGCGGCAGCAGGGCATTCACCTGCAAGGCGGCCTGCACGGCGGGGCTGCTGCTCCATTGGCCCAGCGCCAGGGCGGGCAGCTGCGGCGCCTGCGGCTGGATCAGGGGCTTGCCCAGGTAGAAGGCCAGGCCGGTGCCGAGCAGCATCAGGGCGATGCCGGTGGCCACGTCATTGACACCGGGCAGGCTGCACAGGCCCGCATGCAGGCTGGCCAGGGCCGCGCCCGCCAGGGCCCCGCACAGCACCCCCACCCAGGGCGAACCGCTGAGGTAGGCGCCACCGAACGAGGCCATGGCCGACAGCACCAGCACGCCCTCCAGGCCCAGGTTGATGCGGCCCGACTTCTCGGTCAGGCACTCGCCCAGGCTCACGAACAGAAAAGGCGCGCCCACACGCAAGGCCCCGCCCACGATGGCGGCCAGCAGGGTGATCCATTGATCGGCGCTCATGGGCTGGACTCCTTCAAAGCGGGACGGGCCGGCCACAGGCGGCGCCACAGCGCCGCCGGGTCGCCCTGGCGCAGGGCCTCGCTGGCCAGGATGAAGACAAAGGTCAGGCCCTGCAGCACCAGCACCGAGGCGTCGGGCAGGCCGAGGCGGCGTTGCAGCAGGCTGCCGGCCGCGCCAAAGCCGCCGAACAGGATGGCCACCGGCACGATGGCCAGGGGCTGGTGACGCGCAATGAACGAGACCAGGATGCCCGCGTAGCCGTAGGCCGCGATCAGCGAGGCATTGGCATTGGTGTGCACGGCGGCCACCTCGACCGCGCCGGCCAGGCCGGCGCAGGCGCCCCCGAGGGCGCAGGCCAGCAGCACCAGGCGGGTGGCCGGCAGGCCCATGAGCTGGGCCGTGCGCAGGTTGCCGCCCACCACCCGCAGCGCAAAGCCCGAGGCGGTCAGGCGCAGCCAGCCGCCCAGCAGCAAGCAGGCCAGCACGCCCAGCACCAGGCCCCAGTGCACATCGGAGCCCGCGATGCCACCGATGCGCAGGCCTTCGGGCAGCGACAGGGTGGACGGCTTGTTCAGGCTGGCCGGGTCGCGCAGCGGCCCTTCGACCAGGTGCTTGAACAGCCCGATGGCCACATAGGCCAGCAACAGGCTGCTGATGGTCTCATTGATGCCCCGGACCTGGCGCAGCGCGCCTGCCAGCATCACCCACAGCGCCCCGGCCAGGGCGCCGGCCACGCAGGCCAGCACGCTGCCGGCCAGGTTGGCCGGCAGGGGCAGCTGGGTGGCCGCGGCGGCACAGGCCAGGCCGCCCAGCACCAGGGCGCCTTCGCCCCCGATCACCACCAGGCCGGCCTGGGCCGGCAGGGCCACGCACAACGCGGTCAGCATCAGCGGGGCCGCCCGTTGCAGGGTGTTCTGCCATGAGAAGGCATCACCGAAGGCCCCTTTGAAGAGCAGCCAGGCCATGTCGAACGGATCCACACCGGCCAGCCAGACCAGTGCGCCGAACACCAGCAGCGCCGCCGCAAGGGCGCCGATGGGCAGAGCGATTTCCCGCAGGGCGTTGCGCATGATGGGTGGGCCGTGCGGGCGTCAGATCGAGCCGACCACGCCCTCGACGAGGTAGTTCATCTTCTCGAGCTCGAGGTCGGTCTGCTTGAGCACCTTGCCGGCGGCCAGGATGGTGTTGCCCTTGTTGTCCTTGAGCGGGCCCTTGAAGATGTCGAAGCTGCCCGCGAGCATCTTGGCCTTGACCTCGTCGGCGTTCTTCTTGGCCGCCTCGCTCACGCTGCTGCCATAGGGCGACATCTTCACGTAGCCTTCCTTCAGGCCGCCGCGCAGGAAGTTGGGGTGCGGCTTGCCGGCCTGGGCGGCCTCGATGATGGTCTTGTAGGCGGTGAGCCAGTTCCATTCGGCACCGGTCAGGTAGGCGGCCGGGGCCAGCTTGGCCTGGCTGGCGTGGTAGCCACAGACCATCTTGCCGCGCTTGGCGGCGGTCTCGACCACCACCTTGGGGCCGTCGACGTGCATGGTGAACACGTCCACGCCCTGGTCGGCCAGGCTGTTGGTGGCCTCGGCCTCCTTGACGGCCATGGACCAGTCGCCCGTGAAGATCACGCTGCAGGTGATGTCGGGGTGCACCGAGCGCGCGCCCAGCAAGAATGCATTGATGTTGCGCAGCACCTGCGGAATCGGCTTGGCGGCCACGAAGCCGATCTTGCGGCTCTTGCTCATGTGGCCGGCCACCACGCCATTGAGGTACTGGCATTCATCGATGTAGCCGAAGAAGCTGCCCACGTTCTTGGGGTGCTTGCCTTCGGTCCACAGGCCGCCACAGTGCGAGAAGCGCACATCGGGGTACTTGGGCGCCAGGGCCAGGATGTGCGGGTCGAAATAGCCGAAGGAGGTGGGGAACAGCAGGCCGGCGCCGTCCTGGGCGATCATGCCGGTCATGGTCTTTTGCACGGCGGCGGTCTCGGGCACGTTCTCTTCTTCGACCACCTTGATGCCGGGCAGCTTCTTGAGCTCGGCGGCGGCCTGGGCATGGGCCTGGTTGTAGCCGTAGTCGTCACGCGGGCCGACGTAGATCACGCCGACGGTGAGCGGCTTCTGGGCATGGGCCAGCAGGCTCAGCGGGCCGAACGAGGCCACGGCGCCGGTACTGGCGAGGGTTTGCAGGGCGAGACGGCGGTTCAGCTTGCGGTTCATGTTTCGGGCTCCATGGGTTCAGGTCGGGGGCACTTGCAAGGGTTGACAGCGGGAACCCCGGTCCACGCTGCCCAAGAGAAAAGGGGGCTCAGTCGAGCAGGCTCACGTGGGCGGCCACCACGCGCCAGCCCTCGGGCGTGCGCATCCAGGTCTGGCTTTGGCGCCCCAGGCGGGTGCTGCCGGCACGGCGGAACTCGGTGTTGGCGGTGGCAAAGTCGGGCCCGTAGGTGGTGATCACGGTGTTGTGCAGGCTGCGCGCCAGGCCTTGCGGCGAGCGGCCGGCGCGAAAGGCCTGGATGGCCTGGTAGCCCAGCAGGTTTTCGGTGGCGCCGTAGCGCAGGGTGTGCGGGCTGTTCCAGAACAGCTCGTCGAGCACCTCGACGCGGTTGTGCACCAGCGCGTCTTCGTAGCGGGCGAAGACGGCCTGGACTTCGGCAAGCACCTCGGGCAGGTTGATGGGCAGCAGGGTGGAGGGGGCGTGGGGCATGGCAATCACTCTCATCGGGGCAGGAAGTCCGGCGCGATCGGGGCCCGGGCCAGGCCCAGGGCCTCCAGCGCGGCGGCGGCGCGCAGGGTCAGGTCTTCGCGCCAGGGCGCGGCGATCAGTTGCACGCCGATGGGCAGGTGGGGCAGCTCGGGGTCGCAGCCCCACACCGGCACGCTGCACACCGGCAGGCCGATGCACGAAATGGGCTGGGTGAGCAGGCCCATGCTGGGGCGCAGCGGCAGTCGGCGCTCGCCGAGCTGCAGGGTCTCGGCACCGATCGGTGTGGCGACACAAGGGGTGGCCGGGGCCAGCAGCAGGTCCACCTGCTGGAACACCGCCGCCACGGCCTGGGCATAGCGCAGTCGCACGCGCTGGGCGCGGGCCACCCAGGCCGCCGGGATCAGCGCGCCGGCCAGAAAGCGGTCGCGCGACAGGGGCTCGAAGTCGTCGGCGCGGCGGCGCAGATCGTTCAGGTGGCCGCTGGCGGCCTCGGCATTGGTGATGACAAAGGCGGCCGCGCGCCCGGCCTCGACCAGGGGCAGTTCGAGGCGGGTGGTGGCGCCCAGGGCCTGGGCCACCTGCTGCACGGCCCGCTGCGCGGGGGCGCTGGCCTGCTCTTCGAACCAGCCGCCAAGAACGCCCACGCGCAGGCCGGCCAGGCCTTGGGTCAGCAGCGGGCTGCAGGCTTGCACCGCGCGCTGGGCACAACCGGGGTCTCGGGCCTGGCGTTCGTCCTCGGGGCCCTGCATCAGGTCGTAGCTCAGGGCCAGGTCGCGCACCGAACGGGCAAACGGGCCCAGGTGGTCCAGGCTCGAGACAAAGGGGTAGCTGCCGGTGCGCGGCAGGCGGCCGAAGGTGGGCTTGAGGCCGAATACCCCGCACAGCGAGGCCGGCACGCGGATCGAGCCATTGGTGTCCGAGCCCAGGCTCAGCGGCACCTGCCCACCCGCCACCGCGGCCCCCGAGCCGCCCGAGGAGCCGCCCGCGATGCGCGCCGTGTCGTGTGGGTTGCGGCAGGGGCCTTCGTGGCTGTTCTCGGTGGTGAAGCCATAGGCGTATTCGTCCATGTTGAGTGCGCCCACCAGCACCGCGCCCGCTGCCTCCAGCCGGCGCACGAGCAAGGCGTCCGTGCTGGCGGGCGGGCTGTCGCGCTCGATGTGCGAACCGGCCAGGGTGGGCAGACCGGCGACGTCGAACAGGTTCTTCACGGCGAAGGGCACGCCGGCCAGCGGGCCCTGGCGCAGCAGTGGATCGGCATCCATCTGGCGCGCCCGTTGCCTTGCCCGATCGGCCAGCACCGAGGTGAAGGCATTGAGCTGCGTGTCGTGCGTCGTGATGTGCCGCAGGCTGGCCTCGATCAGGGCGCTGGCGCTGAGCTGGCCGGTGCGCACGGCCTGGGCCATGGCGCTGGCGTCCTGGCCCAGCCAGGGGAGGGCATCATGAGGCATGGTCGGCTCCCACAGGCGGCAGGGCGGGTACAGCGGATACCGGCTCGAAGCGCAGGGCCGATTCATCGTGCGCATGCAGCTCGGTGGCTTCGAGCACGGCGGCAAAGCGTGCCGCCATGCCGAAATAGGCCTGCACGCCGGGGCGTTGCTCGGGGGTCAGCGACAGGCCCAGGGCGTCGGCGGCGGCCTCCACGTAGCGGGCCAGGGCTTCGGGCGAGGTGTCCGGGCTCATCGGCGCACCTCGCGTTGGAAGATCTCCAGGCTGCGCCGGCGCGTGCTCACGAAATCGGGCTCGCTGAGGGTGTCGACGGTGCGCGGGCGGGGCGCCTCGTAGCGCAGGATCTCGGCCACCCGGGTGGGGCGCTTGGTCAGCAGCAGCACCTCGTCGGCCAGGTAGACGGCTTCTTCGAGGTCGTGCGAGACCAGCAACATGGTGGTGCCGGTCTGCATGAACACCTCCTGCAGCTTTTCTCGGATGAACAGCGTCATCTCGAAGTCGAGCGCCGAGAAGGGCTCGTCCAGGAACAGCACCTCGGGCCGTGGCGCCAGCGCCCGCATGATGGAGGCGGTCTGCTGCTGGCCGCCCGACAGCTCGTAGGGGTAGCGGCGCAGGTCGAACTTGACGTCGAACGAGGCCACCAGCTCTTCCATGCGCCGGTCCACCTCGGCCTTGCTGCAGCCCTGCAGCTTGAGCGGGTAGGCGATGTTGTCCAGGGTGCGCATCCAGGGGAACAGCGCCTCGCGGTAGTTCTGGAACACGTAGCCGATCTGGGTGTCCTTGAGCGACTTGCCGTCGAACAGCACCTCGCCCGAATCGATGGGCACCAGGCCGGCGATCATGTTGATCAGGGTGCTCTTGCCGCAGCCGTTGGGCCCGAACACCGAGACGATCTTGCCTTTGGGTATGTCGAGGTCGAAGTTCTCGTACAGCGGCCAGCCGGCAAAGTACTTGGTCAGGCCGCGGATGGTGATGTGGGTTCCGGCCGGGCCGGGGCGAAAGGCCGGCGTGGGCAGGTCGGCGAAGACAGGGGCGTTGGCGACCACACTCATGGTTTATCTCCCGCTCCAGTGGACGATGCGGCGTTCGGCCAGCAAGAAGCTGATGTTGAGCACATAGCCGAGTGCACCTGCGGCCAGGATGGAGGCGTACATGTCACGCACATTCATCACCTGCTGTGAATTGATGATGCGGTGGCCCAGGCCGCTGTCGGCGCCGATGAACATCTCGGCCACGATGACGATCACCAGGGCCATGGACACGGCCGAGCGCAGGCCGACGAAGCTGGGCTGCAGGCTTTCCCAGATCAGCACGTCGCGAAAGGTCTGCCAGCGGCTGGCCCCCATGACCTGGGCCGCCATCACGCGCTGCTTGCGTGCATTGATCACGCCGTAGGCGCTGTTGAAGACCACGATCAGCCAGGCGCCGAAGGCGGCGATGGCGATCTTGTTGACGTCGGACACCCCGAAGATCATCAGGAACAGCGGGATCAGGGCCGACGAGGGCGTGGAGCGGAAGAAGTCGATCAGGAACTCGACGCTGCGGTAGGCACGCTCCTGGCTGCCCAGCAGCACGCCCAGGGGCACGCCGAGCACGGCGGCGATCACAAAGGCCTGCACGGTGCGCCACACGGTGGTCAGAAAATCGCCCAGCAGGGCGCCCCCGGCCAGCCCGGTGATCAAGGTGGCCAGGGTGTCGGCCGGCGCCGGCAGCAGGATGGGCTTGACCCAGCCCACGCGCACCACCAGATCCCACACGATGAAGAGCAGCAGCGGGCCGGCAAAGGGCAGGGCGGCCGAGGCCGAGGAGGCGAAGCGGCGCGGGGCCTGCGGCGCCTGGGCCGAGGGCGCCTGCCAGGGGCGGGCGGCGGGCTGCGTCGTGGCCGGTGCATTGGCCGACATCGCAGCCGATGTCGCAGCCGATGTTGCAACCGGTGTCGGGGTGGCGGTGCCCATGGCGCTCAAGCCTTGTAGAGCATGCTGTCGACCAGCAGACGCGAGGCGAAGATGCCCTTGTCCGAGAACAGGTCGAAGAACTTCTGGAAGTGCGCGATGTCGGCCGCCGTGAACTCGTTGTAGAGGGTGTAGGCCGCCAGGGGCACCTCGCCGGTCAGGGGGCCTTCGATGGCGGTGTAGCCCTTGAGGTACTGACGCGCGTCGGCCGGCTTGCTGCGCACATGGGCCACGCCCTTGGCATAGGCAGCGATGAACTTCTGGGCCTCGGCCGGGTACTTCTTGATGAAGGCCGAGGTCAGCGAGGCCGAGCCGCCGAACCACGGCGCCATGGGGTCGCCCAGCACGTAGCGGGAGATCACGCCGGCCTCCAGCACCCGGGTGCTGCTGTTCAGGCGCCCGATGGTGCCGGTGGGCTCCAGGGTGTAGCAGCCATCGACCTGACCGGCGGCCAGGGCGGCCACGTGCTGGCCGATGGGCAGCTCGATGACGGTGGCGCCGGTGGCGCCGCCGCGCTCCAGCACGGTCTTGGCCAGGGTCACGTTCTGGATGCCGGGGCCCGAGGCGATGCGCTTGCCCTTGAGGTCGGCCATCACCTTGGCCGGGCTGGCGCTGGGCACCAGCACCTCATCGAGCACGTACTTGGCGTTGCTGGGGTTGGAGCAGAAGATCTTGAAGGTGCCGGGGGCGGCCAGCTCGCCGATGGCGATGTTGGCCGAGCCGGTGCCGTTGGCGCTGCCGTCGCAGCGGTCCGACAGCATGGCTTCCATGATCTGCTGTGCGCCGGCGTGGCGCTGCACCTCCACATGGAGGCCAGCCTCTTTGAAGAAGCCCATCTCCACCGCCGCATAAAAGGGCAGGCCGGCGGCGATGGGCCAGTAGCCGATGCGGATCTTGGGGCCGCTCTGGGCGCGCAGCACGGCGGGGGCCGCCAGGGCCAGGGTGCTGCCGGCTTGCAGCAGGTGGCGTCGGGTCAGCGCGAGGGGTGAACGGGGGGCTGGGCTCATGGGCGGGCTCCTGGTCGGGTGGGCGGGTGGACGGTTCGTGGGGTCAGAGGGGCTTCAGCGGCCTGCGTTGCTGTCGGCCACGTAGGCGCGCCAGCCGCCACGGGCGGTGATGTCGGTGGCGCCTTCCAGGGCGTGGCCTTCGCAGATGAAGCCATGCACCCAGCGGCCGTCGATCAGCTCGAGGCTGCCCAGGCCCAGGGGCGCGGGCACCCCGGCCAGAAAGCTGCCGACCTGGTCCATGGGCACGCGCCACACCTCGACGGCGATGGGCGCACCCTGGCCCGGGCGGCGTTGCAGGCCGGGTTTGGGCGGTGTGGTGCCCGGCAGCGCATACAGCCGGTAATGGGCCGAGGTGGTGGTGGCTTCGAGCAAGGTGGCGCCGCGCTCGGTGAGTTGGTGGTTGAGCGGCATGCCCGACAGGTGGGCGCCGACCACCGCCAGCTTGAGGCAGGCAGGGGCGGTGCTGCTGCGCAGGCCTGGCAAGGGCTGGGGGGCTGGCAAGGCCTGGCCGGTGGCGCCCAGGGGCAGACCGCTGGCCTGGTGGTAGCGCTGGCCCAGTTCGGCCAGCTGCAGGTCGCTGCCGCAGGGGCCGATCAAGGTGATGCCGAAGGGCAGGCCGTCGGGGCGCAGGCTGCTGGGCACCGAGAGGGCCGCGTAGTCGAGCAGGTTGACGAAGTTGGTGTACTGGCCCAGGTTGCGGTTCAGCGTCACCGGGTCGGCCAGCATGGCCTCGATGCTGTAGTGGGTGGGCGCGGTGGGCACCAGCAGCACATCGATCTGCCGCCACAGGTCGACCACGCGCTGGGCGCAGGCCTTCAGGCGGAGCTGGGCCTGCACCAGATCGGCCGCGCTGTAGCGGCGGCCGGCCCCGAGGATGCTGCGCACGGGCTCGATGACCTCCGCTTCGTGGGCGTCGAAGAAGTCGCGCACGGCGGCATAGCGCTCGGCCACCAGGGCGCTTTCGTAGAGCAGGGCGGCGGCTTCGGCCAGCGGCGCGTAGTCGATGGTGCGCGGGGTGCCACCCAGGGAGCGCAGGCGGGCCTGGGCCTCGTCAAAAGCGGCCCGGGCCAACTCGTCGCCGAAGAACTCCAGCCGGTCGGGCACGCCGAACACGAAGGCGGCGGGCAAGGGCTGGTCGAGCAGGGGCAGGGCGCGCGAGTAGGGGTCGGCCGGGTCGTGCGCGGCCAGGGTGTGCAGCACCTGCACCGCGACATCGACCGTGCGGGCGAAGATGGACACGCAGTCCACACTTTGGGCCGCAGGCAGCACGCCGTGGGTGCTGATCAGGCCCTTGGAGGGTTTCAGGCCCACGATGTTGTTCAGCCCGGCCGGCACCCGGCCCGAGCCCGCGGTGTCGGTGCCCAGGGCGAAGTCCACCTGGCCGGTGGCCACCACCCAGGCCGAGCCCGAGCTGGAACCCCCGCTGACCAGGCGCGGGTCGAAGGCATTCGGCACCGGGCCGTAGGGCGAACGGGTACCGTTCAGACCGCAGGCAAACTGGTCCATATTGGTTTTGCCGTGCAAGCTGGCGCCGGCGGCCAGCAGACGCTGCACCGCCGTGGCATGGTGGGCCGCCGGGTGGCTGAAGGCCGGGCAGGCCGCGGTGGTGGGCAGACCTGCCACATCGATGTTGTCCTTGACCGCGAAGCTCAAGCCCGCCAACGCGCCCCCGGTGTGGGTCTGCAGGGGCTTGGCCAGCGGGTGGAGCCAGGCCGGTTCGGCGCCGGTGCTGGCCGGTGCCGGGTTGGTCTGCTGAGGAGTGAGGTGGTGCACCATGTCAATGCATTCAAGCTTGGATACAAGAAGGAATGCAAACGCTGTGCCAACCCTGCCCATCCGGGGGGCGAGGCAGGGCCAAACCCCTGCTCAGCTGCAGGCGTACAGAGGGAAAAAGGCAGAAGAAGCCCCGCGTCGGGGCGGGGGAGCGGGCCGAACCTGCGGCTTCAGGCAGGTTGGAAAATGGTGCACTGTCCGCGCAGGTGGAGCCTCAGACTGGGGCATTGCGGGGCGGAGCAGGGGGGGAGGCGAGGGGCCGCGCCCCGCCTCCCGGCGTGAGATCAGTGCAGCACCAGCACCGGCAGCTTGCTGCGGGCGATGATCTTCTTGGTGTGCGAGCCAAAGACAAATTCGCCCAGCGGGCCACGGCCGTGGGTGACCATGACAATCATGTCGCAGCCGGCCTTCTCGGCCTCTTCGAGGATGGCGTGGTCCACGGCGTAGGCGGTCACGGTCAGGCCGGCAAAGCCAACCCCGGCGGCCTTGGCACGCTCTTCGAACTGGCTCAGCAGCGCATGCGAGTGGTTCTGGTTGCGGCTTTCGTGTTCTTTCATGCGCGCCGTGGCCACGGTGGCGTCGCTGCTGATGGTCGACAGCGGCATGTCGGGCTCCACCACGAAGCCCGTGATCTTGGCGCCCAGTTGCAGGGCCAGTTCAATGCTGCCGTCCATGGCACGGTGCGACAGTTCAGAGCCGTCGACGGGGACGAAAAGGTGTTTGTACATGCTGTCTTTCTCCTCAGATGGATTCATCACAGCGCCAAATGGCGCACATAAGATGATGAGTTGGCTTGAAATTGTTTTTGTGGGTGCGCTAGCGCCCCGCAAAGTGTCCCTCAGGCCCTCCGGGGCCGGCGTGTGGATGCTACGTAGTGCTTGCGGGCGTCCGGTTCCCTGTCGGGCCACTGAATGGCCTGGGGGTGGGCTTGCTGGCTACCTGCAAAAGCATGTCTGAATTGTTTCAGATGCTGGTTTGGGTAGCTTGCCTGGGGCAGTGCACAAATTTGACCATGGTCAAACAGCCGCAGGATAGGCAGACTGCCGGGGGTGGCGCGGGCGCACCGCGCGGCGGCCGGCGCGGCCGCCGTGAAGTTCGTACCCATTCTGTAACCAGGGCTGGGCCCATGGCAGGGCCTTCGGCGTTACCATAGGCCTGTAATTTAGTTACATAAACCATGAAACTCCATCCCACCGTTGAAGCCGTCACCCGCCGCATCGTCGAGCGCAGTGCCCCAGGCCGCGGCGCCTACCTGGCCCGCATCGATGCCGCCGCGCGCCAGACCCGGGGCGCCGACCGCATGGGCTGCGCCAATGTGGCCCACGCCTTTGCCGGCGTGCCCGGCAACGACCGGTTCCGCATCGTGGCTGAAAAAGCCCCCAACATCGGCATCGTCACGGCCTACAACGACATGCTGTCGGCCCACTCGCCGCTGCAGCACTACCCGGATCTGATCAAGTCCGAGGCCCGCCTGCAGGGCGCCACGGCCCAGGTGGCGGGTGGTGTGCCGGCCATGTGCGATGGTGTGACCCAGGGCACCGCCGGCATGGAGCTGAGCCTGTTCAGCCGCGATGTGATTGCCATGAGCACGGCGGTGGCCTTGAGCCACGACGTGTTCGATGCCGCCTTGATGCTGGGCGTGTGCGACAAGATCGTGCCAGGCCTCTTGATCGGCGCGCTGCAGTTCGGCCACCTGCCCACCGTGTTCGTGCCCGCCGGGCCCATGACCTCGGGCCTGTCGAACAACGACAAGGCCAAGGTGCGTGAGCAGGCCGCCCAAGGCCTGGTCGGGCGCGAAGCCCTGCTCGAGGCCGAGATCAAGGCCTACCACGGCGAAGGCACCTGCACCTTCTATGGCACGGCCAACAGCAACCAGATGCTTTTGGAGGCCATGGGCCTGCATGTACCGGGCACGGCTTTCGTCAACCCGGGCCAGGCCCTGCGCGCCGAGCTGACCCGCGAGGCCGCCCGCACCGTGCTGGGCATCACCCACGCGCGCCGCTTTGCCCCCATCGGGCGTGTGGTGGACGAGCGCTGCATCGTCAACGCCATGGTGGCCTTGCTGGCCACCGGTGGCTCGACCAACCACCTGATCCACTGGGTGGCGGTGGCCCGTGCCGCGGGCATCCTGATCGACTGGAACGATTTCTCCGAACTCTCCGACGTGGTGCCCCTGCTGACCCGCGTCTACCCCAATGGCAGTGCCGATGTGAACCAGTTCCAGGCCGCGGGCGGCCCGGGCTATGTGATCCGCGAACTGCTGGATGCCGGTCTGATGCACGAGGACGTGCTGACGGTGCGCCCCGGCGGCCTGCGCGAGTACACCCGCATCCCCGAGGCCGGCGCCGACGGCCAGGCCTTGCGATGGCGCGACATCGGTGCCAGCGGCGACGACAGCGTGGTGCGCCCGGCCAGCCAGCCTTTCAGCGCCACCGGTGGCCTGCGCCTGTTGCAGGGCCGACTGGGCCGCAGCGTGATCAAGGTGTCGGCCGTGCCCGAAGACCGCCATGTGATCGAGGCCCCGGCCCGGGTGTTCAACTCGCAGGACGAGTTGCATGCGGCCTTCAAGGCCGGCGAGCTGGATCGCGATCTGGTCTGCGTCGTGCGCTGGCAGGGGCCGCGGGCCAACGGCATGCCTGAGCTGCACAAGCTCACGCCGCCGCTGGCCGTGCTGCAAGGCCGGGGCTTCAAGGTGGCGCTGGTGACCGATGGCCGCATGAGCGGTGCCTCGGGCAAGGTGCCGGCGGCCATTCACGTGTCCCCTGAGGCCTTGGCCGGCGGTCCGCTGGCCAAGGTGCAGGACGGCGATCTGATCCGCCTCGATGCCGTGGCCGGTACGCTGGACGTGCTGGTCGATGAAACCACCTGGGCGGCGCGCGCGCTGGCCCAGATGCCTGCTGAGCTGCAGGCATCGAATGCGCTCGGTTGCGGGCGCGAATTGTTCACCGGCATGCGCAGGCATGCCCTCACCGCTGAAGAAGGAGCCTGCACATGGCTGTGAAACCCCTTGCCACCCCCCTGAACGCCATCGCCGTGATGCGCGATGCCCCGGTGATCCCGGTGATCGTGCTCAACGATGTGGCCCATGCCGTGCCGCTGGCCCGTGCCCTGGTCGCGGGCGGCATCCGCATGCTGGAGGTGACGCTGCGCACGCCGCAGGCCCTGGCCTGTATCGAAGCGATCGCCCGCGAGGTGCCCGAGGCCGTGGCCGGTGCCGGCACGCTGCGCAGCGCCGCCGACGCCCGCGCCGCGGTCAACGCGGGCGCGCGTTTTGGCGTCAGCCCGGGTTACACCGCCGCATTGGGCCAGGCCTGCCGTGATCTGGCGCTGCCCTTGCTGCCCGGCGTGGCCACCGGCAGCGAGATCATGGCCGCCATGGAAGACGGCCTGACCGAGCTGAAGTTCTTCCCGGCCATGCAGGCCGGCGGCCCCGCCATGCTCAAGGCCTGGCATGGCCCGTTTGGCGACATCCGCTTCTGCCCCACGGGCGGCGTCAGCCCCTCCAATGCGGCCGAGTTTCTGGCCTTGCCGAACGTGGCCTGCGTGGGCGGCTCGTGGCTCACCCCGGCCGACGCCGTGGCCCAGGGCGATTGGGCCCGCATCGAGGCGCTGGCGCGCGAGGCCAGCCAGTTGCCGCGGGCCTGAGCCCCCACAGCCCCGAGGTGCCACCTGCGCGGGTGAATCCGGGGCGGTTGCCGGGCCTTCTTGCGGGTGGCCCGGCCCTTTGAACACCGGCAGCCAGCGCCATGGCAGCGCTGCTTGCGTCTTCAGTCCAGAGGTTTGTAGGCGGTGACGTCGATTTCCACCTTGGCATCGATCATCAGCCTCGACTCCACCGTCGACCGCGCGGGTCGGTGGTCTCCAAAGCACTCCATGTAGACCCGGTTGAAGCTGCCGAAGTCGCGTGCATCGGCCAGCCACACACTGACCTTGGCGACATCTTTGAGCGTGGCGCCGGCGAGCGCCAAGGCTTCTTCCACCCGTTTGAAGACCTGGCGGGTCTGGTCTTCAATCCCCCCCACGATCACCTGCCCCTTGTCATCGGTCGGCACCTGGCCCGACACAAAGACGAAGTCGCCCGCGCGGGTGGCGGGCGAAAGAGGGCGTGCCAGCCGATCAGAGGCCAAGGGGGCTTGGCCCAACATTTCGACACATCGACGAGAAGTCATAGGATTGCCTTTGTAAGAAAATTACACAAACACGGCGAGATAGGTAGAAATACCTTGTTTTATTTTTTCCTAACTCGTTAATATTGTAATAACTTTACTTGGAGGCCCCATGACTCAGCGTTCAGACTCAGCCAGCATTCATGTTTCTCCCGAGGGCTCGGGCCCGCTCCTCGATCGGCGAAGTTGTCTGGGCCTGGCGGGCGGGGCGTGGGTCGGGGGGATGCTTCTGGGCGCCGGTGCGGCCCGGGCCCAAGGGGTCAGTGCGGTCAACCTGGCCATGGTGGCCGAGCCCCAGAGCCTGGACCCGATGCTCAGCTCGTCGGACCTGGTGGCCACCATCATGCAGCACGTCTATGAGCCGCTCTACACCTTTGACTCGCGCTGGAACGTGGCGCCCATGCTGGCGCAGGATTTGCCCAAGGTGTCCAAGGATGGCTTGAGCTACACCATCACCCTGCGCAAGGGCGTTCGCTTTCACAACGAGCGTGAGATGAACTCTGGCGACGTGGTGGCCTCGCTGCAGCGCTGGATGGAATTGGCCGCACGTGGCAAGGCGGTGGCCAAGGAGGTGGCCTCGCTCACGGCCACCGGCCCCTTGACGGTGGAGATCCGGCTGAAGGCCGCTTACGCCCCCTTGCTGGCCCAGCTGGCCCTGCCGGGGGCCATGGCCGCCATCATGCCCAAGGAGAGCCTGGCGCCGCAACTCAAGGAGTTCATCGGCACCGGTCCCTACCGGTTCAAGGAGCGCCGGCCCGACCAGTTCACGGTTCTGACGAAGTTCGCCGGCTATGTCGCCCGCACCGAGGCGGCGGATGGCTACGCCGGGCGCCGCCAGGCCCTGATCGACGAGCTGCGCTTTGTGCCCGTGCCCAACGCCAACACCCGCGTCGAAGGGGCTTTGTCGGGACAGTTCCATTTTTCGGACCTGCTGCCGGTGGAGGCCATGGGGCGCCTCGAAAAAGGAGCGCCTGCGGTGCAGGCGATCCTCACGCCCAACTTTGGCTTCCCCTATGTGGTGTTCAACACCCGAGAAGGCGTGCTGGCCTCTCAGGCCCTGCGCCGGGCGGTTCAGACGGCCGCCGGCAGTGGTGAGATGCTGGCGGCCGGCTTTGGTGACGGGCGCTTCTTTGCGGTGGAGCCCAATTTCTTTCCCAAGGGCACGCCATATTTCTCGACCGCTGGCGCCACGCTCTACAACGAGCGCAACCCTCAGCTGGCCCGCGATCAGGCGGCCAAGGCGGGCTACAACGGGCAGCCGATCCGCATCATGGCCAGCCGGCAGTACGAGTTCCACTACAACATGGCCCTGGTGCTGGCGGAGCAACTCAAGAAGGCCGGCTTCAAGACCGAGCTGGTGGTGGTCGACTGGGCCACGCTGGTTCAGCGCCGCAACGATCCCAAACTCTGGGATGTGTATTTCACCCACTCCGGCCTGTTCCCTGAGCCCATGGTCTCGCCACCCCAGATGGGGGACGACGCCCCGGGCTGGTGGGACACCCCGGCCAAGCGGCAGCACCTGGCGGCTTTCAACCAGGAAGCCGACCTGAACAAGCGTGCAGCACTCTGGGGCCGTGTGCAGCAACTGGTCTATGACGAGGTTCCGTTCATGGAGTTGGGCAAGTTCAACGCCCTGTCGGCCCGCTCCAGCAAGCTGCAAGGCTACGTGCCGCTGGTCTGGCCCTTCTTCTGCAACGTGCGTCTGGGCTGAGCAGGGGCCTCGACATGCTTCGATTTCTGACCCGGCGTCTGGCCGGTGCCTTGATGGTGCTCGCCCTGGTGGCGGTGCTGGTCTTCCTGCTGACCCGGCTCGCCTCGGGCGATCCGGTGGCCTTGTTGCTCGGCGATCAGGCCACGGCGGCAGACATTGCCCGTGTGCGGGCCGAATACGGCCTCGATCGCCCTTTGGGCACGCAGTTTCTGTTGTGGTTGGCCCAGGTCGCACAGGGCAACCTCGGGGAGTCGCTGTTTCTGCAGCGCCCGGTGACCCAGGCCTTGCTGGAGCGCGCTGAGCCCACCTTGTTCCTGGCCGGCTTTGCTGTGGCGGTGGCGGCCCTCATCGGCATTCCCTGCGGCACGGTGGCCGCGGTCTGGCGCGGCCATTGGGCCGACCAGTTGCTCAGCGGTGTGGCCATGCTGGGCGCCAGTGTGCCCAGCTTCTGGCTGGGCCTGCTCTTCATGCAGTTCTTTGCCGTCAAGCTGGGCTGGTTTCCGGCCTCGGGCTATGGTGACCCGGACACGCCGCTGCTGGAGCGCCTGCACCACCTGGTGCTGCCCGCCCTGGTGCTGGGGCTGCTGAATTCGGCGCTGATCATCCGCTTCACGCGGGCCTCGGTGCTCGACATCCTCAGTGAAGACTATGTGCGCACGGCGCGGGCCAAAGGCCTGCCCGAGCGCAGCATCCTCTTGCACCACGTGCTGCGCAACGCCTTGGTGCCCATCGTCACCGTGCTGGGTTTGACCTTGGCACTGATGATTGGCGGGGCGGTGGTGACCGAGACGGTCTTCAACCTGCCCGGCGTGGGCAATCTGGTGGTTCGTGCGGTGCTGCGGCGTGATTACCCGGTGATCCAGGGCACCTTGCTGGTGATCGCTGCGGTGTATGTCCTGATCAACCTGGGGGTCGACCTGCTCTACACGGTGGTCGACCCACGCATCCGGCTGGAGGCCAAATGACGACTGTGCAAGCCATGGGGCGGCCCGTGCCCGCCTGGCGTTCCGTGCTGGGGCGCCTGTTCCTCAGGCGCGTGGTGCTGGTGGCCGCCGTGCTGCTGGGTGGGGTGGTGGCGCTGGCCTTGGTGTGGCCGGCGCTGTCGAGCGCCGATCCCAGTGCGATCGACATCAGTGCCCGCCTTCAGCCTCCTGCTGCCGCGCATTGGGCGGGCACCGACGAACTGGGGCGTGACGTGTGGCTGCGCATCGTGCACGGGGCAAGGTTCTCGCTGTTGATCGGCTCGGTGACGGCGGCGGGGGCGGTGGTGCTGGGCACCTTGCTGGGCCTGCTGGCCGGCTATTTCAGACGACTTGATGCGCCCTTGATGCGGCTGGTGGACGCGATGATGTCCTTCCCCGACATCCTGCTGGGCATCGCTCTGGTGGCGATTCTGGGGCCCTCGTTGTGGAACGTGGTGCTGGCCCTGGTGATCGTCTACACCCCACGGGTGGCCCGCGTGGTGCGGGCCGCCACCCTGGTGCTGCGCGAGTTGCTGTTCATTGACGCCGCACGCGCCCTGGGGGTGCGCACCCCCTGGATTCTGTGGCGCCACATCCTGCCCAACCTGGCCTCGCCCATCCTGGTGCAACTGACTTTCATTTTTGCCTATGCGATTCTGTGTGAGGCAGGCTTGTCCTTTCTGGGGGTGGGCGTTCCGCCCGAGATCCCGACCTGGGGCACGATGATCGCCGGCAGCATCGACTACGCCGACCGCGCCCTGTGGGTGATTCTTTACCCGGGGCTGGCCATCGTGTTCACGGCCTTGTCGCTGCAGGTGCTGGGCGATGGCGTGCGCGACCTGCTGGACCCCAAACTGAGGAAGGCCGCATGAACAAGCCGCTTGAAAACCCCGCGCCGCGTCTGGACGTGCGCAGCCTGTCGACCTCGTTCGGCACGCCCGAAGGGCGCATCCAGAGCGTGGCCGAGGTGTCGTTTCAGATTCCGGCCGGCCAGACGCTGGCCCTGGTCGGCGAGTCGGGCTCCGGCAAGTCGGTGACCAGCCTGTCGTTGATGGGGCTGCATGCGCGCAGCGCCCGCCCTGAAGTGGCGGGCGAGGCCTGGTTTGTGCGGCGCGATGGGCAGCGGGTCAATCTGCTGGCCTTGCCCGAGTCCGAGATGCGCCGCCTGCGGGGCAACGAGGTGGCCATGGTCTTCCAGGAGCCCATGACCAGCCTGAACCCGGTGCTGACGGTGGGCGAGCAGATCGCCGAATCGGTGCGCCTGCACAAGGGGCTGGACCGCCGGGCCGCCCTGGCCCGGGCGCGTGAGATGCTGGACTGGGTGGAAATCCCGGCCGCTGCGCAGCGCCTGGGCGAGTATCCCCATCAGCTGTCCGGCGGCATGCGGCAGCGCGTGATGATCGCCCTGGCCATGGCCTGCGAACCCAGCCTGCTGATCGCTGATGAACCCACCACCGCCCTGGACGTGACCATCCAGGCGCAGATCCTGGCCCTGATGGGGCGGCTGCAGAAGCAGACCGGCATGACGCTGCTGTTTGTCACGCACAACCTGGGCGTGGTGGCGCAGTACGCCGACCAGGTGGCCGTGATGTATGCCGGCCGCATCGTGGAGTCGGCACCGGTGCAGGATTTGTTCCGGGCCCCCAGCCACCCCTACACCCAGGGCCTGCTGGCCTGCCTGCCCGGCATGGCACGGCGCCAGGCCGAAGGGGCGGGGAGGGCGGGCGCGCCGCCGCTGGCAAGGCCCGCGGGGCGGCAGCGCCTGGTGGCGATTCCGGGGCAGGTGTCCAGCCCCTTGGCCCCCCCACCGGGCTGTGCCTTCGGGCCGCGCTGCAGCCAGCGCGAGGCGGCCTGTGAGTTGGCGATGCCTGAGTTGCGGGCGCTGAGCGGGCAACGGCAGTCCCGTTGCATCCATTCCAACGATGAGGTCATGGCATGAACCCTGTGCGCAATCCCCAGGCCGAACCACCCTTGCTCGACATCCGCGGCCTGAGCAAACACTTTGGCTCCGGGCCTCATCCGGTGCGTGCCGTGAGCGACGTGAGCTTTTCGATCGCGCGCGGCGAGACCTTGGGCCTGGTCGGTGAGTCGGGCTCGGGCAAGAGCACGATCGGGCGCCTGATCACGCGCCTGCTCGACCCGAATGCGGGGCAGATGCTCTACCAGGACAGCCAGCAGGGCCAGACCGATCTGGCCGCGCTGAGTGCGGCGGCCTACCGGCCGCTGCGCGCGCGGCTGCAGATCATCTTCCAGGACCCCTATGCCAGCCTGAACCCGCGCATGCGCATCCGGCAGGTGCTGGGCGAGGCGCTGGACACCCACGGGCTGGCCCGGGGGGCGGCGCGGGAGCCGCGCATCCAGGCCCTGCTGCAGCAGGTGGGCTTGCGGCCCGAGCATGCCGATCGCTTGCCGCATGAGTTCTCTGGCGGGCAGCGGCAGCGCATCGGCATCGCCCGGGCTCTGGCCGTGGAGCCAGAGTTCATCGTGGCCGATGAGCCGCTGTCGGCCCTCGATGTGTCCATCCAGGCCCAGGTGGTGAACCTGCTGGGCGACCTGAAAGAACAGCTCGGGCTCACGCTGTTGTTCATTTCGCATGACCTGGACGTGGTCGAGTACCTCTGCGACCGGGTGGTGGTGCTGTACCTCGGGCGGGTGATGGAGATGGCGCCCACGGCCACGCTGTACAGTCGTTCCCGGCACCCGTATACGCAGGCCTTGCTGGCGGCGGCTCCGGTGCTGGACCCGATGCAGCGGCGCACGATCATTCCTTTGAAGGGCGATCTGCCCAGCCCGGCCCACCCCCCTTCGGGTTGCGTGTTCCGCACCCGGTGTCCGCAGGCCGAGGCCCGTTGTGCCGAGTCTGCAACCCCCTTGCGCGAAGTGTCCGCAGGCCATTGGACGGCCTGCTGGAGAGAATGAATGAGCTCTTTGATTCCTGACACCCTGTTGACCGGCTTCACCCTGACGGGGCGCTACAAGAACTTCCCCCAGGCCGCCGCGGCGCGGCCAGCCGCCGAGCTGAGCGAGCTGAACTGGCAGCTGTTGAACGACGACCTGCCTTACCCGATGGCGGTGTTGAGCGAGGCCGCCTTGCGCCACAACCTGGCCTGGATGCAGCGCTACGCCAACGACCGGGGGGTGCAACTGGCGCCCCATGGCAAGACCAGCCTGTCGCCCGAACTGTTCGCCCTGCAATTGCAGGCGGGCGCCTGGGGCCTGACCTTTGCCACGGTCTACCAGGCGGCCGTGGGGGTGGCGGCAGGGGCCCGGCGGGTGATCATTGCCAACCAGGTGCTGGCCGATGCCGATCTCGATGGCTTGCAGGCGCTGCTGGGCCAGCACCCGGATCTTCGGGTCTGGTTTCTGGTCGACTCGACTGCCCAGCTGGCCCTGATCGAAGACTGGGCGGCACGCCGAGCCGGTTCCCGGCCCTTCGAGGTGCTGCTGGAGGTGGGCATCCCGGGCAAGCGCACCGGCTGCCGCAGCCTGGAGCAGGCCCTGACCCTGGCGCGCGCCCTGGCGGCCTCCCAGGCCGTCCTTCTTGGGGGCATCGAGTGTTACGAGGGCGGCGCGGCCATTTGTGACAGCACACACGACAGCCGTGAGGTGACCGATCTGGTGCGCCGTGTGCTGGCCATTGCACGGGCCTGCGACGACGAGGGCCTGCTGTCGGGCGATGAGATCCTGCTGACGGCAGGGGGCTCGGCGGTGTTTGATCTGGTCTTGCCGCTGTTGCAGGCGCAAGGCCTGTCTCGCCCGGTGTGCGGTGTTTTGCGCTCGGGCTGCTACATCACCCACGACCATGGCAACTACCAGCGCTTTTTGAAGTTGCTGGAGCAGCGTGAGGGCCTGGCGGATTCGCTGCAGGCGGCCCTGACCGTGTGGGCCCTGGTGCAGTCGGTGCCTGAGCCGGGCTTGGCCTTGCTGTCGTGTGGCCGACGGGATCTGTCCTACGACCTGGAGATGCCCGTGCCCTTGCAGATGGCCCGTCGCGGTGTACGCAGCCTGCTTCAGGCCCAGGCCGTGCCGGCCGATTGGCGCATCGACGCTCTCAACGACCACCACGCCTATTTGCGTTTTGATCCGGCCGGGCCGGTGCCTGCGGTGGGCGATCGGGTGGGCTTGGGCATTTCCCACCCCTGCACCACGTTCGACAAGTGGCGCTGGATGCCTGTGCTCGACGAACAAGGGCGGGTTGTCTCCGCCATCAGCACCCATTTTTGAGGCCACTCGCGCATGTCTGAATTTACCAACCCCAGCCTGCTGCGGCAGCTGCGTGATCGGCAGGCGGATCTGCCTGAGGCCCAACGCCGTGTGGTGCAACTGGTGCTGTCCGACCCCCGCGCGGCCGTGGCCGCCACGGTGGAGCAACTGGCCCAGCAGGCCGGTGTGTCCATGCCCACGATTGTGCGCACGGCACGCAGCTTCGGCCACGACTCGGTGCGCGAGTTCATGGTCAGCCTGGCGCAAGACCTGGCTGTCACGGGTTCGCACCTGCATCGCTCGGTGTTGAACGAGGACTCTGGCCCCGATGTGGCCAGCAAGATCATCCATGCGGCAGTGTCGTCGCTGACCGATCTGGGGCGCCGCATCAACCCTGACCGGGTGGACCAGGTGGTGGACAAGCTGGCCGCGGCCTCGCGCATCGATTGCTACTCGGTCGGGGCGGCGTCCACGTTCATGGCCAGTGAGCTGCAAAGCCGCCTGTTCCGCCTGGGGCGACCGGCCCATGCCATTTTTGATGCCCATCAGCAGCTGGTATCGGCGCACACCCTGGGGCCCACGGGCGTGGCCTTTGTGGTGTCCCATGTGGGGCGCATGCCCTACACCCTGGAGGCCGCGCGCTTTGCCCAGTCACGCGGCGCCACCGTGGTGGCTCTGACCCAGCCTGGAACCCCCTTGGCGGCCATGGCCGACCTGCTGCTGGAGGTGTCGGTGCCGCCCGATGCCGTCATGCGCGTGGGCACGGAGGCCTACCTGGCCCACCTCGTCATGATCGAGATCCTGACCGTGCGCCTGGCCCAGAAGATGGGGCCGGTGGCCACCCAAGGCCTGCAGCAGTTCCGCCACCTGCTGGAGCAGCATGGCTTTGACAGTGCCGAATTTGTCGGCATGAACCCCGATGAGCGCCGACATGCCGATTGACCAAGCCCCTGCCACCCTGTTGCGCCAGGGCCTGATCGTTGATGGCACGGGCCGGCCTGGCCAGGTGGGTGACCTGTTGATGGTGGGGGACCGCCTGCTGGCCGTGGGGCAGATCCCGCCAGCGCTGTTGGCGGCCCACCCGCGCTGCCAGGTGGTGGATTGCCAGGGCCGGGTGCTGGCCCCGGGCTTCATTGATGTCCACACCCATGACGACGCAGCCGTGCTGGACCACCCGGCCATGCTGCCCAAGCTGTCCCAGGGCGTGAGCACGGTGATCGTGGGCAACTGCGGGATCTCGCTGGTGCCGGTGCTCAGCCAGGATCCGCCGGGCCTGCTCAAGCTGCTGGGCCCACACCAGTTCCGCCACCCACGCATGAGCGACTACGCCGCGGCGGTGGAGCAGGCACGGCCTGCAGTCAACGTGGCCGCCCTGGTGGGCCACAGCGCGCTGCGCATCCGCCACATGGCGGATCTGAGCCGCCCCGCCCAGGCCGCCGAACTGGCCGCCATGCAGGCCGAGCTGCAAGACGCCATGGACGCCGGCGCACTGGGGCTGTCCTCCGGGGTGTTCTACCAGGAGGCCTATGCCGCCGACGCCGACGAATTGGTCGCTTTGGCCAGCGTGGCCGCACGGGCCGGGGGCGTGTATGCCACCCACATCCGCGACGAACTCGACGCCATCCTGCCGGCTTTGCTGGAGGCCGCAGGCACCGCCCGCCAGGCCGGCTTGCCGCTGGTGATCTCGCACCACAAATGTGCCGGGCCTGCCAATTGGGGGCGCACCCGCGAGACCCTGCCCCTGCTGGAGGCCCTGGCCCGAGACCAGGAACTGGGCCTGGACGTCTACCCCTACACGGCGGGCTCCACGGTGCTGCGCACCGATCTGGTGGACGGCGTGATCGACATCCTCATCACCGGCAGCGTGCCCCACCCGGAGATGGCCGGGCGGCAACTCGCCGACATCGCCCAGGAGTGGGGTGTCAGCCAGCAACAGGCTTGCGAGCGCCTGATGCCCGGCGGCGCCTGCTACTTCCAGATGCACCAGGACGACGTCGACCGGGTGGTGACCCATCCCCTGTCCATGATCGGTTCTGACGGCCTGCCCCACGACGAACGCCCGCATCCGCGCCTGTGGGGGGCTTTCCCGCGCGTGCTGAGCCGCTATTGGCGCGATACCGGGATGCTGAGCCTGGAGCTGGCCATCCACAAGATGACAGGCCTGTCGGCGCGTCGTTTCCGCATGGCCGATCGCGGTGAATTGCGGCCCGGGGCCCATGCCGACGTGGTGGTGCTCGACCCGGCCCAGGTGCGCGACCGGGCCACCTTCGACCAGCCCGAGCAATTCAGCGCGGGCATCGAGCAGGTGTGGGTCAACGGCGTGCTGAGCTTTGTGGGCGGTGAGCCGCACGAACGGGCGCGTGCCGGGCGCTTCCTGCCGCGCGAGACCTGTTGAGGGTCGAGGGCCTCAGCGCAGGCCCTTGCCTTCTTCGTGCTCGGCGCGCTGGATGAGTTCTATCTTGTACCCATCCGGATCCGTCACAAAGGCGATCACGGTGCTGCCGCCCTTGACCGGGCCGGCCTCACGCGTGACGTTGCCGCCTGCGGCCTTGATCTTTTCGCAGGCGGCATACGCGTCGGGCACGCCCAGGGCGATGTGGCCGTAGGCCGTGCCCAGTTCGTAGCTTTCAACGCCCCAGTTGTAGGTCAGTTCCAGCTCGGCATGTTCGGGGTTGCGGCCGTAGCCCAGGAAGGCCAGCGAGTACTTGTACTCGGGGTTTTCCGAGGTGCGCAGCAATTGCATGCCCAGCACCTGGGTGTAGAAGTCGATCGAGCGCTGGAGGTTGCCAACGCGCAGCATGGTGTGCAGAAACCGCATTCGAGGGTCCATCAATAGGCAAAGACAAGGCGCCTATTCTGCGGCCTTATTCGGGGCTCAGCGCGTGGGCAGGTCGAACACCAGGCAGGTTGTGGTGGCATGGGCGTACAGGGTGCCATCAGGCCCCACCAGGCGCGCCTCGGCCGTGGCCAGTTGGCGGCCGCAATGGATCACGCGGCCCTCGGCCCGCACCCGGCCGACCTTGGGGGTGATGGCCTTGACCAGGTTCACGCCCAGCTCGGCCGTGGTGTAGCCCCGACCCGGCAGCATGCAGGTGTGCACGGCGCAACCCAGGGCCGAATCGAGCAGGGTGGCAAACCAGCCTCCGTGCACGGTGCCCATGGGGTTCAGGTGTTGTTGTCTGGGCGTGCCCTGGAACACGGCGCGCCCGGGACCCACTTCGACAATGAGAAAATCCAGCGTGCGCGCCATCTCGGCATAGGGCAGGGTGCCCTCGAGCAGGGCTTGCATCTGTTGCAGGCCGTTCTTGCCGGCAATCTGTTCGGGCCGGGCCACGCCCGGGCCGGGGCCCTGGTCCAGTTGGGCGCGGATGGCGGCTTCCTCCTGCAGCCAACGCTGCAGGGTGGCTTCACGGGAGTCTGCCGTAGGATCGGTGTCGGCGTGGCTGCTGGGCGGGTTGGCGGTGCGCATGGTTGAATTCCGTCAAATATTGCAGATGCAATTATTGCAAATACAATGAACTCATGAACAAGCGCACCCCCTCCGAAACTGTCAAGGACGCGACAGCCCGTCCGCAGGGCTGCACGAATTTCAAGCTGCGCCGTCTGATGCGACAGGTGGCCCAGCATTACGACGCCCACATGAACACCTGCGGCCTGAAGACCACGCAGTATTCCTTGCTGAACACGGTGGAGCGCCTGGGGCCCATCCAGCCGTCCGAGCTGGCGCGCAGCATGGCCATGGACGCCTCCACGCTCACGCGCAACCTGCGCCCGCTGATGGACGCCGGCTGGCTGTTGCTGGGCCCGGGGCAGAACGCCCGCAGCCGTCTGGTTCACATCACCGAGGCCGGGCGCGAAAAACGCCGCGAGGCGCAGGCCTTGTGGCGGGTGGCGCAACTCAGCCTGAACGAGATGCTGGGCGAGTCCACGGTGGTGGCCCTGCATGGGCTGATCGATGACTGCATGGAGCGCCTGGTCGAGCCTGCGCCGGGGCCGGCGGCCTCTGGAGAGGCGGCCAGGGCCTGATCTTCGGCCCAGGGGCTCAGGTGGCCACGGTGTAGTTGAGCGTCATGCGGCCACCATCGGCCACCACAATCTCGCCGGTCACGTAGCTGGAGGCATCGCTGGCCAGCCAGGCCACCACGTCGGCCATCTCGTCGGGCGTGCCCAGGCGTTTCAGCGGGGTGCGGCTCATGATGCGGCGACGGGCTTCGTCACTGGTCAGCACCGATTGGGCGGCCAGTTCGGTGGCGATGGTGCCCGGGGCCACGGCGTTGACACGGATGCCGTGGTCGGCCAGGGCCAGGGCCATCACGCGGGTGAGCTGGTTGATGCCGCCCTTGCTCACGTTGTAGCTGGCGATGGTGGGGATGGTCAGCACGCCGTTGACCGAACTCATGTTGATGATGGCGCCGGGCGCCCGCTCGGGGGCGGTGCCGGCCTGCTGCACCATGGCGCGGGCCACGGCCTGGCCGACCAGGAAGGCTCCCTTGAGGTTGACGTCGAGCACCGCATCGAAGTCGGCCTCGGTGATGTCCAGAAAATCGGCGGCCTTGAAGATGCCGGCGTTGTTGACCAGGATGTCGATGCGGCCGTGGGCCTGCAGCGTGCGGGCGACCAGGGCATCGACATCGGCCTTGCGGCTGACATCGCAGTGCACATACAGGGCGCCGGTCTCGGCCGCCAGGGCCTGGCCGCGGGCGTCGGCCACGTCGGCGATCACGACCTGGGCCTGTTCGCGCACAAAGCGGCGCACGCAGGCCTCGCCGATGCCTTGCGAGCCACCGGTCACGATGGCCACACGGCCTTGCAGGCCGAACGAGATGGAAGAGCTTGGGAAAGTCATCGGGGCATGCTAACAGCTTGCCCAGTTGCCCTGAGCATGGCTTCACAGGCGCTATGCTTGGCGCTCATTCCAGCCCCCGGGCTCCGTATCCGATGTCACCCTTGATTCAAACCGATGCCGCCAGCGGCCAATCCAGTTTCACCCGTGTGGTGTTGGCCACCGGCGCCGATGGCCGAGCCTATTTCCATGAAGAATCGCTGCCCCTGAGCGAAGGCAAGCCGGCCTCGCAACTGAGCCCCTTCAAGAGCGCTCAGGGCTACCAGCTGCGCCACAGCCCGGTGGGCTTTCGCAGCGATTTCCACTGCACGGGCGAGCCGCAGTGGGTGTTCATTCTGCAGGGGCAGATGGAGATCGGCCTGCAGGGTGGGGTCTCGCGCGTGTTCGGGCCGGGCCAGCACTTCTACTCGGCCGACACCCTGCCGGCAGGCGCGGTGTTCGACCCGGCCGTGCATGGGCATTGGAGCCGGCAGGTGGGGCCCGACCCGCTGGTGACCGTGTTCCTGCGCGACTGAGGTCGCGGCAGCAGGCCCTCCAGCGTCAGGGCCGGTAGTCCTCGGGCAGGCGCAGGCGCAGCAGGGCGCGCACAAAGCCATGGTCCGAGCGGGTGCGGCTGTGCCCTTCGTTGAGGTGGTCGGTGAAGTACTGGATGCGGCGCACATCGCCCAGGCTGAAGCGGCCTTCGGCCAGAAAGCCCTCGCTCACCAGGATCTGGTCCAGCACCTCGGGTCGGCCCTGGTGGATGTGGGAGTAGGCCACGTCCTTGCGCAGCGCCATCTCGCTTTGCACGTCGTAGGCATTGAACAAGGCCAGGCGCCGGGCCGACTTGTCGTAGGCCACCTCGGAGGTGGCGGCCACGAGTTGGGTGGTGACGCTGGTCGGGCTGTCGTTGAAGTCGCCCACCATCACCAGAGGGGCGTTGTCGGTGTTGAGCAGGTCCACCACCAGCCCCCGCAAGGCGGCAGCTTCGGCGCCGCGCATCATCAGCGAGCGCAGGGTGGCCAGGGCCATGATCTTGGGGTCGTCCCGGTCTTCCAGCGACCGGCCCTGAGCGTCAAGCAGAAAGCGCGGGCGCTTGGATTTGAGGTGCACGTTCAGCAGCCTGATGCGCTGCCCATGCTTCATGCGCAACACGGCCAGCAGCGGCGGACGCTCGAACTGTCCGTGCACGCCGCAGCCCGGGATGTCGAGCGCCTGGGGCAGGGCGTAGTCGGTGAGAGAGCGGATCTCTTCCACGCCCAGTCGGGTGGCCAGGCCCAGCCTAGGGGTGCCGCTGGCACCCTGCTGGTGGGCGTTGTTCTCGGCACCTGGCACCCGGATCTCGTTGTAGTGCAGCTTGCTGCGGTGGATGGCGCCCTTGAAGGCGGCCTCATCCCAGACCTCCTGAACGGCCAGGATGTCGGCGTTCAGGGTGGCGAAGCGCTCACCCAGCCAGGCGAGTTTGTGGTCAAACTCGTGCTGGGTGTAAGGGTCTTGGTTGGGGTAGTAGACCCGGCCAGGGTTGGCCAGGTTGAGCACATTGCAGGTCGCCACCGAGAGGGTGGCGTACCGGGTGCCGCCGGAGGAAGGAGCCAGGTCTTGCGACATGGCTGGGTTCAACGACCGAAGGAACGACCACCGCCGGAGCGGTTGCCACCACCGAAGCCGCCGCCGCCCGAGCGGCCGCCACCACCACCACCGAAGCCGCCGCGACCCCCGCGACCGCCCCGGCCGCGATCGGCCATGCTGTCCACGCTGGTGCGCATCGGGTCAGGCTGGCCCACGGGCGTGCTGCGCTGGGCCGGCACAGCGCGACCGGTCAGGCTGGCCAGTGCGGCGGAGGCGTCGTGGCGCACGCCGGCCTGGCTTTCAAAACGGTCGGCACCACCGCCACCGCCTTGGCGGGGGCCGCGCGGGCCTTGGCCATGACCCGGGGCACGCGGCGGACGCGGCGCCTGGGCGCGTTGAGCACCGCCTTCACCCTGGCCGTCGCGGGCCGGACGGCCGCCACGGGGGCCTTGGCCTTGGCCGTTGCCATTGCGCTGGCCGCCACCGGCGGCACCGCCGCCCTGGCCACGACCACCGCCGTTGCCCTGGGCTGCACCGTTGCCGCCGCCTTGGCCGGCTTTGTTCTCGCGGATGCGTTGCATCATCTCGGCACGGGCCGCCTTGGCCGCTGCGGCCATGATTTCACGGCTGGGCGGCTTGCCGGCGCCGCCCCAGATGGTCTGGCGACCCATGGCGATAGGTTCGGCGCGCTCGCCGGGTTCGGGGCCGAAGCCTTCGATGACCTTGACGTCGATGTTCTGCTTGGTGAAGCGCTCGATGTCCTGCATGAAGCCTTCTTCGTCCAGGCAGACCAAGCTCACGGCCTCGCCGCTGGCACCGGCACGGCCGGTGCGGCCGATGCGGTGCACGTAGTCTTCGCTGACGTTGGGGATTTCGTAGTTCACCACGTGCGGCAGCTCATCGATGTCGATGCCACGGGCGGCGATGTCGGTGGCCACCAGGGCGCGGATGTCGCCGCTCTTGAAGCCCTGCAGGGCCTGGGTGCGGGCGCTCTGGCTCTTGTTGCCGTGCAGCGCCATGGCCTTGATGCCGTTCTTGGTCAGGTATTCGGCCACGTTGTTGGCGCCGAACTTGGTGCGGGTGAACACCAGCACCTGGCTCCAGTTGTGCTCCTGGATGATGTGGGTCAGCAGGGCTTTCTTCTTGCCGCGGCCCACCGGGTGGATCACCTGGGTGATGCGTTGCACGGTGGTGTTGCGCGGGGTCACCTGGATGCTTTGCGGGTTGCGCAGCAAGGTGGCGGCCAGGTCACGGATCTCGTCGCTGAAGGTGGCCGAGAACAGCAGGCTCTGCTTTTCCTTGGGCACCAGGGCCAGCACCTTCTTCACGTCGTGGATGAAGCCCATGTCGAGCATGCGGTCGGCTTCGTCCAGGATCAGGATCTGCACGCTGGACAGGTCCAGGTGGCCCTGTTGCTGCAGGTCGAGCAGACGGCCCGGTGTGGCCACCAGGATGTCGACGCCACGCTTGAGGGTGCTGATCTGCGGGTTCATGCCCACGCCGCCGAAGATGACGGCGGATGTCAGTTGCAGGTACTTGCCGTAGTCGCGCACCGACTCTTCCACCTGGGCCGCGAGTTCGCGGGTGGGGGTGAGCACCAGGGCGCGGATGCCGACGCCGCCCGTGCGGTTGGTGGCGCGGTTGCCCAGGCTCAGCTTGTGCAGCACGGGCAGGGTGAAGGCGGCGGTCTTGCCGGTGCCGGTCTGGGCACCTGCCAGCAGATCCTGGCCTTCGAGCACGGCGGGAATCGCCTGTGCCTGAATGGGGGTCGGGTTTTCGTAGCCTTGTTCGCTAACGGCTTTGAGAATCGCCGGAGCGAGGTTCAGATCGTCAAAAGTCATGGTGTGGTGCCCTTGCCGGGCACTGGGGAATCGGCCTGTCCAGGCGCTTGGCAGCGCTGGGCCAGTCTAGGCAGATGAACTTCAGGGTGGGTCAGGCAAGGGCTTGGTTCAGGCCCTTCTGGCCCGCAGCAGATCGCTGATGTTGCGTTTACTGGTGAGCGCAACGAGGGGGATTGTCGCATGAGTCGATAATCACGGATTGATTCGTCACTTTTTCCATCAAAGCAGAACATGGCCCAATACGTTTTTTCCATGAACCGAGTCGGCAAGATCGTGCCGCCCAAGCGTCAGATCCTGAAGGACATTTCGCTGAGTTTCTTCCCGGGCGCCAAGATCGGCGTGCTGGGCTTGAACGGCTCGGGCAAGTCGACCCTGCTGAAGATCATGGCCGGCATCGACAAGGAGATCGAGGGTGAAGCCATCCCCATGGCCGGCCTGAAGATCGGTTACCTGCCCCAGGAGCCCCAGCTCGACCCCGAGCAGACCGTGCGCGAATCGGTTGAAAGCGGCATGGGCGAGATCAAGGCCGCCCAGCAGCGCCTCGAAGAGGTGTACGCCGCCTACGCCGAGGAAGACGCCGATTTCGACGCCCTGGCCGCTGAGCAGGCCAAGCTCGAAGCCATCATCGCCACCGCCGGTGACGCCTCCGACCACCAACTCGAAATCGCGGCCGACGCCCTGCGCCTGCCGCCCTGGGATGCCGTGATCGGCAAGCTCTCGGGCGGTGAAAAGCGCCGCGTGGCCTTGTGCCGCCTGCTGCTGTCCAAGCCCGACATGCTGCTGCTCGACGAACCCACCAACCACTTGGACGCCGAATCGGTCGACTGGCTGGAGCAGTTCCTGGCCCGCTTCTCGGGCACCGTGGTGGCCATCACCCACGATCGCTACTTCCTGGACAACGCCGCCGAGTGGATTCTGGAACTCGACCGGGGCCATGGCATTCCCTACAAGGGCAACTACAGCACCTGGCTGGACCAGAAGCAGGCCCGCCTGGAGTCCGAGCAAAAGGGCGAGGAAGCCCGTGCCAAGGCGCTCAAGAAGGAACTCGAATGGGTGCGCCAGAACGCCAAGGGCCGTCAGGCCAAGAGCAAGGCCCGTATCGCCCGCTTCGAGGAACTGAGCGATTACGAATACCAGAAGCGCAACGAAACACAGGAAATCTTCATTCCTGTGGCCGACCGCCTGGGCAGCCAGGTGATCGAGTTCAAGGGCGTGAGCAAGTCCTTCGGTGACCGCGTGCTGATCGACAACCTCAGCTTCAACATCCCGGCCGGCGCCATCGTCGGCATCATCGGCCCGAACGGGGCCGGTAAATCGACGCTGTTCAAGATGATCGCGGGCCGCGAGCAGCCCGATTCGGGCGAAGTGGTGGTGGGTCAGACCGTCAAGATGGCCTATGTGGACCAGAACCGCGACGAGCTGGCCAACGACAAGACCGTCTGGGAAGACGTGTCCGGCGGGCTGGACATCCTCACCGTGGGCAAGTTCCAGATGGCCAGCCGCGCCTACTGCGGTCGCTTCAACTTCAACGGTGGCGACCAGCAGAAGAAGGTCGGCCTGTTGTCGGGCGGTGAGCGTGGCCGTCTGCACCTGGCCAAGACCCTGATCGCAGGCGGCAACGTGCTGCTGCTGGACGAACCCTCGAACGACCTGGACGTGGAAACCCTGCGCGCCCTGGAAGATGCGCTGCTCGAGTTCGCCGGCACCATCCTGGTCATCAGCCACGATCGCTGGTTCCTGGACCGCATCGCCACCCACATCCTGGCGGCCGAAGGCGACAGCCAGTGGACCTTCTTCGACGGCAACTACCAAGAGTACGAAGCCGACAAGAAGAAGCGCCTGGGTGAAGAAGGCGCCAAACCCAAGCGTGTCCGATTCAAGGCACTGAAATAAGCGTAAAAAACTGAAACAATGACGGGGCCCCATGGCCCCGTTTTTGTGTCGGGTCGGGCCGTACCCTAGGAGCCTGTCCATGTCCGCCCAGCCGCCCAGCAGCCCGCCCTCTGCCGTGCTTCAGGAGTGCCTGGAAGACGCGCGTCGCGAGGCGCGCCTGCTGATCGAGAAGCTGGTCGATTTCACCCGCCACAACCTGCGTCAGCGCGAGAGCGCCGGGCGCAGCTTCACCGACCGCAACGCGGTCACCGCGGCGATCGATGAGTTGGGGCGCCATCAAACGGTGCTGGTCGACGGCTTTGTGACCCGGGTCAACCAGGGGCTGGTGGAGTCGCCTCAGGCCGCCACGGAGAAATCCCAGAACCAGTCGCTGATGCAGCTCAAGTTCGACCAGCTGGAGCTGATGGACGAGGACCAGGTGCAAAGCCGGGTCGAGCTGGCGCGCGCCCTGCAGATGACCCTGCACGCGGTCGATCCCACGCTGCCCGAACTCAACACCCTGAGCTGCGCCTTGCAAGGCCTGCCGGTGGTGATCCCCGACCGCAACCCCTTTCGCCCCGAGATGTACCTGCGCGCCCTGCAGGCTTCGCTGGAGAGCGTGCCGGTGTCGGCCGCCGTGCGCATGGTGTGGACCCAGCAGATGTGCAGCCTGCTGGGTACCGAGCTCAACGATTTCTACCGCTTTCTGAACCACAAGCTGAAGCAGCGCGGCATCAAGCCGGCCCTCTACACCGTGGCCCAGCAGGAGGCCAGCAGCCGACCCGTGTATGTGCCGGATGTCCTGCCTGTGGAGGCCCCTCCCTCGGCGGGCCGAGGCAGCGCCCCCCGAGGCGCAGCGTCCAGCGGGCCGCCTGGGGTGGGCGGGGCGGGCCCGGGGGGGGCTGCGCCGCGTCAAGCCTCGGCCGGCGATCGTGTCCCGGCCTCCCAGGGCTTGCCGAGCGCCGGTCGCCGAACCGGTTCGGGGGCCCCGCCGCTGTATCTGGATGCCTTGCCCCAGTCCCAGCCCGGTCCGCTGAGCCCCTCGAATCCGTCTGCCTCGGGCGACGTGCCAGCCATCACGGTGGGCCAATTGCGGCGTCTTCTGGCCAGCGATGGCCCTGCCCGTGGGGCCGGGGCGCGCGCTGCGGGGCCGGATGCTGCGCGGCTGGAGGCCTTTGCCCAGCAGTTCGAACAGCGGTTCGAAGCCGAGGCCGAGGCCGATGAGGTGTCGCACACCGATTTCGACAGCACCCTGCCGGCCGCTTTCGATGCCCTGAGCAACGAGCGCGAGATGAGTCAGGTGCTGCAGCGCCTGGCACAGCGCCAGGGGGCTGTGGCCCCGATCGGCCGCCCGATCAGTGTGCGCGAACTGCGCGAGCAGCTGCGCCAGCAAGGCCAGGAAGTGGGGCCGCTGGTGGCGCTGGAAGTGGTCGCCCTGATGATCGACAACATCACGCGTGACGCCCGGCTGCCGCAGGCGGTGCGTCTGGCGGTGCGTGAGCTGGAAACCCCCTTGGCCCAACTGGTGGTGGCCGATCAGCGCTTTTTCAGCGACAAGGCGCATCCGGCGCGCCGCCTGCTCGATGAGCTGACCCAGCGCAGCCTGGCGTTTGAAAATGAGAGCGCTGCGGGCTTTGAGGCCTTCATGGCCCCGGTGCGCCAGGTGGTGGAGATGCTGGGCAAGGCCGCCATCGATGGCCCCGGCCCCTTCGAGGTGGCGTTCAAGGAACTGGAGCGCGCCTGGAACGAGCACCAGGAGGCCGAGCGCCGCAAGCGCGATCTGGCCGTCAAGGCCTTGCTGCATGCCGAACAACGCAATCTGCTGGCCACCCGCATCCGGCAGGAGATTCGCGCCTTGCCGGACCTGGCGCAGGTCTCTCCCGAGGTGAGTGAGTTCCTGCTGGGCCCGTGGGCCCAGGTGATGGCCCAGGCCCGATTGGGCGAACGGGCGTCAGAAGGGGACCCGGGGCATTACCTGGCGTTGGTCGACGAATTGCTCTGGAGCGCCCAGCCCGTGCTCACCCGGCGCAACCCGGGGCGCCTGACACGGCTGATCCCCAGCCTGCTGGGCCGCTTGCGCGAGGGCCTCAAGACCATCGACTACCCGCCGGTGCAGACCAGCGCCTTTCTCGAAAAGCTGATCGTGTTGCACCAGGCGGGCTACCGCACCCAGCTGCCCTTGCCTGCGCAGGCACCGGCGCCGAGCGCGGCACCCGCCCAGCCGGCCACGGCCAGCCCCGAGCAGGCAGCGGGCAGCCGCACCGAGATCGAACTGGATGACAACCCGGCCTGGCTGGCGCCGCAAGAGGCGCGGGACTCGGGCTTCCTGACCCTGCCCACCGAAAAGCCCGCCGAGGACGAGGCGGTGCCCCTGTTGCCGATGCTGGCCGACGAGGAGCTGCCCGCGCTGGAGTTGGGCAATTGGGTGGAGATGAACACCGGTAAGGGCTGGCAGCGCACCCAGCTGACCTGGGCCAGCCCGCATGGCACCTTGTTCCTGTTCACCCGACCCGATGGCAGCACCCAGTCCATGACCCGGCGCATGCGCGAACGCATGATGCGCGAAGGCCTGATGCGTGTGCTCAGCACCCAGCCCGTGGTGGCCGGTGCGCTGGACGAGGTGGCACGCACCGCCTTGCGCAACACCGTCTCCACGCCGGGGGCCGATGCGGCGCCAGAGCCCCGTCCCGCCAAGGGCCGGGGCTGATTGCTGAACACGACGGGATCGCCGAGATCGCCGGGATCGCAGCGCTTCGGTGCGGCTCAGGGCGTGGTGCTGTTGGCGGGGGCGTAGTTGGGTAGGTTGCCGGGTTCGGTGCCGGGCATGCTGGCGTCCGTTTCGCCGCGCAGGCGCCGCCGCACCCACTGCAGGTGGCTGCGCAGCGCGTACAGCTCGTCGGTGTAGGACAGGGGCAGGTGGATGTGGCTGAGCTGCTGCTCCACCTCGTCCAGTTCGGCCAGCAGGCTGGGGGCGTCGGCCTCCTGGCGGTCGAAACGGCCTTCGATGTCGCGCAGGCGCCCGTACCAGCGGAACACCCGGGAGCGCACGCGGAAGGTGTACAGCGGGGGTATCACCCGGCTCAGGGGCAGCACGATGGCCACGATCACGCCCAGGGCCAGGGCCATGCGCTGCACCAGGTTGGCCAGCCAGAAGGGCAGGTGCCGCTGCAGGATCGACGGGCCCTCGGTGTAGGCGCGCTCGGCTTCGCGGCTCAGTGGCAGCTCGCTGTGGTTGAGGTTGGGGAACTCGCGCGCCCGGTTGAACCAGCCCGCCCCGCCGTGCAGGCGCAGCGCCTGCTGGGCAAACAGCTGCTGCAGGGCCGGGTGGGTGTCTTCGTGGGCCAGCAGCGAGGTGGTCGAGGCCACCAGGCGCAGGTCGCGCCCGGGCAGGTCCCGCGCCAGGTCCACCATGCCGCGCGGCAGGGTCACCGGGCTGAGGTAGGGAAAGCGCCGCGCATAGGCCTCGCTTTGCACAAAGTTCATCAGCTGCACGCCGGGCGTCTGCAGCAGCATGCGCACAAAGGCCGATTCGGGGGCCGAGGCAAACACCACCACATCCAGCTCGCCGGCCAGAAACGCCACCGTGGCCTCGGTCTGGGCCAGGTGCGACAGCTTGAGCCGGGCCGGGTCCAGGCCATTGGCCTGCAGCATCTGGTTCATCAGGGCCGGCACGCCGGTGCCGGGGGCGCCCACGTTGACGCGCAGCCCCCGCAACTGGACCAGGCTGTTGAGCGTGAGTTTGCTGCCCGCAGGCTCGGGGCTGGCCGGGTTGGGCCGGTAGAACACCCAGATCGGCTCGACAAACAGGCTGCCCAGCGACACCAGGGCCTGATCATCATCGGCGCTCTCTGCCGAGGCCGTGCCCCCTTGCACAAAGCCCAGGTCGGCGCGGCCTTCGGCCAGCAGTTGCAGGTTGGCCGCCGAGCCCTCGGACGGCAGCAGGTGCACGGTGATGCCTTCGCGGGCCAGGGCCTCGGCATAGGCCTTGCCAAAGCGTTCGTAGGCGCTCTGGGCCGGGCCGGTGGCCAGGGTCACCTCGCGCGGCGGGTTGGGGTTGAGCCACCAGTAGGCCAGCCCCAGCAGCAGCACCGGCAACAGCGCGATCGGCCCGGCCGAGACCAGCAGGTCGCGCAGGGTGAGCAGGTAATAACGCAGGGTGCGTGAGAGCTTGGACATGGTGACCCCTCAGCGAACCCGGCGCAGATCGGCTGCGGCGGGCAGGTGCAGGCCTTCGGCCGTGCTCAGGCCCCGGGCGGCCAGCACGGCGTTCAGCGTGGCCCGGGCGGTGACTTCGGCGGCCAGCGTGGCCAGCACCATCATGCCCGGCGAGTTGGCGGCGCGGCCGGTGGCCAGCGCGAACACGGTGTCGCCATCCGAGGGGGTGTGCACCGGGTTGATGGCCCGGGCCAGGCCGTCGTGCCCCGAGACGGCCAGGCGATGGGCCTGGGCCTTGCTCAGCGGGGCGTCGGTGGCGAGCACGGCCAGGGTCGTGTTGGTGCCGGGCAGCAAGGGTTTGGGGGGCTCGCCGCGCAGCAGGGCGCGCCGGCTGTCCAGCAGGCCCTTGCCGTTCAGGGTCCGAGCCCCGGCGACCACGGCGCCGGTGTCCGGGTCGATCACGTCGCCCAGCGCATTGCAGGCCACCAGCGCGCCCACGGTGACGCCGGCCACCGTCAAAGAGGCCGTGCCCACGCCCCCCTTCATGGCCCGGTCGATGCCGAAGATCTTGCCCACGGCGGCACCCGTGCCGGCGCCCACATTGCCTTCGGCCGGGCGGCGGGTGCCGGCTGCCGAGCAGGCCGCATAGCCCGCTGCGGCGTCCGGGCGGATGCGCATGTCGCCCACCAGCAGGTCGAACAACACGGCCGAGGGCACGATGGGCAGCCGGCCCACGCCCACGTTGAAGCCCACACCCTGTTGCTCCAGCCAGCGCACGGCGCCCGTGGCGGCCTCCAGCCCCCAGGCGCTGCCGCCGGCCAGCACGATGGCATGCACCTGCTGCACCAGGTTCGAGGGGTCGAGCAGATCGGTTTCACGGGTGCCCGGGGCGGCGCCGCGCACGTCCACCCCGGCCACCGCCCCGTCGCGCGCCAGGATGGCGGTGCAGCCGGTGGGGCGGCGCGGGTCGGTGAAATGCCCCACCTCGATGCCGGGTACCTCGGTGATGCTGCCGGGGTGGCGGCGGCGTGGCGCTGTGGGTGGGGTGGAGCGGGGGGAACGAACGGCGGTGGTCATGGGGTTGGGCGGGTGGCGATGACGGGCAGCGCCCGATTATGGGCGCTGCCGGGCGTCAAGCCGGGGGCCTGAGCGCCTCTGACCTCGTCAGACCCCGTGGACCTTCTCAGTGCACATGGGCGCCTGCGGCTGGCTTGCGCACGCTGGGCAGACCGGGTTCCGGCACCGGCGGGCTGGCGGCGGGGGGCGCTGCTTCGACGGCCTGGGTACCGTGGGCTGAATGATCGCCGGCCGCGCCTGCCGCCTGTCCATGGTCATGCCCGTGGTGGTGCATGGCGCCCTGTGTGTTGGCTGCCGGGGCCGCCGGCGGGCTGCCCTTGGCCCGCACCGGCTCGGGCAGCGGGCCGGTCCACTCGCGGGCCACGCTGCCGGCAGGGGGATGGAAGGGGCCGGGGTCGCTGTAGTCGCCGGGTTTCTGCCCGCGCCGCACCTTGAGCAGGCTGAACATGCCCCCCATCTCCAGCGGGCCGTAGGGGCCGGTGCCGGTCATCATGGGCAGGGTGTTCTCGGGCAGGGGCATGCGCATGGCGCCCATGTCGGCCATGCCCCGGTCGCCCATGGGCATGTAGTCGGGCACCAGCTTCTGGATCTTGTCCAGCACGGCGCGCTGGTCCACACCGATCATGGTGGGCACGGCGTGGCCCATCGGGCCCATGGTGTGGTGGCTCTTGTGGCAGTGCAGCGACCAGTCGCCTTCCTCGTCGGCCACGAACTCGATCTGCCGCACCTGGCCCACGGCCACATCGGTGGTCACCTCCGGCCAGCGGGCCGAGGGGGGCACGGGGCCGCCATCGGTGCCGGTGACCGTGAACTCATGGCCATGCAGGTGCAGTGGGTGGTTGGTCATGGTCAGGTTGCCCACCCGGATGCGCACCCGGTCGCCCTGGCGCACGTTGAGGCTGTCGATGCCCGGAAACACCCGGCTGTTCCAGGTCCAGAGGTTGAAGTCGAGCATGGTGCTGACCTGGGGCGTCATCGAGCCGGGCTCGATGTTGTAGGCCGCCATCAGAAAACAGAAGTCACGATCGACCTTGGCAATGTGCGGGTGGCGCTGGCGTGGGTGGGTCACCCACAGGCCCATCAGGCCCATGGCCATCTGCACCATTTCGTCGGCATGCGGGTGGTACATGAAGGTGCCGGGGCGGCGCGCGGTGAACTCGTAGACAAAGGTCTGACCGGGCTGGATGGCCGGCTGGGTCAGGCCGGCCACGCCGTCCATGCCATTGGGCAGGCGCTGGCCGTGCCAGTGCACGCTGGTGTGTTCGGGCAGGCGGTTGGTCACGAACAGGCGCACCCGGTCGCCCTCGACCACCTCGATGGTGGGGCCGGGGCTCTGGCCGTTGTAACCCCAGAGATTGACCTTCATGCCGGGGGCCATCTCCCGCACCACGGGCTCGGCCACCAGGTGGAACTCCTTCACCCCGGCATTCATGCGCCAGGGCAGGGTCCAGCCGTTCAGGGTCAGCACCGGGTTGTAGGTCGCCCCCTCGGGGCGCCAGGGGGCGGCGCTGTCGGCGTCGGTCTGGCTGACGGGGTCGGGCAGGGCGGCGAGGGCGCTGCGGGCCACGGCGGCGCTGGCCACGGCACCGGCCAACGCGCCCGAGAAGAATTGTCGTCTTTGCATGTTCAATGTCCTTGGGGTGGGGCGGTGGGGGCGGCGCCTTGGGGGGCGGTCAGGCTCAGGGCACCGGGCGAGGTGCCGTTGAGCGCCAGGCGCAGGTCGGTGTCGGCCAGCCAGAAGTCGCGCCGGGCCTCGATGGCGGCGTTCACGCTCAGCAGGGTGCTGCGGGTTTCGCTCAGCAGATCCCACACGCTGAGCAGCATGCCGTTGTAGCGCAGCAGGGTTTCGTCGCTGAGCTGGCGGCGCAGCGGCAGCACCTCGGTCTCATAGTGCCGGGCCAGGGCCCAGGCCGATTGCCAGGCCTGCCAACGCGTGCGGGCCTCGCTGCGGGCCAGCACGGCCACCTCGCGCACCCGGGCCTGGCCCAGGCGCAACTGGGCCTCGGCACGGGCCTGGCGGGCCTGGCCCTGGTCGAACAGCGGCAGCGGCACGGCGATTTCAAAAATGCGCTTGCTGTCGCGGTTGCCCGGGCTGGTCACGGTGTTGTAGCCCGCGCCCAGCTCGAAGGCGCTGACATAGCCCGTCACCCGCGTGAAGCCCATGCTGGCGGCCACATGGCGGTATTCGTCCTGGGCCGCCCGCACATCCAGCCGTTCGCGCAGGGCCTGGGCTTCGTAGTCGGGGGCGGGCTGCAGGGCGTCGGGCAAGGCCGGCAGCTGGGCGGGCAGTTGCAGCAATTCGCCGCTTTCCAGGCCCAGCAGTCGGATCAGCTGTTCCCGGCTGGCCTGGGCCTGCAGGCGGCTGCGTTGCAGCTGGGCCCGTATGTCGGCCAACACGGCCTGCTCGCGGGCCTGTTGCAGCCGGCTCCAGTTGCCGGCCCGCACCATGGCTTGGCCCAGCTCGGCGGCCGCCTCGGCGGCCTCCTGCACCTGGGCCAGGTAGTCGGCCGTCTGCTGGGCCGCCACGGCGCGCACCCAGGCGCGGCGCACCTCGGCGTTCAGGCGCAGCACCTCCTGGGCGGTCTGCAGGCGGCCCAGGGCCAGTTGTCGGTCTTGCCACTGCAGGCGCCAGGGCAGGGTGACCAGGCTCCACAGGTCGATGCGCAGCAGGCGCTCGATTTCGACCTGCTGGCCTTCCACCACCCGCCCCAGGCCCAGCGTGGGGTTGGGCCACAGCGCCATCTGCTGGCGCTGGGCGGTTGAGACGTCCAACGCGGCCAGCGCTGCCTCCAGGTTCGGGTTGTTGAGCAGGGCCAGGCGCTGGGCCGCGTCGGCGTCCAGGGGGTGTGACAGCAGGCGTTGGCGGGCGTCGCCCACGCTTTCGCCGGCCGGGGCTTGCCATTGCTTGGCTTCGGGGCCGCCGTGCTGTTGCACCAGCGTGCGCACTTCGGGTGTGTCGGAGCCATCGGCGTTGCTGCCCGGCGAGGCGCAAGCGCCCAGCAGGCCGGCCACCAGCAGGCAGGACGCGAGAAGGGATACAGGGCGGCGACAGCCACCCGGGGATTGGGACATGAGGGTCACTCCGGAATCGTGAGAACAGACGCCGCCTGGCACAAGGCCTGGGCAGGCGGACACGGCACCGCAGGCTCGAAGGAGCCTGGCGGGGCAGGGCAAGGGGGTTCTCAGCCGATGGGGGGTTTGAGGTGTGGCGCCAGGTGGGCGCTCCGGAAGCGAACCACAGGCGCTGTGTGCACGGCCTGGGGCAGGGGGCTGCCGAGGCAGGCCGGCAAGGCCAAGGCCAGCAGTGGCAGATGGCACACCTGGCAGGCATTGCACGGGCCACCGTGATCGGCGGGCCCGGCATCGGGGGTGGGGTCGGTCGGCATGGCGGTGGCCCATGCGGCGGCTTCGTGACAGGGCGGCAGGGGCTGCTCGGTTGCCGCGATCGAAGCACTGCCCTGCAGGGTCGGCAGGCTGGCGAAGGCCATGGCGTCGCCCACCCACACTCTGAGGGTGAGCAGACAGATCAGCAGCAGCAGGCCGGGACGACGCATGGCGTGATGATAAGCCGAGCCCGCGGGGGCTTTCTGTGCCAGGTCAAGTCAGGCGGCTGCGGGCCTTCTCGATCCAGACCTGCAGGTGGTCGATCAGGCCTTGCTGGCTGAACGAGCAGCTTTCTTCCGAGAACAGGGCTGAGGATTCCAGTCGGTCGAGCAACTGGCCCTGGACCTCGCTGAACGCCGGCGGCAGTGCCGCCAGCAAGGTGTCGAATTGCCGGGCCTGGCGGCTGAACTCATGGGGGGGCAGGCGGCCCTGGCGAAATTCATCGAAGCGGGCATTCAAGGCGTCAAGTTGCTGCAGTGGCGTCATATGGGGAGGGTCGTGTGGACAGAGGACCGGTTGGCTTTGTTCGTTGGGCGGGGGTGCTGCAAAATTTCTGATCGCAATAGCACTTGTCGTGCGGCATTTTCGTTGAATTGCCTTGATTTTTTGCTCTGATAGCCAGGACCGGGCTCGTCACTTCCTAGAATAGAAACATGTTGAAACTCATAAATGCCAAGCAATTGAGGCTCGGCATGTATGTGCACAAGTTCGAAGGGTCCTGGTTGAACCACCCTTTCTGGCGCAGTGCCTTTTTGCTGGAAGATCAAAAAGACCTGGATGCGATCCTGGCCAGTGGGGTCAGCGAGCTGTGGATCGATCTTTCACGCGGCTGCGGCTTGCCCGCAGCGGCGCCGGTGGCTGTGGCTGAGCCCGCGCCACCGCCCGCCCCGGCACCCGCACCGGCACCGGCAGGGCCGCCAGCCCCCGTGCGGCAAGCGGGCACCAGCATGAGCCAGGAGCTGGTGCAGGCCAAGCGCATCCTGCTGCAAAGCCGCGAGGCGGTGACCTCCCTGTTCAACGACGTGCGCTTGGGCAAGGCCATCGATGTCAATGGTGCAGTACCACTGGTCGAAGAGGTGACCTCGTCGGTGATGCGCAACCCGGGCGCCCTGGTGAGCATCGTGCGCCTGAAAAACCGTGACGATTACACCTACATGCACTCGGTGGCGGTGTGTGCGCTGATGGTGGCGCTGGCCCGCCAACTCGGCTTGGACGACGCGCAGAGCCGCGACGCGGCCATGGGCGGGCTGATGCACGATCTGGGCAAGGCCTTGATGCCTCTGGATGTGCTCAACAAGCCCGGCAGCCTGACCGAGGACGAGTACGGCATCATGAAACGCCATCCCGAGGCCGGCTGGAAGCTGCTCAAGGAGGGGGGCGGTGCCACGGCGGCCACCCTCGACATCGCACTGCACCACCACGAGAAGGTGGATGGCTCCGGCTACCCGCATCGGCTCAAGAGCACCGACATCACGCTGATGTCGCGCATGGGCGCCGTCTGCGATGTGTATGACGCCATCACTTCCAACCGCCCCTACAAGGCCGGATGGGATCCGGGCACCTCGATCCGGCGCATGAATTCGTGGGCCGGCCATTTCGACCCGGTGATCCTCAAGGCCTTCATCCGCAGCATCGGCATCTACCCGGTCGGGTCGCTGGTGCGGCTGGAGTCCGGCCGCCTGGGGGTGGTGACGGAGCAGAACGACAGCTCGCTGCTCACGCCCAAGGTGACGGTGTTTTTCTCGCTCAAGTCGAACGAGCCCATTTCGCGCCAGGTGCTGGACCTGGCCGGTCGGCACAACCACGAGAAGATCGTGGCGGTGGAAGACAAGGAGAAGTGGGGCTTCAAGTACCTCGACGAGATCTGGTCCGAGGTCTGAGCGCTTTCACCGTGCGCTCGTGGCGGCTTACAGCTTGGCCAGTCGGTCGAGCGCCGCCTGCAGCGTCTCGTCCTTCTTGGCAAAGCAAAAGCGCACCACGCGCTGGTCGAAGCCATTGCCATAGAAGGCCGACAGCGGGATGGCCGCCACGCCGATCTCACGCGTGAGCCACTGGGCAAAGTCGGCCTCGCCCAGGTCGCTGACCTCGGAGATGTCCACGCACTGGAAGTAGCTGCCCTCGCTGGGCAGCAGCTTGAAACGGGTGCGCTCCAGCCCGGCGCGGAACAGGTCGCGCTTGCGCTGGTAGAAGGCCGGCAGGTCCAGGTAGGGCGTGGGGTCGGCCATGTAACGGGCCAGGGCATGCTGCACCGGGGTGTTCACGGTGAACACGTTGAACTGGTGCACCTTGCGGAACTCGGCCGTCAGCGGTGCCGGGGCGGCCACATAGCCCACCTTCCAGCCGGTCACGTGGTAGGTCTTGCCAAAGCTCGAGACGATGAAGGCGCGTGCGGCCAGGCCGGGAAAGCGGGCCGCGCTCTGATGCGTCTGGCCATCGAACACCATGTGTTCGTACACCTCGTCACTGATCAGGAAGATGTCTGTGGGGGTCAGCAACTCCTGCAGGCGCAGCATGTCGGCTTCGCTCCACACGGTGGCGCTGGGGTTGTGCGGCGAGTTGATCAGGATGGCCCGGGTGCGCGGCGTGATGGCGGCAGCGATCAGGTCAAAGTCGGGGCGGAAGGTGCCGGGCGAGAGCGGAACGCGCACCACCACGCCGCCGGCCAGCTCGATGTTGGGCACATAGCTGTCGTAGCAGGGCTCCAGCACGATGACTTCGTCGCCGGCCCGCACGATGGCCAGGACGGCGGTGATGATGGCCTGGGTGGCGCCGGCCGTGACCGTGATCTCGTCGGCGGCACTGTAGTGGCGGCCATGCAGGGCTTCGATCTTGCGCGAGATGGCCTCGCGCAGGGCCGGCACGCCGGCCATGGGGGGGTATTGGTTCAGGCCCTGCTGCATGGCCTGGGTCACATCGTCCACCAGGCGTGGGTCGCAGTTGAAGTCGGGGAAGCCCTGGCCCAGGTTGACGGCGCCGGTCTCGGTGGCCAGGGCCGACATCACCGTGAAGATGGTGGTGCCCACAGCGGGCAGCTTGGTTTGCAGCGGAGGGGTGCGGCCGGTGGCCGGGCTGGCGTTGGTGCTCATGGCGGACGACGGATGAAGTGGGTTCAGATCAGAGTTCGTAATCGTTCACATGGCCACTCAAGGCCTTGGCGATCAGTTCGCGGCTGAGGCGGTCGCTCAGCAACTCGGCAAATTTGTACACGAAATTGCGCAGGTAGGCGCTGCGCTTGAAGGCGACGCGGGCCACGTTCTGACCGAACAGGTGACCCATGGGGCGCACGGCCAGGTCGCCGATCGGGTCATCGCGCACCGCCATCTCGGCCACGATGCCCACGCCCAGGCCCAGGCGCACATAGGTCTTGATCACGTCGGAGTCGATGGCTTCCAGGGCGATGCGGGGCTGCAGCTTCTTGGCGGCAAAGGCCTGGTCGATGCGCGTGCGGCCCGTGAAGGAGGGGTGGTAGGTGATCAGCGGCTCGTTGGCAATGTCTTCGAGGCTGAGGCGCTCTTTCTGCACCAGGGGGTGCTCCGGCGGGAGCACCAGCACGTGTTGCCATTCGTAGCAGGGCAGGGTGACCAGGTCGGCATAGTCGGCCAGCGATTCGGTGGCGATGCCGATCTCCGCCACCTCGTCGAGCACCATGCGGGCCACTTGATCGGGGGCGCCCTGGTGCAGGCTGACATTGACCTTGGGGTAGGCCTCGCGCAGCCGCGCCACCGGCACCGGCAGCACATAGCGGGCCTGGGTGTGGGTGGTGGCGATCGACAGGGTGCCGCTGTCCTGGGCACTGAACTGCTCGCCGATGCGGCGCAGGTTGCCCACTTCGCGCATGATCAGTTCGATGCTCTTGAGCACGTGCTGCCCCGGCTCGGTGATGCGCTTGAGGCGCTTGCCGTGGCGGGCAAAGATCTCAACCCCCAATTCCTCTTCGAGCTCGATGATGGCCTTGGACACGCCGGGCTGCGAGGTGTGGAGCGCCTTGGCAGCTTCGGTCAGGTTCAGATTGCGCCGGGCGGCCTCCTGGACGAAGCGGAATTGGTGCAGGTTCATATCGAATATCGGCTAAAGATGCTGGGCATTATGCTGCAGAAGTCTAATGAATCCGGCGGCCCCAGACCCTCTTCACGGTGCCAGGGCGACCACGGCCAGGGCGTCCAGGATGTCGGGGTGTTCACCCACGGCATCGCTTTGATCGAAGGCCACCGCCGGGTGCTGGCGGGCCAGTTCGGCCATCAGCACGGGCAGGTCTTCGCGGGCGTGGCGGCCCACACCCAGGAACATGGGCACCACGCGCACCCGCGTGGCGCCCTGGGCGATCAGCGCTGCGGCGGCCTCGGGCAGGCTGGGGGAGGTGAGTTCGAGGTAGGCGCAGGTCACCGGGGTGCCGGGCGAACGCTCGCGCACGCGCTGGGCCACGGCCTCGATCGGGCGCGCCCAGGCCGGGTCGCGCGAGCCATGGGCAAACAGGATGATGGCGGTCATGGGGTGGGGGTACTTTCTCGGGCTGCAGGCTGTGGGGTCAGCGGCGCAGCACCAGCCAGCCAAAAGCGGCCAGCGACATCAGTGAATAAATCAGTCCGGGCGCGGCGGCCACCACCCAGGGCACCCAGTTCTGCAGGTTGCCGATGTAGCCGAACACGTTGTTGAGCAGAAAGAAGCTGATGCCCGCCATCACACCACCGAACACATAGGTGGCAATGCCGCCCGAGCGGAAGTGCAGGTAGGCAAAGGGCAGGGCCAGCACCACCATCACCAGGCAGCTCAGCGGGTAGAACACCTTGCGCCAGAACTCGATCTCGTAGCTTTGGGCGCTCTGTCCGTTGGCGTCCAGATGCTGGATGTACTCGAACAGGTCAATCGTGCGCATGCGGTCGGGCTTGAGCAGGGCGGCCGAGGCCATCTCGGCCGTGATCTGGGTCGGCCAGCGAAGCTCGGGAAGCTTGCGCTGGTCGATGCGGGCACTGGAGCGCTCATCGTTGGGAAACTCGCTGCGCTGCACGTTCTCGAGTTGCCACGAGTCGTCCTGATTGAAGCGCCCGGTCTCGGCCCGCGTCATCGACACGAGGTGCCCTTGCGGGTCGAACTCGAAGATGCGGATCTTCTGCATGCCCCCATCCGGGCGCATGCGCGCGATGTTCACGGCATACGAGCTGTAGGCTTGGCGCTCCTTCATCCAGGCGCCCGTCTGGCCGGTGGTCAGCCGGCCCTGGTAGCGGGCCTTCATCAGTTGCCCGGCCCGTTCGGCAGCGGGCGCCAGGTAGTCGCCCACGGCAAAGGTGGTCAGCACAAAGGCCAGGCCCAGCGTCAGCAGGGTGCCCAGGGCGCGCCAGGGACCCAGGCCGCTGGTGCGCAGGATGGTGAACTCGGAGCTTTGCGCCAGGTTGGCCATCACGAAGATGGTGCCGATCAGCACGGTGATCGGGAACAGCTCATACAGGTGGCTGGGAATCGCCAGGCCCACATACATCAGGGCCTGGGTGATGTGGTAGCTGCCCTGGTTCACCCAGCGCAACTCGTCGACCAGATCGAAAAAGAAGAACAGCGCCAGAAAGCCCAGGGTCACGAAGGACACCGCGCTCAGGATCTGCCCATACAGGTAGCGGCGGATGGTGTTCATGCCGGCTCCCCAGCGCTCAGTCGGCGCAGCAGCAGGTGGCGCCAGCTCCAGTTGTAGTGGCGCTTGGCCAGCAGGGCCAGGCCCACCACACCGGCACCGCCGTGCAGCAGCAGCATGAACTGAGCCGCCTGGATGCTGCCGTTGGCCACCCAGTTCTGCCCCAGGTTGATGAAGTTGTAATAAACCACGAACGCGAACAGCGCGAACACCAGGCTGCCGGCGCGCCCGGCACGCGGGTTGACCACCGACACGGCCAGGGCCAGCACCACAAAGTTCAGGCCGGCCAGGGCCAGGCCCAGGCGCCAGGTCAGCTCGCCCAGGTTGGGCGGGGTCGGGTCGCGCAACAGGCGCAGGGTGGACAGGGCCTTGGTCGGTCCGTCATCGGCGTCGCTCAGGTTGTTGCTGCCGACCAGGGTGCCGTATTCGCTGAAATCGCTGACCTTGATGCTGCCGTCGCTCATCAGCTGCTCCATGCGCTGGCCCTGGCTGAGCATCACATAGCGCCCCTGCTGAAGGGTTTCGATGCGTGCCGTACGGGCCGAGGTGACGGCTTCCTTGCCATGTTCCTGGGCGGCAATGAACACATTGCTGCCGCTGGTGTTGTCATTGGTCTGCTTGTCCACAAAGAACACCCGGGCCCCGTTCGCCGATTCCTGGAACTGGCCTGGCGCCACCCGCTCCACGTCGCCGCGCTTCTCATAGTGGTCACGCATGTCCTGCACCTGCTGGTTGGACCAGGGCCAGCCCACCAGGGCCAGCAGCGCGATCACCAGCAGCACGGGCCAGGCGAAGCGGAACAGGGGCGAGACGAAACTGGCCAGGCCGCGTCCGCTGGCAAACCAGATCACCATCTCGCTGTCGCGGTACATGCGCGACAGGGTGCCGACAATGGATACGAAAAGGCTCAGCGCCAGGATGGTGGGCAGATGGCCCAGCACTGTGTAGCCCATCACCATCATCACGTCGGACGGGCTGACGGCGCCCCGCGAGGCCTGTCCCAGGGTGCGGATCAGCATCATGGTCATGACCACCGTGGCCAGCACCACCAGCGTGGCGCCGAAACTGCGGGCCAGTTCCTTGCGCAGAGTTGAATGGAATAACATAGAACGAGATAAAAGGGTGATTATGAACTTTGAACTGAAACCCCTCAGCCTGTCTGCGGCCGCTGCCGAGAAGGCTGATCTTCTGGTGATCCTGGTGCCCGAGGGCTTCAAGCCCGGCCCGGACACCCTGTCCACCGTGCTGGCGCAGGCGCTCAAGGCCGAAGACTTCAGCACCAAGGCGGCCCGCCTGCTGTCGGCCTACCGGCTGGCCGGTGTCGGCAGCGCCCGGGTGGTGTTTGCCGGTGTGGGCGATGGCGCGGCCAAGGCCGTTCGTCAGGCCGTGCAGGCGGCCGTGGCCTCGGTGCGGGCCGAATCCGTCAAGCGCCTGACGCTGGTGTTCGCCGGCGCTGAGGTCTCCGCCCAAGCGGTGCGCTCGGCCGTCCAGGCCGTGGCCGATGGCAGCTATGTCTACACCGCCACCAAGCCGCGCGCCGATGCCCGTGTGTTGCAAAAAGTGACCCTGGGTCTGGCCGCCACCCCCAATGCCGAACAGCGCGCCGCCCTGGCCCAGGCCAGCGCGGCCGTGCTGGGCATTGAACTGGCCAAGGAGTGGGGCAACCGTCCGGCCAACCATGCCACGCCCACCGATCTGGCGGCGGCCGCCAAGGCGCTGGCCAACCGGGGCTCCGGTGTCCAATGCGAGATTCTGCTGCCGCGCGATGTGGCCAAACTGGGCATGGGCTCCTTCATGGCGGTGGCCAAGGGCTCCGAGCAGGAGCTGCGCTTCATCGTGCTGCGCTACCAGGGCGCGGCCCGCACCCAGGCACCCGTGGTGCTGGTGGGCAAGGGCATCACCTTCGACACCGGTGGCATCTCGATCAAGCCGGCCGGCGAAATGGACGAGATGAAGTTCGACATGTGCGGTGCCGCCAGCGTGCTGGGCACCTTCCGTGCGTTGGCCGAACTCAAGCCCAAGATCAACGTGGTGGGCCTGATCCCGGCCTGCGAGAACATGCCCGACGGGCGTGCCCTCAAGCCGGGCGATGTGGTGACCAGCCTCAGTGGGCAGACCATCGAGGTCTTGAACACCGACGCCGAAGGTCGCCTGATCCTGTGTGATGCCTTGACCTACGCCGAGCGCTTCAAGCCGCGTGCCGTGGTCGACATCGCCACCCTCACCGGGGCCTGCGTGGTGGCCCTGGGTGCGGTGCGCTCGGGCCTGTTTGCCACCGACGACACCCTGGCCAACGCCTTGCAGGCCGCCGGTGACCGGGCCCAAGACCTGTGCTGGCGTCTGCCGCTGGACGAAGACTATGCCGAAGGCCTCAAGAGCAATTTTGCCGATGTGGCCAATGTGGCGGGGCGCGCCGGTGGTGCTGTCACGGCAGCCAAGTTCCTGCAGCGCTTTGCCGGCAAGTTCCCCTGGGCCCACCTCGACATCGCGGGCACGGCCTGGAAGAGCGGCAGCGCCAAGGGGGCCACGGGCCGACCGGTGGGCCTGTTGCTGGAGTACCTGCTGAGCCAGGCCAACCACGATGCGCACCAGCCCGCTGCCAAGGCGCCGGCCAAGACCGTGACCGCCGGCAAGCCGGGCAAAGCCGTCGCCAAGGCACCCGTCAAGGTGATCGCCCAGGCCAGCGCACCGCGTGCCAAACCGTCCGCCGCCAAGAAGGCATGACCGAGATCGCCTTCCACTTCAACATGCCGCAGAAGCTGCCCTATGTGCTGCGGCTGATCCGCAAGGCGGTGGCTGCCGGGGCGCGCGTCACCGTGACCGGGGCCGAGGCCCAGTTGCGCACGGTGGACACGCGCCTGTGGGAGCTGGCGCCCCACGAGTTCATCCCTCACTGTGCGGCGGGTGCCGAAGCCCATGTGCTGCAGCATTCCCCCGTGCTGCTGACCGCCGACCTGTCGCTGCAGAGCCAACCCCAGGTCCTGGTCAATGTCGGCGCTGAAGTGCCGTCCGGCTTCGAGCGCTTTGAGCGCGTGATCGAGATGGTCAGCCTCGAAGACGCAGACCGCCAGGCCGGGCGCGCCCGCTGGCGCCACTATGCCGATCGTGGCTATGCCATCCAGCGCCACGACATCCAGGTCAAAGGAGGTGCTTGATGAACCAACCCCCCCGAGTTCCCCCGCGTTTCGTGCCCACCCTGACCGAGGTGGTGCAGGTGGCGGCGCCGCCCGCGGCGCCGCCCGCCTTCGACGCGCTGGCGTTTGAAGAGCAACTGGTGCACCGGGTCATGCAGCGCGTGGACGCCTTGCTGGAGCAGCGGGTGCGGCAGGCCGTGACCCATGTGATCGAGGAGCAGACGCGCAGCCTCCTGCCCAGGCTGCGCGAAGAGCTGGACTCCGTGGTCCGAGGCTCGCTCAGTGAGGCCTTGGCGCAGGAGCTGGCCTCACCGCGATGACAGGGCCGTGAGCCCGGTTTGATCCACCTCAGGTCATCGATGTTGTTTTTCTTAACTTATCGTGTTCCCTGATGTTTCATTCGTGAGGATTGCGCTATCGTGCTTCGCACTGAGTCAAGATCAACCTCAGCACTTATCTCGGAGTCTCTTATGCAAATGAAGTTGAAAATCACCGCTGTTGCTGCCCTGGCAGTTCTGGCAGGCGCTGCCTCGGCACAAGACGTTCAGGTCGTGAAGATCGGCCACGTCGCCCCGATGTCGGGTGCCCAGGCCCACTACGG
>NZ_JADZ01000010.1 GCF_000518645.1 Curvibacter gracilis ATCC BAA-807 | reverse complement strand
ACCGAGTTGGAGGCGCGCACAAAGGTGTTGGTGGCGGCCGAGCCGGTGTAATCAAGGATCAATGTGCCCACGCCGGCGGCGGCGAAGGGGTCGGCATTGAGGTAGTTCTGCCAGCTGGGGGTGGTGTCGCGGCCGATGCGCAGCTCGCCGAAGGCGCCAGCGAGGCTGACGGTGGCGCGGCGGTTGAAGGTGAGGCCGCCGGCGGCGATGTCGGAGCGCTGGTTGTTGGTGGTGGTGCCGCTGCTGCCGATGCCGCTGGCGGGGTTGATGGCGCCCTCAAGCCAGAAGCCGGCGCTCAGGCCGCCGCCCAGGTCTTCGACGCCGCGAAAGCCGAGGCGGCTGGCGCTGTTGCCGGAAGGGGAGACGCCGGAGACGCGGCCGGCGTTGGTCTTGACGTTTTCATAGGCGAGGTCGAGCACGCCGAACAGGGTGACCGAGGACTGGGCGAGGGCCAGGCCAGGGGCGCTGAGGGCGCTCACGGCGGCGCAGGCCAGCAGGGTTTTCTTCAGATGAGTCATGGTTTTATCTCCAGGGTTGACGAAAAGCACGGGGTTGAAAAATCGATGCGGCAAGCCTTGAGCGCAATTCATCGCGCTTCATCGCACGTCGCTCACGGTGGTGTTGAGGGTGTTGCCCGCGATGCGCACATTGCTCAGGCTGATGGCGTTCACGTTCCAGGCATAGATGGGGCCGGCCACGGTGGCGCTGGCGGGGCCTGCGGCGGTCGGGGTGCCGAAGTCGCAATCGCGGATGCTCACGCCGGTGATGGCGGGCACGGTGGGGGCCGGGGCGCTGCCGTTGTAGTCGTAGGCCACGGGGCCCTGGGCCACGATGGCCTGGAAGCACGAGGCTGTGACGCCGTTCAGAGTCACGTTGCTCACCCGCACGTTGCTGATGTTCACGTTCTGCACCAGGGCCGGTCGGGTGCGGATCGCGTCCTTGGCCGGTTGGTAGTCGCAGTCGAAGGTGATCACGCCGCCTTGCGAGGCCGAGGGGTTGGAGGCCGCCGTGGTGGCCACCCCGATAGGCACGGTGGCATTGATGGGGCTGCCCGCGATCATCGAGCTGCCGTAACCAGCGCCCGTCAGGCTCACGCCGTTGGGCAGGCTGACATCGTCCACATAAAGGTTCTTCACAAAGCCACCGCGGTTCATGTTGGTCTTGATGCGGATGGCAATGTTCAGCGGGTTGCTGGCCCAGTTCTGGTTCAGCATGGTCAGGCGGCGGGCGTAGATGTTCTGCACCCCGGCACCCATTTCGCTGCCCAGGGTGAGGCCGCCGTGGCCGCTGTTCATGGTGCAGTTCTGGATCAGGTGCCGGTCGGCCGGGCCGTACTGGGTGTCCAGGTTCTTGCCCGACTTGATGGCGATGCAGTCGTCGCCGGTGTTGAAGGTGACCTTCTCGCACAGCACGTTGGTGCAGGCCTCGGGGTCGAAACCGTCGTTGTTGGGCCCGATGCTGTCGGCCAGCACGCCACGGATCACCACGTTGGTACAGGCCACCGGGTGGTGTTGCCAGAAGGGTGTGTTCTGGGTGGTGTAGTTCTCCATCAACACGTTGGTGCAGCCGATGAACTCGACCATGCAGGGCCGCAGGTAGTGCCCCTTGCCAAAGATGCGCTGGGCCACCGGCACACCGGCTTCTGACAGGGCCGGCAGGTAGTTCTGGTCTTGCTGCCAGGGCGTGACCGGGTTGGTGAGCAAGGTGTAGAGCGCATTGCTGATGTTGGGGGCCATGGTCCTGAGGTCGGCATTGGCCGGGTTGGCGTAGGCGCAAGAGGGGGTGGATGGGCCCGTGCAGCCGTAGGCGCCGCTGGTGCCCTTCCAGGTCCACCAGCAGGTGCTGGTGCTGCCGCTGCCGGCAAATGGCGTCATGGCCTGACCGTTCAGCACAGAGGTCTGGTCTTCGCCCGTGAGCGCGATGTTGTTCTGCTGGTAGGCATACACCGGCGCACCGAAGTTCAGGCAGTCGTCGGCCTGCCAGCGCGAGTAGTACAACTTGCCGTTGCTGCCGCAGTCATAGGGGCCGTCCTTGGCGTAGTCGGCCGGGTTGGGGCTGAAGTAGATGGTGCAGTTGGCGCTCAGGTGAAAGTTCACATTGCTCAGCAGCACGATGGGGCCGGCGCAATACCAGGTGCCGGCGGGCACCACCACGCGGCCACCACCCGCGGCATTGGCGGCCTGGATGGCGGCCAGAAAGGCCGGGCGGCTGTCAAACGAGCCCGGGGCGTGGGTCAGGTTGGCACCGTTGCTCAGCGGTGAGCTGCTGGCCGGGTAGGGGCTGGTGGCCGCCACCACCTGGCAGGTCTGGGCGCCGTAGTTGAGCACCGAAAAATCGCGGGCGGCAAAGCTGGTCTGGCTCACGCCGCTGAGGCTGCTGATGATCTGGTCAGCCGCACCGCCCACGCCCCAGATCGGGTCGCCATCGCCACCGCCACAGGCGGCCAGCGGGCCAGCCAAGGCTGCGGTGCCGAGCAGGGCGCCAGAGCGGCCCAGAAAGTCGCGGCGCTTGAGGGACGCTGAGGTCCACAGCGGGAAGTCGTGAGTGGCAGTCGGTTTCTTCATGTTGTTGTCTCCAGTTGATGTGTCAGTGGGCAAGACGTGGCCCTGCCCGGCTTGGCGCGGGCATTCGGGGCGGTGATCTGGGCCGTGTTCGGGCCGTTTGGGCGCAGCCTGACCCGCAGCCCGTGGCGTCTGCGCCAGGGCTGGTTTCAGGGTGTGGGGTGCCGTTGACCCGGGGTCAAGGCCTTGGCGGCCTCGGTTTCAAAAAGATGGTCAGCCGCTGGGCGGGCTTGGTGCGTGCATGGTGGTCTCCGGTGGTGCGCAGGTTCTGGCGACTTGCTGCAGGGTGAGGCTGGTGAAAGAGGCCCAGGTGCTCATGTGACAGGGGCGGGGTTGAAAAGCACCAGGGCGTTGTGCAGCTTCCACTGCTCGGCCCAGGTCTTTTGGCGGCCGCTGGCCACGTCCAGCATGTACTGGAACAGCTGGCGGCCCACGTCTTCGATGGTGGCTTCTCCGGTGGCGATGGTGCCGGCGTCGATGTCCATCAGGTCATGCCAGCGGCGGGCCAGGTCGCTGCGTGTGGCCACCTTGATCACCGGCACCTCGGCCAGCCCGTAGGGCGTGCCGCGGCCGGTGGTGAACACATGCAGGTTCATGCCGGCGGCCAGCTGCAGCGTGCCGCAGATGAAGTCGCTGGCCGGGGTGGCGGCGTAGATCAGGCCTTTTTGCGTGAGCTTCTCGCCGGGCGAGATCACACCGGTGATGGCGTAGCTGCCGCTTTTCACGATTGAGCCCATGGCCTTTTCGACGATGTTGGACAGGCCCCCCTTTTTGTTGCCGGGCGTGGTGTTGGCGCTGCGGTCGACCCGGCCCTGGTTCAGGTAGGCGTCGTACCAGGCCATCTCGCGGACCATGGCCTGGGCCACCTCGTGGCTGGCGGCGCGGGCGGTGAGCTGGTCGATGCCGTCGCGCACCTCGGTCACCTCCGAGAACATCACGGTGGCGCCGGCGTGGATCAGCAGGTCGGTGGCATAGCCCACGGCCGGGTTGGCTGTGAGGCCTGAGAAGGCGTCGCTGCCGCCGCACTGCACGCCCACCACCAGCTCGCTGGCTGGCACGGTCTCGCGCCGGCGTGCATTCAGGCGCTGCAGGTGCACCTCGGCCTGGCGCAGGATGTGATCGACCATGGACATGAAGCCGACATGGGCCTCGTCTTGCAGGCAGATGGTGTCCAGCGGGGCGTCGGCGCCGGTGGGTTGGCCGCGTTCGTCGCGGATGGGGATGCTGCCCGGGGGCAGCAGGCGCTCGGGCTGGAGCTTTTCGCAGCCCAGGCTGATGACCATTACCTCGCCGCCAAAGTTGGGGTTGAGGCTGATGTTGCGCACGGTGCGGATGGGGATGACGGCATCGGGTGCGTCGATGGCCACGCCGCAGCCATAGGTGTGCTCCAGGGCCACCACGTCGTCCACATGGGGGTAGCGCGGCAGCAGCTCGGCCTTGATGCGCTGCACGGCGAAGTCGGTCACGCCGGCCACGCACTGCACGGTCTGGGTCACGGCCAGGATGTTGCGCGTGCCCACCGAGCCGTCGGCATTGCGGTAGCCCTCGAAGCTGTGCTGCTCGGTGGCAGTGGGTGCCGGCACGGCCAGCGTGCCCACGGGCAGGTCGTCCAGGCCGGGCGGCGTGGGCATGCGCATCACGCGCTCGTTCACCCAGCTGCCGCGGGGCAGGGCGCGGGCGGCATAGCCGATCACCACGTTGTAGCGGCGGATCACCTCGCCCTCGGCCAGATCGGCCAGGGCCACCTTGTGCCCCTGGGGCACGGCCTCAACCAGGGTCAGGCCGCCGGGCAGCACGCTGCCGGCAGGCAGGCCGCCGTCGTTGACGACGATGGCCACGTTGTCGGCCGGGTGGACCTGGATGGTGCGCGGCGGCGGGGTTGGCGCGCCGGATTGCGTCTGTGGGCTCATGGCTGAGGCTTTCGGGTCGGCTTCACTTGGTCATGAACATGCTGGGCAGCCACATCGAGAACGAGGGCACATAGGTGACCAGCAACAGGGCAAAGATCAGCGCGCCATAGAAAGGCCAGATGGTGCGCATCACCGTGCCCACCGAGACCCCGCCGATGGCGCAGCCCACGAACTGGGTGGTGCCCACCGGGGGGGTGTTCAGGCCCAGGGCGCAATTGATCAGCAGCATGATCCCGAACTGCACCGAGCTCATGCCATATTGCTGGCAGATCGGCAGAAAGATCGGGGTGCACAGCAAGATGGTGGCGGCCATGTCCAGGAAGGTGCCGAGCAGGAACAGCAGCACATTCACCAGCAGGAAGATCAGCCACGGCGTGGTGGTCATCTGCGACAGCATCGCGCCCGTGAGCTCGGCCACGCCGTACAGGCTGATCAGGTAGCCGAAGGTGCTCGAAATACCGATCAGCAGCAGCACCACGCCCGTGGTCTTGACGGCCTTGGCCGCGGCCTTGATGAAGTGCTCGCGCTTGATCGAGCGGTACACGAACACCGTCAGCGCCAGGGCGTAGAGCACGGCCACGGCCGCTGATTCGGTGGCCGTGAAGATGCCCGACAGAATGCCGCCCAGGATCAGCACCACGATCATCAGCCCTGGCAGCGAGGCCGCCAGCGAGCGCGCCACGATGGCCCAGCCCGGGAAGGTGCCGGCCGGGTAGCCGCGGTGGATGGCCACCAGGTAGGCGGCCGCCAGGTTGCACAGGGTCAGGATGGCGGCCGGCAGCAGGGCCGCCAGGATCAGTGCCGCGATCGACACCTTGCCGCCTGCGGCCAGCGAATAGATGATCAGGTTGTGGCTGGTGGGCATCAGGGCGCCCACCAGGGCCGCGTGGGTTGTCACGTTGACGGCGTAGTCGGCGTGATAGCCCTCTTTCTTCATCATCGGGATCATCACCGCGCCCATGGCCGACACATCCGCCACCGGCGAGCCCGACACACCGCCGAACAAGGTGCAGGCCACCACATTGGACATGCCCAGGCCGCCGCGCACGTGGCCCACCAGGTTGCGCGCCAGGTCCACGATGCGGTCGGCGATGCCGCCGTACATCATCAGCTCACCCGCGAAGATGAAGAACGGGATGGCCAGGAACGAGAAGATGCTCATGCCCGAGGTCATCTGCTGGAAGCCCACCGCCAGCGGCAGGCCTTCATACAACAGTGTGGACAGGGCGGACAGGCCGATCGAGAACGCCACCGGCACCCCCATCAGCAGAAACAGCGCGAAGCTGACGCAGAGAATTGTCAAGGCCATGGTGATCAGCTCCAGCAGGGTTCGACTTCGCGGCCCTGGGCCAGCGCGATGATGTGCTCGATCGAGAACATCACGATCAAGACACCTGAAAGGGTGGCGGGGATGTACTTCCAGCCTTCGGAAATCCACAGGGTGGGCAGGCGGTAGCTCCAGACCGATGCGGCCAGCTCGGCACAGCCCCAGGCCATGGCGCCGCCAAACAAGCCCACCAGCAGGTGGATCAGGATCTCGATCTTGTTGCGGACCTTCTCGGGCACCAGCACCAGCAGCGATTCAAGCCCGATGTGGCCCGCGTCGTGCACGCCCACGGCGGTGCCCAGCATGGTCACGTACAGCACCAGCAACAGCGCCAGGCTCTCTGCCCAGGTGGGCGTGTTGTTCAGGACGTAGCGGCCAAAGACCTGCCAGCTCACGGCCCCAATCAGGGCCACGATGCCGGCAATGCCCAGCCACATGCAGCTGCGAGCCAGCCAGCGGCAAAGTTTGGAATACATGGTGTCGACTCTTCAGAAAAAAGGGTGCAGCCAGCCCCCCGGCCCGCTCAGATGGGCCGTGGAACGCACAGGGGCGGCTGCCTGGGCGGTGCTTACTTGGTTTCCTGGACGCGGCGGACCAGGTCTTTCAACTTCGGGTCGGTGATGAACTTGTCATAGACCGGCTTCATGGCGTTCTGGAACGAGGCTTTGTCGACGGTGATGATCTCGGCCCCCCCGGCCTTGACGGTGGCCAGCGACTTGGCTTCGCGCTCATCCCACAGCTTGCGCATGTAGGGCACCGACTCCTTGGCGGCCTGGCGCAGGGCCACCTGCTCTTCGGGCGTCAGCTTGTCCCACACGCGCTTGGAGAACAGCAGCATCTCGGGGGCCATCGAGTGCTCGGTGAGCGAGAAGTACTTGGCCACCTCGAAGTGGCGCGAGCTTTCGAACGAGGGGTAGTTGTTCTCGGCACCGTCCACCAGGCCGGTCTTGAGGGCGGTGTAGACCTCGCCGAAGGGCATGGGGGTGGCGTTGGCGCCCATGGCCTCGAGCAGGGCCACCCACAGGTCGGATTGCTGCACCCGGATCTTCAGGCCCTTGGCATCGGCCAGGGTGCGCACCGGCTTGCGTGCGGTGTAGAGGTTGCGCGCGCCGCTGTCGTAGTAGGCCAGGCCGATGAAGCCCTGGGGTTCGCACGACTTCAGGATTTCTTCGCCGATCGGGCCGTCCAGCACCGCACGCAGGTGCTCCTTGCTGCGGAACAGGAAGGGCATCGTCGGCACCTGGGTGACCGGGCAGATGTTGTTCATGGGGGCGATGTTGACCCGCACCATGGCCAGGGCACCGATCTTGGTCTGCTCGATGGTGTCCTTCTCATTGCCCAGCGAGCTGTTGTTGTAGATCTTGACGCTGTCCTTGCCCTGGGTCAGCTGCTTGAGGCGCTCGCCCAGGAACTTCACCGCTTCGACCGTGGGGTAGCCGTCGGGGTGGATGTCGGCCGAGCGGAACTCGGTGGCCTGGGCGGCCAGGGGGCCCAGGGCCAGGCTGGCGGCCAGCATCATCAGGTGGTGTTTGAATTTCATCTTTGTCTCCTTGAGGATCAGGTTTGTCGAACGTCGGGAATCAGAAAAATCGGCGGCGGGTGGGGGTCATTCCTGGTAGTGGGGTTCGGGCAGACCGCTCACGCCGGGGTGCAGCGCAAACACGCCGCCCGCCAGGGGCTGGTCGCTCAGGTCGATGCCCTCGGGGCGGATGCTGGTGACGTACAAGGTGTCCAGGCCGGGCCCGCCAAAGGCGCACATGGCGGGCTTCTTGACCGGCACGGCCAGCGAGCGGTCGAGCCGGCCGGCCGGCGTGAAGCGGTGCACCAGGCCGGCGTCGTTGCCGCAGATCCAGTAGCAGCCCTCGGCATCCACGGCCGCGCCATCGGGGCGGCCGGGGTGATCGCGCATGTCGACGAACAGGCGGCGGTTGTGCGGCGTGCCGGTGTCGGTGTCGTAGTCGAAGGCCCAGATGGCCTGCACCGAGGGGTGCGAATCCGACAGGTACATCGTGCGCCCGTCGGGGCTGAAGCCCAGCCCGTTGGGCACGGTGAGCCCGCGCAGCACCGGCAGCAGGCCACGTGCCTGGTCGCAGCGGTACAGCTGGCCCAGTGGCAGGTTGGCGCTCATGTCCATCACCATGGTGCCGGCCCAGAGGCGGCCCTGGCGGTCACAGCGGCCATCATTGAAACGCATGCCCCGGCGCCCGTGTTGCACGGCGGCGATGGGGGTTGCGCTCAGCGCGTCTGTGTCGGCTTGGGCGTCCAGCCGGAAGAGGCCGGTCTCCATGCCGGCGATGAAGCCTTGGCCATCCGCGGTCCGGGCCACGCAGGCCAGCATCTCGGGGGCCTGCCAATGGCGGCTCTGGCCGCTGGCCGCGTCCCAGCGGTGCAGGCGGCCGGCCGGGATGTCCACCCAGTACAGCGCCTGTTCGGCCGGGCTCCACAGCGGGCTTTCACCCGTGCCGCAGCGCGCGTCCAGCACCAGTTCGGCGGGGGAGCTCATGTGGCGCTCACAGGGGGCAGGGTTTCGAAGGGGCCGGCGGCGCAGAAATTGCCGCCTTGGTACAGGGCGGCCGGCGCGTCGGGCGGCACCGGGGGCTGCTGCTCGACTTTGGCGCGGAAGACTTCCGAACTGTCTTGCGGCACAAAGCCCAGGTGGCGGGCGCCAGCGTTGTCCCACCAGCCGGCAGGGTTGTCCGAGGCGCCATACACCACGGTGTGGCCCACCTTGGGCGTGACCAGGCTGCGGCGCACCAGTTCGGTCAGGTCGCGGTAGCTGAGCCAGGTGCTCAGCATGCGGCGGTCGCGCGGCTCGGTGAACGAAGAGCCGATGCGGATGCTGACGGTCTCGATGCCATAGCGGTCGAAGTAGAAGTTGGCCAGGTCTTCGCCAAAGGCCTTGGACAGGCCGTAGTAGCCGTCGGGGCGATGCGGCACCGTGGTGTCCAGGCGCTGGGTCTGGGGGTAGAAGCCGATCACATGGTTGGAGCTGGCAAACACCACACGCTGCACGCCATGGCGGCGGGCCGCCTCGTACAGGTTGAACACGCCGCGGATATTGGCTTCGAGGATTTCCTCAAACGGGCGCTCCACCGAGATGCCGCCCAGGTGCACGATGGCATCGCAGCCCTGCACCAGGGCGTCGACGGCGGCCTTGTCGGCCAGATCGCACAGCTGGATTTCCTCTTGGCTGGAGCTGGCCGGCGCCAGGTCGGCGATGTCCGACAGTCGCAACTGGCGGGTGAAGGGTTTGAGGCTTTCGCGCAGGACGCGGCCCAGGCCGCCGGCGGCCCCGGTCAGCAGCAAGCGTTGCGGCAGTTGTCTCTCGTTCATGGCGTTTTGTTGGCTTGAAGGGATGTATGTCATCGGTTGTCGTACAACCTGGGGCTGGATTATCATCACGCCATGTCAAAGTTGTCAACGGCCAATCTCACCGCGCCAACGGTTAATGCAACGGAGGGCCCTGTCGGGGTGTCGCCCACGCGTCGCCGACCGCGGGGTCTGGCCCATGAGCTGGTGGAAGACTTCAGCAGCCGCATCCAGAGTCAGGTGCTGCGCGCCGGTGACAAGCTGCCCACCGAGTCCGAAATCATGCGGGCCTTCGGCGTCAGCCGCACGGTGGTGCGCGAGGCGCTGTCGCGCCTGCAGGCGGCCGGCCTGGTGGAGACCCACCATGGCATCGGCACCTTTGTGCTGGAGGCCCAGGCGCCGGGCATGTTCCGCATCGATCCGTCCGACATCGCCGCCTCGGTGGATGTGTTGGCGGTGCTGGAGTTGCGCATCAGCCTGGAGACCGAATCGGCCGGCCTGGCCGCCTTGCGCCGCTCTGAGCAGAACCTGCTGGCCATGCGCCAGGCGCTGGACGACTTTGCCTCGCACGTCGAGGTGGCGGGGGACACCGTGTCGCCCGATTTCCGCTTTCACCAGGAGATCGCTCGCGCCACCGGCAACCGCTATTTCGGCGACATCATGGCCCACCTGGGCACCACCATCATCCCGCGCACCCGCATCTCATCGGCCATGCGCATGGCCCCCGAGTTGCGTGCCCAGTACCTGCAGAAGGTGAACCGCGAGCACGAAGAGGTGTATGACGCCATCGCGCGGCAAGACCCCGAATCGGCCCGCGCCGCCATGCGCATCCACCTCACCAACAGCCGGGAGCGCCTGCGCCGCGCCCAGGCGCTGGCCCAGGCGGGCCAGCCGGCGGACGATCTGGCCCGCTGATCCGGCGCGCCCACCGCCCGGCGGGCGGCAGCCTGGCAGACGGCTTCACTGGGGCCGCGGGCGGCCGCAGTCATCTTTAGTTGTCTTTTCTAGACATTCCGAAAATTTAGTTGTACGATGACTGACAACAACATCAGATCAGTCATCCCACTTCGCTGACGCCGTGCTGCGACCGGGTGCCTGGTCTTCCAACAGGAGACCGTATGACCTTGTCCCGACGCCGTTTGCTGGCCGCAGCCGCGCCCGCCGCCCTGCTGGCCAGCCCCGCCTGGGTGGGGGCCCAGACCTGGCCGGCCCGCCCGATCCGCATCGTGGTGCCTTACCCGCCGGGGGGCTCGTCCGACATCATTGCCCGGGCCTTGAGCCAGCCGCTGTCCGAGGCCCTGGGGCAGCCCGTGGTCATCGACAACAAACCCGGTGCCAATGGCAATCTGGGGGCCGACCTGGTGGCCCACAGCGCCCCCGACGGCTACACCCTGTTGTTGTGCGATGTGGGTGCGCTGGCCATCAGCCCCTCGGTGTACACCCGCCTGGGTTTTGATCCCTCCAAGGACCTGCGTGGCGTGACCATGCTGGCTTATTCGCCCCATCTGTTGGTGGTGCACCCCTCGGTGCCGGTGAACAACCTGGCCGAGTTGGTGGCGTATTCCAAGAAGACCGATCTCAACTTTGCCGTCACGGCCACCGGCAGTGCGGCGCACCTGGCCGGTGTGGCGGTGCAGCGTGCCAGCGGTGCGCGCTGGGAATACGTGCCCTACAAGGGCGGCGTGCAGGCCGTGTCGGACACGGTGGCGGGCCAGACCCAGGTGCTCATGAACGGCATGCTGGCCACCTACCCCCAGGTGCAGACCGGCAAGCTCAAGCTGCTGGGCGTGTCCAAGGCCACCCGCATGCCCTTGGTGGGGCAGGTACCCACGTTGGCAGAACAAGGCCTGAGCGGATTCGAGTCGGGCACCTGGCAGGGCGTGCGCGTGGCGCGCGGCACGCCCGACGCCATCGTCAACCGGCTGAACCAGGAACTGATCCGCATCATCCGTTCGCCCGACATCCGCTCGCGGCTGGCCGGGCAGGGCGCCGAGGTGGTGACCTTGGCCCCGGCCGAAGAAGAGCAGTTCTTCAACAACGAACGCAAGCGCTGGGCCCAGGTGGTCCAGGCCGCCCGGATCCGGCTCGACTGACCGGGTCGTCCTTTCCCTTTTTGTCTTTTCCTTCCTCATCCCTTTTTCTCTGGAGCATTCAAATGACCCCTCAAGAACTCAAGACCATCATGGGCTCGGGCCTGCTGTCCTTCCCGCTGACCGACTTCGACGCTGAAGGCAACTTCAACCAGAAGGGCTACATCGAACGCCTCGAATGGCTGGCCCCCTACGGCGCCAGCGCCCTGTTCGCCGCCGGTGGCACGGGTGAGTTCTTCTCGCTGACGGCTGATGAGTACCCCGGCATCATCAAGACTGCTGTGGACACCTGCCGTGGCGTGGTGCCCATCATTGCCGGTGCCGGTGGCCCCACCCGCTTTGCCATCCAGTGCGCCCAGGCCGCCGAAAAGGCCGGTGCCCATGGCGTGCTGCTGCTGCCGCACTACCTGACCGAAGCCGGCCAGGAAGGCCTGATCGCCCACGTCGAAGCGGTGTGCAAGAGCGTGAAGTTCGGCGTCATCGTCTACAACCGTGGCCAGGCCAAGCTGACCCCGGCCTCGCTGCAGATCCTGGCCGACCGTTGCCCCAACCTGGTGGGCTTCAAGGACGGCATTGGCGACATCGAACTGATGATGTCCATCTACCAGACCATGGGCGATCGTTTTGCCTACCTGGGTGGCCTGCCCACGGCCGAGGTGTATGCCGCCGCCTACAAGGCGCTGGGCACACCGGTGTACTCGTCGGCGGTGTTCAACTTCATCCCCAAGACGGCGATGGACTTCTATGAAGCCGTGCGTACCGACGACCATGCCACACAGAACCGCCTGTTGAAGGATTTCTTCCTGCCGTACCTGGAAATCCGCAACCGTGGCCAAGGTTACGCCGTGAGCATCGTCAAGGCCGGTGCCAAGCTGGTGGGCCACGATGCCGGCCCGGTGCGCACCCCCTTGACCGATCTGAAGGCCTCCGAAATGGAAGCCCTGGACGCGCTGATCAAGAAGCTGGGCTCACAAGCCCTCTGACAACAACGGCACAGCGATGGCTCCGTTGCGGGGCCACGCCATCCATGGAGACAACAACATGAAACGACGTCTGAATCTGGCGGCCTGCGGGCTCGCCGCCTTGCTGGCCTGGGCTCCTGCCCTCCATGCCCAAGGCGTACCTGACGAGCAGGCCGTGGGGGCCGCGGTCGAGCGCCTTCGGGTGGCCATGGTCGACCCCGACCGGGCCGCCCTCGAAGCCCTGGTGGCTGATGAGCTGAGTTACGGCCACTCGGGCGGCCGGGTGGACACCAAGGCCAGCTTTGTGGGCGACCTGTTGAGCGCCAAATCGGATTTCGTGAGCATCGAGTTGAGTGCGCAAAGCGTGCGCGTGGTGGGCGATGTGGCCGTGGTGCGGCATCGCCTCACCGGCGCTACGCTGGACCAGGGCAAGCCCGGGCAGGTGGACCTGCACGTGCTGCTGGTCTGGCACAAGCGGGAGGGGCAATGGCGGCTGCTGGCGCGCCAGGCCGTACGCACCCCTGCATGACTGGAGACAAAGCAATGACCACCGTGAATTCCAACTTCTCCCGCCGCGGCCTGCTGGCCAAGGGCTGCTCCCTCGGCCTGGCCCTGGGGCTGGGTCTGGCCGCCGGCCTCGCGCCGGTGTCCAACGCCTGGGCCGCCTACCCCGACAAGACCATCACCCTGGTGGTGCCCTTCCCACCGGGGGGCACCACCGACATGGTGGCCCGCCTGCTGGCCACCAAGATGGGCGAAAAGCTCGGCCAGACCGTGATCGTCGACAACAAGGCCGGTGCCACCGGCAGCATCGGCGCCACCTTTGTGAAGCGGGCCCCGGCCGATGGCTACACCGTGCTGGTGTCTTCGCTGGGCCCTTTTGTGATCGTGCCGCACCTGATCAAGGGCATCGGCTACGACGCCACCAAGGATTTTGACTACCTGACCGTGGCCGCCCAGTCGCCCAATGTGCTGGTGGTGCCACCGCAGTCGCCCTTCAAGAGCGTGGCCGATGTGATCGCCGCCCAGCGCAAGAAGCCCGACAGCGTGACCTTTGCCTCGTCGGGCAATGGCTCCTCGGACCACCTGAGCGCCGTGCTGTTCTGGCAGCAGACCGGCACCAGCGGGCTGCACGTGCCCTACAAGGGCGGTGGCCCGGCCATCAGTGATCTGCTGGGTGGCAATGTGGATGCCTCGTTCCAGAACGTGAACAACGTGATCCAGCACATCAAGGCCGGCAAGCTGCGTGTGCTGGCCGTGGCCGACGACAAGCGTGCCGCCGTGCTGCCCGATGTGCCCACGCTCAGCGAAAGCGGCGTGAAAGACGCCGACGTGCTGTCGTGGCAGGGCGTGGCCGCCCCCAAGGGCCTGCCCGCCGACGTCAAGAAGCGCCTGGTCGAGGCCTTGCAGTTCGCATTGAAAGACACGCAGATCAAGACCCGTCTCAACGAGATCGGCCTGGAGGTGGTGGCCAACACCCCCGAGCAGTTCGCCGCCAGCCAGGCCAAGGAATTTGCCCGCTGGAAAAAAGTGATCGAAGACCGAAAGATCACTGCAGATTGATGTCGCCCCCACGGTCGCGCACTGCGTGTCGCTCCCTGCCCCCCAAGGGGGCCCAACCTGCCTTCGGGCGGCCGGGCGGCAGGTGGGTGTTTGGCCCCCACGGTCGCGCACTGCGTGTCGCTCCCTGCCCCCCGAGGGGGCCCAACCTGCCTTCGGGCGGCCGGGCGGCAGGTTGATTTCCTCGTTTCCAGGCCTTGTGGCCAATGACCCGTGACGGCTTCGGCCGTCGTTCCCATTTATTCAACCTCTGTTCCACACACCATGAGCACTCCGCACCTGAACTTCATCAACGGCGAATGGCTGGCCGGCAACACCCTGGCCCCCAACCTCAACCCCAGCAACCTGGCCGACGTGATCGGTGAATACGCCCAGGGCGATGCGGCTCAGCTGGACTTGGCCGTGCGCGCGGCCGAGGCGGCGTTTCCGGCCTGGTCCACCAGTGGCATCCAGGCGCGCAGCGATGCGCTGGACAAGATCGGCAGCGAGATCCTGGCGCGGCGCGAAGAGCTGGGCACCCTGCTGTCGCGCGAAGAGGGCAAGACCCGCGCCGAAGGCATTGGCGAAGCCACCCGCGCCGGCCAGATCTTCAAGTTCTTTGCGGGCGAATGCCTGCGCCTGGCGGGCGAGACCATCCCCTCGGTGCGCCCTGGCATCGGCGTGGAAGTGACCCGCGAGCCCATCGGCGTGGTGGGGTTGATCACGCCCTGGAACTTCCCCATCGCCATCCCGGCCTGGAAGATCGCGCCGGCGCTGGCCTTTGGCAATTGCGTGGTGCTCAAGCCGGCCGACCTGGTGCCGGGCAGCGCCTGGGCGCTGGCCGAGATCATCAGCCGCAGTGGCATCCCGGCAGGCGTGTTCAACCTGGTGATGGGGCGTGGCAGCGTGATCGGCGATGCGCTGGTCAAGCACCCCGGCATTGCCGCCGTCAGCTTCACCGGCTCGGTGGGCGTGGGCCGGCGCATTGCCGAGGCCTGCGTGCAAGGCCACAAGAAGGTGCAGCTGGAGATGGGCGGCAAGAACCCGCAGGTGATCCTGGACGACGCCAATCTGCAACAAGCCGTGGAGCTGAGTGTGCAAAGCGCCTTCTTCTCGACCGGCCAGCGCTGCACTGCCAGCAGCCGACTGATCGTGACCGAAGGCATCCACGACGCCTTTGTCGAAGGCGTGAAGGCCCGCCTGGCCGGCCTGAAGATCGGCGACGCCCTGACGGCCGGCACCGACATCGGCCCCGTGGTCTCGCAGGCCCAGCTGGAGCAGGATCTGAGCTATGTCGAGATCGCCCGCTCGCAAGGCGCCACCGTGCAGGCCGGCGGCCAGCGCGTGGCCTGCCACACCGGCAGCGGCGCCGATGGCTTCTTCATGGCCCCGGCCCTGATCACCGACAGCACACCCGAGCAGCGCATCAACCGCGAAGAAGTGTTCGGCCCCGTGGCCAGCGTGATCCGCGTGAAGAACTACGAAGAGGCCCTGGCCGTGACCAACGACACCGAGTTCGGTCTGTCGGCCGGCATTGCCACGCAAAGCCTGAAGCACGCCACCCACTTCAAGCGCCACGCCCAGGCCGGCATGGTGATGGTGAACCTGCCCACCGCCGGGGTGGATTACCACGTGCCCTTCGGCGGCCGCAAGGGCAGCAGCTATGGCCCGCGTGAGCAGGGCCGCTACGCGCAAGAGTTCTATACCACCGTCAAGACGGCTTACACGCTGGCCTGAGTCGTAGGCGGCAGGCCATGCCGCAGCATGGCCCGGCACCCCCACCCGGGGCGATTAGGATGGGCGCCTGTCAACTTCGGAGAAGTTCATGCGCATGTTCTGTTGCCCCCGGTGGGCGGTCAGTGGCCTGTTCGCGGTCGGGTTGCTGGGCGCCGCAGGCCTGGCCACGGCGGCCACCCCGCCCACACCTTCCAGCCGCCAGGCTGAGGTGGCCCGGCGTGGCCCGCAGGTGATGCCTTTTGACCTGGCCGCCACCCGCCATGTTTTCACCGCCACCCCCAGCGGCGGCGAGCAGCAGGTGCTGGTGCGCCAAAGCGGCGACCGGGTGCAGCAGGCCCTCATCCGCTTGCACCTGGCGGCCCTGCGCGAGCAGTTTCTGGCGGGCGATTTCTCCGGCCCGGCCCAGTTGCATGGGCCCGACATGCCCGGCCTGGCCAGCCTGCGCAACGCCCCCCGCGGGCGGCTGCAGATCACCTACCACGATGTGCCCGATGGCGCAGCGCTGCGCTACAGCAGCCACGACCCGGCGCTGGTTGATGCGCTGCACCGGTGGTTCCGGGCCCAACTGGACGATCATGGCGACGATGCCATGGAAGGCATGGCAGGTCATGCCCTGCACCACGGCATGCACCACCATCCCGGCATGCCAGCCCAGGATGCCGTCAAAGAAGCGCCCTGAGGCAAGCCCCAAACCCCATGCCCGAAGCCGAATTCTCAAACCCCACCCGGAGACACCGATGAACCACCCCCTGCCTGCCACCGCCCTGCAACTGCGCTCGCTGATCCATGCCAGCGGCGAGCTGGAGATTTCGCTGGTGGACGAGCCCCTGCCCGTGCCCGGCGAGCACGAGGTGCTGATCCGCATCGAGGCCACCCCGCTCAACCCCTCGGACCAAGGCCTGCTGCTGGGCCCGGCCGACCTCAGCACGGTGCAGGCCGCGGGCAGCCCTGATCGCCCGGTGCTCAAGGCCCAGGTGCCTGCTGCGGCCATGCCGGCCATGGCGGCACGGGTGGGGCAATCGCTGCCGGTGGGCAATGAGGGCGCGGGCACGGTGGTGGCCGCAGGCGCCTCGGCCGCCGCCCAGGCCCTGCTGGGCAAGAAGGTGGCGGCCATCGGCGGCGCCATGTACGCCCAGTACCGCTGCGTGCCCCTGAACCAGTGCCTGCTGCTGCCCGACGACGCCACGGCGGCCGAAGGCGCCTCGTGCTTTGTCAACCCGCTCACGGCCCTGGGCATGGTCGAGACGATGCGGCGCGAGGGCCATACTGCCCTGGTGCACACGGCTGCCGCCTCCAACCTGGGTCAGATGCTGAACCGCATCTGCCTGCAAGATGGCATCGGCCTGGTCAACGTCGTGCGCTCGCCGGCCCAGGCGGCGTTGCTGCGCGGGCAGGGCGCGGTACATGTGTGCGACAGCAGTGCCGACAGCTTCAGCCACGACCTGACCGAGGCCCTGGTGCAGACCGGCGCCACCCTGGCCTTTGATGCCACCGGCGGCGGCACCCTGGCCGGCCAGATCCTGTCGGCCATGGAGGCGGCGCTGAACCGCAACGCGAGCGAATACAGCCGCTACGGCTCGCCCGTGCACAAGCAGGTGTACCTGTATGGCGGGCTGGACACCTCGCCCACCACCTTCCGCCGCAACTTCGGCATGGCCTGGGGCATGGGGGGGTGGCTGCTGTTCCCCTTCCTGAACAAGATCGGCCCCGCCGGTGCCGACGCCCTGAAGCAACGCGTGGCACGTGAACTGCGCAGCACCTTCCGCAGCCACTATGCGGGCGAGCTGAGCCTGACCCAGGCCCTGGCGCCTGAGCAGGTGCGCCGCTATGCCCAGCGTGCCACGGGCGAGAAGTTTCTGATCAAGCCGAATTGAGGCCGGCCTCAGGGCCCTGGGTGGGGGCGTGCGGCACGACCTGGCCCCGGCATTCGCCAAAGCCGATGCGGGCCACACCTTCGCGCTGGCACCATCCCCGCAGCACCACGGTGTCGCCGTCTTCCAGCCAGTGGCGCTGGGTGGGCCCCGGCAGCGTCAGGGCCTGGCGCCCGCCCTGTGTCAGCTCCAGCAGGCAGGCTGCCTGATCAGGCTCCGGCCCCGACAGCGTGCCGGTGCCCAGCAGGTCGCCGGCCTGCAGTCGGCAGCCATTGCTGCTGTGCTGGGTCAGCATCTGGGCCGCCGACCAGTAGGCGTGCCGGTAATTGGTCTGGCACAGGCGCAGCGCTGAGGCCTGGCCGGCCGGCAGCAGAAGCGCCTCCAGCTCGATGTCGATGGCGCCCTGCGTGGCCTGCACCGGGTGGTCCAGGTAGGGCAGGGGGGGCGGATCGTCAGCGCTGCGGGGCAGCGGCACCCTGAAGGGGGCCAGTGCCTCGAACGTGACCACCCAGGGCGAGATGGTGCTGAGAAAGTTCTTGGCCATGAAGGGGCCCAGCGGCACCGCCTCCCAGGCCTGGATGTCGCGTGCGGACCAGTCATTGAGCAGGCACAGCCCGAACAGCTGTTGCTCGGCCTGGGGCAGGTCGAGGGTCTGGCCAAGGGCATTGCCTGGGCCCACCAACACCCCCAGCTCCAGCTCGAAGTCGAGCTGCCGGGTGGGGGCATAGACCGGCCGGGTCTGCCCGGGCAGCATGATCTGGCCGGCGGGCCGTTGCAAAGCGGTGCCGCTGATGGCCACCGTCGAGGCCCTGCCGTGGTAGCCGATGGGGAGCCACTTGAACTGGGGCAGCAGCTCGCGCCCCGGCTGGAAAACCCGCCCCGCGTTCAGCGCATGGTGGGCCGAGGTGAAAAAGTCGGTGTAGTTGCCCACCTCGACGGGCAGCTGGTACTCGGCCTCGGCCTGTGGCACCAGGCAGGCCCGCCAGGCCGCTGCCTGGGGCGCACCGACCCGCAAGCCCCGCGACAAGGCCAGGCGCAGCGCCCGCCAGGCCGCCGGGCCCAGCGCCATCAAGGCGTTGAGGCGGGGCAAGCTGGCCGCCTGCAGGGCCTGGGCGGCGCCCGAGTCGAGGGGGCGCTCGTGGTCAGGCAGGGCCGCCAGGGCGGCCAGGTCCAGAATCGCATCCCCAATGGCCACGCCGCCCCGCCAGGCCTCGGCGCCCTGCTGGCGCCGGAAGACGCCATAGGGCAGGTTCTGGATCGGAAAGTCGGTGTCGGCCTTGTGGGCCGAGGCGACCCAGCTTTGCAGGCCGGGGTCGTGGGTTTCGTTCAACAGCATGAGAAGGTCCTTTTCGGAGGGGCGGATGGCAGGGTCTGCTTTCAGAACCGGTGTCGGATGCCCACGGCAAAGCTGGTGCCGCTGGCCTGGATCAGCGTCGGCGGCGCGGGCAGGGTGCGGGTTTCGGTCTGGTCCCGAGACAACAGCACGTAGACCTCGGTGCGGCGCGACAGAAAGTGGTCGTAACCCACGGTGAGCAGCTTGCGCGAGACGTTGCCGCCGGCCACCGTGGCCGGTACGGGGGCCACCGTATCGCCCGTGTTGCGCACCCCGTAGGCCGCCAGCCACTGGCCGGCACCCACGGGCAGGCCCAGGCTCACATCCCACACCCGGTAATGCACCGACTGGGGCGCACTGGCCGTGCCCCGGTTCTGGATCTGCCCCAGGTGGCCGTAGAGCTTGAGCGGGTTGAAGTCGTAGCTGGCAGCCCATTGCCAGGCGCGGGTGTCGTTGGCCGAGGTGCCGTCGGCAAAGGTCTGCGGGTTGCGGTTCACGCTTTGCCAGGCCAGTGAGGTGTTGAAGGCCCCGGCGTTGTAGGCCAGGCGCGCTGCAGCGTTGGGGCCGCCCTGGTTCTGCGAGGCGGCATAGGCCACCGAACCCGTCAGGCCGGCACGCACCGGGCTGTCATACACCACCGAGTTGGCCCAGGCCGTGCCGCCCGACAGCGGCGAGCCGATGAAGGTCAGCAGGTTCAGGGGCGAGAAGGTGGTGCTGTCGCCCAGCGCATTGCTGCTGATGGCGTTCAGGAACAGCAGGCTGGTGATGTTGCCCACCCGCACACGGCCCCAATCGGGGTGGCTCAGCCCCACCCAGGCCGCGCGCGAGAAATACGGGTCGGCCGCCACGTTCACTGGGGCTGGCAGGGCATCGCTGCGCCCGGCGGCCCCCGATTCGTTGCGCATGAACGAAGACAGCTCAAACAAGGCCGAGCTGCCGCCGCCCAGGTCCTCCTGGCCCCGGATGCCCCAGAAGCTGGTGGACAGCCCCCCGCTGCTGACCTTGCTCACGGCCTGTTCCTTGGCATTGACACCGGAGGGGCTGGTGAAGCGCCCGGCAGCGGCATCGAGCAGGCCGAACAGTTGCACACCGGGCTGGGGGGCGGGTTGGGCCTGGGCCGGGGCGGCCAGGGTCAGGGCGGCCAGTGCGGCCCAGCCGGAGGCCGGGTGCAGGCGTTTCAGGGTCATGGGCTTTGAATTTGTCATGTTGTCTCCTTCTGGTTGCTTGGATGCGCAGGGCGCAGGTGTGCCCGCGGGCCGGCCCTGGCGGGCTGGTCCGGTGTGGCGGGAACTGGGGGGCGGACACTGTCGGGGGCGCAGGCAGGGCTGCGCCCGACGTGTCAGCTCAACATCGGCTTATGGGCCCGGGGCAGGGGTGTCGGTCTGGTCCAGAAGGGCCACGGCGCGGGTCCAGCCCGCGGAAGCCCCTTTGACCTTGACCGGAAAGCAGCTGATGTGAAACCCGTGGGGCGGCAAGGCCTCGAGGTTGTGCAGTTTTTCGAGGTGGCAGTAGCCGATGTCGCGTCCGACCTTGTGCCCTTCCCAGATGCGGGATGCGTCCTGGTCGTCGGCATAGCGTTGGGCGGTGTGTGCAAACGGGGCGTCCCAGCTCCAGGCATCGGTGCCGGTCAGGCGCACGCCGCGTTCCAGCAGGTACAGCGTGGCTTCTCGGCCCATGCCACAGCCCGATCGGGTGTAGTGGGGCGAGCCATAGGCGGCACTCGCCCGGGTGTTGACCACGACGATCTCCAAGGGCTTGAGTGTGTGGCCGATGCGGGCCAGCTCGGCCTCGACCTCGGCGGCCTGCACCACATGCCCGTCAGGCAGGTGTCTGAAGTCGAGCTTCACCCCGGGCTGAAAACACCATTGAAGGTCGACCTCGTCGATGGTGATGGCACGCTGGCCGCCGTCCATGGTCGAGGCAAAGTGCCAGGGGGCATCCAGGTGGGTGCCGTTGTGGGTGTTGAGCTGAACCTCTTCCACTGTCCAGGCCTCGCCGTCGGGCAGGTCCTGTGTTTGCAGGCCCGGGAAGAAGCGGGCCAGGTCGGGCACGCTGCTGCGGTGGTCGATGTAGCGGATGTGGGGTTCCAGGCCCGGTGGATCGGTGGGAACGTCATTGCACAGCGGCATGGAGATGTCGATGATTTGGCGCGGCATGGTGGCGAGGCTCCGGTTCAGTGGGTGGGGGCGGCACAGGCGCCGCGCATGCCGTTGGCGATGAAGCGCACCAGCAGCGGGCCGGCTTGTTCATGGTCCCCCGGCTGGTTCTCGCCGCGTGACAGGCGCTCGATGCGCTGGTCTGTCACGTGGTGCAGCAGCGCCCCCAGGGCAAACTGGTAGCACCAGGCGGCCTGGCCCCGCGTGGCCTGGGGCAGGGCCTGGGCCAGGGCATCGATGAAGGCATGGGCCAGGGGGTCGAACAGCTCGCGGATGATGGGCTCGTCTTCTTCCAGGTGGTCGCTCATGCCGCGCGCCAGCATGCGCAGGAAGTGGCGCCCCTCCGTTTGAGATGCCACCCGCAGGGTGGGCAGCACAAAGGCGGCCACGATGGCGTCCAGCCGGTCTGCGGCGGGCTCGCTCTGGCAGGCCTCGGCCAGGGCCTGCAGGCGTTCGCCGATGTAGCCCGCCCGCTCGCGGAAGATCGCGTGGTACAGCGAGAGCTTGGGGCCGTAGTAGTAGCCCACCAGGGCCAGGGGCACGCCGGCCTCGTCGGCAATGTCGCGGATCGACACGCCATGAAAGCCGCGGGCGGCAAACAGCCGCTCGGCGGCTTGCAGGATGTTCTGCTGCCGGTTGGGTGCCAGGTTGGCTTCGCCGGCTGCCGTGGCACTGCGTGCCCTGGCGCGCGGCGCCGCCCGGTTTGGGGAGATGGGGGTGGGTTTCTTCGGTGTCATGGCGTATTTGTACGATCGTATAAATAAATTGAACACTCGTACAAACCACTAGGTTCGGATGCTTGGAATGCAATTTGTACGTTCGTATAATTTTTGCACAAACAGACGCGACAAGAGCACTCAAACGGAGACACACCATGCTGACAAGACGCCACTTCAACCTCATCGGCACGACCCTGGCGGCCAGCGCCTGGGCGGGGGCCGCCCGGGCCGCCGAGCCCAACCTGCCGGTGGCCAAGATCATTTCGGGCTTTCCCCCGGGCGGCACGCTCGACGTGATCGCGCGCCGGGTGGCCGACAAGCTGCGCGGTGCCTACGCCGGCGCGGTGCTGGTGGACAACCGGCCCGGTGCGGCGGGCCAGATCGGCGTGATGGCCCTCAAGGACAGCCCGGCCGACGGCAGCAATCTGCTGATCACACCCTCGTCCATGCTCTCGATCTACCCCTACACCTACCCACGGCTGCGCTACACGCTCGACGATGTCAGTGCCGTCTCGCTGGCGGCCCACATGGACCATGGCCTGGCCGTGGGCCCCGGCGTGCCCGAATCAGTCACCACCCTGAAAGACTTCCTGGCCTGGGCTGCCACCCATCCCGACGGGGCCAACTTCGGCAGCCCGGGCGCGGGCTCGATGCCGCACCTGGTCGGCATCCTGCTGAACCAGTTGACCCATACCGACCTGCGCCACATCGCCTACCGCGGCACGGTGCCGGGGGTGCAGGATCTGCTGGGCGGACAGATCAGTGCTTTCTGGGGCCCGATTGGCGACTACCTGCAGTACCAGAAGGTAGGCAAATTGCGCGTGCTGGCCGTGGCGGCCCCGGCCCGGTCCGTGTTTCTGCCCCAGGTGCCCACCTTGCGCGAGCTGGGGTATCCGCTCAATGTGCGTGAGTGGTATGGCTTCTTTCTGCCTGGCAAGGCTTCTGCCGACGTGCAGCGCCGGGCCGCTGAAGCCATCGGCCAGGCCTTGGCGTTGCCCGATGTGGTGGAGGCCGGGCGGGCTTACGGCTTGGAGATCAAGGGCTCCACCCCGGCGGTGCTGCAACAGATGCTGCAGGCCGATGCCCAGCAATGGCGCCAGTTGATCCGGCAGTCGGGGTTCACAGCAGAGTCGTGAACGGCTTGCGCTGAACGGCTGCAAGACCGCCCTCGGTTTTGCACCGACTAGGGCGCACGGTCCGTGCCCCGGTGATGGATGAGCCCCAGGGGCCTTGCACCCCAGGCGATTTGATGCCCTCACCCACGCCCATGGGCAGGCGTGGGGCACTTGGCCAAGGGGCTCTTTCCCAGGTTTCTTCTTCCCAAGCTTCTTCTTTCCAAACGCCTCTTGGACAAGCTGTCCGGGCGTCCTTTCACGCCCGAGCAAGCCCGCCCGGCGTTGAGGCTCTTCGCGCCTGAGGCACATGCTCGGCCCCCATCGAGCCCCCCCGTTCGAAACCGATGTGCTCCATGGCGGCTGCCTGCTGCTGGGGGCGGCCCTTGCCTGAGCACGGGGAGTTTGCAGCGCTTGTGCTGTGTAAATCCACAAAGTCACACAAACGCAATTTAACGCACATACCATTCACCAAGCGTTAACAAGCGACTTGGCGGCCCAGGCGCTGCGCAAGCCCCGTTCAACCCACCTGTCTCCGGGATATTCAAGATGACCAACCCTTCTTTGCAGTGCTGCTCCGCAGCGCCCAACAGCCGCGCCCCGCAGCGCCCGAACAAGCCCACCAAGCCGCTGTGGCGAGGTCTCGCCCTGGGCGTGACCCTGAGCCTGGGCCTGGCGCTGGTCGGCTGCGGCGGTGGCGGCAGCAACAACTGCGGCTCGGCCGGCAACACCCGCGTCCTGCATTGCGCACCCTGAGCCGGCTGCGCCGCCCGGGCTTTTCAGCAACCCATCACCGAAACACCGAACTGCCATGACACTCAACCGTCGCAACTTTTTGCGCTCTGCCGGCACCGCCACCGGCTCGACCCTGGCGCTGAGCATCTTCCCGCCTGCCATCCAGAAGGCGCTGGCCATCCAGGCCAACAACAAGACCGGCACCCTCAAGGACGTCGAGCACATCGTGCTGCTGATGCAGGAGAACCGCTCGTTCGATCACTACTTCGGCAGCCTCAACGGCGTGCGCGGCTTTGCCGATCCCTTTGCCGTGCCCGTGCCCACGGCCAATGGCGTGCAAGGCAAAACCGTGTGGTCGCAGCCCAATGCCACAGCCGGCGTCACGCCCTCGGTGATTGCACCGTTCCGTCTCAACACGGTGCAGAACTTCGAGGTCATGCGCGTGCAAGGCACGCCGCATTCGTGGAGCGATGCCCAGGGGGCCTGGGATCAGGGCCGCATGAGCTACTGGACCAAGTACAAGGCCAACCACTCGATGGGCTATTTCACGCAAGAGGACATGCCCTTCCAGTACGCGCTGGCGAATGCCTTCACGATCTGCGATGCCTACCACTGCAGCTCGCAGACCGGCACCAACACCAACCGCCTGTTTGCCTGGACCGGCACCAACGACGGTCTGGCCAAGGGCAATGGCCCCGCCACCTACAACGATTACGACTGGTTTGACGCCAACCCTGGCAATGACGGCGGCTACACCTGGACCACCTACCCCGAGCGGCTGCAGGCCGCCGGCGTGAGCTGGCAGGTGTACGAGAACATGGAGGACAACTTCACCGACAACTGCCTGGCCGGTTTCCACAGCTTCCGCGATGCCTATTACCAGCGCCCTGGCTACTCCGAGGCGCTGCGCCAGCGCGGCGTGAGCACGCGCGACCTCGACAAGCTCAAGGAGGATGTGCTGGCCGGCAAGCTGCCCCAGGTCAGCTTCATTGTGGCCACCGCCGAGGGCTCCGAGCACCCGGGCCCGTCCAGCCCGGCGCAAGGCGCGGACTACACGGCCAAGGTGCTGGACGCCCTGACCGCCAACCCCGATGTCTGGAGCAAGACCGTTCTGTTCCTGAACTTCGATGAGAACGACGGCTTTTTCGACCACGTGCCGCCACCGGCCCCGCCGTCCTATGCCAGCTACAACGCCGATGCGTCAAAGGCCCAGTTTGCGGGCGCCAGCACGGCTGACGCCACGGCCGAGTACCACGAGCACCTGGTGAGCTACCACAACTCGGCCGCCGAGCAGGCCTTGCTGCATCGCCCCTATGGCCTGGGGCCGCGCGTGCCCATGTACGTGATCTCGCCCTGGAGCAAGGGCGGCTGGGTCAACTCGCAGGTGTTCGACCACACCTCGGTGTTGCAGTTCATCGAGCAGCGTTTCGGCGTCATCGAGAGCAACATCTCGCCCTGGCGTCGTGCCGTGTGCGGGGACCTGACCAGCGCCTTCAACTTTGCCGACCCGGACAACACCGCCTTCTACAAGAGCCTGCCCGCCACCCAGGCGCTGGCCGACCGGGCCCGGGCGCTGCCAGGCCGCACCACGCCGCTGCCACCGAACGCACCGGCCATGCCGGTGCAGGCCAAGGGTACCCGGCCATCGCGCGCGCTGCCCTATGAGCTGCACGTGAGCGCGGTGTGCGCGCCCGCCAGCCAGCAGGTCAGCCTGATCCTGACCAACACCGGCAAGGCGGCCGCTGTCTTCCATGTCTATGACCGCCTGCACCTGGACGCCATCCCACGCCGCTACACCGTCGAGGCAGGCAAGCAACTCAGTGGTGTGTGGTCGGTGGCGGCGGACAACGGTTTGTACGACCTGTGGGTGCTGGGGCCGGCGGGCTTTCACCGCCATTTCAGTGGCAACGCCAAGACCCTGAACGCCAGCGCCCAGCCCAATCCCGAGATCCAGGTCTGCTACGACGTGGCCAATGGGGATCTGCTGCTCAAGCTGCACAACACCGGCAGTGCCAGCTGCAGCTTCAGCGTGAAGGCCAATGCCTATTTCGACGCCACGGCCCAGACCGCCAGTGTGAGCCCGGGGGGCGAGGCGGTGATGGCGTGGGCGCTCAAGGCCAGCGGCAACTGGTATGACTTCAGTGTCAGCGTGCCGGCCCTGCCCGGCTACACCCGCCGCTTTGCCGGCCGGCTTGAAACGGGTGAACACCTGATCAGCGACCCGGCCATGTATGGCGCGGCGGTGTCCGATCAACTCGTCATCAAGTTCTGAGCACCCAACGGTGTGCTGGCTGCGGCCTGGCCCCACGGGGCCGGCTGCGGCATGATCGAGCCCATGCTTCAAGAAAAACGTCACCAGCGCATCCTCGCCCTGCTGGCCGGCAGCGGCCATGTGAGCACTGAGCGCATTGCCAAGGATCTGGGGGTGTCGCGCGAGACGGTGCGGCGCGATGTGCTGGTGCTACAGACCACGGGCCGGCTGCGGCGTGTGCACGGCGGCGTCAAGATCGGCGGCCCTGAATCCGAGGCGCCGCTGCAACAGCGCCTGCAGACCAACACCTTGCAAAAGCGGGCCGTGGTGCAGGCCGCAGCCCGCCTGCTGCAGCCGGGCCAGTCGCTGTTCATCGATGCGGGCAGCACGGTGTCGATGCTGGCCGAGGAGTTGGCCTCGCTGCAGGGGCTGACCGTCATCACCAATTCTTTCGATGTCGCCCTCAAGCTGGCGGGCCCAGGCCACGAGGGCGCGCCGCGCCACCAGGTGCATCTGTTGGGCGGGCGACCCCGGCCCGGCCTGGCCGCCACCTATGGCGACAGCACCGTGGCCGAGCTGATGCGCTGGCGCCCCGACTGGGCCATGCTCTCACCGGTCGGCATCGAAGCCACCCTGGGGGCCAGCAGCTTCGAGCCGGCCGAGGCCGAACTGGCCCGTGCCATGGTGCGCCAGGCGCACCGCAGCGTGCTGCTGGCCGACGACAGCAAGCTCGGCGTGCAGTCGCGCCTGTCGTTTTGCACGCCCGATCAGATCCACGCCCTGATCACCAACCGGCGCGCCGCGCGGCACCCGGCCTTACTGGCCTTGCAGCAGGCGGGCTGCGCCGTCAGCTTGGCATGAGGCGGTATCGGATCAGTCGCTGGAAAACGTCCATCTGTTCAAGTTGCAGCATCTCTTGTGCAAGGAGTGCTTGGCCCTTTGCTTCACGCTCAGGCTCTGACGGCACTTGCGAAAGGCTGCACGGCCTCTCTCAGGATCTGCAGCAAATCGGCGCAGGCGGCCTGGATCTCGGCCATCGGGCCGCCGACGCTGAGCGTGAGCGGCTCGCGCTCCTGCCCGGTGGGCAGAAAGATGGCCAGCGCCGCGGCGCCCGGCATGGAGGTGCCCTGAGACAGCGCATACCCCTGCTGCCGGACGGTCTCCAACTCTTGCAGGACGGCTGGCAGCTCCCGCGGTTCCTCCGCGCTGCCGGCCTGCGCATTGGCCTTGCGCAGCAGCAGAGACACCTCTCGCTGGGGTAGACCGCTGAGCAGCATCTTCCCCGCCGCACTGTGGAACAGGGGGCGCAGAGCGCCGATCCGGGCGGTGAATCGGCCCTCCCGGGTGGACTGCAACACGTGCAGATAGCGCACGTGAATGTCTTTTCGGCACCCGATCATCACGGTGTGGCCGGTCTTGGTCAGCACCTGTTCCATCAAGTGCAGCAGGTGTTGCTCGCTGTAGAGCCGGTCGTGGATCCAGGCCGTGATCAACGCGACGCGCACATTGGGGATGTACAGGCCTGAGCGGGTGTCATGGTCCAGATAACCGGCCAGGGCCAGGCTCTTGAGCAGCACGGAGGTACTCGATTGGGGGTAGCCCAGCGAGCGCGAAATCTCGCCTACAGAACAGGGGCGCCGTTCTTCTGCAAAGAACTCCAGCAGTTCGAGGACCCGTTGTGCCGACTTGACCTGAGGTGCGAGATTGTTCATATCCGTGATATTTGATCACATCCATGATGGGCTGCGCGCTGACGAGGACCCCACCCTAAGCTGGCGCCACGCTCAAAAGCCGCCTCTGAGGCGTCTACAACATGGAGACAAAAATGACCTTTCCTTCACCTGCCTCGAGAAGGCGCCATCTGGCGCAGCTTGGCGCCGGCGCCATCGCTTTGCTGGGCGGCCTGCCGGCGAAGGCCGCTGGCTATCCCGAGCGCCCCCTGCGCCTGGTGGTGCCGTACGCGGCCGGGGCCGCTGGCGACCTGTTGGGGCGCATTCTGGCGGACCGACTGGGCCTGCTTCTGGGGCAGGCCATCATCGTGGACAACCGGGCCGGTGCCGGCGGCACGCTGGGGGCGGACAACGTGGCCAAGGCGGCCCCGGATGGCTACACCTTGCTGCTGGGCACTGACGCCTCGCAAGCCACGAATGTGTTCCTGAGCAAGCGTTTTCCGTACGACCCGGTCAAGAGCTTCACGCCGGTGGCTGCTGCCGCCACCAACCACATCGTGTTGCTCGTTCACCCCTCGTTTCCAGCCAGAACGGTGGCTGAACTGGTGCAGTACGCCAAAAGCCATCCGGGCAAGCTGAGTTTCGGCAGTTCCGGGCCCGGTTCGGCCCATCACCTGGCGGGCCAGTTGCTCAATGAGGCCGCAGGCATCGACATGGTCCATGTGGCTTACAAGGGGGGCTCGCCCGCCATGACCGATCTGCTGGGGGGCCAGTTGCAGGTCTTGTTTGCCAGCCTGTCCACCGCGCGCCCCTACCTGGACAGTGGCAAGGTGCGAGCCCTGGGGGTGGTCGAGGCGGCGCGGGTCAAAGGCCTGCCACAGGTTCCGGCGATCGGCGAGACCCTGCCTGGCTACGAGGTCAACTCTTGGTTTGCCGTGTTCGGACCTGCAGGGCTGCCCACGCCAGTGGTGGCGCGCCTGGGCAGCGAGATCAACAAGGTGCTGGCGCAGCCGTCGGTGGTTGATTTGCTGGAGAAAAATGGCCTGTCGCCCTGGCTCACCTCGCCCGAGGAACTGGCCAAGCGCCTGAAGTCCGAGTTGCAGAGCCGTGAGCGCCTGGTGAAGGCCGCAGGACTGGAGGCTGAATGACACCCCGCACCGGCCTACCTGAGCTGATCGTGGAGGGAGGCGTGGCCACGATCACCTTGTGCCGACCGGCACAGCGCAACCGTCTGCAAGCCGAAGATCTGCACGCCTTGATGCGGCATTTCCGCCAAGTGGAAGCCGACTTGGCGGTGCGGGTGCTGGTCATCACGTCCGTCACGGTGGGCCAGCCCCGGCCGGTGTTCTGCGCGGGATACGACGTGGGTGGCTTTGACAGTGCCGCCCACGACCCCCAACTGTTCGAGCGTGTGGCCGACACCCTTGAACACCTGCGCCCCATCACCCTGGCGGCGGTCAATGGCAGTGTGTTTGGCGGCGCCACCGATCTGGTGCTGGCCTGTGACCTGCGGGTGGGCCTGGCAGGTTGCGATTGGCGCATGCCAGCGGCTGCGCTCGGTCTGCATTACTACCCCAGCGGTTTGCGCCGCTATGTGGCACGCCTGGGTCCGGCCCTGGCGCAACGGGCCTTTCTGACCGCTCAGACCTTGGGCTTCGACCAGTTGCAAGCGGCCGGAGGGCTGCAATGGGTGCTGGCTGATGAAGCGTTTGAGGGGCATCTGCAGGCGCTGGTGCGTCAGGTGGCGGCACTGGCTCCGTTGGCGGCCCAGGCGACCAAGCAATCCCTTCTTGAACTGGCGGCTGGGCACACCGACCTGAAGCTGTTGCGTGAGCGCGAGGCCAGCACCTTGGCCAGCGCTGATTTTGCCGAAGGGCGGGCGGCATTCGCCGAGCGCCGTGCCCCTGTTTTCCGGGGCCTGTGAGCCCACCCGTGTCCTCCATTCATGAAAGCATCCCAATGAAGCAGCAACAAGCCATGGCCGCGCCCCATCAACCGCTTGCGGGGGTGCGTGTGCTCGAACTGGCCCAGATCATGGCCGGCCCCACCTGCGGCATGATGCTGGCCGACCTGGGCGCCGAGGTGATCAAGATCGAGAAGTTTCCGGGCGGCGATGATGCCCGCCAATACCAAAAGCCGGGCGACAGTGCCATGCCGCCGTCATTTCGCATGATCAATCGGGGCAAGCGTTCTCTTGCCGTGGACATCCGCACGCCAGCGGGCAAAGCCATCATCCAGCGCCTGGCCGGTCAGTGTGATGTGCTGACCGAGAACTTCCGCCTCGGCGTCATGGAGCGCCTCGGCTTGGGCTACCAGGACATTCGGCCGTTCAACCCCGGTCTGATCTATTGCTCGATCACGGGGTATGGGCGGGTCGGGCCCTTGGCGAGCAAAGGGGGGTTCGATCTGATCCTGCAAGCCTTCAGCGGGCTGATCAGTGCCACCGGCGAGCCCGATGGCCCCCCGGTGAAGCCAGGTGTTTCGATTGCGGATACCAATGCAGGCATCCTGGCGGCCCTCGCCATCGTGTCCGCCTATGTGCACCGGTTGAAGACCGGTCAGGGCCAGCATGTCGAAACCTCGCTGTTGCAGGCTTCGTTGCAGCAGACCTACTGGCTGGCGGCCAACTATTTTTCGAGCGGACGCGAGACCCCGCGCCTTGGTACCGCGCACTCGTTGATTGCGCCCTACCAGGTGTTCAAGACGCGGGATGGCGGCATGGTGATCGGGGGCGGCAACCCCAAGGCCTGGATCAGCATCTGCGAGGTGCTGGGGCATCCCGAGTGGAGTGCCGACCCCCGCTTCGACCATCCGCAAAAGCGGGTTCAGAACAGGCCAGCGCTGGAGATGTTGATCAACCAGGTGTTGGCGCAGCACGACACCGCCACCTGGTGCAGCCGCTTCGATGCAGCGGGGGTGCCGGCCGGCCCCCTCAACACCGCGGGGCAGGCTTTGGAGCACGAGCAATCGCGGGCCGTGGGCATGGTGGTGGACGTGCCGGATGGTCTGGGAGGTCGCAGCCGAGGTATCGGCTCTCCATTGACCTTCAGCGGTCGTTCTGAGATCGCCAGCAGCCCCGCGCCCCGCATCGGTCAGCACAGCCGCGAGTTGCTGAAAGAGTTCGGGTGTGCCGATTCCGAGATCGATCAATGGCTGCAGGCCGGGGTGGTGCACCAGGGATGATGGCGGCCGGCACCTTGCCAAGGCCTGTGAGGTCAGCGGCGGCCCTGCCGGGCTCGATCATGCCGGGCAGCGGCAGGGGGCCGTCATGTCAGTTTGATGCGGGATGGCAGCGTCTGGAGACCGGTGAAATCCCTCGCCAGTGCCAGGGGATTCCCCCGTACACTGACAAACGGTGCCGCTTTGCCGTGCCAGCGGTGCTCTGGGCAGCGCTTCCAACCTCACTGCGTGATCAAAAGCATGACGACTCTTGCAAGCATCGATCAGACCCGGGCCTGCCTTGCTGGCGCCCTGCAAGCAGGGGAGGTGTGGCCGGCCTTTCAACCTCTGGTGCGCTTGCGCAGCCGGCGGATTGCCGGCTTCGAAGTGCTGGCACGGTGGACGTCGCCTGTGCTGGGCGCCGTGTCGCCCGGGGTGTTCATTCCCCTGGCCGACGGTCTGGGCCTCTTGCATGAACTCAGTCTGCACCTGATCCGCGAGGCCTGCTCGCTGGCCCGCGACTGGCCGGGCGACTTCTACCTGGCGTTCAACCTGGCACCCAGCCAGTTTCTGCTGCCCGATCTGGCCGAGCAGATCCAGGCCACGGTGACCGAGGCGGGTTTTCCCATGAAGCGGGTGCAGATCGAAATCACCGAGAACGCCCTGTTTCATGACAGCCAGGTGGCTCGCCGCAGTGTGGACGCCATCAAGCGCTTGGGGGCCAGCCTGTCGTTGGACGACTTTGGCACGGGCCACTCCAGCCTGACGCGCCTGCAGTCCCTGCCGTTTGACGAGATCAAGATCGACGCCAGCTTTGTGCGGGATCTGGAGTCGGACTCGGGCAGTCTGAAGATCGTCACCGCGGTGCTCGGGCTGGGTCAGAGCCTGGGCGTGCACGTGATCGCCGAAGGCATCGAAACCGATCGCCAGGCCAAGCTGCTGCAGCACATGGGCTGCACCCTCGGGCAGGGCTACCTGCTGGGCCGACCGGCGCCTCACGCCCAGGCGCTGGCGCAGCTGGCGCGTGACGGCTGCCACAGTGGCCATGATTCGCCACTGGATGCGTCGCCTTTTCAGCGCTTGCACCAACTGGAGACCCTCTACAAGGACGCGCCGGTGGGCCTGTGTTTTCTGGACACCGAAATGCGCATCATCAGCGCCAACCCCAAGGTCATCCAGTACCTGGGCCTGGAGCGGATGGAATTGCGTGGCCGATCGGTGCAGAAATTGCTGAACCAGCCGGGCTCCGGCAGCTTGTTGGACGCGCTGGAGCAGGTGCGCGCCGGGGCCGAGCTGGCACCCACGGAATACCTTCACAAGGGCACCGGCTCGACCTTTCTGGTGGCCCACCAGCGCGTGTGCAACGAACTGGGCGAGTGGTTGGGCATCTCGCTGGTGGTGATCGACATCACGGCCCGGGTCACGGCCGAGCGGGTATTGCAGCAAAGCGAGGAGCACTTCAGGCGCTCGATCGAGCTGGGCCCCAACATCGCCTGGGCAGCCGGGCCGGACGGTGCTGTCGACTACATGGGCCCGGCCTTCGAGTGGACCCCGTTGCACTCGGCACAAGAGCGTTATGAACGTTGGCGCGATCGCATGGACCCGCAAGACCGTGACCGGGTGCATGCGGAGTGGTTGGCCCACCTGCCGAGCCGGGCCCCATTCAAGACCGAATTCCGCATTCTTTGGCCCGACAACAGTTGGCGCTGGGTGCGCAGTCAGGCCTATCCCCACCTGAGCGAGCAGGGCGAGCTGCTGCGCTGGTACGGCGTCATCATGGATATCTCCAGCGAGCGCCGACTGGAGCAGCGCGTGGCCGAACTGGAGCAGAAGATGGCCCAGTGGGGTGAGTCGCACGGTTTGTGAGGCCGTGCCGAGGCCTGCTGGCTCCCGAACAGGGCCTTGGGGCCTTCGCCCGAAGGCCCGCTCGCTCAGGCGTAGGTGTTGACCGAGTTGCCCATGGTCTCGGTGGGCTTGGGGGGTTGTGGCTGGCTGTTGCTGGCGGGGGCAGGCGCCACGGCAGCACGGGAGCCGTCGTTGTCGCCATCCGCGTCCACGCCGCCAGTCTTGGCGACGGGGGTCTGGGCCTGGTAGGGGTTGCTGGAACCTACGGAAGAAATGCTGGACATGGTGATCCTTGGTCAGGGTTGAAAAAGCTCTTTGTCATCGTTTGTATCGACTGGCTGACAATTGGGCTGAAGCTTCTTTACATGCCGGAAATCTTCCGCAGGCCTTGCGTTCAGGCCCCGGTGCCGGTGCCCGTGTTGGCGCTTTGCACCTGGATGCGGAAGTGTTCGATGGTGCCGTCTTCCATGGCGGCTTTGATCCAGTTGGGTTTGCGGCCCTTGCCGCTCAAGGTGCCGTCCCAGGACAGTCCACGGCCCGGATCATAGAAAGTGGCCGGCCGTTTGAGCTTGGTCGGGGCATGGCTGCGGCTCAGCGAACTGAGTGCCACCTGGGCCGGCGTGAGCTGAAACTGTTGCACCAGGGTTCGGGCCAGTTCGACGGCCTCTTTCCTTTTGGTGCGGAACAATGCGTCGCGTTGCGCTTGAAGCTGCGCGATCTGCTGATCGAGGGATCGGATTTCGTTGAACATAAGCCCGCTATTTTAGGGACTTGTGAAACAGCAACGCGGCCCGGGCATTCACCCAGGCCGCTTTGACTGGCGAAACAGCGTCAATCCAGCGACGCGCCGGCTTTCTTGATCACGTCGGCAAAGCGGGTCGATTCACCGTCCATGAACTGCTTGAACTGTTCCCGGGTGGTGGGGAAGGCCTCGTAGCCGAAGGAGACGAACTTCTCTTTCACGTCGGCTTCGGCCAGGGCCTTTTCCACATCGCGCTTGATCTTCTCGGCCACGGCGGGCGACACGCCCTTGGGGGCGGCGATGGCGTTCCAGCCCGTCACCTCGTAACCGGCGGGGCCGCCGGATTCGGCCACCGTGGGCACATCCGGGAAATTGGCCAGGCGCTTGGGCGCGGCCACGGCCAGGAAGCGCAGCTTGCCCGCGCGCTGCAGTGGGCCCGCGGTGGCGCTGGTGCCCAGCGCAAAGCTCAGCTCACCATTGGCCACGCCGGTGTAGAGCTGGGTGGTTTCCTTGTAGATCACATGCGTCATGTCGGTCTTGGTCATGCTCTCGAGCAGGGCCGAGCCCAGGTGCACCGGGTTGCCCACCGACCATGAGCCGTAGTTGAGCTTGCCCGGGTGGGCCTTGGCGTCCGCGATCAGGGCACCCATGTCCTTGTAGGGGCTGTTGGTGGCCACGTTCACAAAGAAGTAGGTCTTGAACAGCGGCAGGACGATGTCGAAATCCTTGGCCACGTCGTAGGGCAGCTTCTTGAACAGGTGCGGATAGGCCGCGATGTGCACGGCGTCGAGCTGGATCAGGTCATGGCCATCGTTGGCGCCACGCTTGAAGGCATCGATGGCGATGAACCCATTGCCCCCCGGGCGGTTTTCGACCACCACGGGCTGGCCCCACATGCGCGACAGCTTGTCCGCCACCAGGCGGGCCACACCGTCCGGGCCACCGCCCACCGGGAAGGGCGTGATGATGCGCACCGGCTTGGTCGGAAACTGCACGGCCGGTGCCGTGCTCTGGGCCTGGGCCGGCAGCAGGGCACCGGCGGCACCCAGGCCAAGGGCCAGGGCGGCCAGGCGACGGGTCAGCGGCTGGGAGGAGCGGAGGGCATGTTGCATGGATTGTCTCGGTTGTCGGAGGAAGATACAGACGCTTAAACGGTCGGTTTGAGCGCTGTTCGCGCACTCTGGATTGTCGGCACTCGGGTTGGCCCAGGCCAGTGAGCTGACGTCATATCAGCTAGAACGAAATGGCATGACGCTGCGGTAGCTATGCCATGGGAAATGGTGGAGCCAAGCGATGAGGTCAGCGCGGCGTCCGATCTGCCGCGGGGGTGACGGGCTCTTTCACACCGCGCTTGAAAGGGGGGCGTGGGCTCGGGCATGAAGATCGAGCAGGGCGGTTGTGCCCGGCGCTGGGCTGAGCCCGCACCGGCTCCGTGCTGGCTGCGGCCCACCCAGACGGGAGTGCCGCAAAGGGGGCGAGCCTGTGCCTTGGCTGCCTAGGCCCCCATGGGCGAGCACAGCTCAATCAGGGTTCCGTCCGGGGCCCGAACATACGACACCACCTGGCCCCAGGGCTTCTGGCTGGGCGCGGCCAGCTCGGTGGCGCCCGCTTGAAGTGCCCGGGTGTGCGCGCCTGCAACATCCGCGGTGACCAGGCCCAGTTCCATTCCCAACGGTTTTTGGGATTCAGAAGCCGCCACATGGCCGCCCGGGAAGTTGCCATGGCCCAGTTCGTGGGCCGCGAAGGCGAGGGTGGTCTCACCCGTGGCCAATTCGCCATAGGTTCCAGACTCATGCAAAAACTTCAACTCAAAGCCGAAGGCCGTCGCAAAAAACTGCAGCGACGCTTTGACATCAGGCACATAGACGATGGTGTATCCGAGCTTCATGGTGTTCCAGTCTCCCTGGGGGTGCGCGGGCGCCAAGCCCAATCAGACCATCCTATCAGCCCATGGGTTGGGCCAAATGGCGACGATGTGGGGCGCCGGTGGGTCCGGTGGGGCAGGGAGGTGGCGCTCAGATCCGTTCAGCGCTGGGGCCTATTGGCCAAGCCCTGGGGAGCGGAGGGCATTTGCGCGCCGTTCAGCCCTGAAGCGGGGCCGGGAGGCCGTACCATTGCGCCCATGAGCGACACCTACCTCGTCACCACTTACGCCGACAAGGACCAAGTCAAGGCCTTGGGTGCCCGCTGGGACCCGGCGCGGCGGCAATGGCGGGTGCCGGCCGGGCTGGACCTGGGCCCCTTTGCCCGCTGGTTGCCCCAGGGCCTGGCGCTGGAGCCGGTGGCCAGCGCGGGCGCGGTGGCCCGTGCCGCCGGCACGGCATTGACCGAGCCCTTGAGCGGCAGTGCCGGTGCCCTGGCCCCGGCCGATGCCAAGGGCATTTCCCTGTCGCGCCTGCTGGGCGGCGTGGCCGTGGCGGTGTCCGACGCCTTTCGCGAAGGGGTGTGGACCACGGTCGAGGTGGTCGATGTGCGGGCGCGCAACCATGTCTACCTTGAGGTGTCGGAGCGTGACCTGAGCGGCAACACGGTGGCCAAGGCCCATGCTGTGATCTGGTCCAGCGTGGCGCAGCGCATCCTGCCGGCGTTCCAGCAGGCCACAGGCGTGGAGCTGGCGGCAGGGCTCAAGCTGCTGGTGCGGGCCCGCCCCGTGTTCAAGGCGCAGTATGGGTTTTCGCTGGAGGTCGACGAGATCGACCCCAATTACACGCTGGGCGACCTGGAGGCCACCAAGCGTGAGATCCGCGAGCGCCTGCGCCGCGAGGGCCTGTTCGAGCTCAACCGTGAGCTGCCCCCGCCTTGGGATTTCAACCACGTGCTGGTGGTGGCACCCGAGGGCGGTGCCGGGCTGGGCGACTTCCAGGCCGAGGCCAGCCGGCTGGAGCGCCATGGGCTGTGCAGTTTCATCTATGTTTACAGCCGCTTCCAGGGCGAGGGCGCGCCCGCCGAGATCCGCCAGGAGCTGCTGGCCGCGCTGGAGCAGATCCGCGTCAACCACCCCTGGCTGCCCGATGCCGTGGTGCTGATCCGCGGCGGCGGGGCCGTCAATGACATGGCCTGGCTGAACGACTACGCGCTGGCACGTGCCCTGTGCGAGTTGCCGGTGCCCGTGTTCACCGGCATCGGGCACGAGCGCGACAACACCGTGCTGGACGAGGTGGCCCACCAACGTTTCGATACCCCGTCCAAGGTGATTGCCGGCATCGAGCAGGTGATCCGTGAGCGGGCGCAGCAGGCCCGCGCCATGTTCGACAGCATTGCCACCCAGGCCCGGCGCAGTGTCGAGCAGGCCCGCCTGCAGGCCACCCAGCTGCGGGCCCAGGTGCACACCGGGGCGCTAGGGCAGATCGCGCTGGCCAAGGCCGGCGCCAGCCAGGCCCTGACCGATGTGCGCCTGCACGCGGTGGTCACGGTGCGGCAGGCTGCCGATGCTGCGCAAAGCCGGCTGGGCGAGGTGCAGCAACTGGCCCGGGCCCAGCTGCAGTCGGCCCAGCGCGAAACCCCCGCCCTGATCGGCGAGATCCGCGCCGAAGCCCGCCAGATGCTGCGCACCGCCCGCCTGCAGGTGGGCAGCGACCTGGAGGCCATCCGCAGCCAGGCCAGGGCCGACCTGCGCCAGCAGCAAGACCACCTGAGCCGCAGCCTGGGCGATGTCAGCTTGCTGGCGCGCCAGGCCATTGCCCAGGCGCGCCAGGGCAGCGAAAGCCTGATGCGCGAGATTGCCGGCCAAGGCCCGGGCAAGACCCTGGGCCGAGGCTTTGCCCTGGTGCGGGCCGACTCGGGCGAACCCATCACCAGTGCCTCGACCCCGGCGGTCGAGGTGACGCTTCAATTTCACGACGGCCAACGCGCCGCAACCCTGCTCAAGCCATGAAACACAGCTTCAAGGAATCCTACGGCGTGCTGCAACGCCACGCCCAGACCCTGCGCGAACAGCGCGAACCCAACATCGACGACCTGCTGCAGATCGTCGAAGAGTCGGTGAGCGCCTTCAAGATCTGCCAGGCCCGCATCGATGCGGTGGAGAAAGCGCTGGAGAAGGAACTGGGCGAGCCCCAGCGTGAGACGGTTGAGCGAAGCCCGGTGCCCACAGCGCCCACAGCGTCCAAGCCTGCCCCGAAGACGGCCTCCAAGACGGCCGCACCGGCCACCGACGACGACGACGACGTGCCGTTCTGAGGCGGTGGCCGCTCGCCAGCAAGGCTCGGGCTGTGCTGATCAGACCGTGGCGCTGGAGAACTGATTGGGCGGCACGGCCAGCCCCAGCGTGTCGCGCAAGGTCTGGCCCGGGTAGGCGGTGCGAAAGGCGCCCCGGTCCTGCAGGCGGGGCACCACCTGCTCCAGAAAGTCGTCCGCGCCCAGGGGCATGATGGCGGGCAGCACCACAAAGCCATCACCACCGCCCTCGTCGTGCCAGCGCTTGAGCTCATCAGCCACTTCGCTGGCCGTGCCCACAGGCGAGAAGAAGCCCAGGCTCTGCGCGTACCAGGTGCCGAGCTGGGCCACCGTCCAGCCTTCGTCGCGCGCTTTTTGCAGCACGGCCTGAAAGCGCCCTCGGCTGCCGGTCAACTGGCTGGCAATGTCGGGCACTCGCTGGTGCAGCGGGTACTGCGCCAGGTCGTGGTTCATGCTGGCCGACATGAAGCTCAGCGCCGCCTCGGGCAGCACCAGTTCCTTCAGCTCGCGCTCCAGATCCAGCGCCTCGCGCCGGGTCTGGCCGATGATGGGCACGATGCCGGGCAGCACCTTGAGGCTGTTCGGCGCACGGCCCACCTCCGCCAGCTGCTGCTTGAAGCGACGGTAGAAGGCCTGGGCCCGGCCCAGGTCGGGCTGCACGCCAAAGATCACCTCGGCCTGCTCGAGGGCGGTGCGCTCAAAGTTGCCCGACACACCGGCCTGCACCTGCACCGGGTGCCCTTGTGGCGGGCGCGGCACGTTCAGCGGGCCACGCACCTTGAACCAGTCGCCGTCGTGGTCCACATAGTGCAGCTTGCTGGCGTCGCCATGGCGGCCGCTGGCGTGGTCGCGCACCAGCCAGTCGCTCTCCCAGCTGTCCCACAGTCTTTTGACCAGGCGGGTGAACTCGGCCGCCTTGGCGTAGCGGGCATCGTGGCCCAGGTGCTGGTCCAGCCCGTGGTTGCGGGCCTCGCCGTCGCTCACCGAGGTGACCACGTTCCAGGCCACGCGGCCGCCGCTTAGGTGGTCGATGGTGGCCAGGGTGCGGGCAACGGTGTAGGGCTGGGTGTAGGTGGCTGACACGGTCGCGGCCAGGCCGATGTGCGTGGTGGCCCCCACCAGCGAGGCGATCACGCTCAGCGGCTCGACGTGCTGCGGCAGGGCACGGGATTCGACGGTGGCTTTGAAATCGCCGCCGTAGACATCATCCACCGACAGCTTGTCGGCCAGAAAGACCATGTCCAGGCAGGCCCGTTCGGCCTTCTGGGCCAGGTCGCGGTAAAAGCGCCAGTCCAGCGGGCGGGTGTTGCCGGCCCTGGGATGGCGCCAGGCACCATGCTGGCTGCCGATTTCGGCCAGGTACAGGGCGATGTGCATGCTCATGTCAGGGCCAGGGTTCAGGGCTTGAAGCGGGTGTCGAGCAGGTCTTTGGCCTCGAGCCGGCGCGGGATCAGCTTGGCCTCCACGTACAGGTCGATGGTGTTCTGCTGCAGGCGCACGATGTTGTCATCGATGGCCAGCGGGGCATGGCCCTCGCGGCGCTGCTTGGACAGGGCCACGTCCTCCGGGATGCCCACCAGCTTGGCGATGGTCTTGGAGTAGGGCTCGGTGTTCTTCTGCGCCCAGACGCGGGCGCGGGCGTTGCGGGCCACAAAATCCTTCAGGGCGGCGGCCTTGTCCTTGTCGGCCAGTGCGTGGTTGGAGGCCACCAGGTACGACAGCGCCGGGAAGTTCTTGCCGTCCACCAGGATGCGGGCGCCTGATTTCAGGATGGCAAACGACACATAGGGCTCCCAGGTGACGGCCGCATCGACCGATCCCTGTGTGAGCGCCAGGGTGAACTCCGAAGGCGCCAGGTAGGCCAGTTGCACCGCATCGGCGGCCAGACCTGCCTTGCTCAGCACCTGCAGCAGCAGGTTGTGGCCCGACGAGCCCTTGACCACGGCAATGCGCTTGCCCTTCAGGTCTTCGATGCTTTTGTAGGGCGAGGCCTGCGTCACGATGATGGCGTTGCCCTCGTAGCTGGTGGCAAAGATGGCCTTGGCCTCCAACCCGCCAGCCGCCACGGCAAAGGTCAGCGGGGCGTCGCCCACCGAGCCGGCGTCGATGGCGTCGGCCCGCAGCGCCTCCAGCAGCGGGGCGGCGTTGGGGAACTCGCTCCACACGATCTTGTAAGGCACTTGCTGCAGCTCGCCCGAGGCCTCCAGGGCGGCGCGGGCGTTGCCACGCTGGTCGCCCACGCGCAGGGTGACGCCATCGGCCAGCGCCACCTGGGTCAGGCCCACGCCTGCGACCAGGCCCAGGGTCAGGCTCAGTGCCAGCCGACGCAGCCACCGTGCGGGCTTGCGCGAGGGGTGTTGGGGGGCGTTGCCGCTCAGGGCAGAAGTGGGGTGCAAAGTCGTCATGACAGGCCAGGGGCAGGTGAAAGGAAGCGGCTGATTCCAACACCGCAGGCGCATGGGCCCAAGGACGCATTCGTCACATCGACATGCGCGCTCCGTCTATGGCGCTTAGTCTGGTTTTGCATAAGGTTTGGCAGGAATGTCATTCGACACCGCGCTGGCGGCTGCCTACGCTGGCGCCTTTGCTGACATCCACAGACGAACCCCGCCATGACGCTCAAGTCCCTGAACCGCCGACATTTCGCCGCCACCCTGGCCGCCACCGCCAGCCCTCTGCTGTGGGGCGCTGCCACTTCCGCCGAGGCGCAGACCCCCAGCGCCACCTTGCCCAAGGAGGTGCGACTGGGTTGGCAAAAGGGCTCGGCCATCCAGGTGCTGGCACGCAAGCAGGGTGTGATCGAGCAGCGGCTCAAGGCCTTGGGGGTCGAGTCGGTGAAATGGGTCGAGTTTCAGTTCGGCCCGCCCATGCTGGAGGCCCTGGGGGCGGGTGCCATTGACGCCGGATCGGTGGGAGACACCCCGCCCATTTTTGCCCAGGCGGGTGGCTCGAACCTGGTGTATGCCGCGGCCACGCTCTCGCCACCCCATGCCGTGCTGGTGCCGCGCAACTCGCCGATCAAGACCCTGGCCGAGCTCAAAGGCAAGAAGGTGGCCTTTGGCAAGGGGTCGAGCGCCCACAACGTGACGATCAAGGCGCTGGCCACCGTGGGCCTCACGCTGAGAGACATCGAACCCGTGTTCCTGGCCCCGGCCGATGCCACCGCCGCCTTCAATGGCGGCAACATCGACGCCTGGACCGTGTGGGACCCTTACTACGCCATTGCCGAGCAGCGCTATGGCGCCCGCGTGCTGGCCGACACCAGCGACAAACGCCTGACCAGTTCCTCGTACTACATGGCCAACCGCGACTTTGCCAACAAGCATCCCGCGGTGCTGGCCGCGGTGCTCGATGAGATCGGCAAGGTCACGGTCAAGGCGGGCCGCAACCCCGAGGAGCTGGCTGCGGTGGCGGCCGAGGCTTCGGGCATCGACGCCAAGATCTGGGTGTCGGTGTTCGGGCGCTCGGAGTTCTCGCTGGGCCCGGTGGGCGAAACACAGATCGCGCAGCAACAGCAGCTGGCCGACACCTTCCAGGCGCTGGGCATCATCCCCCGCAAGATCAATGTCACCGACATCGTCTGGCGCAACCCGGGCCTGCGTTGAAACAACAGACCCACCGAACCCATTGCAAAAAACACCCATGCGTATCTCCAAGCTCCGTCGTCGTCTGCCTGCCCTGCTGGCAGGTCTTCTGTGGGTCGCCTCCTCGTATGCGGCCGATCAGGTCGTCCTCAAGGTGGGCGATCAGAACTACTACAACATCCGTGCCTCGGTTGAATTGTCCAAGGCCCTGGAGGGCGCGCCCTACACCGTGGAGTGGGCCGGCTTTCAGGCTGCGGCTCCGCTGTCTGAGGCCCTCAATGCCGGTGCCATCGACATCGGCTTTCTGGGCGACTCGGGCTTTCTGTTCCTGGCCTCCAAGAGCAGCAATGTGCGCCTCATCGGCGTGACGCGCCAAAACCCCAAGACGGTGGCCCTGCTGGTGCCCAAGAACTCCACCGCCAAGACCATTGCCGACCTCAAGGGCAAGAAGGTGGCCTACTGGCCCGGTGCCTGGAGCCAGCAACTCACCCTCGGTGCGCTCGACAAGGCCGGGCTGCCCGCCGACCACGTGCAATTCGTCAAGCTGATGCCGCTGGATGCGGCCACCGCCCTGCCTGGGGGCAGCATCGATGCCTTCCCGGTTTGGGAGCCCTATGTATCGCAGCAGATCGTGCAATCGGGCGCCAGGGTGCTGTTCACTGCCGAGGGCGTGATCCCGGCGCTCAGCACCATCGCGGCCTATGCACCCTCGATTGAGGCCAAGCGCTCCGCCATCGCCGATTTTCTGCAACGCCTCAAAAAGGCCCGTGCCTGGGTGGACGCCAACACCGACAGCTATGCCGACGCCTGGGCGCAACGCGCCAACCTCGACCGCGAGGTGTCGCGCCACTGGCTGCGCCAGGCCAAGCTCACCGTGGGCCCGGTGGACGCACAGGCCGCCAAGGACATCCAAGGCACGGCCGATTTTCTGCGCAAGGTCGAGGTGCTGCCCGCCGCGCTCGACACCCGCAAGGTGATCGACACCTCGTTCAGTGCGGCCCTGAACCCCTGAACGCAGCCACCGGCCGCTCCCTCCAACGCACATCACACCGCAAGGATCACCATGACCCAAGTCCAATCCGCCTGGGGCGGCGCCCCCAGCCCGCAGTACGAAGCCCTGGCCGCGCGCTTTCGCCCTGTCTTCGAACGCATTCGTGCGGGGGCCGTCGAGCGTGATCTGCAGCGGCGCCTGCCGCACGAAGAACTGCATTGGCTGCGTGAGGCAGGTTTCACCAAGCTGCGCTTGCCGCAAGAGCTGGGCGGCCTGGGCGCCACGCTGCCCGAGCTGTTCGGCTTGCTGATCGAACTGGGTGCTGCCGACTCGAACGTGGTCAATGCCGTGCGCGCCCACCAGGGCTTCACCGAAGACGTGCTCAACGCCGCCGACCCGGCCTGGCGTCAGCGTTGGCTGGCCCGTGTGGCGGCCGGCGACTTGGTCGGCTCGGGCTTCTCGGAGGCGGGCGACGCCAAGGTGGGCAGCTTTTCGACCCGCCTGCGCCAGACCCCCGAGGGCCTGCGCCTGGAGGGCGAGAAGTTCTACACCACCGGTTCGCTGTTCGGCGACTGGATCAACACCGCTGTGGCCAACGACCGCGAGGAATCCATCCTGGTGCTGGTGCCACGCCGTGGCGCCGGTGTGGAGGTGTTGGACGACTGGGACGGCTTTGGCCAGGCCCTCACCGGTAGTGGCACGGCCCGCTTCAGGGCGGTGGCCATCGAGCCCGAGTGGGTCAATCCCAGCCTGGAGCGCTTCTCTTACAGCACGGGCTACTACCAACTGGTGCACCTGGCCACGCTGGCCGGCATCGGCCGCGCCCTGGCCGACGATGTGGCCCAGCGCGTGCGCGAACGCCAGCGCATCTACAGCCATGGCAATGCCAGCCGGGTGTCGGACGATCCGCAGATCCTTCAGGTGGTGGGTCGTGTGCGCAGCGCGGCCTACGGGGCCGGTGCCATCGTGCTGCAGGCCGCCGCCGCATTGCAGCGCGTGTACGACGCCACGGGTGCCGAGGCCAAGGCCCAGGCCACCGTGCTGGCCAATGTCGAGGTCGACCAGTCGGTGTCGGTCGTGACCCAGTTGGTGCTCGACGCCAGTACCGAGCTGTTCGACGCCCTGGGCGCTTCGGCGGCCCGTCGCACCGAGGGCCTGGACCGTTACTGGCGCAACGCCCGCACCATCTCCTCGCACAACCCCCGCGTGTACCGCGAACGGGCCGTGGGCAGCTACGCTGTCAAAGGCGAGGCCCCGCCGGCCTTCTACCGCATCGGCAAGGCCTGAGGCCGCGGCCGCCCTCGGGGGCGGTCAGGCGGTCAGGGGTCTGAGGCGGCCAGCCGGGCTGCCGCCTCCAGCACGCGCTCGGCGGCCTCGGCCGGGCTGAGGCGGGCACTGTCGATCGCCAGCCGGGGGCGCTCCCATCGCTCGTAGGCGTGCCCAAGCACTGCAGCCCAGTCGGGCAGCACCTGCTGAGGGATGTCGGGCTCGCGGCTTTCCACCCGGCGCCGATGCTCTGCTGCATCCGGGCAGATCACCTCCACCTCCAGCATCCGGGCCTGGGCCTGGGCCGCCACGGCCTGCCAGCTCTCGCGGGTGATGGCCAGCGGATTCACGCCGTCGACCACCACGCGCAGCCCGAGCTCGAGGTGGCTGCTGGCCAGCGCATAGGCCACCGCGTAGCCGGCCGCACCCACCGACCTGCCGGGATCGGCGCGCAGCAGGGCTTGTTCGATGGTGTCGATGCGCAGGTAGGGGCCCGGGCTGCGCCGCAACAGTTCGCGGGCGATGGTGGTCTTGCCAACACCGGGCAAGCCCCCGACCACGATCAGGACGGGGCGGCCCATTCAGCGACTGCGCAGGTGGCGTGCCCAGCGGTCACCGACCCACTGCACGCTGCACACCAGCGCGATCAGCAGCACGATCACCAGCACCATCACCTGGGTGTCGAAGCGCTGGTAGCCGTAGCGGATGGCGATGTCACCGAGCCCGCCGGCCCCCACCGCGCCGGCCATGGCCGAGGCGCCGATCATCGAGACCACGGTGATGGTGAAGCCCGCCACGATGCTGGGCAGTGCCTCGGGCAGCAACACGTGCCAGATGATGTGCCAGCGCCCACAGCCCATGGCCTGGGCCGCTTCGATCAGGCCTTTGTCGACTTCGTTGAGCCCCACTTCGGCGATGCGTGCAAAAAAGGGCGTGGCACTGATGGTCAGGGGCACCACGGCGGCCCACACGCCGATGGTGGTGCCCGTCACCCAGCGGGTGAACGGAATCAGCGCGACCAGCAAGATGATGAAGGGCGTGGCCCGGAAGCCGTTGACCAGGCTGCCCAGCAGCCGGTTCAGGCGTGGCGAGGCCAGCAGGGCGCCCGGGGCCGACAGCACCAGGAACACCGCCAGCGGCAGTCCCAGCAACAAGGCCAGACCTGCGGAGATGCCGACCATGGTCAAGGTGTCCGCCAGCCCCTGCAGCAGGCGCTCGATCACGATGTCAGAGATGGGATTCAACATAGCCCAGGTCCTTGGCTTGGTGGCTCAGTCGGTGTTTCAGAACGGCCTGGGCGCCGGGGCCGATGCCCTCGACGGCCAGCACCAGGCGCCCGTGGGCGTGGCCTTGCAGCTGTTCGATGCCGCCGTGCAGCAGACGCGGCGCGCCTTGCAGCACGTGGGCCAGCTGTTGCCAGTCGGGCAGCAGATCGGTCTCGCCGGTGTAGCTCAATTCGATCAGGCGCTCTAAGCGAGGTGCGGCACCCGTCGGGGTGTCCGTCGTCGCCGGAGGCTTGAGGCGCAGGCGCTGCTGCAACTCGTGGGGCAGGCCCTGGGCCAGCGGGGCCAGCAGGGCCTGGGTGGCTTCATGGCGCGGGGCGCCGAACACCTGCCAGACCGGGCCTTGCTCGACCGGCCGGCCTTGCTCCAGCACCAGCACTTCATGGCAGATCTCTCGGATCACGGCCATTTCGTGGGTGATCAGCACGATGGTCAGGCCGAGCTGGCGATGGATGTCGCGCAGCAGGCCCAGGATGGCCTGGGTGCTCTCCGGGTCGAGCGCCGAGGTGGCTTCGTCGCACAGCAGGATCTCGGGGCGATGCACCAGTGCGCGGGCAATGCCCACGCGCTGCTTCTGTCCGCCCGACAGGCGCGAGGGGTACACATCGCGCTTGTCGCTCAGCCCCACCAGCGCCAGCAACTCGTCCACCCGTTGCCGGATCTCGGCGGCCGGCAGGCCGGCCACTTTCAGAGGCAGGGCCACGTTCTGCCAGACCGTCTTGGCCGACAGCAGATTGAAATGCTGGAACACCATGCCGATGCGTCGGCGCAGGCCCAGCAGCTGACGCTCGTTGAACCGGCCGATGTCCTCGCCATCGACCAGCACCCGTCCGGCGCTCACCGACTCGAGCCGGTTGATGGTGCGCAGCAGGCTGGATTTGCCGGCGCCGCTGCGCCCGATGATGCCGAAGATCCGCCCCGGCTCGATGTGCACATCGATGCCTTGCAGGGCGTCGTGACCCGCTGCAGCACCGGGGTAGCGCTTGCTGACCTGCTCGAAACGCACCGAGCCGCTGGCCAATGGCGGTGACTCAGGGGCCGGCGTGGGATCGGGAACGAGTTGGGGGGCCGCCAGGCGGTCCGTCTCCGCCTGCCGCAGCACGGCGCTCATGGCTTGCCGACCCAGGGCAGCACGAACAGCTTGCTGTCACCCCCATAGGATTTGAGGATGCGGGCGCGCACAGCCGGTGAATCCTGGTACAGCTTCACGAACTGCTTCACACGGGGGTCATTGGCGTTGTCATTGCGCGTCACGAAGCGGATCGCGAAGTAAACATCGTCCTTGTCGGAGTAGAGCAGGGCATTGCTGGCCAGCTCGGCCTGACCCGCATTCACAAAGTGCGAGGGGTAGCCCTGGGCCAGGTCCACGTCATCGATCGCGCGCACCAGCTGGGGGCCCTCCACCTCGACGAACTTGAACTTCTTCGGGTTGCCGACCACGTCGTTCAAGGTGCCGCGCCAGCCGGTGCCCGGGCGCAGCTTGATCAGGCCTGCCTTCTCGAGCAGCAGCAGGCCACGGCCCTGGTTGACCGGGTCGCTGGCCACCGCGATGCGGGCGCCCTCCTTGAGGTCATCGAAGCGCTTGACCTTCTTGGAAAACAGGGCCAGGTTGTTCAGCACGCCCAGGCCCACGCTGCTGAACTTGTAGCCGGATTCCTTGATCGCGTTGTCCAGAAAGGCCTGGTGCTGGAAGTAGTTGATGTCGAGGTCACCCGAGGCGAGCGCGGTGTTGGGCGTCGTCCAGTCGGTGAACTCGATGACCTTGACGTCCAGGCCCTTTTGCCGGGCCTCGCCTGCGGCGACTTCGATCGAATCGGCCAGGGCACCGGGGGTGACGCCGATCTTCAGCGGAGCGGCCAGGGCCAGGGTGCTGCACAGCCAGGCACTCAGGGCGAGTGCGGCAGTGGCCAATCGGTGGGTGGATGTTTTCATGGTGTGGGTCGATGGTGATGGGTTTTGGACGAGGGACGGCTTGCGCTTGTGGTCCCGACGCGCGCATTCGAACAAAGCAAGGCCGTGCGATCAAACAAGCATTTCAAATTTGCATAGACGTGAAACGTCGCAGAGCCCGCCCGGCCGCCACCCAGGCCCTCATTGATTGCCGGCGTGGTGGGCCAGCAGTGGGTGGCCTTCGAGAGCGCGCGAGGGCTGGCCGTCCACCCCCACCGGCACCTCGCCTTCGAGCGTGATGCGGTAGAGCTGGCGGTCAAAGTCCAGGTCGAAGATGTCGGTGGGCGCCACATGGGCCGTGGCCCGGTTGTCCCAGAAGGCGAGGCTGCCGGGCTGCCATTTGAAGCGCATGGTGAATTCGGGGCGCACCACGTGCTCCCACAGCAACTCCAGCAGCACGCGACTCTCGCGCGGGCTCAGGCCCACCACCTGCTTGAGGAACGAGGGGCTCACGAACAAGGCGCGCTCGCCGGTCTCGGGGTGCACCCGGACCAGCGGATGCTCGCTGACCAGGCGTGCCTCGCCCACCAGACGCTGGTACTCTTCGGTGGCCTGGGCGCCCGGTGGGGCGCTGAAAAGATGACGCCCGCGCAAGGTGTCCACGAAGCCACGCAACGGGGCTGACAACGCCTGGTAGGCCGCCACCAGATTGGTCCACTGGGTGTCGCCACCATAGGGGGGGATCACCACGCCCCGCAGCAAGGAGGCGGCCGGCGGGTTGATCGCGGCCGTCACGTCGGTGTGCCAGCCGCTCCAGGGGCGCAGTTCGCTGCTGCCCACAAAGCGGTTGGCCTGGCGGTGCTTGGCGATCGAGTACACCTCGGGGTAACCGGCCACGTGGCCGAACACCGGGTGGCCGATGGTGGGCGCGCCGAACTGGCGGGCCAGTGCAATGTGCTGTTCGTGGCTCAGCGGCTGGTCATGGAAGAACACCACCTTCCACCGCCGCAAGGCGGCCCCGATGCCCGCCACTTCGGCCGGCGACAAGGGCTGGCGCAGGTCCACCCCGGTGATCAGGGCGCCCGTGTGGGCCGACTGCGGGTGCACCTGGTGGGCCGGGTCAAACCCGCTTGCATGGGGCCGTGCGGGTGGAGCTTGCGTTGCCTCGGGGCGCAGGTCTGGGGGCAGGGTGACATCGTTCATGGGCGGGTTCCTGTTGGAGCTGGGGCTGGGCCTGGGCGAAGAACCGCCTGCAGGCGGCCTCGAAAATTCTGCGGCGGGCCTCCTCTGACGCGTAGCCCGAAATTCATCTATCCATATGTGCAGGCCCTGGGGCGGCGAGGCGGGGCGTGCATGAGCTCATGACCGAAAGTTTTGAGTCTGTTGCCATGCAGTTTTGATCGTGGCCCTGGCGGGGGCACCGCCCTAGCATCAGGCCACGGCGCGCCGCGGGACCTTCCCCCTGAGCGCGCCTTGACTGTGCCTTGCCCCCTGACCTGAAAGAAGCCGATGTCCGAGACCCTGCTGGCCGACGCGCCCGTCCCAACGCAATCCCCTGTGCCGCCTGCTGCCAAGGCGCCCGATCTGGCCGAGCTGAAGCGCCGGGTGGCTGCGCTGTTGCCGGCCGTGCGCGAAGGGGCCGAGGCGCGTGAGCGAGACCGTGTGTTGCCGCACGAGCAGGTGCGCTCGCTGGTGGCGGCCGGCTTGCTGACGCTGCGCATTCCCGTGCGCGATGGCGGCCCGGGCGGCTCGGTGCGCGAGCTGATCGAGCTGGTGATCGACATCGCAGCGGCAGACTCCAACGTGGCCCAGGCCCTGCGCCCGGGCTTTCTGTTTGTTGAAGGGTTGCTGGCCGGTCCCGATGAGGCGGTGCGCCAGCGCTGGTGGCCGCGCTGCCTGCGCGGTGACTTCATTGCCAACGCGGGCTGGGAGATTGGCGGCGCCAATGGCGCCATCGCCACCCGGCTGCGCCGCGAGGGCGATCACTTCCGCGTCAAGGGCAGCAAGTACTACAGCACCGGCGGTCTGTATGCCGACTGGATCAGCACCGTGGCCCTCGACGAGCAGGACAAAGAGGTCCGTTTTGTGCTGCCGCGCCACCGCGAAGGCCTGGAGCTGCTCGATGACTTCGATGCCATGGGCCAGCGCCTGACCGCCAGCGGCACCACCCGGCTGAACGATGTGCGGGTGGAGGCGGCCGACATCGTGCCCCACCCCACGGGCGGCCTGGCCGAAGGGCGGCGCACCGTCGTCACTCCGTTGGCCCAGCTGTTTCTGGGCGCGGTGCTGGCCGGCATTGCCCGCAATGCCTTGCATGACGCCGTGGCCTTCGCCCGGCTGCACGCTCGCCCGATCAAGCACAGCTCGGCCAGCCGCTCGGTGGACGACCCCTATGTGGAGCTGTCGGTGGGCGAGATCTCGGCCCGAGCCCTGGCCGCCGAGGCCGTGGTGCTGCGCGCCGCCGAGCGCATCGACGCCGCCTGGGCCGCGGGCCTGGATCAGGACGCCATCATCCATGCTTCGATCGACGTGGCCCAGGCCCAGTACCTGGCCTCGGAGTCGGCCCTCAAGGCGGCCGAGCTGCTGTTTGATGTGGGGGGCGCCTCCACCACCTCGCGCCGGCACAACCTGGATCGCCACTGGCGCAATGCCCGCACCGTGAGCAACCACAACCCGCGCCACTGGAAGGCTGCGGTGGTGGGGGCCTGGCAGCTCAAGGATGCCCCGCCGCCGGCCTCGGGCCTGTTCTGAAGACCCTCTGTCATGACCCGGCCAGACCTGCCTGGCCTTCTGGAGATGCCCATGCCCCGTGTCGATGTCACCTTGCGCAACCCGCGTGACCACGCCATTGCTGCCTACGCCGACGAGCTGGCGGCCGAAATCGCCAAGACGGCGGCCCAGCACGATTCGGCGGGCAGCTTCCCGCACGACCATTTCGACACCCTGACCGCGCGCGGTGCGCTGCGCCTGACCGTGCCGCAAGCCCACGGTGGCGAGGGCTACTCGCTGTACGAAACCCTGATTTTTCAGGAGCGGCTGGCGCGCGGCAGCGGTTCCACCGCCTTGGCGCTGGGCTGGCACCTGATGGTGTTCGGCTACCTGGGCCACACCCTGCGCTGGCAGCCTGAGGCGCTGGCCAGCCTGGCGGCCGATGCGGTGCAGCGCGGGCAGCTGATCAATGTGCTGGTCACCGAGCGCGAAGCCGGCAACCTGCTGCGCGGGGCCCGCCCCGGCACAGTGGCGCGCCGCGTCGAGAGCGGCTATGTGCTGAGCGGGCGCAAGGCCTTTTGCTCGTCGGCCCCCCGGCTGCAGAAGATGATCGTCTACGCCTGGGTGGAAGACGAAGGCCGGGTGGCCGAGTTTCTGGTGCCACGCACCGAGGGCGTGCGCGTGATCGAGAACTGGAACACCCTGGGCATGCGCAGCACCGGCAGCCACGACATCGAATTTGACCAGGTGCACCTGCCGCCCGAAGCCCTGCTGAGCTACATCGAGCTGGGTCAGGTGGGCTCGTTCACTGTGGCCAGCCGGGCCTATGGCCTGCAACTGTCGGCCGTCTACCTGGGCGTGGCCCGCGCGGCGCGCGACTTTGCGCTGGGCTTTGCCGACCGCTACCACGCCCAGAGCCTGGGCAAGTCGGTGCTCGAAGCGCCCCAGGTGCAGCAGCGCCTGGGCGAGATCGAACTGCTGCTGGGCGCCAGCAAGACCCTGCTGTATGGCCTGGTCGAGCGCTGGGAGCGTCACCCGCACCTGCAAGCCGAGTTTGGCGACGAGGTGGCCATCACCAAAGTCACCGTCAGCCGCAATGCCTTGCGCGTGGTGGAGTTGGCCATGGCCATCGTCGGCGGGCATTCGCTGTCGCGCGATCTGCCGCTGGAGCGCTACCTGCGCGACGTGCAGTGTGCCCAGTTCAACCCACCGCAAGAGGACACCGTGGTGGCCTCGCTGGCCAAGTCGGCCATCAGCCACTGGCATGCCGATCACCCCGTGCCCATTGAAGCGGCTGAACCGCCGGTTCACGCTGCCCGGGCCCCCGTGGCCGTGCCACTGGCGCCAGAAGCCGCCGACCTTGCCGTGGCCGCCTGAGGCCACTGCCCTGGCGCCAACCCATTCACACTCCACCGATTGACGAAGCCCTCATGGCCAATAAACAACTGCTGCTCAACGCCTTCAACATGAACTGCGTGGGCCACATCCAACACGGACTGTGGGCCCACCCACGGGATCGATCCACCGAGTACAACACCTTGTCGTACTGGACCGATCTGGCCCGCACGCTGGAGCGTGGCCTGTTCGATGGCCTGTTCATCGCCGACATCCTGGGCGTGTACGACGTCTACCAGGGCAATGTGGACGTGACGCTGCGCGAGTCGGTGCAGCTGCCCGTGAACGACCCGCTGTTGCTGGTGTCGGCCATGGCGGCCCACACCCGGCACCTGGGTTTTGGCGTCACGGTGAACCCGCTGTCGGAGCTGCCCTACCTGTTGGCCCGGCGCTTCTCGACCCTGGACCAACTGACCCAGGGGCGCTTTGGCTGGAACATCGTCACCGGCTACCTCGACAGCGCCGCCCGCGCCTTGGGCCTGCCGAACCAGATCGCGCACGACGAGCGCTATGACCGGGCCGATGAGTTTCTTGAGGTGCTCTACAAGCTGCTCGAAGGCAGCTGGGAGGACGGCGCCGTGCGCCGCGACAAGGCGGCCCGCGTGTTTGCCGACCCGGCCCGCGTGCACAAGGTGCGCCACCAGGGCCGCTATTACCAGGTGGAGGGCTACCACCTCAGCGAGCCCTCGCCCCAGCGCACGCCGGTGCTGTTCCAGGCCGGTACCTCGGGGCGCGGCCAGCTGTTTGCCGCCCGCCATGCCGAGGCGGTGTTTGTCTCAGGGGGCGACAAGGCCCAGGTGCGCCAGTCGGTGCAGTCGCTGCGCGAGGCCGCCGTGCGCGCCGGGCGGCGCCCCGAAGACCTCAAGATCGTGCTGGGCGTGACGGCGGTGACCGGCGCCACCACCGCCGAAGCCCAAGAGAAGCACGCCGACTACGTTCGCTACGCCAGCCCCGAAGCCGGCCTGGCCCACTTTGCGGCCAGCCTGGGCCTGGACCTGTCGCACTACGACCTGGACGAGCCCATCGACTTCAGCCCGCCCACCCAGTCGATCCAGTCGGCCGCGGCGGCTGCGCGGCAAAAGGGCTGGACGCGCCGCCAGCTGCTGCAGCAGTACCAGCTGGGGGGCCGCCACCCGGCCCTGGTGGGCGATGCTGCGCAAGTGGCCGATGCCTTGCAGGCCTGGGTGGATGAGACCGGCGTGGACGGCTTCAACCTCAGCCGCACCGTGGTGCCCGAGAGCTTTGTCGATTTTGTGGACCACGTGGTGCCCGAGCTGCAGAACCGCGGCATTTACAAGACGGCCTACACCGAGGGCACGCTGCGCCACAAGCTGTTCGGCCGGGGCGACCGCCTGCCCGATCACCACGCCGCGGCCCAGTTCCGCCACCGGGTGGAGCCGGCCAGCGCCCAGGCCGACAGCGAAGCCGCCTTGGCCTGAAGCCCTCTCCTTGGCACTGCGCCGCTGCCGCAGGGCGGCAGGCCGCCCCACGCCCCGGTCGTTGACGCGGGGCGTTGCTGTTTTTGGAGCCGATCTGGGTTTTCATCCCCTGTTGTCCATGTGTTGATATTTATCAACATTTAGCAGATATCCATCCGCCTTTTTAGAGCTTCTCCTCGCAACCCGTGATTTCTACAGTGGGCTTTGTCCTGGTCGACGCGCCGGGCTCGACACCCTTGAGCCCGGCGGGCCGGCTTTCCCTGTTCAGGCCCTTGTGGGCCAATCCGAGGAATTGCCATGTCTGTGTTGGATCCCCAGTTGTCTTCAAACCCTGCTTCAAGCCCGGCCTCATCGCTGGCTTCATCGCCGGCCTGGAGCCGACGCCGTGCCCTGGGCACCCTGGCCGCAGGCGGCCTGAGCGGTGTCGCCCTGATGGGGGCGCCCTGGGTGCGCGCTGCCGGAGGCAAGAAGCTCACCCTGTCGTGGAGCGGCACGGCCCTGTGCCTGCTGCCCGTGGTGGTGGCCCGTGACCGCGGCTTTTTCGAGAAAAACCAGGTCGATGTGGACGTGATCAACTTTGCCGGCTCCAGCGACCAGGTGCTGGAGTCGCTGGCCACCGGCAAGGCCGATGTGTCGCTGGGCCTGATCCACACCTGGCTCAAGCCGCTGGAGTCGGGCTTTGATGTGAAGGTGGTGGGCGCGGCGCACGCGGGCTGCATCCGCGTGCTGTCGGGGCAAGACTCCAAGCTGAGTTCGGTCGACAAGCTCAAGGGCGCGGTGATCGGTGTGGGCCAGCCCAATGGCTTTGGCCGGCAGTTCATGTCCACCTACCTGGCGCGCAAGGGCATCAACCCCGACACCGAGGTGGAGTGGAAGACCTACCCGCCCGACACGCTGGACGTGGCCTTCGAAAAGGGCGAGATCAACCTGATCGTCGATGCCGACCCCAACCTGTTCCTGATCGAGCGGCGCAACCCAGGCCAGTTTCGCGAGATCGCCAGCATCCTGACCGGTGACTTCAAGGACCGCCTGTGCTGCCTGATCGCCGCGCGGGGCGCCCTGGTGCGCGAGAACCGGCCCCAGGTGGCCGCGGTGGTGCGCTCGCTGACCCAGGCGGCCCTGTTCATCGCCGAGAACCCGGGCGAGGCCGCCAAGGTGGCCCTGAGCTACCTGCCGCAAAAGGTGACGGCCGCGGACATCCGCAGCATCCTGACGGCCCAGCTGGATTACCGCCACCACCCGCAGGGCGTGGCGCTGCGCAACGAGATCGAGCAATACGCCGCCGACCTGAAGAACGTGGGCGTGCTCAAGAAGTCGACCGACCCGGCGCGCTTCGCCAACTTCCTGACCGTGGACGTGCTGGCCTGAGGCCGCTTCAAAAGGAGGACCCAACCATGAGTCAAGCATTGAAGGTGCTGCCGCTCCCGGCAGCGGATCTGGACGAAGCCCCGCGCGAACCGGTGGCCCCCGAGGCGTCGGCGCCGGTGCAGGCGGCGGCACCCGGGCCGGCGTCGGCTCGCTTCTGGCGCACCGGCTTTCTGGCCGCGGCGGCCTGGATCATCGAAGGCCTGCTGGTGCGCTTCTGGCCCAACCAGGTGGCGGGTTTCACCGACTGGGCCTTCACCGAAGAGTTCGGGCTGGCCAATGTGGCCGTGGGCGGGGTCATCCTGGCCCTGGCCTTGTCGTATGGAGGGCTGGCTCGGCTGCCACAGTTGCGCGACGGCCTGCGCCTGAGCGGGCGCTGGCTGGTGGCCTTGCCGGTGCTGCTGCTGGTGTGGCAGGTGCTGACGGCCAAGCTGACCGTGCTGCCCGGGCCCTTCTTCGCCCCACCGCAAAGCCTGGTCGAGGTGTTTGCCGAAGACTGGAGCCGCCTGGGCCTGTCGGTGCTGCATTCGGCGCGGTTGCTGCTCAACGGCCTGTTGTTGGGGGCGCTGGTGGGTTTCATCACTGGCGTGGCCATCGGCTGGTCGCGTGAGGTGAACTACTGGGTGCACCCCGTGCTGCGCTTTCTGGGGCCTGTGCCCTCGTCGGCGCTGCTGCCGATCGCGTTCTTTCTTGCGCCTTCGAGCTATGCCGCCGCGGTGTTCCTGGTGGCGCTGGCCACCTTCTTCCCGGTGGCGGTGCTGACCTGGTCGGGCGTGGCCTCGGTCAACAAGTCGTATTACGACGTGGCGCGCACGCTGGGGGCCTCGAACCTGTTCCTGGTTTGGCGGGTGGCCATCCCGGCCGCCCTGCCGCAGGTCTTTGTGGGCCTGTTCATGGGTCTGGGCGCCTCGTTCACCGTGCTGGTCACGGCCGAGATGATGGGCGTGAAAGCCGGCCTGGGCTGGTACCTGCAGTGGGCGCAGGGCTGGGCCGCGTACTCGAACATGTTTGCCGCCTTGTTGGTGATGGCCGTGCTGTGCTCGGGCCTGATCACCTTGTTGTTCACCTTGCGGGACCGTGTGCTGTCCTGGCAGAAAGGAACCGTGAAATGGTAAGCCTCGCCTCCCTCCGACCGACCTTGCGCCGCGTCCCCCAGCCCGCCTCAGAGGCTCCGGCCCCCCAGGCTTCCCAGCCTGCTGCCCAGGCCGTGCGTGGCGTGGGCTCGCGCATTGACATCCGCGATGTCAGCCATGCCTTCGAGACGCCCGGCGGCCTGCTGCCGGTGCTGGACCACGTGAACCTGACGGTCGAGCCCGGCGAGTTTGTGGCCCTGCTGGGGCCCAGCGGCTGCGGCAAATCCACGCTGCTGCGCCTGGTGGCCGGGCTGGAGCCGGCTGCCTCGGGCGACATCACGCAAGACGGTGCCCCCATCACCCGGCCCGACCCGTCGCGCATCGTGGTGTTCCAGGACCCCACGCTGTTCCCCTGGCGCCGCGTGCGCGACAACGTGGCCCTGGGGCCGCAGGCCCGCGGTCTGCTGGCCCAGCAGGGCGAGCGGGTGGATGAGGCCTTGCGCCTGGTGGGCCTGTCGGCGTTTGCCCGCTCTTACCCGCATCAACTGTCGGGTGGCATGGCCCAGCGCGTGGCACTGGCCCGCGCCCTGGTCAATGACCCCGAACTGCTGGTCCTGGACGAGCCCCTGGGCAAGCTCGACTCGCTGACGCGGCTGCAGATGCAAAGCGAGCTGATCAACCTGTGGCAACGCAAAGGCTTTTCGGCCCTGCTGGTGACCCACGACGTGGAAGAGGCCTTGTTTCTGGCCCAGCGCGTGGTGGTGTTCAGCGACCGCCCCGCCCGCATCCAGGCCGAGCTGGTGGTGGACCGCCCCTACCCGCGCCACCGGGGCGACCCCTACCTGGCGGACTTGCGCCACCAGGCCCTGCACCACCTGGGGCTGGACGCCACCTGGTGAGCCAGGCGCCCCAACCCGAGCGCATCAGGGCGCAGGGTAGGGGGTGCTGGACACGGGCTGCTGCAGCAGCCGGCGCAGGCCGGGGTCACGGGCAAAGCGCCCGGTGACGGCCAGGATCAGGTCCACGTCGGCCTCGGTGTTGTAGCCCCCCAGCGAGAAGCGAAGCGCGCCGCTGTCGAGCAGGTTGCACATCACACGCTGCGAGTACAGGTACTTGCGCAGCGCATAGGCCAGCTCGTGGCGCAGGCACACGATGTGGCTGTCTTCACCCGGCAGCCTGGACGACAGCAGCTGGTAGCCCTGTTGCCGCAGGCCCGCGTCCAGACGCCGGGCCAGGCCCAATGTCCAGGGTGCCAGGCGATCCACCCGGGCCTCTTCGATCAGCAGCAGGGCACGCGCCAGGCCATAGATGGCCGGGTAGTTGATGTTGCCGCCTTCGAGCCTGCGTGCATCGTGCAGGTCGCTGCAGCGCAGGGCCCAGCCCGGCACGCTGCGGTCCACCTGGTTGACGGCCGAGGCGCCCAGGTGGGTTGGGTGCAGGCGCTCCAGCAGCGCGGGTGCCACATACACAAAACCCAGGCCCAGCGGCCCGTGCAAGGCCTTGTAGGCGCCGCAGGCCAGCGCGCTGATGCCCCAGGTCTGCACATCCACCGGCAGCAGCCCCACGGTCTGGATGCCATCCACCACCAGGGCGATGCCGGCGTTGCGGCAGCGCTCGCCCAAGGCCTGCAGGTCGATGCGAAAGCCGGTGCCGTACTGCGCGTGCGACACCGCCACGATGCGGGTGCGCGCATCCACCCGCTGCCAGAGGGCGTCCACCGTGATGCGGTGGTCAACGGTGGCAGCGACGCGCACCTCCACACCGCGGTGGCGCAGGTTGAGCCAGGGCACCACGTTGACAGGGTGCTCCTGGTCGTCGATCACCAGGTTGTCGCCAGGCTGCCAGGGGTAGCCCTGGGCCACCAGGTTCAGGCCCTCGGTGGTGTTCTTGGTGAAGGCGATCTGGCCGGCTTCGGCATGGATGAGCTGGGCCACCTGTCGGCGTACGCTTTGCGCCGCCGCCAGCCACTCGGGCTTGTCGGAGCGCCCATGCGTCAAGCGGTCAAAGAACACCGCCACGGCCTGGCTCACCTCGGGCGACATGGGGCTGCTGTAGGCCTGGCAGGCATAGGCCTTTTGCAGGGCCAGGGGAAAGTAGGCGCGAAAGCGTGTGTGCCAGTCCATGTCGGGCGGCTCCGTGGTGAGGGGGCAGGCGGGGAGGGGTGGGTGCCGATTCTTTCGCACCGGCGGGCGGTCGCAAGGATGTTTTTCTTCTGCCGGTATTCAAAACGATTCGTAGGCGCACACGGGCGCGGGCGCGATGCTGACGGCCTCAACCCAAGGATGCCCCCCATGTCTGTTCGTTCTGTCCTGGTGCGCTGGCGCCAGTCGCTGCTTGTCTTGTCGGCCCTCGGCCTGAGTGCCCTGGCCGCTGCCCCGGCCCAGGCCGGCACCACGGTGGACACGATCCGCAAACGCGGCCAACTGGTCTGTGGCGTGAGCCAGGGCTCGGCCGGCCTGTCGCTGGCCGATGGCCAGGGGCGCTGGAGCGGGCTGGACGTGGACTTTTGCCGCGCCCTGGCAGCCGCCGTGCTGGGCAACCCTGACAAGGTGCGCTATGTGCCCCTGAGCTCGCAGCAGCGCTTTCCGGCCCTGCAGTCGGGCGAGATCGACGTGCTCAACCGCAACACCACGGTCACCTCGGGGCGCGATGCCGGCCTGGGCGTGACGGCGGCGGCCATCGTGTTCTACGACGGCCAGGGCTTCATGGTGCCCAAAAAGTTGGGCGTGAGCTCGGCGCGCCAGCTCGACGGGGCCCAGGTCTGCGTGCAGCCAGGCACCAACAATGAGCAGAACCTGGTGGACTGGTTCAGCACGCACAAGCTCAAGTACCGCTCGGTGGTGATCGAGAACCTGGTCGAGCTGGAAAAAGCCTTTTACAGCGGCCGCTGCGATGTCTACCTGTCGGACGCCTCCACCCTGGCCGCCAGCCGCTCGGCCCGGGCCGGCAACCCCGACGACTACGTGATCCTGCCAGAGCGCGTGAACAAGTCGCCGCTGGCACCCTGGGTGCGCGACAGCGACACCAACTGGATCGACATCGTGCGCTGGACGGTGCACGCCGTGGTGGCGGCCGAAGAGCTGGGCATCAGCTCGGCGAATGTGGACAGCTTTCTGACCAGCAAAGACCCACAGGTGCGACGCCTGCTGGGCGTGGACCCCGGCATCGGCAAGAGCTTTCAACTGGATGAACGCTGGGCCTACAACGTGCTCAAGGCGGTGGGCAACTACGGCGAGATCTGGGATCGCAACGTGGGCCCCAAGACCCCGCTGAAACTGGAGCGCGGCCTGAACGCGCTATGGAACAAGGGGGGCCTGCTGTATGCGCCGCCCTTTCAATGAGTGGGCCTGATTTCGGCTATTTGGGCCAACGGGCCGGCTTTCAGATCGCCGAGAGCTGGCTGGCGGTATCGGCCGATGACTCGTTTGCCTGGCTGATCGCGGCCGGCCTGCTCAACACGCTGACCGTGCTGTTGCTGGCCGGTGTGGGCGCCACCCTGGGGGGCACCGTGCTGGGCCTGGCCCGGCTGTGGCGCCAGCCCCTGGTGCGCCGCCTGCTGGATGGCCTGGTGGAACTGCTGCGCAACACCCCGGTGTTGCTGCAGCTTTTTCTTTGGTACTCGCTGCTGTTGAAGTTGCCGCCGCTGCGTGAGGCCTGGCACCCCTTGCCGGGCCTGTGGTTGTCCAACCGCGGGCTGGCGGTGCCCGCGCTGCACCTGGCCGAGGGCAGCGACTGGGGCCTGGTGCTGGAGTGGCCCCGGCTGCAAGGCCTGGGCCTGAGCGGGGGCTGGTTGCTCAGCCCCGAACTGGCCGCCCTGGTGTGGGGCCTGGCAGTGTTCCATGCCACCTACCTGTCGGACATCGTGCGTTCGGCCGTGCTGTCGGTGCCCCTGGGGCCGGTGCAGGCCGCTCGCGCCCTGGGCATGCGCCCCGCCACGGTGGCGCGCTGCGTGGTGCTGCCGCTGGCCCTGCGCAGCGCCTGGCCACCCTATGCCAACCAATGCCTGGCCCTGCTGAAAAACAGCACGCTGGCGCTGGCCATCGGCTACCAGGACCTGATGGCCATCCTGAACACCACCATCACCCAGACCGGCCGCGCCCTGGAGGGCATGTCGCTGGCTGCCATCTTCTACCTGGGCCTGAGCGGCCTGCTGGCCGCCACCGTGGCCTGGCACAACCAGCGCGCCAACCGGCACGGCTGGCTGGCCGGCAGCATGGCCCGCCTGAGCCAGCTGGACGGGCCGCTGCCGCTGAGCGCCCATGCGCTGTGGGGGCGGCCGCTGCAGGCGCTGCTCAACGCCGGTGTGTTGCTGGGCCTGGCCTGCGGCCTGGTGCTGGGCGTGCAGTGGGCAGTGTGGGGCGCCGTGTGGAGCGGGCCTGCCAGCGCCTGCGAAGGTGTCAGTGCGGCCTGCTGGGCCGTGCTGGACGCCAACCACCCCTTGTTGCTGTGGGGCACGGTGCCGGCGCCCCGGCGCCTGCAGGCCGCACTGGCCTGTGCCGGCCTGTTGGGGCTGGCGGCACTGTGGGTGCTGCCCAGCCCGCAGCTGGGCTGGCGCGCACGGGCCTGGGGCAGTGCCACCCTGGCCGCACTGATCGCGGCTTTGCTGTGCGGGCTGTGGCCGGGCGGCCAGCCCCTTCCCACGGGCGACTGGGGCGGCCTGCTGGTCACCCTGTTTCTGGCCGAAGCGGCCCTGCTGCTGGCCCTGCCGCTGGCGGGCCTGCTGGCCTGGGCCAGGCGTGGCGGGCGTGGCCCAGCCCGTGTGCTGGCCCTGGCCTTGATCGAAGGCCCACGCGCCATGCCCCTGGTGGTGCAGTTGCTGCTGGTGTCGTTCTGGGGCCCCCTGCTGTGGCCGGAAGCCAGTGGCTCGAACAAGTTCTGGTGGGCGCTGGCGGTGTTGGTGTTGCACACCGCCGCCCAACTGGCCGAAGTGCTGCGTGGCGCCCTGCAGGCCCTGCCGGCCAGCCAGTGGCAGACGGCCCTGGCCCTGGGCCTGCGCCCGCGCCAGGCCTTTGCCAGCATCGTCTGGCCCCAGGCCCGCCGCCTGGCGGCCCCGGCCGCCCTGGGCGTGTTTGTGGGCGCGGTGAAGGACACCTCGCTGGTCATGGTCATCGGCCTGTTCGACGTGCTGCACGCCGCCAAGGCCGTGCTGGCCGACACCGGCTGGCGCGCCCACGACCTGGAGGTGTATGGCGCGGTGGCGGTGCTCTATCTGCTGCTGTGCTGCCCGTTGTCGGCCCTGGCGCGGCGGTTGGCGCGGGATGTGGGGGCGGGGTGAGGGCGCGCGTGCAGTAGTGCTCGTTACGCCGTACCTAGTACTCGTTCAGGTGCTGGAGATGTGGTGGTGTTTCTGCCTGATCGGATGTCTGGGAACGGCCAACGTCAGCCATTCATTGCCTATGCAGAATCCGTTGCCAGAATCAGACATTCAAGGCAAACGAGCCTTGAGCAGCACATACCCATATCGATTCCCGGCGCACAAGACCGACACGGCGAGGTCGACGCACATCTATTCGATAACGTCTCAACCTGCGTCCCTCGCGGTTTGTTTTGGAACTTTCTTGCTTGAATTTTGAGCATTTCTCCGATCTGGACGAACTTGCCGCGTGTCAGTCTCAACCACTGCCGCCGTCGTCCACAATCGCCGGTGACGTAAAAAAATCTGCGACGCCTCATGGCAATTAAGAAATCCGAGCTTTACTCTTCTCTCTGGTCATCGTGTGACGAACTGCGCGGTGGCATGGACGGCCGAGGCCCGCCGGATCAAGCAGGGCTTGATGCAGGAGTTGCTGACTGGCCGGATTCGTTTACTATGAATTTCGTAGCTGCTTGCGCCTGATAGATAAGCGCCAGAGGCCGTTTTGACCACAGAAATTCGGTGTAGCGCCATCCGTTGCAGTGCATGTGCTGATTCTGGCTGGTATAAGTCTTACCCACCAAGGAGCACCCCATGAAGACCCCTTCTTCGATGAGCGAAGAATCCATGCAACGCATGGAAGCCCGCATTCCCGAGTTGGCCGGCAGTGCCGTCAAGCGGGCCTACTTGCAAGCGCTGACCATCAGCGGAAAGGTGATTGAGGCGCGTAACGGCCAGTTGATTGAAACGACTGCAGAGGGCACGGTGCGAGTGATTCGCTCCATTGCCAAGCCCGTTGCGGTGACGATGGGCACCAAACGGGTTCGGGCACGCCAGGCATGACGGCGCCCGTTCCGCGCCTGCGCATGTTCGCGGGACCCAATGGCTCGGGCAAAAGCACCATCAAAGACATGCTGCCGCCGCAGTGGCTGGGTGTGTATGTCAACGCGGATGAGATCGAAAAAGCCATCCGCTCTGATGGGTACTTGAACTTGGCCGACTTTGAGGTTTTGGCCGGTGCGGCAGAGCTTCAAGCATTCCTCCAGGCGTCCACCTTGTTGGCAAAGGCGGGGCTGCTGCCACAAGCGCAGCAGTTGACGGTGGTGGATGGCAAGGTGGGTTTTGGCGCAGTCGTCGTCAATTCGTACTGGGCTTCGGTTCTGGCTGACTTCATCCGCCACAAGCTGCTGGCTGCGCAGGTCTCTTTCACGTTTGAAACCGTCATGTCGTCACCCGACAAGGTGGAGTTTTTGCACAAAGCCCAGCAGGCGGGTTATCGCACCTACCTGTACTTTGTGGCGACAGAAGACGCTGAAATCAATGTGGCCCGTGTGCAATACCGCGTAGAGACGGGTGGGCACCCGGTAGCAGAAGACAAGATTCGCAGCCGCTACGTGCGTTCGCTGGAGTTGTTGCCGCAGGCGGTTGCCTATGCCGACCGGGCATACATCTTCGACAACTCGGGATCAGAGCGCGTGTGGATCGCAGGGGTGACGGACGGAGTAGAAATTGAAATGAAGGCAGACGAGATGCCTGCGTGGTTCAAAACGGCGCTGTGGGACAAGTTTGAACCGGAAGATTCGGCGCCATGAACACCGCACAAAACAGCTTTGCAATAGAAGAACTGTGACTCGTATCCGTCATCGTCGATGACAAGGACTTGTTTAAGAAGGTGGAAAACGCCATTGCGGCGTACACCTCGGAAATTGACCACAGCGCGGGTGGCGCTGACCCCGAAGTGATGCTGAAAGATCGGCTGAGACTGGACCGGGATCGGCCGGACATTGCCCTGGAAGCCATGTTCTTGCTGTGCGAGCCAGTGCGGCCACCCAAGGGCGAGTTGGAGCACAGCCGCGCCATCCGCCTGAACACCGATCTGGCCAAGAAACCACCGGAGTGCCTGGAGTACATCGTGGTGCATGAACTTGCGCACCTGATCGAGCCCAGCCACAACGCCCGGTTTGTGTCGGTGATGAATCTGTTCATGCCCAAGTGGCAGCACTACCGGGATGAGTTGAATAACCTGCCAGTCCGACATGAGGACTGGGATGATTGAGCTACCCCCACCACCCGCTGCTCAATCACCCCAAACGGCCCAGCCTGCCCCTCACCCTCTGGCCCAGGCCAGCGGGCTTCCATGCGCACGCGGTCGCCAAACTGCATGAAGGGGGTGCGGGGGGCGCCGTGGTCCAGCACCTCGATCACGCGGCGTTCGGCGATGCAGCTGGAGCCGGCCTCGCGTGCGCTGTTGGAGACGGTGCCCGAGCCGATGATGGTGCCGGCGCCCCAGCGCCTGCAGGCCGCACTGGCCCTGCCGGCCAGCCAGTGGCAGACGGCCCTGGCCTTGGGCCTGCGCCCGCGCCAGGCCTTTGCCAGCATCGTCTGGCCCCAGGCCCGCCGCCTGGCGGCGCCGGCCGCCCTGGGCGTGTTTGTGGGCGCGGTGAAGGACACCTCGCTGGTCATGGTCATCGGCCTGTTCGACGTGCTGCACGCAGCGAAGGCCGTGCTGGCCGACACCGGCTGGCGCGCCCATGACTTGGAGGTGTATGGCGCGGTGGCGGTGCTCTATCTGCTGCTGTGCTGCCCGCTGTCGGCCCTGGCGCGGCGGTTGGCGCGGGATGTGGGGGCGGGGTGAGTGGGCGTGAGGGCATTGGCTTGAAGGGACCTGTGCCTCATCACGCAGGCCCAGCGGGAAGCACCAAGCCGCAGCGTGCGTGCTGAGGCAGTCCCGCCTTTTTTTGGGACGCATGCCCGAAGCGTTGGAGCCATGCCGACGGTCGTATACGAATGAGCGCATGACACGGCTCATTGCCAAGGCCTGGGCCTTGGCTGGCCAGTCGACCTGGCAGGCGCAGCTCTGGGGCCCCGTGCCGGCTGCTTTCAACAAACGCTCAGAGGTCCTCGTCCTTCCAGCGCGCCGCGTCGGCCACCAGATGCGTCAGCCTGTCTGCTTGGCGGGCCACGAAATCGGCAATGCGCTGCACAAAGCCTCGCTCGGCCTCGCCCTCGTATGCGGGGGCCTTGGCCTGCGCCTCGGCTTGCGCTGCGGCCAGCTTGGCCAGACGCTGGCCCTCGCGGCGCATCAACTGTCGATCGACACCGCAGCGTGCGGCGAAGTCCGCCAGAGCAAAGGCCGAGACCTCGTTGTGGCTGAACACGTCGCCGTAGGCCATGGCCAGCTCGGTGTCGAAGCCGTCGTACTGCAGGACGCTCACCAAGTCATACCAGGGAGTGGGCTCCAGCAGCCCCCCGGGGCGGACGAAGAAAGAAAAGTTCTTGCCGTGTGCGTCGCTGTTGCCAATCAAAAACTGGAAGAGCGCCCAGCGCAGCATGGCCAGCCGTGCCAGGGCCTTGTTGGCGGTCAGGTCGGCGCAGCCGAACAGGCGCTCGAAGCTCACACCGTCGCGGATGTGGCGCACGGCCTCAGCACCGCCCAGATTGCGTTCGTACTTGTAAGCCACTGGCAGGTCACAGGCTTGGCAGGTGTCAATGATGTGACGGCGGTGAACCCGCGGCTTGCCGCCGGTGTTCTCGACTTCGCGGTCGAAGCGCCGCACCACCAGAACCGGCCGGGGGGTGCGCAACAGGTCCACCTCCGCGGCGGGCAGGCCCATGCGGCTGGCCAGCGACATGCAGAAGTGCTCGTTGACCGCCAAGTGCGGCGTCTGGGGGTTGGCGGTGTCGGGCTTGAGGATGTGGGTGGATGCCAGGCGCTGCCCGTCCACGAGGAATAGCCGCCCGCCGTCGAGCAGGGGCCGGTCGAGGTAAACCAGCAGCTTGTCTTGCAGGCCGGCCACCGACATGCGCACCTTGCCATCCCACACGGTCAGGGGCACGTGCTCGCGCTCAGCGATGCGCTGGTCGAGCTCCTGAAGGGGGATTTCTCGCTGCGTGGGCTCACCTGCAGGATGCGCGGCTGCGGCATCGCCGGTGAATCGAAGGGCGCCTGTCGTCTCGGAGCCAAGGGCCCAAATCAGGCCGAAGACGTTGGTCTTGGCCAGGCCGTTGTACGCCACCGCCACATCCAGGGCACGCCCTTCGGGCAGCAAGTGTTCGATGAAGCGCTTGATGGAAGGAGAAGCGTAGTCAGCATCCGGCCGAACCAAAGGCAGGGCCGGTGACAGTGGGTAGGACTGGGCATCTGCGGCCCAGGGTTCGGTGTAGCGCAGATGCCAGCGGTCATCGCGTCCCTCGTGTTCGATGGCGGCGACCTTCGCATCCTCGGCCCAGACCTGCAGTGTGTGCGTCATGCCAGCCGCCTCACGCCTTCTTTTTGTCGGTGGGCTTTGAGGTGCCAGTCGCCGCAGCCTCGCGTGCCCACGGGTGTTGCTTGGGAAGCACCATGAGCGTCAGGCCCAGGCCATCCAGCACCGCCAGCGCTTTGTCCAGCCGCACCGATCCCTGGCCGTTCTCAAGGCGCGACATGAGGTCGACAGACACGCCCAGCAGTGCGGCGGCATCATCGATGCGCAGCGATTGCGACTTGCGACGCGTGCGCACGACCGGGCCCAGGTCAGTGGCTGACTGAAGGAGGGTGGGTTGTTGGCTGGCGGCGTCGGTCATTTCGGAGTTTCGGTTGCAGAGCTTGCAGAACACGCTTCGAACCAAAGGTTTCGGTTATTCCGAAATAATAGACGATTCCAGGGGCATACTCACTAAAATTTCGGAAAATCAGAAATGGTTACGGGCGGGATGAATGGTGGGATTTTATTTCTGATTTTCCGAAATTTTGACTGAGGTGCGGGCGCTCACCCGAACTCGTGCTGCGCCCTGGGACGCTGACCAGATGAGCGACCAACCCAGACCCGAAGGGGCGCTCGACGTCCGGCGCTGGCTGGGGCGGTGCAAGCCGCGTTCACGGCAGCGCGCAGACATCCGATTCGGTCTGGCTCGCCGGGTTGCGGCATCGCGTAGGCTCCGCGCACCACCTGGATGGGGCGCCAGTCAGCCGCCCCCCGCCTTGTACCCCACCACCCGCTGCTCAATCACCCCAAACGGCCCAGCCTGCCCCTCACCCTCTGGCCCAGGCCAGCGGGCTTCCATGCGCACGCGGTCGCCAAACTGCATGAAGGGGGTGCGGGGGGCGCCGTGGTCCAGCACCTCGATCACGCGGCGTTCGGCGATGCAGCTGGAGCCGGCCTCGCGTGCGCTGTTGGAGACGGTGCCCGAGCCGATGATGGTGCCGGCGCTCAGGCGGCGGGTGCGGGCGGCGTGGGCGATCAGTTGGTGAAAGCCGAAGTTCATCTCGCCGCCGTGGGGGTGGCCAAACCATTGGCCGTTCCAGTGCACCTGCAGGGGCAGCTGCACGCGGCCGTCGCGCCAGTGTTCGCCCAGTTCGTCGGGGGTGATGGCCAAGGGGGCGAAGCTGCTGGAGGGCTTGGCCTGCAGAAAGCCGAAGCCGCTGCGCATTTCACGCGGGCCCAGGGCGCGCAGGCTCCAGTCGTTGATCTGCACCAGCAGGCGCACGTGCGCCAGGGCCTGTTCGGGTGGGGTGGCCATGGGCACGTCGTCGAGTACCACGCCAAACTCGCCTTCAAAGTCGATGCCATCGGCCTCGCTGGGCAGGGGCACGTCGGCCTGCGGGCCGAGAAAATCGTCACTGGCGCCCTGGTACATCACGGGGATGGTGTCGAAATCGGGGATGGGCGGGGTGTTGAAGGCGCGCTCCATGAGGCGGCCGTGGTTCAGAAAGGCCGAGGCATCGCACCACTGAGGGCTGCGTGGCAGCGGGGCCAGGAAGGCGGCGCCGGCCAGGCCGAAGGCGCCGGGGCATTGGCCCGCGTTGAGCGCGTCGTAGCGTTGTTGCAGGGCCGGGGCCACGGCGGCCCAGTGTTGCACGGCGTGCAGCAGGGTGGGGGCGATGTCGCTGGCGTCGGCGCCGTGTTGCAGATCGCGCGAGACCAGGACCAGGCGGCCGTCGAGGTGGGTATTCTGGCGGGCGTCGGGGTGGGCGAGGGTGGCGAATTTCATCGGTTGCTCCAGGCTGTGTGTTTGATCTGTGGGGTGACGGCTTCAGTTGCCGTCGGAGATGGTGGTGCCGCCATCGACGACCAGGTTCTGCCCGGTGATGAAGGCGCCCGCGGCGCTGGCCAGCAGCACGGCGAGGCCGGCCACCTCATGGGGTTCGCCGACGCGGCGCAAGGGCGTCTGGGCCAGGCGCCGGCGCATGAAGTCGTCGTTGGCTAGCAGACCGGCGGCCAGCGGGGTGCGGATCAGGCCGGGCGAGATGGCGTTCACCCGCACGCCGCGTGGCCCCCATTCGACGGCCAGGTTGCGGGCCAGTTGGGCCAGTGCGGCCTTGCTGAGCCCATACAGGCCGATCTGGGCGTTGCCGCGAAGGCCGGCGATGCTGGCCATCAGCACGATGCTGCCCTGGCCGCTGGCGGCCATGCCGGGCAGCAGGCCGGCGCACAGCTGGTGCACGCTTTTCAGGTTGAGGGCCATGACCTGGGCCCAGTCGGCATCGCTGACCTGGTGCAGCGGGCCGGCTGGCCCCTGCATCCCGGCGTTGGCGACCAGCACCTGGGGCGGGCCGAAGGGGCCTGGCGCGGCCTCGATCAGGGCTTGCACCTGGGCGGGGTCTGACAGGTCGCAGGGCAGGGCGGCCGCGCTGTGGCCAGCGGCCGCCAGGGCGCGGCAGAGTTCGTCACAGGCCTCGGCGTCGCGGTCGCTGACCAGCACCTGGGCGCGCTGGCGGGCCATGGCCCAGGTCAGGGCCTGGCCCAGCCCGCCGGTGGCGCCGGTGATCAGCACGGTGCGGCCGCTGAGGTCAAACAAATCGTTGAACTGGGTGGCAGGTTGGGTGCCGGGGTGGGCGCTCGGGTGGGGGGTGGAGAGGGCGGCCTGAGGCATGGGCTCAATCCAGCGTCACGCCCACGGCCTTGATGACCTGGCCCCAGCGCTCGGTTTCTGACTGGATGAAGCGGCTGAACTCGGCGGGGCTCTGGGGGGCCGGGGTGACGGCGAAATCGCCAAAGCGTTCCATCACCTCGGGCGACTGCACGGCCTTGACCACAGCGGCATGCAATTGCGCCACCACGGCGGGTGGGGTGCCCTGGCGCACGACCACGCCCGTCCAGCCCGGCGCATTGAGCTTGCCCAGGCCCAGTTCGGCCAGGGTGGGCACCTGGGGCAGCTGGCGCAGGCGCTTGTCGCTGCCCACCACGGCCAGGGCGCGCAGCTTGCCCTCGCGCACATAGGGCAGGCTGTTGGCGGCCACGTCCAGCATCAGGTCGATGTGGCCGCCCATCAAATCTTGCAGGGCCGGGGCGGCGCCCTTGTAGGCCACGTGCTCCAGGTTGCCGCCGGTTTCGCGGCGGTACATCTCCATCCAGATGTGGGGCTGGCTGCCGATGCCGAATGAGCCGTAATGCAGGGGCTTGTCGGTCTTGGCCGCCTGTTGCAGCTCGGCCAGCGATTTGATCGGGCTGTTGGCCGGCACGACCAGCACCAGGGCCGAGGTGAGCAGGCGGGTCAGCGGGGTGAAGTCTTTCTGAACGTCGTAGTTCAGGCGCGGGTAAAGGGCCGCGTTCATGGCAAAGGGGCCGATGTCGCCATAGAACAGGGTGTGGCCGTCGGCCGGCAATTGCTTGACGTAGGCGGCCGCGATCTGCCCGCCCGCACCGGGCTTGTTTTCGACGATCACGGGTTGTTTGAGGCTCAGCGTGAGCTGCTGTGCCAGCACGCGCGACAGGGCGTCGCCAAAGCCGCCGGCCGGGTAGGGCACCACCCAGGTGACGGCGCGGCTGGGCAGCCAGGCGCTGCTGGATGCGGTGGCGGCGGTGTTGCTGGCCTGTGACCAGGCGCTGGGGGCCAGGGCGCTGGCGATGGCAGAGAGAAGAAAGTGGCGTTTGCTGTTCACGGTTGTCCCCATGGGTTGGCTGCGGTGCGTGCTGCGGTAGGCCGCCCGGGCCGGGGCCGTGGGCCTGGCCGGGCGTGGTTTGATGCGCAGTGTGCTGCCGGGGGATGGCGTGAAATTGCGGGCGCTGTCGCTTTCTTGCGGTGTGGCGGGCTGGGGAGGGGCGGCTCAGCGCCTCCGCTCAGATCTGCTGCTCAGAGTCCCTGTTCAGGGGGCCGTGTTCAGTGCGCCCTGCGCAGGGCGCTCGGGGTCTGGCCCCAGTGGTTCAAGAAGCGTTTGCTGAAATGCGAGGCGGTGGCAAAGCCCAGCTCGGTCGCGATGTCGGCAATGGGTTTGCGGCTGTGGCGCAGGCGCTCCAGGGCGCGTTCCATCTTGCATTGCAGCACGTAGCGGTGCGGTGTCAGGCCGGTGCTGAACTTGAAGCTGCGGCTGAAGTGGTAGGGGCTGAGCTGGCAGGCCTCGGCCATCTCTTGCAGGGTCACGGCGCGGTGCAGATGCGCGTTCACCAGTTCGGCCACGGTCTGCAACTGGCGCCGGCTGAGCCCGCTGGGGCGCGGGGCCTGGCTGCCGGGGGCCCGGTAGTGCTCCAGCAGGTGCACGGCCACACTCATGGCCATGCCATCGGCAAAGCGGGGCTGCAGCGAGGAGTTGTCGGCCAGCGAGGTGATCAGGGTGCGGGTGATGTCGGCCAGCAGGCGGTCTTGCACGCCAAAGCAGCTGCGCAGCGCGTCGGGCCCCAGGGGGGCGCCGTGAACGCGCTCCAGCCACTGGGGCGACAGGTCCAGGTGCAGGTTGTCGCGCGGCAGCTCGGATTGCCAGTAGCTGGGGGTGTTGGCGGGCAGCACCAGCACCTCGCCCGTGCGCCATTCGGCGTCGCAGTTCAGCGTGCCGTGCTGCTGCAGCAGTCGTGTGGGCGGGCCGTTGCGCACGATGATGCAGTGCTTGCCAGCCGGGGGGATGTACAGGTCTGAGGCGTCGGCCACCTGGTGCCACACCGACAGCCCGTGCCAGGGCCGGCCTCGGCTGGATTGGCGGATCTGCTCATCGGGCACCGCCGCCAGGGGCTCGTCCAGGTAGGTCTGCTGGGCCTGGGACCAGCGGCGTTTGTCGAACGTGTGCAGGAGGGGCATGCTTTGTCTCGGCGCGTTTTTCTTTGAGCTTGCATTATTGGCGAGTTGCTGAAGGCCCGCCCGCTCGCAGGGCATGGCGCAACGCCTGGCGGCCTGGGTTCAGGCCAGGTGCGCGATGCGTGTGCGGGCCTGGGCCACATGGGCCTGCAGGGCCGCCAGGCAGGGGGCAAACGAGGCGGTCAAGGGCGCTTGGGTCAGGCGCAGTACAAAGGCTTCGGCCAGGGGCAGGGCCTGCTGCCAGGCCTGGGCGCTCACCTGGTCGGCGATGTGCAGGACCAGAGGGCGTTGCGGCAGATCGCCCCCGGTGCCGGGGGCAAAGGCCATGGGGGTCATGTCATAGGCCGGGGCCAGGGTGTAGGGGCGGCCTGTGTCGGACATGAACGACAGGTTGCCGGCGTGCATGTCGGTGTTGCCGATCAGGGTGCCGAAGGCCCAGAGCAGGTCAGCGCCCTGCACCGCTGCGGCGGCGATCACCCGTTCGCGCGCCAGGGCGCGGGCCATGTCGGGCCAGCGGCCGGGTCGGCCGGCAAATTCGGCGTCCAGGGCGGCCAGCGAGAACAGGGCATGTCGGCCCCGGGCGCCGACCCGGTCAAAGCGCTGCACCTCCAGAAAGCGCTGGCCGCCGTGGTCGATCACCGTGGAGGCTGCGGCGGGCACGCCGTGTTCGCGCAGCACCTGCAGCGCCAGGTGCTCGGCCCACAGCAGGTCGCGCCAGCGCTGGCTGACGGCGCCCGGCACCGGGGCACTGAACTTGACGATGACGTGCGCAGCCCCGGCGGGGTTGGCCATCTCCGCATAGGCCGTGAATTTGGGTTGCTCGCCTGCCGCCGATGAGCCGGGCAGCTCGCCCTGGGCGGCGGCGGCCGCCAGTTCGGCGTAGCGCCGGGGCTTGTCGGCCAGGCCAATCGCCTGCGGGGTGGGCGCATTGATGAATTGCTGCAGCGCCTCGCTGCCCAGCATCAGGTTGCCTGGCAGGTCACTGCCTTGCAGCAGCAGGGCCCGGAGCACGTCGGTGTCGGCCCAGTCGCTCAGGCGCTCGGGCAGGCCCAGGCGGGCACCGTGGCGCTGGTTGTAGGCGCGGCCCAGGTAGCCTTGGGGGCGCATGTCGTACACCCACCAGGGCAGGCCGTCGCTGAAGATGGCCGGCGCTTCTGGGGGCTGCATCACGTAGGCGTTGGCGTGCACGGGTATCAACAGGCCCTGCGCTTGAACCTGGCCGGCATCGCTCACGCAGTACACCGGTGCCTGCAGTGTGGCCCTTGAGGCATCGCGCAGCACATATTGAATAGATCGGGCCGCCCCGATCTGCACCACCTCGTCGCCCAATGACTTCAGTGTGCGCGACACCGTGGGCTGGCTGGTCTGCAGGGCCTGCATCAACGACCGGGCTGTCTGCGCGCCGCGCAGCAGGCGCTGGCGGGCCTGGTCGATCAAGGGGGCCGTGGTGGCGGTGGTGGTGTTCACCCGGTGAAGACTAACGGATTTGAATGGATAAGTGAATATACGCTTGAATAGATTTATGAATAAATACTGATGTGCTTGGCAACCCCATCACGGGCGACGGCGCACGCGCACCCCACCGCCGCCCGGGCGTGCCGCCGAACGCAGGGTGGGGCGCTTGGCTTCTTTGGGGGCCGGGTTGGCTGCGCTGCTGGGCGCCTTTGCGCTGGCCGTGGCCGTCTTGAGTGAGGCGGCGGCCCATTGCTCGCGCAGCTGTTGCAGCTCGGTCTGTTGCTGGGCCAGCAGGTCCTGCGCCAGTTTCAGCTGGGCGTTGGCCACACCTAGGCCCTGCTGCAGCTCCACGGCCTGCTGCTGGGCCTGGGCCAGGGCGGCCTGGTGGGCTTCGCGTTGCTCTTCCAGCAGTTTTTCGAGGCGTTGGCGGGTGGCGCGTTCGGCCTTGGCCTCCTGGCGGGCGCGGTCGATCTCCAGGGCGGCGCGGGCGGCGGCGCTGTCGGCGCGTTCCTCGGTTTTGCGGCGGTCGTCGTTCAGGGTTTTGAGTTCAGCCTGATGGCGGTCTTCGTCGGCGTGGCGGCGCTCGCGCAGCAGGCGCAGGTCTTCTTGCAGGCCCAGCAAGTGCTGGTGCTGGCCCTGGGCCTCCAGCTCGGCCTGTTCAAGCCTTTGGAGCAAGGCGGTGTTCTGGCTGCGGGCCTCGCTCAGGGCCTGGTCTTGGGCCTGCAGGCGGGCTTGCATCACGGCCTCGCGCTGGGCCAGGGCCTGGGCCTGCTCAGCCATGTCGGCTTCGCGTTGTTTCAAGGTCTCACGTTCGGCCTGCAAAGCTGTGTCTGCCAGCGACGAGGCTTCGGCCTGGGCCTTGGTCCACAGGGTTTCGGCGGCCTGCAGCAGCCAATCGGGCAACTGGTCGCCCCAGCCTTGGGACCCGGCCAGGCCGCGCACCCGTTTGCCCAGGCCGGCAAACCAGATCTCCAGCATGGGCGCGATCGTGTTGGGCGAGCCGTGGCCCAGGTGCAGCCGTACTTTTTCGATGGTGGGCCGCTGGCCCTGGGCCAGCAATTCGTCGGCCGCGACATCGACCTGGTGCTGTTGAACGCCACGGGAAGAACGGGTTTGCATGGGCAGGTTCCGGTGTTAAAGTAACCATCGATAAATGATGTTTATCGTGGTTTAATGCAGTATGAAGTGTGTAATCATACTGTGTACGTGTGATTTAAAATAGATGGGATGCGCATGAACCTCACGCTCCGACAGGCCTCTGGTGCCCTCAAACCCAGTGAATTGAGCGCCCACAGCCAAAAAGCCGTGGATGAGCTGATCCACGAAGGTGACTCTGAAAACACCTTGCGCAGCTACCGGTCGGCGCTGCGCTATTGGGCGGCGTGGTTTTTGGTGCGCTATGGTCAGAAGATCGAGTTGCCGGTGCCGCCGAGCGCGGTGTTGCAGTTCATCGTCGACCATGCCCAGCGCACCACGGCCGATGGCCTGGCCCACGAACTGCCCGAGAGCCTGGATGCCGAGCTGGTGGCGGCCGGCTTCAAGGCCCGCCCGGGCCCCATGTCACTGAACTGGATCGTGCACCGCTCGGCCGTGCTGTCCAAAACCCATCAACTGGCCGGGGCCAGCAACCCGTGTGAAGACCCGCAGGTGCGGCAACTGCTGTCGCGCACCCGGCGTGCTTTTGCCAAACGGGGCGAACTGCCCAACAAGAAGGATGCGCTGACCAAAGACCCGCTGCAGGCCCTGCTGGACACCTGTGACGATTCGCTCAAGGGTTGCCGCGACCGTGCACTGCTGCTGTTCGCCTGGGCCAGCGGCGGGCGGCGCCGCTCCGAGGTGGCCGGGGCAGACATCAAGTTCTTGAAACGCGCGGGCCCGCAGAATTTCGTCTACAAGCTCGCGCACTCCAAATCGAACCAATCCGGCGTGGACCGGCCCGAAAACTACAAGCCCATCCAGGGCGTGGCGGCGCAGGCCCTGGAGACCTGGCTGGCTCAGGCGGGCATCAGCGAGGGGCCGATCTTCCGCCGGGTGCTCAAGGGCGGGCACCTGGGCCCTGCCCTGTCACCGGCCGCCGTGCGCGACATCGTGAAGGCGCGCTGCCTGCTGGCGGGCATCGAGGGCGACTTTTCAGCCCACTCGCTGCGCTCAGGCTTTGTGACCGAGGCCGGCGCCCAGGGCATCCCGCTGGCGCAGACCATGGCCATGACCAGTCACCGCAGCGTGGCCACCGTCATGGGCTACACCCGGCATGTGGGCGCCCAGGCCCAGGCGGCGGCCAACCTGATCCGTGAGCCGGCGGGTCCTGCCCCGCACCACGCCAACACGGGGCCCACACCGGCCGGTGCCCCTTCTGAATAGGACGAGCTGTCCCATCCGGAAGGTCAAGTCCCGATGAGCCGGTCAGTGTCAGCCACTGGCTGGCCAGGAGCACGCAGAAATTTTGGGTGTTCTTGCGAACCGTTTTGACGCGATGGCGCCTCTTACTCCGTGAGGATGGTCCTCGATTCAACATTCACAGGAGATTGCCATGTTGTATGTCAAAAATGTTCCGACCTAGGAGCGCGTGCTTCGGGTCGTCTTGGGGCTGATGGCGCTGGACTTCACGGCCATGGGTTGGGGCTCGCCGATGGCGATGGGCGCGGGCATGGTGGGCGCCATGCTGTCGCTGACGGGGCTGGTTGGCTTCTGCCCGATGTGTGCCCTGCTGGGGCGCAAGCTCCACAAAGGACCGTGACGATGCTGCTTGCGGCAGACCATTCCACGCTCATTCTGGCGGCGCAGACGGGTGACCCGGCCGCCATCGCCAGGCTGCTGGCGGTGTGCCAGGCCGATGCCAGGCGTTACGCGCGCAGGCATTGCCAGGCCAGCGATGTAGACGATGCGGTGCAGGAGTCGCTGCTCTCCGTGCTGCGCAAAGTGCAGGGCCTGAAAGTGGCTGCGGCATTCTCGTCCTGGCTGTTCGTGATGATCAGGCGGGAGTGCCTTCGTCTGGAGCGCCGGCTGTTCAGGCACGACGCCTTGGACGATGAGTTGGCCGAACGGCGGCTGGCAACGCGCAGTGACGAGGCCTTGAGGCTGGACCTGGCCAAGGCCCTGGAGTCGTTGCCGGCACACTACCTCGAAGTGGTGCTGCTGCGCGATTTCGAGGAGATGACGATCGCCGAGATCGCTGCCCGCCTCGGTGAGGCGACCGGTGCCATCAAAAGCCGTCTGCACCGGGCCCGGCAATTGGTGCGCGAGTACCTGTTGGAGACTTGAGCACCTGCCCGGTAAGGGCTGGCCATGTGCACGCGAAGGTCAATCCAGCGACGAGCGCGTGTTGCGGATCACCTCGGCCATCACGCGCGACTCATCGGCGATGAACTTGTTGAAGGCCGCGCCTTGCAGGTTGAAGGGCTCGTAGCCAAAGGCGGTGAACTTCTCCAGCATGTCGGGTTCGGCCAGCGTTTTCTGCAGGTCGGCGCGCAGGCGCTCAAGCAAGGGCTTGGGCAGGCCGGGCGGTGCGGCCAGGGTGGTCCAGCCGGTCACTTCGAGGTCTTTGGGGCCACCGGCTTCGGCCAGCGTGGGCACGTCGGGCAAGGCGCTCAGGCGCTTGCTGGCCACCACGGCCAGGTAGCGCAGCTTGCCGGCGCGGTACAGCGGGCCCGTGCTGCCGCTGGAGCCCAGCGCAAAAGACAGGTCGCCGTTGGCCACCGAGGTGTAGAGCTGGGTGGTTTCCTTGAAGATCAGGTGCTGCATCTCCACGCCCATGGCCGCGGCCAGGCGGGCCGAACCCAGGTGCACCGGGTTGCCGACCGACCATGAGCCGTAATTGAGCTGGCCAGGGCGCGCCTTGGCGTCGGCCAGCAGGTCCTTGATGTCTTTGTAAGGGCTGTTCTTGGCCACCGCCACCAGGAAATAGGCCTTGAACAGCGGCGCCAGGGGCTCGAAGTCGCGGGCCGGGTCGTAGGGCAGCTTTTTCATCAGGTGTGGGTAGACGCTGAGGTGCACGTTGTCGAGCTGGATCAGATCGTGGCCATCGGTGGCGCCGCGCTTGAAGGCATCGATGGCGACAAAGCCGTTGCCGCCGGGCTTGTTCTCGACCAGCACGCCCTTGCCCCAGGCGCGAGAGAGTTTGTCGGCCACCAATCGGGCCACGCCCTCGGGGCCGCTGCCCACCGGGAACGGCGTGATGATGCGCACGGGGCGGTTCGGAAAATCCTGCGCGAGTGCAGCGCGGCTGAGGCTGCCCAGGCCGCAAGCGCCGGCAGCGGCGGCAATGAGTTGACGGCGTTGCAGGCCGGTTTGGAAGGTGGTCATGTTGTCTCCTGTGGCCAGGCGAGGGCTGGCGCTGAAAAAAGGGGTGCAGGGCCAGGCCCTGCACCCGTCAAGCCTGATGCTGAATCAGGTCCCCGGAGGAAGCTCCCGAAAGCGCGTGAGCGGGTTTCAGAAACGGTGCAGCACGCCGAGTTGCAGGCCGTTGATGCTGCGGCCATTGACATCGGTGCCCGCAAAGTTGGTGCCCAAAGCGGCCGAGCCGGCCGGCCGGAAGCCCGCGGCGTTGCTGTTGCGCAGGGTCTCGTACAGGGCCGACAAGGTGGTGCGCTTGGACAGCGAGTAGTACGCACCGATGGCGCCGCCGCTGGCGTTGTGGCCGGCGCCCGACTGGTCGTTGATGCGGCCCCACAGCGCCCCCACGCGCAGCGCTTCGGTCACACGGTAATCGGCCGAGAGCTGGAAGATGTCGTAAGTGCGGTTGACCGAGGTCGAGGTCCAGGTCACCACGCCGCCGGTGTTGCCGAGCACGCTGCCGGCATCGTTGCCATTGGCGTTCGAGGCGATGTTGTTCGAACGCACATAGGCCGCATACACCTTGCCCTGGCCATAGTCGTAGTTGGCGTACAGGTAGTGGTAGAACACAGCCGCATCGATCACCGATTTCTGCGGCGCCTTGGCGCTGAGGCCGGCGTAGCCCACGCGCACCGGGCCGTTGAGGTAGTCGGCCGCAAGTTGCACGATGGGTGTGGTGACTTGCGCGCTTGTGGTGCTGGCCTGTTGTTGGGCGAAATGCGCTTCCACCTGCACGCCGGCCCAGCGCGGCGAAATGTAGGCCACGTCGTTGTCAAAGCGGGCCGGCACGCCAAAGTTGTTGATCACCGAGCCCAGGGTGCGGGCGGTGAAGTCGGTGTAGTCGCCTCGGGTGAACGGGGCCGAGTTCTGCCGCCCGATGCGCAGCTCGCCCAAGCCCTCTTGTGACAGGCCGACCCAGCTCTGGCGGTCGAAGGCCCGGTTGGCGTCGGCCGTGGCGCCGGTGTTGGTGCTCAGGCCCATTTCGAGTTGAAAGCGGGCCTGCAGGCCTGCGCCCAGGTCTTCATTGCCCCGAAAGCCCAGGCGGCTGCGCAGGTCCTTGCCATCTTGCAGCGCGTTGATGCGGGCGCCGCTGGAGCTGCTCATGTGGTTGAAGTACTGGTCGATGCTGCCGTAGATGCTGACGCTGCTGCTTTGGGCCTGTGCCCCGGCGGCGGCCAGGGCCAGTGTGCCCAGCGCTAGTTGGCGGGCGACTGAATGCGCACACGCGGGCCGGGATTGAGATGCGGCGGTCTTTTTCAAGTCTGTCTCCTGTTGAACCTTGTCGAATCCGGAAAAGCGGGTGCACCGCTTCTCTGGGGCCGGAGTTTGCGCAAGGTCAAACAGACTGCAAAGATGCCGCTGCGGGCATCGTGATCACGCGAGGTTATAGCGGGGGTCGGACAAGGGCGTATCACCCCGGTTCACGTGGTAGGCCGCCCGGTGCAGGTGGGCGATCAGGTTGCGCAGCACGGGTGAAGGCACCGAATCGCTGCGCAGGATGGCGCCCACCTCGAGCTCGTAGCCCGCCTCGGCCAGTTCGATGATGGAGACGAACTGCGCCACGATGGGCAGGCGGGCAATCTGGATCGGCATCAGGGCCACGTAGTCGCCCGAGGCCACCAGCGACAGCAGGGCCAGGGTCGAGTTGACGATGGCGCCGATCTTGGGCGCAGCCAGGCCGTGGTGCTCAAAGAACAGTTTGGCATAGCCCGACTCGCTGTTCGAGCCGGTGTACACCCAACGGGCCGATTGCAGGTCGGCCAGCTCCTTGGCCTTGAGCCAGGGGCTGTCCTTGCGCACCGTGGCCACCATGGTGGTCTTGAGCAAAGGCTCGACAAAGAATTCGCCGGTGGCCAGGTCGTCGGGGATGCCGCCGATGGTGATGTCGACCTCGCCCGAGCGCAGCTTGTGCAACTGGGCCACGTACAGCTCTTCGGCCACGCGCAGGCGGATGTCGGGGAACTCCTGCACAAAGGTGCGCAGGGTCTCGGGCACCAGCAGCATCACGGCCAATGGCACTGCGCCCACGCGCAGCTCGCCGATCAGGCGGCCGTCCATCTGATTGATCTCGTCGACCGCTGAGCGCAGCTCGCGTTGGGCTTTCACGGCGCGCTCATAAAGCACCTTGCCCTGTGCTGTGGGCGTGACCCCACGCGAGCTGCGGGTAAGCAAGGTGGTTGCGAGCTCGATCTCGAGCTCGCGGATCATCTTGGTGAGGGCCGGCTGCGAGACACCCGCGCGCCGGGCAGCGCTGCGCAGGCTGCCCTCTTCAATGGCCGCCACCAGGGCGTTGAGCGTGACCAGTTTCATGCGATGTCTCCTGGGACTCTTGTGCTGACAAATTGATACGCATCACTTTATCAATTACCCCAGGTTATCGCCGATTGGGTTTTGTGATCACTTCGGGGGCTCAACCCCCGCGCCGGATCAGGGCAAGGCGGCGGTGACCACCATTTCGATGCGCCAACCCGGGCGGGCCAGTGCGGCTTGCACGGTGGCGCGCGGCGGGGCGTTGCCGGCCGCTACCCAGGCGTCCCAGACGGCGTTCATGCCGGCAAAGTCGTTCAGGTCGGGCAGGAAGATCTGGGCCATCAGTATGCGGCTCTTGTCGGTGCCGGCACGCTCCAGCAGGGCGTCCACGGCAGCCAGCACCTGGGCGGTCTGGCCCTGGATGTCGAGGCTGGCGTCTTCGGGCACCTGGCCGGCCAGGTACACGGTGCCGTTGTGGATGGCCATTTCGGACAGGCGGGCGCCGACGTCAAAACGTTGAATCATGAAAAATCCTTGCGATGCGGGTGGTGTGTGGGGCTGTCACCCCTGTCGGGCTTGTTGGCGCCCCTTGCGGCGAGCCATGCGCAGACCCGCCAAGCATACGGCCTGCCGAGGGCGCTCTTGGCGAGGCGCAGTGAGGGGCGTTACATCAGTTCAGCTTCATGACGCAGCGCGCCGCTGCCAGGTCCCAGCCGGCCCAGCCGCAGCTCTTGAAGAACACCGGGCCCTGCGGCCGCTGCGCCCTGCCCGACCAGGCGGCCCGGCCCTGGATCAGATCGGCCAGTGTGGGCAGTTGGGCCACCTCGATGCCCGCCTGCAACAGGTCGCCGGCCTCGTGGTCGGCGTCGCGGGTGTCCACCAGCACGGTGCCTTCGGTGGCCAGGCGGCGGCAGGTGTCGGCTTGCCATTCGACCATGCGCGGGGTGAACGCCCCGACCGCGGCCACAAAGGCATCCGGGCGTGGCATGGCGTTCAGCACCACCTGTTGGGCCGGGGTGCAACTGACCACCAGGGGGCAACGGGCCAGGGCCGCATTCGGGTCGGGCGCGTGGTGCGCCCTCATGCCCAGGGTCTGGGCGTGGGCCATCAGGGCATGGGCGCTGCGCTCGCTGCGGGAGTTGACCCAGACCTCCTTCACGCCCAGGCCAGCATGGAAGGCCTCCAGGTGGGCCAGGCCTTGCACCCCGGCACCCACGATCAGCAGAGGGCCCAGGCGGTTCGGCGCCAGTTTCTGCGCGGCCAGCAGGGACACGGCGGCGGTGCGGCGCGCTGTGACGGTGGGCCCGTCGAGCAAGGCGATGCGCCGGCCACTGACGCTGTCAAACACCACGATGTCGCCCTGGATCGTGGGCAGGCCGCGCCCGGGGTTGGTCGGTACGAAGCTGATGAGTTTGGTGATGGCGAGGCGCGCGTCGCAGGCCGGCATGACGAACAACGATCCTCCAGCCGGCAGTGGCTGGACGATGCGCGGTGGCACTTGCACTGAAGGGTCTTTCAGCAAGGACTCGATGGCTTCAGCCAGGGCTGGGTACGGCAAAGCCTGCGCGGTGGAGGCAGGGTTGAGCAAAAGGTCGGGCATGGTGGCTGACATGGGGCCTGCGGTGTGTGATGACAGAGCCGCTTTTAGCAGGGCTGCGGTCTGGTGTTCGGTAGGCGGGCTCAAGTTGTTGGTGTTGCGACGAACCAATACAAATGGAAACACAAATATTGAATGTGTGTCTGGCTTGTATCGGCGCCTGAGGCATTATTCGGCCGATCAATGGTTGGGTGGCCCCGTGCACGGGGCTCGTGGATGCGCCGCTTTCAACCTGTTCACGCTGGATATCCATGCTGGCGCTGTCCCAACCTTACAAGGAATGCCATGTCTGTGTGCGACCCTGATGTGCTGGCTGGTCCCGAGTTGATGCCCGCGGCCTCTGCGGAGACGGCAAAGCTGCCGGGGACGGCTGGCGCCACTGGTAAAGAGGCCTCTCGTACTGCACAAGCGCTGGTGGGGCTGACGCTGCTGGGCGGGCTTGCTGCCTGCGGCGGTGGGGGCGGTGGCAGCGATGCCGGGGCACAGGCCGGTGGCACCACAACCGGGGCAGATGCCAGCGTGACCCGTCCGTCGGTGGCAGATGCGGCCCGCTTTCTGGTTCAGGCGACGCCAGGCTACACAGCGGCTGATTTGTCGGACGTGGTGGCCAATGGCTACAACGCATGGCTGAACACCCAGTTTGCCGTGCCCCGAAGCCAGGGGCATTGTGAATGGCTGGATGCACACGGTTACAACGCTGCCAGCAACATCTTCAGCACGGCAGGCCTGGACAACACGATCTGGCGCAAGCTGATCAGTTCGGGCGACCCGTTGCGGCAACGCATGGTGCTGGCGCTGTCCGAGATCTGTGTGGTGTCGGTGCTGGGGGTGAATGCATCGTGGCGCCAGTATGCGGTGGCCCATTACCTGGACCTGCTGGAGGCCAACGCCTTCGGTAACTACCGCACGCTGTTGCAGGACATCTCGCTGAGCCCGGCGATGGGCTACTACCTGACCTTCAGGGGCAGTGCCAAGGCCAACCCCAAGACCGGCAGTCAACCTGATGAAAACTACGCCCGCGAGCTGATGCAGCTGTTCACCATCGGGCTGGTGCAACTCAACGCGGATGGCAGTGTGAAGACGCGCTCTGATGGCAGTGCGCTGGAAACCTACACCCAGGCCGATGTCAGCGGCTTGGCCCGGGTTTTCACCGGCTGGAACGTGGATGTCAGCGGCTTGACCAGCCCCTACCCCGCCGATTTTCAGCAGCGGCCCATGGTGTCGGTGGCCTCGCAATACGAAACCGGCAGCAAGACCTTTCTGGGCAAGACGATTGCCGCGGGCACGCCCGCGATGGACGCCCTGAACCAGGCCCTGGACACCTTGTTTCAGCACCCCAACCTGCCACCCTTCATCAGCCGGCAATTGATTCAGCGCCTGGTCACCAGCAACCCCAGCCCGGCCTATGTGGCCCGCGTGAGTGCGGTGTTTGCCAACAATGGCGCCGGGGTGCGTGGCGATCTGCAGGCGGTGATCAAGGCGATTTTGCTCGACACCGAAGCGCGCAGCGCCACTACCGCGGCCTTGCCCACCTTCGGCAAATTGCGTGAGCCGGTGATGCGATTCCTGGCCTGGGCACGGGCCTTTCGCGCCACTTCGCCCTCCGACGCCTGGGCCGTGGGGGACCTGTCTGACCCCGCTTCCCGCCTGGGCCAGAGCCCCATGCATTCGGGCTCGGTGTTCAATTTCTTCCGCCCGGGCTATGTGCCGCCGGGTACGGCACTGGCCGATCAGGGGCTGGTGGGGCCGGAGTTCCAGATTGCCAACGAGTCATCGGTGGCGGGCTACGTGAACTACATGCAGCGTGTGGTCGCCGGCAGCGGCGCGGGCGATCTGACGCCCGACTACAGCAGTCTGCTGGCCCTGGCCGCCGACGCCACGGCGCTGTTGGCCGAGATCAACCGGGTGCTGGCGGGCGGGCAGTTGTCGACACAGACGCTCAACCTGATCCAGGGTGCGGTGGCCACCCTGCCCGCCACCAACCAGGCCACTTCGCTCAAGCGCATCCAGGCGGCCTTGGTCCTGGTGCTGGCATCACCTGAATTCATTGTGCAGAAATAAGGCAGGACGGCCATGAACCACTTTCCCCATGTTCCGCCTGACAACGCGTCGCGCCGGGCCTTTCTGAAGCGCGGAGCGGCCCTGTCGGTGGCTGCCGGGGCCACGCCATTTGCCATGAGCCTGGCCGCCATGGGCGAGGCTGCGGCGGCCACGGCCACCGATTACAAAGCGCTGGTCTGCGTGTTTCTGTACGGCGGCAATGACTACGCCAACACGCTGGTCACCTATGACCCGACGAGCTACAACGCCATGCTGCAGTTTCGCGCTCCGTTGGCGATTGCCCGGGACAGCCTGACCCCGCTGGTGCTGAACCCGACCACGGCCCTGCCCAATGGGCGTCAGTATGCGTTGGCGCCGGGCCTGGACCCGCTGCTGCCCTTGTTCAACGCCGGGCAGATGTCGGTGTTGCTCAATGTGGGCAGTCTGATTCAACCCACGACCAAGGCCCAATACCAGGCGGGCTCGGTGCCCTTGCCCCCCAAGCTGTTCTCGCACAACGATCAGCAGTCGTTCTGGCAATCGTCGTCGCCTGAGGGGGCGGCGTCGGGTTGGGGTGGGCGGCTGGGCGACCTGTTTGCCTCGGGCAACGGCAATGCCACCTTCACCTGCATCGGCGTCGGGGGCAATGCGGTGTACCTGTCGGGTCACAGTGCGGTGCAATACCAGGTCTCCAGCGGCGGTTCGGTGGCCGTCAATGGATTGCAGACACCTTTGTTCGGCTCAGCCAGTTGTTCTCGCACGCTGCAACAGCTGATGACCTCCAGCCGGGTGCACCTGTTTGAAAATGAATACGCCCGGGTGGCCGCGCGTTCCATCGCCGCCAACAGCCAATTGAGCAGCGCGCTGGCGGGGGCCACCCTGAGCACGCCCTTTCCGAGCGGCAACAGCCTGGCCGACCAGCTCAAGCTGGTGGCACGCATGGTGGCGGCCCGCTCGAGCCTGGGGGCCAAGCGACAGGTCTTCTTCGTTTCCATGGGCGGCTTTGACACGCACGATGGTCTGGTCTCCCAACACCCCGCGCTCATGAAGACGCTGGGTGATGCGCTGGGGGCCTTCCATCAGGCCACGGTGGAGTTGGGTGTGTCCCGACAGGTCACGGCCTTCACCGCCTCGGATTTTGGCCGCACCCTGGTGGGCAACAACGACGGCAGCGACCACGGCTGGGGCAGCATGCACTTTGTGGTGGGCGATGCGGTGAATGGGCGTTCATTTGTGGGCACACCGCCCGTGGTGGCCAATGGCGGGCCCGATGATGTCGGTCAGGGGCGGCTGCTGCCCAGTCTGTCGGTGGACCAATATGGCGCCACCCTGGCCAGCTGGTTTGGTGTGTCGGCCACCGACCTGGCCAGTGTGATGCCCAATCTCGCGAACTACAGCACGCGCAATCTCGGTTTCATGGCGGCTTGAGCCGGCCCGACCCGATCGCGCGTCACAGCCACTGGCCGGTGCCCGGGGTGGGCATGGGCACGGGGGCTTGCCACGACCAGTCACCCCCCGCCAGCACCATGCTCAGCAGGAAGCTGAGCACACCGATGAACATGCTGGCAAAGAAGGCGGTCCAGAAGCCCGAGAGCTGAAAGCCCTTCACCAGGGCGGACACCAGCATCAGCATCAAGGCGTTGAGCACCAGCACAAAGATGCCCAGGGTGAGTACCGTGAGCGGCAGCGTCAGCACGAACAGCAGCGGACGCAGCACGGCATTGGCAAAACCCAGCAGCAGCGCCGCCACGACCAACGAGCCGGTATCGGCAAAGCGCAGGCCTTTGAAAACATGGCTGGCCACCCACAGCGAAAGCGAGGTGATGGCCCATTGGATGAAGAAACTGGGCAGCGAGTCGAGCATGGCAGGGTTCCGGGTCAGGACGGATGTCCATCATACGCAGCCCTGCTGCCGCCAAGCGCTTGATGCCGCTTCGTGCGGCTCTGCAGCGTCCCTGGTTCAGCGCACGCTGATCTGGGCGCGCACCTCGCCGCCCTTGTTGGCGGCGGTGTGCACATTGGCGTACCACTTGCCTGCCAGCAGGTCGGCGGCCTGGGCCGGTGTCAGGGTGGCGCTGCCTTCGATGGGGCTGGTGCTGCCCGCAAACGGGATCACCACGCCGGCATTGCTGCCGGGTGCGGCCGGGCCGTGGAAGTGGGCGGCGGTGGCAGGGCCACTGAGGCCCGTGAAGCTGACCTTCCAGGTCAACACCTGGGTGCTCTTGTCGAAGCGGGCCTCAACGGTGCCAGAGCCGGCGGTGTTCACCGGGGGCACTTCGCTGGCACCGCTGAGGTTGCCGCCCAACACCACGGTGTTGCTGTTGCCTGTGGAAAGCGCGCTGCAACCTGCGAGCGCGAGGGTCAGTCCGGCAGCCAGGGCGGCGATTTTCAGCAGTTGACGGGTTTGCATGGTGGGTCTCCAGAAGGGTTGAGGCCGTTGGGCCCACGGGAATGGCGCAGGCCTGCAACAAACAGTTGCAATCTAGCACGGCGCTGCAACCCCTGGGCGTCAGGGGTTGCCGGGGTTTGAAGGTTCAGCGGTCGAGTGCCGGGCGCTTGGGGTTGAATTGCCAGCCCGGGATCAGGTATTGCATGGCCACCGCATCGTCGCGCGAGCCCAGCCCGTGCTGCAGGTACAGTTGGTGAGCCTTGTCGACCTCGACCATGTCGAGCTCCACGCCGAGCCCTGGCTTTTGCGGTACTTGCACTTTGCCGTCCACGATCTGCAAGGGGTCGCGGGTGAGACGCTGGCCGTCCTGCCAGATCCAGTGGGTGTCGATGGCGGTGACCTTGCCGGGTGCTGCCGCGCCCACATGGGTGAACATGGCCAGCGACACATCAAAGTGGTTGTTCGAGTGTGATCCCCAGGTCAGACCCCAGTCACGGCAGGTCTGGGCCACCCGCACGCTGCCGGCCATGGTCCAGAAATGGGGGTCGGCCAGCGGGATGTCGACCGATTGCAGGGCCAGGGCGTGGCTCAGCTGGCGCCAATCGGTGGCGATCATGTTGGTGGCGGTGGGCAGGCCGGTGGCACGGCGGAACTCGGCCATCACCTCGCGCCCCGAGAAGCCGTCTTCGGCACCGCAAGGGTCTTCGGCGTAGGCCACCACGCCCCGCATGTCGCGCATCAGTCGGATGGCATCCTTGAGCAGCCAGCCGCCGTTCGGGTCCAGTGTGACGCGGGCCTGCGGAAAACGCTCGTGCAAGGCGCGCACGGCCTCCACCTCTTCATCGCCGCGCAGCACGCCGCCCTTGAGCTTGAAATCGTTGAAACCATAGCGCTCACGGGCGGCTTCGGCCAGGCGCACGATGGCCTCGGGGGTGAGGGCTTTTTCGTGGCGCAGGCGGGACCAGGCATCGGCCGCGCCCGGCTCGCTCTGATAAGGCAGATCGGTCTGGGTGCGGTCACCCACGTAGAACAGGTAGCCCAGCATCTCGACCTCTTGCCGTTGCTGCCCCTCGCCCAGCAAGGCGGCGACCGGCACCCCCAGGTGTTGTCCGAGCAGGTCAAGCAGGGCCGACTCGATGGCGGTGACGGCATGGATGGTGGTGCGCAGGTCAAAGGTCTGCAGGCCGCGGCCACCGCTGTCACGGTCGGCAAAACGTTGCTGAACCTCTTGCAGTACACGCTGTTGCGAACCCAGGGCCTGGCCGACGACCAGTTCACGCGCGTCTTCCAGGGTCTGGCGGATCTTTTCCCCACCGGGCACTTCGCCCACGCCGGTGCGGCCAGCGCTGTCGGTCAGGATCAGCAGGTTGCGGGTGAAAAACGGGCCATGGGCGCCGCTGAGGTTCAGCAGCATGCTGTCGCGCCCTGCCACGGGGATGACACGCAGTTCGGTGATGGTGGGGGTGGAGTGGATGGGCATGGTGGGGCCTGTTGAATGGAAGGATGCAGCGCCGCCTGATGAGGTTTGGTAGCGCTACCATGGTTGAATGATAACGCTACCATTTGCACTTCGCAAAGTCCTGCCCTGTACCGCCGCCTGGGGCGTCAGGTGCTGCTGCGTTCCACCAGGGTGAAACCGATGTCGACCACGGGCTGGACCACCTCTCGCCCCTCGGCGCGTTCCATGATGAAGCGTGCGGCCTGGCGCCCCATGGTGGCGCCGTCGATCCGCACGGTGCTGAGCGCGGGCTCCAGATCGGCCGCGAAGTCCAGGTCGCCAAAGCCCATCACGGCGACCTGGCCGGGCACCGCCCTGCCCTGCGCCCGGGCCTCGGTCAGCACGCCGAGGGCCAGCAGGTCGGAGCTGCAGAACACGGCCTCTACCGCAGGCTGGTCCTGCAGCAGTTGGCGCAGGGCCAGGCGGCCACTTTGGAGGGTGGTTGGGGCGGGGACAGAGACCACCGCAACAGGGGGCAGGCCGAATTCGAGCGCAGCCTGGCCAAAGGCCTGTTGCCGCCGCTGTGAGCGCGGATCGTCACCGGCCACCAGGGCCCAGTGCCGCCAACCCTTGGCATGAAAGAACTTGGCCACCGAGCGCCCGACCCCTTCGTGCGAGAAACCCACCAGCATGTCGATCGGGCGATCGCCGAGGTCCCAGGTCTCGACCACCGGGATACCGGCGGCACGCAATCGCTGCCGGGCCTGCGCCGAGTGCAGGGTGCCTGTCAGCACGATGCCGTCGGGCCGGCGTCCGATCAGGGCTTCGAGCATCAGGTCTTCGCCGGATTGGGGGTCTGCATACCCGGTCTGGCCCAGCATCAGCTGGTAGCCTTTTTCGGCCAGGGCCTGGGTCAATGAGGCCACGGTCTGCAGGAACACGGGCCCCGCCATGGTGGGGACCAGCGCGGCGACCAGGCGGCTGCGTGTGGAGGCCAGACCACCGGCGAGACGATTGGGCACATAGCCCAGAAGCTGCACGGCCTGGTTGACCCGCTGCAGCACATCGGGCGAAACCTTGTCGGGGGAATTGAGGGCGCGCGAGGCCGTGATGGGGGCGACGCCTGCTTTTTGAGCCACCTCGTGCAGGGTGACCGCACCGCTGCCACGGCGGGTGCGCTTGGAGGGGCTGGGGGCGATGCTCATCGCCCGGATTCTAGTCAGCGCAGTGCACAGGCGCGGCCCCAGGGGCCGCTTTGGACCAGGCGCTCAGAACGAGGTCCAGTCGTCTTCGTTGCCGGCCTTGGGCGCGGCGCTGGCGCTGGCGCTGGCCGATGGCAGGGCCGCCCGGGGGCTGGTGGCGCTGGCGGCTGGCGCCTTGCTGGCGCTCAGGCTGGGGCGCGGTGCACTGCGCAGCGCGGTCGGGGCCGGTGCGGCAGAGGCCCTGGGGCTCTGAGCCAGCGAGCGCGCGGCAGGGGCATGGCCCTGGCCCAGGTTGAACACGGACACCACTTCAGTCAGGCGCTGGGCCTGGTCGCGCAGGGATGCTGCTGCAGCGGCGCTTTCTTCCACCAGCGCTGCGTTTTGCTGGGTCATCTGATCAAGCTGGCCCACTGCCGCGTTCACTTGGGAGATGCCCGAGCGCTGCTCGTCAGACGAGGCCGTGATTTCGCCGATCAGATCGGTGACGCGGCGCACGCTGCTGACGATCTCGGCCATGGCGGCGCCGGCATCGGCCACTTGCTGCGAGCCGGATTCGACGTTCTCGACCGAGGCGTTGATCAGGGTCTTGATCTCCTTGGCGGCTTCAGCACTGCGGCCCGCCAGGCTGCGCACCTCGCCGGCCACCACGGCAAAGCCCCTGCCCTGTTCGCCCGCGCGTGCAGCTTCCACGGCCGCGTTGAGTGCCAGGATGTTGGTTTGGAAGGCGATGCCATCGATCACGCCGATGATGTCGGCGATCTTGCGCGAGCTCTCGGTGATCTGCTGCATGCTGCTCACCACCTGGGCCACGACATCGCCACCCCGGGTGGCTGCATGGGCCGCGGTGCCGGCCAGTTGATTGGCCTGGCGGGCCGTGTCGGCTGATTGGTTCACGGTGCTGGTCAGTTGCTCCATGCTGGCTGCGGTCTGCTGCAGGTTGCTGGCCGTTTGTTCCGTGCGCGAAGACAGGTCCTGGTTGCCATTGGCAATCTCGACCGAGGCCACGGTCAAAGCATCCACGCCGGTGCGCACCTCACCGACCACCGAGCGCAGTTGGGCGGCCATGCCCGACATGGCATTGAGCAGCACGCCGAATTCATCCTGGCGTTCAGTGCGGGTGTCATGGGTCAGGTCGCCCTTGGCGATGCCCTGGGCCAGGTCCACGGCCTGTGCCAGCGGCTGGGTGATCGAGCGCACCAGTTGGGCGGCAATGAACAACACACCGAGTGCCACGATCAAGCCGGTGACGGTGCTGGTGATGGCGTTTTGACGGCGCGCATCTTGTGCTTCCTGGACGGTGGCGTCGCGGTTCTTCTCGAGCATCTGCACAAACTCCCGCTGGTGCTGCAGATAGGTCGTGGTCAAGGGGACCAGGTCTTTTTCGGCGGCGTCCTTGGCGCCTGCCATGTCACCCGCCTTTTTGAGTTCGTTGGCTTTGCCCAATGCCGCCAGCACAGGTTTGCGTTCATTGCTCAGGTTGTCGAGCGCCGCTTTCTCATCGGGGCGGCTGATCAGATCCGCCATGGTCTTGAGCATCTTGGTGTTGCGCTCGACCAGAACCTTGCCATCGTTGGTGAGGCGTTGTGAGCTTTGCTCGTCGGTGGACAGCACCGCTGCCACGGTGATGGCCAGCGCGGCCGAGGTGCCATCGTTCCAGCGAGTGGCCGCCACCACCTTGATGTCGGTGCTGACGACCTCTTCAAGCGCTGCACTCAGGCTGGCATTGGAGCGGTATTGAGCCCAGCCCGACAGCACCATCATCAGGACGATGAGGGCCGTGAACGTCACCCACAGGCGCGTCTTGACACTGATGTTGTTGATCTGCATGGCTGTCTCCTTCGGCATGTCCTGGGGGTTGTCAGTCTCCCAGGGTGATATAGATGAAAAAAATGATTTTACAATTTATTTATATATCATTCATGCCGGTGCTGGGATGGCCTGGGTCAAATGTTGCTGCAATCACACAAAAATGGTGCGTTCTTCAGGCACATCATGGCGTGATGGCGCCGTAGCAGAACACCTGGTTTTTGCCCGCGTTCTTGGCTTGGTACAGGGCGGAGTCGGCCTGTCGTATGAGGGCCTCGCAGTCGTCGTCGGCGGGAACGGCTGAGCTGAGCCCCACGCTGACGGTGCATCTTCCGTACTCCGGCGATTCAATCTGTCGAACCCCGGCAAGGAGTTCTTTCGCCATCTGCAACGCGGTGGCGTGGGACGTGTTTCCCAGAACCAGCATGAATTCTTCGCCACCCCAGCGCACGACAAGGTCACCGGGGCGTCGGGCGTTGCGTCCGATCAGGCTGGCAATTTGTTTCAGGCAGGCGTCGCCGGCGATGTGTCCGTGCTGGTCGTTGATGTGTTTGAAATCATCGATATCCAGCAGTATCAGGCTGATGGGGGTGCTGTCGCGCCGGTTGCGTTGCCACTCGGCAGGCAGAAATTGCATGAAATGCCGGCGATTCGCCAGGCCTGTGAGCGGGTCGAGCAAGGAAAGCCGCTCCACCTGTTGCTCCGCCATTTTGCGCTGCGTGATATTGCTGTGGATGACGACAAACAGGTCATCGGTATACCCATTCAGGCCGACCACATTCATCAGAAACCAGCGTTTTTCATCCGGACTGTGGCACGGATACTCATACGAGAAATCAGATCGGTCGCCATGGATGACCGCCACCAATCCAGAGTAGATGTCCCGTGCTTCCGGCTCGTTGCACAGCGCAGCATGGGCGCAAATGTCGAGGTAGTTCGATTGCAGCCAATCGGCCCCCGCAAGCCCGTTGTACTCACCAAACCTGACCCAGGCTTTGTTGACGTACACGATCTGACCGTCTTTTTGAATGACGGCAATCTCCTGCTCAATCGAGTCCAGGATGGCATACGAAAAACCAGCAGCAGACCCCGAGGGCGTCGGGGGCGTTTCAAGAGGCTTCGCCGATGAATTATTGACTGTAGTCAAGATTATTGGACGATCTGAATAATGCACACGCCGCTTGCCAAAGAATAAAGCAAGATCCAGGGTTTGGCGATGAATATCGAGTGGTGGAATTTGCACCTTTGATGCGAAGGCGTGAAGGGAATAATCCACAGAATGCGGCCACCCCGTAAACTGTGCGAATGACCCCGCGATTCACCCAAGCCATCACGCTCGCTGCCACGGCCCACGAGGGGCAATTGCGCAAAGGCACCGCCATTCCCTACATCACCCACCCTGTCGCGGTGGCAGGTCTGGTGGCGCAATACGGTGGCGACGAAGATCAGCAAATTGCCGCCTTGCTGCACGATGTGCTAGAAGATGGCGGGCCGCAGTACGCGGCGCCAATCGGTGAGCAGTTCGGCCCCCGTGTGCTGGCCATGGTTCAGGCCTGCACCGACGGTGTGCCCGACGCACAAGGCCACAAGGCGCCCTGGACCGAGCGCAAGCGCGCCTACCTGGCCCACCTCAAGAGTGCGCCTGATGAGGCCTTGTTGGTCTCAGGGTGTGACAAGCTGAACAATGCCCGTGCCATCCTGGACGATCTGGTCACCATCGGCCCGGCCGTGTTTGACCGCTTCAACGCCAAGCTTGAGGGGGCCGTCTGGTATTACGAGGCGCTGTCTCACCTGTTCACCGAACGCAAGGTGCCGGTAGCCAAGGCGCTGGCCGATACATTGCAGAAGATCAAGCGCCTGGTGCCCGTCTCCTGATCCCCTGGCGCGCGCGGCAGATCAGCCCGGCCGTGTGCCCTCAGGTGCGGGCCCAGACCAGCAGCAGATTGTTGGCCGGCATGCTGATGCGTTGACGCAAGCGCAAGCCCGCCTGGCCAGCCACCGACTCCACCTCACTGAGTTGCCGCACGCCCCAGGCGGGATTGCGGCTGCGCAGGTCGGCATCAAACGCCAGGTTGCCTGGGGCCGTGGGGGTGGCTTCTTCGAGGTAGGGGCCGTAGGTGATCAGCAACCCATGGGGGCCAAGATGGCACGCGGCGCCCTGCATGAGCGCGTCCGTGCAGGCCCAAGGGGCGATGTGGATCATGTTGGCGCAGAACATGGCATCGACCACGCTGGGCAACTGCGCTGGCCAGGGCTTGCTCAGCACATCCAGTTGCACGGGGGCTCGAACCCTGTCCAGCCCCTGGCACCAGGCACGGATGGAGTCCAGGGCGCTGGCCTCGAAGTCGGTGGGTTGCCATTCCCAGCCCGGCAGACCCGTGCTGAAAGCGGCCGCATGCCGGCCGCTACCGCTGGCGATTTCGAGCATCAGGCCTTGGGCGGGCAGCAGGGCCTGCAACTGGGCCAGGATGGGGGCGGTGTTGCGTTCTGCAGCGGGGCTGTGCAAACGTGCGTCTGGGGCTGGCATCGGTGTGGTCGTTGGTTGGTTCGTCGGTGGTTGAAGGCGTCTGCCTAGAATACCTGCAGGCCCAGGTGTGGCCGGATGGAGTGGCGGGATGGATGACTGCACGGTAGCCCCCGAAATGAGTTCTTCTGTGCCCCGGCGGCGTCTGGGTCGCAGGCGAATCGTGAAAGGCGCGATGTCGGTGGCGCTGGCCCTGGGGCTGGCGCAGGTGGCCATGGCCGGCCCCCTGTTGGACCGGCTTCGCGAGCGGCGCCAGGCGGCTGGCCAGCCCAGCTCCTCAAGCCCTCAGGCCAGTCTGTCCAATGTGGCGTATGGGCCCGATCCGGCCCAGGTGTATGACGTCTACCTGCCAGGCGGCGGGGCCCGAACGTCTGCGACGCCCGCGGCTCCGGTGATTTTCATGGTGCACGGCGGCGCCTGGGCGGTGGGTGACAAGGCCATGAGCCGGGTCGTGGACGCCAAGGTGGCTCGTTGGGGGGCGCAGGGCTTTGTGCTGGTGTCGGTCAACTACCGGATGCTGCCCGATGTGCCGCCAGATGGGCAGTTGCGCGACGTGGCCCTGGCTTTGGCCCATGCCCAGGCGCATGCGCCTGACTGGGGCGCTGACCCCGCGCAGTTCATGCTCATGGGTCATTCGGCCGGCGCACATCTGGTGGCCTTGCTGGCGGCGGCGGTGCCCGCCAGCCTGGGCCTGAGTGGGCCGCCGGTGCTGGGTACGGTGGCCCTCGACAGTGCGGCCATGGATGTGCAAGCCATCATGGGCCAGCCGCACATGCGCCTGTATGACCGGCCCTTTGGCAAAGACCCCGGCTATTGGCGCGCCATGTCGCCCATTCAGCAATTGCGCCAGGGCATGGCTCCGGTGTTGGCAGTCTGCTCGACGCGGCGTGATGACTCTTGCACCCAGGCACAAGCCTTTGTGGCACGGGCCGCGCAATTGGGGATACGGGCCCAATGGCTGGGGCAGGATCTGAGCCATGGTGACATCAATGCGCAGCTGGGCCTGGACAACGCATACACCCGAGCCGTCGAAGCCTTCATGGCCACATTCAGCGCTGGGGTGGCACAGCGCTTGGGGCGCTGAGCAGGTTTTTGGCGGCGGAAGGCTCAGAGTTCGGACGGATCGCGTTCGGCGTGCACCTCGTGCACCAGCAGCAACTGGCAATTGCCCGCCATCTGGTTCAGGTACAGGCGCACGTCATAGGCACCCGCTGCCCAGGCGGTGGAGGCCTGGGGGCCCTGGGCGTCCCCGTTGGCGACGCCGGTCTGGCCCAGTCGTTGGTTGAGGCGGGCCACCAGTGCCTGATAGCGGCTGCCGGCCTGACAGCGCGTCGGCTCGGCCCGCCAGCGCTCTTCGATGTGCACCACGGCCTGGTTGCGTGTGAAGAACAAGGTGTCCAGACGGCCCTGGTCCAGTGGCACGCCGGGCAGTGCCCACCAGGCTTTCAGGCCATGGGGGCCGATCTGGGGTCGGCGCAGTCGCTGGATTTCAGGCACCGCGGCGGGCAAGGTGGATTCGTTCAAACCCAGCCATTGGGCGGCGGGCGTGGAGGGCCAGAATGTGGCGTCTGCCGTGGCTGCACGCAAAGGCGCAGCGATGGCCGCCAGCAGAAGGCAGACACCTGGCAGCGAGGCGACCAGCCTTTGATGAGCGAGCCGGGTGAGGGAGCTTGAGTTGGCGTGCATGGGTTTCGCAGTCTAGCGAATTGGCGCCCTCCGAAGAGCCGACCCCCAGTCACCGCGGCAGGTGGCGTGGGCGGGCAGTGTCACCGTGCCAACCTGCAGGCTGATGGTCTCTTGCCCCGGCCAGACCTGATCTTTGTTGTGAATCGAGAGACAGTAAAACCTGAAACGGTGGATTTATCGCGGGATTCAAAGCTATTAAAGTGCCTGCTCAGTGGCTGTTTCATGGGGCAAGGCTTGGCGTGGGGTGTGAGCCGGTTCCGCGGCGTGACGAACTGCGGTTCGAGCTGCTCGGTGTTTCGTCTGCACCCATGCTTTGCCTGGTCCTGCCCACGCCTTGAGCTGCCGCCAGCCCAAGGCACCCAATTTCTGGAGACCCTGATGTCTGAACTCAACCCTGTTCCCACCGCTGTGCCTGCGACACGCATGCCCACCTGGTTCATCCCGCATGGCGGCGGTCCATGCTTCTTCATGGATTGGAACCCGCCAGATGCCTGGAACAAGATGGCCGCCTTTCTGAAGGGGCAGGCGGCCACCTTGCCCGCAGCGCCGAAGGCCATTCTGTTGGTCTCGGCCCATTGGTTGGAGCCCCAGTTCAGCGTCACTTCGGGGGCGCAACCGGCGTTGATCTACGACTACTACGGCTTTCCCCCGCACACCTACGAGCTCCAGTACCCCGCGCCGGGCGAGCCTGCCCTGGCCGATCGCGTGGCCCGGTTGCTGGGCCAGGCCGGGGTGGCGGCCCAGGGCAACGCCAGCCGTGGCTTTGACCATGGCATGTTCATCCCCTTGATGCTGATGTTTCCCCAGGCCGATATCCCGGTGGTGCAACTGTCGCTGACCAGCGATCTGGACCCCGAGGCGCATCTGCGTGCCGGGCAGGCCCTGGCGCCACTGCGCGACGAGGGGGTGCTGATCGTGGGCAGCGGCATGAGCTTTCACAACATGCGGGGCTATGGTGATCCACGGTTCGGCCCGGTGTCGGATGCCTTTGACGCCTGGCTGGGTCAGGCCGTGGAGGCCGCCCCTGCACAGCGCCACCAAGCGCTGGCCAATTGGGCGCAGGCCCCGGGCGCCCGGCTGTGCCACCCGCCTCGTGCCGAAGAGCATCTGCTGCCCTTGATGGTGGCCGCCGGCGCGGCTGGGCAAGACCTGGGGCGGCGTGTGTTCTCCGATCGGGTGATGGAAACCACCTTGTCGGCTTTCAGTTTCGGTTGATCGGCGCAATCGAGCGGGGCCTGCGGGTGGCCCCGCTATCATCGCGCGATGCCCAAGACCGAGATCACAGCCCCCCCTGCAAGCGCGCCTCCTCAGCCAACCGACATGGAGAAGACCACCCTGGTCTTGCGCCGCTTTCGGGTGGTCTTCAATGCGGTGCGCACCCATTTCCAGCAGGTCGAGAGCCAGGCAGGCCTGGGGGGCGCCCAGATCTGGGCCCTGAGCGTAGTGCGCGATCGGCCTGGCATCGGTGTGTCGGGGCTGGCGGCGGCCATGGACATTCACCAATCCACCGCCAGCAACCTGGTGCGGGCCATGCTCAAGCGGGAGTTGATCCAGGCGGTGAAGGGCCTGACCGATCGGCGCAGTATCGAACTGTCGATCCTGCCGGCGGGTCTTGAGGTGCTGGGGCGTGTTTCAGGCCCCTTTGAAGGGGTGCTGCCAACCGCCCTGGCCCAATTGCCATCCGAGACGCTGGAGCGCCTCGAGCAGGACTTGCGGGCCCTCATCGCCGTTTTGCATGCCGATGAGACTGTGGAGCAGACACCTCTGGCACACCTCTAGACCTGAGGCCTCGCAGAGGTTGGTTTGCGATTCTTTACATTGTGTTGGGATGTAAATACATTTGTGCAAATGTTATGATTTCCGCTTGGACCTGAAGCCTCTTCTGCGGGGCCAGGCTTTTGACGGAGTCATGCCATGAAATCTCTTTCTTCCCTCGCTGCGCTGAGCGCAGTCGTGGTCCTGCTCTCGGCGTGCAGCAGCGCGCCCAAGGCGACGGCACCGGTCTCAACCCCGGTTGCAAGCACCCCGGCGCCTGCCCCGGCACCGCCCGCTGCCCAGCCGCAATCTGCCGTGGCCCAGGTTGTGGTGCCCGATTACCTGGACCCGAACAATCCCTTGTCCAAAGACCGCAGCGTGTTTTTTGCCTACGACGATTTCAGCGTGGCGTCCAAATACCAGCCCGTGGTGGAACGGCATGGCAAATACCTGGCGCAGCACGCCAGTGTGCAGATCCGTGTGGAAGGCAATGCCGACGAGCGCGGCAGTTCCGAATACAACCTGGCGCTGGGTCAGAAGCGTGCCGAAGCCACCGTGCGCGCCTTGCGTGTCTACGGTGTGAAGGACAGTCAACTGGAAGCCGTGAGCTGGGGCAAGGAAAAGCCACGAGCCCAGGGCCACGACGAAGCCGCATGGGCTGAGAACCGCCGCGTGGATCTGGCGTACCCCAGCCATTGAATCAGGCATTGAACCGGCCACGAGGCCGCTTTGAGCGGTCCGGTCCGATCTCATCAGATCTGCCTGGTACACATCTTTACCGGCAGGATAAAGCTCATTGATGAGCCCCCCCTAGCATCCGCCTCCAAGCATGGAGGAGTGACGGATGCGCATTGAAAATCTCAGTCGGGGATGGGCCCTTGGCCCGGTGATTGTGGCTGCGGCCTTGGCGGCTTGTGGTGGAGGCGGCAGCTCCAGCAGCTCCGACTCCAGTTCAGGGTCTGGCAGCACTGGCAGCACCGTGACGGCGCCGAGCATCACGACGCAGCCTGTATCGCAAACGGTGTCCGCCGGCAGCTCCACCAGCTTCTCGGTGGTGGCCTCAGGAGGGGGCACACTGACATACCAGTGGTACAAGGACTCGAACGCCATCTCTGGCGCCACGTCGGCAGCCTATGCCTTGAGCAGCGTCGGCAGCACCGATGCAGGCAGCTATTACGTGATCGTGAGCAACAGTGCCGGATCCGCCACCAGCAGCACGGCCACGCTCACGGTGAGCAGCAGCACCAGCACAGCTTGTGACAGCAGCTACCTGAGCAATGTGATGAGCGCCATCTCGGCTTTCGAGACGGCATTGGGCAGCAGCCTGACTGGGGCGGCCAGCTATTCTTCCACCAGTTACACCAGCGCCCAGCTCAATGTCTACAAAACCAACTGGTCCAACCTGCCCCCAGGGGCGATCAGTTTCAGTCGTCCTGGCATCACCTTGTCCCAGTTGAGCACGGCCGGTCAGATTGCGGCTTTCAACGCACTGGCCAAGACGGCTCTGAGCTCGGCGGGCTATGCTGATTTCCAAGGCGTGCTGGCAGCTGATGATTATTTGGGCTACACCAAGAACGCCAATGGCTACGGGGCAGAGCTCTACCACGTGGCCGTTGTCGGGACACCCTCCACAACGGGCAATTGGACGCTGATGTTGGGCGGGCATCACATGGCCTTCAACATCAACTTCAATCAGGGATGTGCCTATCCCACGCCACATCACATCGGGGTGGAGCCCCGCACCTCTTTCGCAAGCAACAGCCACACAAGCAACAACTTCTACAGTTCGGGTACTTACCAGGTGCTGGCCGACAAGGCCAGCGCCATGGCTGCGGTATTCAGCAATCTGAGCAGCAGCCTGTTGTCCAGTGCTTTCCTCACGGGCCAGACTTTCTCTGACATTCTGATCGGCCCGGTGGAGGCCAACACCGGCAGCTATGCCAAGGTGACGAGCAAACTCTCCGCTGTGGCGGCCAGCAGCAACCGGGGGGTGCTGGTGTCCAGCCTCTCGACGGCTCAACAAGCCTATGTGACGGCGGCCATCCGGCAGTACCTCAACGATTACGACAGCGCAACGGCTGCCCGCATGCTGGCGGATTACCAGGCCGCTTACGGCAGCACCTATGTGGCCTGGGCGAACGCCTCAGGCAGCTACAGCAGCAGCGGGCCCGACATCAGCGCCAACGGTACCTACATGCGCATCGATGGGCCCAGGGTGTGGATCGAGCTTGCGGCGCAGACCGGTGTGGTGATCACCAACCAGACCCACTACCACATGATGTTCCGCGACAAGTCTTACGACTACTACAACCAACTGGGCAGCTGATCGCGATGTTCCGTGGCTTGTACTGGTTGCGGTGTCTGGCGGGGTGGCTCGGCCTTGGCTTGGGGGCGGTGGCCTGGCCGGCCCATGCACACGATGTGCCGCCCAGCACCGTGATGTTGGATTTGGGCTGGACCAGCATCCAGGTCGACATGGATGTTCCCTTGAGCGAACTGACCGCGGCCCTGGGCCAGCCTGTGCCGCTGGTGCCTGAGGCCTGGCTGCAAGCTCAGCGAGCGGGCTTGCAACGGTACTTTGAAGACCACTGGGGTCTGAAGACGCAAGATGGCAGACCGTATGCATTGCAGCTGACATCAATGTCCCTGAAGGCGCATGCCAATCCCCGTTGGCGCAGTCAGTTGGGCCTGCGGATGCGGTGGATCGCTCGACCGCCCGAGGGCGCGGCGACCACTGTGTTTGCGCTGGATGACACGGCGGTGATCGAGCGGGTGTTGAACCATGAGGCGCAGGTCTACGTTCGTCGTGACGTGCGCAATGGACTGCTGGGTGAGCAGCCTTTGTTGATCGGTACGGCAGGTTTTGGCAGCACCCATGTCCGAGTGGATGCCGCGGCCGGCAGTTGGTGGCAGGCGGCCGGCCTGTTGTTCATGCGGGGCATGAACCACATTGCCGCAGGCACGGACCACCTGTTGTTTCTGCTGGCGCTGTTGTTGTGTGCCCCGCTGCAGGCGCGTTGTGGGCGCTGGGTGTCGGGCAAGCCCTTGCGGGCCACGGTTCGCAGTGTGGTCGGCATCATCAGTGGCTTCACGCTGGGGCATTCGGTGAGCCTGGCCCTGGCCGCCCTGGGCTGGGTGCGCATGCCCACAGCCTGGGTCGAGTCGATGGTGGCGGCGTCAATCCTGGTGTCCTGCAGCCAGGCCTGGCGACCGTGGCTGGGATCTCAGGCGGTGGGCTTGGCAGGACTCTTCGGTGCGGTGCATGGCCTGGCCTTTGCGGAGACCTTGAGTGGTCTGGACTTTGATGGCGCCACCTTGGCAATCAGTCTGCTGGGGTTCAACCTGGGCATCGAAACCATGCAACTGGCGGTGATGGCGCTCACCCTGCCCCTCTTGCTGGCCGCCAGCGAAAGCCGGCATGCCACGGCGTTGCGGCTGGGCTTGGCGAGTGCAGCTGCCTGCTGCGCCATGACCTGGCTGCTGGAGCGAACACTCGGCTGCACCAACCCCTTGCAAGGCTTGCTGGCCTACCTGGCGCCGCCACCGCCCTGGCTGGCATGGGGGCTGGGCCTGGCCAGCCTGGGCTGTGTTGGCCACAGGCTCATGCGGCAAAGGCGCGGGGCTGCGCAGCCCCTGCCTTGGACGGCTCAGTCGAAGCCCGGGTAAGCGCCCGTGCCCTCTGGCCAGGGGGTTAGGACTTCGAAACCGGTGTCGGTCACGGCGACCATGTGCTCCCACTGGGCGGACAGGGATTTGTCGCGGGTGATGACTGTCCAGCCATCGGCCAGTTCGCGGGTTTCGCGTTTGCCGGCGTTGAGCATGGGCTCGATGGTGAAGATCATGCCGGGCTCCAGACGCAGGCCTTGGCCGCGTTGGCCGTAGTGCAGCACCTGTGGTTCGTCGTGGTAGACCTGCCCGATGCCGTGACCGCAGTATTCGCGCACCACGCTGAAGCGTTCGCGGTGAGCGACGGTCTGGATGGCATGACCCACGTCGCCCAGGGTGGCGCCCGGGCGCACCTGCAGGATGCCGGCACGCATGGCTTCGTAGGTGGTGTCCACCAGGCGGCGAGCCAGCGGGCTGGGCTTGCCCACACAGTACATGCGGCTGCAATCGCCAAACCAGCCGTCCTTGATCACGGCCACATCGATGTTGACGATGTCGCCATCTTTGAGGACCTGCTGCTCGGAGGGGATGCCGTGACACACCACATGATTGATCGAGGCGCAGATCGTCTTGGGAAAGCCGTGATAGCCGACATTGGCCGGGATGGCGTTTTGCACGTTCACGATGTGGTCGTGGCAGAGGCGGTCCAGGGTCTCGGTGCTGACGCCGGCTTGCACATGGGGTGTGATCATGTGCAGCAGTTCGGCTGCCAGCGCGCCGGCCACGCGGGCCTGCGCCAGTTCGGAGGCGTTGCGGATGGGGACTTTTCGGTTCATGGCGCCACCGGGCTGTGGGTTCTGGGCATGAAGGCTTCGGGGTGCTTCAGCATCGCCATGCCCTGTTCGCCGGCCTGCGCTGCGCGAAGCAGGGCTTGGCAGATGTCGCCGTAGCGCAGGTCGGGATGCAGTTCGGACAGCATGCCGATGCGGATCCAATGTTCGGCCTGTGCGTTGATGGATCGGCTGAGGGCGTCGCTGGCGATGCGCAACTCCTCGTGCAGGGTGTCTGAGATTTTGACCAGGCCCATGACGGCACCTTTATATGGTTTGTATATGGACCGTATTCTAGATGGCCTGCGTCATCCCCTGGACTGGCAGGGGCTTTGGGTGGGAGAGCCCTTCCATGGAGGACGGCCGTATGCCATCAAGAAGCATTTTCATCAAAGACCCTTGAAATGTAATGTGCATCAATTAGGAAAAACGACCCAAAACACATTTGACCCCCAATGCAGCGCTTCCCTGTCAAGTTAAAGGTATCAGAACTGTGCTGAGTTACTTGAGGATTTCCCCAATCGGCAGTGCGAGTGAAGCTTGCGGTGGATCCAGAAGGCTATATTCAGGTTTTGCCAATTCGGAAGTTTGGCAAGTCCCTTTAATGTCAAAAATGACACCTTTCAAACGACTCAGACTCCTGTTGATCACAGGGCTTGCGCTCAGCAATGGGTTGGTGGTGTTCATGACAGTCCAGTCGCTGCGCCAGACCTGGGAGCAGACGCGGATCCGGGTGGAGATCCAGACACAGAATGTGGCCAATGCGATTGACCAGAACGTGTCTGCCAGCATCGACAAGATCGATCTTGTGCTGAAAGGATTTGTTGACGATGCACAGGCCCAGCTGCGTCACGGCGCGCTGGACGAAGACTCGCTTCGCTCCAGCATGACCCGCTACGAACAGCGCATGCCTGAGGTGGAGTACTTTCGCATCACCGACCGCGACGGCTTTGTGGTGGTGGGCAACCAGGTCAACAAGCACGAAAAGGTCAGCGCAGCAGACCGTGACTACTTCAAGGCCTTGAGCGCACAACCCGACCTTGGGCTGTACGTGTCCAAACCTTTGGCCGGCAAGATCATCAAGATCCCCATGATCGTGTTTGCACGGGCCCTCAAGGACCCGGCAGGCCGCTTTGCCGGTCTGGTCTACGGCATCATCAGCGTGGAGCATTTCCGGCACCTTTTGTCCGGGTTCCAGATGGGGCCGCACGGCAGTGTGATCCTGCGTGACCAGGATCTGGGGCTGATTGCCAGAGCGCCCTCGATTGCCGATGACCCTGCTGGGCAGATCGGCAATCAGCAGGTTTCACCCGAGTTTCGTACCCGTGCAGCTTCAGGCGCCCAGGCCGGCACCATTCACAACGCCGGGGGAGCCGATGGCATACAACGCACCATCACTTTCCATCGATTGACCCGGGCGCCCATGTTCGTCATCGCGGGGCTGGCCACGCAGGATTACCTGGAGGCCTGGGATCAGGAATGGCACAAAGCCGTTGCCGTGAGCCTGGGTTTTTTGGGCCTGTCGGTGCTGTTTGCGTTTTTTCTGCTCCGCATGATCGAGCGTGGCAAGGCGCTCGAACAGGCCCACGAAGCCAGCCTGAACCGGCTGTTGAAAATCGCGAGCCGTCTGCCGGGCATGGTGTTTGAGTTCCAGCAGAAGCCCGATGGCACGTTCTGCTTCCCTTATGCCAGCGATGCCATCCGGGACATCTATCGGGTGGAAGCCAAGGCGGTTCGTCGGGATGCCAGTGCGGTCTTCGCGGTGTTCCACCCGGACGATGTGGAAGGCATCCGCAGCTCGTTCTCGCGCTCGGGTGAGGAGCTCACGCTGTGGCAGCACGAGTACCGTGTGCGCCATGAGGATGGCACGGAGCGCTGGCTGCTGGGCAATGCCAAACCCGAGCGCGCCGAAGATGGCACGCTCACCTGGCACGGCTTCATCACCGACATCACTGAGCGCAAACAGGTCGAATCGGCCCTGGTCGAAAGCGAAGCCCTGTTCCGTCTGATTTTCAACCACAACCTCGACGCTGCCTTGCTGACCCGCCCCAATGGTGAGGTTGTCGCAGCCAACCTCGAGGCGCAGCGCATGTTCGGCTACGAAGAGGATGATTTCAGGCACTTGGGCCGCGACGGCTTGGTGGACGCCACCGATCCACGTCTGCCCGCGGCCTTGGCGCAACGCGCCAGAGAGGGCTGGTTCCGCGGTGAGTTGACCATGATCGCCCGGGACGACCGTCGGTTTCCTGCCGAGTTGTCTTCGTCGGTCTTCCGCAGCAAGGACGGCAGCGAGATGACCAGCCTCTTGATCCGCGACATCACCGAGTTGAAGCGGCTGGAACAGCAGTTGCGCATCGATGCCACCGTGTTCGAATCCCAGGAGGGCATGCTGGTGACGGATGCGCAGGGCACCATCTTGCGCGTCAACAAGGCTTTTTGTGCCATCACCGGCTACAGCGCCGATGAAGTGGTGGGGCACACCAGCCACATGCTCAAGTCGGGCCGGCATGATGCGGGCTTCTATGTCGATCTGTGGCGCAAGCTCAAAAAGCATGGCTACTGGGAGGGCGAGATCTGGAATCGCCGCAAGAACAACAGCATCTATCCGGAATGGCTGACCATCACCGCCGTCAAAGGGCGGGACGACCAGGTGATGAACTATGTGGGCACGCTCACCGACATCACCGTGCGCAAGCAGGCCGAGGAGGAAATCAAGACCCTTGCGTTTTACGACCCGCTGACCCAGTTGCCCAACCGCCGCCTGCTGCTGGACCGGCTGCACCATGCCATGGCGGCCAGCTCCAGAAGCAGTCAGACCTGTGCGCTGCTGTTCATCGATCTGGACAACTTCAAGACCCTCAATGACACCCGGGGGCACGACGTGGGCGACTTGCTGTTGCAGCAGGTGGCGCAACGTCTGATGCACAGCGTGCGCGAGGGCGACACGGTGTCACGCATAGGCGGTGATGAGTTTGTGGTGATTCTGGAAGACCTGTCCACCAGCCCGCTGGAGGCGGCCAGTCAGGCAGAGCAGGTGGGCGAGGAGATTCGCCGCGAGCTCGGGCGCACTTACATGCTGGGCGGCCACAGCCACCACAGCAGCCCCAGCATTGGCGCCACCTTGTTCAGCGGGCACCAGTTCTCCAGCGACGAGTTGTTGAAGCGGGGTGATCTGGCGATGTACGAGGCCAAGGCCGCCGGGCGCAATACCTTGCGCTTCTTCGATCCGCAGATGCAGGCCCAGGTCAGTGAGCGGGCGCGCCTGGAGGCCGAACTGCGCCAGAGCTTGCGCGAGCAGCAGATGCTGCTGCATTACCAACCCCAGGTGGATGCACAGGGGCGGATCTTCGGGGTGGAGGCCCTGGTGCGCTGGCAACACCCCAGCCGAGGACTGGTCTACCCGGGCGCCTTCATCGGTCTGGCCGAGGAAACCCGCTTGATTCTCGAACTGGGCGAATGGGTGCTCGAGACGGCCTGCCAGCAACTGGCCGACTGGTCCGGCCTGCCCGCGCGCCGTGATTTGAGCATTGCCGTCAACGTCAGTGCGCAGCAGTTCCATCAGCGCGACTTCGTGCAACGGGTACAGGGCAGCCTGGAGCGCACAGGCGCCGATCCCAGACGGCTGAAACTCGAACTGACCGAGAGCCTGTTGGTGCATGACCTGCAGGACGTGGTGCGCAAGATGGGCCAGTTGCAGGCGCTCGGGGTGCGCTTCTCGCTGGACGATTTCGGCACGGGCTACTCGTCACTCGCCTACCTCAAGCAATTGCCGCTGGACCAATTGAAGATCGACCAGTCCTTTGTGCGCGACGTGCTGGTGGATGCCAACGCCGCCACTTTGGCCCGAACGATCGTGAGTCTGGCCGACAGCCTTGAACTGCAAGTGATTGCCGAAGGCGTTGAAACGGCGGAGCAGCGCGATTTTCTGGAACGCAGCGGTTGCCGCTATTTCCAGGGCTACTACTTCAGCAAGCCACTGCCTTTGGCGGCCCTAGAGGCCCTGTTGGGTGAGGGCCGGGGCCAGGCAATGGGCCTGGCAGATGGAATCAAGGCTGAGCTGCATTGAGGCTTCAAGCCTCGGATGCCACTTGAGCGGCACGCCAGGGCTCAGCCGTCCTGTCCGGGCCTGCCGGGTGGTGGGTTCTGCGCCAGCCAGGTGTCAAAGGCCTCCTTGGCATTGCGCCTGAGGGCTGGCTGGAAGGTGTCTTTGTCACCCAGGTACAGGCAGTGGCGGATGACGGTGTAGGGGTTGAATTTGAGCCCCTCGTTGCGCTCCTCGAAATACTGTTTGTAGCGCTTCACCGTACCGATCTGGTGGCGCACGATGGAGTTGAAATCGCCACGGCTGATGTCGGGCGACCAGGATTTGATGCTTTCAACAAATCCGTCCACTTTGGCAGGCTCAAACGCAAAATCCTTGAAGAAATGGTTCACGATCTTCAGGAAGGTGAAGGCATTGAGCTCGCTGAGGGCATGGCCATCCCGCGGGGCGAGCCGATTGTCGGGTGACGCGTCCTGCAAGGCCGTCTCATCCAGGGCTGATTGCAAGCCGGCCTCGGTTTCGTCGCGGATCTGGCGAAATTCCCGGTCTGCCAGCTCGAACAGGGCCGCCAACACGTTGATGCGGCGTTTGAGCGGGCTGGGAATCGACTTCTTGTACTTGATCTGGTGGTCCAGCACGCTCCAGGAATCCTGGATGATGGTGCGCACCTGCAGTTCGAACTGCCCGACGGGCAGCACCTGCCCAGGCTCCAGCCCGGCATCCTCGGCCCGATAGGCCAAATCCAGGTGCAGGCCTTTGTAGCCAAAGGAATCGTCGGTTCCCTCGACCTTGGCAATCTTGTCGGTGATCTCGATGACATCGAAACGGGGCCTGATGAGTTCGGCCACTTTCCAGATCTCGTCATCATAAAGGCAGACCACCCGGATGCCGATCAAATCGGTCAGGTGATCGCGTATGGCGTAGGGCTGGTTGGCCTCCTCCAGCGCATAGCGGTATTTGTTGGCGAACTTGCGCAGGCACTCATCCTGGTCCTTCACCCGACCTTCGACCTTCACCCCGGCAATGCCATGGGCTTGGCCCAGCAACTCGGCAATGTGCTTTTGAAGGCCCAGGCACACGTCGCGGAGCAGAGGTGCCTGGCTTGCATAGAAGGCCGCGAAGACTTGCTCTTCCTGTTCGAAATGCAGGGACGCCATGGGGGTGCTATGAAATGAAGGAATCGGAGTCGCACAGGCCCAGGGGAACAGATCGCGCCGGCGCCCCGGCTGTCGAGCCAGGGGCACGGGCGCTTCCTGAGGCTCGGCGTGTTCGTACTTTACACGGCCCTCGATGGCCCATCACGCAAAACCAGGACTCAGAACCAGGACTCAGAGCGAGGCCCAGCCGGGTTCTCCCGTCGCATTGGGTGCGGTGGCCCCCGGGCCTGGACGAGTGGCGGACCGGCGTTCCGGCCCCAGGTAAGGTTTGCTGGGCGGCACGGGCGAACGGGTGGCCCGAGGGGTGGTGACTTCGACAGCCGGTTGGGTGGCGCCAGTGGGCCCCTGCGCAAGCCTGAAGACCGCCACGGATTGCACCAGGCGTTCCGCCTGGTTGCGCAGGCTGATGGCGGCTGCGGCCGACTCTTCGACCAGGGCCGCATTCTGCTGGGTGGCGTGGTCCATCTGCGAGACGGCCTCACTCACCTGCCCCAGGCCGGCACTCTGCTCGGCGCTGGCAGAGCTGATCTCACCCATCAGCCGGGTCAGGTCCTGAATCGCCGCCACCACCTCGTCCATGGTGTGGCCGGCCCGGTCCACCAGAGCGCTGCCCTGCTCCACGCGCTCCACACTGGCACCGATCAGGCTCTTGATTTCGCGCGCAGCCTCCGCGCTGCGGCTGGCCAGGCTGCGTACTTCGCCAGCCACCACGGCAAAGCCCCTGCCCTGCTCTCCGGCACGGGCCGCCTCGACCGCAGCGTTGAGCGCGAGGATGTTGGTCTGGAAGGCAATGCTGTCGATGACACCGATGATGTCGCCGATCTTTTGCGAGCTTTCGTTGATGCCCTTCATGGTCTGCACCACTTCGTGGACCACGGTACCCCCACGTTCAGCCACCAGAGACGCGGCATGCGCGCGTTCGTTGGCGTTGCGGGCCGTTTCGGCGTTCTGCTTCACGGTGGACCCCAGTTGCTCCATCGATGCCGCGGTCTGTTGCAGCGCCGAGGCCTGCTGTTCAGTTCGTGCGGACAGGTCATTGTTGCCCTGGGCGATTTCAGCACTGGTGTTGGCCACGCCATCCGCGTTGTGGCGCACCTCGCGCACGATGCCAGCCAGGTGGGCCTGCATGTCGGCCAGCGAGCGCAGCAAGGTGCCGGATTCGTCCTTGCTGCTGCTTTCAATGGTCTGGGCCAGATCGCCCTGGGCGATGGCCTGCGCCACCTGCACCGCCTGCCCAACAGGCCCGGTGACGGAGCGCGTGATGCGCCAGGCCAGCCACAAGCCCACCAGCACGGCGGCCAAGGCGGCACCCGCCAACCAGTAAAGGCTGCGTTCGGCCAGTGCCAGATTGTCCCGGGTCTCCTCATTGACTCGTTGGGTCACCGCCTGCTTGAGCTGGGTGAGGCGTTCTTCATAGGTCTTGAAAAGGGGGTACAGGCGCTGGTCGACCTGCTCGGCCACGTTCTGACCGGCGTCCTGCTGCTTTTGCAGATCGGCCCGGGTGCCGCGGTAGGCCTCTCGCGCCTCCAGGGCCTGGGCGAATGACTGTTGTTCCGGGCCGAGCAACATCAAGGCCCGGGTGCGATCGATGCGCTGGCTTTGCGCATTGACCACGGCGGCCATGTCGCGCCGGATCTTGTCGAGGTAGGCGGCGTTGTCCGCCTTGAAGCTGGCCTCCGTGCGCAGCCAGTTCATCTGCAGGTCGTTGAACCAATCCTGCACCAACGCCTGGCGCTCCATCTCGACGGTAGACAGCTGTTCGTTGGCTTGTCGCAGCGCCTGGATCCGGGTCATGCCCAGCCCCGTGATCAGCAAGGACATCAACAGCAGCAGCCCGAAGGCAAAAGCCAGACGAACACCCAGTTTCCAATCGTTCCAGCGCATGCAAGCCCCCTGTACAAATCGAGTTGTATCTGCGCTCAATGTAACTGCATTGCGCTTTATCTGGCAGTCTTTTCCTGAAAGACCTGCTGCGCTGTTGCGCGCCTGCATGGCAGCTTGCTGTCACCTGCTGTGAAACGACCTGGTGGGGGCACCTGGCCCCGATTCATGGGCTGATATAGAGGCCTTGGCCGCCTGAGTTCTTGGCCTCGTACATGGCGGCATCGGCCAGGGCCAGGAGCTGTGAGGGCTGCCTGCCGTGCTTGGGGTACAGCACCACCCCCATGCTGGTGCTGACCTGCACCATGTCGCCGGAGGGCAGCCGGATGGGCTCGCGCACGCTGGCCAACGCCCGTCGCAGAATGGGTTCGCATTCGGCCAGGTTCATGATGGGCGTGATCAGCATCACGAACTCGTCACCCCCCAGTCGGGCCACAGTGTCATTGGCTCGAACAGAGGCCTGCAGCCGCCGCGCCACCTCCTTGAGCAGAAAGTCCCCTGCCCCATGCCCGTGGGTGTCGTTGATCGGCTTGAAGCCGTCCAGATCCAGATAGCAGACCACCCCCATGCCGCCCATGCGGTCGTCCAGTGCAAAGGCCTGCCGCATGCGATCGGACAGCAGCAGGCGATTGGGCAGCCCCGTGAGCGGGTCGTGAAAAGCGATGTGCTCGACCTGCTGCTGGTACTGCTTCATCTCCGAGATGTCTTGCATCAGCCACAGAGAAACCCCTTGCGCCTCCGAGAACTGCAGGCTGTTCATGTCGATCCAGATCGGGTCACCATTTTTGCGGGCCATCTGGATCTGTTTTCTGAAATGCACACCGCTGCGTATCAACGGATAGGCCTCACGACCCACCTCATCGTACGAGGCATCATCCAGGTAGAGACATCGGGCCGGCTGATCCAGCAATTCATCGGGTCCGTAACCAAATATGCGTTCCAGGGCTTTGTTCTTCCAGATGAGGCGGCGGTCCTTGAACTTGGCAATGCCCACCAGATCGTTGTCCAGCATGGCTTTTTGTTCATGCACCAGGGCGCGCATCTGGGTGCGCACCCCATAAAGTTCGGTGATGTCGTGCATCACCGAGCGGCTCATCAGGAAGTGGCCCTGCTCATCGCGCAGGGCCGTGGACAGAACACTGACTCGCCTTTTCACGCCCCGGGCGCTGATCAGGTCGCACTCGATGGCCCGGCTGTGGTCCTCGATCTTGAAGCGCTCGTAGTGGTGGCTGAACTTGCTTTTGCCCTCTTCAGGAAAAAAGTCCATGGGCCCCATGCGGTGCAACACCTGCTCGGCAGAACAGTCCAGCCAGGACAGGGCCACCTTGTTGAGCGAGATGAAACGGCCCTTCTCGTCGAGCGAGCAATAGCCGCAAGGTGCGTTGTCATACAGGTCCTGCAGTCGCTCGGCCGTCGTGCTCAACTCCTGCTCAAGCAGCTTCTGGGGCGTGATGTCACGGCCCACGGTCAGAATCTCGATCAACTGGCCTTGTTCATCAAAGGTCGCGCGGTTGTTGAACTGGCCCCAGCGCACGGCGCCATGGGCGTCCACGATGCGGTTCTCAATGGTCACGATGGGGCAATCCGGACTCAGCCTGGACAGCGCGGCATGCACTTGTGGCAAATCTTCGGGCAACACCACGGGAGACCACCTGGTGTTCAGCACCGCCTCGGACTCCACACCAAAAAGTCGGCAGTAGGCCTGATTCACGTAGGTGAGGCGGTGGTCGTGGGTGTGGCGACAGATGATTTCCGTCTGGTCCTCCAGAATGGATCGGTAGTGCTGTTCGCTCAGGTACAGCTGCTGGGTGCGTTCGGCAATCCTGTGCTCAAGGTTGGCATTGGCCTGTTGCAGTTCCCGGCCCCGCTCGATCAGCCGGCTGGTCATGCCGCGCAATGATTGACTCAAGCGCTGCAACTCGGCGCTTGCGCCATGCATGTCCCACCGGACATCTTCGTCACCGGCTTCGATGCGTTGGGCTGCCTCGGCCAGCACCTCCAGCGGACGGCTGAAACGACGCGCCAGCGCATACACCAGCGCCATCACCATCAGCAACAGTGCGCTCCCACCGAGGAGCAGACGTTGACGTGCCTCTGCCACCGGTGCCAACGCCATGGACAGCGGCTGCCGCAAGACCACCCGCCAGCCCAGATCGGTTTCGGTGCGGCTGCGCACGCGCAGCGCGCTGGTCAGGTACTGCTGGTCTGAGGCACCCCACTGGGTCACCGCATAAGGGTGCTCATCCACAATCAAAGCGAAGGGTGCCAGGGCCGCACCAACGGCGCTGTAAGGGTGCAGGATCTCACCGCGCCCGTCGAGAATGAACACTTCGCTCCCGCGGAATTGCTCAGTTCCCCCGAGCGAAGACCGGATCACCTCATTGATCCAGCTCAGGGTGACATGCGCTGCGATCACACCCCGCACTCGGCCATCGGAGCCCCGCAAGGGGGAGGCGAAATCGAGAAAGCGCAAGGGCTCTGCATTGTCCTGGGGCGGCAACAGGCGCTCCAGCATGACCGCTTGATGAGCGTCTCCCAGGTAGGGCCCCTGCTGCCCACCACTGAACCAGGGACGTTGGCGCACACTGGCCCCGGTCAACAGGCCGGACGTGGCCGCCTGCACCCGCCCTTGGACATCGGCCACGCCAATCCATGAGTAATTCGGGAAGGTTCGCTGTATTTCGTTCAGATAGGGCTCGACCCAGTCGGCGCCCAAGGGGCCCGACTGAAGCCCCGGCAGGCGTGCCAACATGGCGATTTCACGGTCACGCTCATGCAGGCTTTCCCCCAAGGCGTTGGCGATGGCCTGGGTTTGTTGGTGCAATGCTTCGCCCTGCGTTTGGGTGATGCGTTCCGTGAGGAACTTCGCCATGTACAAACCGCCCAGCCCCAGCACCACCAGGTAAAGCGCACCAAAGATCAGAGACAACTGCAGCCAGAAGGAGCCATACCAAAAACGGGGTTCTATTTTCAGCTGGAGGGCGGTTCCCGAATCTGACTCTCTTGGTTTGACCATTTGTCGATTCTCGCTTGATCTGGCGTGTCAGGACAGATTAGCACCCCATGCCAGGAAATGACAGACGAATAACCACTGGGTCTCATTCGTGAGCGAACCGGGCTGTGCATTCGCAAAGGCAGGCACGAGCACTGGTCGCAAGGGCTGGAAGTCGGGTCGACAAAACCATGCACATTACATTTAAATCACCTGATTCAATGCAGGCGTTTCATGTCGTCATGGGCTGTCCCAGGCGATGCCTGCACTGCCAGGGGCACCCATGAAAGGCATGCGCTATGGCATGCCGGCCAGGGAGGTGATCCCCTGGTTGGCCCATCTGCGGCCAAGCAGGGCCCCTTCGAAGGGCGTTGTTGAACGCGTTATTTCAGGTTCTCGGCCGACATCAACACCACCTTGTCCACCGCAAAGTTCACACGGATGCCCCGACTGGAGTCGCCCCATTGGCAGGTGCGCACACCCAGCGTCTCATCGCAGTGGGCTGGGTCGCCCACAATCTGGCGGACCTCCTCATAACTCTGGCCCACCTTGATGCGGTTGTAGTTCTCGAGACTCAATTTGTTGCCGCAGGCACTCAACAAGCCAACGCCCAACAACAGACAGAGCGCCTTCGCCCCGGGGGATAAAAAAGTCATCACTTCTCCTTGTTGAACAAGTCGCAACCCTCTGCACAAGACACGGCAAAAGGCTTGATCCGGGCTCAGTCCTACCCAGGACTCACCGATGGACGGGCTTCATTGTGGCCTGCCACCCCTCCAGCCCCACCGAGATCGACAGCCAATCCGCCAATTTGGACACACCAGCGCCCGATTTAGCCCCCAGACCGACCTGTGAATCTGGCGTACTGGAAACATCTTGGTATGCTTGTAGCATTATTAAAAATCTGCCTGGTGGGCTACACGCGAAGGCGGCCCAACCAAGAAATGGGAGTGTTCTTCACATGATGCGCACGCGAGAGTTCGTCTTCAGAGACCGCTTGCTGGATTGGAGCGCCACGCTGCCGTGGTGGCTGGACAGCATCGTGGCCGTGCTCGTTTTCGCCCTGCTTCAGATGCTGAGCCAGGGCACGCAACCCCTCCCCCATGAGCCGGCCCCGCAAGGGTGGCTGTCTGATCTGGTGCTTTATGGTCGCTTCGTGGTGCCCGCCCTGTTCTTGATGATGGCCGCGGCATCGGTATGGCGCAGGCACCAGCGAAAGCGCCTGATACAGCAGGCCGCCGTGAACCCGTCAGCAGATATGCTCGACAAACTGAGCCAGCGCGACTTCGAACTACTGGTCGCCGAGATGTTCCGAATCCAGGGCTACGAAGTCGATGACCTGGGCTCTGACAGCACCGACCAAGGCGTGAATCTGGTCCTGTGGCAAAACGATTGCAAGACATTGGTGCAGTGCAAACCATGGACCTCATACCGCGTGGGCGTCGAAGTGGTCCGCGAGTTGACCGGCCTCATGCATGCGGTGGGTGCCAGTTCCGCGTTTTTGGTCACCTCGGGTACCTTCACCCGCGCAGCGCGTCACTTCGCAGCCGGTCAAGCGGTCAAGCTGCTCGATGGCGCAGCACTGCGCGAATGGATCGCCAAAGTGCAAGCCCGACAGACAGCCTCGGCAGCCAACACAGCCCCGGCGAGCGCCACACCCGGCACGCCCACCAAAGCCGGACTGCTGGCCGCCCGCCACGGCGAGGTTCAACCCCCGCTCGACGCCGCCGCTCTGCTTGCCCTGGCACAAGCCAGGGAGGCGGTGATCCCGGCTTGCCCTCGCTGCGGCAAGGCCATGCAACGACAGGCAGCCCGGACGGATGCACAAGGCGGCCCGTCTTTCTGGGGCTGTACGGCGTTCCCGAGCTGCAGAGGCACACGGGAATTGCTTCAGTCGGCGCGCCTCTGAACCGGGGCAAGGCCAACCGGATTGGCACGGCCGCGACAGGGACAGCCACCCGCAATTCAGCAAGCAGGTCTCAGCCACGACATACTAGGCAGGAAGGAACGGCCATCTGGCGCCTATCCCAACCGCTTGACAGATGCGAGGCCCGATTGCAAGAACAACACCCACCCAAGTCCAAAGACCCCCTCGATTACCCCTTCGAGACCGTGCCCCCGCGCGGCACGACCCTGGAGGTCGCCCCCGGCGTGCACTGGATCCGCATGCCCCTGCCCTATGCGCTGGACCACATCAACCTCTGGGCGCTCGACGACGAAGCTGGCTGGGCCATCGTCGACACGGGTACCCGCACGGACGAAAACGCCCAGGTCTGGCGTGAGCTCTTTGCCCATGCGCCCGACCAGCGCGGCATCACCCGCATCTTTGTCACCCACATGCACCCCGACCACGTGGGCATGGCGGGCTGGCTGACCCGCAAGTTCAACGCCCGGCTCTGGATGACCCGGCTCGAATACATGAGCTGTCGGGTGATGGTGTCCGACACCGGGCGCGAGGCCCCGCCCGAAGCCATCGAGTTCTTCCGCCAGGCCGGTTGGGGCGAGGCCGCCATCGAACGCTACCGCCTGCGCTTTGGCAATTTCGGCAAGCACATTCATGCCTTGCCGGAGAGTTTCAAGCGCCTGCGCGACGGCGACATCATCCGCATCGGCCGGCACGACTGGCGCGTCATCGTCGGCACCGGCCACTCGCCCGAGCATGCCTGCCTGTATTGCGCCGACCTGAAGGTGCTGATCTCTGGTGACCAGGTGCTGCCACGCATTTCGTCCAATGTGTCGGTGCACCCCACCGAACCCGACGCCGACCCCATGAGCGAATGGATGGCCTCGATCGAGAAGCTGCGCCGCGAGGTGCCGGACGACGTGCTGGTGCTGCCCTCGCACAACGAGCCCTTCCGCGGCCTGCACCTGCGGCTGGACCGCTTGGCGGAGGGTCAGCACAAGGCCTTCAACCGCCTGCGCGAGACGCTGGGCAGCGAGCCGCGCCGCGTGGTGGATGTGTTCGGTGCCCTGTTCTCACGCCCCATCGCCGAGAGCGACACCGGGCTGCTCGGCATGGCCACGGGTGAGACCCTGGCCTGCCTGAACTACCTGATTGCCCGCGGCGAAGCCACCCGCACCTTGAGGGATGGGGTTCACTGGTATGCGCTGACGACCGGCACGCCTGGCACGCCGGGATGAGGGCCGCAACCCGGCGCCGATGCGCCAGGGACTTCAGGCCTCAGCCAGCGCCGTAGCCAAAGCCAACGAAGGCGATCAGTCGACCAGGCCCACGTAGACGTGCTGCACGTCGTCGTTGGCGTCGATGGCCGACAGGAAGGATTCAACTTCTTCCAGTTGTTCGGCGCTCAGGTCCGAGGCCTTCACCGGGTTCTTGGGCTTGTAGCCCAGCTTGGCGCTCAGCACGGTGAAGCCATGAGCCGGCAGCGCACGGCTCACCAGGTCCAGATCGGTGGGGTCGGTCAGGAACACGGTCACGCCGTCTTCATCGGCCGGCTCGAAATCCTGGGCGCCGGCTTCGATGGCAGCCAGTTCAGCGTCGGCGCCGGCAGCGGCGGGTTCGGCCTCGATCAGGCCCAGGTGGTTGAAATCCCACGACACCGAGCCCGAGGTGCCCAGCTGGCCCTTGCGGAACAGCACCCGCATCTCAGGGGCGGTGCGGTTCACGTTGTCGGTCAGGCACTCGACCATCACCGGCACGCGCTGCGGGCCGTAGCCCTCGTACATCACATGCTCGAAGCTGACGTTCTCACCCGTCAGCCCGGCGCCCTTCTTGATGGCCCGCTCCAGCGTGTCCTTGGGCATGGACACCTTGCGCGCCTGTTCCACCACCAGGCGCAGACGCGAATTGGCGGCCGGGTCGGCGCCGCCGCGTGCGGCCACCATGATTTCCTTGGCCAGCTTGCCGAACAGCTTGCCTTTGGCATCCGCAACCTGTGCCTTGCCTTTTGCTTTCCACTGCGCGCCCATGTCTGAAATTCCTTGTGTTGGCGGGCACACCCGGTGCCCATTGGGGTCAAGCCTGTGTTTTGTACGGACAGCACACAGGCCCTGAAGGGGGTCGGTTATACACCGAGCCGGTCGCCTGGCGGGGCTGAGCGGCCTGCGCTGGCGCAAATTCCAGCGTTCGGAGGCCAACCCTTCCAAGCACGCGCCAATGCGATTCGGCCTACAATTTTGCCGCTGACTACCGTCTCTGGGGTCACCGACGCAGTCCCTGACTCTCTTGCCTCGACCCGCTCCAGCCGCCATGCCCCACCCTCCCACCCCACGCCTGCCCTTGCGCCAAGCTGCATCTGGCTGCCTGGCCGTGGCCTGCCTCGTCATCGGCTCGCTGACCGGCGCGAGCGCCTGGGCCCAGGCCGAATTCCGCGACATCAAGCCCGACGATGTCGCCGTGGTCTTCGGCAGCGAACTGATCGAGATCAGCCTGGACACCCTGGCCCCCGTCACACCCGCCCAGGCCTGGGCCGTGCTGACCGACTACGAGCACATGAGCCAGTTCCTGCCCGGACTTGAGCTCAGTGAGGTCTACACCCGGCAGGGCAACACATTGCGGGTGCACCAGCGCGGCAGCACGCGCGCCGGTCTGCTGCACTTCGACTACGAGAACGTGCGCGATGTCAGCCTCTCACCCCAGCGCCTGATCACCACCCATGGTGTGTCAGGCGACGCGAAGCGCCTGGACAGCAGCACAGAACTGCGCCCGCGTGAAGGCGGCGTGCAACTGCACTACCACGTGGCTTTCGAGCCTGCCCGTCCCCTGCCCTCGTTTTTGGGCAACTCGGCCCTGAAACGCCAAACGGCCGACAATTTCAACGCTTTCATCCGTGAGATGATCCGCCGCCAAGACAATGCCCCCCGCCGCAGCACCGCAGGCGCCCCCACACCCAACAACACTGGCCTGCCCGACAACCGGGCCATGGCCGCCGAAGGCACGCCAGGATCCGCACCATGAACACCCCCTTCCACAACGAGCTGTTTCACCGCTTCACCGATCTGTTCGCGCAACTGGGCTTGCCGTCCGACCCGCACGCCATCGCGACCTTCATCGGCCACCATGCCCCGCTGGCCGACGACCTGGACTTGGCCGATGCGCCGTTCTGGACCGCGTCCCAGGCCGCCTTCCTGCGCGAGCAACGCTTGCAGGATGCAGATTGGGCCGAACTGGTCGACCAACTGAACCTGGCGCTGCGCTGAGCGCGCCGCATCACGCTGGCGGGCGGGCCTGACCCGCGATGCAGGGCAGCAAAGAGAAATCAATCACCGCGCTGACCAAGCCCTGCATGGTGGGCACCAGGCTGCGCGCATCACCCCGCCGCCACTGAAACGCATATTGCAAGGCCGCCAACTCGGGCTCAGCCTGCAGGCGCCGAAGGCCCAGGCCCTCAATCCAGCCCTCAGGCAGAAAGCCCACCCCCACCCCCTCACGCAGCATGCCGGCCACAGCAGCCCAGCTGTTGCACAGGATGCGCTCCTGCCGGTCACCCAGGCCCTGGGCCAGCAGCCAGTCGTCCAGCAGCCGCGTGGTGCCGGCCTGGGGGGGCAAGGTGATCAAGGGGTGGCGCTGCAACAAACCCGCCACCGACGACGCTTGCACGCCGGCCAGGTGAGGGGCCACCGCCCAGGCAAAATGCGCCGCCCCCACCGATTGGGACACCAGGGCACTGCGTGACGAACGCCCCGCGATCACCGCAAAGTCCAACTCGCCCTCAGCCAGGCGGTGCTCCAGCACGCCGCCCACATCCACACAGGCTTCCAGCGTGAGGCCGGGGTGATGCCGCCGGGTGGCCGCCACCAACGCGGGCAGCCAGGTCAGGGCCGACAGATCGCCCACACCAAAGCGGCAATGGCCTGAGAGCGACCCGGCCTCGGCCAGGCTGCGCCCCAATTCGGCCACCGCATTGAGCACCCCCAAAGCCGCCGGCAGCAGGCGCCGCCCCGCCTCGGTCAGCACGGCCTTGTGACCGCTGCGATCAAACAGCGCCTGGCCCAACACCCCCTCCAGCTCAGTGATGCGCTTGGACAGCGAGGACACCGACAAATGCAGGCGCTCAGCGGCCGTGCTGAAGTTGCTGCAGGTGGCGGCCCACCAGAAGGCCTCCAGTTGTTTGACGGAAGGTGTGGCCATCTATTTTCTATTTGGTGAACAAACTTCTTCTGAATATATCGCTTTCTTTCGCCAAGACGGGCTCCTACAGTGCGCTTCATTCCTTTGCCCAGAGGGCCCCCATGAACGCCACGCCGACCCACCTCAGTCCAGCCTCCCCAGCCAGCGCAGCGCCCGCGGCTCAATCCGGCGCACCGCCAAGGGTTCTGCGCCGCATGCTGTCCTTGCAGGATTTCGAGGCCGCGGCACGCCGTCGCCTGCCCCGCCCCATCTTTGGCTACATCGCCGGCGCGGCCGAAGACAACGCCTCCCTGCACGACAACCGCGCGGTATTCGACGAGTACGCCTTTGTCACCCGGGTGCTGCGCGACGTGTCGCAGCGCAGCCAGGCCGTGGAACTGTGGGGCAAGCGCTACCGCTCGCCGTTTGCGATCGCCCCCATGGGCATCAATGCCCTGTCCACCTACCGCGGCGATGTGGTGCTGGCCCGGGCGGCCCAGGCCGAGGGCATTGCCTCGATCATGAGCGGCACCTCGCTGATCCCCATGGAGACCGTGGCCCAGGCCTGCCCGGGCACCTGGTTCCAGGCCTACCTGCCGGGCGATCAGGCCCGCATCGATGCACTGATCGACCGGGTGAGCCGTGCCGGCTTCGACACCCTGGTGATCACGGTCGACATCCCCATCTCCGCCAACCGCGAGAACAACATCCGCACCGGCTTCTCCACCCCCTTGCGCCCCAGCCTGCGCCTGGCGCTCGATGGCGCGCTGCGGCCGGGCTGGGTGCTGGGCACCTTCGCCCGCACCCTGCTGCGCCATGGCATGCCGCATTTCGAGAATTCGTTTGCCACCCGGGGCGCGCCCATCGTGTCGTCCACGGTGCTGCGTGATTTTTCAGCCCGCGACCACCTCAGCTGGCAGCACCTGCAAAACATCCGCCAGCGCTGGTCCGGCCGCCTGGTGGTCAAGGGCGTGCTCAGCGTGGCCGATGCGCAGGCCGCGCGCGATGCGGGCGCCGATGGCGTGATCCTGTCCAACCACGGCGGGCGCCAGCTCGACGGTGCGGCCTCAGCGATGCGGGTGCTGGAGGCCGTGGTCCAGGCCCTGGGGCCTGACTACCCGGTGCTGATCGATGGTGGCTTTCGTCGCGGCTCCGACGTGCTCAAGGCCCTGGCCCTGGGCGCCCGCATGGTGCTGGTGGGCCGGCCCTTCAACTACGCCGCGGCCGTGGCGGGCGAGGCGGGGGTGCGCCACGCCATCTCCCTGCTGCGCGACGAGGTGGACCGCAACCTGGCCATGCTGGGCGTGAACCAGCTGGACGAGCTGGGCCCGCACACCCTCATCCGCAAGCGCTGAGCCGCCCCCCCCTTCAACAAGCACGGAGACCTGAGTCATGACCCTTTTTCACCTCTATTCCAACCCAATGACACGGCGCGCCAGCACCACACTGCTCGCCGCGTTGCTGGCCGCCCCCGCCTTCGCAGCCGAGCCCTACCCCAGCAAGCCGGTGCGCCTGATCGTGCCCTTTGCCCCTGGCGGCACCACCGATCTGGTGGCCCGCGCCATCTCGCAGCGCACGGGCGAAGCCCTGGGCCAGCCCCTTGTGATCGACAACAAGGGCGGTGGCGGCGGCTCCATCGGCGCCCATGAGGCCGCCCGCGCCCTGCCCGACGGCTACACCCTGGGCGTGGCCACCGTGTCCACCACCGCCACCAACCCGGCCATCAACCCGCGCCTGCCCTACAACCCGCTGACCGATTTCACGCCCATCACCAACATCGCGGCCACCCCCAACGTGCTGGTGGTCAGCCCTGGCTTCAAGGCCCAGAACTTCGCCAGCTTTGTCGACGAGGTCAAAAAGAACCCCAACCGCTACAGCTACGGGACGGCCGGCACCGGCTCGATCGGCCACCTGTTGATGGAGCTGATGGCCAGCAAGAGCGGCCTCACGCTCACCCACGTGCCCTACCGGGGTTCGGGCCCGGCGCTCAACGACGCGATTGCCGGGCAGATCCCCATCGTGTTCGACAACCTGCCCTCCGCCCTGCCCTTCATCAAGAGCGGCCGCCTGACCGCCCTGGCCGTGGCCGCGCCCAAGCGCCTGCCCCAGTTGCCCCAGGTGCCCACGTTTGCCGAGCTCAAGCTCGACGAAGTGAACCGCAGCGCCTTCTATGGCCTGGTGGGCCCCAAGGGCCTGCCGCCCGAGATCGTCAAGCGGGTGCACGCCGCCGTGCAAAAAGCCCTGGCGGCCCCCGAGGTGCGCCGCCAGATCGAAGACACCGGCTCGCAGGTGGTGGGCAACCGCCCGGATGAATTCGCCCAGGAGATCGCGACCGAAAACGCTGTCTACAAGAAGATCGCGGCCGAGCGCCACATCAGCGCCGATTGAGCCAAGTTGGCCGCGCCAGGCCGAGGCGCCTCAATCCCGCATGTGGGCGTAGTCCACCAGGCCCGCGTACAGCCGGGTCTCGCGGGTCATCATCGCGGCCAGGTCTTCGCGACCGGTGGCCAGCACATTGCCGCCGTCCTCCAGCTTGCGGCGCACCGCCGGGTCTTGCAGCACCTCTTGCAGGGCCTGGCTCAGGCGCTGGGCGATGGCGGGCGGCAGGTGGGCCGGTCCCATCAGCGCAAACCAGCCGCTGAGCTCATACCCCTTCAAGGCCGGCACTTCACCCACTGTGGGCACCTTGGGCAGGGCCGACAGGCGCTGCGCCCCGGTACAGGCCAGGGCCGTGATGCGACCACTTTGCAGAAACGGCAACGCCGCCGGCACCGACAGCATGGCCAGGTCCAGGTTGCCGCCGGCCAGATCGCTGGTCAGCGAGGCCACGCCCCGGTAAGGGATGTGGGTCATGAAAATGCCCGCACGCTGCTTGAGCAACTCGCCGGCAAAGTGCAGCGTCGAGCCCACCCCCGAGCTGCCATAGCTGAGCTGGCCGGGCTTGCGCCGCGCCAACTCGATCAGCTCGGGCAGGGTCTTGACGGCGGCACGCGGTCCGGCCACCAGCAGCACCGGCGCGGTGGCGATCAGGCCCAGCGGGGTCATGTCCTTCTGAGCGTCGTAGCGTTGGGCGGGGTTGACCAGGCGGGTGGCCACCAGCTCGTTGCTGGAGCCCACCAACAGGGTGTAACCGTCGGCCGGGCTGCTGACCACGCGCTGGGCGGCGATAGCACCTGCGGCGCCGCCCTGGTTGTCGATCACCACCGGGGTTTTCAGGCGTTGCCCCAGGGCCTCGCCCACCAGACGGCCGACATAGTCGACCGAACCCCCAGGCGGGTAGCCGATCACGATCTTGATGGGTTTGTCGGGGTAGGCCGGCTGGGCCAGCGCCGACCGTGCGGGGGCCAGCAGGCTGCCGGCCAGCAAGCCGCCCAGCGCGCGGCGATTCAGGGAGATGGGCGAGTTCATGGTCATGGTGGTGCCTCTGGTACAGAGCAGACTCAGGCTGCGGTGGCCAAAAAACGCTCGGTCAGGCGCACCCAGTAGGTGGCCGCCAGCGGCAAGATCGCATCATTGAAGTCGTAGCCCGGGTTGTGCACCATGCAGCCCCCGCTGCCGTGGTGCTCGCCCACCCCGTTGCCCACGATGAAGTAGCTGCCCGGGCAACGCTCCAGCATGAACGAGAAGTCTTCGCTGCCTGTCAGCGCCTGCACGTTCTCCATCACGCCCTGCGGGCCCAGCCAGTCCAGCGCCACCTGGCGGGCAAATTCGGTGCTGGCCGGGTCGTTCACCAGGGCCGGGTAGCGCCAGTGGTAATCCACCTCGGCCACGCAGCCCAGGGCCGCCGCCTGGGCCTGGGCTAGCTCGGTGATGCGCTCGCGCAGTTGCGCCCGCACCTCGGGCCGGTAGGCCCGCACCGACAGCTTGAGCGCGACCGACTCGGGGATCACATTCGGGGCATCGCCGGCGTGGATGGCGCCCACGCTCACCACCGCCATGTCACGCGGGTCCACATTGCGCGCCACCACGGTCTGCAAGGCCAGGATCAGGGTGGCCGCCGCCACCACCGGGTCGCGCGACTGATGGGGCGCCGAACCATGGCCGCCCTGCCCCTTCACGGTGATCAGCACGGTGTCGGACGAGGCCATGAACGAGCCCGACTTGAAGCCGAACTGGCCCACCGGAAAGCCCGGCATGTTGTGCAGCGCAAAGATCGCATCACACGGAAACAACTCGAACAGACCGTCTTCGATCATGCGGCGCCCACCGCCCAGGCCCTCTTCGGCCGGTTGGAAGATCAGGTTCAGCGTGCCGTCGAACACGCCCTCTGCGGCCAGGTGGCGCGCCGCCGCCAGCAGCGTGGCCGTGTGGCCGTCGTGGCCGCAGGCGTGCATCTTGCCGGCATGGCGGCTGGCATAGGACAGCCCCGTGTTCTCGTTGATCGGCAGCGCGTCCATGTCGGCCCGCAAGCCCAGGCGGCGCCCGCCAGCGCCTCGGCGCAGGGTGCCCACCACCCCGGTGCCGCCCAGGCCACGGTGCACCTCATAGCCCCACTCGGCCAGGCGCTCGGCCACCAGATCGCTGGTGGCCAGTTCTTCAAAAGCCAGCTCGGGGTGGGCATGCAGGTGATGGCGCAGGGCCACCATCTCGGACTCGATGGCACGGATGCCGGGGGCGACAGGGTCGGCTGCAGCCGACGCTGCAAGAGTGGGGACAGTGCTCATGGGGGTCTTCTGTTCAGGCCGGAGCCGGGAGGGGAAAGGTCGCAGTCTAGAAACCCACCCCCGCGGCCATAAGACAGGGATGACCTGCCTTGAAAGGTAGTATCTGTCGGGCGAACGGCTGGCCCAGGCACAATCCCTGCTGCCCTGGGTCGAGGTCTTCGCCGTGAAACTGCACCAAATCCGCTACCTGATCGCCGTTGCCAGCCAAGGCAGCATCCGCGCCGCAGCGCGCGCCCTGGGCCTGACCCAGGCCACCCTCACCCAAGCCCTGCGTGAGCTTGAAGAGGGCCAGCAGATGCCCTTGTTCGTGCGCCAGAGCTCGGGCCTGGCCCTGACCGAGGCGGGCGCCGCCCTGCTGCGCCATGCCCGCCTGATCGCCGATCAACTGGAGCATGCAGAGGCCGAGATGGCCAGCCTGCGCCAGGCCGGCAGCGTGCAGCGCCTGAGCGTGGGCGTCACGCCCTGGATTGCCCAGAGCATCCTGCCCGGCGTGGTGCAGGCCTTCACCCAGGACCAGCCCCAGGTGCGGCTGGAGCTGTTCGATGGCCTCTCGGCCGTGTCGCTGCCCCGTCTGCGTGAGGGCGCCCTCGACCTGCTGCTGGGCCGCCTGCCCGAACCCGGCGCCGCGCACGATCTGCATGTCACCCCCTTGTTCCGCTACGAGGTGACCGTGGGCGCCCGCGCCGGCCACCCACTGGCCCAGGCCCGCTCGATGCAGGCCCTGCGCGAGGCCCGCTGGCTGCTGAACTACGCCCCGCAAGAGGAGGCCGCGATGTTCCACACCCTGTTCGAACAACATGGCCTGCCTGTGCCCCACGGCCGCATCCACCTGGCCCAATCGGCCGCCCTGATGCTCAAGCTGGTGGCCAGCACCGACATGCTGACCCTGCTGCCCTGGCCCTTGATCGAATGCGAAGGTGCCCATGGCCTGCTGGTGCCGCTGAACCTGGACACCCGCTTCGCCCCGCGCGAGATCGGCGTGCTGCGGCGTCGCCAGGCCCCCCTGAGCGCCCCGGCCGAGCGCTTTCTGCACCACCTGATGGCCCAGGTGCGACTGTGCCAGACCTCGTCTGACGCCATGCTGCAGCGCGTGTTCCGCTCGATTGATCTGCTCGATCTCGGAACACGCAGCGTGTAGCGATCGCGGGATAGCGAGCGGCTCGCCCCAAGCTCAAAGGCTGCGCCGATTCAACAAAATGGCCAGCGCAGCCAACACCGCCGGGGCCGCCAGCGCCATGAAGATCCCGTCAAAGCCCCAGCCCTGGCTCAGCAGCACGCCCCCAATCGACGAGCCCAGGATGCTGCCCAGGCGGCCCACGCCCAGCATCCAGCTCACGCCCGTGGCCCGGGCCACGGTGGGGTAGCAAATCCATTTTTCGGGGCGAATCCCAGACGCCAGTTTGAGACGAAAACCAGACAAAGGGGCTGCTCCAGAAGACTAATGCGCCGTGAACTGGACAAAAGCCCACAAAAATCGATGCCACCATCCTCGCAGCAATCAGAACGCAGTCAAAAAATATCGAATAAATGACACAAAGCGACAAAAAAACACAGCACCACCCAAAGAGGTTCAAACATCGAATAGGAGTAAATTATGCTGGAAATAAAAAATGGAGTAGTCAGGCATAACCGAATAACACGACGCATCTCCCCAGGCATCGAGCACGGTGAAATGAAGTTCATTCATGGCATCATAATTCATCAAACAAGCAGCAACAGCACGACAAAAACACTATTGGAATACACATTCTCCTTCATTAACCATGGGAACGGTGCCCACTTCCTCATCGATCCATCCGGAATTATTTACCAAACTGCGAGATTGAATAGAGAATGCTGGCATGTGGGGCGCATCAAATCCATGTGCGCAACTGTGCATTCATGCGCCCCAAAATACCAAGAAATCCTTCATCAAATAGATGTAGCTTTGAAGGCAAAAAAAATTTCAAAGGAGGAGGCCTGGAAAAAAAATTGATCTACTCGAACAAGCCAAAGATGCAAAAGAAAGATACCCTACAAATCATGACTCTATCGGTATCGAGTTGGTCGGAGCGCCTGTCCAAGACGTATATCTTGCACCACCACCCGCGCAAAATGACGCTGCTCAATGGCTTCTTCATGAGTTGCTCGACACCTTTCTGTTGAAAATAGATCGTGTCTGTACACATGGCTTCATTTCACCACATAAAAACCAAACCGAAGCTGGATTGTTCAACTACTTCCCCCACAATTAATGCTCGCCCTCATTAAGATAGTGATTAAATTCATTTTGACATCATTTCTCGCACTGACCGCCGCCATCTTGCCATTTCAGATTTGGTGGCACTTCCCCATCTGGGTGAGTGCCCATAATATCGAAAAATCAATTCCCCCAGAAATAACAGATGCCGATGAACTGGAAAATTGCCAGCAGACCTCGATAAGTGATGCCGAATTCAACGACTATTGGCAAGAAGTTCGCCCGCTGTTTTCAGGAGAATTACACGGATACGGGTCCATGGGATGTTATTACAGCTTCAAAAGCGCAAGCAATAAGGAGTATCGCGTCGGCATCGAAAAAGACATCAGCGAGATCATCAAAAATGGAAAGACATACCACTATGTCAAAAAGAATGCAGTCCCCGATTTAGCCACCGAGCAAGATCTAAGAGACGTAAAGGCACCCAATCTTTTCGAGCAGGTGTTTGAATGTTTGGCGGCATACTATGCAGGCATCATTTTCATCGCCTTCGAGTTGGCCGACTGAGCCCCTGCGGCATAAGGGCCCCTCGTCGTTTCGTGTGGAAAGCAACATCAATAATGACGTGGTTGAGCCGGGCCCTGTGGGCTTTTGAAGAGGTTGAGGCAAAGGGTTGAGATGAGCATTGGGGTCGAAGCGCTGTTCACCAGCGCGCTGGGGTTGGTGCCCCTTGGGAAGTCCAGGACGTGCAACTGGACGCCGTGCGCAAGCGCATTGACTTCGAGGTTCGATGCGGCGCGGGTTTGCTGGCCTGCCCGGCTTGTGGCGCTGCAGCCCAGAAGGTCCACGACCGGCTGCGCCGCTCCTGGCGCCACCTGGACTTCTTCCAGTTCGAGGCCTGGCTGCACGCCGATCTACCGCGCGTGGTCTGTTCGGGCTGCGGCAAGACTACCCAGCTTGAAGTGCCATGGGTGCGACCGAGCTCGGGCTTCACTGCAGCCTTCGAAGCGCTGGCCTTGGCCCTGTGCCGCGAGCTCCCGGTACGCCAGGCAGCCAAGCTGCTGCACTGTGCCGACAAACCCCTGTGGAGGCGTATCGAGTTCTACATTGCACAAGCCCGCGCGCTCGAATCCTTTGCCGGCGTGGAGCTCATCGGCATTGACAAGACCAGTTTGCGGCGAGGCCAGCGCTACATCAGCGTCGTGCATGACCTGCAGGCCAAGCGGCTGCTCTTGCCTGCGAGGGGCGCAGCCACCAGACGGTGCAGGACTTCGTGGTGGATCTCAAGGCGCATAGTGGGGGATCCGGCCCAGGTGCGCCATATCTGCATGGACATGAGTGCGGCCTACACCAAGGGCGCGGCACTGGCCCTGCCGCAGGCCGCTATCAGCTACGACCGCTTCCATGTGGTGGCACTGGCCATCGAGGCGATGGACGCGGTACGCCGCCAGGAACTGCAAGACGAGCCGCAAGCGGTGCAGCGCACACTGCAGGCGGCGGGCCCCAAGGCCCGGCGGCAGTTGATGTGGGGCATGCGCAAGAACCCGGCCGGCTGTAGTGCAGCGCAATGGCAAAGCATGCACAGCCTGCAGCGCTCGGGCCTCAAGAGCGCACGTGCTTGGCGGCTGAAGATGGCCTTGCGCGAGGTCTACGCCCGGGCACGTGCACACAACGACGAGGCCATCGCCCGGCAGGAGTTGAACGCTTGGTTGAGTTGGGCACGGCGTTGCCGACTGGCACCGATGCAGCAACTGGCCCAGACCCTCAAGACAAGGCTGGCCGGAATCGTGCGCGGGATGTTGGATCACCGCTCCAACGCACTCGTGGAGTCTATAAACGGACTTCTGCAACAGGCCAAGCGCGCGGCGCCCGGCTTCAGGACGGCTAAGCATTTCATCGCGGTGGCCTATCTGCGGATGTCAAAGCTGAGCAACTTGCCGGTCAACCCCATGAGCCCGGCAGACGCGCGCTGAGGCCTTGGGGTTCCACACGAAACGGCATAGTGCCGTGAGGACGATGAGAGAACAACGTAGCCCGATACGGACAAGACTTCAAGAACAAGGCATTGGCAAAGCTGTTGCCACCCGAAAGCGCTCCACTGGACCAAGTGGCAGCCGAGGTCGGTGTGAGCGCCTCGACCCTGGAGCGTTGGCGCAGTGATGCTTTGAGCCAGCCCCGCAGTGACAGCAAGGTTTGGAGCGCAGCTGCCCGCTTTGATGCCCTGCTGACCACAGCCGCCATGGACGAAACCACCAAGAGTGCCTGGTGCCGAGCCAATGGGGTGCTGCTGCACGATCTGCAACTGTGGCGGCAAACCGCGGCCCAGTCGCTGGCCGATCCTCAAGATCAACGGGCCAGCCCTTCACAAACCGCCCAGGACCGGCGCCGAATCAAAGAGCTCGAGCGCGACCTGCGTCGCAAAGAGAAAGCCTTGGCAGAAACCGCAGCCTTGCTGGTGCTGTCAAAAAAGTTAGAGACGATCTTCCAAAAGGACAGAGACGAGGACAAATGACCTCGCTTGAAGATCGTCAACAGATGTCTGAACTCATCACCCAGGCCTGCAACGCCGGGGCCCGACTGGCACAGGCCTGCGAGCTGTGTGGCCTGAGCGAAAGCACCCTGCAGCGCTGGCGAAGCCGGGCAACGGGTGCCGTGCTGGGTGGCGATCAACGCCCCCATGCCCATCGCTCAAGCCCTTCACATGCCTTGAGTGAGGCCGAACGCGCCGAACTGCTGCGCGTGGCCAACGAGCCGCGCTTTGCGGACTTGCCGCCAGCGCGCATCGTGCCCCTGTTGGCCGACGAAGGCCGATACCTGGCCAGCGAATCGAGCTTTGCTCGGGTGCTGCGCCAGGCTGGGCAAAACGCCCACCGTAGCCGATCCCGAGCACCGAGAGCGCAACGCCCACCGACCACGCACATCGCCACAGCATCAGGCCAGGTCTGGTGCTGGGACATGACCTACCTGCCAGCCACCGTGGCTGGGCGTTGGTTTTACCTGTACCTGATCGTGGACCTGTACAGCCGCAAGGTGGTGGACCGGGAGGTTCACGCCGAAGATGATTCGGACCACGCGGCTCGCCTGGTGCAGCGCACGGCCTTGGCCGAAGGGATTGCCGCCCAAGACAGCAAGCCTGTGCTGCACGGCGACAACGGCGCCACGCTCAAGGCCACGACGGTGCTGGCCATGCTGCACTGGTTGGGGGTCAATCCCTCTTACTCGCGGCCCCGGGTGAGCGACGACAACGCGTTTGTCGAGGCGCTGTTCAGAACAGCCAAATACCGCCCGGAATACCCCAAGAGCGGGTATGAGGACCTGAGTGATGCTCGGGCCTGGGCTGCGAGATTCGTGCGTTGGTACAACCTGGAGCACCGCCACAGCGGGATTCGATACCTGACACCAGCGCAGCGACACAGTGGGCAGGATGTGGAGATATTGAAACGCCGCGATGAGCTGTACCAGCGGGCCCGCCAATGCCATCCGGCGAGGTGGGCAAGGCACACCCGAAACTGGGATCACATTGCGGTGGTCAAGCTCAATCCGGAGAGGGATTCAGAGCCTATCGCAGCGCTGGCATCAGCACTGGATAAAGCGCCTCGGCGCGCATGAATCAGGCGACAACTGTCTTGACACGCACCGACCCGCTGCGGACAAGGTCCACGGCCTGTGGCTCCGCGCTGAACCAGGTGGCTGAGCTTCAAAGGGTGCGCCGATTCAACAAAATGGCCAGCGCAGCCAACACCGCCGGGGCCGCCAGCGCCATGAAGATCCCGTCAAAGCCCCAGCCCTGGCTCAGCAGCACGCCCCCAATCGACGAGCCCAGGATGCTGCCCAGGCGGCCCACGCCCAGCATCCAGCTCACGCCCGTGGCCCGGGCCACGGTGGGGTAGCAACCGGGCGCAAAGCCGTTCAGCCCGGTCTGTGCGCCGCTGAGGCAAAAGCCCACGGCCATCACCAGCCACACGATGGATTCGGACATCAGGCCGTTGAAGCCCATCACCACCAGGGCCACGGCCCCCAGGGCGTAGGCGCCGGCCATCACCCGGTTGGGGTTCATGCGGCCCATCAGCCAGCCCACCAGCAGCGCGCCCACGGTGCCTCCGAGCTGGAACATCGCGGTCACGTTGGCAGCGCGGTCGATGCTCATGCCGGCGTCTTTCATCATGGTGGGCAGCCAGCTGGTGGTCAGGTAGATCACCAGCAGGCCCATGAAGTAGGTGACCCACAGCGTGGCCGTGCGCAGCCTGAAGCCCTGCTCGAACAGCACCGCCAGGGGCTGGCGGGCCGGCACGGCGGCTTCGCCCGAGACAAAACTCTTCACCCCATCCAACGAGGCCCGGCACACCCGGCCCAGCACCGCGCTGACGCGCTCAGGCGCCATGTTGCGCGCCACCATGAAACGGGCCGATTCGGGCAGGTAGACATACAGAACCGGCAGCAGCAGCAGGGGCAAGGCCCCGCCCAGCACCAGCACCGAGCGCCAGCCCGCGTGCGGAATCAAGTCTGCTGCTGCAAAACCCACCAGGGCCGAGCCCAAGTTGAAGCCCGTGAACATGGCCGCCACCAGAAAGGCGCGCCGCCGCTCCGGCACATACTCCGACAGCAAGGTGGTGGTGTTGGGCATGGCCGCGCCCAGGCCCAGGCCGGTCAGAAAGCGCAGCGCGGCCATCTGGGTGGTGTCTTGCGCCAGCGGCGTGAGCAAGGTGCACAGGCCAAAGCCCAGCACCGAGCCCATCAGAACGCGGCGCCGCCCCCACCAGTCCGACGACGATCCCGCCAGCACCGCGCCCACGGCCAGGCCAATCGGGGCCGCCCCCATCACCACTCCAAAGGCCGGGCGAGAAATGCCCCACTCGGCCAGGATGGAGGGCGCGACAAAGCCCATGATGGCCACGTCCATGCCGTCCACGGCCACGATGAAAAAGCACAGCAGCACCAGCACCCACTGGTTGGGCGAAAGCGCTCGCGCGTTGATGAACTCCCTGACATTCAGGGTTGTTGTTGCGTTGCTCATGAAGTCTCCGTGTTCTTGTTCAGGCTTGAGTCGGCGGGGCTCAGTTGTTCCAGCTCAGGGTCTTGCTGTCCTGGCCGGCCACCGAGTACAGGGCCCCGGGGGCGTTGCGCGTCTTCTGGAACTCTTCCAGCGACTCGCCCCGCATGGCGGCATAGATGTGCAGGTTGGACACCCCGATCACCGCGCCCAGCTTCTCCAGCATGAAGAAGATCACGCCGTAATGGATCAGGCCGCGCCAATGGCGCTCGCGCACCAGCGTGCGCTCCTCGTCGCTCAGGCCGGCCTGCTCGAAAGCAGCCTCAGGGTCGGCCATGAAGGCCTGGCGGTGTGCCGGCACGATGAGCTCGTGCAGAAAACGGTTCAGACGGTAGGCCTTGACGCTGCGCGCCAGGTCGAAGGGGTAGGTACCGCTCAGGCCGCCGGCCCCAGCCAGCTCCTTGGCCATGTGGGCGCGATGCCGCTCCACCTCGCCGGCCACGGGGCCCGGTGAGGCCTGGTTTTCATAGATGGCGGTGGCAATGCCCGTCATCGAGGGCAGGTAGTAGCTCTGGTGGATCTTGCGCACATTGGCCGACAGGGCGCCGCGCATGATCAGCCACATGATGACCTCGGCGCCCTCCATGCCGCCCAGGCTGGCGAACTCGGCCTGCGTCATGCCGGCCAGGCGTTCCGGGTCTTGCTCGATCAGGTCCAGAAAGCGCTGGTCCCAGGCCGGGTTGTTGAAGCCGGCCCGCTCACCATGCACCTGGTGCGACAAGCCGCCCGTGGCCACCACCGCCACCTTCAGGTCTTCGGGGTAGCTTTCGATGGCGCGGCGCAGGGCCTGGCCCAACTTGTAGCAGCGCCGCGCCGAGGGCACCGGAAACTGCAGCACCCCCACCTGCAAGGGCACGATCTGCACTGGCCAGGCCGGCTCGTGCGGGCACAGCATCGACAGGGGTGAGAAGCAGCCGTGGTCCAGCGGCTTGTCTTGAAAGAACGACATGTCGAACTCATCGGCCACCAGCGACTGGCCCACGTGCCGGGCCAGGGCCGAGTGCCCGCCCACCGGGGGCAGGTCACGCGCACCGCCTCCTTCGTCGGCCACCTCGTAGCGCTCGCCCACGCCCAGGGCAAAGGCCGAGTAGTGGTCGAAGAAGAACGAGGTGACGTGGTCGTTGTAGATCACAAACAGCACATCGGGCTGGCGATCTTTGATCCATTGCTGCACCGGCTTGAAGGCCTCGAAGATGGGGGCCCACACCGGGTCGTGCTGCTTGTCGCGGTCAAAGGCAAAGCCGATGGTGGGGGTGTGCGAGGTGGCGATGGCGCCGATGATCTGTGCCATGGGGTGCTTTCGGAAAACGGTCCTGGGGCAGGCCACCCGCCAGGGCGACCCGAGTTGAGCGCCGGATTCTCAACAAGCCCGCACCGGCCGAAAAGATGCCACGCACCAAGGCGCGATACAGCTGGGTTATCGGCGCGCCTCAGGCCCTGACGACCGCCTCATGCGCAGAGCGACTATCCATGCGCCCAAATATTCGCCCCGGCCCAGCCCAGGCTTTCTATATTGGGCACCCAGGCGGATTGACCGCCATCCACCCAGAACCCCCATGACCCGCTACCTTGCCGCGCCCGATCGCTACACCCGCATTCCCTACCGCCGCACCGGCCGCAGTGGCCTGCAACTGCCTGCCCTCTCCTTGGGCCTGTGGCACAACTTCGGCGACACCACGCCGCTGAGCACCCAGCGCGAGTTGCTGCGCACCGCCTTCGACCTGGGCATCAACCACTTCGACCTGGCCAACAACTACGGCCCGCCCTATGGCAGCGCCGAGACCAACTTCGGCCGCCTGTTGCGTGAAGATTTCAAACCCTACCGCGACGAGCTGATCATTTCCAGCAAGGCCGGCTGGGACATGTGGCCCGGCCCCTATGGCCAGGGCGGCGGCAGCCGCAAGCACGTGCTGGCGAGCCTGGATCAGAGCCTGCAGCGCCTTGGCCTGGACTACGTGGACATCTTCTACTCACACCGCTTCGACCAGCACACCCCGCTCGAAGAAACCGCCTCGGCCCTGGCCCAGGCTGTGCAGCAGGGCAAGGCCCTGTATGTGGGCGTGTCGTCCTACTCGGCCACCAAGACCCGTGAGATCGCCGCCCTGTTGCAAAGCTGGAAGGTGCCACTGTTGATTCACCAACCGGCCTACAACCTCTTCAACCGCTGGATCGAGAAAGACCTGCTCGATGCCACCGACGAACTGGGCGCCGGCGTGATCGCCTTCACCCCGCTGGCCCAGGGCCTGCTCACGGACAAGTACCTCGACGGCACACCGGCCGACGCCCGCATCAACCGCCCAGGCGGCCAGTCGCTCAAAGCGGCCCACCTCTCAGAAGCCAACCTGGCCCGCGCCCGCGCCCTGCGCGAAATTGCACGCCGGCGCGGCCAGAGCCTTGCCCAACTGGCGCTGAGCTGGACGCTGCGCGACCCGCGCGTCACCTCGGCCCTGATCGGCGCCAGCACCGCCGAACAAGTGCGCGAAAACGTGGCCGCCCTGAGCCACGCCCCCCTGAGCCCCGCCGAACTGGCTGAGATCGATCAGCACGCGGTGGAAGGCGGCATCAACCTCTGGGAAAAGCCCTCGACCGACTGGGCCTGAGCCCCTCCTCAAACCGCAAGCCCTTCACCAGAAGAACACGCCCATGCCACAGACCCTCCAAGCCGTGTCGGCGCCCCACCTGCCCCTTCACGACGAACCTGCACCCAGCCTCGACCACCCCAACCTTTGGCTGGACCTGGCCCAGGCCCTGGGCATTGCGGTGCTGCTGGTCAGCGCCCTGTTCCTGATCATGGGCTTCCTGATCATGCCCGGCACTCCCGGGGTGTGATCCAAGTGATCTCTGACTATCGTTATGCAAGCTCCTTCGTTCACGCAAGCCGGGCTTGATGCGACAGTAGAACCCAAGCAACGATGAGTTGAAGCCCACGGACCAGCAAACCGGATTTCATCTCATCGGCACCGAATGGCTCGCGGGGGTGAGCTATGTCCGGCCCACAGACCGGACCTTCCTGATGGCCGCCAGAAGTCTCTTTCTGGCGGCCTTTTTTTGTGTCCAGGCGCCGCCTGGCATGCTGGCTAGAATCTCGGCCAGCCCCCTCAGAAGGAGACACTCCGTGCCCATCCCCCGCAGAACTGCACTGACCCTGCTCGCCCTGGCGGCCGCCAGCGCACCAGCCCTGGCGCAAGACAGCAAGTACCCCAGCAAGCCCGTGACCCTGGTCGTGCCCCAGGTGGCCGGCGGGGCCAACGACGCGATCGCGCGCATCGTGGCGCAGAAACTGTCTGAGACATTGGGCCAGCAGTTCATCGTGGACAACCGCCCCGGCGCCGGGGGCAACATCGGCACTGCGGCCACGGCCCGGGCCAAAGCAGATGGGTACACCCTGCTGCTGACGGCCGACAGCGCCTATGTGATCAACCCGGCACTGTACAAGTCCACCGGCTTCGACCCCTTGAAAGACTTCGAGCCCGTGGGCACGGTGGCCTCGTCGGGCTATGTGGTGGTGGCCAACAACCATTTCGCGCCCAACAACATCGCCGAGCTGATCACGGCCGCCAAGGCAGCACCCGGCAAGATCAACATCGCGTCGGCCGGCAATGGCACGGTCAACCACCTGTTCGGCGAGATGCTGGGCAAGGCTGCCGGCATCGACATGACCCATGTGCCCTACAAGGGCGCCTCGGCCGCGGTGACCGATCTGGTGGGGGGCACGGTGCAAGTGTCGGTGCAAAGCCTGCCCTCGTCCATTGCCTTCATCAAAGGTGGCAAGCTCAAGGTGCTGGCCGTGGTGAACGAAAAGCGCATCGCCGCCCTGCCCGACGTGCCCACCGTGGGCGAGACCGTGAAGAACCTGGGCTACACCCCCTGGTACGGGGTGTTTGCACCGGCTGGCACGCCCAAGGCCATCGTGGCCCAGTTGCAGGCCGCCATCGGCCAGGTGCTGGAGGCGCCCGATGTGCGCGAAAAGCTGGCCGGCATCGGTTGCGAGCCCTTGAAGATCGGGCCCGAGCCTCTCGCCGCCCTGATCCGCAAGGAGCTGCCGCGTTGGGCCAAGGTGGTCAAGGAAGCCGACGTCACCCTCGATTGACGAAACAAGTTCACTGACTTCTCACAGAACTTTACCGTTGCATTGCCACGGTGGCCGCCTGCCGCGCCAGACAGAGCCAAGACCGCCGATACACTGGACCAGCCCCTTTTCAGGGGCTTTTTCTTTGCTGCCCGCAAGCTTGTCTGTGGGCCCCGGCCATGTCTGTCTCACTTCCAATCCTCTGTCGCCTGCGGGCCTGCTCCTGGGCCTGCACTGCGGCCTGGGCGCTCGCGCTTGCGGGCCATGCCTCTGCCCAGAACGCAGCGCCCAACCAATGGACGCTGTCCCTCTCGCCCTTCACCCAGCACTGGCACGACGACCCGGCCCACCGCCACGTCTACCTGGCCGGCCTGGAGCGCTCCGGGCCTGAGGGCAGCTTCACGGGCCTGAGCCTGTTCCGCAACTCCTTTGGCCAGCCCGCCGCCTACGCCTACCGAGGCTGGCAATGGCAGCCCTGGGCGGCGTACCCGGCCCTCTACACCAAGCTCAGCGTGGGCGTGATCTATGGCTACCTGCCGCCTTACAACGACAAGGTGCCACTCAACTACCACGGCTTTTCGCCGGGCCTGATCCCGGCACTGGGCTACCGCCTCGGCAAGCGTGATGCGATCCAGATCAACCTGCTGGGCACGGCGGGCTTCATGCTGGCCTACAACCACGACCTTTGACGGCCGGGCGATGGGGCCCACGCAGGGGCCATTTTTCGTGCTTGCTTATGCGTTTTTCAAACAACGCAGGCAGGCCGGGCTGCAGACAATCGCGGGCACAAGGCCCGTGCAGTGACCAGAAACAGCGCCTGGCCTGCACCTCTGCCCACACACCCCATGCCCCACATCGCCCCCCACACACCCGCCACACCCACCGATGCGGTCCACCTGGACCACAGCGTGGAGCAATTGCTCAGCGGCCTGCAGTGGCAGGGATTCGATCTGCATGTGGGGCAGTACTGCGGGCCCTGGACGGCCTCCACCGCAGGCCACCAACGGGCCAGCTTTCACCTGGTGCTGCAGGGCCATTGCCACCTGCACCGGCCAGGCCTGCCCAGCGTGCACCTGGGGCCCCGTGACGGCGTGTTTCTGCTGCAGGACCAGCCCCACCACCTGTCACCCAGGCCCACGCCGGACACCCCCCGCCAGCCTTCGCCCGCCATGCAAAGCCTGCGCGATGTGACTGAAGCCGGTACCGGCCTGGCCTGTGGCTTTTTTGAATTCAAAGGCGCCTACAGCCAGTTGCTGCTCGGCACCTTGCCGGCCCAGTTGGTGGTGCGCGCCGGCAGTGCCCCCGCCAACCAGCTCGATGCCCTGTTCACACTGCTGCTGGCCGAGGCCCATCAGTCGCCTTACCCAGCACTGCAGGGTGACTCACCGGTCGCACGGCGGCTGATCGAGCTGATCTTCTTCCAGGTGCTGCGCCAGCACGCCCGCAGCCAGGCGGCCCAGGGGCTGTGGTCGCTGGTCAGCGAGCCCGCCCTGTTGCCCCTGCTCGAGGCCCTGATGCGCCAGCCCGAGCTGGACTGGACGGCCGACACCATGGCCCGCCACGTGCACATGTCGCGAGCCCGGTTCTTCCGGGTGTTCACCCAGGCCTGCGGACAAAGCCCGGCCCAGTTCCTGGCCAGCCTGCGCATGCAATTGGCGGCGCGGCAGATCGACCGGGGGGCCAACCTGGCCCGCACGGCCCAGGCCGTGGGCTACCAGTCGTATGCAGCGTTCTCACGCACTTTCAAGAAGGTGATGGGCCAGCACCCCGGTGGCTACCAGCAACGCGACCCAGCCCGCCTGCTCACCGCCATCCGAGACGCTTGAGCATCAAAGCGGGACGGCTGAAGGGGCGAGAGAGGTAACAAACGGTAGACAATTCAGTATCGGCGTAACAGCCTTCATTCCTCCCACCGCCTTCAAGCCATGACCCGTCTGCCCCTGCACACCCTCGAAACCGCCCCCGAAGCCAGCCGCCCTTTGGTGCAACAGGCCCTGAACAACAACGGTTTTCTGCCCAACCTGATCGGGGTGCTGGCGAATGCGCCCGCCGCCCTAGAGACCTACTTCACCGTGTCGGGCCTGAACGCCCGCGCCAGCCTGAGCCTGGCCGAGCGTGAGGTGGTGCAGATCACCGCGGCGCGCCTGCATGGCTGCGAGTTCTGCGTGGCCGGTCACACCTCGGTGGCGCTCAAGAAGGCCCAACTGGACAAACTCACCGTGCAGCAATTGCACCTGGGCGGGAGCACCGGCAACACCCGCCTGGACGCCGTGGCCCGCTTCACCGCCGAGGTGATCGCCTCGCGTGGCAATGTGGGCGACGGCGCCCTGGCCGACTTCGTGGCTGCGGGCTTCGAACCGGCCCAGTCTCTGGAAGTGGTGCTGGGGGTCAGCCTGGCCACGCTGTGCAACTTTGCCAACAACCTGGGCCGCTCGCCCATCAACCCCGAGCTGCAAGCCTTTCGCCCCGGAGCACTGAACGCATGAGCACGAGCCGCCTGTTGCCCCAACCCTTGCTGAACTGGCTGCAGCAACACGCCGACGCCCTCGACCAGGGCCAGGGCCCGGCCGATGAGCTGGTACCCCGCCTGGGCCAGGCCGGCCTGCTGCGCCTGGGTGTGCCCAGCGCCCTCGGCGGATCCGATGGCACCATCGGCGACGCCATCGAGGCCATCGCCCAGGTGGCCGAACATTCGCTGACAGCCGCTTTTGTGTTCTGGGGCCAGCGCACCTTCATCGACTACGTGGTGAACGGCGAAAGCCCTGCTCTGCGCGAGCGCTGGCTGCCCACCCTGCTGACAGGCGAGTTGGCCGGTGCCACCGGGCTGTCGAATGCGATGAAGTTCCTGTCGCAGATCGAGCAGTTGCAGATCCAGGCCAAACCCAACACTGACACCGAGCAGCCCAGCGGCCTGCGCCTGGATGGCGGCCTGCCCTGGGTCACCAACCTGCAGCCCCAGGGATTTGTGGTGGCTGCGGCCGTGGACATGGGCCCGGGCCAGCCCCCGGCCGTGGTGGCCATCGAAAGCGGGCGCACCGGCCTGCAACGCACGCCCGATCTCGGTCTGGTGGCCTTGCGCGACAGCCGCACCGCCGCGCTCAAGCTGAAGGATGTGGTCTTGCCGGCCGATCAGGTGCTGGCCCGCAATGGCCCCGACTACCTGCGCCGCATCCGCCCCCACTTCCTGGGCATGCAATGTGGCATGTCGATCGGGCTGGCCCGCGCCGCCCTGGCCGCCAGCCGTGCCGCCTGTGGCCCGCGCACCAGTCTACAGGCGCCCTTGCAGGCGCTGGAGCAAGATCTGGCGCAGGCCACTGCCGCGTTGCAGGCCGGTGTGGCCTCGGGCCAATACGCCAGCCAGGCGGCGCCCTTGTTCGAGCTGCGCATTGCGCTGGCCGGACTGGTGCAGACTGCCGTGCAGCTGGAGCTACAGGCCACCGGTGGCCGCGCCTACCTGCAAGGCCAGGCCCCGGGCTTTGCCCGCCGCTGGCTCGAAGCCGCCTTTGTGCCCGTGGTCACGCCCAGCCTGACCCAGTTGCAGGCCGAACTGGCGCGCCAACGCGCCCAGGCCGCACCGAGCGCACCGAGCGGGCAGCTTGCACCCGCCGTGGCGACCGCCTGACGCCCGCCATGAGCAGCACGCTCCCACCCAGTGCCGCCACCGCTGAACCCGCCCTGCGCGCCCAGGGCCTGAGCCGCCGCTGGCCCGGCCGGCCGGTGCCGGTGTTCGGCCCGCTGGACCTGCAAATCGCCCCGCGTGAAATCGTCTGCCTGCTGGGCGGCAGCGGCTGTGGCAAATCCACCCTGCTGCGTGCCCTGGCGGGCCTGGAGCCGCCCCATGAAGGCCGCGTCGAGTTCATGGGCCAGCCCCTCACCCAACCCCACCCGAGGGCGGTGGTGGTGTTCCAGCAGCCCAGCCTGCTGCCTTGGCTGAATGTGCAGGCCAATGTGGGCTTCGGGCTCGATTTCAAGCACCAGCCCGCCACCCGCCGGCCCGACCGCGAGCGCCGCATCAACGAGGCCTTGGCCGCCGTCGGCCTGGCCGGCAAAGGCGGGCTGTACCCCAACCAGTTGTCAGGCGGCATGGCCCAGCGCGTGGCGCTGGCCCGCGCACTGGCGCGCGAGCCCGCCCTGCTGCTGGCCGACGAGCCCTTCTCGGCGGTCGACGCCATCACCCGCACCGAGCTGCAAGACCTGCTGGTCGAGGTGGTGCACCGCTGGCACAGCGCCGCCTTGCTGGTCACCCACGACATCGACGAGGCCCTGCTGGTGGCCGACCGCATCGTGCTGATGGGCGGCCACCCCGGTGAACCCGCCCGCCTGGTGCGCGAATGGGCCGTGGGCCTGAGCCGCCCGCGCCTGCAACACCCGGCCGAACTGACCCGGCTGCGCCTGGACATCCTGGCCGCCCTGCAAGACCTGCGGGCCGCGCACTGACGCGCCCCGCCCACCCACTTCCCTACGGATTGACCATGAACCTCGACCCACGCCCGAACTACCAGCACCTGTGCGCCAGCGCCGACTGTGGCTGCGGCATGACCCGGCGCGACCTGTTGCGCCTGGGCGCACTGACCAGCGCCAGCGTGGTCGCCCCCTTGCTGAGCGCCGGCGACGCCCGGGCCCAGACCTTCAAGGGCGACGACCAGCCGGTGCGCATCGGCTACCTGCCCATCACCGATGCCACCCCGCTGCTGGTGGCCCACCAGCGCCGCCTGTTCGAGGCCGAAGGGCTGCGCACCGAGGCGCCGCGCCTGTTCCGCTCGTGGGCCCAGTTGGTGGAGGCCTTCATTGCGGGGCAGGTGAACGTGGTGCACCTGCTGTCGCCCACCACCCTGTGGGTGCGCTACGGCAGCAAGTTCCCGGCCCGCGTGGTGGCCTGGAACCACGTCAACGGCTCGGCCCTGACCGTGGCCAACGACATCCAGTCGGTGGCCCAGTTGGAAGGCAAGACGGTGGCGATCCCGTTCTGGTATTCGATCCACAACATCGTGCTGCAGCAGCTGCTGCGCCAGCACGGCCTGACCGCCGTCAACCGCCCGCGCGGCGAGGCCCTGAAGCCTGGCCAGGTGAACCTGGTGGTGCTGCCGCCGGCCGAGATGGTGTCGGCCCTGGCCGCACGCTCGGTGGCGGGCTTCATCGTCGCCGAGCCCTTCAATGCCGCGGCCGAGAACCTCAAGGTGGGCCATGTGCTGCGCTTTGTGGGCGATGTCTGGAAGAACCACGCCTGCTGCCTGGTGACCCTGGCCGAGCGCGATCTGGTCGAACGCCCCGAGTGGGCCCAGCGCGTGACCAACGCCCTGGTCAAGGCCCAGCTCTGGACGCGCAACAACCAGTTGGAGACAGCCAAGCTGCTGTCCAACACTGGCGAGGGCAAGTACACACCGCATGCCCTGCCCGTGCTGTCCAAGGTGCTGGCAGCCACCGACTACAGCGAGTACGAGAAGGCCGGCATCGTCAAGAACAAAGGCTGGAACCAGCGCCGCATCGACTTCCAGCCCTACCCCTACCCTTCGTACACCGAGCAGTTGGTGCGCTCGCTGCGCGAGACCACGGTGGAAGGCGACACCCGCTTCCTGCAGGCGCTCGACCCCAGCTTTGTGGCCCGTGACCTGGTGGACGACCGCTTTGTGCGCCAGGCCCTGCAAAGCGTGGGCGGCCTGCCCGCCTTCGGCCTGAGTGCCGACTTCACCCGCCGTGAGGTGCTGGGCGCATGAAAGCCTGGTTGGCACGATTGGGCTGGCCCCTGCTGGGTTTTGCCGGGGCGGGTGTGCTGTGGCAAGTCGGGGCTGGCCATCTGTCGGATGTCGAGGCCATCAACCAGGCGTTCTCGCCGCAGGCCGGCCTGAGCACCCTGGTGGCCCTGCTGGGCGAGGCCAGCTTTTGGGGCCACATCGGCACCAGCCTGCAGCGCATCGGCCTGGCCCTGGCGGGCGCCTTGCTGATCGGGCTGCCGCTGGGTTTGCTGAGCGGGCTGTCGCCGCGCTTTGCGCGCATCACGGGCACGCTGTTCCAGTTTCTGCGCATGGTGTCGCCACTGTCGTGGATGCCGCTGGCCGTGATGGCCCTGGGCCTGGGCAATGGCGCGGTGGTGTTTCTGCTGGTGTTCGCCGGGGTCTGGCCCATCGTGCTGAACACCGCCGCCGGTGTGGCCGCCCTCGACCGGCACTGGCTGCAACTGGCCGCCAGCCTGTCGGCCACCCACTGGGAACTGATCAGCCGCGTGGTGCTGCCGGGCATCCTGGCCCATGTGCTCACGGGCTTCCGCCTGGCCTTGGGCGTGGCCTGGATCGTGTTGGTGCCGGCCGAGATGCTGGGGGTCTCGTCAGGCCTGGGCTACTTCATTCTCGATGCCCGCGATCGCCTGGCCTACCAGGAGCTGACCGCCGCCATCGTCGTGATCGGCGCGCTGGGCTTTGCCCTGGACAGCCTGGCCCGCACCCTGATCGGGCGCTGGACCCACGGCGGGCCCAGGCAACAGTGACCCTGCCCAGGCGCGCTGTGCTTATGCGCACAGCGCGCTAGCAACGGCGAAATGAGCGCATGCAAGAGACGCCCTGGCGGCTAGGCTTGGGCCCACAAGCCAGCGTGGCTGGCCTATGGGCCACCGACTGGAACCCCCACCGCCCACACGCCTCTTTGCCCATGACCGACACCCCGACCCGACGCCGCCTCTTGCAGGCTGGCCTGGCCTTGCCCGGCACCTTGTTGCTGAACCCTTTGCAGGCCGCTGAAGCCGATCGCCTGCGCATCGGCTACCAGAAGTCATCCACCCTGATGATCTACCTGAAGTCCAAGGGCGTGCTCGAAAAGGCACTGGCGCCCTGGAACGTGGCGGTGCAATGGCACGAGTTCAACTCGGGCCTTCCCCTGCTGGAGGCCTTGAATGTGGGCGCCATCGACCTGAGTGCCGACGTGGCCGATGCCGTGCCGCCGTTTGCACTGGCCGCCGGCGCACAGCTGACCTACTACGCGATCGAGACCCCCTCGCCCCAGGCCCAGGCCATCGTGGTGCGCAAGGATTCGCCCGTGACCAGCGTGGCCCAGCTCAAGGGGCAGAAGGTGGCCTTTGCCAAAGGCGCAGGGGCCCATTACCTGCTGCTGGAGGCGCTGGCGCGCAACGGCCTGAGCATCCAGGACATCGAGCCGGCCTACCTCAGCCCGGCCGACGCCCGCGCCGCCTTCGAGACCGGCAAGGTGGCGGCCTGGGTGATCTGGGACCCCTTCCTGGCGGCCGTGCAGCGCCAGTCGGGCGCCCGCGTCCTGGTCGATGGCACCCGGCTGTCGGCCTACCGGCGCTTTTACCTCGCGGCCACACCCTACGCCCAGCGCCGCCCCGATGTGCTGGGGCTGGTGTATGGCGAGCTGCAGCGCGCCGGCAACTGGATCAAGCACAACCCCAATCAGGCGGCCGAATGGCATGCCCCGGTGATCGGTCTGGACGCGGCCACCGTCGAGGTGGCCAACCAGCGCCGCAGCTACCAGGTGCAGCCGCCCGACGCCGAAGCCCTGGCCGAGCAGCAGCGCATTGCCGATGCCTTCAGCCAGGCCCAGATCATTCCGCGCAAGGTGCGCATTGCCGATTCGCCGGTGTGGCGGCCGGCCAGCTGATCAGGCAGCTGCCCAGCGCAGGGTGCAACGGTCACCCACCGCCTGGCGCTCCACCGTGATGGCGCTGAGCTGGGGCAGCACCGGGGCCAGTTGGCGGCCGATGAACAGGCACAGGTTCTCCAGCGTGGCGGGGCCCAGACCGGGTACCTCGTCAAGAAAGTGGTGGTCGAGCTGCTCGCGCAGGCGGGCGATCTCGGCCCGCACAAAGCCCAGGTCCACCACCATGCCGGTGGCGGGGTCGGGGGCACCGCTCACATGCACCTCGGCGTGGTAGGTGTGGCCATGGATGCGGCGGCTGCCTTCCGCCTCGATCTGGCGTTGCAGGGTGTGCGCGGCGTCAAAGAAAAAGCGCTGCGACAACTCGAACACCGCGCCCGTGCGTGGGAAGGGGGTGGCAGGGCTTGCAGGGGTGGAGCTCATCGGATGTCCAGAACTTTGTGGGTTTGCACCGACAGGCGCCAGCGGGGCTGGGCCTGGCAGTAGGCGATGCAGGCGCGGGTGTTGGCGCGCTGCTCGGGGTTGTCCATGGGCTGCAGCAGAAAATGCTCGAAGTCCAGCGCCTGCAGCTCGGCCGGGTCCAGCCCGGGCTGCGGGTAGACCAGCTTGAGCTCGTGGCCGCTGCGCTGCACCAGGGGCGCGCCGGCCTTGGGGCTGACGCAGATCCAGTCGATGCCCGGCGGGGCGAACAGGCTGCCATTGGTTTCCACCGCGATCTCAAAGCCTTCAGCGTGCAAGGCCTGGGTCAGGGCCTCATCGACCTGCAGCAGGGGCTCGCCCCCGGTCAGCACCACATAGCGGTGGCCCTGCCCTTCGGGCCACTGGGCCGCGATCAACGCGGCCAGGGCCTGGGCATCGGCAAACTTGCCGCCCAGGGTGCCATCGGTGCCCACGAAGTCGGTATCGCAGAAACGGCACACGGCCGTGGCGCGGTCGGCTTCACGCCCGCTCCACAGGTTGCAGCCCGCAAAGCGGCAGAACACCGCGGGCCGGCCGGCGCGCAGGCCTTCGCCTTGCAAGGTGTAGAAAATTTCCTTCACGGCATAGCTCATGCCAACACCTCCAGAGGTGTTGCAAGGCCCAGGCCGGCGACCAAACGATGGTGTGAATCGGACGGGGAGCGAAAAACGACAGGCAGCCGCACGGAGTGCGGCAACGAGGTTTTGAACATGGTGTTCCTCTACATGGCCCCGGGCGTGAACGACATGAACCTTGGCCGGGGCGGCAAGGTGCGGTATTTTAAGCGATGAACGGTTGGTGCCCTGCCAAAGCCGCCGGCCCACCTCACTCGCTCAGGGGCTGCACCAGCTCGGCTCCCTCAGCGGGCACGCCAACGGGCCCACAAGCGGCTCCACCAACCCATCGGCTCAGTACCGCGGCCAGCCTGGCGCCTCGCACTGCGGACCTTGCGCCGGTTGGACAGCCGGGCCGAGGGGGGTTTGGCCAACTCCCAGTTCCGGACAGCCTGCGTCGTCACCGTGCCCAGGTCGGAGTCGTATTGGTTGATCTCGCTGATCACAAAGTTCTCGGCCACCAGGGTCTCGGCACGGGCCCCTTCGTGATGGAAGCTGTCCTCCAGACGGTTGTACAGATCAACATCGTTGCCCTCGGGTGCAACCGAATCCAGAAACTTGACCTCCAGGCCCACTGATTTCATCTTTCCTCCACGGACTGTTCGCTCCAGCGCACCCGGCACAGCCCGGATCTCGCCTTTTGCAAAGTCTCATCTGGACACCCGTGGTTCAGCAACTATCAAATTTGATGGCCTTGGGCTTTCAGAAATGGCTCAGGCACCTTTCTTTGAGCCAGATCAACCCTCACGCGGACACGGGTCAAGGCCGTGCCGCCCTCTGGGCAAGGCGTGTCGCCAGAAGATCACTATCAAAACTGATAGTTGTGAGCGCCACCCGTCTATGAAAAATCACAAGCTGGCAGCACACCCACCCGAGTACCCCACTGGAGTGCCCCACTGGGTGCGCCCCTTGCTGCGTTTGTCCCAGCCGGAAGGCCCATGAAAGCATTGAGTTTGAGTTCCCACAAACCACAGTCACCCGCCCCAACCGACCTCCCAGAGCCCACATCGTTCATCCAAGGCTGGATTGAAGTCTGCCTGTGCCTGGCCATCTTCGGGATGGTGTTTGCCATGGTCCTGCCCACGTTGAAGAGCACCACTGCGCCCAAGCCGGTGGACCGTGCTGCGGCCTACCTCAAAGCCATGGCTGAAGTGCTGGAGCGCGGCTACCAACAGACCCAGAGCTACCCGCAGATCACCCGCATGCCCCTGCCTGATCTGGCCGCCTTGCAGGGCGGAGAACGCGACAGCCAAACCGCTTCGACCTACCTCTTCGAACTGAACTCGGAGCCACAGGCCTACACCTTGACGGCCACGGCCCAGAACGGCTTGCGCTGCGTCCTCACATTGAATCAGGCACACATCCGCACGGCCACCGGGCCCGACTGCGGCAAGGTTGCGTGGTGATCGTCCAACCCGCAGCGCAGATACCGGGCGCCTGTAGACCAGCCCCGGGACACGCCAAAGCCCTTCAGACCGTGCCGTGGCGCAGGGCCGGCGTCGTGGCCTCAACCACCACCACGCAAATCGACCCACCCCCGTGACAAAGCCAGTGCCACCGCATGGGCTTTGGACGCCGCATTCATTTTGGCGATGGCATTTTTGAGGTGAAAAGCCACCGTTGCTTCAGACACCGACAAAATCAGTGCGGTGTCAGCACCCGTTTTACCCAGAGCGGCCCATTTAAGACACTCCAGCTCACGCGGAGTTAATGTCTTGTTCTTGATGCGTTCGAGTGAATTCTTGAATATACGCATCAAGGCAACACGACTGGCCGCCAATATCAAGCGGGTGGCGTTGGCCAGCTCGGACTCGGCCTCGGGTGATACACGTTGCTGTGTGAGTGAGAGCACCAGACGGTGCGGCAGACCCACGCCCACCGGAAACTCCATCACCTGACGGAGTTCAATCTGCTGCCCGCTGGGCGACTCCAGCATCTGGATGTCCGTGGACGGACGCTTCGAGGAGGCTTCGCACTGCTGGGCAGGCGCAAGTTCGGCGCGTGAGGCCGCACCAAAGAGGAAATCCGTGTCTTGTGCCTCGGCGGCGGGCCCCTGCCCTTCTTCGACCGTGGAAAACCACAGGCGCCGCGCCTCGCCAGAGATGGACCAATACTCCACCAGCAAGTCCAGCTGCGCCACACCGAGCATGCAGGCCATGTGCATCAGTTGATTGCGCAAATCCACCAGATGGATGGCCTTGGAGAGCAACGATATTCTGGAAATCAGCGCAAGTTCAGTCGGAGGCATACAGGGTAAAGCATCTGCCTCGCACCTTCAAAATGAGAAACCGGCGGCCCCGCGAATCCTGCGCGGCCCATCAGCAGTCAAATTTGAAGCTCAAGTGCTAAAAATCAATTGAAACCAGGCCCTGTTTGAATCACGGGCCGGCCAGATTTTAGCCACAATTTGAATCACTTCTTTTGAAGATGAGTGATATTCAAAGGGATGCGCCACATCACGGTCAGGCCGCTCATGCCGGGATGAAGCCGCAGTGGATGCCTGCCCTGGGCCGGGCAGGCCGCGCCGCCGTCAGACCACCGACTGTGCGCCCCCCACCAGACCCACTTCGGCCGTGTGCGGCACCTGGGGCGGGTGGGTCACGATGCTGTCCAGCGCCGGCACCGGTGGCTTGAGTGCGGCCAGATCGGGCAGAGGGCGGCGCAGCACGGGCGAGCCCGCAAAAGCCTGCTCCAGGGCACGCGAGGCCGAGAGCAGCTCCAGATCACCTCGGAAGCGGCCCACCACCTGCAGCCCGAAGGGCATGCCCAGCGGATCGGTGCCGCAAGGCAGGCTGATGGCCGGGTGGGTGGTGAGGGTGATCACATAGGTCAGGGCCAGCCAGCGGTAGTAGTTGGCCTGAGCCTTGCCATCGATCATGTCCGCGTGCGGCAGCGTCCAGGGGAAGGGCGACACCGGCGTGGTGGGCGTGAGCAGCAGGTCGTAGTCGGCGTACACGGCCTGGAAGCGATTCAGGATGCGGGTCTGCTCGGCCTGGGCCCAGGCGCTGTCGAGCAGGCTCATGCGCATGCCGATCTCATAGTTGGCGCGCGGGTTGGGGCCCAGGCTGGCGGGGTCGCGCTCGTAGGCCTCGCGTGTGCCGGCCACAAAGGCCTCGGCGCGCAGCACGTCAAAGCAGCGGTGCACATCGCCCAGTTCCAGCTTCACCTCGTCGCAGCGGGCGAACAGGTGGCGCATGGCCTCGATCTTGGCCAGGAAGGTGGCACGGATGAGCGGGTCCACATCGCACGAGCCCAGGTCGGTGCTGTAGGCCACGCGCAGGCGGCCCAGATCGCCCATGGGGGGGCGCAGAAAGCTCAAGGGGTCGAGCGGGTAGCTCAGCGGATCGCCCGGGTGCATGCCGGCCGAGGCCGCCATCTGCAGGCAGGCATCGTCCACCGTGCGCCCCATGGGGCCGACCACCGAGATGGGGGTCCAGCCCAGCAGCTTGCGCACACTGGGCACCACGCCGGGCGAGGGGCGCAGGCCCACCACACCGCATTTGGCCGCCGGGATGCGCAGCGAGCCGCCGGTGTCCGAGCCGGTGCACACCGGCAGCATGTCAGTGGCCAGGGCCGCGGCCGAGCCACCGGAGGAGCCGCCCGCGTTCAGGTTCGGGTTGAAGGGGTTGCCCGTGGCGCCCCACACCGGGTTGCGCGAATTGGCGCCGGCCCCCATCTCGGGCACATTGGTCTTGCCGGTGACGATGGCGCCGGCCCGGCGCAGCCGGGCCACCAACTCGATGTCTTGCGCCGGGATGTTGTTGCGGTAATTGGGCGAGCCGAAGGTGCTCAGCAGCCCGGCGGTGGGCTCCAGGTCTTTCACGCCCAGGGGCAGGCCATGCAGCAGGCCCAGGGGCTCGCCCCGCAGCACGGCCTGCTCGGCCGCCCGGGCCTCGACCCGGGCACGGTCATAGCACTTGGCGGTGACGGCGTTGATGCTGGGGTTGACGGTTTCGATGCGCTCGATGCAGGCCTCAAGCAGTTCGACGGGTGAAATCTGGCGTTGGGCGATCAGCTCGCGCAATTCGACAGCAGAGCGGGTGACGAGGTCGGCAGAAGAAGATGCGGTCATGGGCAGGGCTTGGGATGAACGTCGTGAAGGTCGTGAACAGAGGGGCTGCGGCCTCAATCGGCCTGGATGTTGGCGCGCACGGCAGTGGCGCGCATCAGCGGCAGTTCACTCTCGATCAGGGCACTGGCTTCGGCCGCCGTGGAGAAACTGGGCTCCAGGCCCTGGTCGCTCAGGGCCTTGCGCACACCCGGGTCGGCCAGGGTGTCGCCCAGCGCCTTTTGCAGCTTGGCCTTGATCGGTGCGCCGACACCGCGCGGTGTCAGCAACATCACCCAGGAATCGAGCTTCACGTCGGGGTAGCCCGATTCTGCGAAGGTGGGCACGTTCGGCAAGGCCGCCAAGCGCTTGGACGAAGCCACGGCAATCGCGCGGATCTTGCCGGTCTTGAGCTGGGGCAAGGTGGCGGTGACGGTGTCAAAGGCCAGCGGCACCTGGCCGCCCAGCAAGTCGGTCATGGCGGGGGCACTGCCCTTGTAGGGGATGTGGGTGACCTTGAGGCCCATGGCATAAAAGGCCATTTCCGCCACGAAGTGGGAGCTGGTGCCGGCACCAAACGAGGCGTACGAGTACTTGTCTGGCGCGGCCTTGACCGCCGCCTTCAGCTCGGCCAGGTTCTGCACCGGCACCTGGGCATTGGCCAGCAGCACCAGGCCGGCGCGGGTGATCATGCCGACGGGCTCGAAGCTCTTGACCGAGTCATAGGGCAGGTTCTTGCGCACCGCGGGGTTCAGCGTGAGCGTGGAGCCCGGGCCCATGAACAAGGTGTAGCCGTCCGGGGCAGCCTTGGCCACATAGGCCGCGCCGATGGCGGTGCCTGCGCCGGGCCGGTTGTCGACCACGATGGTGGCGCCCAGGCGCTCGCCCAGCTTGGGCGCGATGGCGCGCGCCACCACGTCGGTGCTGCCCCCCGGTGGGAACGGCACCACCAGCGTGATCGGGTGGGCGGGGTAGACCGCCTGCGCACCCGCCAGGCCGGTACACAGGGCCCATGCCGCCAGGCCCAGGGTGTTCAGAGTGGCACGGCGGTTCAGGACAGAAGAAAAGGACAGCTTCATGGCGCAGGCTCCAGACGACTTGAAAGGGTTGTTCCAAGCCATGTTAGGCAGGCCTGCACCTTCCAGCAACGGCAATCCAAACAAACCTGCGTTGCGAATCACGCAACCCATCCGGCGCCAAGGCGCCGTGGCTCAGCGCACGCGGTCCAGGTTGTATTCGGCATCGCGCACCCGGTCGCGGGCGCGGCGCAGGTTGCGGTCGTTGTCCGACAAGTCGTCGCGCAGCTTCTTTCGGGCGTCGTCGCTGCCAGCATTGCGCAGCTTGTTTTCCAGTTCGATGCGGCGGTTGTCCAGGTAGCGCACCTGTTCACGCGAATCGCGCACCTCGCGCCCCACGTTGACGCGGCGTCGGAACTCTCCATCGATGGCCGCCGGGCAGACGCCGTTGTAGTACTTGCCGTCCAAGCCCAGACGGGTCGCATTGGGCAATTGGCAGTAGCTGTACAGCCCCTGATCGCGTCCGGCCATGTAGGCCCGGGTGTCCACCACCACCTTGGCTTCGGCACAGTCCTTGGACAGGTCGTTGAGCTTGGACAGCGGCTCGCCGGCCATGCCATCGCGCAGGCCCACATCGTTCCAACGGGCCAGCTTGCACTCTTCCACGCTCATGGTGGAGCAACTGGCCAACAGGCCCAAGGCCGCGATGGCAAGCCAGAACATCAACTTCTTCATGTGCTTCATATGCTTCATGGGTATTTCTCCTCCTAGGATGGTTGCTCGGCCCACTGGGCTCGATCGATGTATCGGTGTGTGCGAGCCCCGCAAGGCCTCACCCCCGCGCCGATGATAGGAGATCAGATACATTAAGTTGCAATTCTGGCCAGCGCGCCGTCTGCTTAACATGTCGGCCTCGATCGCTTGCGCCGCACCGCGCCCTGTTTTCCGATGAACCGCCCCGCCATGAACCACCAAGCCCTGCAAGACACCTCCTTGCGCTACTTTCTGGAGGTGGTGCAGACCGGCTCGGTGACCGAGGCGGCGGCACGCCTCAATGTGGCCCCCTCGGCGGTCAGCCGGCACATCGCCCGGCTGGAGGCCGAACTGGACACCCTGCTGTTCGAGCGCCGCGCCCGCGGCATGGTGCCCAACGCCGCCGGCGAACTGCTGGCCACGCATGCACGCCGTGCCTGGCAGGACATCGAGCGGGTGGCCGACGAGATCCAGTCGCTGCGCGGTCTCAAAAGCGGCGTGGTGCGGGTGGCCTGCACCGAGGGCTTCGCCTCTGAGTTCGTGCCCGGCCTGATTGCCGGATTCCAGCGCCAGTACCAGGGCATCCGCTTCGGCATGCAGGTGAGCCTGCAGGCCCAGGTGCCCGAGAAAGTGCGCCAGGGCGAAGTCGACATCGGCATCACCGTGAGCACGGTGTCCGAGCGCGGCATCAGCGTGGCGCTGCGTCACCCCTCGCCCATCATCGCCGTGCTACACCCCGAGCACCCGCTGGCGGGCCGCAGCCAGCTCTCGCTGGCCCAGTTGGTGGGCCATGCCGTGGCACTGCCAGGGCCAGACTCCACCCTGCGCCAGCTGTTCGACATCAGCTGCAGCCGTCAGAGCCTGGACTTTGAAGCGGTGTTCGAATGCGACCGGCTCGATCCCTGCCTCTCTTTCGTGCGCGCAGGAGGCGGCATCACGTTGAACGGTGAATTGGCCCTGCGCGAGCGCCTGCGGCGCGGCGAGGTGGTGGGCATCCCCTTGCGCGACCGCGAAATGAACGAGCGCCATTTCGAGGTGCAAACCCTGGCCGGCCGCACCCTGCCCCGGGCCGCCAAAGCCTTTCTGGAGCACCTGCTGGAGGCGCTGGGCCGACCGGGTTGAGACCCGCGGCGCACAAGGCAACCTTGCCCCGGGCAGGGGCCTGGCGCACCTCAGCCCTCTGCCCAGCCGCAGGCATCCGAAGCTCAGCCCATGAAGCTGCACCAGACGCCTTGGCGAAAGCCGCTGCGCCTGCTCTGCGTGGCAACCAGGGCTGAGCCACAATAGGCCGGCGGCCTGGGTGAACCCGAGCCGGTCACCCACCGATCGCCATGAACCAACTCGACTCTTTGCGCGCCTTGCTGGCCGTCAACGATCTGGGCGGCTTTGCCGCCGCAGCCCGGGCCCTGGACACCTCACCCGCCAAGGTGACGCGCCTGATCCAGGACCTGGAGAGAACCCTCAACACCCGACTGCTGCAGCGCACCACACGCACCCTGTCCCTGACCGAGGCGGGCGAACTCTACATCGCCCGCATACGCCCGGTGATCGATGCGCTGGACGCCGCCAACGACGAGGTCAGCACCAGCGGGCGCCTGCCCAGCGGGGTGTTGAAGGTGCGATCGTCATTGGACTTTGCCGCAGCCCAGTTGATCCCGCGCGTCTCACGCCTGCAGCGGCTTTACCCCAAGCTCGAAGTGGAGATCAACACCAGTGACCGGCTGCTCGAGTCACCCGATCTCGAATCTGACCTCACCATGCTGTTCTCACGCAACGGCCTGGCTGACGGGGATTTTGTGGCCCGAAAGCTGGGCATGACTTCGGGTGTGATGTGCGCATCGCCCCAGTACCTGAAGATCCACCCGGCCCCCAACCATCCCTCGGAGCTGGTGCGTCACGAATGTCTGCTGCCTTCGGGCAAAGACCTGCCTCATTCCTTTCTGCTGGCCTCGGTCGACCCCCATGACCCCCAGCAGTTCGAGTTCCGCCCCGGGCCGGCCAAATTCCACTCCAACAGCTCGGAAGCGCTCTACCACGCCGCCCTGCAAGGCCTGGGCTTGGTGGGCATGCTGTCGGTGCACGCCCAGCCTTACATCCGCAGTGGCGCCTTGGTGCGCGTGCTGCCGCAATGGATCGGCGAACGCTGGCAGGTGTGGGCGGGCTACGCGGGGCGCCGGCACGTGCCACGCAAGGTCCAGGCTTTTCTGGAGTTTCTGCAGACCGAGTTTGGCGATCCGGAACTGGACCCCTGGCTGGTCTGACGGATTCAGCCACCGGCAAAAGGTTTGAATCCCGATATTCCTGCAAGGCCTGAAGGGATTCCCTGCCAAGGCGTTCAGGCGGGTGATATGGGATCGCGAGACATACTCACTGTTACATTCAAAATTGATAGTAACAGGCATGTAAGCGTAAGATTCAAATCATTTTGTGAGGTCATCATGCGCCCATCCTTTCTGCATTCCTTCTTGTTGAGCGCCGTAGCCTTGGCCATGGCCTCGTCCGTCCAGGCCCAGGCACCCGCCGACACGCAACAAGCCAAGAACCGTTACAAGCAAGACTTGCAGATCTGCGCCAGCGAGACCAGCGCCGACAGCCGCATGCAATGCAAGCGCGACGCCAAGACCGAATACGACCAGGCCCTGGCCAACCTCAAGGCCAGCCAACCCGTGACGGCGCCCGAACATGCGGGCCCGGCAGGCTGTGCAGACTGCGGCACGGTCAGCTCGGTCAGCCAGATCGAGCGCGAGGGCGAAGGCAGTGCCTTGGGCCTGATTGCCGGCGGCGTGGCCGGCGCGGTGCTGGGCCACCAGGTGGGGGGCGGCTTTGGCAAGGACCTGGCCACCGTGGCCGGTGCGGCGGGCGGCGCCTACGCGGGCCGCGAGGTCGAAAAGAAGGTCAAGAGCCACAAGATCTGGGTGGTCACGGTCCGATTCAACGGCAACAGCTCTCAACGCTATGAATTCCAGAACGACCCGGGTTTCAAGGTCGGCGACGCGGTCAAAAAATCGAATAAATCGATTGTTCGGCCCTGATAAGCATTTTTGCAGTTCGCCTGGGCCTGCCCAGAAATACCTGCTGCGCCGGCCCAGATAATCCACCCATGAAAATCTCTGCCATTTTCACCAGCGCGCTTCTGGCTGCGCTGCCCCTGCTGAGCGCAGCCCAGTCGCTGAAATGCGGCAACGACTTCACCCAACTCGGCATGAGCAAGCTCGATGTGCTGCAGAAATGTGGCCAGCCCCTGGCCACCGACAGCTTCTGCAAGCCCACCGACCCGGCGCGCCCGCCGGCCCAGAATGTGGCCGCCTGTGAGAAGGTGGAAGAACTGCTCTACAACCCGGGCTACGGGCAGTTCATGACCGTGCTTCGCTTTGAGAGCGGCGCCCTCAGGGAAGTGCGCTACGGCGACCGGGCCCGTTAGAGCAGGCTGTTGAAATACCTGCGGTCCGGGCGAATTTCCGCTTCGGCAATCGCATGACGACGCTCGGTACAGAAAGTTGACTTCAGGAAATTGAGCGGAAGACCGCAGGCACCAACTCGCCAGACAGCGATCAGGAGCGAAACAGCTTGTTGTACTCGAATGGCCGGACCACCTTTGCGGTGATCTTGGCCGACTCGGGGTGCAAGGGGTTGATGAGGGCTGCGAACTCTTCTGGCACGATCACCGACGGCACAAGCATGATGGGGCATCGCAGCGAAGTCAGCCAAGATGAGCCAACCTTGACACTAGCCCCGCCTGCCGGAATGGCCGACCAAGCTGGCGGCAGGGAGGTCAGCGCAGCCTCCTCATGCAGCGCCCACACCTCATCTGGCACGTCGATTTCAACCAGGAAACGGTTGAGCGGTAAGCCAGCATCATCAATGTGTGCAGCGGTTTCCAACACAGCGATGGCAATGGTGGGCGCGCTGTAGACGACGGCCTGTTTCTCCTCATTCCAGCGTCCTGGCGACACCGCCGCACCGCCTCCACTGAGGTCACTTGCAGGATATTTGCTCGTCTCAGCCGCGATGCGCCAAAGTTTCACAGGTAGGCACCGCTTCGGATGGCACCCAGCAACTGCGTCACGATCTGCAAGCCCGTGGGCGTGTCCAGGTAGTCGGCAGGCTTGCGCCCGCCCAGCGCCGCCTGTGGCCGCTCGATCCACTGACCCAACCACTTCACAGTGTCGAAGTTCCTGGCTTCGTCCGCGGTGCTGTCGTCCACGATGTCCTGGGCGATCCCCAGCAGCTTGATCATGCCGATGGCAGCCAGGCCCGCGCGGCCATCCACCAAGGCGCCTGCCGCTGATTTGCGCGCGGCTGTCGCTGGCGGGATGCGCAGCATGTCAAACACCCGAGAAGATGGCAGTGCCATTCGCTTGGACAGGTCGGTGATGAAAGTGCCTGCTACGCCCAGACGCTCCATCTCCACCATTTGCTCAGGCGTGGCCTCGTGCACCTGCTTGAGGTAGGCGTCCACGCCTTGGCTGCGCTTGTAGGCCAGTGTCAAGCCACTGGCAGCCCCTACCGGGGAGGAAGTTTTCGTGGAATGGAAGCCGGTGCTGGCTTTGCGGGCCCGGCTTGTCTGGCTGACGACCATGGGCGCGCCGGCCTGTGCACTTTTGATGGCGGCCCGCTTGGTGGCTGGTGTGCTTTTGCTGGGGGCAGTGGCCATGGAGTTTATCCAGTGCATTCAATCAATTGATAAGAAGTCTATTCTCATTTGAAAGAGTGCGCCAGCGAACCAGATCGCCTGCAGCAGCAGGTGGTGGTAGGGGTGGCCTTAACAGCCCGTTCCCCTTTGACGACACCCGCCCCTATGTCGATGCCCTGCTGCAGGCCTTCGGCCTGGAGCACTGCCTGTGGGCCTCGGACTGGCCGTGTCTGAAGGCCCCGTTCCGCCTGGACTACGGCCCCGTGCTCAAGCGCTGGGAGCGGCACTTCACCCGGGCCGAGTGGCAGCAGATCATGTGGGACAACCCGCTGCGGCTGTTTGGGTTCAGTGCGGCGGTTCAGCCGCCATAGGCCCTCAGGCTGGGCGGGTGTCCAACCGGGGCTTGCCCCGTGACGGGGAACGCCGAGCGGCAGACTGCCCGGCCGCAAAACAGATCACCCACCGATTCGATGACCTCGATCTGGTACGGCAGGCCGGATTCAAGATGCATTTTCATTCGTCCGACTCCGGTCGCTCTGCGCTCAGGCGCTGAGCGTCTTGCAATGCCTCCCGTTCGCGTTCGATTTCCTGGCGCAGTTCCTCTTCCGATGGCAAAACCAAGCGGTATTTGGTGGCGAACAGCTGCTCGCTTTCGTGCAGCACGGAGTAGCGAACGACCGATTTGTCTTTGTGCTCGCACAGCAGAATGCCCACGGTCGGGTTGTCGTCCGGCCCCCGCTTCAGGTCGTCATACATCCGCACATACATGTCCATTTGCCCAATGTCCTGATGCGTGAGTTTGTCGGTTTTCAGATCGATCAGCACAAAGCACTTGAGCAGGTAGTTGTAGAAGATCAGGTCCACATAAAAGTCTTGCGATTCCGTGCTGATGCGCTGCTGCCGTGCCACAAAGGCGAACCCTTTACCCAATTCCAGAAGGAAACCTTGCAATTTGTCCATCAAGGCTTGCTCTAGCCGGGACTCCAGCAATTTGCCCGTGCCAGGCAAGCCCAGGAACTCCAGCATCACTGGATCACGCACAAACTCACGGGGCGACTGCGGCAAGGCCGCCACGTTGCTGTCGGCCTCTTCCTTCACACCCACCTTGTCATCGCTGAGCAACAAACGCTCAAAATACATGGTGCCAATCTGCCTGTCTAAGGCGCGGGCACTCCAGTTCTGCTCGGCAGCCTCTTGGGCATACCAGTGTCTGGCCTTGCCATCGCCCACTCGCAACAGGGTTCGGTAGTGGGTCCAACTCAATTCGGTACGCACTGCGTCCCAAATTGGAAAGGCTAGGTAAAACGCTCGCATGTGACGCAAATTGCGCTCATCAAAGCCCCTGCCAAACTCACGGGCCAGCGCATCCGAAAGGCGAGGCAGCAGCTTCTTGCCGTAAGCGGCACGCGCCTCACCACCCTGCTCGAATTCAACAATGTGGCGGCCAATCTCCCAGCAGGTTTGCACCTGCACCATGTCCACAGCGCGCAAGGCGCGGTGGCGACCTTGCCGAATCAGACTACGCAGATCATCCAGCAGGCCCGTCAGTGGCATATGGCTAATTTGTGGCTGATCCATGCTCACAGGCTCCGCACTTGCTTGATGCCGTGCCGTTCGAGGAACGCGGCCCGATGGCTCTTGCCAACGTAGTTCTCGTCGTTCTCGTCGTTCTGTTTGCGCGAGCCTGTGAAAGGGGACTCACACCGCTGGCTGAGAATGCCATAGGGCCTCCGGGAGTTTTTCACAGTTTACGATCCCTGCCCCGGGTTGGCCCCGCACAGCCCCCACGCCATTGAAGCCGGTTCCAAGCCTCCCGGGGCCGCCGCCAGGCTCACCCCTCGACGTCGAACTTCACACCCTGGGCCAAGGGCAGCTCGCGCGAGTAGTTGATGGTGTTGGTGGCGCGGCGCATGTAGGCCTTCCAGCTGTCCGAGCCCGCTTCACGGCCGCCACCGGTTTCCTTCTCGCCGCCAAAGGCGCCACCGATCTCGGCACCGCTGGGGCCGATGTTGACGTTGGCAATGCCGCAGTCCGAGCCCACGGCCGACATGAAGCGCTCGGCCTCGCGCAGGTCCAGCGTGAAGATCGACGACGACAGGCCGGCGCCCACGGCGTTGTTCAGTGCAATGGCCTCGTCCAGCCCGGTGTAGCGCTGCACGTACAGGATGGGGGCAAAGGTTTCGTGCAGCATGGGGCCGGCTTGGGCCGGCATTTCCACCAGGGCCGGGCGGGCGTAGCAGGCCGCTTCGCCCGCTTCGGTCAGCACGCGCTCGCCGCCGTGCACCTGGGCACCCAGCGCGCGGGCCTGTTGCAAGGCCTGCTGCATGGCGGCCAGGGCGGCCGCGTCGATCAGCGGGCCCACCAGCACGCCGTCTTCGCGCGGATCGCCCACACGCACGCTGGCGTAGGCCTTGATCAGGCGCGGCACCAGGGCGTCATAGACCGAATCGTGCACAAACAGGCGGCGCAGCGTGGTGCAGCGCTGGCCGGCCGTGCCCATGGCGGCGAAGGCGATGCCACGCAGCGCCAGATCAAGGTCGGCACTGGGGGCCACGATGGCCGCGTTGTTGCCCCCCAGCTCGAGGATGGCGCGGGCAAAGCGGGCGGCCAGCTTGGGGCCCACGGCGCGGCCCATGGCGGTGGAGCCCGTGGCCGACACCAGGGCCACGCGCGGGTCGTCCACCAGGGCGGCGCCCACCTCGCGCTCGCCCAGCAGCAGGGGCAGCAGGCCCTCAGGCGCGCCGCCGAAGCGGGCCACGGCGCGCTGCACGATGGCCTGGGTGGCCAGTGCGGTCAGCGGGGTTTTCTCAGAGGGCTTCCAGACCACCGCGTTGCCACAGACCAAAGCCAGCGCCGCGTTCCACGACCACACGGCCACCGGGAAGTTGAAGGCCGAAATCACCCCGCACACGCCCAGCGGGTGCCAGGTTTCCATCATGCGGTGGCCGGGGCGCTCGGTGGCGATGGTCAGGCCGTGCAGCTGGCGCGACAGGCCCACTGCGAAGTCGCAGATGTCGATCATCTCCTGCACCTCACCCTCGCCTTCGGAGGGGCTTTTGCCCACTTCAAGCGTGACCAGCTGGCCCAGCAAGGCCTTGTGCGTGCGCAGCTCTTCGCCGATCAGGCGCACCAGCTCGCCGCGGCGCGGGGCCGGGGTTTCACGCCAGGCCAGAAAGGCTTGCTGGGCCTGGCCGACCACGGCCGCCACATCGGCGGCCTGTTGCAAGGGCAGTTGGGCCATCACCTCGCCGGTGATGGGCGAGCGCACCGGCAGGCCACCGGCCTGGCGGTACTGGCTGGGTGCCACGCCCAGGGCGCCCATCAGGCGGTCCAGCTCTTGCGGCGCCGGCGGAAAGCCGCTGGACAAGGGGGTGGAAGGGGTGGACTGGCTGGGGGTGCTGCTCATGGACATCTTTCGGGGAGGGGCTCGGAAGGCCGCACTATCGCGCAAACCGCGCGCCCTGCCTATCGACGTTTGAGAAAGACTTGATTCCTTCTGGGCATCAAGTCAGGCCACACCCTACCTGAATCAACAGCCTATCATTCTGATGATGCATCAAGGGGTGGCACCGGACTCTGGGGCCACCGGCTCCGACCAGGGCTCGGCCAGGCTTTGTGAGGGGCGGCGCAGCACCGGGTCGAAGGGGTTGATGCGCGGGCCGATCTGGGCCGCCTCGCGTTGCAGCAGGGCCACCACGGTGGGCAGGCGCTCGGGGTTGAGGCGGTCGGCAATCGTGCCCACGCTGAGGGCGGCCACGGCCCGGCCATCCGAGCCCAGCACCGGCACGGCCACCCCGGCCATGCCATCGAGCAAGCCGGTGTTGCGACCGGCATAGCCCAGTTGGCGCACCCGTTCGACCTCGGTGCGCAGGTACACCTCGTCGTACACCCCGAACTCGCGCACCCGCGACAGGTTGAAGCGGATCACCTCTTCGCGCTCTTCTTCGGGCAGGAAGGCCAGGATGGCCAGCGCGCCCTGCCCCACCCCCAGGGCCACCCGCCCGCCGATGTCACCCGTGAACGAGCGGATCGGAAACGGGCCCTCGGCCCGGTCCAGGCACACCGCATCAAAGCCGCTGCGCACCAGCAGGAACAAGGTGTCGCCCAGGCTGGCGCACAAGCGCAGCAAGGCCGGGCGGCACAGGGCGCGCAGCCCGCCGGTGTTGCCGGCCTGGGCGGCCAGGGCAAAAAAATCGACGCTCAGGCGGTACAGCTTGCTGCGCCCGTCCTGCTCGACCATGCCTTCGGCCACCAGGGCCTGCAGCAATCGGTGCGTGGTGGCCTGGGTCAGGCCCACGGCCTGCGCCAAATGGGTGACCCGTGCACCTTCCGGGGGCACGCGGCTCAGGGCCCGGATCACCGCAAACACCCGCTGCACACCGCCTGTGCCGGTTTCTGCTTCTGCCATCTTCACCTCGCTGGAATGGACTTGGGGCCATCATCCCCATTTATTTCATTTAACGGAATATTTTATAAATATCTTCTGTTTAATGGAATATCCCATTGTTTCAGGCCCGGCTATTGCAATAGATTGAAAAAAGAACGAGCGACTTTCCAGCTTCCACTCTTCATCGACGCCGATGCCCCCCGGCATCTGCTGAAAGGCTTTGACGATGTCCTTTTTGCAACTGCACGCCCTGTGCAAGAACTACGGTGCCACCCGGGCCGTGAGCGATCTGAACCTGACGGTGGAGCAAGGCGAATTTGTCTCGCTGCTGGGCCCCTCGGGCTGCGGCAAGACCACCACCTTGCAGATGATTGCCGGCATCGAGGCCGTGAGCAGCGGGCGCATCGTGCTCGATGGCCAGGACATCACCCACACCAAGACCAGCAGCCGCGGCCTGGGCATCGTGTTCCAGACCTATGCGCTGTTCCCGCACATGACGGTGGCCGAGAACGTGGGTTTTGGCCTGGAGATGCGCCACTGCCCCAAGGCCGAGCGCGAGCAGCGCGTGGCCGAAGCCCTGGCCCTGGTGCGGCTGGACCAGCATGGCCAGCGCTACCCGCGCCAGCTGTCGGGCGGCCAGCGCCAGCGCGTGGCCCTGGCCCGGGCGCTGGTGATCCGCCCGCCGGTGCTGCTGCTGGACGAGCCCCTGTCCAACCTGGACGCCAAGCTGCGCGAAGAGATGCAGTTCGAGCTGCGCCGCATCCAGCGCCAGGTGGGCACCACCACGGTGATGGTCACCCATGACCAATCGGAGGCCCTGTCGGTCAGCGACCGGGTGGTGGTGATGGAGGCCGGGCGCATCACCCAGGTCGACCACCCCGAGGCGGTGTACGAGCACCCGGGCAACCGCTTCATTGCCACCTTTGTGGGCAAGGCCAACCTGATCCCGGCCCAGGTGGTGGCCGGCGAACACGGCCCTGAAATCAGCCTGGGCCCGCTGCAACTGGCCGTGCCGGGCCTGCGCCAGGCGCCGGGCACTGGCGTGCTGGTGGGCCTGCGCCCCGAAAAGCTGCGCCTTTGCGCGCCCGGCCAGGGCCGGCTGAGCGCCAAGGTGCTGGAGCGCTTCTTTCTGGGCAGCCAATGGCTGTACCGCCTGAACAGCCCGCTGGGTGAGTTGCTGCTGCTGGCGCCCAACGACGGTGGCGACACCCTGGCCGTGGGCGCCGAGGCCGGCATCGATTGGCCCTTGCACGTGACCCGGGTGCTGGACACCACGGGCGCTGCCGCCGCGCTGACAGCCACCGAGGCCCTGGCATGAAAAAGCCCATCCCCTGGCTGCTCAGCGCGCCGGCACTGTGCCTGTTTGCCACACTGCTGATCACCCCGCTGCTGCTGACCGCCGTGCTGTCGTTCAACGGCTTTGACTACGCCACCGGGGTGAAAGAGGGCGAGTACACCCTGGCCCAATACACCCACCTGTTCAGCGACAGCTATTACCTGGGCATCTTCTGGCGCACCTTCTGGGTGGCCGGGCTGACCACCCTGATCTGCATGCTGGTGGGCGCCCCCCAGGCCTATGTGCTGAGCCGCATGGGCAGCCCCTGGCGCTCGATTCTGCTGCTGGTGGTGCTGGCGCCGCTGCTGGTGTCGGTGGTGGTGCGGGCCTTTGGCTGGTCGATGCTGCTGGGGCCTGAGGGGCTGATCAACCAGGCCCTGATGGCCCTGGGCCTGGGCCGGGTCAAGCTGCTGTACACCGAGGCCGCGGTGGTGATCGCCCTGGTGCACGTGATGCTGCCCTTCATGGTGATCCCGGTCTGGACCTCCTTGCAAAAGCTCGACCCCAGCGTGGAGCACGCCGCCGCCTCGCTGCAGGCCAGCCCCTTCACCATCGTGCGCCGCATCGTGCTGCCGCAGGTGATGCCCGGCATCCTGTCGGGCAGCCTGATCGTGTTCGGCCTGTCGGCCAGCTCGTTTGCCATCCCGGGGCTGCTGGGCGGGCGCCGGCTCAAGATGGTGGCCACCATCGTCTACGACGAGTACCTGCATGAATTGAACTGGCCCCAGGGCGCGGCAGTGGCCCTGACCCTGCTGGTGGCCAACCTGATCGTGATGCTGAGCTACAACCGCCTGGTGGAGCGCCGCTACCAGAAAGCCTTGGGGTGAATCCGACATGAGCACAACTGCAACCTCCCCTGCCCAGGCCCCCAGCGGCTCTGGGCGCATCCCGGGCAAGAATGGCCCCCTGGCCCTGCTGTTCAACGCCCTGGTGGTGAGCTTCATGCTGGCCCCGCTGCTGATCGTGTGCGTGGTGGCCTTCACGCCCGAGAACACCCTGACCCTGCCGAGCCACGGCCTGTCGCTGCGCTGGTTCAAGGCCGTGTTCGAGCACCCCGACTTCGTGTCTTCGTTCTGGAACAGCCTGTGGCTGGCCCTGGGCTCGGCCACGCTGTCCACCTTGTTGGCTGTGCCCGCCGGCCTGGCGCTCACGCGCTACCAATTCCGTGGGCGGGAGCTGATCAATGCGCTGTTCCTGTCGCCGCTGATCATTCCGCACCTGGTGCTGGGCGTGGCGCTGCTGCGCCTGTCCAGCCTGGTGGGCGGGGCCGGCAGCTTCGGTTTTTTGCTGCTGGCCCATGCCCTGGTGGTGACGCCCTATGTGCTGCGCCTGGTGCTGGCCTCGCTGGTGGGCTTTGACCGCAGCATCGAGCAGGCCGCCCTGTCGCTGGGGGCCTCGCCCTGGCGCAGCTTTGTGCGCGTCACCCTGCCGATGATCCTGCCCGGGGTGAGCGGCGGCTGGCTGCTGGCCTTCATCAACAGTTTTGACGAGGTCACGCTGTCGATCTTTGTCACCTCGCCCTCCACCGTCACGCTGCCGGTGCGCATGTACATGTATGCCACCGAGTCGATCGACCCGCTGATGGCCGCCGTGTCGGCCCTGATGGTGGGCCTGACCGCCGTGGCCATGCTGGTGCTGGACCGCCTGTACGGGCTCGACAAAGTGCTGGTCGGAGGCCACCGATGAACCCCCATGCCCTGAAGAAAGCCGGCCTCGGCCTGCTGCACCGCGTGGCCGAAACCGGCCGCACCCCGCTGACCCTGCTGGTGGACGGCCAGCCCGTGCAGGCCCTGGCCGGGGACACCGTGCTGACCGCCATCCTGCAGCACCAGGCCGCCCTGCGCCACAACGAATTCAGCGGCCAGCCGCGTGCCGGCTTCTGCCTCATGGGGGCCTGCCAGGATTGCTGGGTGCGCACCGCGCAAGGCCAGCGCCTGCGCGCCTGCAGCACCCTGGTCAGCCCCGGCCTGAGCGTGCTGACCCAGGCCGAGGAGAGCCCGCTGTGAACACACCCCAAGCCCCCGACAAGGCCCCTGCCGACACCCCAGCGGTGATCGTGGGCGCCGGCCCCGCCGGCATCCGCGCCGCCCAGACCCTGGTCGCCCATGGCCTGCGGCCCATCCTGATCGACGAGGCCGCGCGCGGCGGCGGCCAGATCTACCGCCAGCCCCCGCCCGGCTTTTCACGCCCGCCCGAGGCGCTGTATGGCTTCGAGGCCGGGCGCGCCCGCGCCGTGCACGAGGCCTGGCTGGCCCTGTTGCCCCAGGTGGACTACCGGCCCGAGCAACTGGTGTGGAACGCCGGCCCCGGCTGGCTGGATGTGCTGCAAGGCGAGCGAAGCCAGCGCCTGGCCTGGTCGCAGCTCATCGTGGCCACCGGCGCCACCGACCGCGTGCTGCCCCTGCCGGGCTGGACACTGCCCGGCGTCTACACCCTGGGCGGGGCCCAGGTGGCCTTGAAATACCAGGGCTGCACCATCGGCCAGCGCGTGCTGCTGACCGGCACCGGCCCCCTGCTCTACCTGGTGGCCTATCAGATCGCCCAAGCCGGCCGCGCCCATGGCGTGCAGGTGGCCGGGGTGCTGGACACGGCCGGCTGGGCCGGCAAGATCGCCGCCCTGCCGGCCCTGCTGAACCAGCCCGCCACCCTGGCCAAGGGCCAGTACTTTCTGGCCTGGCTGCTGGCCCATGGGGTGCCGGTGCACTGGGGCGTGCAGCCGCTGCAGGTGCTGGGCAGCCAGCGCGTCGAAGGCCTGCGCTGGCGCGACCGCCAGGGCCGCGAGCACAGCACCGCGGCCGACGGCCTGGCGCTGGGCTACGCCCTGCGCTCCGAAACCCAGCTGGCCGATCTGCTGGACTGCCGCTTTGAGTTCAACGCCCTCAACCGAGCCCACCTGCCGGTGCGCGATGCCGCCGGGCGCAGCAGCGTGGCCGGTGTGTACCTGGCTGGCGACGGCGCCGGCATCCAGGGCGCCGATGCGGCCGAATGGGCCGGCGAACGCGCCGCCCTGGCGCTGCTGGAAGACCGCCAGGGCCTGGCCCCGGGCCCGCGCAGCCGAGCGCTCGATGCCAAGCTGGCGGGCATTGCACGCTTTCGCCAAGGGCTGGAGACCGCCTTCCCCTTCCCCACCGATTGGGCAGCCCAGGCCCCCGATGAACTGGTGGTGTGCCGCTGCGAAAACATCACCGCAGGCGAGCTGCGCCAACAGGTCAAAGACACGGGCGCCCCTGAGCTGAACCGGCTCAAGGCCCTCAGCCGCGTGGGCATGGGCCGTTGCCAGGGCCGCATGTGTGGCCTGGCGGCCGCCGAGATCCTGGCCCACGCCAGCGGCCAGCCCATAGAACAGGTGGGCCGGCTGCGCGCCCAGGCTCCCATCAAACCCCTGCCCCTGATGGCCCAGGCCAGCCTGGGTACCCCAGGCACCGCCCCGGAGAACGATTGATGCAAACCCTTGATTGCGATGTGCTGGTGGTGGGGGGTGGCATTGTGGGCAGCTCGGCCGCGCTGGCGCTGGCCCGCAGCGGCAGCAAAGTGGTGCTGATCGAGCGCGACCTGTGTGGATCGCGCTCCAGCGGCGTCAACTTTGGCGGCGTGCGGCGCCAGGGCCGCCCCTTGAACCAACTGCCCCTGGCCCAGCGCGCCCACGGCATCTGGGGGCGCCTGACCGAGCTGATCGGCATCAACGGCGAGTACCAGCGCAGCGGCCACCTCAAGCTGGCGCGCAGCGAGGCCGACCTGGCCTCACTGGAGCGCTACCGCGAGCAGAGCGCCGCCTTCGACCTGGGCCTGCAGGTGCTGGGCCGCGCCGAAGTGCGCCGCCGCTGGCCCTGGCTGGGCGAGGTGGCGGTGGGCGGCTCGCTGTGCCCTGAAGACGGCCAGGCCAACCCCAGGCTGGTGTCGCCGGCCTTTGCCCGCGCCGCCGAGCGCGCCGGGGCCCGCGTGCTGGAGCGCACCCCTTTGCTGGCCCTGGCCCACGATGGCCAGCGCTTTGTGGCCGAAGCCGGCCCCGACGGGCAGGCCTGCTGGCGCCTGCGCGCGCCCCAGTTGATCAACTGCGCCGGGGCCTGGGCGGGCCAGCTGGCCGCCCAGTTTGGCGAGGCGGTGCCCCTGGTGTCGGGCCACCCGGCCATGGCCGTGACCGAGCCCCTGCCGTTTTTTGCCCCGGTCAGCCTGGGCGTGGAAGGCGGTGGCATCTACGGTCGGCAGGTGCGACGCGGCAATTTTGTGCTGGGCGGCGGCTCGGGCCTGGCGCTGGACGGCCAACGCGCCCGCAGCAGCAGCGAGGCCCTGCTCAAGCTGACCCAGCAAGCCATCGAGCTGCTGCCCGCGCTGCGCGGCGCCCACATCATCCGCACCTGGAGCGGCACCGAAGGCTACCTGCCCGACCGCCAGCCCGTGCTGGGCGCGAGCCAGCAGCGCAGCGGCCTGTGGCATGGCTTCGGCTTTGCCGGGGCCGGCTTCCAGATCGGCCCGGCCGCCGGCGAGGTGCTGGCCGAGCTGGCCCTGCAGGGCCGCAGCAGCACGCCGCTCGACGGCTTTGACATCGCCCGCTTCCAGCCCACCTAGCCGAGCCGCTATTGAAGCCCCGTTCACCCCTTCCCCTTTTCTTTCACCCCCTAGCCAACAAGGACCACAGCATGAAAACCACCCCCTCCGTGCCAGCACGTCGTTTCAGCCGCCTGGCCTGGGCCGGCGCCGCCCTGTGCGCCAGCGCCGCCCTGGGCAGCAACGCCCTGGCCCAGACCAAAACCCTGTACATCGGCATGAACGGGGGGCAGATGGAGAAGGCCTACACCCAGTACGTGTTCCCGGCCTTCGAGAAAGCCTATGGCGCCAAGGTGGTGGTGGTGCCGGGCACCTCGTCCGACATCCTGGCCAAGGCCCAGGCCAACAAGGACAAGCCGCAGATGCATGTGATGTTTCTGGACGACGGCATCATGGTGCGCGCCATCAACATGGGCTTGTGCGAAAAGCAGCGCGACACCCCGGTGCTGAAAGACATCTACCCCGCCGCCCGCCTGAAGAACGACATGGCCACCGGCGTGAGCCTGGGCATGACCGGGCTGGCCTACAACAAGAAGATGTTCACCGAAAAAGGCTGGGCCGCCCCCACCTCGTGGATGGACCTGGCCGACCCCAAGTACAAGGGCAAGGTGGTGTTCCAGTCGATGCCGTCATCCACCTTCGGCCTGCACGGCTTCTTGATGTTCAACCGCATCCAGGGCGGCACCGACAAGAACGTGGAGCCCGGCTTCAAGGCCTGGCCCAACACCATCGGCCCCAACGTGCTCGAGTACATCCCCAGCTCGGCCAAGATCTCCGAGATGGTGCAGACCGGCGAGGCCGCGTTGTTCCCGCTCACGCCCACCGCCGTGGCCGGCCTGAAGGCCAAAGGCATCCCGGTCGAATACGCCCAACCCAAAGAGGGCTCGGTGGTGCTGATGGTGGCCCAGTGCGTGATCGCCAAGAACAGCGAACCCGAACTGGCCCAGAAGCTGACCGAGTTTCTGCTCTCGCCCCTGGCCCAGGCCAATGTGCTGCAGTTCGGCGACCAGATCCCCACCAACCCCAAGGCCCCCGTGGTGGGCAATGGGGTGGAGCAGGTCAAGCTGATCAATGGCTACATGAAAAACGCCGTGACCGTGGATTGGGACGCCATCAACGAACAACGCCCGGGCTGGAACAGCCGGTGGAACAAGACGATTGAGCGTTGAGGTCGGGGGCGGGCTGGGGCGGCAAAAGGCCGCGCGCGACCCGGCGACAGGCTGACACCTGTCTTCTGTAGAACCACCGGGGCAGAACCACCGGGGCAAAAGGCCGCGGGCCTGCCAGAGTCATGGCATGGCCCGCGATGGCGGCTATCCCCAGCCTTGAATCTGAGACAGAGACCTGCGAGGAGAGATCGTGGTGCCATGTCTGCTTTCAGATAGGCTGCCAATATGACACCGACTCCTGAGTACGTTCATCTGCTGCCCGGTGCACCGTTGCCACCCCTGGCCTCATCGGCTCCTGCCAAGGTCGTGATCGTTGCCGATGTCGTGGTCGAATCACATTGGCAAGCATCGGTCAGTGATTGGCTGATCCGGTCTGGTTGCCTGTACATGTTGGCCTGGGGCGCAGGGTGCAGCTCATGGGATGATGCCGTCGACATGGCGAACCTGGAGCAGTTTGGCTTCAGCGATGTGCCTGAAGACCGGTTTGTCATGACCACCTGGCACGAGGATGAGCATTTGGGAGAAGTATTCCGCTTTGCCAAGCACGATGCCCAACATCCAAGCGAGCAGATGGACCGAACATTGATCTTGCACATCTCCACTGATTCCAGGGAGGTCGAACTCCTGGATGCCTTTGCGGCGGCTTGAACAGGGCTATGGCCGCCACTCAATTTAAAGCAGCAGTCGCCGGTCGCTCTTTTAAATACGGGATTCATTGACCAACTCGCCTCTGTTCACGTGGATTCTGATCATTGGGAATCTGCGCCTTCCATTCGGCACCCTGCAGACGCATTGAATCGTCAGCCCATCTCTGTTTTTTTCAGCGGCTGATATCGCCATTAAGAATAGCCAAAGGTGCTCTCCACTATCGCCAGATCAGATCAAGAGGTCTGATTTAGAAACGGGTATGGACTACAAGATTCATACATGGGCACGATCTGAAAAGCCGCTTGATAGACTACAAACAATGGGCACTCAAGATACATAGACGCCCTCCCCATGCATTGCCCATGAAATCATTGGAGGTCCCAACCAGATGAATTTCAGAGGCACCGCTGATCCATAGGGATTGGCCGATCAACGCCCAATCAAGCACCACCCCGGCGATTCCATTATGGTTAACCACCAACAAGCACCACATCCGAAGAAATGCAAGAGAAGACGGGAAGCATATACCAAAAATAATCAACTCGATCCGTCAATCAAGAACAGCAATATGACATAGGCACTGATAATTGCATCATTAATAAAAACCAGCACAAGAATACAACCAATTCCCCACTCTCACACAGAGAAACAGATCAAAAATACCCTATTCAACCATATTGAGCCAGCCCCTTTTAAAAGACCTTTGATCCAAGATGACAAGCCGACTCAAACGAGTACCCTCATCAACCAAAGAGAAAACCACACCAAATACTGCATGAAGTTGATTTCTGGAAAACCCTTCAGCACCGCACTCTACAACAGTTAATCATCCGATGAATATATATGTACTGCAAAAATTGCAAAATATAAACCGAAGAAATTTGCCATCAATGCGGTACAACCGCTACTGCCACCCTCGTTGAGCATCAACTCAAAAATGAAAATAATCAAATAAGGTTATGGAATCCAGACCTTGCGAGCGTTCTTTGCCTTCCGTTCACCGGCCTGTTCGGCATGATCATTCATGCGCTCAATTGGAAACGATTAGGGGAGAAGAAAAAGGCACGCGTATCATGGGTATGGTCTATGGCCTATGTCATATTACTTCTAGCTTTGGACGCGTATCTTTCATTAAAAACAAGCGCCAACCATCACGATGCAAACGCAATTTTCATGTTGACAAACGTCTTTATGACGATTTTCTGGCATTTCATCAGCGGTCAAAGCCAATCAGACTACATCATCAATAATCTTGGCGGACAATATAACAGAGAACGTTGGGCAGTACCTATTGGAGTAGCGCTTACCATCAAAATCACATCGTATTTTTTAGAGAATTAATCTTGGAATATAAATTCCAAAATAGCCGGGAGCACACATATCAACTCTCCCTCTCAGCCAATCAGTTAGCGTATAGCGAATTTAATGGTTTTTGGGCGAGCCGGGCCTGAGGGCCAAGCGCCAGGATCTGATGACGCTTCATGGCCTCATCATCCCTAGGACAGTCCGAAAAATCTAATCCGCCGCGCTGATGCGACGCATATGCCATGTTCAAACCAATGGATAAAAAACCGAACCAACTGAAGCCAACTAAAAATGATGCGCAATGTAATTCAATACATTTTAGGAAGATACAAATCACCCAACAATTTACAGTATTCATTCAAGAACGAAGATCATCTTGATTTTTTGAAATTCAAAAAAATTATTGGGAGCAAAATGAATATCGAAGACACCTCCGACATAAACGATGATGTGTCAGATATTCTATTCGTTTCTGATAAAGATAAATCTTGGCTCGTGTTTTTATCTTGGATCGGACCTTTCTCTCTAATCATGAGGACTGACGATGGGCACAAAATCCTAGACCATCCTTATCCACCCATCAACGAATCAGAAAAATTGATTATAGAATCATTGAACACTATGGGCTACCAGTTGGTCGGCAGTAAGGAGATTTACACCAAAATTCAAGCAAAAATACCAAACTCAAACAGCAATACTGCTTTTATTTATCAACTTCTATTTTCCGACACAGATATTTTTAAAAATTGCACACCGCAATCCATTTGAATCGACCTATAAAACCTGAACCACCTCAAACATCAATAAACCTTGGCAGGATTTTCAAATGACGAATTCATGCAGTGTATTCCGCGTTATTCCGCCAAGTATTGAAACACCCTTTTGGAGTTCTGTGCAAGCTCATGCCCCCCAACAAGGCCCAAAACTGGCGACACGCTGCCTGCAAACTAACAAAGACACACGGCATCTCTTGTCACGTTGAGCTCTTTTTCAGTTCCAGATCATGCTGAACCAAGCCAGCGTTAGTGTTCGAACCACCGGCCGCATAGAGGCCCTACCCCAGCAGTAGCGGTGCCAGCAGGTTCCAGTTGGCCTGGTTGTCGGCCACCAGCAGACCTTGGCCACCATCCAAAGGCCGGTACGGCAAGCCATCAGGCCGCGCCACATGGGCCCCGGCCTCGCACATGAACAAGGCCCCGGGCGCGTGGTCCCAGGGTTCGGTGCGCCAGAACAGCACGAAATTCTGCAACCCCTGGGCAATCGCGGGGTACTCGTGGCCGGAGCAGCGCATGCCTGGCAACACAGCGCCCAAGCTGCCGGCGCGGGCCTCGATGTGGCTCTTCAAGGCGGCGGGCAGGAAGCGGGTGAAGATGGCGCCCCGCAACTCACCAAGCGGCCGCGGGGTTTGCGGCGCGTGCACGCGCCGGCCGCCCAGATAGGCCCCGGCCCCTTTTTGAGCAAAGGCCAGGGTGTCGGTCAAGGGGTCGAGCATCCAGCTCATCACCGTTTCGCCGTCTCGGATCAAGGCCACCATCACGGCAAACAGCGGGCTGCCGGCCACAAAATTGGCCGTGCCGTCCAAGGGGTCGACCACCCAGAGTTCGGAGGCCGCGGCCGCCTCATGGCGGCGCTCGGCCTGCATCGATGTGGCCTCTTCGCCCATCACCTGCGCGCTGGGCAGCAGGGCCAGCAGCCCGGCGGTCAACAAGGCCTCGGCCTCGCGGTCGGCGGCGGTCACGGTTTCACCGGGCGATTTCTCCTCGATGTCCTCTGCCCGCAGCGCCCGAAAGCGGGGCAGGATGGCCTGGCGCGCGGCCTGGCGCATCAGTTGTGCAACTTCTTCGATCATTGGATTCTTCCGAGCGGGCCCCGATCAGCGCCCAGGCCTGGGTACCCGGCCTGGTGCTGCGCACCGTCGCCATGGGGGGGCGTCCTTGGGTAAAGTGCTGTGCACTGGCATCTGCGGCCTCAATGCAGGCCTCGGCACCAGAACAGCCATAAAACCTAAAAAGGGAGGGTAGCAGCATGAAGCTGTTGAATATCGCATTGGCGCTGATCATTTTTCTGCAACTGCTGCTGGCCCTGCACCAGTTCAGGCGGCACCGAAAGCTGAAGCAGCACCAGCAGCGGATGGTGGATGCGCTGAAGGGGCACCGATTCTGGCGTGTTGGCATGGCCCGGGTCGAGTTTCTGAAGTCATGGCCCAAGCTGAGCCCGCAGCAGGCGCTGGGGGTGCTGATCGACGAAGGCGAGTCGGTTCGGTTCAGGGGCCGCTGGTATGGCGCCCAGGAAGACTTTGAACAGGTCGTGAGCAAGGAACTGGCCACGCTCAGCTGGCTGGACCCCCATCCGTGGCGCACGGCCAACCTGGCCTGGGTGCAGGTCGATGCCCCTACCGGCCCGCTGCTGGTGTGTGCAGAAACCCTCGCCAACCCCAGGGCCTCGCGCGAGGCCCTGGCCGACATGGTGCGTTCGGTCTTTCCAGGCTTTGCGTTGCCGACGGGCGCAGGCATGGATTTTTCGCTGGAGAAGAACCGCTTTTCGCTGACGGCCGTGGTGGTGTTCCTGGCGCTGCTGCTGTTCTCCCTGCTGGACACCTATGTGTTCAACGACTACGAGCTGATCGAATCCCAGGTGGCACGGCTGCTCAGCAGCCCGGCCCTGCTGGTGGCCGCCGGGGCTGCGCTGGTCGGGGTGGGCTTGTTCAGCTACCGCCGGTTGCTGGCTGGCCAGGTGCCGGTGCAAGAGTCGCTGGTGCTGGCCCTGTTTGTGACCGGCGCCTTGACCATGGCGGCGCTGCCAGCGCTCAAACGGGTTGATCAGGTGCTGGCGAAAGGGCCGTCCACCTGGTATGCCTACCGTGTGGTCGATCAGGTGGTTCACCTGAGCCCGGTGGATGCCCGCCAGGGCTTGCCGACCCTGCGCTTCACCAAGGCCCCGGAGTACTGGGCTCAGGTGCCCACGGGCAGCGAGGTGCAGGTGCCGCTGTTGCGCGGCCCCCTGGGCCTGTGGCAACTCGATCACCAGCGCTTTGACCCGCCGATCCTGGCGTTCTATGAGAAAGCCAGCCAAAAATGAGCTGCACAGGCTTTGTGGGCCAAGGCAGCGACATGGGGCAGCGCCCAGCCCTGGGTTAAGCTCAGCAGCCCCGCAGCCCACCCCGATGCCGCCATGTCCACGCCCCCCGCCCCGCCAACCCAGCGCCACAACCCCTTGCATGGGCTGACCCTGGAGGCCATCGTCACCGCGCTGGTCGACTTCTATGGCTGGGACGAGCTGGCCCATCTGGTGCCCATCCGCTGCTTTGCGCTCAACCCGAGCATCAAATCGAGCCTGACCTTTCTGCGCAAGACGCCCTGGGCACGTGAAAAAGTCGAAAGCCTGTACCTGTTCATGCTGCGTGAGCAGCGCCGCGCCGGGCAGCAAGGCGACTGATTGCGCAGGCCATCCCTTTCAGGCCGCGATCACCTTCAAAGCCTCGACCAGCCGCGCCGTGTCCTCGGCCGAGGTGAACAAGGCCGGTGAAATGCGCACGCAGTCGCCCGCCGCCACGCCCCCGCGGCGCACGGTGAACAGGCCGAACTCATCCTTCAAACGCTTGGCCAGGCGCAGGTTGTCCTCGCGGCTGGTCTGGCCACGCAGGCGGATCGAGGTGATGCCGGCGTACAGGCGCGGGTCTTGCGGGGTCAGGATCTGCAGTTTCGGCAACGCCAGCAGGGGCGCCACCCACAGATCGCGCAGGTGGCGCAGGCGGGCCTCCTTGTGGGCCGGGCCCAGGGCCTGGTGCAGGTCCAGCGCCACGGGCACGCTCAGCACATTGGCGATGTTGGTGGTGCCGGTGTGCACGCGCGAGCGCACATCGTGGGCCGGAAAATCGCCGTCTTCAAAGGCCCGGTCGATGTCGTCCAGCTGGCCCTCCTTGATGTACAGGCAGCCCACGCCCAGGGGCGCGCCCATCCATTTGTGCAGGTTGAAGCCCACAAAATCGGCCCCCAGCGACTCCACCTTGAAATCGATCTGGCCCCAGGAATGGGCAGCGTCCACGATCACGTCGATGCCACGGGCCCGTGCCAGGCGGCAGATCTCGGCCACCGGCAGCAAGAGCCCGGTGCGGTGGCTGACATGGGTCAGCAACAGCAGACGGGTCTTGGGATGCTGCTCGAAGGCCCGCGCGTAGGCATCAATCACGCCCTGGTGGCTGGCCGGCTCGGGCAGGCTGATGCGCACCACCTCGGCGCCGCGGCGCTGGCGCAGGTAGTTCATGGCGTACTGCATGCTGTCGTAATCCAGATCGGCATACAGGGCCACATCGCCCGGCTGCAGGCGCCGGTAGTTGGTGATGAGGTTTTGCAGCGCCTCGGTGGCCCCCCGGGTCAGGGCCACCTCCTGCGGCTTGGCGCCCAACTCCAGGGCCACACGATCACGCACGCGAGTGGCTTCGCCCGCGTCGTACTGGCCACGCACAAACACCGAGCCGCGGCGATTGATCTCGTCGATGTGGCGGTGGTAGGCCTGTGCCACGGGCCGGCCCATCATGCCGAAGTAACCGTTCTCGAAGTTGACCACGCTGCGGTCCACCGGGAACAGCGCTGCCACGCGGGCCCAGTGGGCCTCGTCGCGGGCCAGGCTGGCCGGATCCTGCAGGGGGCGCGGCACCGGCGACTCGGCGGCTGCTGAGGTCTCGGGTGCTGGCTGGGCTGGCACCTGCGCTTGCGCGGCACCGGCCACCAAGACGCCTGCTGATGCGATCAGGCCACGGCGCTGGCGCTGGAAAGAGGTGACCGGGGTGTTGTTCATGGGCAATGGGCTGTCTTTCATGGGGCACCAGCCTAGCGGCAGGCCGTGTCATGCCCATGACGGACGGCGCTGCTGCCGCTCAGGCCTTGGGCCCGTGGTCCAGGTAGGCCGACACGCGTTCGCCCCAGCGCTCTTCAGGGAAGTAGTCCCACACGGCATGGTGCTGGGTGGCCCAGTTGTCCCAGAACAGCAGGGTGCCCGGCTCCCAGCGCACACGCACCTGGAAGGCCAGACTGCGTTCGATGTGGCGGTACAGCTGCTGCAGCACCGCCTGGCTTTCGTGCCGGCTGAGCTGCACGATGTGCGAGGTGAAGGCCTCGTTCACGTACAGGAACTTCTGCCCGGTGAACGGGTGGCGCGCCACCACCGGGTGCTCGGTGGCCGGAAAGGTCTTGCCCGGCTCGGGCTGGGTGCCGTAGCCCGCCGTCCAGGCGGTGGAGCCGTCGTGCACCGCCGTCAGGCCGTCGAGAAAGGCCTTGTAGGGGGCCGACAGCGACTCATAGGCCAGCACCAGGTTGGCAAAGGCCGTGTCGCCGCCACCCGACTCGGGCAGGCGGGTGACATGCAGGAACGAGCCCCAGATCGGGTTGGCGTCGCACGACACATCGTGGTGCCAGGCGTCGCCTGCCGTGAAGCGCGACTGCGGCCCGGTGCGCCAGGCCAGCACCTCGGGGTCGTCGGTGCCACCGGCCACGGCGCGGCTCTTGGCGAGCAGGTGGCGGTGCAGGGTGCCGAAGCGGCGTGCAAAGCGCTTGTGCGCCTCCAGATCCAGTGTCTGGCCCCGGAAGGCCAGCACCAGGTTTTCTCCGATGGCCCGGCGGATCTCGGCAAACTGCTCCTCAGGGATGTCGCGCGACAGGTCCACGCCATGGATCTCGGCACCGATCGTGGGCGCCAGGCGCGTCAGCTTGAAGGTCTTGTAGGGCGCACGGGGCAGCGCGTGCCAGGCTTCGATGGCCTGCTTGTCGTTGAAGTCTTGGTAAAAGCTCATGGTGTTCGCTCAGTCAGTTGTCTGTTCCACGTGGGGTTCAACAAGGGGTTCTCGCCGGTGGGGGGCGGGCCTTCTGAGGGGCTGCCCGCCACCGGTTCGAGCCGAATCTAGCGCCGGCCCGGCATGGGACTTCGACCCTTTTCAGATAAGAAAAAGTGATTCCGGCCAGATCTCCAAGGCTTGAGGAAACGCAAAAAATCGGGGCCGCGGGCCACGTGTGTGTTTGTCGCGGATCAAGCCCGCGCGGCCCGCCCTGTGGCTGAACAGGGTCACAAGCCACCCACTTCGGGCGGCCACCACGCGCCGCCATGGCCAAACCTTGCGCCAGGTACAGACAAACTGCCCCCCATTGGATTAGCGTGGGCCTTTGACGCAGCTTCGCAAAGGCCCGGGCATGGAATTCAAGGACTACTACCAGCAATTGGGGGTGGGCAAGAACGCCACCGCGGACGAGATCAAGAAGGCGTTTCGCAAAAAAGCCCGCCAGTACCACCCCGATGTCAGCAAAGAGCCCGATGCGGCCAGCCGAATGGCCGAGCTCAACGAGGCCAACGCCGTGCTGTCCGACCCCGAAAAACGCGCCGCCTACGACACCCTGGCCAGCCAGCCCCAGGCCAGCCATGCGGGCCAGGGCTACCAAGCTCCGCCCCACTGGGACAGCGGCTACGAGTTCTCGGGCGGCGCCGACGACCTGGAAGGCCAGCACAGCGACTTCTTCGAGCAACTGTTCGGCCGTTCGGCCCGTGCCAGCCGGCCAGGTCGGGGCGCGGCCGGCATGGGCGGTGCCCGGCCGCAGGCGCAGCGTGGCAACGACCACCACGCCAGCATCGAACTGGATCTGGTGGACGCCTACACCGGGGCCCTGCGCACCATCACGCTGCAGGCCGGGCGCCTGGACGAAGCGGGCCACCTGGTGCGCGAAGAACGGCATCTGGAGGTGAAGATTCCCCAGGGCGTGCGCGAGGGCCAGCACATCCGCCTGGCCGGCCAGGGCAGCCCAGGCCTGGCCGGTGGCCCACCCGGCGACCTGTTGCTCGAAGTCGGCTTCAAGCCCGACGCGCGCTGGCATGCCGAAGGCCGCGATGTGCACCAGACCCTGCTGTTGGCGCCCTGGGAGGCGGCGCTGGGCACCAGCATCACGGTGGCCACCCCGGGCGGCGAGCTGGAGGTGCAGGTGCCCGCCGGCTGGCGCCGTGGCCGAAAGCTGCGCCTGAAAGAACGTGGCATCCCCGGCCACCCCCCCGGTGACCTGTACCTGACGCTGGACCTGGCCCTGCCCCCGGCCGACACCGACGCGGCACGTGCCGCCTACACCGCCCTGGCCCAGGCCTGCCCGGGCTTCAACCCTCGCCCGCCCCACGGAGCCTGACCATGAACCCAGCCCCCCAAAGCCCTCACACCAGCCATGTGCTGGATGCCGAGTTGCTGCCAGACGATGCCTTCGACCTGGAGGCCCTGGCCCAGGCCTGCCGCCAGAGCCCGGACTGGGTGCGTGTGCGGGTCGAGACCGGCGTGCTGCAGACCGACCCACCTGACCAGGCCTGGCGCTTCAGCAGCCAGACCTTTGTGCGCGCGCGCCGCATCGCCCACCTGGAAGCCACCTTTGACGCCGATCCCCAACTGGCCGCCTTGACGGTCGACCTGATCGAAGAGGTGACCCGTTTGCGCCGGCAACTGCAGCACTTGCAGGCCTTGCACGGCGATGCCCCGACCTGATGCGCGCAGTGCTGTAACGGGTCATTGCACCTGTCTGCCCGGCAGGCCCGACGAGTTCCCCTACACTCGCCGGCAAACCCTGCGCCGGATCAGGGTGCTCCACCCGCCCGCAAAGGGGGTTGGCTGCACCTGCCCCTGCCGAACCCGTCACCATGCAAGCCCCCATCCCGAGTTCTTTTCTTGCCCTGATTGATGCCGATCTGGCCCAGGTCGGCACGCTGATCCAGCAACGCCTCAACACCGACGTGGCGCTGATTGCCTACGCTGCCCAGCACATTGCCCATTCGCCCGAGCAGCGCGTGCGCCCCGCCCTGGCCTTGGTCTGTGGCCGGGCCCTGGGCGACAGCGGCGCGCGCCAGCAGGTGCTGGCTGCGGCGGTCGAACTGATCCACGCCGCCCTGGCGCTGCACCACGAGGTGGACCTGCCGGCAGAGCAAGCGCCCGCAGGCCTGGGCAATGCCCCGAGCGTGCTGCTGGGCGATCTGCTCTACACCGGCGCCTTCCGGGCCATCGTCGAGCTGGGCGACATGCGCGTGCTGCGCGTGCTGGCCGACGCCACCAACCAGGTGGCCGAAGGCTCGGTGATGTACCAACAGACCTACCAGGCAGCGGATGCGCCCGCCACGGCCGACGAGAGCGGCCGCCAGCACCTGCGCATCACCCAGGCCCGAACCGCCTCGCTGTTCGAGGCCGGGGCGCGTTGCGCGGCCATCCTGGCCGCGGCACCGCCCGAGGTGGAGGCCGCCCTGGCCGCCTATGGCCAAAGCTGGGGCCTGGTGTGGCAGCTGAGCCGCGAAAGCCATGCCGAAACCCCCACGCCTGCCCGGCCAACGCAATTGAGCCAGACGGCCCTGAGCGCCGCCCTGGCCCAAGCCCAGGCTGCGCTGGCCCAGGCCCGACAAGGCTTGAGCGGGCTGCCCGAATCGCCCTATCGGCAGGCGCTGCTGGACGCGAACGCCCTCGGTTGAGCGCCCGCGCACCCGGCGCAGGCCCAGGGCGGTTGCTCCGGCCTGCGGCTGGTGTTCAACGTGGGCGCCGGCATGACCAGCCCCGCCGCACTGACTCACACCCTGACCCGCACCCTGAGCGTTCACCCCGATCTGGTGGGCTCGGCCGCCGGGCTGTCTGGCGCCATCCAGAGGGTGGTGGGCGCCCTGTGCACCGCCGCCGTGGGGCTGGGCCACGACCCCGCCCTGGCCATGGCCACGGTGCTGCTCGGGGCCAGCACCCTGAGCCAGCTCGGCTTCCGGGATGCCTTGCGGACACCCGCGCCCTGACCCTGTGCCAGCAAGGGCCGCCTGCCTGCGCGAAAATCCCGCCCATGCCCAGCCCACTCCCTCTCAACGACGACCCCATGCCCACCCCGCCCGTGCCGCCCGAACTCGAGGACTGCTGCGGCAACGGCTGCGATCCCTGCATCTTCGACCGGCACGATCTGGCCATGGATGAATACCGGCAGGCCTTGCGGGCCTGGCAGGCCCGGCAAGCCCAGGCACCGCAGGCCTGAACGGTGGCGGGGGCGGCCACGCCCTTGTGGCAGATTCGCGCCAAGCGCAATCCCCGGTGCGCGATTGTTCAATTCAGACCGGGAAAATCGCACGCATGTCAGCATTTTCGTTGCATTATGTAACGGTCAAGCAACCGCCTGTTTTCCGGGATCGTCGCTTGAAAACGCAAAGACACGAAATCTGATAGCTCAATGCCGATTTTGCGCGAAATAGCCGACGAACTGACGACGAGACGAGTGCAAATCCTGGTCTCCCAGTCCCATTTGGGCACGTGGGCGGCTTTGTGCCTGTGTGGCCTGTTCGGCTTCACCCTGGTCGAGCGGGTGGGGTGGACGGCTTACGGCAGTTGGTACGCGGTGGTAGCCAGCAGCTACCTGCTGCGCCAATGGTTCTACCGGGCGCGTCTGCGCCGGCATGGCCCGACGCTGCGCACCTTGAACGTGATGGCGCTGCTCAACACCCTCACGGGTGCCCTGGCGGTGTCCTGTCTGCCCTTGTTCTCGAGCGCACTGGACACCATCGATCTGGCCCTGCTGTCGGCCCTGGTGGTGGGTTGGGCCGCGGTCACGGTCACCGTGCTGTCAGCCAGGCCGCGCATCTATGCGCTGTTTCTGGCCTTGAGTCTGGGCTCGGTGCTCTACGCCTGGTACGGTCATATCCAGCCGCACGCCTTGCTGACCCTGGCGGCCAGCCTGTTCTTTGGCGGGGTGCTGCTGCTCAATGTGTGCCGGATGATGGAGCGCCAACAGCAGTCGGAATACGAACACCAGAAAGCCATCACCGACAGCCTGACCCAGTTGCCCAACCGCGAGGGCATCCGCGCCGATGGCGATGCCAACCTGCGCCAGGGCAACGACCAACTGGTGTTGGTGCTGGACCTGGACCGTTTCAAATCCATCAACGATGCGCTGGGCTATGAATTTGGTGATGCCGTGCTGATCGAGGCGGCCCGCCGCCTGCACAGCATCCCCGGGGTCAAGGTGGGGCGTCTGCATGCTTCGCAGTTCTGCCTGCTGGCCTCCAGCCAGGCCGAGACCACCGACCTGATCGAAGAGGTGCGGGCCCGTTTTGCCGAGCCCCTGAACGTGATGGGCGAGCCGGTGGACATCAGCTTCACCGTGGGCGTGGCGGTGGCGCCCCGGCACGGCCAGAGCATGCAGCACCTGATCCGCGCGGCGGCCATCGCCACCCATGCGGCCCAGCGCGTCAATGCCGACTGGCTGACCTTCTCGGACAGCATGGAGCTGAACTCCCGTGCCGATCTGAGCCTGCTGTCCAAGCTGAAGGACGCACTGAGCCAGAACCAGATGGAGATGCACCTGCAGCCCAAGGTCCGCATCTCGGACGGCAGCATCGAGTCGGCCGAGGCCCTGATCCGCTGGCGCCACCCCGAACGCGGCCTGGTGCCGCCCAATGAGTTCATCCCCTTTGCCGAGCAGACGGGCAGCATCCGCCTGCTGACCGAATGGATGCTCAAGAAGGCGTTGCTGGTCTGTGCCCAGCAGCGGGCCGCGGGGCGGCCAATCCAGATCTCGGTCAACATCAGTGCCAGCGATCTGCGCGACGACCGCCTGAGTCTGCAGGCCCAGGAGCTGGCCACCCGGCTGAACGCCTGGCCGCAGGACATCCGCTTCGAGGTCACCGAAAGCAGCGTGATGAACGATCCCGATACCGCCCTCAAGCACCTGTACGCCCTGCGCGAGGCCGGCTTCAGCCTGTCGATCGATGACTTCGGCACCGGTTACTCCTCGCTGGCCTACCTGCAGAAGATGCCGGTGCAAGAGCTCAAGGTGGACCGCTCCTTTGTCAGAGGCGTGCAGGTCGGCACCTCCTCCGAGGTGCTGCTCGATTCGATCTGCACGCTGGCCCACCGCATGGGCCTGAGCATCGTGGCCGAGGGGGTGGAGACCGCCGAGGAATGGGCCATCGTGAAACGCCTGGGTTGCGAATACGTGCAGGGCTGGTATGTCGCCAAGGCCATGCCTGTGGAGACGTTCTGGGACTGGCGCCAGTTGAATGAACCTGTGATTCCACCCGGGCTTTGAAAGCCCCCCAGCAGCCCCGGCTGATCAGGTTCGGCCACCAGATACAGGAGCGAAATTGCCTATGACCACTGTGCGCTACGTCTGCGTGTCGGATCTCCACCTCGGGGCCCCGGACAGTACCCTCACGCAGTTGAATGCGGCCGGCGAATTTGACGCCGCCCACCCCAGCCCCACGCTGCTGCACTTTGCCTCGTCGCTGCGGCGCACCCTGCGCCACATGGCCCAGGCGGCCAAGGCCCAGGGCCTGGCCCCCACGCCGCCCACCCTGGTGCTGCTGGGCGACATCCTGGATCTGGGCATCTCGCCCATGGGGCAGGTGGCGCGGGTGTTCACCCAGTTTGTCGAGGCCTTGTTCCCCCCCGGCCAGGAGCCGGTGCTGGCCCCCACCATGCTGCTGGTGCCGGGCAACCACGACCACCACCTGTGGCGCATGGCCCAGGACACCTTGTTCGTCGAGGCCTTGCGCCAGGGCCAGATCCACGACGACCTGATCGACCACTCGGAATACCGCGACCGCCCCCCGGGCTCCGAGATCCCGTGCGACATGCTGACGGCCATCCTGCGCCGACACCTGCCCGATGAGCCTCAGGCGCGGGTGCACATCGCCTACCCCAACCTGTGCCTGTTGACGCCCGACCGCCAACGCGGCGTGGTGCTGCACCACGGCCACTACATCGACCCGACCTACCGCCTGATGAGCACCATCAACGGCCTGATGTCGGGCCAGACCATGAGCGACCTGAGCGCCGAGACGCTGGAGCAGGAAAACGGCGCCTGGGTCGACTTTCTGTGGTCCGATCTGGGCAGCGCCGGCGACACCGGGCGCGAGGCCTTCTCGCTCTACCAGGTCATGAACAACGCCGGCGCCTCGCACGCCTATGCCGACCAGTTCCGCGAGCGGCTGCTGGACCGGGTGGCGAGCCAGCTCGGCTTCAGCGGCAGCATGCCGCTGTACCAGGGCATCACGCTGCGCCAACTGGTGGGGGCGCTGATCGAGCTCACCCTGACGCGCAATGCCCAGGGCCAGCGCAACAACTTTCTCGATGTGCTGCCCCCCGACGATTTGAAGAACCTGAGCGCCTTCATCGGTGGCCCGGCCCTGTACGACCTGCAACAGGCATTGCGCCCCCACGCCGCAGCCCACCCCGCCCTGCCCGACTTCGACCTGTCCTTCGTCTATGGCCACACCCACAAGCCCTTCCAGCAGGAGCTGGTCATCGAGGGCCTGAACCAGCCGGTGGCCGTCTACAACACCGGCGGCTGGGTGCTGGACCAGCCCACCATGACCTTCACTCAGGGGGCCTCGGCCGTATTCATCAGCGACGAGCTGGACGTGGCTGCGCTGCGCCTGTTCAACGACCCCGTGGCCTCGCAGATGGCCCCGGTGCGGGCCGAGGGCCTGCAGAACTTCCGCGACCGGCACAACCCCTTGCTGGGCGCCCTGCAAGCGGCCGTCGCGGCCACTGCAGCGGATTGGGCCGCCTTCTCGGACTGCGCCCGCGACAAGCTCGAAGCCCTGGCCGCAGCGGCGCTCAACGCCCGCTCCATGGCCCACCCCTACCAGAAAGGAGCCCGGCCATGATGCGCAGGATCGCCCAAGACATTGGCCAGGGACAGGCCACCCTCCAGCCCTCGTACGAGGTGGTGGTGGTGGGCTCGGGCTATGGGGCCGGCGTGGCGGCCTCGCGGCTGGCGCGTGCGGGCCGCCAGGTGGCCCTGCTGGAACGCGGCCTGGAGCACCTGCCCGGCGAGTTTCCGGCCTCGCTCAACCAGGCCCGGGGCGCCATGCGCGTGGACACCGCCGCCCAGACCCTAGGCTCGCCCACCGGGCTCTACCAGCTGCATGTGCACGCCGACATGCTGGCCATGGTGGGCAACGGCCTGGGCGGCACCTCGCTGATCAACGCCAATGTGTCGCTCGAGGCCGACCCCGAGCTGCTGCGCAGCCCGGCCTGGCCCCAAGCCTTCCGGGACGACCCCCAGCTGCTGGCCACCTATGTGGAGCGGGCCCGGGCCACCCTGGAGCCGCGCACCTACCCGCTGGACCGGCCCACCCCAGCCAAGCTGGCCGCCCTGCGGCAGTCGGCCAGCCACCTCGACAAGCCTTTCAAGCGGGTGCCGATCAACGTCACCTTCGAAGACCGGGTCAACCCCTTCGGCGTGGCCCAGCCGGCCTGCAACGATTGCGGCGACTGCACCAGCGGCTGCAACGTGGGCGCCAAGAACACGGTGCAGATGAACTACCTGCCCGATGCCGAGCGCCACGGCGCCAGCCTGTTCACCGGCGTGAGCGTGAGCCATGTGAGCCGCGAGGGCACCCGCTGGCGCGTGCACTACCGCGCCACCGCAAAGCCGGAGGCCGCCCTGAGCAGCGTGCTGGCCGATGTGGTGGTGCTGGGCGCCGGCAGCCTGGGCTCCACCGAGATCCTGCTGCGTTCGCGCCAGCACGGCCTGCCCTTGTCAGACCGGCTGGGCGCCTCGTTCTCGGGCAATGGCGATGTGCTGGGCCTGGCCTATGACGCGGGCTGGTCACCTCAGGCTGCCGAGGCTGCGCAGGCCAACCCGGCCGACGACGACCCAGGCGAAGACCCGGACGAACTGGCTTTGCGTGAACCCCCAGTGGCCGACGTGCCGGGCCTGCACGGGGTGGGCCTGGGCCAGCGCAAGCCGGTGGAAGGCGCCCTGCCCGGCCCCTGCATCACCGGCGTGATCGACCTGCGCCAGGAGCCCGACCCCAAGGACCGCCTGGTGATCGAAGAAGGCGTGATCCCGGGCGCGCTGGCCCTGGCGCTGGCCCCGGCCCTGTTCTTTGCCTCGGCCCAGCTCAACACCGCCTTCGAATACGGCGCGGAGGACGGCAAGCGCAAGCTGCTCGATGCCAAGGCCATCGGCGAGGCCGTCCAGCAAGACCCCGGCCAACTGGCCGACATGGCCTACCGCGGCGCGGTGGACCGCACCCAGACCTTTCTGGTGATGAGCCTGGACGACGCCCAGGGCCAGTTGAAACTGCATGACGACCGCCTGCGCATCGATTGGCCCCATGCCGGGCGATCCCCCGTCATCGAGCACGACAACCAGTGGCTGCGCCGCGCCAGTGAGGGCATCCAGGGCCAGTTCATCGCCAACCCGCTGTGGACCGAGGGCATGGGCCAGAAGCTGGTCACGGTGCACCCGCTCGGGGGTTGCGCCATGGGCGACGATGCGTCGCACGGCGTGGTCAACCACCAGTGCCAGGTCTTTGCCGGTACGCAGGGCGAGGCCGTGCATGAGGGCCTGTACGTGTGCGACGGCGCGGTGATCCCCGCCGCGGTGGGGGTCAACCCGCTGCTGACCATCACCGCCGTGGCCGAGCGCGCCTGCCAGCGCCTGGCCGACCAGCGCGGCTGGACCATCCAGTGGGGTGCCACCCCTGCCCACCCTGCCACCCCACCGGCCGCAGCCGAGGCACCGGCGGACTCCGAAAGCCTCTGGGCGCGCCTGAAAAACGCTGTGCAAGAGGAGCTGCAGACCGCCGAGCACGCCCTTCAACAAGCCGGCCACACCTTGATGCACGAGCTGATCCAGCCCCTGGAAGACGGCGTGCTCGACTGGGCCAAGGCAGAAGGCGCCGCGGTGTTGAAAGCCGCAATCGCACGCTTTCCGCAGCTGCTGAGCCCGGCCTTCTCGTTTTCCGAGCGCATGGCCGGCTGGGTGAGCACCGAAGCCCTGCAGCAGAACGGGCCCGGCGGGCTGATCCACGACTTCGAGATCGCCCGCGCCTGGGGGCGCCGCCGCGGCCAGACTTTGAGCCTGGAGCTGTTGGTGCACACCCAGGACCTTCACCAACTCAACACCCACGAAGACCACCCCGCCGACATCGACGGCCAGGTGCATTGCCACGCCCTGGACCCCGAGCCCATGGTGGTGCGCCAGGGGCGCTTCCAGCTGCTGTGCACCGACGAGCAGCAGGTGGAGACCTGGCTCATGGTGTACGACATGACGCTGGAGCGCGCGCAAGGGCGTGGCCAGTTCCACCTGCACGGCCACAAGCGCCTGCACCAGACCGCCAGCTCCTCGAGTTGGCAGGACCTGACCACGTTGTTCGTGGAGGTGCGCGACCAGCCCGGTGGCACCCTGCTGGCCCAAGGCATCGCCTCGCTGGCCCTGGACGACCTGCTCAAGCAGCTGACCACCCTCAAGCTGGAGGCCGTCACGCCCCTGGCCCGGCAGATCCAGGCCCACCAACCCGGGCTGCTGGACACCATCCACCTCCTTTACCTGGAACAGTTTGCGGGCTTCTTCGGCATGACGGTGTTCCAGGCCTATGGGGGCCTGCTCTCGTGCCTGAACGACTTCCCGGGCAAGGCCCTGCCCCAATGGGCTGGGCGGGCCCTGAAGGCACCGGCCCCGGTGGTGCACAGCGTGCCGCTGGACGATGGCTTTTCGATCCGCCTGACCCGCTACCCAGGACAGAAAGGCCCGGTGATCCTGGCGCCGGGCTTCTCGATCCGGGCCTCCTCCTTTGCCACCGACACGGTGGACGAGAACCTGGTCGAGGCCTTGTGCCGTGAGGGCTTCGATGTGTGGCTGCTCGACTACCGCGGCAGCATCGACTCGGGCAGCCCGCTGCAGCCCTACACCATCAGCGACATCGCCCGCCATGACTGGCCCGCGGCCGTGCGCCATGTGCTGGCCCAGACCGGCCGACCCGACCTGCAGGTGATCGCGCATTGCGTGGGTTCGATGACGCTGCTGATGGCCTTGCTGGAGGGCATGCCAGGCGTGCGCTCGGTCATCGCCTCGCAGCTCACGCTGCACCCCATCACCAACTGGCTCAACGACCTGAAAAGCGAGCTGGGGGTGTCGCGCCTGTTGCAGAACATGCCCGAGTTCGGCGGCCATGTCGACTTCGTGCCCGGTGGCACCGACTTCGACAGCCAGCTGGACGCCGTGCTCTGGGGCGTGCCCGTGCCCGAAGGCGAGGCCTGCAAGAACCCGGTGTGCCGCCGCCTGTTTGCCATCATGGGGCCCTCGTACCGGCACGAGCAGCTCAACCACGCCACCCACACCGCCCTGGCGCGCATGGTGGGGCCGGTGTCGCTGCGGCCCTTCGACCAGCTGAGCCTGATCATGCAAAAAGGCCATGTGGTGGACCCGCTGGGGCACGAGCGCTACCTGAGCCCCGAGCGGGCGCGCCACCTGGCACTGCCCATCCACTTCATTGCGGGGGCCCGCAACCAGTTGTTCCTGCCCGAGACCAGCCTGCGCACCCTGGCCTGGCTGAGCGAGCACAATGACCCCGGCCTGTACAGCCGCCAACTCTTCAAGGACTACGCCCACATGGACCTGTTCATCGGCAAGAACGCGGCCACCGAGGTGTTCCCGCAGCTCGTCGCCGAGCTGAACCGACACCCCTGAGCGGCCCCCTCCAAGCCCGACCGAGCCCATGTACGCCGGACACTTCGCCATCGGCCTGGCCCTGCAGAGCCGCATCCCGCGGCAGCCGGCCTGGCCCGTCCTGCTGGGGGTGGGCCTGCTGGACATGCTCAATGGCCTGTTCATCGTGCTGGGCTGGGACCAGGTCAGCCCCAACCTGGCGGCCGGCCCCTACCTGTACTTCGACCTGCGCTTCATCGACTGGGACCACTCCTTGCTCGCGGCCGGGCTGTGGTCCGGCGCCTGGGGCCTGCTGTGCTGGCGCCGCAGCCGGGCGCTGGCGGCCTGGGGTCTGGTGGCGGCGCTGTCGCATTGGGTGGCCGACTGGCCGGTGCACAACCACGATCTGGCCCTGTTTCCGTTCTCGGATCAGCACATGGGCGCGGGCCTGTGGGGGCAGTTGGGCCCCTGGGCATGGTGGCTGGAGGGTGGCCTGGTGCTGGGCCTGATCGGGCTGGCCTGGCAGCAGGCCCGCCTGCGCGGCGCCGACTGGCGCTGGCCCTGCGCCCTGGTGGCTGCGCTGTGGCTGGGCCTGAACCCCTGGCTTTCGCCCATGCGCTGGATGGCCGCGTGGCCCGAGCCCTGGGCCCACCTGGGCCATGGCACGCTGGTGGGCCTGGGTTTTCTGCTGCCGGGCCTGGTGCTGATGGCACTGCTCACACGAGCCCCCTCAGTGCCCGAGCAACACACCCCGTAATTTCACTTGTTTTGCAGTTTGTGACACTTTGGCCGTGCTCCAATCGGGCGCTTTGGCTTTGTAGTTTCCGTGCATTTCCTGTCTCCGATGGCGCCCTGGTTGCGCCGCTTTGTCGCTTGTGCCGCCGTCAGCACCGCGTTCCTGGCCCCTCAGACCTCTGCTTGGGCCGCCTCCCCCGCCCAGGCACTGCCCACGCGCTTTGCCGAATGCCCTCAGTTCTTTGCCGGTGGTCATCCCCCCCAGGTGCCTGCAGCGCGTGGTTTGCGCGAGCTGTGTTACGAGGCGTTTGCCGTGCTGCACAGCGCCGAATCCCGCACCCCGGTGTTCGTGGCCGAGCGCCTGAACCGCCAGCGCATCGAGGACGCCGACGAGAAGCGGGCCGACAAGTTCTTTGCCGACGCCCGCCTGCCACGCAGCGAACGCGCCGAGCTGGAGGACTACAAAGGCTCGGGCTATTCACGCGGGCACATGGCCCCGGCCGGTGACATGCCCACACCCAGCGCCATGGCACAAAGCTTCTCGCTGGCCAACATGGTGCCGCAGAACAGCCAGAACAACAGCGGCCCCTGGGCCAAGATCGAGAAGGACACCCGGCGCTATGCCTTGCGCGCCCAGGGCGATGTGTTCGTGATCACCGGCCCGGTGTTCGAGCCCGGCAGCGAACGCATCGGCCCCCGTGGCGTGCGGGTGCCGGCCTACCTGTACAAGCTCGTCTACGACGCCCACACCGGCAAGGCCTGGGCCCACTGGCAGCGCAACCAGGCCGGGGAGCGCGTGTCGGCCCCCATCAGCTATGCCGAGCTGGTGCGGCGCACGGGGATCGAGTTTCTGGGCGGGCGCAGCGACTGAGCCCATGCGCACAGGCCACCCGCCGGCTCACACCTGACCGCCGCCAGCCACCAGCCGCTCCCGCAGGGCCTGCCGCACCTGGGGCCACTCGTCATCGATGATGCTGAAGCGCACCGAGTTGCGCTTGCGCCCATCGGGCATGATGCGTTCATGCCGCACGATGCCCTCCTGCACCGCGCCCAGGCGCAGGATGGCGGCGCGCGAACGCAGGTTGATCTCGTCGGTGGTCAGTTGCACGCGCACGCACTGCATCACCTCGAAAGCATGGCGCAGCAGCAGGTACTTGGCCTCGGTGTTGGCAAAGCTGCGCTGCCAGCGCGCGGCCAGCCAGGTGGCGCCGATCTCCAGCTTGCGGTGCCGGCGGTGGATCTTCCAGAACCGCGTGGTGCCGATCACCTCGCCGGTGGCCACCAGCTCGGTGGCAAAAGGCATCACGGTGCCCGCCTCGCGCCCGGCCAGGGCCTCGGCCAGGTAGGTGTGCACCGTGTCGGCCGACGGCACCACTGTGAAGGGCAGTTGCCACAACTCGCCATCGGCGGCGGCCTTCAACAGGGCCGGGCCATCGTCGGCCTGCAAAGGGCGCAGGCGGATGCGCGGCCCTTGCAGGGTGGTCAGCAGATGGAAGGGTGCGGGTGCAGGCGGCTGAGCCGCTGGGACAGGAGGAATCGGCGTGGCGTTCATGGCTGCAGATTCTGCCGTGTCGGCCCACGCTAAGATGTGCCCCCTTCCGGGCGTCGCCTTGCCCAAGCAGTTCCACCCCACGATCTCCCCCCATGCAAGCCCTGCTCGACACCATCGCCTCGATGGACATGCCCCAAGACGCCCAACGCCTGTTCCATGGCCGGGGTGGCCGCTACCCGGGCTGTGAGCAATGGACACTGGACGCCTACCCGCCCGTGTGGGTGGTGACCAGCTTCCTGCCGGTTGAAGAATCAGAACTGGCCACGCTGCAGACCGCCCTGCAGGCCCGCTGGGCGCAGATCGCCCCCGGGCAGCCGCTAAACTGGGTGTTCCAGCAGCGCCTGGAAGGCCGTGCCGAGACCCGGCTGATGGCGGGCAGCGTGCCCGAGCCGCACGTGGTGACCGAAGCGGGCGCGCAGTACCGGGTGCACGTGCTCAAGGGACAGAACCACGGCCTGTTCCTGGACATGGCCGAAGGCCGGCGCTGGGTGCGCAAGCACCTGCTGGCCCACCCGCACCCCAACGGCCTGCGCGCCCCCAAGGTGCTGAACCTGTTTGCCTACACCTGTGCGTTTTCGGTGGTGGCCCTGCAGGCCGGGGCGCGCCAGGTGGTGAACGTGGACATGAGTTCCGGCGCCATCGCCATCGGCCAGCAGAACCACCGCCTCAATGGGCTGGACACCGGGGCCAGCTTTCTGGCCCACGACATCTTCACCACCTGGGGCAAGATCAACCGGGCCGGACCGTATGACCTGGTCATCGTCGACCCGCCCACCCACCAGAAGGGCAGCTTTGTGGCCACCAAGGACTACGCCCGGCTGATGCGGCGCCTGCCCGACCTTTTGGCACCCGAGGGCCGCGCCCTGCTGTGCCTGAACTCGCCCACCCTGGGGCTGGATTTTCTGCAGGACCAGATGCGCGACCTGGCGCCCAGCCTGGTCTTTGAGCAACGCGTGGCCAACCCGACCGTGTTTGCCGACACCAACGAAGACCGCTCACTGAAGGTGCTGGTCTACCGGGCCGCACCCGCGGACGCCCCGGCGACCACTGCTGAGGTTGCAAAGCCGGTGTAAAGACCGGCCGGCATGGGGCCTGGCCAGTCCCCGGGAGCCGGCAAATGGAAAACCCGCAGGCCCGAAACGGCCCAGGTGGTGCTAAATTGCAGACAAGGTCGTCGAATTTAGCGATGACCGGTCTACCTACCGCCTTTATTCCAGAGCTTCCATGCCGCATTCCCCGGAACTGCACACTGACACTCTGGACGCCCTGCCCACCCCCGCCGTGGTGGCCGTGTCGGGCCAGATTGTTCACGCCAACCCCGCCTGCCTGGCGCTGCTGGAGGCCGAACAGGCCGATCAGGTGCTGGGGCGCTCTTACAGTGATTTCACCCACCCGCTGGATCTTGCCCGAGCCCGCCGGCGCGTGCAGGCCTTGAGCCAGGGCGGCGTGCCCGGTCAGCGCAACCAAAGCACCAGCTACCGCATGCAGACCTGCTGCGGCAACACCCGCATGGTGCTGCTGGCCAGTGCCAAGGTGCTGTGGCAGGGGCAGCCGGCCCTGCTGGTCAGCGGCATCGACATGACCCACCTGGACCGCCTGCAACACGAGATGCAGGAAAGCGAGCGCAATTTCCGGCGCCTGTTCGAGAAGATGCAGGACGTGTACTACCGCACCGATGCCCAGGGCGTGGTGCAGCATGTGGGCCCGGGCGTGCGCCGCGTGCTGGGCTACGAACCCCATGAAATCGAAGGTCGCACCGCCGAGTCTTACTACCCGCAGAGCAAGGACCGCGACGCCTTCAAGGTGGCCATCATGGAGCACGGCGAGGTGTCCGACTTCCCCGGCCAGATGGTGCGCCGTGACGGCCAGGTGATCGACATCTCGATCAGCAGTCACGCGCTGTACGACCAGCACGGCGCCTTTGCCGGCGTGGAGGGCATCTACCGCGACGTGACCCAGCGCAAGAACCTGGAGCGCGAACTGCACCGCCTGGCCAGCACCGACATGCTGACCGGCCTGAGCAACCGCCGTGTGCTGCTGGAGGCTGCGGAATCGCTGTTTCTGGCCAGTGCCGCCTGCGGCGACGCCGGTGCCTCGCCTGCGCCAGCGCTGCTGATCCTGGATCTGGACCACTTCAAAAGCATCAACGACCGTTACGGCCACCTGGAGGGCGACCGCGCCCTGATCGAGTTTGCTGCCGTGGTGCGCGCCGAGCTGCGCAGCAGCGATGTGGTCGGGCGCATGGGCGGCGAGGAGTTTGCCGTGCTGCTGCCCGACACCCGCAGCTCCGAAGCCGAGGCCATTGCGCAGCGCATCCTGCAGCAGCTGCGCCTGCGCCAACTCTGGGGCGGTGAAGACCAGCACCCCCGAGGCATGACCGCCAGCATCGGCGTGGCCAGCCGCCAGCCCGGCGACCGCCACCTGCGCGACTGGTTGGACCGCGCCGACAAGGCCCTGTACCAAGCCAAGCACCAGGGGCGTGACCGGGTGGTGCTGGCAGATTGAGCTTGCAGGGGGCTGCTTTGCGGCTTTCGCAGACGCCCTCCCCCAGGTGCCGGAGCACCGGTCGGACGAAGAAAACCTTGTTTTTACGGCGCGCTGCATCCAAAAAGGAATGTGTTGCGTATCAGCGGTGGAGCATGGCGTTGCCTGCAGGCCATTGACCCAGCACGCCAACACGATGCTTGCCCGGTCGGCCATCCTTCAGGCACCTGGGCAGGTGCCCTCGTGTGCCTGGATGGCGCACGGGTCAGAGCAAACGCGCCAAGAAAGCCCTGGGCGGGGGAAGCGATAGCTGCAATGGAATTTCCTGAAAACGATCCGGAAGAGGACGAATGGGTACTGCAGGTGCTTGGCGATGGGGAAACCCATCCGCCAAGGCTGGAGGGACGTACGCCCGTCATCGATGACCCTGACGAGACCGGCATGCCAGACGAGCCCGACGTGCCCGACGAATCGGCGCTGCTGGCCGCGCTGGTGGCCCGCGTCATGCGCCAGGACGAAGCCGCCCTGGCCGAGCTGTACCAGCGGCTGGTGAACCGGGTCTATTCCACCGCACTTCATCTGACACGCAACCCGGCTCTGGCCGAAGAGGTGACAGAGACCGCGTTCTGGCAGGTCTGGCGCCAGGCCCCGCGTTTCGACACGACACGCGGCAGCGTGACGGCCTGGGTGCTCAACATCACGCGATCGCGCGCCTTGGACGCCCTGCGCGCCTTGCGCAGAACCCCCGGTTACGAAGGCCATGTCGACGCCCAGGACGAATCGGGGGCCCTGTGCAGCGATGCCCAGGACGACCCCATGGACCTGCTGGAGCTGGCCCAGAACGGCACCCGGCTGCATGAAGCCCTGTTGCAGTTGGACCCGATGCGACGCCAGTTGATCGCCCTGGCCTACTTCCGTGACATGACCCAGGAGCAGATCGCCGCCCATGTCCAGATGCCCTTGGGCACCGTCAAATCCCACATGCGGCGCACCTTGTCACTCCTGAGGGTGGCGCTGGGAGAAACACCGAGCCGGAGGCCATTGCGATGAAGCCGCGCGACAATCCAGGCCGTGAACCCTTCTTGCTCGACCGCTCCATGACCTTCAAGCCAACGCCCATGCCCTCGCTGTGGCCCGGCGAGCTGGCGGCCCAGCTGCGCGAACAGGCACCGCCGGCCGCGCTCAAAGAATCCATGGCCGCCCGCCTGCGGGCCCGAGCCTCGGCCAGCGCCCAGGCGCACAAAGCCTTCAAGGTGACGCGGCGCGAAGATGGCGCCTGGCAGCAACGTGGCCCCGGCGCCCAGGCGCGCGTCCTGTATGAAGACGCCCAGTTCTGCGTCGAATGTGTGCGGCTGCAAAACGGCGCCGCCATGCCCTGGAACGACTCGGACCACGCCCAGGAAATACTGCTGCTGCAGGGCCGCTTGGGCTGGGACGGCACGCCCCTGCCGCCCATGGGCTACGGCGTGCGCGGCACGCCCCACACGCCCGTCGTGGCCGCACAGGCCGGGACTGAGGTGTACGTGCGTCGGTTGCGCGTGGAGGCCGCCACCTTGTCTGCGGTCGAATCGCATTGGTGGCAGCAAGCCGCCGGTCAACGGGTGGACGACGCCTTGGGCGGCACCTGGTCTGCCAACGGGCAGGGCATGGAGATGCGGCCGCTGGCCCAGGCCGGCGCAGTGGCATCGATGCTGGTCCGCCTGGCCCCGGGGGGTGTCGCCCCCGATCACGCCCACCCGATTGCCGAAGATTGCATGATGATCGAAGGCGAGCTGTACCTGGGCGACATCCTGCTGCGTGCCATGGACTACCAGCTGGCCCCCACCGAGGCCAGCCATTGCCGCATCAGCAGCGACACCGGCGCCCTCTTCTTTGTGCATGGCGCGCTGCCGGCCTGAGGGTTGAAGGCCCACTGGCCGTGTGGCTGCTCAGCGGCGCGGCTCGCGCAAGACCGGGTCCAGCGCGCCATGGAAGAAGAACAGAACCCCGACATCGCTGAACTCGCCAAAATGCCCGCCTCCGGCCGGCGCCAATTGGTAGTCGCCCGGTTGCAGCAGCATGTCCCCGAGGAACATCTCGCCCTCCAGCACCAGGCAGTCCTCGTCCAGCGCATGGTGATGGTCGTTGACGCCGGCACCCGCTTCGAAGCGCACCAGCATGGACACCACCAGGGCGTCCCCGCTGAGCAGGCAGACCTGGACCCCGGGGCCACTGGCGATCCAGGCGCTCAGGCCCGGCTCCACCTGGGTCTGGGGTGCCAGCGCCCGTTGCCACCAACGGGCCTCCAGCGGAGGCAGTTGCTCGACAGGCGCACGCAGGTGGCGCACATAGACCTGGGTGTCGCCGTGCGCCATCAAGGGCATGGCGGGCTGGTCCGGCCCCTGTCCGGGCGCCCGGCGCACCCGGTAGCTGTAGCGGTAGTCCGTGGCGGCATCACTGCCCGACGGGCTTGCCCACGCCCCCTGCAAGAGCAGCACCTCCTGCGCCAGAACGCCCTCGGGCCACGGCAGAGGCTGGCCATCGCGCAAGTGCAGCAGCTCGACCCGGAAAAAGGCGTCCTCGCGCAGCACCGCGGGCCCGCCCACCGGGGCGCCGCCCAGCCAGGCCGAGCCCCCACGGCGCACCGTCAGGTAGTCGCTGTGGGCCGCCACGCTGAGCTGCACCCGCCCCATCAGGCGTTGCATCACACGCTCATAGCGGGTCGACGACAGGCCCAGGCCATCCGCCCCATGGCCTGTGGAAACCCCATCGTTCATCGGAGCAGGATCTTGGTCGGTTGGGCTCATTGAGAAGCACTCAGAGGGTGTGCCAGCAAGGGTTCGGGGGCCGGGTCCAGCGCTGCGCTGTCCAGGGTGGGCGATCGGTCACGCAGCAGGCGCTGCGATGCCGACCATGACGGCAGGCGGAAAGCCTCCACCCGCAGCGCCAGGTGCTGGGCCAAGCCCTGCAGCTGCTCGGCCGCCGTGGCCGTGCCCGTGGCCTGGGACGAGCCTTTGGCCGTGGCGGCGGTCAGCTGCTGCAGCCTGGCGTCGACCTGGGCCGTGGCCTGGGCCTGGGTGGATGACTGGGCCGCCAAAGTCTGCAGGGTCTGCTGCATGCGCTCGGCGTTGGCCGCCAGGGCGTTCATTTTGTGGGCGGTCTGCTCGCCGATGGCCACGCTCTGGGCCACCCGGGCCAGGTTGGCGGAAAGCAGTCGCTGGATGTTGTGCGCCGCCGCCGCAGATTGCACGGCCAGTTGCCGCACCTCGCCCGCCACCACGGCGAAGCCACGCCCGCTGGCGCCCGCGCGGGCGGCCTCCACGGCGGCGTTGAGGGCCAGCAGGTTGGTGCGAAAGGCGATGTCGTTGATGAGGTCGGTGATGTCACGCATGGTGCCGGAGGACACCCGCAGCTCGGCCATCACGGCCAGCCACTGCTGAACCGAATCGAGCCCGGCCTGGGCGGCCTGGGCGTTCTCTCGCGTCAGATCCGCCGCCTGCTCCAGCCCCCGTCCCGCCTGCTGCACCGAGGCGCTGAGCGCATGGGTGGCGGCAGACGCGTCACCGATCTGGCGGTCGGCGGCTTCGTTCAGCGCCTGCAGGGTTTCGGCATCGCGGCTCAGTTGCACCGTGGCCCCCAGCACCTCGGCACCTGCCCCGCGCACCTCGCCCACGAGGGCGGCGATCGCGCCCTGCATGTGGCTCAGCTGGTGCACCAGATCAGCCACTTCGTCGCGGCCCCAGGCCTGGGGCGCCTGGGTGAGATCGCCGTCGGCCAGGCGCTGCATTTGCGATCCCAGCAAGGCCATGCCCCCGGCGCTGACCCGGCTGAATGAGACAAAAAGGTAGGCCGCCAAGGCCAGGCTCAAGCCCAACATCAGCAGCACGGCATCGCGACGCCTCTGCAGCGATTGCTCGCGGGCCGCCAGTGTCGTGTCCAGCGCTTGCAGGCCACTGGCCTGCAAGCGTCGTTGCCCCTGGTCCAGGGTCTGGGCCACACGCTCGAAGGTCGCGGCATCGCCCGACAGGGCCGGGCCCAGGAACTGCCGGCGCGCCAGGCCGCGCAGTTCAGCCGCCGAGGGCAAGGCCTGTGGATCCGGCAGGCCGCTGGCGCCATCGCCCTGGGCCTGTGTGAAGGCCTTGAGCAAGGCCTGGTCCAGGTACTCGATGACGGGCAGTTGGTCGGCCATGATGCGTTGCTGCGGCGGCTCCAGGCGCGCCGAGCGCAACACCCAGCCGCCCAGTGAGCGCACCTGCGAGGCCTTTTCCTGCAGGACCGGCAAGACCTGCAGCGCGCCACGGACCAGGCTTTGCCCCACCAGGCTGGGGTCCTGCGCCAGGCGAGAGGCATCAAGCACCTCTTGCAGCAGCACCTGGCCATCGGCCACCACCTGGGACAGGCGCTCGAAGGCATCCATCGGATCGGCCTGCGCGGGGTCGAGGGCGGGCGCCCCGGACATCCGATCGGCCATCAAGTCGGCAGGGAGTTCTGAGGGTAATTCAGCCAGCAAGGGTGACAGCACCGGAGCGGCATCCTGCCGCATCAGCTCGGCCCTGAGCTGGGCATAGCGGCGCGGCGCCTGCTGCGCCGACGCCAGGTTGGCGGGGCCGGGCAGCAGCAGGCCCAGGCGCAGATCCTGCACGGACTGGACCAGCGCCAGCACCCGTCGTGCCTGCTCGAGCCCCTGCCGCTCGGACCGGACATGGCTCAGGCCTTGAAACACCGCGCCCAGGTAGGCCACCGCCAACACCCCCAGTGGCAGCAGAAAGGCCAGGCTGATCAAGGCGGCACGGGCACGGAAACGCAGGCGCCGGAAGCCCCGCACCCCCGGGGCCCAGAGCCCATGGTGCGCAAAGAACCCGCTGGCGCCAGGCCCTGATGTCATGGGGCCACCACGATGCGCATTTTCATGTTGGGGTGGATGCCGCAGATGACATCGACCACACCGGTCTTGTCGAAGGTGACGCTGCGCTGGGTGCCCTTGGGCAAGGTTCCGAGGTCGAAGCTCTTGGCTTCGGAAGACGACAACACGCTGTGGCTGAAGGCATCTTCATTGCTGAAGCGCACGCTGTCGCCCACGCGGATCTTGAGTTCGGCGGGCGCGAAGGCCCGGGCGCGCTGGACCGCCAGGTGCTCCTCGGCGTGGGCCGCGTTCAGGCCAGCCAGGATCAGGGCAGCAAAGAGGACAGATTTCATGAGGGCTCCGGAGATCAGAAAGTGAAACACGACTGATCTGTCTACGCCCCACCTCCAGCGCCGGATGCACCATGCCAGGGATGCCATCGGGGTCTTTGAGGGTCGCCAGGGCCGGGGCCGCGGGCAGGCCAAGCACCCTGTAAAAAAGCCCCCAGACCAGAAAGCCTGGGGGCCAACACGGGCCGGGCCCATCCTCGGAGAAACTGCCCGCCGCTCTGCGCCTGCCGGGCGGGGAGGCGATTCAGGGTGCGTGGGCGCCCGCGGTGCGGGCGCTCACCGCGTCCGAGCTCAGGTACTCGATGATCAGGCGCCGGTCTTCGGCCGACCTGACGCTGTAGTTCATGCGCTGCCCGGGGATCAAGGCCTCGGGGTTGCTGAGCCAGGCGTCCAGGGTCTTGGCCGACCACACCACGGCGCTGGATTGCAGCGCGGGCGAGTAGGCAAAGTCGGGCACCCGGCCGGCCTGCCGTCCGATCAGGTTGCGGTGCTGGGGCCCCACCCGGTTGGCGTCCACCGCATGGCAGCCGCCGCAACGGGATTCGTACAGCGTGCGCCCTTGGATCAGCTCATTGGCAGGTACCGGGCCGGCCTGGCCGGTAGCGCCCCAAGTCAGCAGCGCCAGGGCGGCGCAGCCAGGCCGCCTCAGCAGGTGCAGGATCGGGCTCATTTGGTGATGATGTCCCGGTGCATGGGGGCCAGACGGGCCAGCATCTGGTTCTGCGCCGAGAAGGGGATGGAGCGCGCGTCCATGGCCTTTTGCAGGTCTTCGACCAGCGCATTGAAGTTGCCCTTGCTCACGCCCATGTCGGCATGGGCGGCGGCCATGTCGGGCCCCTGGTACTGGCAGGGGCCGCCGGCCACCTGGCACAGCTGCTCGGTGAGCTGGTGCTTCAGGTGCTCGAGGTTGGTGTTCTTGAACTTGTCGGCAATGCGCGGGTCGGCCGCCAGCCGGTTGACGAAGTCGTCCATCAACTGGGTCAGGCCGGTCTTCTCACCGAAGGCCTTGTACAGGGCGGCCGGGTCGCTGGCCGCCATGGCGGGCGCCGCGGTCTGGGCCATAGCGGGCGTCACAAACGCCATGGACAAGGTGGTGGACAGGGCGGCTGCCGCCAGGGCGATGCTTTTTTTCATGGTCATACTCACAGGGATTGGGTTGGCCGGGGTGGCACAAGACGTCAGAACGCGATTTGGGTGGACAGGAACAGGCCGCTTTGGCGGCGGTTGCCGGTCACACCCGGCACCACCTGGCCCAGATCGACATAGGCCGCCGTGACCGAGACGTTCTTGCTCGGGGCCCAGGCCACGAACAGGTCTTTCCAGTTGTCCTGGTGCAGGGCGTTGCCCAGGCCCGCAGCACGGCCCAGGGCTTCGAGGTTGTTGGGCATGAAGCGGTACTCGGCCCCCACCACCACGTTCTTGCTCAGCAGGTAGGCCACCGAGAACTCGGGTTGCAGGCTGCGGCTGTCACGACCGGGTGCGGCCGAGCCAAACCCCAGCAGGCCACCCTGGTTGGCGTTGGTGTAGCGCAGCGTGGCATTGAGCAAGATGCCCTGGGCCAGCAGCAGCTTGGTGGCCGAGGCATACAGGTCGGTGCCCGTGGTCTTGGCATGCAGGAAATCGAGCACCGGGCGGATGGTGCCGGCATCGGTGCTCTTGTATTCCAGGCCCACCGCAATCTGGGGCATCAGCGTGTCGCTGTCGAGCACGGCGTCGCCCGCCACCCGGACCTTGGCGCCCAGCACCGTCATCTTGATGTGCTGGCCATTGGCCACGCTGAAGCCCAGGCCATTGAGGGCCACGGCCGGGCCGGCATTGAAATCCTGCTCGCCCACCGAGAGCTCGAAGCGCTCGCGAAAGCCGAAGGCCGCACCGTAGCTGGTCAGGCCGTAGTCCTTGGTCTTCAGGCGGCTGATGCTGGCGCTGGCGCCCACCTCATCGGCTGCGGCATTGCTGCCGATCACGGCCCAGGGCGTGATGCCCCCGCCCGCCGGCCCTTCCACCGTCGACACCCCGCCGGTCAGCAGCAGCTTGCCGGTATCGGCCCATGCATGCCCTGCACCCAGAGCGCCAGCGGCGAGCAGGGTCAGGGAACAGATCAATCCATGTTGCTTTTTCATCGATGCGAACTCCATCCAGGTTGAACACGGCGCATGTCCCATGCGCCCTTGCCCACCTAGTACGGGCCGCTTCAGCAACTGGATTCAATTTCAGATGCAAAAAGCAGAAAAAAACGGGCCTCCGATCACAGCGTCCGGTGCACCACGGGTCCCTTGAAGAGGATCGGCCCCTGCGGGCCACCGGCCTCAGGCACACCGCCCTCCACCTCCAGGCTGAGGGCCAGCAACGCCGCCCCCTGGACCTGCGACGCGGCAGCACTCAGCACCTTGCCTGCGTCGCCCGCGCCCAGCACGCCCAGCGAGCGTGGCGCCCCTTGGGCCGGCACGGCCCACAGTTGCAGCGAGCGCCCGGCCGGCACCGGCTGGCCCAGCAGGTCTTGCAGCTGAACTTGCTGGCGCGCGCCGCTCCAGGAGGCAAGCCAAGCCGGTCGGTTGTCGGCATCCAAAAGCAGGGCCAGGGTTTCGGAGGCGGTGCCCGCCGGGGCACGGGCCTGGGTGGAGGCGTCGGGGGCCGCTTGCCAGGGCTGCCACCAGGCCAGCAAGGCCAGCGACAACGCCGCTGCGCTGAAGCCTTGCCAGACAAACAACTGGCGCCACCAAGGCTGCGAAGGCGCCTGGTTTTGCGGCGCTGCCGAGGCCTTGCTGCGGGCGGCCGCCAGGCGCAGCGCTTCGCGCTCCAGGTGCAGAGCGATCTCGATGCGCTTCCAGACCACCTCGGGGGGCGTGGCCGGGGCCTGCAGTTCGGTGAGCCCGGCCAGGCGCTCCTGCCAGTCACGGATGGCCTGGCGCACCGGGGCCTGGCGCCGGGCCAGGGCCTCGAAACGGCGCCGGGCGGCGCCCTGCATGGTGCCCAGGCCATAGTCGGCGGCCAGGCGCTGCAGCAGGATCTTGTTCTGCACGATGTTCATGGCTGGCCTCTTTCAATCCTCGGTGGGGTGGGCATCAATGGAGGGCCCCCATGCACAGCCGCAGCTGCTCCAGCCCGCGGCGGATCCAGCTCTTGATGGTGCCCAGGGGCAGCTTGAGCTGCTCGGCCAGATCACCGTGGCTGAACTCGCGCAGGTAGGCCAGGCTCAAGACCTCGCGCTGCGGGCCCTTGAGCTGCGCCAGGCAGCGGTGCAAGGCCTGCGCCTGCTGACTGGCGTCGGCACACTGGGCCGGGTCGGGTGAATCGCCCTCCAGGGTGTCTTCGGTCAGCTCGTCCAGTGAATCGGTCAGTTGCACACGTTCGCCCGTGCGCCGGCGCAGCAGGTCCAGCGCGCGGCTGCGCACGATCAGGCCCATCCAGGCCAGGGGTGGGCTGAGGCTGGCGCGGTAGTCGGCCGCCGAGCGCCAGATGCTGAGGTAGCTCTCCTGCAGCACGTCCTCGGCCAGTTCACCGGCCCGCACGATGCGCAGGGCCAGGCCATAGAACCGGCCCGAGGTCAGGTCATAGAGCTGCTTGAGCGCCAGCTCATCGCCCTGGGCCACACGGCTGAGCAGGTCGATGAGCAGGGCTTGGGTGTTGTCGTCTGGGATCGTCATGTTCTGGTGGGCCGGCAGCGCCTGGACCGGCGCCAGCGCAGAGTGCAGGCCACTGCATCTTATCGAAGGGTGGCCAGGTAGGCGATCAGGTCTTGCCGGGCCTGGGGGTCGGCCACTTGTTCATCCATGGCCTGCCCCGGGATCAGGGCTTCGGGGTTGCGCAGCCAGGCATCCAGCGACTGGCGCGTCCACACCAGGCGGCTGGCGCGCAAGGCGGGCGAATAATCAAAGCCAGGCACCGTGCCGGCACGCCGGCCCAGCACACCCCGGTGCAGGGGGCCGGCGTCATTGGTGTCCACGGCGTGGCAAGCGGCACAGCGCTCTTGGTACAGAGCCTGGCCACGCGACGCAGAACCCGCCAGCAGGCCACCGGGCGCGCTGGCCTCGGCCGCTTGAGCCCTCGCCAGACCAGCCGGCCCCTCGGCGCGGGCCGTGAGCAGCCCCAGGGCCAGGCCTGCACACACCACCAGCCCCACCAGCCCCAGCGCGCGACGCACACCAGGGCCGGGCAAGATCGAGGTCTTCAGCCGCATGCCCTCAGGCGCCGAAGCTCAGCGCCTGCGTCGGCAGTGCCTTGCCCAGGGCCGAGATCAGCACGGTGTAGTGCATGGTCTCGTCAGCCGCCAGGCGCGCCGCCACCTTGGCCAGATCGCGGTTGCCCAGCGAGGGCAGCACACCCAGGTAGGCATTGGTGGCGCCCAACTCCAGGCGGGCGGCGAGCTCGAGCACATCGGCCTGGGTCTTCAGGGTGTTGGCCTTGAGGGCCATGGCGTAGTCCTCCAGCTTCTTCTCGGCCACCGGGCTGCCACCCAATTTCTGGATGGTGGCGGCCAGGGCATCGCGGTGGGCCTTGTGGTGACTCTGGAACTGCACGGCCACGTCGAGCACGGGCTTTTGCAGCAGGCCGCTGCCGGCACCCAGTTGGTAGGCGTTGATGGCTTCGTGCTCCAGGCCCAGGGCCACGTTGAGGATCTGCACGTCCTTGGAGGTGTCGCCCATGGCGCCTTGGGCCAGGGCTTCGCGGCCGCCCAGCATGGCCACGGCCACAGCGGACAAGGTGGCGCCCGTGCCCAGGAATTGACGGCGCGCAGTGGTTTGACGGATGAGGTTCATGGTGGTGTCCAGATGAAAAGAGTTGGCTGAGGCAACAGACATCGTTGACCTCTGCAGCCAGTACGGAGGGGCGCTCCCGAGTGGATGCATGACCCGGACCTGCGCTCGGGTATTGCACAGGCTCCGCAGACCAGGCACCCGCGCCTTCAACGCCGCTTGGCCACCACGCTCAGCTGCCGCGTCAACTGCAGGGGCTGGGCACCGAGCACGACGGGCGACGGCGCGATCTCCGCCACCTCATCGGCCTGCCAGAGCTTCACCACGGCCGGCCCGGCGGGCAGCTCATCGAGCACGGCCACGCCATCGACCCCGGTCACCGCTACCCAGGGGCTGTCGGCCACCACCACATAGCCACGCATGGAGGAGTGCAGAAAACAGCCCAGCAAGGTCACACCGGGTTTGTCGAACACCACCTCGCTGCTGGACAGGGGCTTGCTGTCCACCCAGCCGGCCAGGCGGAACTGAAAGCCCACCGCATCCAGCATCTGGGCCAAGCCCCCCAAGGTACCGCGCACATGGTGGTCCCAACGGTCCTGGTTGGTGAACACCACCCGGGTGCCGGGCTGGACCACGGTGACACGGGGCACGAACTTCATCTTGCTCTGGTTGATCGTGACCTGGCCCGGCGCGGGTGCTCGGGGCATGGCGCCCGAGGCGACTTGCACCTCGACCACCGCATCGGGCACCGGCTGGCCATCGCGGTCGGTCACTTTGATTTGCAAGGAGGCGGCACAGGCCAGAGCGGGCAGCGCGGCCCCCACCAGGGCGGCCAGAGAAAAGCGGAGCGGTTTCATGGGGCAAGGCTTCAGGGGTTGGAGGCACTTGGATCCGGCTCGGCCGCAGGCCGAGACAGGGCGTGTCAGCCCCCTGTACGCAGCGGGATGCCATCTGGATGCAGCCCGACGCAAAAAAACTGAAAAATTTCAAAACCCTGGCGACAGCGGCACGATCTCGGCCCCGCCCTGCATCAGCGGCCGCACCAGGATCTGGTAGCCGTCCGCATCAAAGCCCGCCGCCTGCCGGGTGAAGCGGGCCGCCTCGGTCGGTGTGGCGGCGCTGCCCAGGTAGCACCAGTTGTTCACCACATGCACCTGGCTGAAATCGCCCGTGCGCTCGACCAGGCCCACTGCGCCCGGGTAAGGCCAGCAGACCACCTGCACCTGGCGCAGGGCGCCCAGCAGGCGCTCGTCGTGGGCCGCGGGGGTTTCATCGCCCCGGCACATGCCAGCGCACTGCCTGAGCGCGGCCCTGAAGCAGGCCCGGCCCGGGGGCAGCTTCTCCAGCCCCAGGTGGGCGTAGCAAAGCCGGTGCTCGTCGGCCACCTGGCGCAGGCGCTCGATGGCGGCGTGGCGGCTGGCAAACAGCCCGTACAGATCAGGCGCCTGGGCAAAGTCCACGTCTTTTGAATACACCAGTTGCAGCTGGCCACCCTGCCGCTGCCAGGCGCACAGCTGTCGGTTGCGCCGCAGCTTCTGGTTGAGCAAGGGGTGCAGGGTCTTGATCATCTGCGCCTCCAGCAACTGGGCCCCGATGTCGCCGGCCGTGCAGATGTGGCTGATGCGCCGGGTCTGGCGCAGCAGGCGGTCTTCGTCGGGGTTGCGCAGGTGCGAGAGCACGCGCTGGCGCAGGTTGACGCTTTTGCCGATGTACAGCGGCATGGCCGGGTCATCGCCATGGAACACATACACCCCGGGTGCCGCGGGCAGGTCGCCCAGCGCCGCCTTCAGGTGGGCGGGGTAGACGAACTCGGCCGTGGGGGCAAAGTCGGCGCGGCGGCGGCGGGGGAGGTGCATGGGTATGCCGTATTGTCAGGGGGCCGGGCCTAACGCTTGCGTCGCGGTGCCGCCAACAGCTCGGATCGGCCGATCGTCACACGGGCCGGCTCTGCTGGCGCAGGGGCGGAGAAGCCGGCCTCAGCGATGGCTGCATCCAGCCCCCGCCAGGCCACGCTCGCCTTCGGGTCACGCAGTGATGCCATGCCCTCATTCCAGGCGTGCACCATCTGCTTGGCCACGGGGCGCCATCGTGCTTCGTTCAATGAAGCCTCGATCACTTCTTTGCCAACCTCTACGGCCGACTCGCACAGGCGCTCCACCATGGCGGCGTACTGCCTGGGGGATATGCCTAGGCGGGCCGTGAAAAAGCGCTGCAAAGCCTTGCCTGCAGCCCAGGTCTGACGACCATCGATGGACAGTCCTGGCGGGTTGTTCGCGTAGCGCGGATAGGCCTGCGTGGTCACGGTGTCATAGACCGGGGTGAAGCCCACATCACCGAGCCGGGTGTAGTACAGCGCGATATTTTTGGCATGGCAATCGGCGTTGCGCACCACGTAGTTGCTCAGCACATGCCAGCCGAACTGCTCAAGTTGTGCACGCACCTGGGCCGGAGGCAGGTAAGCCCTGGTGGCGTTGAGCACTTTCTCAAGGGTGGTGGCGTATTTTTCGTGCGGAGGCAGGCCGAGCAATCCGCAGGCATCCTCCAGACCATGCGTGGGCGTGCCATGTTCGTCCACGTCAAAGCGCTCGACCACCAGAACCCGGCCATCGTCAGACATGCGGGTGTGCGCCACCGGCACCACGTTCAAACGCTGCAGCACGCGCATGCTGTAGTGCTCGTTGAAGCCCAAATAGGGCATGGCGTCGTCCGAGCCCTTGATGATGTGACGGCTGGTCCGCAAGGTGGGCTTGCCCAAGGGGCCCAAGCCCTCGGCGGAGGGCTCGTCAATCGTCTCTTCCGGCGCCATGAATTTGGGCACCATGCCCGAGATCGACGCCCGGGCATAGCGCCGCACCAACGATGCAAAGTACTCAGGGGTGTTGTCCGCCTTCAACAGGCTGTCGATCTGCAGCGGTGCCAAGGCGAGACCGGGCGCTGCGCCTTCGGGCGTGACCGTGACCCGGCCGACGCCCATGCCCCCGACCACGGCCAGCAGCGACAGGTCGGTGCCGTCGAGCCAGGGCCCAAATTCCTCGCGGATGATGTTCAGCAGGTAACCCTCTGGCAGGTTCTGGCGGAAAAAGGGATGCAGGTCGCGTGGCCAGCGCCAGGGAGCTTCCCGAACCGGCATGGTCAAGCTCACGAAATCGGCCACATCGGTGCCAGGGTGGTAATGCAGCAAGTACTCGTCGCGCTCTCGGTACAACTGGGCCACGGTTCTGCCGCTGACCTGTACATCCAGCCTCATGGCGAATCACCTTGGCGCTGCTCAAGCAGGATGTCCTCGACGGTGCGCTGGTGCCCGGGCCTGACCAGTCTCATGTCGTAGCCCGCAGCCTCCAGCAGACGCAGCAACGCCGAGACGCTCATATCGCCCTTGGAGAGGTTCTCCATCCGTGCCACGGTGGTGCGCGACACACCGGCCCGACGGGCCAGTTCATCCTGGCTCAACCGCGCTTCACGGCGGGCACTTTTGAGCATTTCGGCAACATCAGAGAGGGTGGTCAATGTAGCCCCCAGGCATCAAAAATAGGCAATCATTGAGAAAATGTAGCCCAAGTGATGCAGTTTCTCAATTTTTCAAACTGAAGACCATCGCTCAGCCCGGAAACCACGCGCTCGATTTGACCGGCCCCGCAGCCGGCCCCGGTCGGCGGCTGCCGGCCAGCGCGTAGGAGAGCTGGTTGGCGGCCTGGATGATGGTCTGGGCCAGTTCCAGCAGGCGGGCCTCGCTGAGGCGCGAGGTGGGCCCCGAGATGCACACCGAGCCCAGCAGCTTCCAGTGCATGCCGAACACCGGGGCCGACACGCTGGACACCTCGGGCTCGCGCTCGCCCAGCGAGAGGTGGTAGCCGCGCTGACGGATGGATTCATAGGGTTCACCGGCTTCACCCGAGAAGGCCAGGATGACACGCCCCGGCGCGCCCAGGTCCAGCGGCAGGCCCAGGCCCACGCGCACGTGATGGCGGATGGTGCGCGGCCCGTCCACCCGGGCCAGGCAGGTGCGCAGGTTGCCCTCGCGCACATAGAACGAGGCGCTTTCGCCGGTCTGCACCGTCAGCTCGCGCAGCACCGGCTCGACCAGATCGTGCACATCAAAGGTGGCCTGGTAGCAGGCCCCCAGCCAACCTGCCGCCCGCCCCAGCCGCCAGGCACCGTCTTCGCGCTGCACCAGGTAGTGCTCGGCCGCCAGCGTGCGCGCCAGGCGCAAGGCCGTGGTCTTGTGCATGCCGGTGCGGCGGCTCAGCTCGGCCAGGCTGAGGTAGGCCTCATCCATGCCGAAGGCCTCCAGCAGGCGCAGGGCGCGGGTGACGGCCACCACGCCGCCAGCGGCCGCGGTGGCGGCTTCGGCAAGGCTGGCATCGGTTTCTGCAGGCGGTGTTTTTGGGTTTCGCATATCGGCACATAGACCACTGTGTGAAACGGCATTGTACTGATTGAAACGCTCTCCTACAGTCCGGTCCCAACAAGGGGCGCTGCATTTGGCAGCCCAACCCCGGTGGACCGCACACAAGGAGACAACATGACACTGATCCCCCATGGGCTGCGCCAAGTCGCGCGCCTGAGCCTGCTGCCCGTTCTCGCCCTGGGCCTGCTGGCAGGCCCGGCACTGGCCGACACCTACCCCGGCAAACCGATCCGCCTGGTGGTGCCCTTCCCGGCCGGGGGCGGCACCGACATCATTGCCCGCGCCATCGGCCAGCAGCTGACCGAAAGCCGGCAATGGACCGTGGTGGTGGACAACAAGCCGGGGGCTGGCGGCAACCTGGGTGTGGACGCGGTGGCCAAGGCCCCGGCCGACGGCTACACCGTGGTGCTGGGCCAGACCAGCAACCTGGCCATCAACCCCGCGCTGTACCCCAAGCTGCCTTACGACCCGGTGAAAGACCTGAAGCCCGTGGTGCTGGCCGCCACCGCACCGCTGGTCATCGTGGTGCCCAACAGCTCCAAGTACAAGACCCTGGCCGATGTGCTAGCTGCCGCCAAGCAAACCCCCGGCGCCCTGGTGTTCGGCACCCCGGGCAATGGCACGGTGGCCCACCTGGCCATGGAGCAACTGCAGAAGGCCGCCCACATCCGGCTGCAGCACGTGCCTTACAAGGGCTCGGCCCAGGCGCTGACCGATCTGATGGGCGGGCAGATGGATCTGTATGTGTCGTCCATCCCCACGGCCATCAGCCACCTCAAAGGCGGCCGCATGAAAGCGCTGGCCGTGACCTCGGACAAGCGCTCGTCGCAACTGCCCCAGGTGCCCACGGTGGCCGAGTCGGGCGTGAAGGGCTTCGAGGCCAACACCTGGTTCGGCTTCATGGCCCCCGCAGCCACCCCGGCAGCGGTGCTGACGACCTTGAACACCGCCATCAACCAGGCCTTGCAGTCGCCCACCGTGCGCAGCCGCCTCATGGGCGAAGGCGGCGAGGTGCTGGGCGGCAGCCAGGCCGAGTTTGCCGCCCTGCTCAAGACCGATCTGCAGCGCTGGGGCCGCATCGTGCACGAGGCCGATGCCCGCATCGACTGACGCCCTCTCTGACCGACATCCACCCATTCACCTTCAAGGAACCGCCATGAGCACACCCGACATCATCAAAGACTTCCCCCGCGTCAGCCCCGAAGACGTGGCCCAGGCCAGCCAATACCAGCCGGCGATCTTCTCCGACATCGCGGGCCGCCGCGGCGCCCTGCATGGCCGCATCCAGGCCCTGCGCCCGCGCATGAAAGTGGCCGGCCCGGCCTTCACGGTGGAAGTGCGCCCCGGCGACAACCTGATGATCCACGCCGCCCTGTCGCTGGCCAAGCCCGGTGATGTGCTGGTGGTGGACGGCAAGGGCGACCAGACCTCGGCCCTGATGGGCACCATCATGATGACCGCCGCGCGCCAGTTGGGCCTGGCCGGCGTGATCCTCGATGGCGCCGTGCGCGACAGCCTGGAAATCGACGAGATGGACTACCCGGTGTTCTCGGTGGGCACCAACCCCAATGGCCCGACCAAGAACAATGGCGGCCGCATCGGCCACCCCATCTCCTGCGGCGGCGTGACGGTGCGCCCGGGCGATCTGGTGATCGGCGACGCCGACGGCGTGGTGGTGGTGGAGCGCGAGCAACTGCCCGCCCTGCTGCCCCTGGCCGCCCACAAGGTGCAGGCCGAGGCCAAGCGCATCGCCGCCATCAAGACCGGCGACACGGCGGCCAAGTGGCTGACCGCCTCGCTGGTGACGGCCGGCGTGCTCAAGGAAGGCGAGGTGCTGTGATGAGCCGCCCCGTCATCCTCATCACCGCGGCCGACCTGGCCCCGGCGGCCCTGGCCCTGCTGACGGACTTCGACATCGTCTACGCGGGCAAGACCCCGCAGCCGGCCGACATCGAGGCGCTGGCCCGCCAGCACAACCCGGTGGGCATCATCGTGCGCTACAGCGGCGTGAACGCCGCCACCATGGACGCGGCCCCGGCCTTGAAGGTGATCTCCAAACACGGCAGCGGCACCGACACCATCGACAAGGCCGCCGCCGCCGAGCGCGGCATTGCCGTGACCGCGGCCGTGGGCGCCAACGCCGCGGCCGTGGCCGAACAGGCCCTGGCCTTGATGCTGGCCGGTGCCAAGTCGATCGTGGCGCTGAACCAGCGCATGCACGCCGGCCACTGGGACAAGGCCACCCACAAGAGCCTGGAGCTGGGCGGCCGCACGGTAGGCCTGGTGGGCCTGGGCGCCATCGGCCGCCGCTTTGCCCGCATGTGCGACGCCATGGACATGCGCGTGATCGGCTTCGACCCCTTCGCCCGCGATCTGCCTGACTACATCACCCCGGTCGACCTGGACACCCTGTGGGCCCAGGCCGATGTGATCTCGCTGCACTGCCCGCTGACGCCCGAGAACCGCCACCTGCTCAACGCCGACACCCTGGCGCGCTGCAAGCGCGGCGTGATCGTGGTGAACACCGCGCGTGGCGGCCTGATCGATGAAGCCGCCCTGCTGGCCGCCGTGCAGTCGGGCCAGGTGGCCTCGGCCGGGCTGGACAGCTTTGCCGTGGAGCCCATGACGGCGCCGCACCCCTTCCACGGCCAGCCGGGCTTCACGCTGAGCCCGCACATCGGCGGCGTGACCAGCGACGCCTATGTGAACATGGGTGTGGCCGCTGCCCGCAACACACTGGCCGTGCTGCAGGCCAGCACCCAGGCTGCCTGAGCCCGGAGGCCCGCCATGAACCCAAGCCCCCGACGATGGAAAAAGGCCCCGCCCGGAAGCAGCTGGGGCGAATTCGGCCCCGATGACCAGCGTGGCCGCATGAACCTGGTGGACGCCCGCAAGGTGCTGCAGGGGGTGGCCGAGGTGCAGGTGGGCCGCACCTTCTGCCTGTCGCTGCCGCTGGACGTGCCCGGCGGCCAGAGCATGAACCCGCGGCGCATGCCGCCGCGCCGCTACAGCGTGCTGCGCGACGGCAAAAGCCAGGGGCAGCAGGGCTTTTGCTGGTCGTACCAAGCCGAAGACCCCGATCTGAGCGACGTGGTGAACGACGACGTGCTGCTGATGAGCCTGCAGTACAGCACCCAGTGGGACAGCCTGGCCCACGTGGGCAGCCGCTTCGACGCCGATGGCGACGGGGTGGCCGAGGCCGTGTTCTACAACGGCTTTCGCGCCGGCACCGACATCCGCCCCGGCACCGAAGACCCGCAGGCCGTGGCCGACTGGGCACGCTACCCGGCCCCCGAGGCCGCCGCCCTGGGCATCGAACGCCTGGCCGAACACGGCGCGCAGGGCCGGGGCGTGCTGATCGACCTGGCCCACCACCTGGGCCGAGAGCGGCAGGCCGTGGGCTACGACCGCCTGATGCGCCTGCTGGAGGCCGACCGCATCGAGATCGACCCCGGCGACATGGTGTGCCTGCACACCGGCTTTGCCGACACCCTGCTGGCCATGAACCGCCAGCCCGACCTGGCCCGGCTGCACGCCACGGGCAGCGGACTGGACGGCCACGACAGCCGGCTGCTGAACTGGATCACCGACAGCCGCCTGGCCTGCCTGCTGGCCGACAACCCCGCCGTGGAGCTGGTGGTGCCCAAGCTGATGAGCCCCAGCCCGCTGCGCCAGCCCCGGCTGCCCCTGCACGAGCACTGCCTGTTCAAGCACGGCATCCACCTGGGTGAGCTGTGGTATTTCACCGAACTCGCCACCTGGCTGCGCCAGCAAGGGCGCCACCACTTCCTGCTGACCGCGCCACCCCTGCGCCTGCCGGGGGCCGTGGGCTCGCCGGCCACCCCGATCGCGACGGTGTAACGCGCCTGGGCACCGCCACGCAGCCACGGTGTAAACCCCCAGCCACCGTGGCCCTGATTTTCAAAACAATGAGACAAACAACATGCCACCCCTCCTGCACCGCCGCGCCCTGCTGGGCGCCGGCCTGGCCAGCCTGATCCCGGCCACCGTTGCCCACGCGGCCCCGGCCCCCGGCAGCGACTGGCCCAGCCGCCCGATCCGCCTGATCGTGCCCTACCCGGCCGGTGGCGCCGCCGACCAGACCGCGCGCGGCCTGGCCACGGTGCTGGGCGAGCGCCTCAGGACGCCCATCATCATCGACAACCGGCCCGGCGCCGGGGGCTCCATCGGTGCCGCCGCCGTGGCCCAGGCCCCCGCCGACGGCTACACACTGCTGCTCGATGCCACCGGCTTCACGGTCAACCCGAGTCTGATGAGCCTGCCTTTCGACCCCGTGAAAGACCTGGCCCCCCTCTCGCTGCTGATGCAGGTGCCCATGCTGCTGGTGGTGCCAGCCCAGGCGCCCTGGCGCAGCCTGCCCGAACTGGTGCAGGCCGCCCGCGCCCGGCCGGGCAGCCTGTCGTTTGCCTCGGCCGGCAACGGCAGCGCCCAGCACCTGGCGGGCGAGTTGTTCAAGCAGCGCCAGCAGTTGTTCATCACCCACATCCCCTACCGGGGTGGGGCGCCTGCGCTGAACGACCTGATGGCCGGCCAGGTGGACCTGATGTTCTCGGCCATGCCGGCCAGCGGGCCGCTGGTCAAGGGTGGCAAGCTGCGCGCCCTGGCCGTGACCGCCAGCGCCCGCGTGCCCAGCCTGCCGGCCCTGCCGACCGTGGCCGAATCCGGCAGCCCCGGCTTTGTGGCCCAGGAATGGAACGGCCTGTGGGCCCCCGCCAAGACCCCGCCCGAGCTGCTGGCCCGGCTGGAGACCGAGGTGCGCGCCGCCATGGCCAGCCCCGAACTGCAGCAGCGCCTGGCCGCCCAGGGCGCCCAGGCCGTGGGCAGCAGCCGCGCCGACTTCAGCCGCTTTCTGCAGGCCGAATCCCGTCAATGGGCCCAGGTGATCCGCGCGGCGGGCATCACCCTCAACTGAGCCCCTTCCAAGGCATTTCAAAAGAGACACACCATGCAACACACCTCTGTACCGACCTCGACCCTGGCCCGCCGCAGCGCGCTGGCCCTGGCCGCCGCCCTGCTGGCGGCCACCAGCTGCAACGCCTGGGCGCAAACGCCCTGGCCAGCCAAGCCCGTGAAGATTGTCGTGCCCTATGGCCCCGGCGGCGCGGTGGACGTGGTCACCCGCAAAGTGGCCCAGAAGCTGACCGAGCAGACCGGCCAGAGCTTCTACATCGAGAACAAGGCTGGCGGCACCGGCACCATCGGCGCCACCCAGGTGGCCAAGGCCGAGGCCGACGGCTACACCCTGATGGCCAACGACACCACCTTCTCGCTGCTGCCCCACATCTTCAAGAAGCTGCCCTTCGATCCGGCGCAGGATCTGCAGCCGGTGAGCGCCTTTGTGTTTGCCCCCATGGCCCTGGCGGTGAACGCCAGCTCGCGCTTCGCCAGCCTGCAGGATTTGCTGGCCGCGGCGCGCAAAGAGCCCAACCAGGTCACCTACGGCACCGGCGGCCCCGGCACCACGCCGCACTTTGCCAGCGAGGCGCTGGGCATTGCCGCCGGCGTGAACTTCATGCACGTGCCCTTCAAGGGGGCGGGTGAGGCCACCCAGGCCGTGCTGTCGAACACGGTGGACTTCCAGATCGCCTCGCCGGCCGGGGTGATGGGCAACGTCAAGGGCGGCAAGATGCGGGTGCTGGCCGTGAGCGGCGACAAGCGCCTGAGCGCCCTGCCCGACGCCCCCACCTTTGCCGAGGCCGGCGTGCGCTGGAGCGGCGTGGTCAACTGGACCGGCCTGTGGGCCCCCAAGGGCACGCCGGCCCCGGTGCTGCAGAAGCTGCAGGCCGAAATCGCCAAGGCCATGGCCAGCGCCGACCTGCAGGCCTTTGCCGCCAACATGGGCGCCGAGCCGCGCCAGATCGGTGGCGCCGACATGGCCAAGATGCTGAAAGACAGCACCGAATCGTGGGGCAAGGTGGTGGCCAACACCGCTTTTGAAAAGCAATGAAGCCCATGAAGAAGCTCCCCCTGCTTTGCATCGGCCTGCTGAGCACCACCTGGGCGCAGGCACAGCCCCCGGCCAACGCCCCCTGGCCCACCCAGCCGGTGCGCCTGCTGGTGGGCTTCACGGCAGGCGGGCCCACCGACATCGTGGCACGCGCCCTGGCCGAGCCCCTGGGCAAAAGCCTGGGCCAGCCCGTGATCGTGGACAACCGGCCCGGCGCCAACACCATCATCGCGGCCCAGGCTGTGGCCCAGGCCAAGGACGGCCACACCCTGTTGATGGCGGCCACCAACCACACCATGATCAGCGCGCTGTACAGCCGCCAGATCCAGTTCGACCCGGTCAAATCCTTCAAGGCCGTGTGCCGCATCGGGGCCTCGCCCACCGTGCTGGTGGTGGGGCCGCAAGCGGGCTTCAGCCGGCTGGCTGATTTTCTGGCCAAGGCCAAAAGCCAGCCCCGTGGCGTCACCTACGCCTCGCCAGGCCAGGGCAGCTCGGTGCACTTTGCAGGCGAAGACTTTGCCCAGCGCGCAGGCCTGCAGCTGACCCATGTGCCCTACAAGGGTGCGGCCCCGGCCATTGCCGACGTGATGGCCGGGCAGGTGATGGCCTCTTTCGCCTCGCTGGGATCGGTGCTGCCCTCGATCAAGTCGGGCAAGCTGCTGGCCTTGGCGGTGGCCAGCCCGCAACGCGTGAGCGCCCTGCCCCAGGTGCCCACCTTCGAGGAATCGGGCATCAAGGGCTACCGGGCCGATGCCTGGTATGGCGTGCTGGCCCCGGCCCAGACGCCCGAGCCGGTGCTGCAGAAGCTGCAGACCGAGGTCAGCCGCTTTGTCACGTCAAGTGCCGGGGCCGACCGGCTGCAGCAACTGGGCATGGACCCGGTGCTGGCCTGCGGCGACGAGTTCGACCGCCAGATCGCGGCCGAGACCGCCCACTGGAGCCAATTGGCCCGCCAACTGAAGATCAACGATGAATGAGTTCACTGCCCCCCTGGCATCGCCCAACCGTCGTCACCTGCTGACCCTGGGCGCCGGCGCCCTGCTCGGTGCCTGCGCCCAGACACCGGCCCGCCCCGGTGCGCCGCGGCCTGAGCCCCTGAGCGTGCCCCATTCGGCCGGCCAGGGCACGCCCAGCTTCGAGGTGCCTGCCGGCGCCTGCGACTGCCACCACCACATCTACGACCGGCGCTACCCGGCCCACCCCAGTGCCACCCTGCTGCCGGCCGACGCCAGCCTGGCCGATTACCGATTGCTGCAGCGTCGCCTGGGCCTGCAGCGCCATGTGATCGTGCAGCCCTCCACCTACGGCACCGACAACCGCCTGCTGGCCGACACCCTGCGCGCGGCCGGCCCCCAGTCCCGGGGCGTGGCGGTACTCGGCAGCGATGTGAGCGAGGCCGAGTTGCAGGCCCTGCACGAGGCCGGCGTGCGCGGCGTGCGCTTCAACCTGAGCTTTCTGGTGGGCGTCAACGCCGACATGATGGTGCCGCTGTCAAAGCGCCTGGCCGAGCGCGGCTGGCACCTGCAGGTGAACGGCACGGCCGCGCTGCTGCAGGCGCACGAGGCGGCTCTCAGCCAGCTGGCCTGCCCGCTGGTGATCGACCACATGGGCCAGTTGCCCCAGCCCGCAGGGCTGGATCACCCGGCCTGGCGCCTGTACCAGCGCTGGCTGGACGGGGGGCGCACCTGGTTCAAGCTGTCGGGCGCCTACCTGCCCAGCCGGCGCAGCGATTTTTCCGACGTGGGCGAGGTGGCGCGGGCGCTGCTGCGCCAGGCCCCCGAGCGCATGGTGTGGGGCAGCGACTGGCCGCACCCGACCAAGAAGGAAGACGCCAAGCCCGACGACACCACCCTGTTCAACCTGCTGGCCACCTGGGCGCCCGACGCCGGCTTGCGGCACAGAATACTGGTCGACAACCCCGCCGTGCTGTACGGCTTTCCCAGCGCCTGAGGACACCCCACCATGTTTTTGCTGAACCCACCCACGGTCCGCACCCTGGACACCTTCAGCGCCCTGCCAGGCAAGTACCGGCAGGCGCGGCGCACCGTCTGGGGTGATGCCAACCAGGGCGGCCGGGCGGCCGACTCGTTTCTCGAAGGCCCGGTCTTCGACGCCCAGGGCAACCTCTACGTCACCGACATCCCCTTCGGCCGCGTGTTCCGCGTCGACCCCCAGGGTGAATGGGATCTGGTGGCCCAGTGGGAGGGCGAGCCCAATGGCATGAAGTTCATGAGCCCCACCGAGTTGCTGATCACCGACTACATGAATGGCCTGATGGTGCTCGACGTGACCCGAGGCAGCCTGCGCCCCCTGCTGGCGCGGCGCAACACCGAAAGCTTCAAGGGCGTGAATGACCTGTGCTTCGACAGCCGGGGCAAGCTGTTCTTCACCGACCAGGGCCAGACCGGGCTGCACGACCCCAGCGGCCGGGTGTACCGCCTCTCGCCCGAAGGGCGGCTGGACCTGCTGCTGTCGAATGTGCCCAGCCCCAATGGCATCGTGCTCTCGCCCGACGAGCGCTTTTTGTTCGTGGCCGCCACCCGCGGCAACTGCGTGTGGCGCATGCCCCTGCTGGCCGACGGCTCGGTGGCCAAGGCGGGGCAGTTCTTCACCTCCTACGGCCCCAGCGGCCCCGACGGCCTGGCCATGGACGAGGCCGGCCGCCTGATCGTGGCCAACCCGGGCCTGGCCTATGTGTGGGTGCTCAACGGCCGGGCAGAGCCGGTCGAGGTGTTGCGCGGCCCCTCAGGCCACTCGCTGACCAATGTGGCCTACGGCGGGGCAGATCGCCGCACGCTGTTCGTCACCGACTCGACGGCGGGCGAGATCTTGTGCGCGCCGATGAGCGAGGCAGGGGTGGCGCTGGGACAGGCCCAGCGCTTTCCGGAGGCCACCACAACGGCGGACAAGGCGCAGTAAGAGGATCGTCAATCCATGACGCAACTTGGACGCGGATGCTTGAGGTTCAATTCAAGAACGTCTTGGAGAAGGCATCGATCCCGAGCTGAATTGCTTGAGCCACATGAGGAATGGCCGCAGTGATCTCCTCTTGTTCGCGCAAGACCTGCTCTGCGGTCAATACCAGCGTCTGAATGCGCTCGACAGGGTCTAAAACGTCGCAGTCTTTTGCGAATTTGAGAAGGCCATCCCGGCTTGAAAAAAATGAGCGCTGGCCGCGCAGCTCAAGGGCCAAGGCGTCTTCGGCAATATAAGCCGTGGTGTTGACGATGTCATACGCCGGTGCGAGTTGGCAGTCGGCCGTGGTCGGGTCGGCGTACAGCAAGCCGAAATTCTTGAGATGCGCGTCGCCATTTCCGACGATGCAAGAGAGCGCGACCATGTCAAAGAGCGAATGCAGTGACGTGGCGACATGCTCAGGGGAGGCAAAACTTTCGATCAACCTGGCGACGAAGGTGTAGCTCCTGTCGTACTTTTCGCGGGCAGACAGGCCACCGAGGACAGCCATGTCCTCAAAGCCCATGGCTTCGCCTTGGGCGGTCCTGTCGAAACGCTTCATGACGAACAACTCACGGTTCTTGGACAGGTAGAACTCGGGAACGGACATACCCGCCTCGCGAGCCATCGTCATGCACAGGTATTCATTGGCAGCCAAACCGGGGTACGCCTGCCGACCACTTTTGACGATCAGGTCCGGGGCATGGAAGGTCGCTCGGGTCTGTGCATCACCAGCCTCCAGGGCTTGAGGAACCAATACCTTGGGCTGGACGCCCGAGATGCCGGCTCGGGTGATGTACTTGTCGACAAGTTCGGCAAAGATGTTCTCTTTGCCGTCCCACTCCAGGATCTCAGTGAGGCTTTCCCCGCGCTGAATTTCAGGGCGCTTGAGCAGACCGCGCGTCATCTCCGTGGGATCGACCTGAATGCGGCCAATCGGGGCTTGCGAGCCACTGATGGCCAGCAGCGCCATGTCATCGAGTTGCAGCGTCTTGGCAAGGCGATTGCGCAACTCCTCCAGCATGAAGCCCTCGGGCAGGTTCATCTGGAACACGGGGTGCAATGCCTGGCTCTCGTACTGCCGGGATCGCACAGGCATGGTCAGACTCACGGCCGCCTCATCAGGCCTGGCCCGGCCATAGCCAAACAAGTACACGCGATCCTCGAGCGACAGCGTGCCACTCTCTCCCTGGGGCGTGCTGATACCCATGGATGGCTTCACTTGAAATCCCTCAGTTCTTCAAGGGTGGGTCTGCTGCGGGGTGCCAAGGTCAGTTCAGCCCCCAAAGCGCTTGCCAGCTTGTCGTAAGAGCCCACTGCCACGGATTCACGACCCGCCTCAATTCGGATCACCGTCAGTCGCGGGATACGCGCCAGTTCGCCTGCCCGTGCCTGAGTGAGCCCACGGTTCACCCGCATCGCCTTGAAGGTGGCGCCAAGTCTCTGAAGCTGGAAAGACGATGTCGTCATGTATTTTATGAGATACCAAAGCATAAATAGGTATCACAAAATATACACACAACCCTGCGATTTCACAAACGCGGCGCACTGGGGGCTGAGTCGCCATGCGCAAGACCCGCTCCCCCTGAGCGCCCGCCCCTGCACACGACGGCTCAATTCCCTTTCACCACCCCCATGAACAAGTCCGCGCACACCCCCCGCAGCCACTGGTTGGCCGGGTCGTGGTGAAAGCGCGCGTGCCAGTGCTGCTTGACCGTGAAACCCGGGATGGCGATGGGGCAAGGCAGCACCTGCAGGCCACCGCTGTGGGCCAGGGTTTCGCCGATCTGGCGCGGCAGGGTGCCGATCAGGTCCGTGGTGGCCAGAATGGTTGACAGCCCCAGAAAACCCGGCACTTTGAGCCGCACCTGACGCTGCACCCGGGCCCGCTTCAGGGCTTCCTCCAGCAGCCTCTGCCCGGTGCCGCCCACCACGCCGGCATGCGCCTCACGGGCGTAGGCGGCCCGGCTCAACCGGCCCTGGATGCGCGGGTGACGGGCGTTGGCCAGGCACACCCAGTCCTGCTCGAACAAGGCCTGCTGGAAGAAGCCCTACTCCAGGTCGGGCAGAAGCCCCAGGGCCAGGTCGGCCTCACCGTTTTCCATGGCCTGCAACATCCCGGGGCGGATCGGTGCGGCCTCGAGCCAAACCCCTGGGGCCTGGGCGTGGACATGGGTGAACAGGCGAGGCAGCAGGGTGATGTGGCTGGCGTCGGTCATGAAGATGCGGAACTCGCGCTCGCTTTGCGCGGGCTCGAAGGCGGCCGCGGGCTCGCTCAGGCGGCGCAGGCCTTCGAGCACGCTGCGCACGGTGTCCATCATGGCTTCGACGCGCGGGGTGGGCAGCATGCCCTCGGTGGTGCGCACGAACAGCGGGTCGCCCAGGGTTTCGCGCAGTTGGGCCAGCCAGACGCTGACGGTGGGCTGGCTCAGGCCCAGTTGCTCGGCCGCACGCGTGACGCTGCGGCTGCGGTGCAGCCTATCCAGAAAGGCCAGGTGCCGGGGGTCGAGCAGGTGCAGATCGGTGCTCATGTCGGTGCGCATGGAGCCTTTCATGTGTATTGCCAAACGCAATGAAGTGTATTGCGACTACTGCCTGGAACAAATCAGGCCCGCTGCCCAGAATCGCCCCAAGCCATCACCGGAGACGATTTTGAAGATTGCAGTACTGGGCGCAGGCGCCCTGGGTTGCGCCATCGGGGGTACCCTGGCCGAGGCCGGCCACGAGCTGGTGCTGATCAACCGCAACCCGGCCCAGGTGGCCGCCATCGGGCAGCACGGCCTGCGGATGCGCCGCCCCGAAGGCGAGAGCTGCGTGGGCGTGCAGGCGGCGCAAAGCGCCGCGGGCCTGGGGCCGGTGGATCTGGTGATCGTGCTGGTCAAATCCTTTCACACCCGCGAAGCCATGGCCGCAGCCACCTCGCTGGTGGGGCCGCAGACCGTGGTGCTGTCGCTGCAAAACGGCCTGGGGCATGAAGACATCCTGGCCGACATCGTGGGGCGCCCCCATGTGCTGGCCGGCAAGACCTATGTGGGCGGGGTGCAGCTGGCCCCGGGCCACATCATTGCAGGCACCGCGGGCAAGGAGACCCTGATCGGCGAACTCGATGGCCAGATCAGCCCGCGCGCCCAGGCCATTGCCGAGGCCTTCAACGGCGCAGGCCTGCGCACCACGGTGAGCGACAACATCCTCGGCGTGATGTGGGACAAGCTGCTGATCAACGTGGCCACCGGGGCCGTAAGCAGCATCACGCGCCTGCCCTACGGCCCGCTGTACCGCATCCCCGAGATCGAGGCCACCGCCGTGGCCGCCGTGCAGGAAGCGATGGATGTGGCTGCTGCCGCCGGCGTGCGCCTGAGTTACACCGAGCCCCGCGCCGCCTGGCTCAAGGCCGCGGCCGGCCTGCCGGACGACTTCAAGACCTCGATGCTGCAGAGCCTGGAGAAGGGCTCGGTCACCGAGATCGACTTCATCAACGGCGCCGTGCTGCGCTGGGGCCAGCGCCACGGCGTGCCCACGCCGGTCAACCAGACGCTGGTGGCCTGCATCAAGGGCCTCGAAGCCGCCCTGCCCCACTGACTTTGCTTGAGGAACCCCCATGAACGCCGCTTTCCAGCCCCCCACCCGCGCCTATGTCGAGCATGTGGCCGTGCGCGTCAAAGACATTCACTGGCACATCCGCTTCTTCTGCGAGGTGCTGGGCATGGACGTGCGCGAGATCGACGGCCCCACCGACGATCCGCGCCAGTACTGGACCCTGGGCGGCCTGCAACTGATGGCCACGCTGGATTTTGAAGCGCCCCCCAGCAACGACAGCGGCTGGCTGGCCCACCTGGGCGTGATGGTCGACGACCTGGAGGCCGCGCTGCGCGCCGCCGAGCCCTGGGGCGTGAAGCACCTGCCCCAGGGCCGCAACTGGCTGCAACTGCCCGACGGCCTGGCCGTGGAACTGATCCAGGCCGCCCCAGGCAGCGTGGCACAGGCCCTGGCTGTGAAACCCCGTGGCTGAGCCCGCCCCCCGATCCGAAAGTCCCATGAAACTCATCCCGCCCCCCATCCACTTCGAGACCCCTGAAAAATACTGGGACGACGCCCGCGAAGGCGATGTCTGTGTCAGCCCCGCCTACGAGGTGACCGAGGCTCGCATCAACACCTATGCCGAACTGACGGGCGACTACACCCCCGTGCACATCGACGAGGACTATGCCAAGACCACCCCGTTTGGCACCCGCGTGGCCCACGGCCTGTTCGGCCTGTCGATTGCCGACGGCCTCAAGACCCGCAGCGAGTACCGCTTTCTGCCCGGGATGTCATTGGGTTGGAGCTGGGACTTTGTGCTGCCCATCAAGATCAACGACCGCTTGCACGTGCGCTTCAGCGTGACCGGCCTGCGCGCCTCCAGAAGCCGCCCCGGCTGGGGCATCGTGGTGCTGCCCTCGGAGCTGATCAACCAGCACGGCCAGGTGGTGCAAAAGGGCGAACACCGCCTGATGATCCCGCGCCGCCCGGGCTGCTTCTGAGCCCCATGCCCCCCGTTTTTGACAGAAAGCCTCTCATGAGCCCAACGACCCAAGCCCTGCCCCTGGCCGGCCTGCGCGTGATCGATTACAGCCACTTTCTGGCTGGCCCCTATGTGGGCCGCTGCCTGGCCGCCCTGGGTGCCGAGGTGATCAAGGTGGAGCGCCCCGGCACGGGAGACGCCGGGCGCCAACACAGCCACATCATTGACGATCAGCAAAGCGGATACTTTCTGCAGCTCAACATGGGCAAGCAAGGCGTGAGCGTGAACATGCGCGACCCGCGCGGCAAAGCCTTCATGCACCGGCTGTGCGACTCGGCCGATGTGTTCATTGAAAACTACCGCCCCGGCGCCCTCGACAGGCTGGGCCTGGGCTACCCCGAGCTGGCAGCCCGCAACCCGCGGCTGGTGTACTGCTCGATTTCGGCCTATGGCCACACCGGCCCCGACTCGCACCGCGCCGGCTTTGGCCTGATTGCCGAGGCCAAGAGCGGCATCATGCAGATGGTGGGCAGCCCCGGCGAGGCGCCGCCCCTGCTGCGCATCTCGTTGGGCGACATGTACACCGGCATCCACGCGGTGGCCGCCATCAATGCCGCCCTGCTGGGGCGCGAGCGCAGCGGGCGTGGCCAGCACATCGACATGGCCTTGTACGACACCCTGGTCTCCATGCACGAGTACGCCGTGCAGTGCTACACCCTGTCGGGCGGCCAGGTACTGCCCCAGCAGACCGGGCACGACATGCCCACCTCCACCCTGTATGGCGTGTTCCGCGCCCAGGACGGCGACCTGGTGCTGGCGGCCCAGGTGGACGATGCCTGGCGTCGCTTTGCCACGCTGGTCGAGCAGCACGGGGGCCCGGCAGGCTTTGGCGCCGACACCCGCTTTCATGACGCCAACGGCCGCAATGCCGGGCGTGAAGAGATCCTGGCCGTGGTCAGGCCCTGGATTGCTCAGCGCACGGTGGCCCAGGTGCTGGCCTTGCTGGACGGCATCGATGTGCCGGCCGCCAAGGTGCAGCGCATCGATGAGGTGATCAACGACCCGCAGATCCAGGCCCGGGGCATGATCCAGGAGCAGCAGCACCCCCGCTACGGTACGCTGCGCCTGCCCAACCTGCCCTTCCGGTTCTCTGAGTGCGACACCACGGTGCAGCAGGTGGCCCCCGACCTGGGCCAGCACAACGCCGAGGTGGCCGCCGCCCTGGGCTACAGCGCCGACGAGATCGCCGCCCTGCAGGCCGAAGGCGTGCTGTTCAGCCGCTGACGTGCCCCCTTTTTCACCGGAGACACACCCCATGACCGACCGCTATGCCGTCATCGGCAACCCGATTGCCTTCAGCAAGTCACCCCTGATCCACAGCAGCTTTGCCCAGGCCACCGGGCAAGACCTGGACTACAGCAAGATCGAAGGCCCGCTGGGCCAATTTGCGGCCACCGTGGACGCCTTTCGCGCCCAGGGCGGGCGCGGCCTCAACATCACGGCCCCGTTCAAGCTCGACGCGTTTGCCTACGCCACCGAGCATTCGCCCGCAGCGCAACTGGCCGGGGCGGCCAATGCGATGAAGTTTGACGGTGAGCGCGTGCTGGCCGAAAACTTCGATGGCGTTGGCCTGGTGCGCGACGTGGTGCACAACCTGGCGCAGCCCCTGCGTGGCAAACGGGTGCTGGTGCTGGGCGCAGGCGGTGCGGCACGCGGTGCACTGCTGCCCTTTCTGGCCGAGCAGCCGACAGAACTGGTGATCGCCAACCGCAGCCTGGACAAGGCCCAGGACCTGGCCCGCATCGGTACCGCGCAGGGCCCGGTGCGGGCCTGCAGCCTGCAAGACCTGCAAGGCCGGCACTTCGACCTGGTGTTCAACGCCACTTCGGCCAGTTTGCGGGCCGAACTGCCCACCGTGCCGGTGTCGGTGTTTGCCGAGTGCGCCCTGGCCTATGAACTGGCCTACGGCAAAGGACTGACCCCGTTTTTGCGCCTGGCCCAGGGCGCGGGCGTACCCCAGCTGGCCGATGGCGTGGGCATGCTGGCCGAGCAGGCCGCAGAAGCCTTTGCCTGGTGGCGCGGCGTGCGGCCGCAGACACGGGCCGTGATCGAGCGACTGACCGTGCCCCTGGTGTGAGCCGGCGCCTGCCCAGGCCGCCGTCAAGCTGCCGGTGCAAGCTCCATGTGCCCCAGCAACTGCCGCACGCCCGCCTGCACGCTGTCGATCAAGGGCAGGCCGCTGCCCGACTGCAACTGGGCGGCCATGCCGGCCAGGCCCGCGCCACCGATGATCAGCGCATCGGGGGCCCAGCGCGCCTGGGCCTCATGGCAGGCCTGGGCCAGCACGCGCAGAGCGCCATCCGGGTCGGCGGCCATCTCGGCACCGCTGGGGGCCACGGTCCACACCCCGGCCAGTTGCGGCGCAAAGCCCAATTGCAGGGCCAGGCGTTGCAGCATGGGGCCCCAGCGCTCGCCCCCGGTGACCACGGCAAAGCGGCCCAGGCGGGCCGCTTCGGTGAAGGCGGCCTCGGCCAGGCCGGTGACGGGCACGGGGCTGCACTCCCTGAGCGCCCACAGGCCCGGGTCGCCAAAACAGCCGATCAGCACGCCGTCGGGAGGCGTGACGGCCCGCTCTGGCTCGGCTCCCCAGGCATCGAGCACCGCATGGCCGGCCACCTGGTAGCTGACCTCGTCGGCAATGTAAGGAGCGCCGAAGCGCGCGGTCACGGTGTGTGCCGCGACCGGCGACGCAAGGTCAGCCAGCGCCTGGGCGATGTGTTGCTGCAACAGCGCACTGACCGATTCAGAGGTGTTGGGGTTGATGACCAGAAGGCGCTTTGTAGGCATCGTGGGCTTCACCGGCTTGATGGACCTCACCCGGCGCTGCCCAGCAGGGCCACCAGATCGGGCGCAGCGGCTTCCGCCGGGCCGAAGTGCAGCTGCGTCTCCAGCCGGGCCAGGTGGTCGCGCATGCGGCGGGCCGCCTCGGCCGGGTCGCGCAGGCGGATGGCGTCGATCAGGGCGCGGTGCTCGCGGCAGCCGCAGGCCGTGGCCTCTTCACGCTCGGCGGCGTGGTGGGCGCTGTAGGTCATGAGGATCAGCGAGGTGCGCGACACCAGCTCGCGCAGGATGCGGCCCAGGGTCTGGTGGCCTGAGCCTTCGGCAATGCGCAGATGAAAGTCGCCCGACAGGCGGATGGCGCGGCGCATGTCACCCTGGGCGCGCGCGGCTTCTTCCTGCTCGATGCTGTCGCGCAGCTGCTGCACCTCGCCCACACTGGCGCGCTGGATAAACAGCTCCACCAACATGGGCTCGATCAGCCGGCGCGCCCCGAACACCTCGCGAGCCTCCTGCTCGGTGGGCTGGGCGATGGTGGCGCCGCGGTTGGGGGTGAGCGTGACGATCTGTTCATTGGCCAGGCGCACCAGCACCGGCCGGATGCGCGTGCGCGACACCCCGAAGGCGGTGGCCAGCTTGTCTTCGACCAGCTTGGTGCCGGGCGGCAGGTGGTGGTCCAGCACCGCCGACACGATGCGGTCGTACATCTCGCTGTCGCTCAGGGGGAGCACGGGGCTTGGAACAGGGCCAGAAGCATGGCCAGAAGCAGAGGCAGGGGCAGAAACAGGGCTTGTCATGGCGACTTCATCGGTGCGGGTCATCAGACCTCCTTGCGGCGGCGCCGCTTCATCCAGGCTGCGGCGGCCACGGCCAGGCCCATCACGGCAAACGACACCACGGTGGTGACGGTGCCCAGGGCGTAGATGGCCGGGGTGGTGACGGTGGCGGTCAGGCCCTGCAGCTCCAGTGGCAAGGTGTTCACGTCGCCGATGGCCTGCGAGGTGCGGGCGATCTCGTCCCAGCTCAGCGTGAAGCCGAACATGCCCACGCCCACCACCGAGGGGCCGATCAGGGGCAGCACCACATGGCGGAAGGTCTGCCACGGGGTGGCGCCCAGGTCACGGGCGGCCTCTTCGTAAGCCGGGTTGAAGCGGTTGAACACCGCAAACATGATCAGCAGGCCGAAGGGCAGCGTCCAGGTGAGGTGGGCGCCCAGCGCAGAGGTCATGAGGCCCAGCGAGCTGCCGTAGCCCTCGAGCAGCGCGTCGGCACCGCACCAGGCCAGCAAGGCCTTGAGGCCATCATCGAGCAGGCGGAACTGCAGCCCGATGCCCAGCGACACCACGATGGAGGGCATGATCAGGCTGGCCACGGTGACAAAGAACAGCACCTGCCCACCGCGCAGCCGCTTGCGAAAGGCCAGGCCGGCCAACACCGACAGCAGCACGGTCAAGACCATCACCATGGCCCCCAGCCCGAGCGAGCGCATGAAGGCCGCGCCGATGTCCACGGTGCCCAGGCCCTGGGCCAGTTGCGCAAACCAGTGCAGCGAGACCCCGCGCAGCGGAAAGGTCAGGCCGCCTTCGGGGCCCTGGAAGCTCAACACCACGATGGTGAGCATGGGCCCGTACAAAAAGGCCACAAAAAGGGCAAACACCAGCGCCAGCGGCCAGAAGCCGGGGGCGCGTTGACGGGTCATGGAACGGGGCATGGGGGGCCTCTCACAGCTCGCGGCGGATGTCGACCAGGCGCGTCAGGCCCCAGATGATCATCAACACCACCGCCAGCAAAATCACGGCGTTGGCCGCCGCCAGGGGAAACTGAAGGTACGAGGTCTGGACCTGGATGATCTTGCCCACCGAGGCGATCTGCTGCCCGCCCATCACGCCGATGGTGACAAAGTCGCCCATGACGATGGTGATCACAAAGATCGACCCGATCAGCACCCCCGTGCGCGACAAGGGCACGATCACATGCCACAGCGTCTGCCAGGCCGAGGCGCCGGCATCGCTGGCGGCCTCCAGCAGGCTGCTGTCGATGCGCATCATGCTGTTGAAGATGGGCACGATCATGAACAGCGTGTACAGGTGCACAAAGGCCAGCACCACCGAAAAATCAGAGTAAAGCAGCCAGTCCAACGGGCCCTGGGTCAGGCCCAGGCCCTGCAGGGTCTGGTTGACCAGGCCGTTGCGGCCCAGCAGCGGCACCCACGAGATCATGCGGATCACGTTCGAGGTCCAGAACGGCACCGTGCACAGCACGAACAGACCGGTCTGCACGCCCGCCGAAGGCACGTGGAAGGCCAGGAAATACGCCACCGCAAAACCCAGCAGCAAGGTGATGCCCCAGACCAGCACGCAGAACTTGAGCGTGGAGAGGTAGGTGCTCAGGGTGACGCACAGGTCGCCCTGGTCGGTGCGCTGGCTGCAGCCCTCGAAGATGGCCGCGTAGTTGTGCAGCGTGAAGCCGGGGATCAGCTCGTACTCGTTGAAGTGCCAGAAGCTGACCATCAACACCAGCAGCAGCGGCAGCACAAAGAACAGCGCGAACACCGTGCTGAACGGAGCCGCCTGCCACCAGGCAGGCAGCCCGCGCGCCACGGCGCCGGCCGGCGCCTGGGTGGGGGCTACAACCGTGCTCATCGGGTCAGGCCGCGACAAACTCGTTCCACTTGCGAACCATGTACTCGTTCTCGTCCATGACCGCGTTCCAGCAGGCGATGCCGCCCATGCGCTGCTCGTAGCTGCCGCCATCGCGCACGCTACCCGCCTTGGCGATCACCTCGCCATGGGGGTTCTTGATGTCCTGGGCGGCAGCCTTGCCTTCCATCCAGTAGGCCCACTCGTAGGCTTCCATCTTGGCCTTGGCGGTCTCGAGCACCGCGCTGTAGTAGCCCTGGCGGTTCAGGTAGGCACCGGCCCAGCCGTCGAGGAACCAATTGATGAACTCGTAGGCGGCATCGAGCTTGGCCCCTGACAACGTGGCCGGCAGGCCAAAGCCCGAGGCCCAGGCGCGGTAGCCCTCCTTGAGCGGCTGGAACACGCAGTCGATGCCCTTGCCGCGCACGGCCGTCACGGCGGGCGACCACATCGACTGGATCACCACCTCGCCCGAGGCCATCAGGTTGACCGACTCGTTGAAATCCTTCCACAAGGCACGGAACTGGCCGGCCTTCTTGGCCTCGATCAGGGTCTTGATCGTGAGGTCGATCTCGGCCTTGGTCATGTTGCCCTTGTCGGCGTACTTGTGGATGCCCTTGGCCTCGACCACCATGGCCGCGTCCATGATGCCGATGGAGGGGATGTTGAGGATGGCCGCCTTGCCCTTGAACTCGGGGTTCAGCAGCTCGGCCCACGAGCTGATCGGGCGCTTGATCAAGTCGGGGCGGATGCCCAGCGTGTCGGCGTTGTAGGTGGTGGGGATCAGCGACATCCACTCGGTGGGCGCCTTGGCAAACACCTTGCTCTTCTCGCCTTCCAGAAAGATCACCTTCTTGGGCGCGGTGCCCTGGTCACCCACAAGCTTGCCGGCCACGGTGCCGGTGGTGAACAGCGAGGTGATCTTGTCGGCGTTCTTCACACGCTTGGTGCTGATGCCCTTGAGGTTGCCGGTGGGCACGATCTTCTTGAGCGAGAAGTACTCGGTGTCGATCAGATCAAAGCTGTTGGGCGCGGTGACGGCGCGCTTGGTCACGTCGTCGGTGGTCACGGCCACGTACTGCAGGGTGATGCCGGTGTCGGCCTTGAACTTCTCGGCAATCGCCTTGTCCTGGTTGACCGCCGTGCCCAGGTAGCGCAGCACAGGCTTGTCCTGGGCATGCACGGCCGGGAACACGCCCGCGGCCAGGATGCCCGCCGTGCCCTTGAGCAGGGATCGGCGTTGCACAGCGGTCTCGGACAGATCGGTCTTGGGCACATCTGCCTTGGGGGAGGACTGGGAATCAGACATGGTCAAAGCTCCAGAAGTTGAGTGGAAACAAGTGAAAGAAAACGGCTAACGCGGGGACGACAGAAATCGCATGGGCCAGGCTCAGGCCGCCAGGGCATGGGCCTGCTGGGGCTGCCACCACAGGCTCACGGCCTGGCCCAACTGCACGGGGTGCTCGGCAAAACGGGCCTCGGGCACCATCACGGTGACACCGGTGGCGCCCTGCTGATCGACCGCCTCCACCCCGAGCAGCACATGGGTGCCCTGGTATTCGACGTCGGTCACCGTGCCCCCCAGGCTGGGGCAGGCCTCGGCCGGGCTGCCCAGTTGCAGGTGGTCGTTGCGCACCGCCATCAAGCCCTGCGGCAGGCGCAGCACGTTGTGCCCGCCCATGAAGCGCGCCACAAACTCGTTGACCGGGCGGTTGTAGATCTGGTGCGGCGAGCCCACTTGCTCAATCACGCCATGGTTCATCACCACCATGGTGTCGGCCAGGGCCATGGCCTCTTCCTGCGAGTGGGTGACGTGGATGAAGGTCAGGCCCAGCTCCTGCTGCCAGCGGCGCAGCTCGGCCCGCATCTGGATGCGCAAAAAGGGGTCGAGCGCAGAAAGCGGCTCGTCGAGCAACAAGACCTTGGGGTGGTTCATCAGTGCCCGCGCCAACGCCACGCGCTGCTGCTGGCCGCCCGACAGCTCGCCCGGCAGACGCTGGGCCAGGTGGCCCATGGCCACGCGCTCCAGCAGGGCCTGGGCCTGCTGCTGCCGCTCGGCCCGGGCCACGCCCTTCATCTTCAGGCTGAAGGCCACGTTGTCTAGTGCCGTCAGGTGGGGGAACAGCGCAAAGCTCTGGAACATCATGGCCGTGCCCCGGGCCGCTGCCGGCAAATCGGTGATGTTGCGCGAGCCCATCAGGATGTCGCCGCTGCTCACCGACTCGTGGCCCGCAATCATGCGCAAGGTGGTGCTCTTGCCACAGCCCGAAGGGCCCAGCAGACAACAGTAGCTGCCCTCGGCAATGCGCAGATCGATGGCATTCACCGCCACACTGCCGCCGTCGTAGCGCTTGCTCAGCGCAATCAGTTCAATGCCGGCAGCCCGCGAGGCCACCGGGCCGGAAGAGGTCTTTGATGCGTCCATGCCCCACATGGAGCACAGTCCGTGCCAGCTTTGTACACAATCTTTTTTTGAGATTGCACACAATTTTCACCAGAAGCGTGCGCAGAGATCGGGCTTTGTAGGACTCTGCGTCACAAGATGGTGCTGAAATCCCTACAAGAAGGCGCGTGCAGGCACCGGACCCATCCTCGCGGCCTTGAGTTGCTTACCCGACGACGGAATAGGAGACCGAAGACGCCAAGGCGGAACCTTTGTTGAGTTCGGCGCTTGCCGGTCAGCGATGCATGCCCGCGCTGACACGCTCTACCTTGCCCAAAAATATGAACACGGCACAAGGCTTGACGCGCAGCATTCATCAAAGGCTCATGCGCAGAGGGGTACCCCCTGGGCTGGAGAACCTGCCTGACCCGTATCAAAGTGCCGATGAATCGGTGTGAGGCGAAAAGCCCACCAGGTCGCCACGGGCCCAGACTGTTCGCCGGGTGACGGTCGGGCAAGGCTAAGGTACTTTGACAGGCGGCTGCTGTGTCAGCAGCACTTTTTCAACCACGACTTCACCATCCGGTGCCGTCTTGATGTAGATGGTCGCGTTGTAGCCCTTGGTCTTCTTGTAATCCAGCTTGCTTTTGATGTCTGCTCCCATCTTGGCCGCCGACCAAAGCGAGCTCAGTACGCCGATCAAAAGCAAGGGGCTTCGTGTCGTGACGGTGGACTCGGTGCTGGCCAACCTGACGGTCCCGCCATTGGCCTCCAACGAGGCCATCCAGGGACGGAGTCTTTCCGGGAGATTGTTAGGAGTGACCTTACCGTAGAAATCGATTTCGACCGTTGGCATCTCTTTCGAGAGGCTATGGGCCAAGTCGCTGTCAAACTGTTGCAGATCGACAAACTGCAGTTTGCTTTGAGCCGGGGTGCCTTCAAGCTTGACCTGGTTCTCCGGCGGGTTTGTGGTGCAAGCTGTCAGAACCAAAGCCAGCATGAAACTGAGCATCAGTGGTCGGGTCATGAATAACGCCTTCAAAGTACCCGAATGGGGCTTGTATTCATTGGTGTTGAGAGTCATTTTGGAAGACGGCTAAATGCATCCGCCTTACTGCGGATGCAAAGTTGAGTGGGGCAGCTACCTCTGCTGGCCGTGATCCGCTGACCACGCCCCGCAGGGCGGCCGCCTCACCTGACCTCACTCATGGCGAATAGACATACCCTTGGGCGTAATATGCGCGAGCCAAACGGCCGTAGATGTCCAACTCGAGATAATCTGCGGTCGTGGCGGCAGGGAAGCCTGCCGCTCCGTTGCTGATGGTCACACTGGTCGATGTCGGTTTGACCGACAAGGCATCAGACACATTCGCAGAAGCAACAATCAATTTATTGATCGAGTTGTACATATAGTAGGTGCTTGCCGAATCAATGGTCGGCGCACCTGCCACCCGCACCCATTGCGTGGTCACGGTGGAGCTGGCAGCCCGCGGCGGCGCTACGGCAGCCAGATTGCCCGACATGTCGTGCATCGGCGTTGAAGTTACCAACGAAGGCGCCTGTATAGGGGCTGTGAGGCGTGCGGTTTCTATGATCGGCGTGCTGGAGCCATTCACATAGATTTCGGCTTGGTACTGCGCAGCCATCTGGATCTTGCTGAAATCAGTCCCTGAAGGGCTATCAGCTCGATAGACAAGGTTGCCATTCCAGACGGCGAGCGGCTCACCCCCCAGGGTTACCCCCCCCATCCGAAAATCACGCTGCGGGACAGTCGTCAAAGTGCCGGGCGAGGGAATGGTGCCAGTCTTATTGAGAATACGCAAAACCGAAGTGCCCGTCGTGTCGATGGGCGCCCACACGACACCGCCGCTGGGCAAGCCTGGCCCCGTCAAACGAACAGCGTAAACGCCCGATGCTTTGAAAGTAGCAGTAGCAGGGTCGAAGGAGGCCCCCGAAAAGTTGAGGCGCAAACCTGCCGTTGCAAAGGAGGGGTAGTTCTTCCCATCATTGACGTTGGCCTGTCGGGCAGGGTTCGCTTGCGTCGATCGGAAATATTCGGGCTCGATACTCCAGTTGAAATTGCGCTGGTTGCCCTTCAGGATCCAGTTCCCGGCCACCGCGCGCGTCAAGTTGTCGTCGCGCCGGAACACGAAAGTACTCGTGTAAGAGATTGGGGTAGTCGAACTGCCCGCCAACGGGCCTGTTCCAGGCTGATTGATCGTCAGTTCCACCACCGCGATATCGTCAACGTTACTTCCGCTGGAACGCGCAGTGAACAGCACCACGGGATTGGAAGCTGTACTGCCCTGCACGGCAGAGCGGTCGGTGTTGCTGAAGAGGTTGCTGTAGCTCGCCGCCAAATCCATACTGCTGTTCTTGAAGCTGTTGGACACTAGGCGCTCGCCCGTGTTGTTGATGCAATTGGCATCGGCGGCTCGCGCAGCGGGTGCCAACGCCAGGCAGCGGTTCAGCTCAACGACCCAAGCATTGAGCTTGGAATAGGTCAGCGCCGGGTTGCTCGGTAACGCCACGGCACTGCTGGGCAGCGGTGTGGCGGCCGTGATCAAATTGGAGACCACGGTCCCGTCGGCATTGTTTTGAATCCCAGTCAGTTTGGCCCGCAATTGGGTCACGCCGGTGCCCGGATCGCGTGTGTGGCTGATGGACTCGATCACGGCATCGACACCGTTGCCATCGTAGGCATAGACTGACTTCACCGCATCAAACTTGCTGGTGTCGCCAAAGCCAGCGGTCTGCAGCGCGGTACTGACCGAAGCCAGCAAGTTTGCTTTGGCCGACGCCAGTTTGCTCGCATCCAGCTTGGAGCCATCGTAGGCTTTATCGGTGCCCGTCACGGCGCCTTGCAAGATGTCCGAGGTGATCTTGTCGGTGAGGGGGTTGACGCTGATGCGATGCACCTTGCCTGTGGCGGCACTTTCATCGGTCGCACTGGCAAGCACATTACCGCCAGCGTCCACCACCCGCAGAACCATCGGCGGCTTGAAGACGGAGGTCTTGTACTTCAAGAGGAACTTGCCATTCGCATCGGTTGTGCCGCTCACCGTATTGCCTTGGGAATCCGTGAGAGTCACGGTCGCGCGACCCAATGGCGCGCCGTCTCCAGCCCCCCCGGCAGCGCCACCGTCACCACCACCATCGCCACCGACACCGGACGAATCGATACCGTAGAGATCGGGTGCTTTGGCGAGATCGGACTGTTCTGCCGGCGCAAGCGGATCCACCGACGCAGTGGAACCGCCACCGCAGGCCGAAAGCACCGCAGCAAGCACAGTCGCTGAAGCCAGCAAGCCCAGGCGCGGCAATCTCCCACCAAATGCGGTCCCATGCAGGGGGCCAGCCCCCTTCAACTCTTCATCCCTCGTCTTCATAAAACACCTTTTCTGACGTATACGACTTCTCATGCAGGTTTTCTGCACTGGCCAATGTAGTGACGAAATTTGCCTTCGCGCATGACATGAATATGCGATGACGCCGAACACCGGCCGAGATAAGGTTCTCGGAATCAACAGCCTGATTTGAGCAACTGAGGCTACCCTGGATGAATATGCGTTTGGCAAAGTCCACGGCGTTGGCGGTGTGTGCTTTCCGCCCGACCGCGAAGTGCCTATTGGCTGCGCAGTGGACGAGATCGATGCACCGATGGCCATGATGAAAAGCCGGTGGCAGGTGTTGGCGCCCTCACTGAAGGCAGCCGTCGTGAGATTCAACGCGAGGCGTTCAACGTCAACGACGCGATCCGATGGCGATTCGAGACCATGACAGACGCCCTTGAACACAAACTTCTTCAACCTGTTGACCCTGGCCGGTGAGAAGAGCAACGCACGCCACGACAGCCAAACCCACTCGATTCACCGATCTACCCAATGAACATGTTGTCGTCGCAGCACACCAGGCCCCCGGTCAACCCACCCACGCGCCTGCGTTCCGGGGCAATGCAGGCCGTGCTGGCGGTGCTGGCCTTGCTGGCAAACCTGGACGCCGAGGCCCAGGCGGCCTTTGAAAGTGCCACAGCCTTGCCCAGCACAGATCAGATGATCGAGCAGCTCAAGCTGATTCCCAGCACAGCCCAGGGCCGCACCCGCAGCCTCAGAAACCTGAGTGTCGAGGTTGTGGCAGAACCTGCCTTGTCGCTGCAGATCCAGTTTGATTTCAATTCGGCGCAGATCCGCCCCGAGAGCCAGGACGCCTTGAGAAATCTGGCGATGGCCCTGCTTTCGCCAGAACTGAGCAATGCCAGCTTTGTGATCGAGGGGCACTCCGACGGCAAGGGCCGCGAAACCTACAACCTGCAACTGAGCCAAGCCCGCGCCGAGGCAGTGAGGGAATTTCTCGTGCGCCAGACCGTGCAATCGGTGCGCTTGCGGGCGGTTGGCAAGGGCAGCAGCCACCCCGTCAACCCGGCAGACCCCATGGCCGCTGAAAACCGTCGTGTGCGCATCGTCCATGTTCAGGGGTCTTGAAACCATCCGCCCAGGCCCCTGTCTGCAGGCGGCTCATCAGAACCTGCGTGCGCATCGGCTCGCGCCCTGCCCATGGTGAACACGCTCCAACGCCTTTGGCGCAACCTGGGACGCCTTCCTTCGCGTCATGTGACCTGGGGCTTGGCTGCGCTGCTGGGCCTGTGGGCCGTGGTTGACGTCTCGTTGATGCACCTCAGCAGTGGCCTGGCCGCCTCGACTTACGACGCGATGGTGCGGGCGCGCTTTCATGCCCATGCGCCCGACCCGCGCGTGATCATCGTGGACATCGACGAGGCCTCGCTGGTGCGCATGGGCAAGGAATTCGGGCAGTGGCCGTGGTCACGCGAGACCTTGGCCACCGTACTGGACCATCTGGAAAGCCAGAGGCCCGTGGCGATCCTGTGGGATGTGGCGTTCTCGGACCCGGACAAGCTCAATCCAGGTGGCGATGCCGCCTTTGACCGCGCGGCCGCCAACAGCCGGCACAGTCACTTCTCGGTGGTGCGCCTGCCGACCGAAAATGACACCAGAAGCCTGATCAACCAGGCCACGTTGCCTGGCTTGTGGCTGCCCACCGGGTCAGCCGGTTCCGCGCCGGCCAACACAGGCCAGACCCGCACGGTGGCATTGATTCCCCCCACACTTCCGGCACTGGCGGCATCGCGCCTGGGCTACAACAACGCCTACGTGGATGACGATGGCGTGCTGCGTCATTTTCGATATGCCGAACGGTTGAAGGACGGCTCGGCCATCCAATCGATTGCGCTCAGCGTGCTGGCCGAGGTGGCCCCTCAGACCTACCGCGACATCGCCGCATCTGCCCATGAAAGCGGCTACCAAAGCCGAGAGCTGATTGCCTGGCGCGCCAAGGCGGACATTTATCCCCGCGTCTCGTTTGCAGACGTCTTTGCCCAGGCCGAGGGTGGCCAGACCGACCCAGCGATGCCCACGTTCGCGGGGAAAGTCGTCATCATCGGCTCCAGTGCGCCTGGCCTGCATGACGTGCATCCCACCGCTCTGGCGCCCGCTCACCTCGGCGTCGATGCGCTGGCCACCGTGGTGGATAACGCGCTCAACCAACACCGCCTGTCCACGCTCTCCCCTTGGCTGCAGGTGATGTTGGCGGGTGCTCTGTTCGTGGTCCTGACGCTGTGGGTGAGCCGGCACAGCGTCGCCAGCCTGGCCCCTGTCACGGTGGTGGTACCGGCCCTGCTGCTGGTCGTGAGCTATCTGTCGCTCAACCTGCTGCCGCTATTCATTGATCTGCACCTGGCTGCCGGATTCGGCTTGCTGATGCTGAGCAGCTTGCGCTTGTGGAGCGAACGGCGTCGCGACTACTGGTGTCATCTGTCGGAAGCGTTGCAGACCGGCACCGTGGAGCTGTGCCTGCTGGCAGGTCATGAGCCTTGGGATGCAGCGGCCCTGGAGCACTTGATGGATGCCCTGCAGCGCCATGCCCCGAGCTGCCGCCTGGTGCTGCCAGAAGGCGAAGTCAAATGGCCTGCCAAACGCCACTACCCAGCCTTGGCAGAGGTCGTGGCGGTTGTGGGTCCCGCCGGCGTGCTGAGCCATGTGCACGAACACTTGCTGAAGGTTCTTGAGCCTTGGCTCCATCGCAACAGCCCGATGGTGACCTGCCAGGCCAATCAGCTGTTGGCCAACATGCTGGCAGCGTGGTCATTGATGCTCAGCCAGGCCGCCCCATTCAATCCAACCCACTCATTTTCAAGCGCCCCATGAAAGCCCCAGGACACATTTCCGGTAGCGCCCTTGCACTCACGGCCATTTTCTTGCTGGGCTTGCCCAGCCTCGCCCAGCAAGCCGTGCCGGCGGCACCCAGCCCGCCACCGGCTCAGGTCACGCAGTTGTTGCGTGCCAGTGAAATGCGCGCCGACAAACTGCCGACCGCTGACGTGCTAGCGACACTGCCAACGGGCGCCACGGTGCAGGTCCGGAGTCTGGAAGGTGGCTGGGCACAAGTCTCGTGGCAAGAAAGCTCGGGTGCCGACAGCCCTGGGCGCCCCTCGGAGAAAACACGGGTCGGCTGGGTACGCGCTGGTGCGCTGAACCTGCAAGTGGGCAATGCACAGGCGGCCACCCTGCTCAATGGCCGCACGGAGCGTGCCCACAGCGCGATGACATTGGGCGTTCGCAACCTGCCAGCACGGGACAACCGTCATGCGCTGATCATCGGTATCAGCCGCTATGCTGACCCGCGCATCCCCGAACTGCCGGGCACCCACGTTGACCGGGAGTCGGCCACCCAGATGGCGCAGGCCATGCAGGTGCCGCCCGGCAACATCACCTACCTGCAAGACGAGGCCGCCACAGGCGATGGCATACGCAAGGCCCTGCAGGAGTTGAGCACCCGCATCGAGGAGGGTGACCGGGTGTTTTTGCATTACTCGGGCCACGGTACCCGCTACAAGGATGCACAAGCCGGCAATTGCGTGGAGGCACTGCTGGCCTACGACGGTGGGCCACAGGGCACGGTGACTAACCGGGAAATGGCAGATCTGTTGAAGCCTATCGTCAAAAAATCAGACAAGCTGTTTGTGATGTACGACGCCTGTCATTCCGGTGGCATTGTGCAGACCGCCCAGACGGTGCGCACCCGAGGGTTTCAAAACAGCAATGATGAGGGTGTGCTGAGACCCAAGTTTGTCGCGACCTCCGACGAGTGTTCTCGACCGGTGAATGTCAAAGGACGCAATCTCGCGGTGGAGCAGACGGAGCAAGGCGCGTTGGCCCAGGACATCATCTATGTCAGCGCCTCACGTGACAACGAAGTCAGTTTTGACGACGAGGAAAAAGGGGGGCTGGCCACCCAGTACATGCGCGACTGCATGTTGCGTGACGCCCAGGACCTGGATGGCAGTGGAGCCGTCTCAGTGGATGAGATCCGGCAATGCGCCCAAGGCAAATTGAACCAGCGCATGCAAAACGATGCGTTGTTCAAGCCGCACAACATCACCTTGCACGGCAATTCCTCTTTTGTACCGACCTGGTTCCATCAGCCGGTGTCCGAGGCCATGGCGGCCGCTGTACCCCAAGCCGAGGCGACGAGCCAGCCGGCCCCGGTGCAACAGTTCACTGGCGAGCAGGCATTGCGCCAAATCTTTGACCAACGCGATGCCAAACGACAGGTCCGCGCCCAACTGAACAAAGCGCCTTTGAAAATCGGCCAGGACTTCGTTGATTTGCAATTGAACTCGAGCCGCGATGGTTACCTCTATGTGGTCATGGCCGGGTCTGACAACCGTTCGTTGTACTTGCTGTTTCCAAACGAACTGGACCGCGACAACAAGGTTTCGGCAGGAGCCAGCGTGCGATTGCCACGGCCTCATTGGCGGCTCAGGGCGTCCGGCCCCGCCGGAACCGATAGCTTGCTGGTCATGGTCACGGACCAAGCGCGCGACCTGGCGCCATTGCGCGACAGCCCCTATACCACCAAGGCGGGCCCCTTCGTAAAGTCACTCAACGACGCCCAGGGACGTGCGGCCCTGGGGTACCAGTTGCTGACCGGATCGTTGGGCGCCACCGGTTCGTGCGCCGGCCGTGAGGGACGCAATGCGCAGAGGTCGTCCAACACAGGGCCCGCTTGTTCGGACGCCTACGGAGCGGCCCTGCTGAGCGTCGAGGAAAAAGATTGAACCCGCCCTCCCCCACCCGCATGAAGGCCCAGGAGCTTGAGCGCCATGCCTACCTTTGAAGATACTCAAGCCCCGCAGCCTTTGGACCAGGCCCATGCCGGCCGGTTGTGGATTGTGCTCTCCCTGGTGTCAGCAATTGTCCTGACTGGCGTTGGCGCCTGGCGACAGGGCTGGTTCACGCCCAAGGTCGTGCTTCTGGTGCAACTGCCTGGCGCCAACGGGGTGCAGGTTGGCATGCCGGTCAAGCTCAAGGGCTTCAAGATTGGTGAGGTGAACGCCATCGAGTTGTCGCCTGAATTGAATGTCACTGCTCATTTGCAAATCGACGCGCAACGCCTGAACCTGCTGACCGAAGGCACGCGAGCCCGCTTGACGCGGGAGAGTCCGATCGGCGGGCGCTTCATTGACATTGTTGTGGGCCCTCAAGACAGGCCGCTGCTCGCCGACGGGGGAACACTGCCCATGGACAATGGCAACGACCTGGACGACATGATGGTCAGCGTGCGCGTGGCTGTCGAGAAGTTGACCCAGGCCATCGGCAAGGTCGATCCCATCTTGGACGATACCCACAAAATCACGACCGAGGCGAATGCCGTCAGCGGCCAGGTGCGAGAGTCATTGACCGCGATGCTCGTCAATTTTCAGGCGATCTCAGCCCAACTGAATACGATCAGCAAGACAAGCTCGGGCTTGATCGCCCATGCGGATCAAGACAGGGCAACCTTGGCAACAGATGCACGACACACGTTGCAAGCAACCACACAGCTCATGCAATCGGCCAATACGGCCTTGCTGGCCGTGCAAAAAGAACTTCCGCAACTGCTGGGGAAAGTTCAGGACACCATGGCAGACATCCAGACCGTCACGGCTGACGTCAAACAGATCAGCACAGCGGCGCGCCATCAGTTGCCAGCAGCGATGCGTGCCGGACGGGCCTCCCTGGACGATGTGGCCGAAATCACCGACGGCGCGCGCCGCACCTGGCCTCTGAGTTCAATGGTCAACACCGCCTCCCCGGTGCCCTTGCCACTGGATGGCTTTGAAGACGGTACGGCACCCCCAACACGGACAAGCTCACCATGATTCTGGCGCCTGAATTCAACGCGGAACCGGCAACCGTCAGCCCCCATAGCCCCCATAGCCCCGATATCCCCGACAGCCCCACTCTGGGCCGCGCCGTTCATGCTTGCAAAGCGCTTGCGCGTGCGCTGCTCACTGTTGCCTTGATCGCGGCCCTGTCGGGCTGCAGCAGACCCCGACAGCCCGCCACGGATAGCGAAGCCGCCGCGACGCTCGCGCTCACATCCACCCGTGCTCTGGCGCAGGAGCGCGCGGCGGCCCAGGCCTATGCCCACGGTGACCTGAACCAGGCCGCCGATCAGTATCAAGCGCTGGCGCTGCGCTACACCTCACTGGCCCAAACAGCACTTCAAGCCTGGGCCTGGTTGAACTGGGCCCGCGTGCAGTCCGAACTCGGGCATCCGGAATCGGCCCTTGCCGCGATCCGCCTGGTACTGAGCCTTGAATCACTGCCACCCACGGTACAGGTGCTGGCACAGGGTCGTCTGGCGGCCTTATTGCTGACCCGAGAGCCCAGCGCTGCCGCCGAGCAGTTGACGCGAGCGCAGGCCCTGTGCCGGTCTTGCGCCGAACAATCAGCCCTGTCCACTTTGCGTGCGCGATTGAACATGCAGCAAGGGGATGCCCCAGCAGCCAGGCAAGCGGCTGCATCGGCCCTGCAAAGTGCGGTGTCAAGCGCCGATCTGGCCAATGCTTTGCGCGTCAGTGCCCAGGTTGAACTGCTCATGGCACCCGGCCTGGGAGACCTGGGTACAGCCATTGCCAACACGCACAAGGCCCTGGCCCTGGACCAGGGGCAGGGCGCAGCTTCCAAAGTGAACACCGACCTGGATCTGCTGGCCCGCCTCTACCGGGCGCACGGCGACACACGTAACGCCCAACATTACACAACGCTTTTGAAACAAGCCCAGGAGGCTCAATCCACGCTCCAGGCAACGCTGCGGCCGCAAGCGTCTGACCTGAGCCTCACGGCAAGGCCTGCTGCCAGTGCGCCATGAACCAGGCATCTGACGACACCCGCGCGGGCTTTGATGTGCCCCATAGTCAGTCGACCGGGCGACGACTCATCGCGCTACGGGCTTTGTGGTGCCATCGACGCAGTTGGCGGCTGCCTGCAGGCCGAACCGCGCTGCGCAACGAGCGCGATGTAGAAATCACCGAATTGATGCCCTTCGTGCTGCTGAGTGCAGCGCTGAGCGGCGCTGGCTTGTTCGTTCTTCTGCCGCTGACACTGGGAAGCCAGGCGGCACTGGTGGTGCAACAGGTCTGGCCGTGGATCACGGTATTTGTGGCCCCCTGGGCCTGCGCGACGCTGATGGCCTGGCTCAGCGCACCGAATCTGGCCCTGCGTTTGAGCGCGTTCTCAGCGACCGGCACACCGCACGACAAGCCCGACGTCATTTCGGCGCAGGCCGCCTCGCATTGCGTGCCCGTGTTGCTGGCCCATGCCGTCGTTGCCACGGCAGCGACCGCCTTGCTGCTGCTGTTCACGTTGGTACTGGGCCTGGCCTTCAACCTGATGCTGCACGCAGGCGATCTGGGAGATCTGGCCAGCATCGCATTCACGGCCACCACGCCGATGCAATGGATGCAGGTCTGGTGCCATGGCGCCATCTTGGGATTCGCCGGCATGCTGGGCACCGTGCTCTATGCCTGGCCAGGCACCCAATCCGTGAAAAAGGGGCTCGATGCGCACCGCCTGGGCCTGCGCGCGACGCTGGCGAGCATGCTCGCCAGCAGTTGCACAACCACACTCCTGTTGTCGTTCCATATGTTCTTGACTGCCGGCCATCGCATCTACTGATCGCTGCCGTGGGATGGGGCAGGATGATCCACAGCGCTGACTAGAGGACAAGGCTGGCGCCCCGAAGGACACGGGGCCACTTTGAATATGGGGCATGGGGCCTCCTAGCCGCCGCGGACCTGTGAAACCAGCTCCTGACGATCGTTTTGCTCAACCCACCCACCACGCAAGCGCACTCTGATTTCATGAGCGATGTCGGCGTTCACGCCAGGCGCCACCCAGATGTCACGCTCCAGATAAGCGCCCAGATTGTTGTTGAAGCCGCGGGCTTCAATCTTGAAGGTCTCGAACGTACCGGCAGGCACAGTGATGGTCTCTTTGCCGACGACTTTGAGTTTGTACTCAAACGTGTATTTGACATTGTTAGGACGGGACTGTACGAAGCGTGTCGTCCACTTCTTGCCAACAATCAATTCGGCCGGATAAAACTGACGAGGTGTACTGAACCTGCCTCGCAGATTGGTGGAGATGTTGCCCATCAGGTCAGACTCATACTCGCCATCGTTGTACTCCACGCGTTCGCTGCTCGTGTCCACCCGGGTCACCTTCATCACCAAGGGATTGGTGGTTCGGTTCACGCGGTCAATCACCCGCAGCGTGTAGACATCCCCCACCTGGTAGCTGCGCTGGTGCTCGGCAAACCCTTTGAAATACGGTGTGGCAGGCAGCTCCGTCGGTGCGGCCGAAGCGGCCTCTGTGGCCTGCATGGCCAGTTTTTGGGTCTCTTTGGCCTGGGCTTCACGGCGGCTCTGCTCAGCCTGTTGAGCCAACAGCGCCAAAGCTTGCCGTGCCTGCTCCTGCAGCCGCTTTTCCTCTGCTTCGCGCTGAACCTGCAGAGCGGCCAGACGCTCTATTTCTTGCTGCACCGCCACGGCCTGCGCCCGTTGCTGGCGCGCGCGCTCCTCTTGCGCTTCGGCAACCGCCAAGGCCTCCATGCGCTGAGCCTCACGCTCAGCCTGCTGTTTGGCTTGCAGGGACAGCTCAGCCAGTCGGGCGTCCTTCGCTTCGAGCAGACGGGCACGTTGAGCAGCGTCTTCTTCTGCCAAGCGTGCCAATCGAGCGGACTCTTCCTCAGCCAAGCGAGCGCGCCGTGACGCGGCCTCGGCTTCGGCCACGCGGGCCTGGCGCGCGGCCTCCTCTTCGGCCGCCCGCGCTACCCGGGCAGCCTCCTCTTGGGCCGCGCGAGCCAACCGTGCGGCCTCCATTTCAGCCAGCCGGGCCTTCTCCTCAGCGATTCGAGCCATTTCAGCGCGCTCGGCAGCCTCTTTGGCCAGCGCGACTCGGCGGGCTTCCTCGCGGGCGGCCTGGGCCTGGGCCTGCCGCAGTCGCTCCTGCTCGGCCGCCTCCGCTGCCACACGCTTGGCTTCCGCTTCTGCAGCACGCTCACGCGCCAATCTCTCGCTCTCTATCAACTCTTGCGCCGCATGGGCTGCCGATTGAGCAGCCGCCAGCAACTTCTGTTGCTCACGCCTAGCCAGGGCAGAAAGCAACCGATTCATGCGCGACCCCGCCAATTCGCTCGCACTGCCACTGGGATACTCTCGAATAAAGGCAGCCAGCACTTCGGGGTCATCGTTGTTCTTGACGGCCTGCCACGCTTTCATTTCCTTTTCAAGAAGCTGATCCTTTTCAGACTCAGTCAAGGTACGGGTTGGGTTCGGAAATAGATACAAGTCCTCTTCCAGAGACGTGCTCTCCCAGGGCACCTGTTGTCCTCGTGAGGCCATCCGCACGCTCAGCCGCACCCGTTTGAAGGCATCTTCAACCCGCACACCTTGCACAGAAAATTCACGCAGCAGGTTGCTCGTGTAAAGACCGTTGCTGCCTGCACCATCCTGCGCCACATTGCCCGGTGCGGTGGCATACGCCAGCAGACTGCCCACCGGAGCATCGAACTGACTCAAGCCCTTTGCCGACGGCTTGTAAGTGCCAGCAAAGGGATCGTCACGGCAAGCATCCAAAATGATCAGAAAGCTGCGACCCTGTTCCTCTTTCATGTATTTCAGCAGTTGGCTCACATCCACAGTCTGCTTGGCAACGTCAGCCGCCGTGCGAATGTTGGCATCGACCGGCACCAGGTAGTTGCGCCAGTCCTGCTGCAGGCCATGCCCTGCGTAGTAGAACAGGCCAAATTTGACCTGAGGGTCTTTGATGGCTTGCCCGAAGCGGGCCACCGCATCTTGCAAGGCCCCCATGTCGGTGTCGAGTTGACGATCCACCTTGAAACCGGCTTTGCTCAGCAGCGCCGCCATCCCCTCTGCATCATTCTTGGGATTGGCCAAGGGTGCGAACCTGTAAGCGGAGTTGCCCACCACCAGCGCCACTCTCTCGGTAACCTCTGCCCAAACTGGTGCAGCGCAGAAGACGTAAAGCACACCCAGCCAACCGAGCCGGGAACGAATCTTGGAACGCATACGCCGTCTTTGGAAAACTTCAACCTGACGGTTCTACCACCGGCAACGGACTTGACTATCCCACATTCATGTGGGTGCCCAACCCCGCATCCAGCGCAAACCAGCGGCCTACAGCGTGCCGCTAGGCACGCCGCCCCCGTGTGGGCTTCAGACCAACTCGCCATGAACTCAACCGGGCCATCCAGCGCCACGGATGACCACCGAACTCAGCAGTGGGGTGGTTTGCCGGGTCTGGAAAACTGAGGATTCGATTCGAAAGACGGCTCGATATCCATCAAGCCTTGCTCACGTTGAGCCGCAGCCATCATCTGTTCTCGGTTCGTGGACCTGTCGTGTTAGCCATCAAAAGCTGCCCACAGCCTGCCTGCAGCTGGGCGCCATGCCGGCCAAGCCCCACACATTGAATTCGAACGAGCACATCTTTCAAAGCGGCAACTTTTAATATTGCAGGCACGCCAGATGCTGATCTTTATCTCCTCAAGACTGGGATTCCAAGCTTCAAAATCATCCAACAGCATCAAAAATATTTTCCTCACTTAAGAGGTATTTCAGCGTAAACAATCCTCTTTCGCGCTCACCGCAGTGAAGACAAATTCGATTTTGGTAGATATCACGCTGACCCAGTCATGATGAAGTGCCCCCATCCTGAATTCTTGATATCGTCAGAATCAGCACGACGAATTGCCAATCCTTGAGAATCAAAGGATAAATTTAAGCCAACCTTCTCAGGATTCAACCAAGCTGATTCACACTCTTCGCAAAGCAGAAAAAGTTCATGCGAACTTAAAACTTTCGCAACAAATAAGCGCCCTTGTTCACAAGCTGGGAAAACGACCGTCCAATATTCCATATACATCTCCTGTCACTGACGATTTCAATGGCTGCCGGGGTCGAATTTAGTCTTTTTCCCCAAAATCAACAGAAACACATACCCAACCCAACTCAGCGAAAATTTTTAATTGAGCAGAAATCTGGAAAATCAAGTTCGCAGAACGGTTCCGACTCGACTCAGTGGGTTTAGGAAGAGGCTTCTCGGCAGGATGCGGCGTATCAGGTTGCCATGCAGGTCGTACTCAAAATGCAGGCATTGGTAGAAGCGCAGCCGTTTTTCAGGCACCCACTAGCGGGGGGGGATGACGGCCAGAGCGCTATGGTTTGGCGCGGCACTTGGCCACCAAACTTAGCGAGAAAACATTTAGACGCGCTCCTGAGAGTAGCTGATCAATGACTGAAAAACGTCAGCCTCCACAACTGGATTCATTCTTGAACGTCGTTTATTTATTCGATGAACGCCGCCACCTTTGACGGCACCAATTTGCCTAAGTGGCATTTCCGATCAACTACTTGATTTAAATAATGAGTGTCTGCATGACCGAGAGTTCACTAGGAAAATGAGGGGAATCCATCCCTTAGCCGAAACCCGCACACTGCCCGACCTCATGGCCGGATTGAGGACGCAGGGATAAAAAGGTTTTCGGCTTAAATTTGATCTTCGCATGGCATCAAATCAACAACAAACATCCATAGGGAATTTTCGACATCATTATGAAAATTCAAGCCCATTGCCTTCACATCATCCGAGAATTTAACCAAAACCCTCTCCCCTCTTACATGACGGCTCATTCCACCCTCCTTTTCATTCATTAAAACAAGTCCTTTTTTTCCTATTAACTTCCAATAGTTATCTATATCTCTCGTATCGCCTGGGCTGGTCGTAAATCCCAAAAAAGATTGAACTAGTACTTGAGAATTTTTTTGCAAATATTTTGTCGACTTCTTCACAATGATACTCACTCTTTTACAGGATAGGTTGGAGTATGCGTACCGTCTGGATGCTGCACATCCCAGTGTGGGGCATGTGTCCCGTTATGGTCGGTTGGTTCCCAGACATCACCCTTCTTATCAAGATATCCTTTGCATTTACATTTCGGATGGTATTTGTAATGCCCACTACCTTGAGTTGGCTCAAATTTTCCACCGGTACTGGCAGGTGTCGGCCTTCCTGGAAGAGGAGGAGGAAGACACGCCAACCCCATCGGGTCAACAAACTTAACAGGATTAGGCGAGTACTGAAAATTATTAATACCACCCTTGAGTCCTATCGGATCTTGAGAAATGAAGCGCCCAACCACCGGATCGTAATACCGATACCGGTTGTAATGCAGCCCCGTCTCCGCGTCAAACTGCTGCCCCTGAAACCTAAACGGCTGCTCCAGCGCAGGCATCTGCGCCCGCCCTTCTGAGCGCAGTTCCATTCGATCCGCCCACCCATTCGTCCCCGTCCTCAAGCCCTGCCAGACCTTGGCCTGGCCCCATACCTTGTAGTCCGCACTCCACACTATCTGCCCTTGCGCATCTGTCAGCTCCAGCGGCGCACCGATCTGGTCGCATTGGTACCAGTAGGTCTGGCCCTGCTGCACGGTGGCCAAAGGTACAAAGCTGTTGGGCTCGTAGACGAATAGCGCGGCGGGTTGGCTGGCGCGCTGGCTTTGCACCATCAGGTCGCCATCCCACAGGTAGTGGGTGCTGCCAAAGGCATCGGCCTTGCTGATGCGCCGGCCCAGGGCGTCGTAGCAGTAGTGGGAGGTCTGGGTGACGCGGTGGCGGCTGACCTGGGCGCTGATCAGTTGGTGGGCCGCGTCCCAGCTCAGGTGGGTGTCGCTGTGTTGCTGGCGGCTCTGGTTGCCCTGGATGCGGCGGGTGAGGTTGCCATGCGGATCGTACTCAAACTGCAGGTCTTGGTAGGAGTGCAACCGGTTGTCGGGCACCGGCTGGATGGGCCCATCGGGCGAGCTGGGGCTGAGGAGGTTGCTGGCGGGGTCGTACACAAAGCGTTCGGGCGCGAATACGGTGTAGTTGGCCGTGGGCAGGGCCGCCAGGATGCGGCCGGTGGGGTCGTACTCAAAAGATTGACCGCCGCGCAGGCTGTCTTGGCGCTGTCGGAGTTGGCCGGCGGCGTCGTAGGCGTAGCGGCGCTCCAGCACTGCACGGCCCCGTTGGGCACCCAGGCTGGCCTGGTGGCGGGTGAGGCGCCCCATGGGGTCGTGGTCGTAGCGGCTGCTGAGCGCGCCCTGGCTGCGTTGCACCTCGCGGTGCAGGGCGTTGCGCTCTACGTCCGTGATGACTTTAACAGTGGCGGGCTGGGCGGGCCTTTCTGAAAAACATCAAATCCGAGCTGCGAAGTTTTTGAGCACTTCTGCAATCTCCAACGCTTCAAATTCTGATAATTCCACAGGGTCATTACTCGTGGTGGATGTCTTGATATGCGAACAGCCTGGTCGTCTGTTTCAAAATGGTCTTCTTCAGGCATAATTCACATCCTCATTCCCCTATAGTGGAAAGCTAGGACTTGCCATCAACTGGTGAATTCATTTTAATGGGGAATTTAAAATCAATATTTAATCCGATAGTTCGACATTATTGAATGCCCTTCAATATAAATTCTAAACTGCTCGCAAGCCCCCGCGCCAAACCGACCCACATCCATAAAAAAGAAACCAATTAGGTAATCTGCACCATCCATGGCCACGGACGACCTGTTTCTATTAAATAAAATGTAATGAATTATTTTATAAATATTAAAATCATTTAGCGAAATTCCTGAGTCTTCCATATTGCCAAAATTTTCATTACAGTAAATATTTAACTCCTCATCTGAAATATTTCCTAGCAAATAGTTATCCACCTTTTCAATGTAGAATCTAACGATTCTCAATGCACTCGGCGAAAACTTCCACATCTCGTTTTTTGACATTATTATTTTTTCGGAAATATAATCCTTTAAAATCCTCATTATTTCATCATAGGGCATTTCCCTTATGTCAAATTCACTTTCAAAAATACCGCACTGCGACATACATGATTTCATTTCCGAGCTAGAATTTTCCGGATTTTTCATAAATCAACCTTTGATTAATTACATCCATCGCCTATGCCCAATTGTTTCTTCACGTGAGCACAAGATGAGCAGGCTATCATGGGCTTCATTTTTCTGTCATTACGCCAAACATTCATGACTGCACCATTCACCATTTCCCTCAGCCCTGCCAAAGAGGTTATTCCTTTTTTGTTAGCAGATTTGCTCAGCATATCTGCCTCGGCGCAACTGCCGTGATAATAACTTCTGACTTCTTTTGGGACATTATCGTACGCCTGCTGAACTGCCGGATTGGAAATACCACGACCTCCTTCCAACGTACTCGAGCCCGTCTGAAGTCCATCTGGAATATTGGGTCCAGTTATATTTCCCGCAGCTCCAGATAATCCAAATGGATCTAGCCATGCAATTGGATTGACGGCATATTGATAGATATTAAATCCACCCCGCAATCCAATCGGATCCTGAGAAACAAACCTCCCAACCACCGGATCGTAATACCGAAACCGGTTGTAGTGCAGCCCCGTCTCCGCGTCAAACTGCTGCCCCTGAAACCTAAACGGCTGCTCCAGCGCAGGCATCTGCGCCCGCCCTTCTGAGCGCAGTTCCATTCGATCCGCCCACCCATTCGTCCCCGTCCTCAAGCCCTGCCAGACTTTGGCCTCTCCCCACACCTTGTAATCCGCCGCCCAGGCCACACGCCCCTGCGCATCCATCAGTTCCAGCGGTGCGCCGATCTGGTCGCACTGGTACCAATAGGTCTGGCCTTGTTGCACGGTGGCCAGGGGCACAAAGCTGTTGGGCTCATAGACGAACAACACCGCCTGCTGGCTGGCACGCTGACTTTGCACCATCAAGTCGCCGTCCCACAGGTACTGGGTGCTGCCAAAGGCGTCTGTCTTGCTGATGCGCCGGCCCAGGACGTCGTAGCGGTAGTGGGTGGTTTGGGTGACGCCGTGGCGGGTGACCTGGGCGCTGGCCAATTTAATGCCATAGATTTCTTAGCCGTGGATGGCTATTTCCTACGCTTACTAGAACGGCGCAATGGGGTGGCAATTCGGGCAAATCGTTTCCATACAATCAGGGTAGATTCAAGTATGCAGAGACATTATTGATGCGGACAGATGGGGCAACAAAACTCGCCGCTGAGGCACCCGTCATTTCAAAACAAAACAAAGCGCCTTTTTTTCAATGCAAACATTACAAACATTTCCACTCGAAAACTTTTCAATACGAACCTCAACCAGAGGGAAGAGAGATATTTCAAGTTGAACGGTGTTAAAACCCCTCCATTTCCTCGGAGGAGAATTAGGAAAATCTCTCAAGTCGAAAATAACATTGGCGCACGGCCCATTCCAATTTAAATTTATCTGATGGATGTTAATATTTTCAAACTTCGGCAAGGCCCCGTATAGACCAATAAGAAATGCATCATTTTCCATCAATCCAGAAATAGAGCTCATATTCAATCCATAAATTTTATAATTTAAGGCTGTACTAGAAAAATAGCCAGATGGATTATTCTCAATAGGGCGAATATTAAGATTTGCTAACGCGACTTACTTCTTAATGTCTGCAGAGCAGTTATGCTCTGCGCCACCATGGCCCGACGTCCTGCTAGCAAAGGTCTGTGGCAGGATCTACAGCCTCTGATTCCAGCCTTTGCTCCATCCAAAAAGGGAGCCCCGCGCAAACTCATGATCAGCGATGAGGCTGACCTCAATAGAATCCTATTTGTACTTGAAACAAGTACCCCGTGGGAAGACTTGACCCTATTCATGGGTTTCGGCATTGGAATGACATGCTGGCGTCGCCTGTGCGATTGACGGGCCGTTGGGGTGTGAAAGCAATTGCACCATATGATGCTGATTCACCTTCGTCCAAATGACCAAATCGATTAGGAACGACCCAATCATCATCGGCTCTCGGTTCGTTGGCCGGTCGGGCGAGTCGGTCTGATCTTGTCGATATCCATATAAGCCGATCTAAGGTACTAAACAACTGCATGAGGAAAGTTTTTCATCACGCATGTCACCAACTCTTGAATTGCTGGGTCGTTTTTAAATTTTTTCGATGCGTTAAAGAAAGAAATATAATCCTTAAGGAGTCGAGCGCCGTGGGTGTTGCCATTTTTCGCAAGTTCACCACTGGAAACCTCATAATCAGTGGAGATGCCGACAAGAAAGAATTTCTTCTTTCTCTTCGGCCTCCTTAGCTTGGAGAACCTTACATCAAGAAATCCATTTATAATCATTGAGCCATAATTAAATGATTCATCCACAAGAAGTTCAACTGAATTAATTTCGAAATGATTTTCGAATTTATCCTTCAACTTCTTTAACGCATTACACATCTTATCTGCACCAAAAAAGTCAATGCCGTTTGAAATGAACTCCCCATTGTGAAAATAGTTTTTCACATTTGCATAAACTCTCGTGTTTTGAAGTCTGAAGGTTTTTTCGTATAAACAAAAAAAATCATCTCCTGTCATTTCGAATGAATTTTTCAATAACTCCTCGATAGTGAAGTCTTTTATTTTTAATAAATTTGGGTTTGCAATATATTTTTCCTTTAGAAATATATACAATATGTCGCTTATTGATGCCTGAAGCAAAGGTGAAGAGATGATAGATTTTCTCATCGTACAGGTACTCCCTTGTTTGCAAGTTCACGTACTTGCTCCATCTCTACGGCTCTAGCAGTTCCAGGAAATTTATCGATTCCGCCTTGTGCTTGCTTATTGATTTTAGAATAATTTCTGGACTTACTAAAAAAATCCACAACACATCTGCAAACTTTCCTCTGCTGAGATTCAGGCAGATTTTTGGTTGCAGCATCAATCGGTTTAGTTGAAAGGCCAGTACCATCTTGTGTTGGCACGATTCCAATATGTCCCCCAGAATTGGGCAAGCCTGGCCCTTGTATATTGACGTGCACTCCACGCGCCAAAGTATCATTGGATGCTGTATTACTCATGGATACCTCATATCCGGCCAAGCCAAAAGGATCAATCCACTTGAGTGAATTGGGCCCATATTGAAATACATTGATCCCTCCCCACAACCCAATCGGATCCTGAGAAACAAACCTCCCAACCACCGGATCGTAATACCGATACCGGTTGTAATGCAGCCCCGTCTCGGCGTCAAACTGCTGTCCCTGAAACCGAAACGGCTGCTCCAGCGCTGGCATCTGCGCCGGCCCTTCTGAGCGCAGTTCCATTCGATCCGTCCACCCATCTGTCCCCGTCCTCATGCCCTGCCAGACCTTGGCCTCTCCCCACACCTTGTATTCCGCCGCCCAGGCGATGCGCCCTTGGGCGTCTGTCAACTCCAGCGGAGCGCCAATCTGGTCGCACTGGTACCAAAACGTCTGGCCTTGCTGCACGGTGGCCAAAGGCACAAAGCTGTTGGGCTCGTAGATGAACAACGCGGCTTGCTGGCTGGCACGCTGGCTTTGCACCATCAGGTCGCCATCCCACAGGTAGTGGGTGCTGCCGAAGGCATCGGCCTTGCTGATGCGCCGACCCAGGGCGTCGTAGCGGTAGTGGGTGGTCTGGGTGACGCCGTGGCGGCTGACCTGGGTGCAGATCAGTTGATGGGCCGCGTCCCAGCCCAAGCGGGTGTCGCTGTGTTGCTGACGGCTCTGGTTGCCCTGGATGCGGCGGGTGAGGTTGCCATGCGGGTCGTACTCAAATTGCAGGTCTTGGTAGAAGCGCAGCCGGTTGTCGGGCACCCACTGGCGGGGGCGCGAGGCCTGGGGGGCCCCTGATTCGTTCGACGAGGGTGGGCTCAGGATGTTGCTGGCGGGGTCGAACACAAAGCGTTCGGGCGCGAATGCGGTGTTGCTGGCCGTGGGCAGGGCCGCCAGTATGCGGCCGGTGGGGTCGTACTCAAAAGATTGACCGCCGCGCAGGCTGTCTTGGCGCTGTCGGAGTTGGCCGGCGCCGTCGTAGGCGTAGCGGCGCTCCAGCACTGCACGGCCCCGTTGGGCACCCAGGTTGCCCAGGCTGGCCTGGTGGCGGGTGAGGCGCCCCATGGGGTCGTGGTCGTAGCGGCTGCTGAGCGCGCCCTGGCTGCGTTGCACCTCCCGGTGCAGGGCGTCGCGCTCCATATCGGTGATGGTCTCGAAAGCAGAGGGCTCGCCAGGCTTGGCAGCAGGCGTCTCCAGATTGATCTGGTGCAGGTGCCCCGAGCCGTAGTACAGCCGGTTGAGTGCACGGCCATCGGGCAGCACGGTGCGGATGCGGTTGCCCAGGGGGTCGTAGCTGTGGCTGAGGCTGCGTTGCAGAGGCAGGGGGCCGTGCAGCCGTTGGGTTTCGCTGAGCAATTGGCCCATGGGGTCGTAGGCCAGGGTGATCTGGGCAGCGGCGTTGCTGGCATCGATGAGGCGGCCCAGGGGGTCGTAGCGGTAGCGGCTGCTGGCGGGGAACGGCGCGCCGGTGTCCGGCGACGATGCCGATGGTGGCCCGTCTTCATTGACCTCGCCCTCATGGCGCTTGGCCGTGAGGCGGCCCAGGGCGTCGCGCTCGAAGTGGGTGAGCTTGCCTGGGCCCAGATCGCTGCCGCCGGCTTCGATCAGGTGGGTCAGCTCGCCCGCGGCGTTGTAGACGTAGCGCTGGTGGCGCCCATCAAACCCGATTTCGTCGGTGACGCGGTCGAGCACGTCGTAGCGGAACTGGTGGTAGGCACCGTTCTCGTTTTGCAGGGCCACCAGACGAGAGGCGCGGTCGTAGCGGTACTTGAGGGTGTGGCCCAGGGCGCCGGTGCGCATGACGAGCTGGCCGCGCAGGTTGTAGGCGTAACGGGTCTGGGCCCCGAGTGGGTCGGTGTGGCTCAGCAGTTGGCCGGCGGCGCTGTAGCGGTAGCGGTGTACGCCGCCGTCGGGCTCGGTGAGCTGCACCAGTCGGTTGAGCACGTCGTACTGGTACCGGGTGCTCTGGCCCAGGCTGTCGCGGCGCTCCACCAGGCGGCCCAGGTCATCGTGGTGAAACTGGCTTGTCTGACCCGAGCAGTCGGTGAACTGCGAGAGCAGGCCGCGCGCGTCCCACTGCAGGGTTTGGGTGCCGCCCCGGGCATCGGTGATCTGCACGGGCAGGCCTCGGGCGTTGTAGGCGTAGCGGGTGCTCTGCTGCAGCGGGTCGATCTGCTCGGTCAGGTGACCCAGCTCGTCGTAGTGGCGCAGCCACTGGCCGCCTGCCGCGTCAGTCACCCGCACGGGCAGGTCGAGTGCGTTGTATTCGGTGCGGGTGGCATGGCCAGCGGCATCGATGAGGCTCACCAGGTTGCCTCGGGCATCGTGCTGGTAGCGGGTGCTTCGGCCCAAGGCGTCTTGCACGCCCCGCGGGTTGCCGTTGGCGTCGGTGGGGGTCAGGGTGCGCTGGCCTGCGGCATCGGTGCTGGCAATGATGTCTTCGCGGGCGTCGTACTCGTAGACGGTGGCCCGCCCCAGCACGTCGGTGACGGTGGTGCGGCGAAGCTGGGGCTGGTAGCTGAAGCGGTCGTCCAGCGTGCCGTCCTGCGCCCAGGATCGCTGCACCTTGCCACCGGGGTGGTAGTGGTCGTAGCTGGCCTCAAAAGTGCCCCCTTCCAGCGTGGTGTAGCCGGTCAGTACATGGTTTTGCCAGCGGTAGTGGCGGCTGTGGCCTGCGGCGTCGGTGGCTTCGACCAGGTCTTGATCTTGATAGCGGTAGCGCACCAGCAGCCGAGGCTGGGCGCCAGGCCTGGCTTGCAGGCTGATCTCTTGCAGATGGGCGGCCGCGGTCCAGCTCAGGTGCAGCACGCGGCCCTGGGTGTCGCGCAGTTGGTAGGGCCGGTGGGGGGTGAACAGATCTGGAGGGGCTGCCGGGTAAAGCAGCTCAAACCCCTGGCCATCGCGGTCCACCAGGCCGCGCAGGGGCAGTCGCCATTGCGCTGGGTGGTGCCTGACGAAGTACAGCGCCAGGCCGCTCTTCTGGCGCACGACCCAGGTCGTGGGATCAAGCCGTTGCAGGGTGAATTGCTCATAGGCATCCCAATGGGTCTGGCCGACCTCCAGCCAGGGCAGGGGAACGGTGCGGGCACGCTCGTCCAGCAACTGCAGGCCCTGGGCACCCAGCAGCAATTCGACGGACACCGGCAACATCCAGCCCTGGCCCAACCAGCCGTCGTGCTGCAAGCCTGAGCGGTAATACCGTTGCCAGGTGATGGGCACGCTGTGGTTGAGTTCGAAGTCGAGCTCGGTGAGGGTCTTCTCGCCAGTGGCGACGATGACAGGGCCCTTGGTGGCGCAGGCGCAATGGCTTTTGCGGCCCCCGCCCGACGTGCCCACCACCACCTCTTTCACCGAGTTGCCCCAGGCATTGATCTTGGGCGCCAGTTTGCCGCCGGCCTTGCCCAACAGGCTCATCACCAGTGCGGTGCCTGCGGCGGCCATCCATTGCTCCAAGCGGGCGCTGGCTTCGGCCAACTGGGCGGGTGTCATGGGCTCGGTCCAGGCCGCCACCAGGTCTTTCAATTGGAGGAGTCTGGGGCCCAGGTTCTCGACCAAGGTGACCAGGCGGTCGGCCCCCAGAAAGGCACTGGCCACCCAGCCCACGCCAGGCACCGCGTTGAGGGCCAACAGGCCCAAGGTGATGGCCAGATTGAGCGCGCCCTCCGGGGAGAGCATCTGCTCCATCACGGCCTGGGCGTTGGCCGCGCCGGCCTTGGCCAGGCCTTCGGCACTGACACCCTCGATGACCTTCTGGCCGTTCTCGATGGCGCTTCTTGCGACGGAGGGCAGCGGCGACCAGACGGTGGCGGTGCCGGTCTTGACACCGTGCATCACCGCGTGGTGGCCCTCGATGTGGAATTGCTTGTCGTACTCGAGGGGGCGGTTGCCGTGGTGCTGCACCTGGGTGAACAGGCTGCGCATCACGTTGAAATCGTGGCGGCCGTTGTCGATGACGCTGTGGTTGTGGGCCAGGGCGGTGCCGTTGTGGGTGACGGTGGCGGCCGGGTTGGCGATGACGCTGCTGTCGTTGCTGTGGGTGGACAAGCCCGGCTCGCCCTTGGGCTTGAGGTGCACCGGGTCGACGTTCTGATCGATGGTGCCGATCTGGCTTTGCGAGATGACCAGCAGCTGATGGGTGCTCAGCTCAGCCATGGCTGGGTGCTCCTGGGGCCCATCGCGCGGCGCGCCGGGGTGAGCGCTCCATCACCACCGCCGCGGTGCTCTGGTCCATGCCCAAGCTCCAGGTCAGTGCGGCATTCACCCGTTCGATATGACGGGCCTCTTTTTCGGCCAGCATGGCCCACATCAAGGGCAAGGCGGCAGCGCCGGTCTGCCCTAACTGTTCAGCGATGCGCAGAACGCTGGCGTCCTGGGTACACCCGGCCAACGCACGCTGCTGCAGCCGCAATTCATCCATGACGCGCCAGCCCGAGCCATCCATGTCGCTGGCCAGATGGCTGAGGTGCTCGGCTTTCAGGCCAGCCTGAGAAAGAGCCTGCTCGACTGCGGTGTTGAGGGCCTGGCCATCGCCTTCGATGGCGCTGGGCCAGCGTGGACTGGGGTTGTCCTGTAAGCCAGGGCGGTGAAGTACGAACCCACCCGGGGGTAGGTGCTGAACACTGGCGCAAGGCCGCAGCACCAGGCAGGCAGCGGCTTCACCGGCCACAAAGCCCTGCGTGCCCTGAGCCGCGCCATGGCTCAGGATCAAGCCTTCGCGAGCGGCCTTGTCCAGCACGGAAGGCTCAGCCCACGAATCGACGGCGGCGATGACAATGTGCTGCAGGTGAGGATCGGTTTCAAGCTCGGCATAAGCTCTTCGCAAGGCATGGGCGGCGCCACCGCTGCCCTGCAGCGCTGTGCAGCCCTGCCGACGCCCCAGCAAGGGCCAGATCGGGTGCGCCGCCAAGGTCTGTTCGGCGGCACGCTCGAGGCGCCGGGACATGTCGGCGTCGACCCAACAGGGCAGTATCAGCAGGCAAAGCAGGTGGCTTTGCCGCACTGGCGGCCGCTCAGGCAGGGGCAGACGCTCCAAAGCCTCAGCCAGGGCCGACTGCAGAAGCGGTTGCAGTCGCTGAGCGCCCTGCTCCTGCCCGATGCCCAGCGCATGCCGGCAGGGGGCACATGTCAGGGGCTCGGCACTGAGTTCGGGCAAGTGCTGCAACTGGAAGCCGCTCAAACCTCCCAACAGCGAGGAAAGGGTCTGCCCTGCCGAATGGCCAAGGGCGGTCACTGCTCCCCAACTCTGCAGCGCGAGAAGCGGGCGGGCGTTGTAAGACGAGGTCATCGTTTACTCTGGGCAAAGGGAGGGCGGCTTGCAGCCCGGCGGACACTCAGGTGAAACTGGCCCAACCGGGCAGGCCCAACCCCTTGCAGAACCGCAGTGCGCCAGGTGATGCTGTAGCGGCGCAGCGTTGGTTCGATCAACAAGGTATCGGGCACCAGATCGATGGCTGGAGGGCGGAGCCCGCTTTGGGATTGCACTTGCAGACTGAAGCCCAGGTCGGGCCAGGCGAATGTGTCGAGCCCGCGGCTGGACAGATTGAGCAACCTGACAGGCGTGCCGGGGGCAGGCACGGTGCCCAGTTGCAACGCAGACGCTGCCAGGTTGTAAAAGCGCGGGTCGAAATCCTGGGGCGGGCGCGGGGCACGCAGCTGCCGCCAAACCTCATCACAGGCCCCTACGTGGCGCTGGCGGTGAGGCGCATCGCTGGGCCAATGGTTCCACCCTGCAGGCGTGGGCCGATCCTTGGGGGTTCGGATCGGTGCCCTGGGGTCTTCCAACCAAGGCAGAAGGCTCAGACGGGTCTGCTCTTCAGGAGGCCCCTTGACCGCCAAGAATATTTGCGGGCCGCGTTCGGGATTCATTTGCCCCCCGAACGAGAACGCAGCATGCATGGGCACGCTGGCCACCCTGCCCAGGGGCTCGATGCGCCAGCCCAGCAACGTGGCAGGGCGCCAACAACGCGGAGCGTGGGCATGGATCAGCCATTGCTGCTCGTCAATCCACAAGCCTGCTTCAAACAAGCGGCAAGCGCGCCCGCCAGGCGCATGGCAATGGCCGGCGACCAGCACGTCCAGCGCAGGCTTGGGCAGACCGTAGTCGGCCCCCACCCAATCCACCCAGTCGTCGGCCTTGCGCGCAGCCTCCAGCAGGCGTTGTTGCAGCGGGTCCAGCGCCAGATCGCCCAAACGACAGCGCTGAGCGCGCCGATACAAGGGTGCTGCCTGTGCGGGCGGGGCAGGCAGTTGGCTATCGAATAACCAGGTCGCCTTCACGATCACCAACTGCACCTCGCGCCCCTGTGCATCCACCATCTGCATCATGTCGGCCACAAACGGCGTGTTGTTCTGAAGCTCCATGGTCATGGGGGTATCAGTGCGGCGCTGCCGATGGATCGCCGCCTTGGAGCTCACCTGCGAAACCGACCAGCATGGCGCCACCATACTGACGCCGCGCGACCTCTCCGGGATCGATGGAATAAGGGCTTTGGGTGGCATAGGCGCGCTCGAAATAGAGCCATTGCCGCAAGGACTGAGACAGCTCGCCAAACACGGCTGGAAAAGCCTTGACCTGGAGCGCATGGTTCAGCGGCCTACCCGTGCGCATGCGAAGGTTGGCGGCCCGCTGCGCATCGCTGACCCAGGCTGGCAGCGTCCAAGGCGCAGTGTCCGCGCCGTTTTGAAGAGGTACAAAGGCCTGCCTGAAACTCTGCAGTACGAGTTCGCGCAGGGCTTGCTGTCTTGACTCTGTACGGTTCGGCTTCCGGCGCAAGGCGGGGGGCACCTGCCCCAGCAGGAGTAACAGCAAGTCCATCTGGGGTGCGGTCACCGGCCCGGTCTGCGAGGCCATGCGGTGGCAGGCCGCCATCAGGCCCTTGAGATGCCCGCACAGGGCCAGCACACGCCACCCGATCGCCTCCGGCAACGGGCCTTTGCCAGGGCTTGTGTGCAGCCCGTCGCCCGTTGCGACACCCAGCACCAAAACCGACTCAACGGCCCGCGTGGGCTGGTCCAGAGAATGCAGCGCCCAGGCCAGGCTTTGCACAGGCGCATACGGCGAATGAAGCAATTGCTCGCCCACCTGATAGAGACTTCGCTGTCCAGACATGCCCACCCATTGCAAGGCCTGCATCTGCTGGTCCGCAGTGCCTTGCGCCAGCGCATGGCGCACAAAGGCTTCGCTGCGGGCATTGCAAATACCCAGACGTAGCAAGGCCAGGTGCACCGGGGCCAACTGGGGGTTGGCTCGCTGGGCGGCGAGCAAATTGCCTCGGACTTCTTGCACTGTCAGGCGTCCAATCAGCTCAGCAAAGAGGGAGAGACGGGACAATGGCTGTCGGCGCATCAAGGGCAAGATGTGGTCATTGCGCTCTTCGAGCAGGCTGGCTGGCACCGGACAGAACAACAGTGCATCGCGAACATCATCGGGGTGCTCGCCCAGATACGTATCGAACCAAGAAGGCAGATCCTTGCCATGGCACTGAATCGCCAACGCGCAACGCATGAACACACAGGCTGGCAGCAACCCTGCCGTGTGTGCCTCAGCGTCGTCGATGCGTGCCAGCAGCAGCCGTTCGGCCTCTGCAGGGTCCAGGCTCAGGGCCACAATGCAATGTTCAATCTGGGTATCGATGACCTTCAGAGCATTCAGGCTGGCCCCTTGCTCACTCATCACGCGACTGCGCCGCTGGCGGGCGCGCAAGCCCTTGTCCATGATCTGCTCCAGCAGTCCCGGCAGGGGAGGCAGGCGAAATCGTGACAAGGGCACGGGCAAGGGATGGACTGCGTTCATGGCAGGCCGCTCAGTTGATTTCGACTGACGCACCTTCGATTCGATGCGAGCCCAGTGCGGCACTCAGGATGCGGTCGGCCTGGCTGCAAAGTTCGCCCTGCACATCGAGACGGATCGAGGCCTCACCACAACGCAAGACCACGGTGTCCAATGCGCTCAGTTCAAGACGGGTGGCCGAGATCTTCAGGGTACGGCTGCCTGCGTCGTAGTTCAGCATCGGGGCAGATTGAGCGTTCTTCAATGGATACGCAGCGACGATCAAGGCGTGCTGGTGGGGAGGATCAGGCGTGCAATGCAGCACCACCCGTTGCCCTGGCTCGACCCCAGGAACATGCGTTGCCAACCCAGCAGTGAGCAGGCCCAGAGCCGTCTGAACCAGAGCTTGGCTGCCATGGCACTCCAGCACCTCACCCTGGTAGCTCTGAAGCGTTTCTGCGGGTGAAGTTATCAGGCGATTTGAGTGTGCCAATCGGCGCATGGCGAGGGTCCTCCAATGTGATATTCAAAGAATCACATGGATTTTTAATGCCGTTTTTGACTTTTGGCCGGCCCCTGCAGGTAATAGAAAGTCTCAGTTGTGGCGAATGAATTTCAGGCCCAGCCGGTGCTCTCCGCTAAGCCCTCCCCTGCCACCGCCAGGCATCCCGGCACATCTCTGCCAGCCCCAGTTCTGCCTGCCACCCAAGGTGCTGGCGCGCTGCCGACACATCGGCCACCCAACAGGCCGCGTCGCCCGCGCGGCGGGGGGCCCACTGGTGCGGTACGCGGTGGCCGGTGTGCTGCTCGAAGGCCTGAAGCAGTTGCAGCACCGAAATGCCCTGGCCGCGCCCCAGGTTGAGCACGCGGTGGCGGGCCTCTGGCGGTGGCCCCTTCTTCAGCACCTGCAGCACCTGTTGCAGAGCGGCCAGGTGGCCCCGGGCCAGGTCCATCACGTGGATGTAGTCGCGCACGCCGGTGCCGTCGGGCGTGGGGTAGTCGTTGCCGAAGATGCTCAAGGGCGGGCGCTGGCCGGCGGCGGCCTGGGCCATCACGGTGAGCAGGTTCAGCGTCTGGCCGCGGGGTGCTTCGCCCAGAGCGCCGCTGGGGTGGGCGCCAACCGGGTTGAAGCAGCGCAGGCTGAGCACACGCCAATCGGGGTGGCTGGCCGCCACGTCGTGCAGGATCTGCTCGACCATCACCTTGCTGCGGGCCTCGGGGTTCAGCGGGGCCAGGGGGGCGGTCTCGGGCAGGCACTGCAGCGTGGGGTTGCCGTACACGGTAGAAGACGAAGAAAACACCAGCCGCCGCACCCCGGCGCGCTCCATGGCGCGGATCAGGGTGACGGTGCCCGCCACGTTGTTGTCGTGGTAGAGCGCCGGCTGGGCCAGGCTTTCGCCCACGGCCTTGAGGCTGGCCCCATGCAGCACCGCCTGGATGGGGTAGCGGGCAAACAAGCTGTCGAGCAGGGCCGCATCGCGCACATCGCCCTGCACAAACAAAGGCGCCTGGCCCGTGATGTGGGCCAGGCCTTGCAGGGTGGATTCAGGGCTGTTGGCCAGGTTGTCGAGCAGCACACAGGGCAGGCCGGCCTCGGCCAGGGCCACCGCGGTGTGGCTGCTGATGAAGCCGGTGCCACCGGTCAGAAGAAACATGGTTGTGAGGGATTGGCCGCGGGGCCTCTATTGTGGCCAAAGCCAGCCGCCCCTCAGCGTTGCACCGCCCCAACCTGTTGATACCGAAACGTCCCCATGGCCCGGGCCACCGTGCGCTCAGCACTGTCCAGCAGCTCGGCCTCGCAAAAGCACACCGAACGGCCCCCGCCCGTGACCTGAGCCCGGGTCTGCAGCGGCCCCTCCAATGCGGTGCTGAAGACCAGACTCAGGTCGGTCGCGGCCAGCGCCCGGGTCTCGTCATCGAGGCGGGTGCGGGCGGCCTGGCGCAAGGCCTGGTGCAGCAGGCGGCATTGCTGCAGCTCGGCGTCGGCCCTTTCTTCATCGCTTTCTTCATCGCTTTTTTCATCGCTTTCTTCACCCCTGTCTTCATGCATCAACGGGCCCCCCGCGCTGTGGCCTCGGCGGCGGCCGAGAAATCGCGCGGGCCGCTCAGCGACAGGCCCCCATCGACCGGGATGATGGCGCCGGTGATGAAGCTGCCCCAGTCGCTGGCCAGCCATTGGGCCATGAGGGCAATGTCACTCACTTTGCCCAGGCGGCGCAGGGGCACGCGCTGGGCCATCTGGACCAGGGTGTCGGCGGTGGGGGCCAGGCGTTTGAGGCCCTCGGTGTCGGCAATCGGGCCGGGCACGATGGAGTTGACGCGGATGCCCTGCGGCCCCCACTCCATGGCCAGCACCTGGGTCAGCATGTCGACCCCGGCCTTGGCGGCGCAGACATGGGCCTGGTAGGGGGTGGGCGTGAAGGCCTGACTGGCCGAGATCTGGATCACGCAGGCGCCGGGCTGGCGCAAGTGCTCGTGGGCCAGGCGCGCCACATGAAAGCTGCCCATCAGGTCGATGTCGACCACGGTCTTGAAGGCATTGGGCGACATGTCGAGCACCCGCGCCAGAAAATTGCCGGCCGCCCCCGACACCAGCACATCGATGGGGCCAAAGCGCCCAGCCGCCGCCGCCAGGGCCGCGGCCACGGCCTCGGGCTGGCGCACGTCGGCAGCCTGCCCAAAAGCATCGGCACCGGTGGCCTGCAGGGTGGCCACGGCGGCGTCCACCTTGTCGGCCGAGCGGCTGATCAGGCTGATGCGCGCGCCAGACTCGGCAAAAGCCTGTGCAATGCCGAAGTTGATGCCGGAGGAGCCGCCGGCCACAAAGACGTGCCGGCCCTGAAAGTCGAAGGGGTTGTTGTTGCTCATCGGTTCCTCAATCCAGTTTGAAGCCGATCTCGGCCAGCATCTTCTGATCGCGCTCATACTGGGCGCGGGCGTAATCGGCGTACTCCAGGGGGCTGGTGAGCTGAGACAGCATGTCGAAGGCGTCGAGCTGCTTCAGGTAGGCCGGGTCACTGGCGGCCTTGCGAAAGGCCTCGTGCAGGCGCAGCAGCACCTCGGGCGGCAGGCGCTTGGGGGCCACCAGGCCCACCGGCGAGTCGATGGCCACCGGGTAGCCCAGCTCTTTGAGGGTGGGCACCTCGGGGTAGCTTTTGTGGCGCTGCTCCAGAAACACCGCCAGCAGGCGCGCCCGCCCGCCCTGCACCTGGGGGCCGAAGCCCGGGTCGGCGTACACATCGAGGTGGCGCCCGATCAGGGCCTGAAAGGCCTCGGCCCCGCCCTTGAACGACACCATGTTGAACGAGGTGCCCGCGCCCCGCGCCATGCGCTCGGCCGTGATGCGGTTGATGCTGATGGCGCCCACATTGCCCCAGCTGATGGCGCCGGGGCGGGCCTTGGCGTCGGCCATCAGCTCGTTGAAGCTCTTCCAGGGCGCATCGCGCGCCACGCACACCCCGGTGACCAGCCCGAAGAAACCGCCCAGGTAGGTGAAATCCTTGATCGGGTCCCAATTCACCCGCTGCACCAGCGGGGCGCGGATGACCGAGTTGTGCATCACCGCCAGGGTGTAGCCGTCGCCCTCGGCCATTCGGGCCAGGTTGGCCGTGCCCGCCACGCCGCCCGCGCCGGGCTGGTGCATCAGCACCACCGGCTGCCCCAGCTCGCGCGAGGCCGCCTCGGCCAGGGACCGGAACACCGGGTCGAACGAGCCCCCAGGCGGAAACGGCAGCACGAGCTGGATGGGCTTGCTCGGAAAGCGCTCCGCGGCACGGGCCGGCACACCCTGGCCGGCCAGGCCGGCAAGGCCGAGCGCCGACAGGCCGGCCAGGCACTGGCGCCGGTTGGGTCGGTGCCGATTCGAAGGAGGAAGCTTGGGGTTCATGGGTGTCTCCTGGTCTTGTTGTCGAAATCAGGGCGTTTCAGCGCCGCGGCGCTGTGCTGCCAGCCGCTGCCGCAGCTGGTAAGGGCAGCGGCAGGTAGCGGAAGGTGCCCTGCCCCCGCGCCACCACCCGGCCTTCGGCATCGCTCACCACGGCGCGGCAGGTGGCCACCTGCTCGTCACAGGCCAGCAATTCGCCATCGCACACCAGGCTGCCCCGGCCGGGCTCGATGAAGCTCGTGTTCAGGTTCAGGGTGACCGCCGTGCACTGGAAATCCCGGTACGAGACCGCCGCACTGGCCATGGCCACGTCCAGCAGGGTGACCACCACGCCGCCGTGCACGGCGCCGATCACATTGCCCAGCTCTTCGCGGGCGTCGATGGCGAGGCGGGCCTTGCCGCCCTCAGAAAACTCACGCCGCATCTGCAGCCAGGCCATGAAGGGCACCTGGCTGAAGATCTGGCGCGGGTCAGCCCCCACCACCACCTGTGGGCCGGCCGTGGGGGTGGTCGCGTTGGGGAGGGGCGTGTTCATGCGGCCAGCTGCTGGCGCAGCACCGTCTTCAGCACCTTGCCGGCGGCCGACAGCGGCAGCGCCGGCACATGGCTCAGGCCGCGCGGGCATTTGTAGCCGGCCAGGTGTTCGTGGCACCAGTCGCGCAGCACGGGCAGCGGCAGTTGCTCGGGCGTGGCCCCGTCGGCCAGCACCAGCACGGCATGCACCACCTCGCCCCAGTGCGGGTCGGGCCGCCCGATGACGGCGGCCTGCGACACCAGCGGGTGGGTGCGCAGCACGCTCTCGACCTCGGCGCAGTAGATGTTCTCGCCGCCCGAGATGATCATGTCCTTGAGGCGGTCGACGATGTACAGATAGCCCTGCGCATCCATGCGCCCGGCATCGCCCGTGTGCAGCCAGCCGCCGCGCAAGGCCTCGGCACTGGCCTCGGGCAGGCGCCAATAGCCGCGGGTGACCATGGGGCCGCGCACGATGATCTGCCCCACCTGGCCTGCGGGCAGCTCGCGCCCGCTTTCATCAACGATCTGGATCTCGGCCCCCAGGCCGGCACGGCCGACCGAATTCAAACGCCCCTGGGCCAGGGCCGCCGGGTTGCGGTGGTTGTCGGGCAGGTTGATGCAGACCGCGCCAGCGGTTTCGGTCAGGCCATAGGCCTGGAAGAACTCGGCATGCGGCCAGGCCTGCAGGGCCCGCTCCAGCAGGTCGGGCGGCATGGGGGCGGCGCCAAAGGCAATGCGGTTGAGGCTGCGCACGCGCTCAGGTGCAAAGCGCGGGTCGTCCAGCAGCGACTGCAGCATGGTGGGCACCACCACCACATCGCTGATGCCGTGGCGCTCGATGGCCTCCAGCACCGCCGACGGTTTGAAATGCGCCATGGTCACGCAGGTGCCGCCCACCAGGGTCTGGCCCACCAGGCGGCCCAGCCCGGCCACATGGAACAGGGGCGCCACCAGCAGCGAGACCGAATCGGGGGCGTTGTTCAACTCGGCGCCCCGGGTCATCGAGGCGGTCCAGAAATTGGCGTGGCTGAGCATCACCCCCTTGGATCGGCCCGTGATGCCCCCGGTGTACAGGATGGCGGCCAGGGTGTCTCCACCGGCGCGCACATCGGGCAGGGCCTGCAGGCCCTGGGCCTCTTGGGCGAGTTGCTCAAAGTCGATCACGGGCAGCGGCAGCTCGCGCACCAAGCCTGCCAGTGCCTCGTCCACCACCAGCAGGCTGGCCCCGCTGTCGCTGACGGCATAGGCCAGTTCGGGCGGGCTCCAGCGCACGTTCAAGGGGCAGGCCACGGCGCCCAGCCACCAGCAGGCCAACAGAGCCCGCACCAGGCGGTCGTGGTTGGGGGCCAGCAAGGCCACGCGGTCGCCCGCCTTCACGCCGCGCGCCTGCAGGGCCGCCGCGTGCTGGCCCGTGTCGCGCAGCAGCTCGGCAAAGGTATGGGTGCGCACATCGCCGTCGCCGACATGGCGCAGGGCAGGCTTGTCGGGGTGTCGCTGCAGTGATCGGTGCAGGCCTTGGGTCAGGTACACGGTGGTCGCTACTCGGGTGAAGGGTCGATCGGAGGGTGTGAGCGCCAAGCGTAGGCAGGCCCGCACAGCCCGCCAATGGCTGGATTGACCAATGCGCTTGGCGAAAAACGACAAGCCCAGCCCCGCCCCGGCGCCGGGCTCCAACCCTCAGCCCCGGGAGCGCCTCAGCCCGACACCCAGCGCAGCACCACCGGGATCAGCGTGGCCCCCAGGATGCCGTGCAGGCCCATGCCCAGGCTGGCATAGGTGCCGGCGGCCGGGTGCACGCTGAAGGCCCGCGAGGTGCCGATACCGTGCGCGGCCACCCCCAGTGCAAAGCCGCGCTGCCACCACGCCGTGACCCGGCAGGCATTGAGCACATAGCGCCCCAGCACGGCGCCCAGGATGCCGGTGGTGACGGCGAACACCGCCGTCAGCGTGGGCGAGGCCCCGATGCGCTCGGCAATGCCCATGGCAATCGGGGCGGTGACCGATTTGGCGAACATGGCGCGCACCAGGGCCGCATCGGCATGGAGCAAGCTGAGCACACCCACCGCCACGGCGATCGAGCACACCCCGCCCGCCGCCAGCGCCAGCAGCAGCACGCCAAAGCGCCCGCGCAGCGACGACCAGCCCTTGTAGATCGGGATGGCCAGCGACACGGTGGCCGTGCCCAGCAGAAAGTGCACAAACTGCGCCCCCTCGAAGTAGCGCGCATAGGGCATGTCGGCCAGGGTCAGGCCCAGGGCCACCACCAGCAAGGCCAGCAGCACCGGGTTGGCCAAGGGGTTGCGCCGGCTGCGCTCGTAGCAGAACAGCCCGAAGGCATAGGCCCCCAGGGTGAGCAGCAGCGCAAACAGCGGGCTGCCCGCCAGATACACCCAGATCTCGTGGATGGGGGGCAGATCAGGGCGCATGCTCGTCCTCCGGGCTGGGGCGGGCCACAGCCTTGAGCACCAGCGCCGTCACCGCGATGGTGGCCGCCACGCTCAGCACCAGGGCCAGCCCCAGGGCCAGCGCGTTGGCGGCCAGCAAGGGCAGGTACATGATGACGCCCACCGAGGCCGGGATGAACAGCAAGCCCAGGTGCTGCAGGATGCCGCTGCCCACCAGATCGATGCTGGCCGGTACCGAACCGCGCAGGCCCAGGAAGGCCAGCAGCAACACCAGGCCCAGCACCGGCCCGGGGATGAAGGGCAGCGCAAAGCGGCTGCACAACTCACCCAGCGCCTGGAAGGCCAGCAGTTGTAAAAAACCATGGATCACGGGCGCTCCTTGTGGGGTGGGCAGACAGCGCCTTTATAGCGCGCTCACCGGCGGGGCACGCCACGCGAGGCGATCGCTTGCTGATTTTGTAATGTCCTCATTCAGATTCAGTCGTTGGGGCAAAGGCGCCCATTCCATACGCTGCAACCCATCAAGGGGGCGTACATCGGGTCTGCAAGTGAACTTGACTGGCCTGGGCCTGTCGGCCTTCAAGGGCGCGGGCCACCACTTGGTGTGGCGCCACCTGGCGACAGCCCGTGTCATCCCAGGCCACCCATCCCAGGTCGCCCCCATCCGTCTTACCCTTCAAGGACCCCGCATGGATCTTCATCGCAGAGACATCGTCAAATCAGCCCTGGCGTTCGCGGCTGCAGCCCAGGGTGCCGGCGCCTGGGCCCAGTCGCCAGCCCCCGTGACCACCATCCGCCTGGGCGTGGCCCAGCCCGCGATCGGCAACCCACCGGGCTTTTACGGCAGTTCGATCTCGATCGCCCACGCCAAGGGCTGGATCGAGCAGGAGTTCAGCCGCGACAACGTCAAGATCGAGTGGTTCTTCTTCAAGGGGGCCGGGCCGGCCGTGAATGAGGCGCTGGCCAACAAGCAGCTGGACTTTGCCTTCCAGGGCGATTTGCCCGCCATCGTGGCCAAGGCGGCGGGGCTCAAGACCCGGCTGATCCTGGCCACCGGCATCCGCTCCAACATCTACCTGGCGGTGCCGCCGGACTCGCCCATCCAGTCGGTCAAAGACCTGCGCGGCAAACGCGTGGCCATTTTCAAGGGCACCAATGCACAGCTGCCCATCAACCGGCTGCTGGAGGCCAACGGCCTGACCGAGAAAGACCTGCGCGCCCTCAACCTCGACACCGCTGCAGGCAAGGCCGCGCTGGCCAGCAAAGACATCGACGCCTTGTTCGGCGGGCTCGATCTGATCTCGCTGCGGCTCAATGGCACGGCGCGCATCGTGTATTCAAGCAAGGGCGACTCGCCCATCTTCACGCGCCAAGGCCATTTGCTGGTGACGGACGAGTTCGCCACCGCCCAGCCCGCGCTCACGCAACGCCTGGTCAAGGCCGTGGTGCAGACCGCCCGCTGGGCCTCTGACGACCTGAACCGCGACGAGGTGTTCCGCATCTGGGCACGCACCGGCTTCCCCTACGAGGTGTGGAAGGAAGACTACGACGGCGAGCCACTGCGCGTGCGCTTCAACCCGCAGTTCGACCCCTTTCTGGTGGCCCGCTACAAGGACGCGGTCGAGCAGGCCTACAAGTTCAAGCTGACCCGCGCCAAGTTCAATGTCGATGGCTGGATCGACACCCGCTTTCTGCAAGCCGCCTTGACCGAACTGAAGTTGGAGAACTACTGGCCCGTGTACCAGGCCAACGGCAAGATTTCAGGCGTGTGAATGGAGGGGCGCCAGCCACCTCGACTGATTTTGGAAATGCGCTGCCGTTTCCCACCTATGGATATGCAAATGGCTTCGTTCACCGGCAGCCTGGCGGCACAGATACTGAACCCAGGCGCTGAGTATCGAGTTGAAGCAACGCGGTGGTCAGCGCAGCTCCATAGCTCGCGGGGGTGAGCTTCAGTTCGACGAACACATCGTCGGGCTTTTGATCTGGCCGTCAGGTGAATTCATCTGACGGCCACTTTTTTAGGCTGCCGCGCTAGATCTGACAGCGCGCCCCCTGGAGGGTGGCGGCTTCAGGCCTTGGCACAGCCAACCGTGAATCCACTCAGCACGCCCTCAGCGGATGGAGCTTTGGGGCGCCTCTTCTTGGGTGGCGCCATCGAGGTCATGCGCCCCCACCCTCAATCCACCGCCACAGCCACCATCACCGAGTAAGCCTTGAACACCGCCGTGGCGGCCTGGCCTACCTGCAGGGCCAGGGCGTCCACCGCATCGTTGGTGACGCTGGCGGTCAGGTGCATGCCGCCGGGCAGGGTCAGCACCACCAGCGAGGACACGGCGCCGCGCTCCACCCGCGACAGGGTGCCGGCAAACTGGTTGCGCGCCGACAGGGCATAGCCGCCGAAGTCGGTCACCAGCACCACGGCCGACGACTTGATCATCACGATGGCAGCCTTGCCCAGGGCCAGCTTCAGACGCTCGGCCGCCTTGCTGGTCAGGGTGGCCACCACCTCATGGCCGCCTGCGATCTGCACGCAGACCTGGGTGGTGACGGGGCCGCTCTCGATGGCCGTGATGCTGCCGGCGAACTGGTTGCGTGCGGTGGTCTTCATGGAAACGCTCCTTAAAAGCCCGGCGAGTGCCGGTTGCTGGGTGAGCCAGGCCTCTTGCTCGCGCAAGAAGGCGGCTTGTTGGGTTTGCAGATGGCGCCAGGCGGCCAGCAGGCCCAGCGAGGCCGGCGTGAGGCGGGTGCCCCCACCGCCACGCCCGCCCACCACGCGCTCCACCAGGGGTTCGTGCGCCAGCTTGGCAGCACTCTCCAGAATCAGCCAGGCGCCTTTGTAGGTGTAGCCCGCGGCGCGGGCGGCGCGGTTGATCGAGCCCGTGGCGTGCAGGGCCTCCAGCAGCTCAAAAAAACGCCCATCGAGGCGGCCGGCCAGCCTCAGGTCGCCACTGAGCAAGGTTGAATCAGCCATGCACCCCCTCGGTTGCCGCGCCGGCGCAGAGCGCCGGGCATGGCAGGCAGGCAAGGGCAGCAGTGGGCAGGGGCATCGGGTGGCAGGCAAGGCCAGCGAAGGACTCTTGCAAAAACTGTTGCCGTGACAGAGCAATCACTGGGCCAGGCCTTTTTGTCGCATTTCCGACATGAACAGGCCCAGCGCCGCGCGGGCCTGGGCGGGCTCATGGGCGGCGGGCTTGAGCAGCAACAGGTGCGGGCCCAACAAGGCCTGCAGGCGCTGCACCTGGGCCAGGCACTGGGCCGGGTCGCCGATCACGGCGTTGGCCAGAATCACCTCGTCAGACGCGTCAGGCTCGAACATGGGTGGGCGCTTGCCCGGCGCAAACTGCACCCCCATCTCCAACGGGTAGGCGCGCACCCCGGCCAGGCCACGCGCCAGAGCCTGGCCAGGGTCGGCCTCGCAATGAAAGAAGCGCGCGATCGCAAAGCGCAAGTCACCCTGCCGGGCGCGCTGTGCCTGCACCACCTGGGCCACCTGCGCCAGATCGGACGAAGGCGTGGCCATCAGGCCGTCGCCATGCTCAGCGGCCAGTTCGCAAGAGTCAGGGCTGAGGCTGGCCAGCCACACCGGCACCGATCGCTGCAGCGGCTTGGGCTCAAGCCGCAGGCCTCTGACCCGGTAGAAGCGGCCCGCAAAGTCGACGCCGCCCTCGCCGTCCGCCCCGCTCTGTGCGGGGGCCCACAGGCGCCGGATCAGCGCCAGCGCCTCATGCAGATGGGCCCGGGCCTCATCCGCCGAGGCCAGGCCCACCTGGCGGTACTGCTCCGGAAACGGCCCGCCCCGCCCCACGCCAAACTCGATGCGGCCCTGGCTCAGCAAGTCCAGCGTGGCCACCTGCTCGGCGATGCGCACCGGGTCGTTCAAGGGCAGCAGGGCTGCCCCGGTGCCCAGCCGAATCCGCGTGGTCAGCGCCGCAATGTGGCCCAGCAACACCGTGAGGGCGCTGCCGATGGCAAAGCCGTTGTGGTGATGCTCGGCCAGCCAAACCGATTCGTAGCCCTGGACCTCGGCCGCCACGGCCGTGTTCACCAGCTCATGCAAGGCGCCGGCCGGGTCGTGGTGCGGGTCTTCCACGTTGAGGAAAACGCCCAGGCGGGTGAAGCCCGGCGTGAGCGACAAAGACGACATTTGCGACAAAGACAACACAGGCAGACTTTCTGAAATTCAAGCCATGGCAGCCGCCAGGCACGCGCCAACGCGCTACCCGACCCTGGAGGGCGCCAAGAGCAATCAAGCATCGGACACGGCGGCTATTCCGCAAGAACCGCGCCGCTCAGGCATCCAAGGGGGCCGTGTTGAGAAACCAGCTGCGCACCATGTCGTACGGGTAGCGGCTGAGCCCGGCGTGGCGCGCCTGTGGGGCCAGCAGGTGCACCGACAGAGGCTCGGCCCAGTTCCAGTAATCGGCCCGCAGGGCGGGCGCCAGGCCCGCGTCGTCCATGGCGTGCCAAAGCTGCACCAGCCACAGCTCGCGCCCCGGCGGGTCGAGCAGCAGAGGCAGGCCATAGCCGGCCTGCAACCGACTGTGGCGCTGGCTGTAATACAGCGGCCCGCCACAAGACTCGACCACAAAATCGGCCACGCGCTGCGCCACGCAATCAAAACACGGCCCGGCCTGGGCAAAGAGCGGCGTGTTGCGCAGGCGCGCCATGTGCAGGGCCACCAGCCGGCGCAACCCCTGTTCATTGCACAAGGCCAGCAGCCGGTGGGGCGGCTGGGGCAGCTGGGGCAGGCGCTGGTGCAACGAGCCGGCCGGCGGGTCGGGATCGCCCTGCCAGCCCCCACCGCCACGGCCACTGCCAGCCGTGCCAGCCGCCCCCCGTGGCCACACCAGGGTCTGGTAACAGGCACGCGAGCAGGGCAGGTAGCGCGCACTGGGCCCCTCGGCAGCCGCGCCGGGGGTTGCTGGCAGGCCGGTGCGTTCATGGGGCGTGGCGGTGTGTTGGGGTGCGGAGGCGTTCATGGCGTGTCGGCTTTGTCAGGATTGGCACAGGGCTTGTCGCGTTTATGTAGTCAATTACATAGGTTGATGAGGCATTGCAAGCTGTGTGCCTGGCTCCAGCGGCTGGGGTGACAGCACCGCATCACGGCGCCCCGCAGGCCGTCGCCCGAACCCCGATGGAAAGGGCCTGATAGGATGGCCAAGACCGATCGGGTAGGTCTTGGAAGCGCATGAAACAACAGCGGCCCTGATCGGCTGATGCGCGCGCCGGCGCCCTCCTCGGCATCGCCTGTCCTTCCCTGTACCGCCCCTTCTTACACCTCAGGTTTCATCACCACCATGATCACCTGCCCGGCATGCCAATCTCACGAGACCGTTGAAGGTCACTTGCTCCCTTCCGCCGACGATGGCGCCACGAGCTATTTCTACCCGAGCGGGCTCAAGCCTCTGGCGTTCAAATGATCCGTCGCCCTTGAAAATGGGCAGCAGTTCAGGGCCGGCACGGCGTGTGGTCATGTGTGGAGCCGGGTTTCAGCGGAGCAACTCAAGAGGCTCTTGGAGCGGAGTGGGAAAGGCAGTGCTGAGTGATCAGAATGGGTGAACGCTTCTGCTTCGGGCCTGCCAGCAATCTTGGTTGGGGGTCAGAATCCAGCCAATAGTTGACATTCAGTCGACCAACCCAACTGTAGAGTTTTTGATGGCTTTTTCAGATCGTTAGTTGATGAATCACGTACTTCGTAGAACGTTCATTCTTGCGGCATTTATTTCTTTTTGCCTCGCCCTGGTTTTTGGAATAAATGACCCTCAAGGTGAGGAAAATTCTGACTGCATGCATGCTGAAAAATTTTCTAACCCAGGTCCTGCGGGGATGAGCATATCGGGCCACACAACCGTTTGCTCACCCCCAACTGCCTCAATAGCTACCTATGTTTACATACATCCAACAGGGCTTTTGCCGACCTCAAAGAATCTAGTTTTTCGATATTCTCAAAGCAACACGATCGAAGTCCCGAAAATTCGTTGGATAGACAGCGAACATGTATTGGTGGAAGCGAGTCGTGTGAGGTCCATTTCAAAGGAAGTGAAGCAATTGGACTCGGTATCAATCATGTACAAAATTGGTCTCAACCAGTGATGACAGCATCGGTACTGGGCTACGTCCATCCCTACAGTATTAGCTGCTTTGGGCCAATAGACGTCACCGGGCGGGCTCGAGAACAGACGCTCAACGCGCATGCGCAGCAGTGGGCGAAGCCACCCTATGCAGCAAAAGACTATGCCGCATTTTCTGTACTCCACTGCGCATTGAGCAGCGCGTACTGCAGAAGGTCGTGGTGCCGGCCCGCCCAGTACCCAACCTCCCGCTGCCGCCCCTCCTGCGGAAACCCAAACGCCTCGAGTAAAGCGATGGACGCCGCGTTGTCGGGGTGCACCTGGGCCTCGATTCGATTCAACTGCATCTCTCGAAAACCCCAGGCGATGATGGCATTTGCAGCTTCTTTCACGTATCCACGGCCCTGATGCGCCGGAGCAATTTCGTAACCGATGATGCAGGACCTCCAGTTTCGATTCCAGCGAAACAAGCCACACGTACCGATCAGGCCTGGCTGGCCCCTCAACTCGATGGCCCAACGTGCACCGGAAACCGGCTCTTTCCGCCAACTGGCAAACGTTGCGATCAACTTCTTGGCGCCTTCAAGATCGAGAACGGGATCCGATCCGAACCATCTCATGTACTCGGCGTCACCGTGAATTTGACGGATATTCTCCGCATCCGATTCCACGATCTCACGCAGATTGAGTCGGGATGTGTGAAGCGCTGGAAAATGGAACATTAGCTACCTGCTGTCTACCTTTGATGTATCCCGTATTTCTGCAAACTTTGTAGAGCGCTAGCGGTTCCACACTGCGGGTAGAACGCTTGAATGTCTTTCATAGTCAACGCCTTAGAGCGATGTACTGTATGAACATACAGACATAAAAGATTCCGACAAAGCAGCCACCCGCCGCTCGGCCGAGACGCGCATTGGACCGCTCTTACCGCGACCGCTCCTGGCTGTTCTCCAGCCTCGTACCAGGTGACTAGCAAATAGGGAGGTGAAGGCCAAGGCACCAAGTGTAAATCGGAGTCAGTGCGCTGGTTTGGATCTGCACTGGTCGCGAATTTAAACCCGACTCCATGCGGGTCTGATCGAAATATTGGCCAGGTCGAGATCCACGGACCACAGCCTGTACCATAGCGTCATAAAACAATGAAACTGCGAGCCGCGCATTGAGTTCGGCGCAGTGAGTCAGGGAGGAATCCGCATGGCGGATATAGAAAATGTGCCTCAGACCACACTCGGCTCTGATGCGCCGGACAGGCACACGCTTTGTTTGATCGAGACGTTGCCCGACCTTGCCGCAACGCTTGCAGCTTTGTTGAGCCAACTCGAGCGCCTTTTGTGCGAATCGTTCGGGGCGCATCGCCTCTTTGCACCAGCTTGCGCCCAGACCTTCCGATTGCCAAGAGACAAGGCCTTGACGCAATATCGGTGGACCAGCCTGAGGCTTGGTGATTCGCATACCTGCTGGGGTGAACTCTGCGGCCAGTCAATCCCTAGCGCCTACCCGCGTCCACCCTGGTCACCCCTCAGAGATAGGCCCCATCGGCTTTCACCCACTCGCTGCCCTATTGGTTCGGGGTGAATTCCACCCGCTCAGCAAGGGGATACCTGGACGGAGCACCTGGATGAGGGCGACTTTCAGGTGCATTTTCTGGCGATATTTTTCAAGGCCTTTATGGTTGCTCTATCGATATCTGCTTTTTTGTTGATTGCGCTGTTTGCTCGTTTGAGTGACTGGCAGCTGTGCTTCAAGATCTTGAGCTGGCTGATTTTGGGTAGCTTCCTCTACGAAATCAGCGGTTTCTTTATCGTTTTGGCGGGAATCCCCCTCGGCGGCTTCATGCTGGATGAGGGGCCTTGGGCACTTGCCTTTGTGCTGTTCTGTTTGCACGTGTACCCACCAAAGCCCACGCCCCGCAGGCAGGATCACGATCATTGGTGCGAGCAATGTGGCGCGGGCGTCAAGGCCGATGCGCTGCGGTGTACCAACTGCCCGGCTGTTTTCACAAATAACTCTCGCTGGCGAGTGATGAGCCGTAGAAACAGCTGATGCAGGGCCCACCTCGGCAACCGAGTGGGCGAAAGACCGCGCCCTATGGCAGGAGGCTTCGACACCACCATTCAATTCGGAGGTGACGACAAATGAAACAACGAAATACCATTATTTCGGTCATCTCAATATGGATTTTGGCTGTGACCACAAAACCAATACAACATCTTGAAATAAACATTTTCTCCAAATATCAGCAATACCGATATTCTACATATTGGCGGCCATCATCATTTACCGCACTCAAGATCACTGGACCGCCCTACTTTGGAGCGCACCCATTTTAATATATCTACTGAAAGACCTGTATTTATTTATAATTGGATTTGCGTTATTAATTTATACGTATTTTTCATATAAATTTTGATAAATCAAGGCAGCCAACATCTTTCAATCATTTTCAAATTCATTCAATTTAACCCAGGCTCCGCAGCTTAATAATATAAGTTGCCAGGACGATAAACCATGCACTCCCTGTTGCCGCCACAACTGTTTGATCAAGCCGTACCGGTCATCCTGATCTGCCTGATGACCTTGTCATTCATGGTCCTGGAGCGGATCCGACCCGGCCGCGCGTTGCCCCAAGTACCGGGTTGGCACCTGCGTGCCGCCTTGATGAATCTGATGCAATTGGGGTTGATCGGCGCAGGTGGCTTGATCTGGAACCGGTTCTTCCGGGAACATGCCTTGTTTGATCTCGGTGCCTGGTCAAGCCCCATGCTGGAAGGCTTCTTCTACTGGTTCGTGGGCACCTTCATTTTTTATTGGTGGCATCGTCTGCGACACGCCAAGGGCTTCTGGCTCATCTTTCATCAGATCCACCACAGCCCCAGCCGACTTGAGGTGCTGACCTCCTTCTACAAGCACCCTGTCGAGATCGCTGCAGACTCGATCATTGCAAGCTTCTTCATCTACTTCGTCTTTGGCGGCACTGCGCTTGCGGGGGCCTGGACATCATTGTTTGGCGCGGCTGGCGAATACTTCTACCACGCCAATATCCGCACTCCGATGTGGCTGGGCTGGTTCATTCAGCGCCCTGAGCACCATTCGGTACACCATCAACTGGGGGTGCACCGCTACAACTTCGGTGACCTCACGATTTGGGATCGGCTGTTCGGCACCTTCAAAGAGGCGCCGTGCTTCGCCGATCGGTGTGGCTTCCCTGGCACTGCCGAAACGCGGCTGCCCGAGATGCTGGTATTCCGCGATGTGTACGACCACGACGCAGGCGATGCCCGCTAACCCCCCTACTCCGGCCCAAAACACACCCCCTGATCCGCACACACCGCGCAGCTGGGCGCGCGGCAGATGAACAGCTCATGGCGCAGGCAAAGCTGTTTGTAGAAGAACTTCTTCCACTTCATGTTCTGGTGGTTGAGCGCGGCCAGGGTGGGGAACCAGGTGGCGATCAAGGCCGAGAGTTCGGCGCGGGAGGGCAGTGCCAGGTCTTGCCACAGGTGGTTGTTGCCCAGGCAGGCGCAGGCGATGGCGTGGGCCACGGCCTCGCGTTCGGCGGGGGTGCCGGCGGCCAGGGCCATGTGCTCGCGCAGCAGGGCCAGCAGGTCGTCCACCTCGTCTTGCCGGGGCTCGGGGCGGTGGGCTTGGGCCAGGGCGGGCCAGTCGAGGCCCAGCAGGTGGTCGGCGCCCGGGAACCAGCGCTGCAGCGCCAGCCGGGTGGGCTCGGCGCCCAGGCCGCTCAGGGGCAGCAGCGCCAGGCCGTGGGTTTGCCAGGCCTGGCCCAGCACGCCGGCCAGGGCCAGGGCGGCGGGCTCCAGCGGGTCGGCGCTGGCGCACGACAGCAGCAGGGTGCGGGGGGTTCTCATGCGTGGGCCCGGCTTGTTTTGCTTGGGCTCACACCGGGGCGGCGGCGTGGGTGTAGCACTTCTTGGGGCAGATCTTGGCGCAGGCGGTGCAGCCGATGCACAGCTCCTGGTGGGCGATGGTCATCACCTTTTTCTCGTACTCGTCGTCTTCGTCGTCGTCATCGCCGGCCAGGTGGATGCGTTCGCCGTCTTCGTCCAGCCCCACCAGCTCCAGCACGCCGCGCGGGCAGACGCGAAAGCAGCGGCCGCAGCCGATGCACTTGGCCTCGTCGAGGCTGGCCACAAAGGTCGGGGTCCATTGCGCGCCGCTGGGCAGGGTGACCTGAAAGTGTTCGCTCATGGTGGGCTCCGGGCAGGGTCAGGAGGTGGCCTGGGCCGCCTCGCGGCGGGCTTCCATCAGGTCGGCGTGGGCACGGTGGCAGCGCTGGGCCACCTCAAGGATTCGCTCCCAGCCGGTGGGCAGGTCTTCCGACAGATCGTGCAGATCCATCTTGGCCTGGGTGGCCTGGGCGTTGAGCTTCTTGATGCGCGCTTTGAGCTCGTCGGCGCGGGGGTCGGGCGTGGTCATGGTCAAAACGTCTGATAGGGGGTGGTTGCGGCGTCAGGCCCCGTACTGGGCCACGGCCGGGTAGGTGCGGATCATGGTGATGGCCTCGTCGAGAAACTTGCCGCCGGCCTCGGCCAGCTTGGCCAGCGACGGAAAGCCGAAGCGGTGCACATCGCGCAGCTGCTTGTTGACCACCACCAGGCGGCCGGCCAGCAGCACCATGCGGCCAAAGCCCTCGTGGCTCATCTTCATCATGGGCGACACCATCTGGCCGGTCTCGCGCTCGATGGCCACGGCGATCGCGTTGTAGAAGATGTCGAGCCGCCACAGGATCTCGGGATCGGGGTCGCCCAGGATGGGCAGGGCCCGGCGCTCTTCGGGGGTGAGGATGTAGGGGCGCAGCAGTTGCAGGTCGGTCTTGCCGTCCCAGGCGCCATGGGTGTCCTGGGCGCGCAGCTGCTTGATCAGCTGCTGCACAAAGGGCTGGGCCAGAAAGGCCGCATCGTCGGTGCCGGCAGGCAGCTCGGCGGGCGCCGCAGCGTCAAGCTTGGGGGTGGGGGTGAAAGTGGTGGCATCAGCCATGTTGGACCTCATCAAGTTCGTCATCAAAATCGTGGGCGCGAGGCTGGTCTTTGGTCATGGCCTTGCGCAGCCAGGGCGGCGGCGTGCCCTTGAGCACGTCTTGCAGCTTGAGCAGGATCTCGTCGATCACCTCGGGCTGGGGCACCTTGATCGGGTGGATCTTCAACGCCACCACCCGCGCCGCGCCCGAGCCGCCGATGGCGGCCACGTAGAGGATGGCGCAGTCTTTGATGGCTTCGAGCTTGGGGGCCAGCTTGTCTTCGTCGCCGTCTTCCTCGAGCTTGCCGTCGAAGTCGAAGGCCTCGACAAAGCGCGAGCCCTCGGGCGTCACGTCGTAGCAGAGGATGCTTTTGGCCCAGCCAAAGTGGGCGTCCACGCGGACCTTGTCCTGGGTGGCGAAGGCGACTTTCATGGGGTACTCCTGTTCTTCAGAGAGAGGCAATGGACGGGGCTCAGAAGCTGCAGGCCTGGGCCGGCGGTGCCGCCTGATGGGCGTCGAGCGCGATCGAGGCGAGGGCTGCGGTGCTGGTCGGGGAGCGGCTGGCCGCGCGCTGGGCCTCGGGGCTCAGGGGCCAGTCGCCGGCGTGGTGGTGCGGCAGGTGCTCGATCATCAGGTTGGCGATCTCGAAGATCAGGTTCATGGTGCCGCGGTAGCCCACCATGCGCCGGTGCGAGTTGCCCACCCGGTCGAACATCGGAAACCCCACCCGCCACAGCGGCTTGCCCAGGTGCTCGGCCGCCTGGCGACCGTGCGAGTGGGTGATCAGCACGTCGCAATCGACGGCCAGGCGCTCCAGGTCTTCCAGGTCGCCCAGCAGCACTTCGGCAGCGGGCAGCAGGGCGTGGGCGGGGGACGCGGTGGTGCTGATGCACACGCTCAGCTCGGCGCCCATCTCGTGCAGCAAGGCGCCCACGGCCAGCAGCAGGTCGGGCTCGGCCCCCAGAGCCACCTTGATGCCGCCGGTGTAGAAGTGCCCGTCGAGCATGGCGTCGAGCAACTGGCTGCGCTGGCGACGCAGGCGGGCCGGCACAGGCTGGCCCGACACCTGGGACAGGCGCAGCAGCAGGCGGTCGTTGGGCTCCAGCCCGGTCAGGCGCTCGAACACCTCGAAAGGCGTGCCAGCGATGGCCTGCAGGGCCTGGGCCGCCTGCCGGGTCTGCTCGCCCACGCCCAGGGTGAAGGCCGAGGCCCCGGTGGCACGGATGTCCTCCAGGCTGGTGCCGCCCAGGGTGGTGCCGCGCCAGTCGGGGGCGATGTGGCCGTCCAGCGAGCCCGACAGATCGGGCAGCACCATGGGCTGCAGACCAAAGGCCTCGATGATCTCGCGCAGCTCGTCGATGTCGCCGGGTGAGAGGTGGCTGCCGGGCAACAGCGTCACCTGCCGGGGCTGCACCGGCAGGGGCTTGACCAGTTGCTGCACCAGGCCGGTCAGGGCCAGGCGGTAGCCGTCTTCAAAGGCGCCCACGTAGTCGGGCGTGGACACATAGACGATCTCGGTGTCGGCCAGCTCGGGGTGGCGCTGGCGGGCGGTGACCAGAAAGCCCTCCACATCGTCGCCCTTGGTCTCGGTCAGGCCGGTGGAGCAAATGGCGATCAGACGCGGTGCGGCGCGCTTGCGGATGTTGAGCAGGGCCGTGACCAGGTTGTCGTAGCCCCCCATGATGGTGGTCACCTCGTTCATGGCCGTGGTCTGCAGCGGAATGGCCTCTTTGAAGTGGCGCACCAGCAGCACCAGGCCGAACGAGGTGCAGCCCTGCGAGCCGTGCATCACCGGCATGCAGTCGGCCAGGCCCAGAAAGGCCAGGCTGGCCCCCAGGGGCTGGCTCATCTTGAGCGGGTTGACGGTGCAGGCTTTCTTCGACTCGACGACCTTGGCCATGGTGGGGCTCTCCGGCTGGGTGGATGGGGTGGGCTGGCGGGCAGAAAGGCAGGCAAGCGTGGTAGGCCTCAGACCGGAATCTCTTCGGCGCTGAGGCCCAGCGACTGGGCCGCCACATCGCTCAGGTACTGGTGCGCCGCCGTGGGCAGGGGTTCGGGCGTGGGGCCGGGCAAGGCCGCAGCGCTGGCCAGGGCCGCATCAGGACCGTTGGTGCTGGCCGGCACCGCGCCCAGGGTCTCGCCGTCGTCGCCCCAGGGCGCCGGGATGCGCACCTGCTGCCACACCGGGTTGAACAGGGCCCGGTCGATCTCATGCACCAGCTCCACCATGCCTTCGTAGCCGCCATAGGGGTGGTGGCGCTCCTGGTTGATGTCGAGCCAGGGCATGCGCGCCTTCAGGGCCACAAACTGCGAGCGCCCGCCCGACAGCATGATGTCGGCCCGCGCCTCGCGCAGCATCTTGTACATCTCGCGCGGGGTCATGTCGTCGATCATGTGGGCGTCGTCGCCCATGATCTCCTTGATCTTTTCCTTGTCTTCGCGCGTGCTCTTCTTGACGCTGGTGCCCACGATCTCAAGCCCCGCCTCTTGCAGGGCCGACACCACCGACCACGACTTGACGCCGCCGGTGATCAGCAGCACCCGCTTGCCGCTCAGGCGGGCCTTGTAGCTGGCAATGCGCTTCCAGGCCCGGGCCTCTTCCACCTCGATCAGGCGCTCGGTGCGCTCCAGCAGTTCGGCATCGGCGCCCTGGCGCACCAGCAGCGTGGCGATCTGGCGCAGGGTGTCGCTCATGTCGCTGATGCCGTAGAACGAGCCCTCGAAGTACGGAATGCCGTAGCGCTGCTCCATGCGGGTGGCCACATTGATCATCGATTTGGAGCACACCATCATGTTGACCTTGGCCCGGTGCGCGCTGGCGATCTCGTTGTAGCGGCCATCGCCCGAGATGCACGACAGCACCCGGATGCCCAGGGCCTCCAGCAGCGGCCGGGTCTGCCACAGCTCGCCCACCAGGTTGTATTCACCGATGATGTTGATGTCCAGCGGGGTGGTGTACTCGGGCTCGCGGGTGCCGATCACGTAGTCGAGCAGGGCCTCGGCGCCCAGCTTGTTGCCCAGGTTCTTGGGGCCGGCAAAGCCCGGCGCGTTGACCGGGATCACCGGCTTGCCGAACTTGGCGCTGGCGCGCTGGCACACGGCCTCGATGTCGTCACCGATCAGCGCCGTCACACAGGTCTGGTACACAAACACCGCCGGGGGGTCGAACTTCTCGATGATCTCGCGCACGCTGCGGAACAGGCGTTTTTCGCCGCCGTAGATCACATCGAGCTCATGGATGTCGGTGGTGAAGCCGGTGCGGTAGATCTGCGAGCCCGACGAGGCCGAATGCCGGTTGTCCCACGAGTTGCCCTCGCAGGCGATCGGGCCATGCACCAGGTGGGCCACGTCGGCAATCGGCTGCAGCGCGATCTTGGCGCCATCAAACGCACAGCCACCGGCGGCGGCGCCGGGCGAGAGCTGCTTGGTGCAGCCCTTCTTGCGCTCTTTCTCACTCTTGCCCTGGTTCTTGTCGCAACCGGGCTCTTCGAACACTTCGGCGATTTTCGCTTTGAGCGAGACGGACATGGGGCACTCCTGACGGCGGTGGGGTGGGTAGCCCCTCTTTGCAGATTTGGTGCCAACGACAAAGCGCACAAAGCCCCCCTGCCCCAGCGACACTCAGCCCGCTCCGCCCTCGGGCTGGCGCCCTCGGCATGACACTTTTGAAGTGATTGAAGGGTTTGCGACACAAGGCGGCCGACTGGCGACCGACTGGCGGCCGCCCCTAGAATGGCGACCTCTCCTCACCTCCCGCCCCCCATCAAGCCGCCATGCCCGCCACCGAACTCACCGTGACCCCCGCCGGCCAAGTGGCCGGCAAACACCTGCTGATCCCCAGCGGCCCCGAGGGCACCTTCTACCCCCACATCCAGGACTGGGTGACAGCCCAGCGCAAGGCCGGCAAGGTGGTGCGCGACGTGAGCTCGGAGGTGCTGGTCAAAGGCATCAAGCAGTGGGCCGCCTATGAGCACAAGGCCGGCGGCAAGACGGTGCGGACGGTGTTCAAGATCACTTGAGGGGTGCCGCCCAGCAACAACCGCTGCGCCAGCGGGGCCAGGTCCATTCAGGTTCGCATCCCCTGCCTGATTGGAGGTGGTGCTCTCGGTGTGTCATGGGCAAGAACAATCACAGGCCCTGCTGCCTTGATCCATCACTTCACCAGCCGCAGCATGTCCTCGATCACCACATGCCGGATGGAGCGCAGCAGATGCAGTTCTGCCCCCTGTGTCTCGGCACTGGCTCCGGCCAACAAGGGCAAGCGCTTGTACTCCGCGGCCATCACATCGATCAACTCATCTGCGGCACCCGCCAGCCGCGTGACCATTCTGGAGACCTCGCGGCGCGCGGTGGCTGCGCTCAGTCCCAGTTGCATGCCAGTCTCCACCAGCTTGGGCTGGGTCACCTCACCGAATCTCACGGCGGCGGCCACTGGCATGGCCAGATCCTCGTCGGGCCATACTGCGTTGTGGTGGTCAAGTGCGCGCGTGTGATAGACCGCAGTGCATAAAAGATCGTAGAAGGGAGCCACCCGCATGCCCTCCGTGTCGATCAGAAACGAAATGTTCTTCAAGTGGCAATCCGAGTTGCCCACCAAGGTGTTGAACAGGATCCAGCGGAACACCTCCAGCCGCGCAACAGCCTTGTTGCGGCACAGTCCGATGAGCTGCAGCAGCTTCTGGAAAGTCGCACTGCTGTACTTGTAAACGCCACTCTCATTCAGCGCCTGGCTACCGTCCAAGGCATGGACCCGCAGCAACTCCAGGTCTGTCGGGCCACGCACACGGTCAAAGCGTTCGATGAGGTAGACCGGCTCCGGCACATACACTCGCCACACTGGGGGCACTCGAAGCCCCAGCAGCGCCGCCAGACGCATCGTGAACACCTCATTCACCACCGAATGCGGGTAGCCGACCGCCGTCGAGTTGGGCTTGAGAATGTGGCTGGACGGAGTCCCTTTCAGGGGCTCCTTGAGGGTGCCGGTTACCGGGTCGAAGCAGACCACCATCTTGTGCTGCGCCCCGGCCAGGGACATGCGCTTGGGGGCCTGCCGGTTCAACGTGCTCACCGGCAGCCTGCGGATACGCTCGGACAGCGCGCTGTAGGTGAGTTGCTGGGTGCCTTTGGGAGCCTCTGGCGCCCCCTCGGGCTGCAAGACCAGGGCCCCTGCGGACTCGGCCCCCAGGCGCTCCAACAGGCCGAAGGCATCGGCAGCGGCTATCCCTTCTTCGTTGCCAATGGCCTCGCGCAATGCCTCTTCGGGCAGAAGGTTGTCGAAAAACCATTGCACGGGGCGCACCGTGCTGCCGTCGCGCTGAAAATCTGGCCCCAGAGGCAAGGCGGGGGACAGCGGAAAGGGCTGTGGCTGGGTCAGCCAAAGCTTCGCGTATTGAAAGCCCCACACATTACCCTCATCGATCAGGGTGCCCACCCGATCGCCGTTGATGAGGACCTGCAGAACACGCTTGTTCATCGGGCTTTGCCCTTGCCCGGCCAAGCCGGATCGATGCCTTTGCCGACCAGGCTAAGCACGCCCTGTCTCCGAGGCACTGTGCACCGCTTGCGCCTTTTCCAGTTGCAGGCGCTCAAATGCGTCGTCTGGAATGTCCAGAACGAGGTCAATGCCTAACTCGGCCAGCACCTGCAGCGCCAGGCCGATCTGTGCAGTGGCCTTGCCGCGCTCAAGATCGCGCATGTAGACATGACTGACGCCTGCGCTGCCAGCCAGATCGTCCTGGCGCAGGCCACTGGTCTTGCGCACGGCACGCACCACCTGGCCCATGTCAGAGACGTTTGTGATCCGATACGGTTTCATGCTTGCCCATCCATCGAAGCGGTCGCTTAGTTTATCGAGTCTTCCCACTCACTTCAAAAAAATCTAAGCGATCATTGAGATCAAGCCTGGGCGTGAGGATCAGCGATCCAAAAATCGAAACGACCATTTCGAAACCGAAACTGATCGCGGTTCAGCACGGCAAAACGAAGCGCTTGCTTCTATTTTTTTCTCACCCTTCCACCGGCAACGGCAGCCCTGCCTGTTGCAGATCCGCCCAGCGCTGAAGCTCCAGCACGTGGGCGCTTTCTTCGTCGACAAACTCGCGTGCCAGGGAGCGGATTTCGGGGTCGGTGGTGGCGTCGAGCACCTGCTGGTAGAAGTCGCGGCCCGAGGTTTCGGCTTGCAGGGCCACTTGCAGCGCCTGCTCGGGGCCCAGTTGGGGGTCGGCGGCCCAGATGGCGGCGGCCTCGGGGCTTTCGAGGCCGGGCCAGCTGAAATCCTCCGCTTTCAGCGCGGGCAACTGGCGGTAGGCGGCGCGGGCCCGGGCGTCTTGCAGGTGCAGCAGCGAGTAGTCGGCCAGGCGCCTGAACAGCCGGGCCACGGGGCGGTTGCCGGCGCTTTGCATGGCGTCGGCCAGTTCGCCGAAGCGGCGGGCGGCCTCGCTCTCCAACTGGATGGAATGGGCCAGAAAGCGTTCGATGTCGGTGTGCATGGTGTGTGCGTGCCTTTGCGGGTTCGGGATGCGTGAATCGGGAAAGTTGAATCTGGGGGTTGGGGGCGCGTGCGTCGGGCGGGATGCGTGAAACTGATGCAGCGGGTGGGCCTTGGCGGCGTGTCAGCGTCGTGGCGGGCCCGGTGGAGGGTGCTGTGCCTGCACGGGCAGCTCGTGCAGCAGCAGTTGGCGCAGGCAGGCCAGTTGGGCCTGGTGCCAGGCTGGGTGCCAGGCCGGGTTCCAGGCCGGGTCAGGCCGTGCACCGGACCCTGCACCGGACAGTGCGTTGAGCCGTTCGCCGGGCTGCGCCGCAGGTGCGGGCACGGCCGCCACGGCGGCCTGCATGCGCTGCCACCAGCGGGCCTGCACAAAGCGGGCGCCGGCTCGGCCGGTGGCGGCCTCGTGCTCCAGCTGGCAGAGGTGCAGCAGGGTCGTCAAGGGTGCGGGCTGGCGGGGTTGACCAGGCGGATGGACATGCTGGGGCAGCCCCAGCGCCAGCAACAGTTGCAACACGGCCTCGGGCTCGCCGTCGGCCAGGTGCAGCAGCGGGTCGCGGTGCTGCATCAGCTGCCGGCACAGTTGCAACTGGGCCCGGGGCAGGTCCATGCGCTCGCACAGCGCGGCCAGGGCGGTTTGGGCCAGAGCCCCCGGGCGGGCCAACAGGCGCCGGTAGCCCCACTGCCCACCCGCTGGCGGCGCCCAGCCGATGCGGTGCAGCAGCCCGGCCAGGCGCTGCTCCAGCGGGGCGCCGCTGGCGGCCAGCCGACCCAGCACCCGCAGTTGCACCTCGCCGGCGTTCGGGGCGGCCGCGGCCGTGCCACTGTCGGGCAGGGCTTGGCTGAACAACAGATCCAGCTCGGGCAGAAAGCGCTTCAGGCCGCCACAGGCGCGCAGGGCCTCAAAAAAGCCGCGGGGGTACGGCGCCATCAGCGCGCGGCACAGGCTTTGGCCACGCTGCTCGGGGCTGAGCTGCTCCAGCCGGTTCATCTGCACCAGGCAGCTCATCCAGGCCAGGTCTTGCGCGTCCAGGCAGGTGGCCTGGGTCTGCGCCGCAGCCAGCGAGAGGCGGATCAGGTCTTGGCCGGTGCCGGTCATGGGGGCGCTCACAGCTTCATGTCGAACCACACGGGGTGGCGCTGGCGCAGCTGGTGCAGCATGTCCAGCGTGGCGGGCACCAGGGCATTGAGGGCATACCACACGGCCTCGCGGCGTAAGCTGCCGGGCTGCTCCAGCAGGGCCTGCAGGGTGCCCCAGCCGTGCCAGTCGAGCTGGGGCAGCTGCAGTTGCAGGGCTTCGGGCAGGTGCGACAGGGTCTGGGCCATGATCAGCAGTTGCTGCTCCACCTCGGCCAGGGTGTTGGGGCTGGCGAACAGCTCGGCCTCGTCCTGCAGCTCACGCAGCAGCAGGGCCAGGGTGCGGCCACCCGACTGCAGGATGGCCAGTTGCATCAGCGCCAGCATGGCCCGCCCCTATTGGTTGTCGGCCAGCACTTCCAGTGCCACCAACTGCTGGTACAGGGCGCGGCGGGCGTGCCAGTGCGCAGGCCCCACCAGGGCCGGGTCGCCGCCCTCGAAGGCGTGCAGGGCCTGCTCGTCGCTCCAATAGACCGTGGTGCGGCCCGGGCGGGCGGCCAGCGCGGCCTCCAGCGCCTGGCGCAGGCTCACGGGCTCAGCCTGCAGCATGCCGCGCCCCAGCAGGTGGTCGGCACGGTACAGCGGGGTGTCGTAGCCATGGCGCTGGCCCAGCGCACACAGGGCTGGGAACCGCGCCTCGGCCTCGGGGCCGGGGGGCAGCTCGGCCAGCAGTTCCAGCCATTCGCGGGCGCTCTGCCGGTCGTAGATCTCCCAGGGCTGCAGGCTGTCGGTGGCGGCCACCTTGCGGGCCAGGTCGGCCTCGTCGTAGGCAAACCAGGCGTGCGGCTCAGCCCGGGCGGGGACCAGGGTCCCCGCCTCGGCCTGTACCTCGGCGGGGCGCTCCAGGATGTAGATCATGGCGCGCTTCACTCAACGCCATCGGCCTCGGCCTTGGCCCACAGGGCCCGCCGGATGCGCTGGTTGATGCCCGAGGGGCTGGCGTCGAACTGGCGCTGCTCCTGCGTCAGGGCACCTTGGGCGGTGGCGGCCTCGCTGAGGGTGAGCGGCAGGCGGCCGGCCACATAGGCCGCATCGGGCATGACGCGGGCGATGGCCTGGCGGTTGGGGTGCTCGCTCAGGGGCACCAGCACCGTGGTCTCGGGCACACCGGCCAGGCACAGTTGCCCGCCGATGACCTCGACGCGACGCCCGTCCTGGGTGGTCTTCACATAGGTGACATGGGGGTTCATGAGGGCGCCTCCTCGGTGGGCTTGGGCGACGGGGCCAGGGGGTTGGGATCAGGGTGAGATCGGGGTAGATCCTGCCGGGCCCGGTCGGCACGGGCCACCCACCCGGGGTGGCCCGAGGACCTGGGCCCGTCAACGTCAACGTCAGCGGATGATGTCGAACGAGTAATCGGTCTTGGAGGCCACGTTGGTGTTGGCATCCAGGGTTTCAAAGAACTCGTCGAGCAGGGTGACCAGCACGCGCAGGCCGCCGTCATAGCCCCAGGTGGGGTAGCGGTGGTAGTGGTGGCGGTCAAAGATCGGGAACACCATGCGCACCAGCGGGGTACCGGTGTCGCGCTCCAGGTACTTGCCGTAGGTGTTGCCGATCAGAAAATCCACCGGCTCAGTGAACAACAGCGAGCGCAGGTGCCACAGATCGCGCTTGGGGTAGACCTTGCAGCCGGCGCCGTAGGGTGAGGCGTCGAACAAGGCCTGCACCCGGCTTGCCCACTCTTCGTTACCGTTGGTGGCCACCACATGGGCCGGCTCGGCGCCCAGCTCCAGCAGGAACTGGGTGTAGCCCAGCATCTGGTCGGGGTCGCCGTACAAAGCGTAGCGCTTGCCGTGCAGGTGGGCCTGGCTGTCGGCCATGGCGTCGACCAGTTGGCCGCGCTCCAGTTCCAGCTCGGCCGGCACGGGCTTGCCCGTGAGGCGCGAGATGGCCAGCAGGAAGGCATCGGTGCCGGCCACGCCCACGGGGGCGTTCAGCACCACCACTTCCTGGCCATGTTCCTTGATGAACTTGGTGGTCTTCTCGCAGCAGAATTCCTGGAACACGATGGTGGCCTTGGCATGCAGGGCGCGCTCCACCTCTTCCTTGGTGGTGCCGCCTTCGTACATGCGGAACTCGCCATCGGTGGGGGTGTTCCAGTTGCCCGAGGGGTCGCACAGCACGTTCACCTGCACGCCGAACAGGCTGAAGATGCGGCGGATCTCTTTCATGTTGCCGACCACAAAGCCATCAAAGCCGCCAATGAAGTTGATGCTCTCGTCGGGCACGCGGGTCAGCGGCGCGGTGGTGCCGGCCTTGCCATCCCAGAAGTGCTTGAGGATGCCCAGCAAGGCGTTGTCGTAGCCGGTGATGTGGCTGCCCACAAAGGCCGGGGTGTGGGCAAAAGGCACGTCGTAGGCCTCGGGCACGCTGCCCTTTTGCTTGCTGTTCTTGATGAAGGCGTCCAGGTCATCGCCGATCACCTCGGCCATGCAGGTGGTGGACACCGCAATCATCTCGGGCTTGTACAGGTTGTAGGCGTTGGCCAGGCCATCGATCATGTTGTTCAGGCCCCCGAAGACGGCGGCGTCTTCGGTCATCGACGAGCTCACGCACGAGGTGGGCTCCTTGAAGTGGCGCGAGAAGTGCGACCGGTAGTAGGCCACGCAGCCCTGGCTGCCGTGCACAAAGCTCAGGGTCTTGTGAAAGCCGTTGGCCACGTACACGGCGCCCAGCGGCTGGCAGGCCTTGGCCGGGTTCACGGTGAGTGAGTCGCGGGCAAAGTTCTTTTGCTTGTAGTCTTCGGTCTTGGTCCACTCGATGACCTGCTTGACGGTGTCGTCGGAGTGGTTGAACTCGAAGTTCTCTTTCTTGCTTCGGAAGATTTCCTGGTACTCGGGCTCACGGAACAGCAATTCGTGGTCGAGGATCTTGTCGGCGGATTGGGGCATGACGGGCTCCGGTAAACGAGAGGGGGTTCAGGGGGCCCCGGGCGCGGGGCACCCGGGGCGCTGGCGAGGCTGGCAGTGGCCGGCGGTGGCTGATGGGATCAGGCGGCCTTTTTCCAGGGCGCCTGGGTCAGGCCCCAGATCGGGCTGGAGATGGCCATGTCCATGTCGCGCGCAAAGATCGCGAAGCCGTCATAGCCGTGGTACGGGCCCGAGTAGTCCCAGCTGTGCATCTGGCGGAAGGGCACGCCCATTTTCTGGAACACGTACTTTTCCTTGATGCCCGAGCCGACCAGGTCGGGCTTGACCTGTTCGACGAACTTCTCGAACTCGTAGCCGGTCACGTCGTCATAGATCAGCGTGCCGTCTTTCACGTAGTGGGTGGTGCGCTGGTAGTCGTCGTTGTGGCCGAACTCGTAGCCCGTGCCCACCACTTCCATGCCCAGGTCTTCGTAGGCGCCGATCACGTGGCGCGGGCGCAGGCCACCCACGAACAGCATGACCTTCTTGCCTTCCAGGCGGGGCTTGTACTTGGCGATCACCGCGTCCATCAGGGGGCGGTAGCGGGCGATCAGCTTCTCGGCATTGGCCTTGATGGTGTCGTCGAAGTGGCTGGCAATCTCGCGCAGGCTCTTCTCGATCATCGAGGGGCCGAAGAAGTTGTACTCCACCCATGGGATGCCGTACTTTTCTTCCATGTGGCGGCTGATGTAGTTCATCGAGCGGTAGCAGTGCAGCACGTTGAGCTTGGCCTTGGGGGTGTTCTCCAGCTCGGCGATGGTGCCGTCGCCCGACCATTGCGCGATCACGCGCAGGCCCATCTCTTCGAGCAGAATGCGGCTGGCCCAGGCGTCACCACCGATGTTGTAGTCGCCGATGATGGCCACGTCGTAAGGGGTGGAGACAAAGTCGGGGCGCTTGTTGGGGTCGACCTTGTCGAACACCCAGTCGCGGATCGCGTCGTTGGCCAGGTGGTGGCCCAGCGACTGGCTCACGCCGCGAAAGCCTTCGCAGCGCACCGGCACGATGGTGTGGCCTTCGTACTGCTTGGCCTTCTTCTTGGAGACGGCTTCGATGTCGTCGCCGATCAGGCCGATCGGGCACTCGGACTGGATCGAGATGCCCTTGTTGAGCGGGAACAGTTCCTGGATCTCGTCAATGATCTTGTCGAGCTTCTTGTCACCGCCGAAGACGATGTCTTTTTCCTGGAAGTCCGAGGTGAACTGCATCGTCACGAAGGTGTCGATGCCGGTGGTGCCGATGTAATAGTTGCGGCGCGCAGCCCACGAGTACTGGCCGCAGCCCACCGGGCCGTGGCTGATGTGGACCATGTCCTTGATGGGGCCCCACACCACGCCCTTGGAGCCCGCGTAGGCACAACCCCGGATCGTCATGACGCCGGGCAAGGATTTGATGTTGGACTTGACCCCGCAATCGGGCTTGCCGTCCTCGAAGGTGCCCAGGTGCTTGGCGCGCCGCTTGGCCATCTTCTCAGGGTAGGCCTTCAGCACTTCATCGATCAGGGCCTTGTTCGCGGCCTTGCGTTCTTCAACGGTGGCGGTCATGGAGAGCTCCGGTTAGATAGTTGTCAGTGAGAGTCGGGCGCGGGGGCAGGCCCTCGTGAGGTGGGGCCCTGCGCCCCGCACCCGGGGGCCCTTCAGGCGGCCACGGCCGACTTGCCGACTTGCGACTCGTCGATCTGCTTCATGATCCCGTGCTCCATCAGCAGGTCTTCCAGCTGGTCCATGGTGATGGGGGTGGGGATGGTGCCGTTGCCAGCGTTGTTGTGCACCTTGGTGGCCAGTTGGCGGTACTCGTCGGCCTGCTTGGAGTCCGGGGCGTACTCGATCACGGTCATGCGGCGCAGCTCGGCGTGCTGCACGATGTTGTCGCGCGGCACGAAGTGGATCAGGCGCGAGCCCAGCATCTTGGCCAGCGATTCGGCCAGCTCCAGTTCCTTGTCGGTCTGGCGCTCGTTGCAAACCAGGCCACCCAGGCGCACACCGCCCGAATTGGCGTACTTCAGAATGCCCTTGGAGATGTTGTTGGCCGCGTACATGGCCATCATCTCGCCCGACATGACGATGTAGATCTCTTGCGCCTTGTTCTCGCGGATGGGCATGGCGAAGCCGCCGCACACCACGTCGCCCAGCACGTCGTAAGAGACGTAGTCGACACCGTCGTAGGCGCCGTTTTCTTCAAGGAAGTTGATCGAGGTGATCACGCCGCGGCCGGCGCAGCCCACTCCGGGCTCCGGGCCACCGGATTCGACGCAACGGATGTCCTTGTAGCCGATCTTCATCACGTCCTCGAGCTCCAGGTCCTCCACCGAGCCGGCTTCGGCCGCCAGTGACAGGATGGTGTCCTGGGCCTTGGCGTGCAGGATCAGGCGGGTCGAGTCGGCCTTGGGGTCGCAGCCGACGATGAGGATCTTCTGACCGAGTTCGGTCAGCGCGGCCAGCGTGTTCTGGGAGGTGGTGGATTTGCCGATGCCGCCTTTGCCGTAGAAGGCGATTTGCCGAAGTTTAGACATTGCAGTACTCCATTCAGGAAGGGTTGAGAACCAAGGTAGCGAACTCGCGACCATGTCAGCCTGGCGTGCCTGTTGGTCTTCTTCTATCGGGTCACGTTGGGCCGGACTTGTGTCCGCGCACTGGTTCTTTGCACCTTCTGTGCCATGCCGAAATCACGGTGTTCCAGCCCGATCAGCGCGCTGTTTACGACAAAACGACACCAACATGTCGGCTTGTGGCGGGCTTGGCGGGCGCTTTGTCCGGCCTGCTGCAACGCTTTGTTCCGTTTGCGACAAACCGGGCCCGGCCATCCCCACACCGCTGAGGCAGGCGCCCACCAAGGGCTGTTTTGTCGCGTTTGGTGGCCGCCCACGCGCGCGCCTGGCCTGGTACGGTCATTGCAGAAAGAAGGGCATGAGCACGCTGCCCCACCCCACGGCCCCTGCCGAGTCAGCCCCCCCGTTGGGCCCCCCATCGCGGCCCGTGGGCGCGCCGGTGTCAGCCCAGGTATCGCACTACCAACAGCTGGGCGGCCTGGCCCGGGTGCAGGCCCTGGTCGAGGCCTTCTATGCGCAGATGGACCAGCGCCCCGAGGCGCAGGTGATTCGCGCCATGCACCCCGCCGACCTGGGCCCGGTGAAGGCCGTGCTGGTGAGCTACCTGTGTGAATGGCTGGGTGGGCCGCGTGACTACAGCGCACAGCGCGGCCACCCGCGCCTGCGCATGCGCCACCAGCCCTTTGCCATTGGCGACGCCGAGCGCGATGCCTGGCTGAACTGCATGCAGGCCGCCCTGCTCGCCACCGAGGTTCCCCCTGGCCTGCGCCAAGCGCTGATGCAGGCCTTCTCCAAGACCGCCGACCACCTGCGCAACCGCGCGGCCGGCCCCTCTGTTTCCTCCACCCTTCCAAGGACTGACCATGACTGAAACCCTGGTGCGCAAACCCATTGAAGACACGGCCCTGGGCCCGCTCGATGCCGATGGCCGACTGCTGAACCCCGTGCTCAAGGCGCCCACGGCCAAGCCCGGGCGGGTCGGCTTCCGGGGCGAGCTGGCGCTGCGCTTTGCCGCCAAGCTGGCCGACGAGGCCCGCCCCCCCGAACTGACCTGCGACCAGGTGATGGCCGTGGCCCAGGTGGGGGAGGCCCACCTGCCCTTCTTTGCCGGCTACCTGCTGAGCTTCGAGCACCTGAAGGACGTGGCCGAGGTGCTGGGCGACAGCCTGAGCGCAGGCGGCAAGTACTTCTTGTTCTGCAACAACATCGACCTGTCGAAGAAGTACCAGGTGCCCTACCGTGGCGCGCTGTTCTATGTGCTGCCCATCGACGAGTCGACCGTCTACAACGAGCTGCTCGACCTGCTGTACCTCGAGAAGAGCGAGCTCAAGAAAAAGGACACGGCCGGCAAGCTCGACGCCGTGGCCGATGCGGCGCTCAAGTACGACGTGACCTTTGACACCATCACCTACGCCGAAGGCCTGAGCCTGATGGGGCCGGTGCGCAACCCCAACGAGAACCGCCCGGTCTGAGCGACGGCGCCATGCGCGGCCCCCGCCTCTTCCGCCGGCTCACGCTGGCCGAGCTGGAGCGCTGGTGCGCCAGCCGGCCCCACGCCCTGGTGCTGGATGCACGCGACCCGGGCAGCCACCAGCGCGATGGCTGGGCCGGCTCGGTGCGCCTGGGCCCGCACAACCAGGACGCGCTGCTGCTGCAGACCGATCGCAAGCGCCCCATCCTGATCTACTGCCACCACGGCCACGCCAGCCAGACCTGGGCCCAGATGTTTGCCGACTTCGGCTATGTGGACGTGTGCGACCTGGTCGGCGGCCACGCGGCCTGGGCCCAGGCCCACCCCCTGCCCCCGGAGGAGCCCGCATGAGCCACATCGTCTTCTACGAAAAGCCCGGCTGCGGCGGCAACGCCCGGCAGAAGGCCGCGCTGCGCGCTGCCGGCCACACCCTGGAGGTGCGCGACCTGCTGCACACCGCCTGGACCCCCGACACCCTGCTGCCCTTTCTGCAAGGCCAGCCCGTGCCCAGTTGGTTCAACCGCGCAGCGCCCCGCATCCGCCAGGGCCTGCTCGACCCCGACACCCTGAGCGCCGATCAGGCCCTGGCCTGCCTGCTGGCCGAACCCCTGCTGATACGCCGCCCGCTGATGCAGTGCGGCACCCGACACCACCTGGGCTTTGTGACGGAGGCCGTGCACGCCTGGGTGGGCCTGGGCCCCAGCCTGGCCACGCTGCCGGGGAGCACCGGGCTGGAGGGCTGTGCCCATGCCCATGCCCATGCCCATGCACACGCTCATACGCACCCTCACACCGCATCGACCACCCCACCGGACCCCGAGGCCGGCCGCTGCGCCAGTCCGCCGCCGCTCGCCGCCTGATGCCCCCACCACACAAGGACCCTCGCCATGCCTCTTTACGACTACCACTGCCCCGCCTGCGGCCACCGTTTTGAAGCCCTGGTGCGCGCCGGCAGCACCCCCGCCTGCCCCCAATGCGGCAGCAGCGCCCTGGAGCGCCAGATCAGCGCCCCGGTGCCCCCAGGCCAGAGCAAGGCCATCATCGCCTCGGCCCGCCGCCAGGCCGCACGCGAAGGGCATCTGAGCAACTTCTCGAAGGCTGAGCGCGGCAAGCTGGGTTGAGGCCAGGTCTCAGCCTGGCCCCTCACAACCCAATGCGAAACCACCGCGGCTGTTGTTGGCGGTAGAAGCGCAGCCACAGCAAGGTGGCGGGCACCAGCGATTCGACGGCGAACCACAGCGCCTCGTCCAGCGCGGGGCCGGCGGGGGCGCGCAGGCGTGGAGCCAGGGCGGCCCAGCCGGCCCAGTCCAGCTCGGGCATGGCGGCCTGAACGGCCGCGTCCAGCTGGGTGGCCGACAGGGTCAAAGTGCTCAACTGGCGTAACACTTCTGTGCGGGTCAGGCGCGAGCCCAGCAGCTCATCGCGGGTCAGGCCTTCACACAGCACCAACACGCCCTGGGCGGCCTGCTCGATCAGGCCCAGCAAGGCCCCGGTGGCCCAGGGCGAAGGGCCTGAGAGATCGATCTCGTCCGGGGTGGAAGGCCCAGGGGTGGAAGGAGACTGCGAGTTGGCGCCCGGCTTGGCCGGGCCGGGGCCGCTCACCGGCCGCCTCAGACGAAGCTGAGCAGTTCGACGGTGGCAGGCTCGGTGCCCAGCACCACCTGGCAGGCCAGGCGCGACTTGGAGCTGACGCCTACCAGCGCGTCGAGCTTCTCGTTCTCGAGCTTCTGGATCTTGGACAGGCCCTTGCGCCCTTCCTGGATGAACACATGGCAGGCGCCACATTTGGCCTGCCCATCGCATTTGCTGGCGATCACCTCGCCAACGGCAAGCAGGGCCTGCAGCAGGGTGCTGCCGGCAGTGGCTTCGTAGGTTTTGCCCGAGGGCAGGACGGTCAGTGCAGTCATGGTGGTACTCAGCTCAAGGCTGGTTCTGGTTGAGGAAAGGGGTGACGAGGCAACGGTGGGCCAGGCACTCAGGCGGTGGCGGTGTCCTGCAGGGCCTCCACCAGGCCGGCGGCAAAGCTGGCCAACGGCTGGGCGATGCGGGTGATGCCCTGCTCCTGCAGAAAGCGCGCCTCCATGCGCGTGGGTTCGTCGGGCAGCACGGCCCAGTGCTGGGCGCTGGAGCGCTTCATGATCTGGCGCGCAAAGCTGCGTGTAAGCTGGTCGTCGAAGCGGCAGCCCAGAAACAGAAAATGCCGCCCGCTGCGCCAGGCCTGCACGGCCGCCGGGATAGGGGTCTGGATGTCGATCTCGGTCAACACCTCGACATAGTCGCTGTCAGACACCAGGTAGTTGCCGGCCGGCGCGTGGGCCCCGATGGGCTTGTAGAGAATGGGCTGCGCGCCGCCCGGGGCCTGGGGCAGGAACTCGCCGTTGGCGGCATAGGCGCCCGTCCAGTGGCCGAAATGTTCCGATTGCGACAGGCCCTGCAGCTGCAGCCATCCGCCCTCGGGCCGCACCTGGGCCAGTGCGGTGGCCAGGGTGTCGTCGTACCAGGCATCGACCAGCAGGCCGGCATTGCTGCGCGCCAGGGCCAGGTGCAGGGCCGAGGGCGTGGTGGGCGCGGCAAAGGCCTGGTTCATCAGGTGCACCACTGATTTGCGGTGCTTGAAGTTCTCGATGAACTGCGCCGCCTGCGTCAGCCGCTTGCGGATCTTGTGCGGCACGCTGACCTGCGAGGTCATCAGTTCGGCCAGTGCCAGCGGCGTGGCCGGCACCGGGGCCTCGGGGCACAGGGCCAACATGCCCGGGCCGAGGTAGGGCACGATCAGGCCCTTGTCAAGTTGCTCGGCCAGGGTGGCCATCAGAGGTGTGTTCATGGGCGGCTTTCACAGGTAGATGGCGGCCCCGGCACCGACATTGGTGGCGGTGTCCTTGAGGGTCTTGACGATGTACTGGATGTGCTCCGGCCCCAGGCCGCCATGCAGCGGCAGGGCCAGGGCGCGGTCACCGATGCGCTCGGTATCGGGCAGCAGGCCGCGCTTGCGGCCGATGGTGTCGCCGGCGTTCATGTAGAAGAACTGCTGGTGCAAGGGGTGGCTGTAGGCCGCGCTCTCGATGCCGCAGGCGCGCAGGTCGTCGATCATCTGGGTGCGGGCGCTGGCGGTGAAGCGCTTGCCCAGGTGCACCACGTAGAGCATCCAGTGCACCTCGTCCACATCCTCGCCCAGGTAAGGGGGCTTGATGCCTTCAAAGCTCTGCATCTGCTCGTGGTACCAGGTCTCGACCTGCTTGCGCTGCAGCAGGCGCTCGTCCAGCGACGCCAGCTGGGCCAGGCCCAGGGCGGCACTCAGCTCGCTGAGGCCGGCCTGCAGGGGCACGCGCGAGCCCACCGACACCGAATGCCGGTCGCTCAGCCGGCGCTGGCGCAGGTAGCGCAGCTCATGGGCCAGTTGCTCGTCGTCGGTCACCACCATGCCGCCCTCGCCCGTGCACAGGGCCAGCGGTGAGGAGAAATCGAACACCGCCAGGTCGCCAAAGCTGCCCACGGTCTGGCCGCCGTAGCGCGAGCCCAGCGCCTCGGTGCTGTCTTCGATCAGCGCCAGGCCGTGGGCCTGGGCCAGGGCCCGCAGCGGCCCCCAGGCAGCCGGGTGGCCATTGGTGTTGCCGGCCAGCAGGGCCCGGGTGCGCGGGCCGATGCGCAGCGCGGCCTTGTCGGCGCTCAGGCAGCCGCTCCAGTAGTCGATGTCGGCAAACACCGGGGTGGCCCCGCACAGCGTGATGGCCTGGGCCACCTGGTGCCAGGTGTGGGCCGCGCACACCACCTCGTCGCCCGGCCCGATGCCCAGGGCGCGCAGGGCCATCCAGGTGCCCAGGGTGCCGCTGGCCACGCCCACGGCATAGGCACGGCCCACCCAGCCGGCAAAGGCCTGCTCAAAGGCTTCCAGCATGGGGCCGTCGCTCCAGCGGCCCGAATCGAGCACGGCCTGGATCAGCGCGCTCTCCTGCGGGCCGGCCTCGGGCTCGAACAGGGCGATGGTGTCGGTCTGCATGCTCAGACCTCGGTCAGGATCAGCGCCGAGGCCTGGGCCGGCTCCTGCGTGATCTGCCAGCAATGGCCGTCGCTGGCGGCCAGGTAGACGCGGCGGGCGCCCAGGATCAGCGTGGGGGCCTCGTCGCGCATGTCGAAGGCGTCCACCACCAAGGCGCGGATTTCGGGGTGGTGGGCGCGCCACAGCGCGGCGGCATCGCGCAGGCTGGAGGCGGCACCCACCAGCTGGCTGGCTTCGTGCAGGTGTTCGGGCATCAGGCTCATGGGGGGCTCCTGGGGTGGCGGGGGATCAGGACGGATTCAGCCGGTGATCAGCTGAAGATCACTCGGCGGCCGCGATGCGGCGGGCCTCGACGGTGATGGGCAGTGGCGTGTCGGGCGCCATGGCCGGCAAGTCAAGCTGCCAGCCATTGCCCAGGGTGACCAGGCCCCCCCACATGCCGGGCTCGACCATGGAGACGATGGGCTCCTCCAGGTCCTTCTTGGGCACATAGGCACTGAGCTGGCCTTTGCTGTCTTTTCGGATCATGACTTTCATGGGGGGCCTCTCGTTGGGTTCGGGGTTAAGGGAAGGGGGTGAGCGCTGTCGTGGCCTTCAGTGGCAGGCCTGGGCTTCGTGCAGCAGCGGCGCCAGCAGGGCCGGCAGGCCTTGCAGCACGGCGTTCACGTCGTCGGCCGTGCTGTCGCGGCCCAGCGACAGGCGCACGGCCGCCAGCGCCTGCTCGCGCGGCACGCCCATGGCCGACAGCACATGCGAAGGCTGGCTGCCGCCCGAAGAGCAGGCAGCGCCCGACGAGGCCGCCACACCGAGGCGGGCCAGGCGTTGCAGCACCGTATCGGCCGCCAGCAGGCCCACACGCAGGTAGCTGGTGCCCGGCAGCCGGGCCTGGCCCTGGCCCCACACCTGCAGCTCGGGCAGGGCCTGGGCCAGGCCCTGCTCCAGCGCATCGCGCAGGGTGGCCTGGCGGCGGGCTTCGGCGTTCACCGCCCCCGCATCGCCCAGCTGGCTCAGGGCCGTGGCCAGGCCCACGATGGCGGGCAGGTTCTCGGTGCCGCCGCGGCGCCCGCGCTCCTGGCTGCCCGGCACGGGCGAATGGAAGGCCAGGCCCTGGCGCAGCAGCAGGCCGCCCACGCCCTTGGGGCCATGGAACTTGTGGGCCGAGAAGCTGACCGCGTCGGCCGCGCAGTCGTCAAACCGGAAGGGCAGCTTGCCCAGCCACTGCGTGGCGTCGGTGTGCAGCAGCGCGCCGGCCTGGCGCGTCAGGGCGGCCACCTCGGCCAGCGGCATCAGCACGCCGGTCTCGTTGTTGGCGGCCATGAGCGACACCAGGGCCACCTCGGGGTTGATCAGCTCAGTGGCGGCCCGCAGGTCGAGTGCCCCGTCGGGCCGCACCGGCAGCCAGCCCACCGACACCCCCTGGGCCGCCAGGCTGCGCGCCAGGGCCAGGTGGGCGCTGTGCTCCACCTGGCTGAACAGCACGCGCCGGCGCCCCACCGGCGCGCCGGCCAGCAGGCCGCGCACGGCCAGCTGGTTGGACTCGGTCGCGCCGCTGGTGAACACCAGCTCGGCCGGCTTGCAGCCCAGGGCCTGGGCCGCCTGCTGCCGCGCCTGGGCCAGGCAGCGGCGCGCCTCTTGCCCTGGCGCGTGTTGCGACGAGGCATTGGCCCAGTGCTGCGCCATGGCCTGGGCCATGGCCTGCAACACGGCGTGGCTGGGCGCGGTGGTGGCGTTGTGGTCGAGGTAGATCATGGTTGCTGCGGCTCAGGCGGGGGTGGCGGGTGCGCTCAGGGCCAGAAGACCCGCTGCGGGTCCTGGCACAGCAGCGCCAGCAGGGGTTGCAGCGCCTCGTCTTCGGCCTGCGCGGCCCAGCAGCCGGCGGTGTGGTCGCGGGCATACAGGGTCCAGCCCCGGCCCCCTCGCGAGGTGCCGGGCTGCAGCAAGGCGATGTCGATCACGCCGCCGCTGCGGTCGATGTTGCGTGAGCAGCAGGGGCTTTCGATGCGCACGCCCTCGCCTTCGCGCAGTACCCGTGGCTTCACGTAGCGGTAGCGGCTGCGCTCGCCCAGCACACGCTGCACCTGGCGGATCAGCAGGTCCATCACGCGGCTGCCTGCCGGGGTGGCGGGCTGGGCGGCCATGCCCGAGGGCATCTCACGTCGACGCGCCTGAAGGGCGCGCTGCGTCTGCCGCAGCGGCCGCAGGGGGCGCACCTGGGCGCCGCCCACGCAACGCCCGGTCATGCCGGCACCTCGTCGGTCTCGGGCAGCACGCCGGCCGGGGCCGGGGCCAGTTCGACCTCCAGGCAGCCCACCACGGCATGGGCAAACTGCACCAGGTAGACGGGCTCGTTGAGCTCGACGGCGTGTCCGATGTTGACCACCTCGCCCACGCTGCCGCGCGGCGCCAGCAGGGCATCGGGGGCGCACTCGGGGTGGCTGCCGTCGTTGACCAGGTCGTCCAGCGCAATCACGCGCTGGCCCCAGGCGTAAACGGCGCTGCGGGCTTCGATCGGCAGCGGGGGGGTGGTCATGGCAGGTCCTCCTTGGGGGCGGGTGGCAGGCCCAGGTGGTTCAGCGCCTGGGCCTTGTCGCCCAGTTGCTGCAGCACCTCGTCGGGCAGGTGGTCCAGGGTGCACAGTTCCTTGGCCCGCATGCCGACCCGGTGGCCCGAGTCGACAAAATCGACGGCGTAGATGTAGAACTGCTGCAAAAAGGTGTTGATCTGGGTGACGTAGCCGATCTCGCCGCGCTGCACCAGCACGGCGCCGATGTCCAGGCCGTTGTAGGTGCCGTCGTTGCGCACCACCGAGCGGGCCACCACCCGCTCGCCAAAGCCGAAGCGCGGGGGCGAGGCGATCTCGATCAGGTCATCGTCACGGTTGATGTCAGCCATGGGCGTTGCTCCCGTGGGTGGAGGGGCCAGCCTGGGGGGCCGGGGCCAGAGGCAGGCGCTGGCGGGCGGCCGCGCGCACCTCGGGGTCGTCGTCGTTCAGCAAGGGGCTGAGGGCGGCGGGGGCGGCACGCTGGGCCACCTCCCAGCGCACGCGCCAGTCGGGGTCGCCCAGCAGCCGGGGCAGCAAGGCGGTGGGCAGGCGCTGGGCCACGGCGCGGCGCACCTCGCCTTCGGGGTCGTCGGCCAGGGCCAGCAGCGCGGGCATCTCCAGCCGCTGCGCCACGCGCAGGCGCACCGCCCGGTCGGGGTCGTGGGCCAACGCGCTCAGCAGGGGCAGTGGCAGGCGGGCTGCCACGCATTCGCGCACGCCATAGTCGGGGTCGCGCAGCAACGGGCCCAGTTGGGCCGGATCGATGCGCTGGGCCACGCGCAGGCGCACCTCGCGGTGCGGGTCCTGCGCCAGCATGGGCAGGTGGGCCAGCAGTTGGGCGATCGGCAGCCTTTGCACCACCTGCATGCGCACGGTCTCATCGGGGTCGCGCAGCAGGGCCGGCAGGCGGAACACGCTGGCGTGGCGCACGGCGATCGCACGCACCTCGAAATACGGGTGCTGCAACTGGGCGTCGGCCAGCCCGGGGTGCCAGCTCAGAAAGCGGCTGATGCGCCGGGCGTAGGCATCGTGCAGGCAGGCGAGGCCGGGTTGGCAGCCCTGGCCGGGTGGGCGCTGCAGCAGATCGCGCTGCGCGCAGGTGCCGCAGTCCAGAGCAGCACCTGACCAGTGCCGCAGCGGGATATCCACGTCAGAGACGTCAGCGGCTTCTGTCGATTCAGCGGCGTCAGCGGTGCTCATGAGCGGGGCCTCCAGCCGCGCACCGGGTCGCCCTCTTGCCACAGCGGGGTGTCGGGGTCTTCGCCGGCCTCGCGGCGCTCCAGCACCTGCAGCAGCAGCGAGCCACCGACATGGTCTGCCGGGTCCAGCCGGCGCAGCTCACCCAGCATCAGCCAGGCCTGGGGCCAGTCGCCCAGGCGCAGGTTGAGGTAGGCCAGGCCCTTGAGGGTGAAGAGGTAGAAGCGCACCGCAGCGTCGTGGCGGGTGGCCTCGTCGCTGGGCGGCACATCGCCAAAGTCCGGGCCCAGCGCGTGGCGCGCCATGGCCAGGGCGTCTTCGCCGGCGGCACGGGCCAGGGCCAGCTCGTGTGCATAAAAATGAAAGCGGTACACGGCAATCACCGGCACCGGGTGGCGCGGGGCCAGCTGCCGGGCCTGTTGCAGGCAGCGCAGGGCCGCCTCGGGTTTCTCACGCAGCTGGCCCGCCTGTTCGATCAAGGCCAGGGCTTCGGGCCCCAGGCCGGCGCCCACCACGCTGTCGGCAAAGGCCGCCAGCGCCTGTTCGTCGAAAGCCAGGGGGGCGAAGCTCATGGCGTGGGCCCTGCGTCAGGACAGCAGGCTGGCCGGGCGGCCGCGGCTGATGGAGCCGATCTCGATGCGCGCCACGCCCGGGGGCGCGGCCTCGACACTGCTGCTGCAGGCACAGGCCGACTGCTTGGGGTTGACGAAGGTGAGGCCGGACTTGGTCGGGGTGTCGGCAAAGTCCATGGTCACGCCATCGAGCAGCAGGCGGCTTTCGGCCGGCAGGAAGATCTTCAGGCCCTGGTGTTCCAGGGTCTGCTCGCCTTCACGCGGGGCCGGCTCGGCGCTGAACTCGGCGTTGTAGCCCGAGCAGCCGCCTTCGCTGACCAGCAGCCTGAAACCTGCGCCCTCGGGCAGGCCCGAGAAGCGGACGATGCGCCGCATGAATTTGTCGGCAGCGGCGGTGATTTGAATGTTGGGCAGCATGTCAGGCCTTCACGATGCAGCCGTCGACGGGGCACACGGCCACGCACTGGGGCGAGTCGAACTGCCCTTCGCATTCGGTGCACTTCTTGGGGTCGATGACATAGGTGCCGCCTTTTTCGCGGATCGCGACGTTGGGGCATTCAGGCTCGCAGGCCGAGCAGCCGGTGCAGGTGGAACCGATGATCTTCAAAGCCATGATGACGCTCCTTTGCTTGGATGAAAGTGGGGTTGAAAAAGCGGGGGCCAGGGAGGGCCACAGGGAGGCCGGCGGGCCTCAGGCCGCCTGCTGCGCGCCGGTGAAGGCGCCCTGGCGGATCTGGGCGTCGCCGCGGTGCTGGTGCACCAGGGCGCCGCTGGCCACGCGGCTGCGGTAGTCGTTGAACCACTCGAGCACGGCCTTCTCGATGAACTCGCCCGCATAGGCATCCACCGGCTCGATGCCGGCGGCCGACAGCTCATCGCGCGGGCAGGCACCGATCTTGGACACCAGCACGGCATGGCAGTCGTTGATGGCGCGCACCACCGAAGGCAGTTGCTCGTCGTCGCCGTAGCCGCCCTGGCAGTACAGGTCGACCCGGCGGTGGCCCACGAACAGGGTCTGCTGGGCCGAGACCTCGTAGATCTGGAACTCGGTGACGTGGCCGAAGTGCTCGTTGACGCGGCCCCCGCCCTGGGTGGCCACCGCCACAAGCAGCTTCAGGTCGTCCACCGGCAGCGCGCTGGCGCCGGCCAAGGCCATCTGCAAGGCCATTTGCTTGGCCTGGTGCTGGGCCTGGCGCTCGATCTCGACCTGCTCCTGGTAGCTGCGGCGGCGGTCCAGGTCGTACACCACCTCCATCTGGTCGATCTTGTCCTGGGTGAACTCTTCGCTGCGGTCTTCGCCCAGCAGGCCCACCGCATCGGCGCGGCACTGGCGGCAGTGCCGCATCAGGTTGGCACCGCCGGCACAGGCGTCCTGCACGGCCTTGAGCTCTTGCGCGGTGGGGCCGCGCTGGCCGGTGAGGCCGAACACCGTGCCGTGTTCGGCCTCGGAGATCAGGGGCATGATGTTGTGCAGAAAGGCGCCGCGCTTCTTGACCTCGCGGTTCACCTCGATCAGGTGCTGGTCGTTCACGCCGGGGATCAGCACCGAGTTGATCTTGGTGAGCACGCCGCGTGCGGTCAGCATCTCCAGCCCCAGCATCTGGCGCTCGTGCAGGATGCGGGCCGCCTCGATGCCGGTGATGCGGCGGTGGTCCCAGAAGATCCAGGGGTAGATCTTGGCCCCCACCTCGGGGTCGACCATGTTGATGGTGATGGTGACGTGGTCGATGTTGTAGCGGCAGATCTCATCGACCAGGTCCGGCAGGGCCAGGCCGTTGGTGGACAGGCACAGCTTGATGTCGGGGGCCTGCTCCTGCAGCATGCGGAAGGTGTCGAAGGTCTTCTTGGGGTTGGCCAGCGAGTCGCCCGGGCCAGCGATGCCCAGCACGGTCATCTGCGGGATTTCGCTGGCCACGGTGACCACCTTCTTCACGGCCTGCTCGGGGGTGAGCTTCTGGCTGACCACGCCGGGGCGCGACTCGTTGCTGCAGTCGTACTTGCGGTTGCAGTAATTGCACTGGATGTTGCAGGCCGGGGCCACAGCCACGTGCATGCGGGCGTAGTGGTGGTGCGCCTCTTCGGAGTAGCAGGGGTGGTTCTTGACCTTCTCCCAGATCTCGGGCGGCATGTCGTCGGGGCCGCCGGAGGAGCCACAACTGGCCTTGCCCTCGCCGCCTTCGGTGCTGCAGCCCCCCGAGGGGGCCGGGATGTCCAGGGGGTCGCCCAGGCGTTTGATCTGTCCAATGCCCACAAAGGCGACGGCGGGTGGGGTGCTGCTGGCGGGGGAAGCGGATTGCATGGAGATCCTTCCTGGCCACCTGGAGTGGCGGCCTCAGGCTTCTTTAGCCAAATCCATGCCACCTAAAAACTTCTTTTAAATCAACAGCTTGTCTTCTTTGTAGGGTGTTGGCTGGTGTCGGTGTCGCGACAGCCCGGACAGGGAGGCGGGGCGCTTGTCAGGCTTGCGACAAAGCGCACACAGGGATGACAAGGGGGCGACAAAGACAGGACGCGGGACGCACAAGGGACGCACAAGGGGCCAGGGCTGCCCCACTCAGAACTTGCGCACCTCAATGCCGTGCTTGCGCAAGGCATAGCCCATCTGCCGCGGCGAGATCTTGAGCAGCCGCGCCGCCTTGGCCTGCACCCAGCCACAGCGCTCCATGGCCCAGATCAGGCGTTCGCGCTCGCCCTCGGGCTTGCCGTCGGCGTTGGCCGGGGTGGGCTGGCCGCCGGGCAGGCCTTGCAGCGCGTCGTCCGCGTCCAGCCCATCGTCATCGAGGTGCTCGTGATCCGCGTGGCCGGTGGCCTCGGGCAAGGCGTCCGACGCCGTGGGCGGCAACGACGGGGGCGCAGGCAGCACCGCGCCCGCCTCAGCAGGTTGGCCGGCGCGCGCCAGCGGCACCTCATGGATCGGGATCACCCCGTGGCGGCCCGGGCGCACGGCGTCTTCGCGCTCGATGTGGTGCAGCACCTGGGTCAGGCAGCGGTTTTCACGGCACGGAAAGGCCAGGTCGGTGATCACGCCATCGCCGGCCATGGTGGCCGTGCGTTCCACGCAGTTCTCCAGCTCGCGCACATTGCCGGGCCAGTAGCAGCTCGACAGCACGCGCACGGCCGACACATCAAAGCGGGACTGGCGCCCGTTCTCGCGGTTGAAGCGGTCCAGAAAGTGCTGGGCCATGGCCGGGATGTCGCCACGGCGCTCGCGCAAGGGCGGCAGCTGGATGCTGATGACGTTGATGCGGTAGTACAGGTCGGCGCGGAACTCGCCGGCCTGCACCATGCGCTCCAGATTGCGGTTGGTGGCCAGGATCAGGCGCACATCGACCTTCACCTGCGAGGCCCCGCCCACACGCTCGAACACGCGCTCCTGCAGCACACGCAGCAGCTTGGCCTGGAACGAGGCGGAGATGTCCCCGATCTCGTCCAGAAACAAGGTGCCGCCATGGGCCATCTCAAAACGCCCCTTGCGCTGACCCTGGGCGCCCGTGAAGGCGCCCTTCTCATGGCCGAACAGCTCGCTCTCCAGCAGCGACTCGGTCAGGGCGGCGCAGTTGACGCAGACAAAGGCTTCATTGCGCCGGGGCGACAGGTTGTGGATGGCGCGCGCAATCACCTCCTTGCCGGTGCCGCTCTCGCCGCGCAGCAGCACGGTGGTGCGGGCCGCCGCCACCTGCTCGACCTGGGCGAACACCGCCAGCATGGGTGGCGACGAGCCCACCACCTGGTCGCTGAGCTGCACGGGCTTCAAGGCCTTGTGCATGCGCCGGGCCTCGCTTTGCAGCGAGTCGTGGGCGGCACTCACACTGCGATGCAGCAGATAGGCCTGGCCCATCATGGTGGCCACCATCTTGAGCAGGTGCAGGTCTTCGGCAAACACCCGGCGCGCCCCGGGATTCAGGCAGTCGACCGACACCACGCCGATGGTGCGCCGGTCGGCGCGGATGGGCATGACCAGCATGGCCACACAGCTCTCCAGCGACTGGTCGGCGCCGCCGGTGCGGTTCAGGAACAGGGGCTCGTTGCGGATGTCGGGCACCACGGCCGGCACACCACTGGCATACACCCGCCCCACGATCCCTTCGCCCGACTGGAAATGCAGGCGCTGCTGCTCCTCGCGCGTGAGCCCCACCGAGCACAGGCCGCGCAGGCGCCCCTCGGGCTCGCCCAACAGCACAAAGGCGCGGCGCCACGAACACGCGTGCAGCAGGTAATTGAGGGCTTCGCGAAAGGTCTTGGCGATGTCGAGCGAGGTCGACAGCGTCTTGCTGACCTCGTAGATCGCGTGCAGCTCTCGCCGGGCTTCGGATTCGTGTGTGCTCACCATAGGGCCTCGTTCTCGTGCGCCATCGCGGGGTTTGCGCTGCCAGCGTCCTTGTGGGACACCAGGCAGCCACCATTTCAGACACCACCTGCACCAGCTTTGGGAGGCACCCGGGATCGCAGCGCCACCCGCGAGCAGAGATGCAAAAAATATACCTATCGCGAGGCTGACGGCTTTGTAAAGACTCGGTTGCGCAAGCACTGTCCATGGGGCCGGCGCGCCACGACATTCGCGCACCCGCACCCGCCGCTGCAGCCACCTCCGTTCAATTGCGACAAACCCGACACGCCCTGCGGCGGGCAGGTGCAGGCACGCTCACAAATGCAACAAAGGAACGACAAAGAAGCGACAAAGCGCGTCGCAAAAGCACGCTTGCCGACACGAAATCGCGTGGCACCGAAGTTGCAAAACAGCCCTGCCAACCCACTCACACAGCAGGAGCTCCACATGACCGATTCGCGTGCAGACAAAGCCCCGCCCGGCCAGGGCCAGCCGGTCTACCTCGACTACGCCGCCACCACCCCCGTGGACCGCAGGGTGCTGAACCGGATGCTGCCTTACCTGACGAACCTGTACGGCAACCCGGCCAGCCGCTCGCATGCCTACGGCTGGGCCGCCGAAGAGGCGGTGGAGCTGGCCCGCGAGCAGGTGTGCTCGCTGATCAATGCCGATCCGCGCGAGATCGTCTGGACCTCGGGCGCCACCGAATCCAACAACCTGGCGCTCAAGGGCGCAGCGCACTTCCACAAGGGGCGCGGGCGCCATCTGGTGACGCTGGCCACCGAACACAAGGCCGTGCTCGACAGCCTGCGCGACCTGGAGCGCGAGGGTTATGAAGTGACGGTGCTACCGGTGCTGGACAGCGGGCTGGTCGACCCCGCCGTGTTCGAGGCCGCACTGCGCCCCGACACGGTGCTGGCCTCGGTGATGTTCGTGAACAACGAGACCGGCGTGGTCCAGGACGTGGCCACGCTGGGCGCGATGTGCCGCGCCCGCGGCGTGATCTTCCATGTGGACGCGGCGCAGGCCGCCGGCAAGGTGCCCATCGACCTGGAGCAGCTGCCCATCGACCTGATGTCGCTGTCGGCCCACAAGATCTACGGCCCCAAGGGCATTGGCGCGCTGTATGTGCGGCGCAAGCCCCGCATCCGCATCGATGCGCAGATGCATGGCGGCGGCCACGAACGCGGCATGCGCTCGGGCACGCTGCCCACGCACCAGATCGTGGGCATGGGCGAGGCCTTCTGGCTGGCGCGCGAGAACATGGCGGCCGACAACGCCCGCATCGAGGCCCTGCGCGAGCGCCTGTGGGCCGGCCTGTCGAAGATGGACTCGGTGGTGCTCAACGGCCATCCGCAGCAGCGTGCCCCCCAGTACCTGAACGTGAGCTTCAACTACGTGGAGGGCGAGTCGCTGCTGATGGGGGTGAAGAACCTGGCCGTGTCCTCGGGCTCGGCCTGCACCTCGGCCAGCCTGGAGCCCAGCTACGTGCTGCGCGCCATGGGCCGCAGCGACGAGCTGGCCCACAGCTCGGTGCGCTTCTCGCTGGGGCGCTTCACCACCGAGGCCGAGATCGACTTTGCCATCGCCCAGGTCACCGAAGTGGTCGAGCGCCTGCGCGCCATGAGCCCGCTGTGGGACATGGTGCAGGCCGGCGTCGACCTGTCCAGCATCCAGTGGGCGGCGCACTGAGGCGGCCCCGCGCCGCCAGCGCCCCTTCTTCATCCCCCCCCAACCCGACACGGAGTACCCCATGGCTTACAGCGACAAGGTGATCGACCACTATGAAAACCCCCGCAATGTGGGGGCCTTCAGCGCCGAGGACGAGGGCGTGGGCACCGGCATGGTCGGGGCCCCGGCCTGCGGCGATGTGATGCGACTGCAGATCCGCGTGAACGCGGCCGGCGTGATCGAAGACGCGCGCTTCAAGACCTATGGCTGCGGCTCGGCGATTGCGTCGAGCTCGCTGGTCACCGAATGGGTACGCGGGCGCACGCTGGACGAGGCGCTCAACATCAAGAACGCCGAGATCGCCGAAGAGCTGGCCCTGCCGCCCGTGAAGATCCACTGCTCCATCCTGGCCGAAGACGCCATCAAGGCCGCGGTGGCCGACTACCGCGCCCGCCATGCGGGCCAGGCCGCCGTGGTGAGCGAGCAGCCCGTGTGCCGCTCCAGCCAGGGCTGAACGATCCCCCGCCCCCCAACCCAGACCCATCCCTCCCCCAACCAACGACCAAGGAACACCGCCATGGCCCACGCCAGCCCCACCCCTGTAGAGGCCGCCCTGCCCGGCCTGATGCCCTCGCTGCTGGAATTCACCCACCAGGCCGCCGCCAAGGTGGCCGAGCTGATCGAGGAAGAAGGCAACCCCGACCTGAAGCTGCGCCTGTATGTGACGGGTGGCGGCTGCTCGGGCTTCCAGTACGGCTTTGCCTTTGACGACCAGCTGGCCGAAGACGACACCACCATCGTCACCGAAGGCGTGGCCCTGGTGGTGGACGCCATGAGCCAGCAGTACCTGATGGGCGCCCGGGTGGACTACGAAGAAGGGCTGGAAGGCTCGCGCTTCGTGATCCACAACCCCAACGCGCAGACCACCTGCGGCTGCGGCAGTTCGTTCTCGGTCTGAAGGAGAAGCCCCCATGATCAGCCTGACCCCGGCGGCCGCCCGCCACATCCAGAAATCGCTCTACAAACGCGGCTCGGGCCTGGGCCTGCGCCTGGCCGTGAAGACCAGCGGCTGCTCGGGCTATGCCTATGCGCTGGAGTTCGTCGACCAGGCCAACCCCGAAGACACCTGCTTCGAGGCCCATGGCGTGAGCGTGATCGTGGACCCGCGCAGCCTGGGCATGCTGGACGGCACCGAGCTGGACTTTGTGCGCGAAGGCCTGAACGAGGGCTTCAAGTTCAACAACCCGAACGCACGCGCCAATTGCGGCTGCGGCGAGAGCTTCGCCGTCTGAAGCGGGAGCCCACGCGCCATGGCCCTGTTGCAAATCACCGAACCCGGCCAGAGCGCCGCGCCCCATCAGCACGTGCTGGCCGCCGGCATCGACCTGGGCACCACCAACTCGCTGATTGCGACCGTGCAAAGCGCCCTGCCCCGCGCCCTGGCCGATGCCCAGGGCCGCTACCTGCTGCCCTCGGTGGTGCGCTACCAGGCCGAGGCCACACCTTGCGTGGGGCACGAGGCCCAGGCCCTGCAGGCCAGCGACCCGCGCAACACGGTGGTGTCGGTCAAGCGCTTCATGGGCCGGCGCCTGGCCGACCTGCGCGAGGCCAGCTCGCTGCCCTATGAATTCCTGGACCGCCCCGGCATGGTGAGCCTGGCCACGGCGGCGGGCGAGCGTTCGCCGGTGCAGGTGTCGGCCGACATCCTGGGCGCCCTGCGCGAGCGGGCCGAGGCCACGCTGGGCGGGCCGCTGTCGGGCGTGGTGATCACGGTGCCGGCGTACTTTGACGACGCCCAGCGCCAGGCCACCAAGGATGCGGCCCGGCTGGCCGGCCTGAACGTGCTGCGCCTGCTCAACGAGCCCACGGCGGCCGCCATTGCCTACGGCCTGGACAAGCGCGCCGAGGGCACCTTCGCCATCTACGACCTGGGCGGCGGCACCTTCGACATCTCGGTGCTGCGCCTGAGCCAGGGCGTGTTCGAGGTGTTGGCCACCGGGGGCGATTCGGCCCTGGGCGGCGACGACTTCGACGCCGTGATCGCCCAGTGGTTCTGCACCCAACAGGGCTTGAGCGCCCCCGCCAGCCTGGCCCCCGGCCTGCAACGCGGCCTGCTGGCTGCCGCCCGCGCCGCCAAGGAGGCCCTGAGCGACGCCCCTGAGGCGCTCATGAGCCTGGCCCTGGAGGGCGCCCCGCCCCTGCAGGCCCAGTTGACGCGGGCCGGCTTTGCCACGCTGGGCCAGGCGCTGATCGAGCGCACCCTGCAGGCCTCGCGCCGCGCCCTGCGCGACGCCGGCCTGAAGGCCGACGAGCTGGACGGCGTGGTGCTGGTGGGCGGGTCGACCCGCATGCCACTGGCGCGCGACGCGGTGCAGGCCTTTTTTGGCCGGGCCCCGCTGGCCGACATCGACCCCGATCAGGTGGTGGCCCTGGGGGCGGCCATGCAGGCCGACGTGCTGGCCGGCAATGGCCGCCAGGACCCCTGGCTGCTGCTGGACGTGTGCCCGCTGTCGCTGGGGCTGGAGACCATGGGCGGCCTGGTAGAGAAGATCATCCCGCGCAACTCCACCCTGCCGGTGGCGCGGGCCCAGGAGTTCACCACCTTCAAGGACGGCCAGACCGCCATGGCCCTGCACGTGGTGCAGGGCGAGCGCGACAGCGTGGCCGAGTGCCGCAGCCTGGCCCGCTTCGAGTTGCGCGGCATCCCGCCGGCGGTGGCCGGGGCGGCGCGCATCCAGGTGACCTTCCAGATCGATGCCGATGGCCTGCTGTCGGTGAGCGCGCGCGAGCAGACCAGCGGGGTGCAGGCCCATGTCGAGGTCAAGCCCTCGTACGGGCTGCAGGACAGCCAGATCGCGGCCATGCTGCAGGACGCGGTGGGCGCCGCCCGCGCCGACATGCAGTTGCGCGCGCTGCGCGAAGCCCAGGTGGACGCCCGGCGCCTGCTGGACGCCACAGAGGGCGCGCTGGCCCAGGACCAGGCCTTGCTGAACGCGGCCGAGCTGGCCCGGGTGCGCCAGGCCCTGTACCGACTGGCCGATCACCTGGAGACCGAGGCCCCGCTGGATCGCCTGCGCGAGGCCAGCGAGGCCTTGTCGCAAGAGACCGGCGAATTTGCGGCCCGGCGCATGAACGCCTCGATCCAGCGCGCCCTGTCGGGCCAGCTGATCGACAGCCTGAGCTGAGGGGGGCCCGCCATGCCCCAGATCACCCTGCTGCCCCACCCCGACCTGTGCCCCGAGGGCCGCACGCTGGACATGCGCCGTGGTGCGATGCTGTGCCGTGGCCTGCTGGAGGCCGGCATTGCCATCGAGCACGCCTGCGAGATGGTGGCGGCCTGCGCCACCTGCCACGTGCATGTGCGCCGTGGTGCCGATTCGCTGGCGCCGCCCGACGATGAGGAAAACGACCAGCTCGACAACGCCTGGGGCCTGGACGCCCAGTCGCGCCTGGCCTGTTGCGTGAAGGTGCGCGACACCGACCTGGTGATCGAGCTGCCGCGCCACACCCGCAACCACGCCCGCGAGGCCTGAAGCCGCAGGGCCTGGGCCACACCTCGCACCCAACCCCTCCCTGTGCACAAGGGCCGGCCATGCCGGCCCTTGCTGCTTTGGCACGCCTGCTTTTCAGCACTGTCGGGGCCGTGCCGGGCGGCGTGTTGCAAACAGCACATTCCCGACATCGCAAGCCGCTGACAGCGTGCTTTGCAGGCCGACAACCGGGGCTGCGGCGGCCCATCCGTGTCGGGTTTGCAGGCTGTGGCCCATGGCACGCGCTTTGCGAAGAAGGGGCAGGAAGGACCCCATCCATGACCTCCTCGCTAGTGATCAACGACACCACCTTGCGCGACGGCGAACAGACCGCCGGCGTGGCGTTCACCGATGCCGAGAAATGCGCGATTGCCAGCGCGCTGGCCCAGGCCGGTGTGCCCGAGATGGAGATCGGCATCCCGGCCATGGGCCAGGAAGAGCTGACCAGCATCGAGGCCATCGTGGCCCTGGGCCTGCCGGTGCGCCTGATGGTGTGGGGCCGCATGACCCGGGGCGATCTGCACCAGGCGCTGCGCACGGGGGCCGACATCATCCATCTGTCGATCCCGGTGTCGGACATCCACCTGCAGCACAAGCTGCGCCAATCGCGTGAGGCGGTGCTGCGCCAGATGACCGAGGTGCTGGAGCTGGCCGTGGCCAGCGGCCGGCACATCTCGGTGGGGGCCGAAGACGCCTCGCGCGCCGACCCCGATTTTCTCGACCTGGTGGCCCGCCGCGCCCAGGCCTGCGGGGCGCGCCGCATCCGCTTTGCCGACACGCTGGGCGTGCTGGACCCGTTTGCCACCCACGAGGCGATTGCCCGCCTGCGCGCTGCGGTGGATCTGGAGATCGAAGTCCACGCCCACGACGACCTGGGCCTGGCCACCGCCAACACCCTGGCCGGCCTGCGGGCCGGGGCCAGCCACGCCAACACCACCGTCAACGGCCTGGGCGAGCGGGCCGGCAATGCGGCGCTCGAAGAGGTGGTGATGGGCCTGCGCCACCTGCACCAGGGGCAGACCGGCATCGACACGCGCGCGCTGCTGGGCATCTCGCGCCTGGTGGAGCGGGCCTCAGGGCGCAGCGTGGCCTTCAACAAGAGCATCGTGGGCGAGGCGGTGTTCACCCACGAGTCGGGCATCCACATCGATGGCCTGCTGAAGAACGCCAGCACCTACGAGAGCTTTGACCCGGCCGAGCTGGGCCGCCAGCGCCGCACGGTGCTGGGCAAGCACTCGGGCGCCCATGCGGTGCGGCAAGCCTACAGCGCCCTGGGGGTGGAGGTGGCGGATGGCCCGCTGGCCAACCACCTGCTGGCCCGCGTGCGCGAACACGCGGTGCGCGTGAAGCGCGAGCCCAATGCCGCCGACCTGGTGCGCTTTCTCAGCGAAGGCCCGGCGCTGGCGGGCCTGAAGGCGGTGCCGGCATGAACACCAGCCTCACCCCGCCGCTGCCCGAGCCAGCCCAGGCACAGGGCGACGCACCTCCCACACCGCCGAACTGGTGGGCCAGCCTGCGGGCCGATGTGGACTGTGTGCTGGCGCGCGACCCCGCCGCGCGCAACCGGCTCGAGGTGTGGACGATCTACCCCGGCGTGCATGCCGTGGCCTGGCACCGCGTGGCACACGCCCTGTGGCGGCGCGGCTGGCGCTACCTGCCGCGCTGGATGGCCTTTGTGGCCCGGGCCCTGACGCAGGTGGACATCCACCCCGGGGCGCGCATCGGCCAGCGCTTCTTCATCGACCACGGCGCCGGGGTGGTGATCGGCGAGACCGCCGAGATCGGCGACGACGTGACCCTGTACCACGGTGTGACCCTGGGCGGCACCACCTGGCGTGCCGGCAAACGCCACCCCACGCTGGGCCACCGGGTGGTGGTGGGGGCCGGCGCCAAGATCCTGGGCGCCATCGAGGTGGGCGACGACGCCCGCATCGCCGCCAACTCGGTGGTGATCGAGCCGGTGCCCGCGGGCGCCACCGTGGTCGGCATCCCCGGGCGCGTGGTGGCGCGCCGGCGTGATGCGCCGCACGGCTTCGACCTGAACCACCACCTGATCCCCGACCCGCTGGGCAAGGCCGTGTCCTGCCTGCTGGACCGCGTGGCACGGCTGGAGGCGGCCAGCGCCCCGACGGGCCCTGCCCAGGCCCAGCGCCCTGACAGCGACTGCGCCCGGTGCGACGGCGCCCAACTGCCCCACACCCTGCCCCATACGCTGCCCCAAACCCTGCCCCCCGGAGCCGATTCCCAGCCCCGTCCCCAACCCTGTCCGACCGAGGAGTGAACCCATGGAAGACCTGCTCATGCAACTCAAGTCGCTGTCCTCGGCCGAGGACTTTCTTGAATTCTTCGGCGTGCCCTTTGACCAGAAGGTGGTCAACGTGAGCCGCCTGCACATCCTGAAGCGCTTTTTCCAGTACATCCGGCAGCAGGCCACGGCGCCCACCAGTGACGAGGTGACGCTGTTCACGGTGTACCGGGATCTGCTGGCCCAGGCCTATGCCGACTTCGTGCACTCGACGCCGGCGCAGGAGAAGGTGTTCAAGGTGTTTCAGGACACCCAGGGCACGCAGCATGTCCCGCTGGACCGGCTGCGCGCATCCATGACCCCGCGCACCGCCGCATAAGCCCCAAGGAGAGGCAAGCCATGCACATCGTCGTCTGTATCAAACAGGTTCCGGACTCGGCGCAGATCCGGGTCCACCCGGTGACCAACACCATCATGCGCCAGGGGGTGCCGGCCATCGTCAACCCCTACGACCTGTTCTCGCTGGAAGAGGCGCTGCGCCTCAAGGACAAGCTGGGCGGCAAGGTGACCATGCTGTGCATGGGCCCGCCGCAGGCCGAAGATGCGCTGCGCAAGTGCATCGGCTTCGGGGCCGACGACGCGGTGCTGGTGACCGACCGGGCCTTTGCCGGTGCCGACACCCTGGCCACCTCGTACGCACTGGCCGCCGGCGTGCGCCAACTGGCCCGCGAGCAGGCGGTGGACATCGTGTTCACCGGCAAGCAGACCATCGACGGCGACACCGCCCAGGTGGGGCCGGGCATCGCCAAGCGCCTGGGCCTGCAGCTGCTGACCTATGTGTCGCGCATCATCGAAACCGATCTGGTGAACCGCACCATCACGGTGGAGCGGCGCGCCGAAGGCGGGGTGCAGGTGCTGAAAACCGCCCTGCCCTGCCTGATCACGATGCTCGAAAACACCAACGAGATGCGCTTTGCCAACCTGCCCGCCATGATCCACGCCGCGGCCTACCCGGTGCGCAAATGGAACAAGGAGCAGGCCGGCATCGAAGACCCGACCAAGATCGGCCTGAAGGGCTCGCCCACGGTGGTGAGCAAGGTGTTCGGCCCCACGCCCCGCAGCGAGAAGGCCGACATGCTGGAGCTGGAGACCTCCAGCCTGCGCGACGTGTCGCTGAACCTGATCCAGAAGATTTTCACCCGCCACCCCACGCTCGAATCCGATCTGCTGATGAAGGAGCTGACATGAGCACGCCCACACCTTCCGCCGCCCCCGCCACCGCGGCCCGCCCCGCCGGCCGTGGCCGCAACCTGGAGCTGCCCGAGCACCTGAAGGCCTACAAGGGCGTGTGGGTGTTCATCGAACACGACCGGGGCCATGTGCACAGCGTGTCCTGGGAGCTGCTGGGCGAGGCGCGCAAGCTGGCCGACACCCTGGGCAGCAGCGTGGGCGCGGTGATCCTGGGTGGCGACGACGAGCCCCTGGAGAAGTTTGCCGCCGAGGCCTTCACCATGGGCGCCGACAAGGCCTATGTGATGCACGACCCGGTGCTCAAGGGCTACCGCAACGAGCCCTTCACCAAGGGCCTGACCGACCTGGTCAACAAGCACCAGCCCGAGATCCTGCTGCTGGGTGCCACCTCGATGGGGCGCGACCTGGCGGGCTCGGTGGCCACCACCTTGCTGACCGGGCTGACCGCCGACTGCACCGAGCTGAAGATCGACCCGGTCTCTCGCGCCCTGGCCGCCACCCGCCCGACCTTCGGTGGCTCGCTGCTGTGCACCATCATGACCCTGGCCTACCGACCCCAGATGGCCACCGTGCGGCCCCGCGTGATGGCCATGCCGCCAGTCGACGCCACGCGCAGCGGCGAGATCACGCAAGAGACCCTGGGCATGGTGGAGACCCAGATCGTGACCAAGCTGCTGGACTTCATTGCCGACGCCAACAGCCAGCAGATCAACCTGCCCTATGCCGACGTGATCGTGAGCGGGGGCAAGGGGCTGAAGAACCCCGACAACTTCAAGCTGGTGTTCGAACTGGCCCGGGTGCTGGGCGGCGAGGTGGGCGCCACCCGCCCCTGCGTGCAGGCGGGCTGGGTGGAGGCCGAGCGCCAGGTGGGCCAGACCGGCAAGACGGTGCGGCCCAAGCTGTACATCGCGGCGGGCATCTCGGGCGCCATCCAGCACCGGGTGGGCATGGAGGCCTCGGACGTGATCGTGGCCATCAACACCGACCCGAATGCGCCGATCTTCGAATTTGCGCACTACGGCATCGTGGGCAACGCCATGCAGGTGCTGCCGGCGCTGACGCAGGCCTTTGCGGGCCATTTCGCCAACCACCGGCGCCAGGCCGCCTGAGCGGCGCCAATCACACCCAGGGCAGATCATGAAAAAACCCTCTCAATTCGACGCCATCGTGGTGGGTGCGGGCCCCTCTGGCAACGCCTGCGCCTACACCCTGGCCAAGGCCGGCCTGAAGGTGCTGCAGATCGAACGCGGTGAATACCCGGGCAGCAAGAACGTGCAGGGCGCGATCCTGTACGCCAAAGCGCTGGAGGAGATCATTCCGGATTTCCGCGACGACGCACCGCTGGAGCGCCACATCATCGAGCAGCGCATGTGGATGCTGGACGAAAGCTCTTTTGTCGGCACCCACATCCGCAGCGAGGACTACAACAAGCCCCCGTACAACCGCTACACCATCATCCGGGCGCAGTTCGACAAGTGGTTCAGCTCCAAGGTGCGCGAAGCCGGCGCCCTGCTGATCTGCGAGACCACGGTGAACCACCTGATCATGGACGGCGACCAGGTGGTGGGCGTGCAGTGCGACCGCGAACAGGGCGATGTGTACGCCGACGTGGTGATCCTGGCCGATGGCGTGAACTCGACGCTGGCGCGCAAGGCGGGCTTTCATGGCGAGATCAAGTCGAGCAACGTGGCCCTGGCCGTGAAAGAGATCCTGTTCATGCCCGAGGAGACGATACGCCAGCGCTTCAACGTGGGCGAGGAGTCGGGGGTGGTGATCGAGATGGTGGGGCGCATCACCGACGGCATGATGGGCACCGGCTTCCTGTACACCAACAAGGAGTCCATCACCATCGGCGTGGGCTGCATGCTGAGCGACTTCACGGGCAACCCGAACCGCACCAGCCCCTACGTGCTGCTGGAGCAGATGAAGCGCCACCCCTCGATCGCGCCGCTGATCGAAGGCGGTGAGATGAAGGAATACTGCGCCCACCTGATCCCGGAAGGCGGCTTTCACGCCATCCCCAAGGTGTATGGACACGGCTGGATGATCGTGGGCGACTCGGGCGGCTTTGTGAACGCGGCCCACCGCGAGGGCTCGAACCTGGCCATGACCACGGGGCGCCTGGCCGCCGAGACGGTCATCCAGGCCAAGGCCGCCGGCCAGGGCTTCCGCGAAAGCGCCTTGAAGGGCTACAAGGCGGCACTGGACGAGAGCTTTGTCATGAAAGACCTGCACAAGTACCGCGACATGCCCGCGGTGCTGCACCAGAACCCGCAGTTCTTCACCACCTACCCCGATCTGCTGGCCCGCGCCGCCCGCACCATGATCACGGTGGATGGCGTGGACAAGAAGACCAAGGAGCGCGAGATCCTCTCCAGCTTCCGCAAGACCCGTTCGCTGACCGGCCTGGTGGGCGATGCATTCAAGATCTGGAGGGCTTTCCGATGAACCCCAACCCCAACCTCGGCCCCATCACCGTGAACGTGGAAGAAAAGCTCTTCCAGAACCGCTACAAGGTGGACGCCGGGCGGCCCCACATCCGCATCAAGGATGCCGACATCTGCACCCATGCCTGCGCCAGCAAGAGCTGCACCTTTGTGTGCCCGGCCTCCTGCTACAAGACCGAGGGCAATGGCAGCGTGACCCTGATCACCGACGGCTGCCTGGAGTGCGGCAGCTGCCGCATCCTGTGCAGCGAGTTCTCCAACGTCGACTGGGAGTACCCGCGCGGGGGCCACGGCATTCTGTTCAAGTTTGGCTGAGGGCAGCGCCCTGCAGCAGCCAGGCAAGGGCCTGCCGGTGCTGCAGGGCTCCAGCAGCCCAAGCACCTGACCCACCCGCCCAGGCCAGGCAGTGGCCGCGCAGGCAGTCCAGCGCCAGCGCATGCAGGCATGAACCCAGGGCCTGGGGCTGGCAGCCCGCCCGCAGCAGGCCACGCGCCTCGGCCAGCGCGCAGACCTCGACCAGGCGGACCGAGGCCTCGGCCACCTGGCGCTCGAGCTGCGCCACCAGATCAGGGGGAAGATCGGTGGCTGGGTCGGGCGGCATGGGGCTGCAGCGCTGCTGGGACAGCAACACGGCCACCTGGCTGCGCTGGCGGGGGTCGGCCAGGCAGCGGTCGATGCGCTGCACCAGGGTTTCGCGCAGCAGGGCCAGGGGGTTGTGGCACTGCAGGTAGGGCTGCAGGTCGGGGCCGATGTCGAGCGGCCATTGCAGGCCCCCGAACACCTCGCGCAGCAGGCTGACCCGGTCGGTGAAATGCCAGTAGACCGCCCCCCGCGTGACGCCCGCCAGCTCGGCCACATGCTGGAAGCTGGCGCCGCCGATGCCATGCCGGACAAAGGCCTGCAGGGCCGCGGCCAGGATGGCTTCACGCGTGCGCAGCGCACCGGCGCGGCTGCGTTTCATGGCGACGGGGTGCTGTCGGTGGCCGGCAGGGTGGCCACCGGCTGGCCCGTGTTCTCGACCCAGCCACCGCCCAGTGTCTTGTAGAAAGTGATCAGGTTCGACTGCTGCGACAGGCGCAAGCCGATCAGGTTCTGCTGGGCCGCGTAGAGGGTGCGCTGCGAATCGAGCTCACTGAGGTAGCTGTCCACCCCACGCTTGAAGCGGGCCTGCGACAGGCGGTAGGCGTCATCGGCCGCACCCACCAATGCGCTCTGGGCCGACAGTTGCCGCTCGATGCCGGTGCGCTGCACCAGGGCATCGGAGACCTCCTTGAAGGCACTCTGGATGGCCTTTTCGTACTGGGCCACGTAGAGATCGCGATCGGTCTTGGCGATGCTGAGGTTGGCCTCGTTGGCGCCGGCATTGAAGATCGGCAACGAGACCTGGGGCGCGAAGGTCCAGGCCCCCGAGCCGCCCTTGAACAGGCCCGACAGGCTGGCGCTGGAGCTGCCCGCGCTCGCCGTGAGGCTGATGCGCGGGTAGAAGGCGGCCCGCGCAGCACCGATGTTGGCGTTGGCGGCGCGCAGATTGCGCTCGGCCTGCAGGATGTCGGGACGACGCTGCAGCAGATCGGACGACAGGCCCGGCGGCACCTGGGCCAGGGGGTTGGCCGCCACGGCCACGCTGTCGGGCAGGCCCGTGGGCAGCAGGCGATCGGGCAGTTCGGTGCCCATCAGCAAGGCCAGGGCATTGCGGTCCTGGGCCACCTGCGTGCTGTATTTCTCGACATCCACCCGCGCCGACTCGACGCTGGTCTGCGACTGGCGCAGGGTCAGGGCCGAGCTGACGCCCAGCTCGAAGCTGCGCTGGTTGAGCTGGTAGGTGGCGGTCTGGCTGAGCAGGGTGTCCTGCGCGAGCTTCAATCGCTCCTGGTCGCTGGCCAGGGTGAGGTAGGCGGTAGCCACCTCGGCCACCAGACTGATCTGGGTGCTGCGCCTGGCCTCGGCCGTGGCCATGAAGGATTCGAGCGCCTGGGTGCTCAGGCTGCGCACCCGGCCGAACAGGTCGAGCTCGTAGGCGCTGAAGCCCAGCGAGGCGCTGTAGCTCTGGCCCGTGACGGTGCGGCCGGTGGCCGACAGATCGGCCGGGGTGCGGCTGGCCGTCTCGCCCAGGCTGGCGTTGACCGAGGGCAGCAGCGCGGCACGCTGCACGCCGTACTGGGCACGCGCCTTCTCGATGTTCAGCACGGCCACCCGCAGATCGCGGTTGTTGGCCAGCGTCAGCTCGATGACGGCGCGCAGCGAGGGGTCGGTGAAGACGTCGCGCCAGCCGATGTCGGCCACGGCTTGCGCGGCGCCAGCGCCGCGGGCTTCGCGGGTATCGCGGGTATCGCGGGTATCACGGGTGTCGCGGGTGTCGCGGGTGTCGCCCGCGAAGCGCTCGGGCACGGGGGCCTGGGGGCGTTCGTAGGCTGGCATCAGGCTGCAGCCCGACAGAAAGACCGCGAGGGCCACGGGGGCCAGCATGGCCCGGGGCGCCAACGAGGGGCGGCCCAAAGGGGAACGGTACAGGTTCATGGTGATGTCCTCAGGGGGTGTCAGTGGTGGGCGCCGGCCGGGCTGGCAGGGGCCAGGGCCGGCTGGGCGGGGGTGGCCCGCTTGCGCCCGAAAAAGCCCACGACCACGACATAGAACAAGGGCACGAAGAAGATCGCCAGGATGGTGCCGGACAGCATGCCGCCGATCACCGCGCCGCCCAGCGCATGCTGGGCGCCCGCCCCCGCCCCGCTGCCCAGCACCATGGGCAGCACGCCCAGGATGAAGGCCAGCGAGGTCATCAGGATGGGGCGCAGCCGCAGCCGTGCGGCCTCAAGGGCGGCCTCGGCCAGGCTCTTGCCGGCCGCATGCAGCTCCTTGGCGAACTCGACGATCAGGATGGCGTTCTTGGAGGCCAGGCCGATGGTGGTCAGCAGGCCGACCTGGAAGTACACATCGTTCATGTGCCAGTTCAGGAAGGCGTTGAGCAAGGCGCCAAAGACGCCCAGCGGCACGACCAGGATCACCGAGAAGGGGATGGCCCAGCTCTCGTACAGCGCGGCCAGGGCCAGGAACACGATCAGGATCGACAGCGAGTAAAGGATGGTGGTCTGGCCGCTGGAGGCCTTCTCCTGGCGCGACAGGCCGGTCCATTCGTAGCCTATGCCCGCGGGCAGCTTGGCCACGGCGGCTTCGACGATGTCCATCGCCTGCCCGCTGGAGGCCGAGCCCGGCATGGCCATGCCCAGCACTTCCATCGAGGGCACGCCGTTGTAGCGCTCCAGACGAGGCGAGCCCGAGGTCCAGCTGGCCTTGGAGAACGCGCTGAAGGGCACCATGTTGCCGTCGCTGTTGCGCACATACCAACGGTCAATGTCACTGGGCAGCATGCGGTAGCGTGCCTCGCCTTGCAGCATCACCTTCTTCACGCGGCCCTTGTCGATGAAGTCATTGACATAGCTGCTGCCCAGGGCGGTGGAGATGGTGTTGTTGATGTCGGTCATGGCCACGCCCAGGGTGCCGGCCTTGTGGGTATCGACCTCCAGGCGGTATTGCGGCGTGTCTTCCAGACCGTTGGGGCGCACGGCGACCAGGCGCTTGTCGGCCATCAGCTCGCCCAGCAGCTGGTTGCGTGCCTGGGTCAGGGCTTCGTGGCCGAGGTTGGCCTCGTCCTTGAGCATCAGGTCAAAGCCCGTGGCATTGCCGAGTTCGGACACGGCCGGCGGCGCAAAGGCGAAGATGCGGGCGTCGCGCACCGTGCCAAAAAAGGCACCGGCCTTGGCCGCCACATCGGTCACGCTGAGGCCGGGAGCGGTGCGCTCGTCCCAGGGCTTGAGCTTGACAAAGGCGAAGCCCATGTTCTGGCCGCTGCCGGCAAAGCTGAAGCCGGCCACCGAGAAAATGCCGGCCACGGCTTCTTTCTGGTCTTCCAGAAAGTGGTGCTCGACCTGGCGCAGCACGTCATCGGTGCGCGACTGGGCGGCGCCCGGCGGCAACTGCACGATGGCAAACAGCGTGCCCTGGTCTTCGTCAGGCAAGAAGCCCACCGGCAGCTTGGTGAAACCGAGCACCACCAGCGCCAGCACCACGGCATAGCCCAGCATGTAGCGCTTGCGCTGGCCCAGCATGCGCCGCACCACGCCCTGGTAGCCGCGGTTGCCACGGTCGAAGGTGCGGTTGAACCAGCCGAAGAAGCCGGTGTCGGCCAGCACATGGCCCGCCGCCATGGGCTTGAGCAGGGTGGCACACAGGGCCGGGGTGAGCACCATGGCCACCAGCACCGACAAGGTCATGGCCGACACGATGGTGATGGAGAACTGGCGGTAGATCACGCCGGTGGAGCCGCTGAAGAAGGCCATGGGCACGAACACCGCCGCCAGCACCAGGGCCACGCCCACCAGGGCGCCCGAGATCTGGCCCATGGACTTGCGGGTGGCTTCAAGCGGCGCCAGCCCCTCTTCGCTCATCACGCGCTCCACGTTCTCGACCACCACGATGGCGTCGTCCACCAGCAGGCCGATGGCCAGCACCATGGCGAACATGGTCAGGGTGTTGATGGTGAAGCCGCAGGCGGCCAGCACGCCGAAGGTGCCCAGCAGCACCACGGGCACGGCGATGGTGGGAATCAGGGTGGCGCGGAAGTTCTGCAGGAACAGGTACATCACCAGGAACACCAACACCACGGCCTCGATCAGGGTGCGCACCACCTCTTCGATCGAGATGCGCACGAACGGGGTGGTGTCGTAAGGCTTCTGCACCTTCATGCCCGGCGGGAAGAACTTCTCAAGCTGGGCCACACGGGCGTCGATGGCGCGCACGGTGTCCAGCGCGTTGGCGCCGGTGGCGAGCTTGATGGCCAGACCGGCCGCGGGCTTGCCGTTGTAGCGGCCCACGGTGTTGTAGGCCTCGCTGCCCAGCTCGATGCGGGCCACGTCGCGCAGGCGGATCTGCGAGCCATCGGTGCGCGTGCGCAGCAGGATGTTGCTGAACTCTTCTGCGGTGCGCAGGCGGGTCTGGGCCGTGATGGTGGCGTTGATCTGCTGCTCGCCGACGGCGGGCAGGCCGCCGAGCTGGCCCGCGGACACCTGGGCGTTCTGGGCCTGGATGGCGCTCTTGACGTCCAGCGGCGTGAGGTTGAAGTTGATCAGCTTGTCGGGGTTGAGCCACACGCGCATAGCGTACTGCGAGCCGAACAAGGTGGTGTCGCCCACGCCCTCGACCCGGCTCAGCGCCTCTTGCACATTGGCCGCCACGTAGTCGGACAGGTCAGATCCATTCATGCTGCCGTCTTCAGACGTGAAGGCCAGCACATTGAGGAAGTTGGTGGCCGACTTGGTGACGGTGATGCCCTGTTGCTGAACCTCCTGCGGCAGCAGCGGCGTGGCCAGGGTGAGCTTGTTCTGCACCTGGACCTGCGCCGTGTCGGGGTTGGTGCCGTTCTCGAAGGTGAGCGTGATGGTGACCTGGCCCGAAGACTCGCTGGTCGAGGCCATGTAGCTCAGCCGGTCCAGCCCCTTCATCTTCTGCTCGATGATCTGGGTGACAGTGTCTTCCAGCGTCTTGGCCGAAGCCCCGGGGTAGTTGGCCGTGATGGCGATGGCCGGCGGCGCAATGCTGGGGTATTGCGCAATCGGCAGGGTGTAGATGGAAATCGCCCCGGCAAGCATGACCACAATGGCCAGCACCCAGGCGAAGATCGGTCGGTCGATGAAAAAACGTGCCATGACGGGATTCCGATCGATCAACGGGCCGACGCTGTGGTCTCAGCGGCCGGCGTGGAGGGAGCCGTACTGGCGGACGCTTCGGCTGAGGCTGCGGCAGGCTTGGCCTTGGGGGCCCAGGGCTCGGTCTTCACCTCGATGCCGGGGGCGGCGCGCTGCAGGCCGTCCACCACCAGTTGCTCGCCCTCGCTCAGGCCGCGGCGCACCAGCCATTGGTCGCCGATGGCGCGGTCGGTCTCGAGCGCACGGCGCTCCAGCTTGTTGTCCTTGCCCACCACATAGGCCACCGGCTTGCCGGCGCCATCGCGGGTGACCGCCTGCTGCGGCACCAGCAGGGCCGACTCCTTCACGCCTTCTTGCAGCACGGCGCGCACATACATGCCCGGCAGCAGATCGGCCTTGGGGTTGGGGAACACCGCGCGCAGCGTGATCGAGCCCGTGCTCTGGTCCACCGTCACATCCGAGAACTCCAGCCGGCCTTCCAGGGGGTAGGCGCTGCCGTCTTCCAGCAGCAGGCGCACCTTGGCGGCGGTGGCGCCGGCCTTCTTGAAGTCGCCCCGGGCCAGGGCCTGCTTGAGCTGCAGCAAAGAGGCATTGGACTGCGTCAGGTCGACATAGATGGGGTCGAGTTGCTGGATGGTGGCCATGGCCGTGGCCTGGCTGGCCGTGACCAGCGCCCCGGGCGTGACCGTGGACTTGCCGATGCGGCCCGAAATGGGGGCATCCACCCGGGCGTAGGCCAGGTTGATGCGGCTGCTCTCCACATTGGCCTTGGCCGCCGCCACGTCGGACTGCGCCTGGCCCAGGGCGGCGAAGGCGTCGTCGTAGTCCTGCTTGCTGACGGCATTGATGCCCACCAGCTCCTTGTAGCGCTCGGCCTTCAGGCGGGTGGATTGCAGGGTGGCCTCAGCCTTGCCCAGGGCCGCCACGCTGCTGTCGTAGGCGGCCTTGTAGGTGGCGGGGTTGATTTCATACAGCGTCTGGCCGGCCTTGACGTCGCTGCCCTCGCGGAAGCTGCGCGTCTTGATGATGCCGTTGACCTGGGGGCGCACATCGGCAATCAGGTAGGGCACCGTGCGGCCCGGCAGTTCGGTGCTCAAGCCCACGGCCTGGGACTTGACCGCCATCACGCCCATGACCGGGGTGCCCGCAGCGGGAGGTGGACCGCCCGGCGGCTTGCCACATGCGCTCAGCAGGCAGGACAAGGCCAGCACGGTGCTGGTCGAACGGAGGTTCAGGAAACGGCGCAGTGGGTGGGGCATGGGTTGGACTCCAGTAAGTGCATGCTGCGAATGACGGCTTTTTGTCTTAACCGAACCGTACGGTATGTTTAAAACAGTGGCGCCATGTTAGATTGAGCCCCCCGATGGAGTCAAGCAAAACTAAACACCCTGGTTCATTAAAGGATTAAAAGAATGAGAGTCAAGACCGAGGCAAAGCGCGAGGCCATCCTGGAAGCGGCCTCCAAGGTGTTCATGGAGGCCGGTTTTGAGGGCGCTTCGATGGCCGAAATCTCCAAGGTGACCGGCGGGTCCAAGGCCACGCTGTACAGCTACTTCAAGTCCAAGGAAGAGTTGTTCGTCGACGTGATGCACCACGCCGCGCACCAGCAGCTCGACCCCATGCTGTCGGCGCTGAACCAGGACAACGAGAACCTGCCCCGGGCGCTGCAGGTCTTTGGTGAGCAGGTGGTGGGGTTTCTGTGCTCGGCGGGCGCCATCCAGACCCGCCGCCTGGTGATTGCCGAGTCAGGCCGCAGCGACATCGGTCAGCGCTTCCACGAGCAAGGGCCCAAGGAGGGCATGCAACAGATCGCCGCATTTCTGAAGCTGCAGATGGACCGCGGCAAACTGCGCCAGGCCGACCCCATGCTCGCCACCTTGCAGCTCAGCGCCCTGCTCGAATGTGAGACCGTCGCGCCGCTGTTGATGGGCATCGAGACCGAGATGCCGCCCGCCCGCATCAAGCAGGCGGTGAAACGCGCGCTGCAGACCTTTTTCACCGCCTACGGCATGCCCGAGGAAGAGCTGGCCCAACTGGCCCAAGCAGCCGAGCCCGCCGGGACGGCTTGACGCCTTCAGCCCCGCTCGACGCCGGCAAAGCCGGCCTCCGGGTAGCGGGCCCCGGCCACGGCGGCGGGATCGAACAGGCGGTCCAGCCAGGCCATCTCATCGGCGGACAACGCCATACCCGCGCTGGCCGCGTTGCTCTCCAGGTAGTGGATGCGGCGGGTGCCCGGGATCGGGATCACATGGGGTGCCTTGTTCAACAGCCAGGCCAGTGCGACCTGGGCGTTGCTCAGGCCGCGTGCCTCGGCAAAGCCCCCCAGCGCGGCCACCAGTTGGCGGTTGTGGGCCTCGGCCTCACCCGCAAAGCGGGGGTTGTGCTTGCGGAAGTCGTTGTCGGCCAATTGGGCCGTGTCGACGGTGGCGGTCAGGAAGGCCCGGCCCAGCGGGCTGTAGGCGACAAAGGCGGTGCCCAGTTCGGCGCAGGCGGCCAGCAGGCCCTGCTCGGGTTCGCGGCTCCACAACGAGTATTCGCTCTGCACCGCCGCCACCGGGTGCACGGCATGGGCCCGGCGCAGCGTGGACACCGACACCTCTGACAGGCCGATGGCCCCCACCTTGCCGGCGGCCACCAGATCGGCCATGGCGCCCACCACCTCTTCGATGGGCACGGCCGGGTCGCGGCGGTGGCAGTAGTACAGATCGATGCGCTCCAGCCCAAGCCGGCGCAGCGAGGCCTCGCAGGCGGCGCGGATGTAGGCCGGCGAGTTGTCGATGCGGCGCTCGTACTGGCCGGCCTGGCGCACGATGCCGAACTTGGTGGCCACCACCATCTGCTGGCGCCGGGCGGGGCCGCCCTGTTCGATGAAGCGGCCCAGCAGCGACTCGTTGTGGCCCAGGCCATAGGTGTCGGCGGTGTCGAACAGGGTGATGCCCAGCTCCAATGCGCGGGCCAGGGTGTGCAGCGACTGCTCGTCGTCGCTGGGCCCGTAGAACTCGCTCATGCCCATGCAGCCCAGGCCCAGGGCCGAGACCAAGGGGCCGCCGGCCCCCAATTGACGTTGTTGCATGCGAAAACTCCTGTCTTGGGTGGCGGCGCCGGGCCGCCTGGGTTGATCGAGTGCCTCTATGGCCGCGAGCGTAAGCCCGAAAGACACATGCAACAATACGCACAATCAAACATGAGCTGTTGAACAATTTTCAACAATGACATCATCCCCTGCCTCCCAGGCGCCCAAGCCTGCCGGCCTGAACGATCTGCACGCCTTCGCTGCCGTGGCCCGAACGCGCAACTTCCGCCAGGCCGCCACCGAACTGGGCGTTTCGCCTTCGGCGCTGAGCCACACGCTGCGCGCCCTGGAGGCCCGCCTGGGCGTGCGCCTGCTGAACCGCACCACGCGCAGCGTGGCGCCCACCGAAGCCGGCGAACGCCTGCTGGCCCGCCTGGCCCCGGCGCTGGCCGAGATCACCCAGGCTTTGGCGGCCATCGAAGACCTGCGCACTTCGCCCCATGGCACCTTGCGCATCAACGCCCCGCGGGCGGCCTGCGACTGGGTGCTGGCCCCGCTGGTGCCGCTGTTTCTGGCCCGGCACCCCGGCATGCGGGTGGAGTTGGTGGGCGACGACAGCCTGGTCGACATCGTGGCCCGGGGCTTTGACGCGGGCGTGCGCTTTGGCGAGAGCCTGCAGCAGGACATGGTGGCCGTGCCGCTGGGGCCGCCGCAGCGCTTCATCGTCGTGGCCTCACCCGAGCACCTGGCCCGGCATGGGCGGCCGGCCCACCCGCGCGAGCTGATCGAGCACCCCTGCATTCGCCTGCGCTTTCCGAACGGCACCTTCTACCGCTGGGAGTTTGCCCAGGGCGATGAGCGCATCGAGGTCGCGGTGGACGGCCCGCTGGCGCTGGGCGACATGCGCCTGATGGTGCAGGCCGCCGAACAAGGCCTGGGGCTGGCCTTTGTCTACCAGCAGTACGCGCAGCAAGCCCTGGCGGCCGGCCGGCTGATCACCGTGCTGGACGACTGGCGGCCCGCCGAGACCGGCTTTTTTCTGTACTACCCCAGCCAGCGCCTGGTGCCCGCGGGCCTGCGCGCCTTCATCGAACTGGTGCGCGAGCGCCACCCCTGAGCACTCAAGCCTCTTTGGAGGCAAACGCATTGCGCCCGGCCGCCTTGGCCACATAAAGCTGGGTGTCTGCCAGCTTCAGCAACTCCTTGCCATCGGCGGCCGTGGTGCCATCGCTGCAGGCCACGCCCACGCTGACAGTGACCTGCAAGGCCATCTTGTCCAGCGCCAACGGGGCCTTGAACTGTTCGACGATCTTGGCCGCCACCCCGTCGGCCTCCTGCGGACTGCCCAGGTCCTCAAGCAGGATCACAAACTCGTCGCCCGCCAGGCGCACCACCCGATCGGTCTCGCGCACGGCCAGTGTCAGCCGCCGGGCGATCTTCTTGAGCACCTCGTCCCCGATGGCGTGGCCATGCGTGTCGTTGACGCTCTTGAACCTGTCGACATCGAGAAACAGCAGGCCGATGTGTCTGCCCGAGCGCCGCGCGCGTGCAATGGCCTGAGGCAGGGCCTCATTGAGCCGAAGCCGGTTGTCCAGCCCGGTCAGGGCATCCTGGTACAGCAGGCGCGACAGTTCGGCCTCGGTGCGCTTGAAGTCGGTGATGTCGAAACTGAGCATGTACACGCCCTGCACCACACTGTCGCTGCTCCAGTCGGGGATGTAGATGTTCTGCAAGGTGCGCAGGCCGCCGGTGGTTTCGGAAGTGACCAGGACCTCGACACGCTCGCCATCCAACGCGCGCTCGACATAAGGCATGCGTTGCTCGCACAGGGCCGGGCTCCAGTGCTCAGACAAGGCCTTGCCCAAGGGGGGCGTCGCATCCGGGCCGTACCAATGCTGGTAGGTGTCGTTGACAAAGGTGATGACCAGATCCAGGTCGACGCAGGCGATCAGCGCGGGCACGTTGTTGGTGATGGCCAGCAGTTGCCGCTCGCTTTTCTCCAGCGCGGCACGCTGTTCCTGCAGCAACTGCTCCCGGGCATGGGCCTGGGTGACATCGCGCAAGGTGATCGCCAGGCCATCGCCCACCGGCACGATCTGCTGCACCACACGCCGCACATCCCCTTGCGGGGTGTGCCACGAAAACTCATCTTCGATGGCGGTGCGGGTGTTGAGCGCCTGCGCATACAGCCGGCCCAGATGCGGCCGCAGCACGGCGGGCATCAGCGGCTCCACCACCTGCCCCACCAGGCTGGCGCCTGTGTCGCCCATCCATTGTTGGGCGCGGGGGTTGGCCAGATCGCAGCGAAAGCCGCTGAGGCCGCCATCCTCAAGCCGGACCGCCGCCAGCATCATGAAAGGATCAAGCTGGGCGTGTGCCGCGGCCTGGAATCTGTCCTCGGCCAGGCTGGCACGGCGGCGGGATTGCTCCAGCCGGATCGCCAGCAGCGTCAAGCCCGCCGTGACCAGGCAGATGAAAAAGGTGGCCGCACTCAGAAACTCGATCAGCCGCTCGCTTCTGATCTGGTAATGGGCAAATACCTCATCCGAGGCCAAGCCCGTATAAACCACAAGCTGGTATTGCGGCACCACCCGATAAGAGATGAAACGCAATACCCCATCGACGTGGCTTTTCCCCAGGAATACCCCTTTGGGTGATTTTTCGATCTGGCGGGCCAAGGCCGTCTGACCGCCATGGTCACCAAACTGAAGGGCTGTACCGCTGCGCCGGGCCCGCAAGACCTGATCGATCCCCGTCACGCTGACCAGCCCACGCTGGCCGAATTGGGCCTCGTTGTAGAAATCCACCAGGTATTGGGGGTTGACGGTGGCCACCACCACGCCGGCAAACGCGCCATCGGCATGGAAACGGGCCCGGCTCAGATGGATCACCCAGCTGCGGCTGACCCGGCCGATGGCAGGCTGGCCCACATACAGGCCCTGGACGCGCCGCTCCTTGTGAACCTGAAAATACAGGCGGTCAGCCGCCGAGCCCGCCGCCGTCACCTTGCCCTTGCTCAGGGCTGCGGCCACCACCTCGCCCTGTTCATCGGTCACATACAGGCTGCCCAGGCTGGGTTGGTGCTGCAAAGCCTGCTGCAGCAGGGTGGTGAGTGATTCGTCCGACCGGGTCAGTTGGGCATTGCCCGCCACCAACTCGGCCAACTGGTCGATCTGCTGCAAGGCCCGCAGGATGTACGACTCATAAGCCTGGGTGGAAGCTTCGGCGCGCCGGTAGGCCTCTGCCTCGGTCCGCTGCTGGTCCTGTTGCAGATAAGTCCACCCGAGAAACCACATGGTGGCAATGATCAGGACCCCAAATGCCGGCTGCCCCCATCGCAACATCCCCAGCACGGTGGGCCTGGGCATCGCGGCAAAAATTGATTTGTGCATGAATCATCAGAAACGCTTTCTCTTATTCGGCCGATTTCTGATTTTCTGAAGCGTGTTCGATGGATTGACATGCCGTAATCGGAGAATCCTGAACTGCGCCCAATATCATTTGACTGTTTTTATGATTAATGGTGATTGATATGATGCACATTATGTTCTGTGCGTCTGAATGACGGTTGAGTGTCATTTGGATGACGTCTGAATGTCGTTTGAATGTGGCTTGAATGCGGTCTGAATCCCGTTTCAATGCCGTGTCAATGCCGTTTCAGGACTGCACGGGGCATGCCTGGGCAACAGGCCATCCCATTGACCCGAAACCATGACCAACAACCCACCCGACGCCCGACTTCAGGCACGCCTGACTTTCCTCACCACCGCCTGCGGTCTGCTTCTGGCCGCACTGGCGGGCACCCTGCCGTGCACTGCGCAGGCACAGGCACCTTCCAGGATGGCGGCAGGCAACTACCGCCTTGAAGGCCAGTGTTCGCGGACCTTCTACCTGGGCGCGGCGACGGCCCCCCAGTGCAGCCCTTTCCTGGGTGTCAAGGTGGGGGCCCAAGGCGGCCCGCAATTCATCTTCGCGCTCAAGGACGGAGGGCGGGCCTGGTTCTTTGTCACCTCGGGCCGGGTGCAAGGCGCGCCGGACCGGGCCCTGTACACGGTCGAGAAGGTCTACGACCAGGCCTTGAACGCCGAGTTTTCGTACCCGGCCGGCGAATGCGAAATCCTGCCCGGGCCCAGCGTGCGCTGCAGTGTGTGGAAGGACGCCGAACGCAACACCCTGGGCCGCGAGTTGGTGTTCTTGGGCTCCGGGCCCTGGCTGTACCGGCCTTAGGCAACGCAGCCGGTCTGCGCCACCCGCGCAGTGGGGCCGCCGCCTGGCGGCAGGTCCAGCAAGGCCACCACCTCCCGCAGATCCTGCTCGGGGCCAAAGGCGCCGGAGCGGCTGTGGCAGAGCACGCCGTCCCATCGCCCACCCACCATGCGGGCACAGCCCCAGCCCGAACGCGCCAGCGGCTGGCCGGATTGCAGCCCACGGGCCCCCAGGGCCTGACACAGCGCCAGCAAGGTGTCGCCCCCCACCACCACCAAGGTGTGTGGCACGGGCGCATGCAGCGCGATGGTGGCCGCCTGCCGAGCCAGCAGGCGGGCCGCCTGCTCGGGGCTCAGGGGCTCTGGCGCACACAGATCCAGCAGCAGCGGCTGGCCCGGGCCTGCCTGCGTCCAGGCGACCGAGTCCACACCGCTGTGGCAATGCACTGCCCACGGGGACTGGCGCAATTGCAGCCACTGCCCGCGCGACACCGCATGGTGGCTGGCGCTGACCAGCACCAGCGGCCCCGTCTGGCGCGGCGCTGCAGCAGGCAGGGGTTCGCTGTTCAAGCACGGCGGCAAGGGCAGCTGGCGGGCCAGGGCCTGTGCCAGACCGGCACTGCCGCACCACAGCCAGGCACCGTGGTCACGCACTGCCAGCCCTGCGATGCGGTCCAGATCGGCATCACCACAAGCCTCGGGAATCCAGGCGCTCAGAGCGCCGTCGGGCTGCGGGCGCTCAGCGCCGGTGTGCACCGCCCAGCCCCGGGCCCGCAAGCCATCCGCCAGCTGGGTGGCCACCGCAGTGTCAGCCTGGCCGGGGCGTACCCACCATTGCTGGCCGCCCCGGGTGACCCGACCCTGTGACGGAAATGCCGGCGCCATGACCAGGCCCTGAAAGCCGCCCTGCCGGGCCAGCCAATCGACCTCGTCCAGGGTGTTGCCGCGCAGCAGGCTGTCCACCTTCTTGAAAGCGATGTCGGCCCCCTGCAGCCAGGGCAGGCAGGGCGCCAGCAGCGCCTGCATCTGCACCGCATCCACATCCCGGGTGGCCGTGGCCACCACGTCCAGCCCCGGCACTGTGACCGAAGCCGGCTGGCCCAGGTGCACCGGCACGCCGGCACCAAAGGCGGCCGCACAGTCCAGCGCGCCGGTCAGGTCATCGGCCAGTATGCGCAGCCGGCTCATGCGGGCACCACGCTCAGCTGCAGCGGCAGGGCCCGCAGGCGTTCTTCGTCGGCGGCGGGCAGGCCGGTGTCGGTGATGAGCTGGTCGATCTCCTGCAGCCGGGCGAACTGCATGAAGGCCCGGGGCCTGAACTTGGACGAATCCACCAGCAGCACGCGCCTGTGGGCCGCCCGCATCAGGGCCTGCTTGGCGGCTGCCACCTCGGCCGAGGTTTCCGACACCAGGTCGTGGGTGACCGCATGGGCCCCCATCAGCAACAGGTCGGCCTGAAAAGCGCTGGCCTGGTGCACCAGGGCCTGGCCGATCACCGTGGGGCTGTTGGGCCGCAGCGTGCCACCCAGCACATGAACCTGGATGTGGGGTGACTGCCCCAGCACCTGGGCGATGGCCAGGTCGTTGGTGACCGCCGTGAGGGGGATACCGCGCTTGACGGCGGCCCGGGCGGCCTCCAGTACGGTGGTGCCGCTGTCAAAGATCACGCTTTGCTGCGGTATCAACTGCTGCGCCGCCATCTGGCCAATGGCGGCCTTTTCACGCGGCGACAGTTCGGCCGCAGCAGCCGTTTCGGGCTCGAAGGTGCCATAGCTCGCGACCTGCTGGCGCAACACCGCCCCGCCGTGGGTGCGGTCGACCACGCCCTCGCCGGCCAGGGTGTCCAGATCGCGCCGCAGCGTCGACAGCGACACGCCCAGGGCCTGTTCCAACTGGGTGATGGTGACCGCGCCGTGCCGCTGCAGAAAGTCAATGATGTGCTGACGCCGCTGCACAGGCATCAGGGGCGAAGGCGCCGACTCGGTGTTCATGGTGGATTTTGGAAGGGTTGACAAGAGAAGCCCGCGAATGATGATTGATCGTGACGGATTTGCTCATCCGGGTAAACGATAATGACCGTTTTTGAAGCTTTGTGGCGTAATTTGAAGCATTCGAAGGCGCAAAAACGCCTCAACATGCCTTATTTTGCTTTAATAACACCAGAGACAAACCATGATCTACCACAAAGCTTCACGCCGCGATCTCCTGGCTGCCGGTGCCGGCGCCTGGATGCTCTCGGCCTTGGCAGGTGCAGCATGGGCGCAGGCCCCCTTCCCCAACAAAACCCTCACCTTTGTGGTGCCCTACCCCGCGGGGGGCGCCAACGACATGCTGGGTCGCCTGATCGGGCAGAAGATGGCCGAGGCCCTGGGCGGCACCGCCATCATCGACAACCGCCCCGGTGCCGCCGCCCTGCTGGGGGCTGGTGTGGTGGCGCGCGCGCCGGCCGACGGCCACACCCTGCTGGTGGGTGGCCTGGCCACGCACGCGGCCAGCCCCAACCTGCTCAAGGCCGACTACGACCCGCTGAAGGATTTCGAGCCCGTGGGCCTGATCGGCAGCGCCCCCATCATCGCCATCACCTACCTGGATTCGCCCTTCAAGACGCTCAAGGACGTGGCCGATGCCGCCCAGAAAGACCCCACCGCGGTGATGTATGGATCGTCGGGCAACGGCTCGCCGCTGCACCTGGCGGGCGAGATGTTCATCGACCAGGCCAAGGTCAAGATGACGCATGTGCCCTACAAGGGTGGCAACGCCCACATCCTGGACCTGATCGGCGGCCGCGTGCCGGTGATCTTCGACACCGCCACCAACTGCATGCCCTTGCTCAAGGCCGGCAAGGTGCGTGCCCTGGCCGTGGGGGCCAGCGCCCGCCTGCCCGAGCTGCCCCAGGTGCCCACCTTTGCCGAGTCGGGCTACCCGCAATTCGATTTTTCGGCCTGGTACGCGATCTTTGTACCCGCCAAGACCCCCAAGCCCGTGGTGGCCAAACTCTCAGCCGCCCTGGGCAGCGCCCTGAAGAACCCCGACGTGGTGAGCCGCCTCAACAGCGTGGGCATCACGGTGGCTGCGGGCGACACGGCCACGCTGGCGCGCTTCCTGCCCGGCGAATACGAACGCATCGGCCGCCTGATCAAGGCGGCCAACATCAAACCGGATTGACACCCCCATCCACCCTGAAGGACTGACAACATGACTGCACCGATACGACTCGCTTTCACGATGGGCGACCCGGCGGGCATCGGCCCCGAAATCACGGCCAAGGCCACGCGCCAGATGGCCGAGCTGGCGCGCAATGGCCTGGCCGAGTTCATCGTGCTGGGCAGCGCCCAGGCCATGCACGAGGCCGAGCTGCGCATGGGCCTGGCGCCCGACGACCAGGGCCGCCCCTTCTACCGCATGGTCGATGTGGGCCCGGTGCACACCCCTGTGGTCACCGGGCAGATCAGCGCCGTGGGCGGCGAATGGGCCTACCGCGCCGTGGCCAAGGGCGTGGCACTGGTGCAGGCGGGCGAGGCCGATGCCATCGTGACCGGCCCGCTGTCAAAAGAGGCCCTGCACATGGCCGGCCACCTGTTTGAGGGCCACACCGAGATGCTGGCCCACCTGACCGGCCAGCGCGACGCCGTGATGATGCTGGCCCATGGCGACATGCACGTCACCCATGTCACCACCCACTGCGCCCTGGCCGATGTGCCCAAGCGCATCACCCCGCTGCGCCTGCGCCGGGTCTTTGACGTGACCCACCAGGCCTTGCGCACACTGGGCATCGAGAACCCGCGCATCGCCGTGGCCGGGCTGAACCCGCACTGCGGTGAAGGCGGCATCCTGGGCAAGGAAGACGACGAGATCGTGGCCCCCGTGGTGCGCGAGTACGCCGACCGGGGCTTCTCGGGCCCCTGGCCCGGCGACACCGTGTTCATCAAGCTGCGCGCGCGCCAATACGACGCGGTGGTGGCCATGTTCCACGACCAGGGCCACATCCCGGTCAAGCTGATGGGCTTTCAGGTGGACCCGGCCACAGGGGCCTGGCAAGCCATCAGCGGGGTCAACATCACGCTGGGGCTGCCGATTTTGCGCACCTCGGTGGACCACGGCACGGCCTTCGACATCGCCGGCAAGGGCGTGGCCAGTGCCGACAGCCTGGTCGAGGCCGCCGAGTACGCCTTCAAGCTCATCAAGGGCCAGCGTGCGGTGAGCGCCGCTGCCGAGGTGGCGGCATGATAGCCGGGCAACTGACACCCCACGCGGCGGACCCACTTCGCCTGGTGGCCGACATCCCGTCGCTGCGGGTGCAGGCCCATGCCGCCAACCTGATGGTGTTGCCCGACGACACGCTGGCTTGCGTTTGGTTTGGGGGTTCGATGGAGGGGCGCTCGGACATCAGCGTGTTCATGTCGCGCCTGAGCCAGGGCAATGCGGGCAGCGAAGGCAGCCAGCACTGGAGCGCGCCGGTGCAGCTGTCCGACGACCCGGATCGCTCCGAGCAGAACCCCATCCTGTTCCCACTGCCCGACGGCACCCTGTGGCTGCTGCACACCGCCCAGCTGGCGGGCAACCAGGACACGGCCCTGGTGCGCCGGCGCATCTCGCACGACAACGGCCTGAGCTGGGGCCCCACCGAGACCCTGGCCGCCGCGCCGGCCGGCACTTTTGTGCGCCAGCCCGTCCAGGTGCAGGCCGACGGCAGTTGGCTGCTGCCCGTCTTCCGCTGCCGCACCCTGCCGGGCCAGGCCTGGGACGGCAGCCTGGACGACAGCGCCGTGCTGCGCTCCACCGACCAGGGCCAGAGCTGGTCGTGGATAGCAGTGCCCGACAGCCTGGGCTGCGTGCACATGAACATCGTGCCGGCCGCCCAGGGTGGCCAACACCTGCTGGCTTTCTTCCGCAGCCGCTGGGCTGACCATGTGTACCGTGCCACCAGCGAAGACGGCGGCCTGAGCTGGAGCGCGCCCCAGACCACCCCACTGCCCAACAACAACTCGTCCATCCAGGCCCTGCGCCTGGCCGACGGCCGACTGGCCATGATCTTCAACGCCAGCAGCGCGCTGAACGCCACGGCCCGCCGCGAGTCGCTGTACGACGAACTCGACGAGCACCAGCCGGCCGGGGCCACCCCGACGCCGGAAGCTGCCGAGCCCCTGGCCCGGCGGGCCTTCTGGGGTGCGCCCCGCGCGCCCCTGACCCTGGCCCTGTCGGAAGACGATGGCCTGAGCTGGCCCTGGCAGCGTCATCTTGAAGAAGGCGACGGCCACTGCCTGAGCAACAACTCCGAGCAGCGCCTGAACCGCGAGTACTCCTACCCCTCGCTGCGGCAGACGGCCGACGGCGCCCTGCACCTGGCCTACACCGTGTTCCGCCAACACATCCGCCACGCGCGGGTGATGCCGGACTGGGTGAAACAAACGAACTGAAGGACCCACCCTCCATGAGCTCCACCCCCTACGCCCTGCTGAACCCGGGCCGCGTCATCGCCGGCCCCGGCAGCATCGAGCAACTCACCGAACTGGCGCAAGGCTTCTTCCAGGCCCGTCGCGTGCTGATCATCAGCGACAAAGGCGTGGCCGCCGCTGGCCTGGTGAACGCCCCGCTGCAGCAGCTGCAGGCCGCCGGCCTGCAGGTGAGCCTGATCGCCAGCACCCCGCCCGAACCCGATGTGGCCGATGTGCAGGCCATCGAGGCCGAGGCCCGCGCAGCCGGCCCCTTTGACCTGGTGGTGGGCATCGGCGGCGGCAGTGCCATGGACGTGGCCAAGATCATCGCCGTGCTGCTGGCCCACCCGCTGGACCTGCGCGAGTTGCTGAGCAAGAAGGCCGACATCACGGCGCGCGGCCTGCCCACGGTGATGGTGCCCACCACCTCGGGCACCGGCTCGGAGGCCACGCCCAACTCCATCATCCTGGTGGCGGAAGACGAGCTGAAAGTGGGCATCGTGAGCGCCCGCCTGATGCCCGACGCGGTGATCCTGGACGCCCGCCTGACCCTGACACTGCCGCCAGCTGTGACCGCCTCCACCGGCATGGATGCGCTGACCCATGCCATCGAGTGCTACTGCTCGAAAAAGGCCAACCCCTTCAGCGATCTGTACGCGCTGGAGGCCATCCGCCTGATCGCGCGCAGCATCCGCCGTGCCGTGCACCAGGGCGACGACCTGCAGGCCCGTGCCGACCTGCTGCTGGGGGCCTACTGGGGCGGGGTGTGCATCGCCACCTCCAGCACCACGGCGGTCCATGCCCTGGCCTACCCGCTGGGGGGCAAGTACCGCATGCCGCATGGTCTGTCGAACGCCATCCTGCTGCCCTCGATCATGGCCTTCAACCAAGTCGGCTCGGAAGTGCGCTTTGCCGCCATGGCGCGCGCCATGGCCTTGCCGGTCGAGGGCCTGAGCGACGGCGAGGCCGCCAGCGCCTTTGTGCAGGCCCTGCGCGATCTCAACCACGACCTGGGCGTGCCCGCCACGCTGCGCAGCCTGAACATCCAGCCGGCCGACCTGGAAGGCCTGGTCGACGGTGCCGCCAAGGTCACCCGGCTGCTGGACAACAACCCCCGTCCCCTGAGCCGCGACGACATGCGCGCCCTGTACGCCGCCCTGATCTGAAACCCCTCACCCGAGCACTGACATGAACCCCAGCTCTCTGCCCAGCAACACCTTCAAACAGGCCCTGCAACAGAACCGCCGCCAGGTCGGTCTGTGGGTCACCTTTGCCCACCAGCCCATCGCCGAGGTGCTGGCCGATTCGGGCTTCGACTGGCTGCTGTTCGACATGGAACACAGCCCCACCGACCTGGTGGACGTGGGCCAGCAGCTGCTGGCCGTGCGCGGCCGCCCGGTGGCCCCCATCGTGCGCGTGCCCATCCTGGACATGGGCTGGATCAAGCGCGTGCTGGATGCAGGCGCTCCCAACATCATGGTGCCCAACATCCGCAACGCGGCCGAGGCGCGCGAAGCCGTGTCCTACACCCGTTTTGCGCCCGAGGGCCTGCGTGGTGTGGCCGGCAGCACCCGGGCCGGCAACTACACCCGCTACAAAGACTACATGGCGCGCGCCAACGACGAGATCGGCCTGGTGCTGCAGATCGAATCACGCGAGGCGCTGGATGACCTGGATGCCATCTGCCGCGTGCCGGGCGTGGATGCGGTGTTCATCGGCCCCTCCGACCTGGCGGCCAGCCTGGGCTACCGCGGGCAAGCCGGCCACCCCGAGGTGCAGGCCGCCATTGCCCAGGCCTTCCAGACCGCGCGCGCCGCCGGCAAGGCCGCCGGCGTGCTGGCCGCCGATGGCAAGGCCGAGCACTACTTTGAAGGCGGCGCCACGATGGTGGGCGTGGGCACCGACCTGCACCTGCTGATCGCCGGGGCCGACGCCGTGGCCGCCCGATTCCGCCAGGCCGCATGATGGCCGACGCCCCCCAGCCGACGCGGCACGCGGTGCTGACCGGCGTGTCCTCCGGCATTGGCTGGGCCATCGCCCAAGCCCTGCTGGCGCAGGGCTGGCGGGTGACCGGCTTGAGCCGCAGCGCCCCACCCACAGCCCATGCACTGTTGCGCTGGCTGCCGGTGGACCTGGACGACAGCGCGCGATTGGCCCAGGCCTGTGCTGATCTGGGCACGGTGGACGGCCTGGTGCACGCCGCCGGCTTCATGCGCACCGCGCCGCTGGGCGCGCTGTCGGTGGACGACGCCACCGCCATGTGGCGCGTGCATGTGCTGGCCGCCCAGGTGCTGGCCGATGCCCTGCTGCCGCAGCTGCGCGACGGCGCCCGCATCGTGCTGGTGGGCAGCCGGGTGGCCCAGGGGGCGGCCGGGCGCAGTGCCTATGCCGCCACCAAGTCGGCGCTGCTGGGCATGGTGCGGTCGTGGGCGGCCGAGTTGGCGCCGCGTGGCATCACCGCCAATGTGATCGCGCCCGGCGCCACCGACACGCCGTTCCTGCACCAGCCCGGGCGCAGCAGCAGCCCGCCCCGGCTGCCGCCCATCGGCCGGCTGGTACAGGCCGAAGAGGTGGCCGGTCTGGCCGCCTTCCTGCTGGGGCCTTTGGGGGGGGCCATCACCGGCCAGCAAATCGTGATGTGTGGTGGCGCTTCGCTCTAGAGATCAAAAAGTCAAATAAAAGGAGACAGACATGAAGCAAGCAACCGGCTTGTGGCGGGCAGCGCTCGCCCTGTTTTTGGGCTGCAGCGCGGCCGTGGGCCCGGCGGCAGCGGCCGAGGCCTACCCGGGCAAGCCCATCCGCATGGTCATCCCCTTCCCGCCGGGGGGCACGCTGGACGCGGTGGGCCGCCAGTTGGCCCAGAAACTCAGCGAGCAGATGGGCCAGGCCGTGATGGTGGACAACCGGCCCGGGGGCAATGGCGTGATCGGTGCCCAGGCCGTGGCCAAGGCGGCGGCGGACGGCTACACCGTGCTGTTCAACGCCTCCACCTTCACCACCGCGCCCATGACCATGAAGCAGGTGCCGTATGCGGTGACGCGCGACTTCGCGCCGGTGGCCCTGGTGGCCAAGGCACCGCTGTCGGTGGCGATCAACAAGAACCTGCCGGTCACCGACCTCAAGTCGCTGATCGCCTACTCCAAGAAGTCAGGCCAGCCGCTGACCTTCGCCGTGGGCTCGGTGGGCTCGGCCGGCCACCTGGCCACCGAGCAACTCAGGCGCAGCGCAGGCCTGAACTACTCGGTGGTGCCCTACAAGGGCACGGCACCGGCCTTCCAGGACCTGGTGGGGGGGCAGATCGACGGCTTCATCGACCCCATCCTGGGCTCGCTGCAATACCACCGCAGCGGGCTGCTGCGGGTGGTCGCGGTGACCTCGGCCACCCGGGCGACCAACCTGCCGGACGTGCCCGCGGCCGCCGAGACCGTGCCCGACTTCGAGTTCTACAGCTGGTACGGCCTGTGGGTACCGGCGCAGGTACCGGCCGAGTTCCGCCAGCGCCTGAACCGGGAGATCAACAAGGCCCTGGGCGGCGACATGAAAGACTGGCTGAACCAGCAAGGCCTGATCGCCGGCGGCGGCGACACCGAGGCTTTTGAGCGCTTCCAGCGCGACGAGATGCGCAAGGCCCAGACCCTGATCACCGAGGCGAACATCCGTGTCGAATGAACACCACCCAGCCCCCACGGGGCACAGCGTTCAGCACGCCAAGCACCGGGCCATGGCCTCGCGCCGAGCCTGGCTGGCCACCGGGCTCGGGCTGCTCGGGGGGCTGCCCCCGGCGCTGGCGCAGGGTACGGACAAGACCTTGCGCCTGGTCGTGCCCTTTGGCACCGGAGGCGGCTCGGACAACCTGGCCCGCATCCTGCAGCCCCGATTGGCAGCCCTGCTGAAGCAGCCCGTGATCGTGGACAACCGCCCCGGTGCCGGGGGCGCGGTCGGCGCGGCCTATGTGGCCAAATCAGCCCCCGACGGGCAGACCCTGCTGCTGGCCGACGCCAGCGTGCTGACCATCAGCCCGGCGCTGTTTCCCAAACTGCCCTACAGCAGCAGCGATCTGCAGCCCGTCATCAACCTGGCCCAGTTTCCGCTGGTGCTGGTGGGCCCAAGCCGCCTGCCCGCCCAATCGCTGCCCGAGCTGCTGGCCCTGGACAAGGCCCGGCCCGGCAGCCTGTCGATCGCCTCCTCGGGCAATGGCGCCACGCCCCACCTGGCGGCCGAGCTGCTGAAGCTCACCACGGGCCTGCAGCTCAACCACATCCCGTACAAGGGCTCCGGCCCGGCCATCAACGACACCGTGGGCGGCCAGGTGGACCTGGTCTTCACCGGCTATGCCACGGTGGCCAGCCTGATCAAGGCCGGCAAGCTCAAGCCCCTGGCCGTCACCTCGCCTCAGCGCATCGCCGAGCTGCCCCAGGTGCCCACAGTGGCCGAGGCCGGCTTTGCCGGCTTCGAGGCCTGGATCTCGCAGGGCGTGTTCAGCGCCGCGGGCACCCCGGCCGACACCGTGCACCGGCTCAACCAGGCCATCGCCAGCATCCTGCGCCAGCCCGAGGTGAGCGAGTTGCTGCGCCAGCAAGGGCTGGATCCGCTGGACAACAGCCCGCAGGACTACGCCACCTGGCTGCAACAGCAGCAAACCCTCTGGAGCCGGGTGATACGGCAGGCCGGCGTCAAGCCCGATGCCTGAGCCCAGCCACCCTGATGGCCATCCCTTTTTCCCCCAACCACAACGGAGACCTTTGAAATGAAAAAAACCCTTGTCGCCCTCGCGGCCGTGAGCGCCTGCGGCCTCAGCCTCGCCCAGTCCTCGGTCACCCTGTTCGGCGTGCTCGACCTCGCCTATGAAAACGTCAAGACCAACGCCGGCCGCGTCTCCGGCGTCTCCCCTTCCGGCAACAGCGCCAGCCGCCTCGGCTTTCGCGGCGTCGAAGACCTGGGCGGCGGCCTGAGCGCCGGCTTCTGGCTTGAGGGCGCCATCAACCCCGCCAGCGGCATCGGCAGCAGCGGCACCACCACCAACAACCAGCGCTCCGACATCGCCGCCGGCGGCCTCACCTTCAACCGCCGCGCCACCGTCAGCCTGGCTGGCGCCTTCGGCGAGCTGCGCATCGGCCGCGACACCACCCCCAGCTGGCAGAACTACCTCAATGCCGACCCCTTCGCCGCCGCCGGCGTGGGCACATTGATCCTTGATTACACCGGCTCGGCCGCCACCAACACCTTTGTGCGCGCCTCCAACTCGGT
>NZ_KI912467.1:23959-376608 GCF_000518645.1 Curvibacter gracilis ATCC BAA-807 | reverse complement strand
GAGGTGATCGCGGTGAGCTGCGGCGTGGCCCAGTGCCAGGAGACCCTGCGCACGGCCATGGCCATCGGTGCGGACCGGGCCATCCTGGTCGAAACCCCCGCCGACCTCGAACTGCAGCCCCTGGCCGTGGCCAAGCTGCTCAACGCGCTGGTGGCCAAGGAGCAACCGGGCCTGATCATCCTGGGCAAGCAAGCCATTGACGACGACGCCAACCAGACCGGCCAGATGCTGGCCGCCTTGGCCGACCTGCCCCAGGCCACCTTCGCCAGCAAGGTCGAAGTGGCCGGTGACAAGGTCAACGTCACGCGTGAGATCGACGGCGGCCTGGAAACCCTGAGCCTGTCCATCCCGGCCGTCATCACCACCGACCTGCGCCTGAACGAGCCGCGTTATGTGACGCTGCCCAACATCATGAAGGCCAAGAAGAAGCCGCTGGAGACCGTCAAGCCCGAAGACCTCGGTGTGGACGTGGCCCCGCGCCTGAAGACGCTGAAGGTCAGCGAGCCCCCGAAGCGTGGCGCTGGCGTGAAGGTGGCCGATGTGGCCACCCTGGTGAACAAACTGAAAACTGAAGCCAAGGTGATCTGAACATGACCGCACTTGTTATTGCCGAACACGACAACCAAAGCATCAAGGGCGCGACCCTGAACACCGTGACCGCCGCGCTGCAAGCCGGTGGCGACGTGCACGTGCTGGTCGCAGGCCACAACGCCGGTGCTGCTGCTGCCCAAGCCGCCCAGATCGCAGGTGTGAGCAAAGTGATCCACGCCGACAGCGAAGCCCTGGCCCACGGCCTGGCCGAGAACGTGGCGGCCCAAGTCTTGGCCATTGCAGCCAACTACAGCCACATCGTGTTCCCCGCCACCGCCGGCGGCAAGAACGCCGCCCCGCGCGTGGCCGCCAAGCTGGACGTGGCGCAGATCAGCGAAATCAGCAAGGTCATCAGCGCCGACACCTTTGAGCGCCCGATCTACGCCGGCAACGCCATCGCCACCGTGCAAAGCGCTGACGCCACCAAGGTGATCACCGTGCGCACCACGGGCTTTGACGCCGCAGCGGCCACGGGCGGCAGCGCCGCGGTCGAAGCCATCGCCGCGCAGGCCGACAGCGGCAAGAGCGCGTTTGTGGGCAGCGAGATCGCCAAGAGCGACCGCCCCGAGCTGACGGCGGCCAAGATCATCGTCTCGGGTGGCCGTGCCCTGGGCAGCAGCGAGAAATTCAACGAAGTGCTGACCCCCCTGGCCGACAAGCTGGGTGCGGCGCTGGGTGCCAGCCGTGCGGCGGTGGACGCGGGCTACGCGCCCAACGACTGGCAGGTGGGCCAGACGGGCAAGATCGTGGCGCCCAGCCTGTACGTGGCCTGCGGCATCAGTGGTGCGATCCAGCACTTGGCGGGCATGAAGGATTCGAAGGTGATCGTGGCGATCAACAAGGACCCCGAGGCACCGATCTTCAGCGTGGCCGACTACGGCCTGGAGGCCGACCTGTTTGTGGCCGTGCCTGAGCTGATCGCGGCACTGTGAACTAAGGCGCAAGCCCCTTTCTGACAACAAGCCAAATGGGCATCGTTCGCGATGCCCATTTTTTTCGTGACCACGGGTCATGACTCCTGACTCGTTTGTCCATGGCACTTTCCGCAACCATGCGTACTTCCGTAGGCTCTGAAGCCTTGGCCTTCAGAGCACCTCGCAGAGGCTGTCAATGGGGCCTTCAACCCTGACAGGGGGGGATTCCTTCGAGGTACCTTCTGTCCCAATGGATTAGAATTCGCTGCCTCCAAACCATTGCAGAACTACCGGGCTTTATCCGTGTGGCAGACAAGTTGCTCGGTTTGTCCGAGCGTCAAGAACTGATCCACTATTTGGCATCGCACCCAAAGGCCGGTGATCTGATGGAGGGCACAGGCGGGGTGCGCAAATTGCGGTGGCGTCGAGGTGGCCGAGGCCAAAGCGGCGGAGTGAGGGTCATCTACTATGTTCATGACGAGCTCATGCCGCTTTATTTGCTGACCGTGTTTGCCAAAGGTGAGCGCAGCAATCTCAGTCATGCCCAACGCAATGAGTTGGCGGACATGGTTCAGGGTCTGGTCAACATCTGGAAGGCAAAAGCCAGGAAGACATGAGCAAGGCATTCAACAGCATCAAGCAAGGCTTGCAAGAAGCCATTGCCCACGCCGAAGGGCTCCAACCTGACGTCCGCATTCATCGCCCCCGTCCCGTGGATGTGCGGGCCTTGCGTGCCAAGGTCGGAATGACGCAGGCGCAATTTGCAGCTCAATTTGGATTTTCCCCTGCCACACTGCGTCACTGGGAGCGTGGTGACCGCAGGCCCCACGGTGCGTCCTTGGTCTTGCTCAACGTGATTGAGCACAATCCTCACGCCGTGATTGATGCTTTGGCGCTTTGAGAGTCAGGGGTAGGTGCCCCAGTCTCTTTGAGAATCTCATCGCGTTGCGCGGATCATGTCTTGGCCACCACCCGCAACAGCAAACTCTGGTGGGTTCTGAAACCCATGTGTTCGTACAAGCGCACCGCGCGCTGGTTGCTCGCCATCACATGCAGAAACGGGGTCTGCCCGCGCTGCAACTGGGCTTGTACCACCGTCTCGATCAGCGCCCGTGCCAGGCCCCGGCCCTGAGTCTCGGGCAGGCAGCACACACCGCTGACCTCGCGCAGCTGGCCCAGGTGCAGGCGCTCGCCGGTCATGGCGATCAACCGATCTTCTTCAAACACCCCCCAGTAGTCGCCCATCTCGCGCGTGCGCGGGCCAAAGGGGCCGGGCTGGGTGGCTTGTACCAGGGCCTCGATGGCGGCCTGGTCGGAGGGGCCCAGTCGTCTGGCATGGGCCGGGGGCAAGCTTGAGGGTGCTGCGGTGCTCCACAACATCTGCAAGGCCGGGGCCTCGATGTGCACCTGCCAGCCGGGGGGTGCCTCGCCCGCCCAGGCCTTGGCATAAAAGCGTTCGCCGGCCTCGCACAAGGGCGTGAGGGCCGAGAAATCCGGGGCATCCGGCTGGGCAAAGCCTAGCAGCGGGGTGAAGTCCGGGGCGTAGCGCCGGGCCTGGGCGTCGCCCAGCGACCAGGCCGCGTGGGGCCCGTTCAGGCTGTGCCAGAAGGGGTTGTCCAGGGCGGCGAGGTCCATGGTGGGTGCGGCGCCCGGGCGGCTTACTTGTAGAAGGCCTCGACCTTGCCCTTGAGGGTGATCAGCAGCGGGCGGCCCTTGCGGTCGCGCGTTTTGCCGGCGGGCACCTTGATCCAGCCTTCGCTGACGCAGTATTCCTCGACGTCGAAGCGCTCCTTGTCGTTGAAGCGGATGCCGATGTCGTGCTCGAACACGGCGGCCAGGTGGTGCGGGCTGCGCGGGTCGATGGACAGGCGGTCGGGCAGTTCGGGGCGTTGCGGGGCGGTGTCGCTCATGGAAGGTCTCGGACGGTTCAATGCGTAAAACGGCGATTGTCCCGCATTTGGGGCGGCCCACCTGGCAGGGCAGGGGGCCCGCCCGGGCTTTTACTCTTCGTTCTGCCAGTCCACCTGCACGCCCAGGCTGCGCAGGTTTTCCACGAAATGCGGGTGGGCGCGCCGGATCGGCGTGGCGTTGCGGATTTCGGAGCGGCCCTCGATGCTGGCCGCCACCATGAACAGCGCAATCGCCACCCGGATGATGTAGGGGCTTTCGACCACGGCCGGGCTCAGGGGCTTGCCGCCGAAGGTGATCAGGCGGTGCGGGTCGGACGAGAACACATGGGCGCCGAACTTGGACAGCTCGCCCGTCCAGCCCAGGGCCCCGTCGTAGACCTTGTTCCAGAACATGGTGTTGCCCTGGGCGCGCACGCCCAGCGCAATGAAGATGGGCAGCAGGTCGACCGGGAAGTAGGGCCAGGGCGCAGCTTCAACCTTGGTCAGCACATTGCTGGTGAACGGGGTCTGCACACGCAGCTCGCCCGGCACGCTGGCACGTGACCAACCGTCTTCGTGGGTGATCTTGACGCCGAACTTGGCAAAGGTGCGGTCGATCAGCGGAAAGTTGTCGGGTGCGCTGTTGCGCACCACCACGTCGCCGCCGGTGATCGCGCCCAGGGCCAGGAAGGTGGTGATCTCGTGAAAGTCTTCGTCAAAGCGGAACTCGCCGCCACCCAGGCGGGCGCCACCGTGCACGGTGATGCGCGAGGTGCCCAGGCCTTCGATGGGCACGCCCAGCATCTGCATGAAGCGGCAGAACTCCTGCACATGGGGCTCGGAGGCCGCGTTGGTCAGCGTCGAGGTGCCCTCGGCCACCGCTGCGCACAGCACGAAGTTCTCGGTGGTGGTGACCGAGGCGTAGTCCAGCCAGTGCTGGGTGGGGCGCAGGCGGCCTGGGCTGTGCACCAGCAGCGAGCCTTCGGCCCGCTCGACCCGGCCGCCGAACTGCTGGAACACCTCCACATGGGGGTCGATTTCGCGCACGCCCAGGGTGCAACCCTTGACGTTGTCCTCGAGCCGGGCCACGCCAAAACGCGCCAGCAGCGGCGGCACCAGCATGATGGACGAGCGCATCTCCTCGGGCAGGTGGTGGCGCGTGGGATCGAAACAGGTGTTCTGGTGGTGCAGTTCGAGCACGCCGCTGGCGTGGTCCATGCGCACCTCGCTGCCCAGGGTGCGGAAGATGTCCAGGATCTTGCGCACATCGGTGATGTCGGGCACGCCCAGCAGCTTCAGGGGTTGGTCGCTGAGCAGGGTGGCGCACAGCACAGGCAGCACGGCGTTCTTGTTGGCAGAGGGGATGATGCGGCCGCGAAGGGGGGTGCCGCCGTGCACGATGAGATTGGACATGGTCTGGGGGAACTGAAGCGAAATACGCCTTTTGGCGTGTCAAAGCCCTGGCAATGTACCAGCCGCAGGCCCCCGGCTGCCGCTGGCAGCCCCAAACGCCCGGTCAGGAGCGGGGTCGGCGTGACGGTTTGCACGCTCCGCCGGGTGGGCCAGGCCTCAGGGAGCGGGTGCCCGCAGCAGGTGTTTCATGATCTTGCCGGTGGGCGTTCGTGGCAGTTCGGTGCGGAACTCGTAGTGGCGTGGAATTTTGTAACGGGCCAATCGCGGGGCCAGGAAGGCGCTGAGTTCTTCGGCGCTGGCCTGTTGCCCCTCGCGCAGCACCAGCACGGCGCACACGGTCTCGCCCCATTCGGGGTGGGGCCGACCGATCACGGCCACATCGAGCAGGGCGGGGTGCGGCCCCAGGGCGTCCTCGACCTCCTTGGAGTAAACATTTTCACCTCCGGTGATGATCATGTCTTTGGCGCGGTCGACGATGAACAGAAATCCGTCCGCATCGGCCTGCGCCAGGTCACCCGTGCGGTACCAGCCGTCTGGCGTGAAGGCCTGGGCGCTGGCCTCGGGGTCGTCCAGGTAGCCTTTCATCATCGCTTCGGTGCGGAACTGGATCTCGCCCACCACGCCGGCGGGCACGGGCTGGGCGTCCAGGTCCACCAGGCGCATCTGCACGCCCGTGGTGGTGGCGCGCCCGATCGAGCCCGCCTTGGCCAGCGCGTGCTCGGGGTACAGCGCGGTCCCCAGGGGGCCGGTCTCGGTCATGCCATAGACCTGAACAAAGTTCTCGGTGCCATAGGCCTCGATCAGGCGCAAGGCCATGTCGCGCCCCAGTGGGCCACCGCCGTAGATCCAGCGGCGCATGCTGGACAGGTCGTGGGCGCGCAGCGCCGGCACGGCGTGCAATGGGGCCAGCAGGGCCACCGGGGCGGCAAAGGTCATGGTGATCTTTTCGGCTGCAATGGCCTCGATGAAGGCCTGCGGCTGGTATTCGCGCAGCAGCACCACGGTGCCACCCACGGCCAGGGTGCCCAGGGTCCAGTTGTTGAGCGGCGATGCGTGCCAGATCGGCATCGCCACCAGCATGCGGGTGTCGTTGCCGATGCCGATGCTGGCCGCGCAGGCCAGCGCCTGCTGGAACACGGTCTGGTGGGTGTGCAGGCAGCCCTTGGGCTTGCCAGTGGTGCCCGAGGTGTAGAGGATCTCGGCCAGGCTGTCACCCGACAGGGGCGCGTTCTCGCCGTCGGGCAGCGGGGCTGCTGCGGCCAACAGGGTGTCGAAGCTGGACAGACCCGGGTGGGGGCTGTCGGTGCTCAGGGCCGTCACGGGCAGGCCTGTTTGCTTGAGCACGCCGGCCAGGCTGCCGTCGATGACACAAAGGCGCGCCTGGCAATGACTCAGGATGTGCGCCAGCTCGGGGGCCGCCAGCTTGTGGTTGACCGGCACCACACTGGCCCCCAGGCGCCAGGCACCGTAGGCGGCCTGCAGAAAACCGGGCGTGTTTCGGCACACCAGGGCCACCCGGTCGCCGGCACCCACCCCCAGGTCCTTCAGCACCCGCGCTGCCTGCCGGGTCTGTTGCACGAAATCGGGGTAAGGCGTGCCGTGGTGCTGATAGCGGATGGCATCGTGCTCGGGAAAGCTGCGCGCCGTGGCGTGCAGCAGGGTGATCAGGTCCATGGCTTGTCTCCGTTGCTTGGTTTGGGGGGGGCGATCAAGTCTAGGTTTGGCGCCGACGGCAGGTGTCCGGATCTGATGCTCCTGCGATCGCAGGCGGCGGCGTCTGGCCTGGCGGGGATGGGCCGGTGGGCACCGGCCTGGGCTGTTCAGATTTGCCTTCACGCTGTTGCAGGCCAAAGGCGCCCGCCTTGTTGGATTTACACGGCATTTACATCACGCTGTCACACGCAGCTTTCAGCATGGTGTTTTGTCCATGGAGCGAGGAAACAGATCATGAAAAACACATCGACCCCGACACGCCGCCTGCAAACCGGCTTCACCCTGAGCCTGCTGGTCGGCCTGCTGGGCCTCTCGGCCTGCGGTGGCGGCGACGGCGGTGGCAACATCTTCGGCTTCAACACCCTGGACGGCAGCCAGCCCCTGGTGATCGGCCACCGCGGCCTGCCTGGCCTGTACCCCGAAGAAACCCAGCCGGCCTATGAAGGCGCGGCCGATGCCGGTGCCGATTCCCTGGAGGAAGACCTGCACCTCACCAAGGACTGCGTGCTGGTGGCACGCCACAACCCCTGGCTGAGCGACAACACCAACATCAGCACCGTGGCGCAGACCAACGCCGTGGTGGCGGCCCGCAAGCGCACCGTGCCCGGTGTGCAGGTGCCGGTGACCTATTCGTTGGCCCAGTACGGCGGCCCCGCCACCTACCTGAGCGACCGCACCAGCAGCGACCCGAAATCGGTGCTCCAGTCGCTGGTGGTGGACGGCGAGGACCACACCGGCGACTGGTCGATCACCGACTTCACCGTGGCCGAACTCAAGCAGTGGCTGGGCGGCACCACCTACGATGCCCGCAACGAGCGCCCCACCGCCCTCAATGGCAAGTACCCCATCCTGACCATGCAGGAGATCATCGACATTGCCAAGGCCAAGAGCGCCAGCACCGGTCGCACCCTCACGGTCTACCCCGAGGCCAAGAACCCCTATTGGAACAACGCCCAGGCCATTGCCAACGGCTGCGGTACCGGCACCCACCCGTTTGAAGACGCCATCGTCAAGCTGATCAAGGACAACAACCTGAACAGCAAGACCGCGCCGATCTTCGTGCAGTCCTTCGACCCGGCCAGCCTCAAGTACATGCGCTCGATCGGCCTGAACACCCGCGTGGTGCAGCTGATCGACGGCAACGACGTCAACTACAAGACGGGCGAAATGATCTACCAGACCAACGACGAGTACAACTTCGTCGATGGCCGCCCTTACAGCTGGACCGTCAATGGCGATGGCCGCTATTTCGGCGCCATGCTGACCCCCGCCGGCCTGGCCGAGATCAAGACCTATGCCGACGGCATCGGCCCCTGGAAGCCGCAGGTCATGTCCCTCAAGGTGTCGCCCTTCCCGACCACCGCCGGCTACACCGGTTCGTTGGCCGACGTGAACTCGGTCACCCCCACCAGCCTGATCAACGACGCCCACGCCGCTGGCCTGTTCGTGCACGTCTACACCTTCCGCAACGAGCAGAAGTACCTGGCCGGCTTCTACAAGGGCGACCCGACCGCTGAGTACCTGACCTTCTACCGCGCTGGCGTGGACGGCGTGTTCTCCGACTTTGCCAACACCGCCTTCGCGGCACGCACGGCTTACCGCAAGGAACGCGGCATTTGAGGAGCAGGCCGGCATTGAGCCGGCCGCAGCGCCTTCAGCCGACCCTTCAGTTCAGCGGGGCAGGGTGGGGCGGGGCAGGCCCCGGATCAAACCGGGTCGCTTGATGCGTCCTGGGGGCTGGGGCGGCTCCGGCCCGGGATGTCGGCCGACTGCCCGACTGGGTTGAGCAGCGTTTCGAGGTCGGGTGTGGTCAGGATCTGCCTGGCCCACAGAAGCAGCTGATCCGGTCGGGCGGTGTGCAGGCGGGCATAGGCCCAGGCGGGCACGGGGGCAAAGCGCTGCTCGACCAGCTGGGTCAGCATCAGAACGAAACCTTCGTCCCGGCCTTCTTGAATGCCTTTTTGGGTGGCTTCCGTGTAGAGCCGGCCAAGTGTTTCAGCGAGCATGGGTGCTCCTTCCAGCAAATCCGGGATGTGGGCGAGAACGCCGGTCATGTCGACGGGTATTTTGCGCCCGATCTCCTGGCGCAGCCAGCGGTTGAGCGTGCGTTTGAGTTCATTGTGTGCGGGGCTTTGCAAGGCATTTTTCACCGCCAGGGCCAGGCGCCCGATGGTCTGTGGGGCTTGGCTGCGTTCCAGGTGGAAAAGGGCCTCGACCAGGTTGCGAACCTCAGCCGACGGCGACAGCTGCAGTCGGGCTTCGTCGATCAGGTGGTACATCAGCTGGGGTCGAAAGGGTGCCAGGCCCGGCAAAGGGGGGGCGAAGCAATCGGCGACGTCGGTCGGCGCATTCCAGCGAGGCTGGCCGTTGTAGAGCACCAGGGGGATCAGGGCCGGTAACTTGCCTTGCTGCAACTGCTTTTGCCGGATGAGGTTCTGTGCCAGCAGACTGACGTAGGCCATCATGCGCACCGCCATCCACGGGTCGGGGCGGCTTTGAAACTCCAGCAGCAAGTAAACCCAGACCCAGTGGGGGCCCACCTTCAGGCGCCACACCATGTCGTCGTGGCGGTGCTTGTCAGATTCGCTCACATAGCTCGCGTTGACATGCTCCAGGGTGTCAAACCGGGCCTGCTGCAGCCAAGGGCCGGGCACAAAGCCCGTGAGCAGGTCACGCACCATCTCAGGGTGTGAGAAAAGTTGCTTGTAGCCGCTGTCGTGATCGGTTTCGGGGGCCATGACCGCCGATGGTGGGGGCTTGCTGCGCCTGGGGGGCCGCCGTCCGCCAGGCAGCCTGCGTGAGGCGACGAGGGGACCTAAGAGCCTGTTTCCGCGTTCTCTTGCTCCAGCGGCGCCAGCAAGCCCTCCAGCTCCGTCGCACTGAATTTGCCCGCCTCGGCGGGGTCACTGCCCAGCAGGTTTTCGGCCAGCTGGGCTTTGCGCTTTTGCAAGGTCAGCATCCGCTCTTCGATGCTGCCTTGCACCACCAGCCGGTACACAAACACGCTCTGGGTCTGGCCGATGCGGTGGGCGCGGTCGGTGGCCTGTTGTTCGACGGCGGGGTTCCACCAGGGGTCGAGGTGGATCACGGTGTCGGCGGCGGTCAGGTTCAGGCCGGTGCCGCCCGCCTTCAGGCTGATCAGGAACACAGGGGCCTGCTGGGCCTGGAAGGCCTGCACCAGGGCGCCGCGCTCGGCCACCGGGGTGTCGCCGGTCAGGCGCAGCCAGGCGATGCCCTGGGCATCGAGCAGTTCGCCCACCCGGGCCAGCAGGCCGGTGAACTGCGAGAACACCAGCACGCGCCGGCCTTCGTCCACCAGCCCCGGCAGCAGGGTCTGCAGGTCTTCCAGCTTGGCGCCCAGCAGGTCGGCGGGCACGGGCAGGCCGGGCACCAAGTGCGGGTCGCAGCACACCTGGCGCAGCTTGAGCAGGGCGTCCAGGATGGTGATCTGCGAGCTGGCAAAGCCCTGGCGCTGCAGCACCCGGCGCAGCAGGTGGTCGGCCGCCACGCGCACGCTCTCGTACAGCTCGCGCTGCACGCCTTGCAGCGTCACGTTGCGGGTGATCTCGATCTTGGGCGGCAGCTCGGTGGCCACCTGGTCTTTGCGCCGGCGCAGGATGAAGGGCCGCACCCGCGCCGCCAGCAGGCGGGCGCGCAGGGTCTCGCCGTTGACCTCGATGGGCTTGCGCCAGTGCTGCTGAAAATGCCGTGCCGTGCCCAGAAAACCCGGCATCAGAAAGTCGAACAGCGACCACAGCTCGCCCAGGTGGTTCTCCAGCGGGGTGCCGGTCAGGCACAGGCGGTGTTCGGCCCGCAACTGGCGCAGGGCCCGGGCGCTGCGGCTGTCGGCGTTCTTGACCATCTGGGCTTCGTCCAGCACCACCCATTGCCAGGCTTGCTCGCGCAGGGCCCGCACATCGCGCCAGGCCAGGGCGTAGCTGGTCAGCACCACCTGGTACTGGCCCAGGTGGGCAAAGTGCTCGGCCCGTTCACTGCCGTGCAGCGTCAGCACGCGCAGGCCGGGGGCCAGGCGTTGCAGTTCGAGCTGCCAGTTGAAGATCAGCGAGGCCGGCAGCACCACCAGGGCGGGCTGTTGCAGGCGCCCGGCCTGGTGCTCCAGCAGCAGGTGGGCAATGGTCTGCGCCGTCTTGCCCAGGCCCATGTCGTCGGCCAGCACACCGTGCAGGCCGTGCTCGCGCAGGTACTGCAGCCAGGCCAGGCCCTGCAGCTGGTAGGGGCGCAAGGGCAGGGGCCAGCCGGCGGGCGCGGCCACGGGCGGCGGGCTGCCGGCCTGGCGCAGGCGCTGCACCCAGGGGCCCAGGCTGTCTTCGCCCTGCACATGCCAGGGCACGGGGGCGGGGGGCGTCGCTGTGCCGCTGGCCTCCAGCGGGGCCCGCAACTGCTCCAGCCGGGGCAGGTCCCAGGCCTGCAGGCGCCAGGGGCCGGCAGCCTGGCGCGGGTCGCTCAGCAGGTCGAGCAGTGCCGCCACGATGGGCTTCAGTGTGCTGGCGGGGGCCTCCAGGCGCTTGCCGCCGGGGGCGCGCAGTGTCACCACGCTCAGGTCGTCGATGGCGCGCAGGCGCTCGGTGCTCAGCCAGCGGGCGTCACGCCGCAGCAGGTCGGCCAGGATGGGCCCCAGGTCCAGCGTCTGGCCTTCGATCACCACGCCCAGGGTCATGAACCAGGCCCCGCTGCGCGCCGGCAGGCCCAGTGGGGCCGGCTCGGGCGGGCGCTGGCCCAGCGGGCCGGCCACCAGGCGGCCCAGCACCTCGCCGGTGTCGGGCTCGATCAGCAGGCGCCAGGCTTCCACCGGCACGCTCTGGTGGGCAAAGCCAGGCTTCACCACCACGCGCCAGCCGGCGGCCTGCAGCAGCGGCACCTCATCGGCCCAGAAGTCGCCAAAGGCTTCTTCCTGGGGCAGTGACCACAGGCCCAGGGCGCGCTCCTCGGGCAAGGCCTGGGCTTCGGCCTCGGGTGAGCGCCATTGCAGGGTGTCGGCTTTCAGCGGGTGCAGGCCCAGCTGACGCAGGCGATCGGTGGCCTGGGCCTCGGCCGCCAGGTCGCGGTGCAGCAGCACGGCCTGGCCGCTGGCATCGCTCAGGCGCTCGGTGGGCAGGGGGCGCTGGCCCAGCACGCTGCGCGGGGCGGGCGTCTGCCACAGGGGCTGGTCGTTCACCAGGTACAGCCAGTCGACCCAGGCCACCGTGACCTGTTCGCCCCGGGGGCCGAACACGCCGTCGCGGCACAGGCCCAGCAGGCCCTCGCCACGGCCCAGGGTCTGCAGCGTCAGGCAGGGCGTGAGCCGGCCCTGCACGGTGCGCAGGCCGGGGCGGCGCGGCGGGGGTGGGAGGGCCGAGGCAGGAATAGAGGGCGGCAGCGCAGGCATGGCCGCCGATTGTCGCCTTGCCAGACCGCCGACCCCGGGCTGCCCGAGGAGGACAATGCGGGTTTTGCGCAATTTTGAGTTCATCCATGTCCCTGGCCACCCCCTCCACCTTGCCCTTGATCCCTGATGTGCCCGATCTGCACGATGCCGCCCTCACGGCACGCCTGCAACACCTGATCGATCACAAGACCAAGCCCCTGGGGGCCCTGGGGCAGCTGGAGTCGCTGGCCCTGCAGCTGGGCCAGATCCTGGGCGGCGAGGCCCCCGCCCTGCGCCAGCCCCAGATGCTGGTCTGTGCGGGCGATCACGGTCTGGCGGCGCGCGGGGTGTCGGCCTACCCGGCGGATGTGACCTGGCAGATGGTCGAGAACTTTCTGGCCGGCGGTGCGGCTGTCAGCGTGCTGGCCCGCCAGCATGGCCTGGCCCTGACCGTGGTCGACTGCGGCGTGCGCCGCGATTTCGAGCCCCGGCCCGAGCCGGTACCGGGTGCGCCACGCCTGCTGTTGCGCAAGGTGGCACCGGGCACGGCCGATGCGGTCGAGGGCCCGGCCATGACGGCCGCCCAATGCGAGCAGGCGCTGCGCCAGGGCCGTGAGGTGCTGGCCGGCCTGCCCGGCAACACCTTGCTGCTGGGTGAGATGGGCATTGGCAACACCTCGTCGGCTGCCTTGCTGCTGGCCTGGGCCAGTGGCCGCCCGGTGGCCGAGTGCACGGGCCGCGGCACGGGGCTGGACGAGCCCGGCGTGGCCCGCAAGGTGGCCGTGCTGGAGCAGGTGATGGCGCGCCACGCCGACATCGGCCGCGACGAGCCCTTGCGCGCCCTGGCCGCCTTCGGTGGCTTCGAGGTGGTGACCCTGGTGGGCGCCGTGCTGCAGGCGGCCGCCGAGCGCCGCGTGGTGGTGGTCGATGGCTTCATCACCACCGCCGCAGTGCTGCTGGCCTGCGAACTGGCCCCTGCGGTGCGTCAGCGCTGCGTGTTTGCCCACCAGTCGGGCGAACGGGGGCACGCCCTGATGCTGCAGCAATTGAGGGCCGAGCCCTTGCTGAGCCTGGGTTTGCGCCTGGGCGAGGGCTCGGGCGCGGCGCTGGCCTGGCCCTTGCTCGATTCCGCCTGCCGGGTGCTGGCCGAGATGGCCAGCTTCGAATCCGCGGGGGTGTCGCAGCAGCAGGCTTGATCAACCCGCGCGCACACAATTGCGGCCATCGTTCTTGGCCTGGTACAGCGCCTTGTCGGCCCGGGCCAGCAAGGCGTCAATCGATTCTCCGGGCTCGACGGCCGTGGCCACGCCGATGCTCACCGTGCAGCCCAGGGCCGGTGGCGCCGGCTGGGCCTGGCGCACGCGCTCGGCCACGCCCAGGGCGGTGGCCGCATCGGTGCCGGGCAGCAGCACCAGGAACTCTTCGCCGCCATAGCGGCCCAGCAGGTCGGTCTGGCGCAGCATGCGGCGGGTGCGTGCGGTGAACTCGATCAGCACGGCATCCCCCTGCTGGTGGCCGAACTGGTCGTTGATGGCCTTGAAATGGTCCAGGTCCAGCATCATCAGCGACACCGGGTCGCCGTGGCGACGCAGCCGGGCCAGTTCCTCTTCGGCACGCTGCAGCACGGCACGCCGCGTCAGGGCCTGGGTCAGGGTGTCGTGGCTGGCCAGGTGCTCGAACTCGATGCGCAGCCGCTCGGTGGCGCACAGCACCGAACCCACGGTCAGCATCAGGATGGTCACGGCATTGCCCGACAGGTAGGCCAGCTGCATCAGGCCGGGCTCCATCAGGCCTTCACCCGCGTGCCCCAGCAAGACGCTGATCAGGCGGGCGCCCAGGATGGCGCTTTGCAGGCCCAGCACCAGCACTACCACGGTCTGGCTGAAGCTGGTGGGCTGGCGCATCATGAAACGCATCTGGGTCAGAAACAGCGCACCCATCAGGCTGGTGAACAGGATCAGTCGCACGTCGTACGAGGGCGACACCCAGGTGAACCAGGCCATCACAGGCAGGCAGCCGAGCACCACCAGGGTCCAGCCCTTCCAGCGCGCTTGGCCCGTGAAAAAGTATTGATTGCCTACGTGGTAGGCCAGCACGCCACCCATCAGGACTTCATTGGCCAGCACCACCGAGAAGAGATCCGGCAGGTGTCCGCGCAGGCCGAACAGCACGGTGCTGGCACACCACAACAGCGGTGCGCAGGTCAGCAAACCCAGGCCTTGGCGCAGATGGCGTGGGTAGCTGCGGCGCATGAAGATCAGCACCAGTGACATCAGCAGGGCCAGCAGGCCTGACAACATCATGATCGACCGGGCGTCGAGTGCAGACAAGTGATGGCTTTCAGGCAAGGCAGTGGTCTTGGCCGCCCAGTCAAGCCTTTGGGCGACAGACGGTTCGGATGACAGTATACGAAGCCTTTACATAGCCCAAGAGTTTCAGATCTGCTGGTTTTCCCGGCTTTTTGTGTTCGATGGCGAACTGAACGTTCCGGCCAATGGCTTTGATCGTGCCGGCCATTGCGAGGGGTGGGCCGGGCTGCCTAGACTGGCCCGGTCCTTCACCCGCCCGCTGTCATGACACCGACCCTTGCCCCTCCTGACTCTGCGCCCCTTGCCGGCCCGGCCCAGGCCGCCCCTTTGCATGGGGTGCGTGTGCTCGATCTCACCCGCCTGCTGCCCGGGCCGATGTGCACCCTGCACCTGGCCGATCTGGGCGCCGAGGTGATCAAGATCGAAGACACCGGTGCGGGTGACTACGCCGCCCGCGCCGTGCGCGAGCTGGTCAACCGCAACAAGCAGGGCCTGTGCCTGGATCTGAAGCAAGCCGCCGGCCTGGCCGTGCTGCAGCGCCTGGTGCGCGAGGCCGATGTGCTGGTCGAGGGCTTTCGCCCGGGCGTGATGGCGCGCCTGGGCGCCGGCTACCCGGCGCTGGCCGCCATCAACCCGCGTCTGGTCTATTGCAGCCTGACCGGCTACGGCCAGACCGGCCCCCTGCGCGATGCGGCCGGCCACGACCTCAACTACGCCGGCCTGGCCGGCGTGGCCGAGCAGAGCGGGCAACCCGGCCAGCCGCCCGCCTTGTCCAATGTGCCGGTGGCCGATCTGCTGGGGGGCAGCATGACCGCGGTGATGGGCATCCTGGCCGCCTTGTTCGATGCGCAGCGCACGGGCTTGGGGCGCCATGTCGACATCGCCGTGGCCGACGGGGTGTTGGCCCATGCCGTGCTGCCATTGGCGGCGGTCAACACCCAGGGCCGCACCAGCCCGGTGGGCCAGGGCAAGCTGACCGGGGCCTTGCCCTGTTATGCGGTGTACACGGCCGCCTGCGGCGGGCACCTGGCCGTGGCAGCCCTCGAGAAGAAGTTCTGGGACCTGTTCTGCCAGCACGTCGGCCGGCCCGAGTGGCAGGCCCGCCACCAGCCCGCCACGCCGGCCGGCTGCGAGCAGATGCGTGCCGAGCTGCAAGCCCTGATCGGCAGCCAGCCCCTGGCCTGGTGGGCCGAGCACCTGGCGGGCGTGGACTGCTGTGTCACCCCGATCCTGAAACTCGAAGAGGCGTTGGAGCATCCGCAGTTCCAGGCCCGGGGCATGGTGCTGCAGCAGCCTGAAGGGCAGCGCCAGCTGGCCTGCCCGGTGCGCATGAGCGGCTATGAATTTGCCCTGCGGCAACCGGCGCCCCGGCCCGGCGAGCACACCGACCCCGTGCTGGCCCAGGCCGGCTACAGCGCCGAAGAGATCGAGGCCCTGCGCGCCCAGGGGGCCGTGGCCTGAGCGGGGCCCGTCTGAATCAGCGGGCAGGGCCCTCGGCCCGCCCAGGATAAAAACCAAGGAGACAAGCCTATGAAGACCGGATTCTGGACAGGGCGTGCGCGCCCGCTGGCCCGCCGTGCCGCGATGGGGGCCCTGTTGGCATCGCTGGGTGGTCTCGCCTTCGCCCCGGCGTTGCAGGCCGCCGAGGCCTACCCCAGCAAGCCCATCACGCTGATCCTGCCGTTCCCGCCCGGCGGGGCCACGGATGTGCAGCTGCGCGCCCTGGCGCTGGCGGCCCAGCGCGAGCTGGGCCAGCCCATCGTCATCGTCAACCGCCCCGGCGTGGGCGGCACCCTGGGGCCGGCCGCCATGGCCCAGAGCGCGGCGCCCGACGGCTACACCATCGCGTTGATCGCGGCCACGCTGTTCCGCCTGCCCCACCTCATGAAGGTGAGCTACGACCCGGTGGCCGATTTCAGCTACCTGATCTGCCTGACCGGCTACACCAACGGCCTGGTGGTGCGCCAGGACGCCCCCTGGAAGACCGTGCAAGACCTGCTGGCCGATGCACGCAAGCAGCCCGGCGCCATCAGCTTCGGCAGCACGGGGCGGGGCAGCAGCGGCCACATCGCGATGGAGCGCCTGGCCCGGGCGGCCGGGGTGCAGTTCAACTTCATCCCCTACAAGGGCATGGCCGAAGAGACGGCCGCCCTGCTGGGCGGGCACCTGATGGTCATCTCCGACCCGGGCTGGGGCGCGCTGGCCGAGTCGGGCAAGGCCCGTGTGCTGGCCACCCTGGGCGAGAGCCGCCTCAAGCGCTGGCCCGAGGTGCCCACGCTGCGCGAACTGGGCTTTGACCTGGTGGTCAACTCGCCCATCGGCCTGGCCGGCCCCAAGGGCATGGACCCGAAAGTGGTCAAGGTGTTGCACGACGCCTTCCGCAAGGCCATGGCCGACCCCGGCTTCACCCGCGCGCTGGAGCAGAACGACCAGGTGCCCCTGTACCTGAGCGCCGAGGACTACACCCGCTACGCTGCGGAACAGACCGCGCGTGAGAAGGTGTTCGTGCAGGAACTGGGCCTTAAACTCGACTGATGCCATCGACCGAGGTGACCCGCCACACCATTGCCATCCTGCAGGTCAGTCAGATCCTGCAGGGCGTGCGTGGCCGTGGCGTTGACGTGCAGGCCTTGCTGCGCCGCGCCGGCATCGTGCCGGCGCTGCTGGATTCGCCGCTGTCGCGCGTCACGCAGGCCCAGTACGCGGCGCTGATCAAGCTGCTGAGCCGCAGCACCCGCGACGAGTTGTGGGGCCTGTGCAGCCAGCCCGTGCCGCTGGGCCACTTTGCCCAGATGTGCCGGCTGCTGGTGCAATGCCGCACCCTGGGCGAGGCCTTGCGCACCGGCCTGGCCTATTACCACCGCGTGCTGCCCGACTTCGTGCCCCGCCTGGTGGTGCACGAGGGGCAGGCCGCGGTGCGCCTGGTGGGGCGGGGCGAACGGGCCGTGGAGCGGGGCTATGCCGACCGCACCTTCTGCTTTTTCACCTACGGGCTGGCCTCGTGGCTGGTGGCGCGCCGCATCCCGGTGCTGGAGGTGATGTACCGGCCCATCGACCAGGGCTACAGCAGCGATGCGGGGCGCCTGTTCCAGGCCCCCGTGGTGTACGACCACCCCTGGGTGGGCTTTCGCTTCGAGGCCCGCTGGCTGGATCTGCCGGTGGTGCAGACGCCGCAAAGCCTGCAGGAGTTTCTGCGCCAGGCGCCGGCCAGCCTGCTGATCCGTTACCGCGACCAGACCAGCCTGAGCGAGCGCATCCGCCGCTTGCTGCGGCGCCACCTGGCGGGCGAGATGCCCTCGCTCGAATTCGTCTCCGACTACCTGGCCATGACCCCGCAGACCTTGCGCCGGCGCCTGCGCGACGAGGGCCTGGGCTACCAGGCCATCAAGGACGACCTGCGCCGTGATGCCGCCATCGAGTACCTGGGCCAGCCCGAGCTGACCTTGCTGGACATCGCCAACCGCCTGGGCTTTTCCGAGGCCAGCACCTTCCACCGCGCCTTCAAGGGCTGGACCGGCCTGGCCCCGGGCGTGTACCGCCAGACCTTGTTGCGGCCGCACGCCGGCGCAGCTGCCCCGGACCCGACCACCTTGGCCCTGCCGCATTGAGACCTTGTGGTCTGGGTGCGCTTTACCGAAGCGATGCGATCCGGGCATCGCGCCACCACACGCCGTGGGCATACTGGCGGCGGATTCTGCCGACCTCTTCTGCTTTGCCCATGACCGCCTGCAAAACCCTGTCCACGTTACGCACCACCGCCTTGCTGGGCGGAACCACGCTGCTGCTGGCGGCCTGCGCCCAGCTGGCGCCCGGCGCCGCCGCAGGCACGGGCACCGCCCTGAACTTCGATGCCCAGCGCTACGAGCTGCGCCAGATCCAGGTCAACGACCAGACCCTGGCGGTGCGGGCTTACGAGAACATTGTCTATGTGGCCCGGCCGGCCGATGCACGCTACGAGCGCATGAACCTGTATGTGCCCGAGGCCTATTTCAAGGGCGAGAGCGTGGCCGGCTTCACGGCCCAGACGGCGCCGATCTTCCTGCCCAACGAGGTGGGCGGCTACATGCCGGCCGAACCTGCCAGCCTGAGCGGACGTGCCGGGCTGGGTGGGCCACCAGGAGCGCCCCAACACTCTGGCCGTGGCCCTGAGCCAGGGCTTTGTGGTGGCGGCTCCCGGTGCCCGCGGGCGCACCCAGGCCAACGGCAAGGCCCCCGCAGCCATCGTCGACCTGAAGGCGGCCGTGCGCTACCTGCGCTACAACGACGCGCGCATGCCGGGCAATGCCGAGCGCATCATCTCCAACGGCACCAGTGCGGGCGGCGCCTTGTCGGCCCTGCTGGGCGCCAGCGGCAACAGCCCTGACTTCGAGCCCCTGCTGGCCGAGCTGGGGGCCGCCCCCAGCCGCGATGATCTGTTTGCGGTGTCGGCCTACTGCCCCATCACCAACCTCGAGCATGCCGACAGCGCCTACGAGTGGTTGTTTGCCGGCTTCAACGACTACCAGAAGATCGAGATCTCGATGCTCGACTACAAGGTGCAGCGCAAGCCCGTGGCCGGCACGCTGTCGCCCGAGCAGATCCGGCTCTCGCGTGAGCTCAAGGCTGCCTTTCCGGCCTACCTCAACAGCCTGCAGTTGCGCGGGCCCGAGGGCCAGGCCCTGAGCCTGGACGCCCAAGGGCAGGGCCCCTTCCGGCAGTACCTGAAATCGCTGCTCGTCGCCTCGGCCCAGCAGGCACTGGACCAGGGGCAAAAGCTGTCAGGCCTGAGCTGGCTCACGGTGCGTGAGGGGCGGGTGATCGATCTGAACCTGGAGGGCTATCTGGCCTACGCGGGCCGCATGAAGACCCCGCCCGCCTTCGATGCGCTCGACCTCAGCTCGGGCGAGAACCAGCTGTTTGGCCTCGCCCAGGCTGACAAGCAGCATTTCACCGACTTCGGCATGGCGCACAACACCGCCCCGGGCGCCACCCGCGCCGACGCGCAGCAGGTGGCCATGATGAATCCCATGAATTACATCGGCCGCGCCGGTGTCAGCACCGCACGCCACTGGCGCATCCGCCAGGGCACCAAAGACCGCGACACCTCGCTGGCCGTGCCCCTGATCCTGGCCAGTGCGCTGCGCCAGCAAGGCCGGTCGGTGGACCTGGCCTTGCCTTGGGACCGCCCGCACAGCGGTGACTACGATCTGGATGAGTTGTTCGCCTGGGCGCGCCAGATCAGTTTGGCGCGCTGAGCGGGCAGGGGCAGGGCTCAGCCCCGCATCAGCGCCTCGGCCACCGCCGCAAAGGCCGGCAGCGTGATCGGGTCGTTGCCCACGCCGCTGGCCACCGGGTGCGAGCCGGTGCGCACGATCACCATCTCGGCGGCCGGGTCGATGTAGATGCACTGGCCGTGCACGCCGCGCGCCATGTAGGCGCCGTGGGCGTTGTGGCTGACCCACCACATGCTGCGGTACGACCAGCCCGGCAGGGTGGCGCGGTAGCCCTCGGCCTGGGCAAAGTGGCTGCGCTGGCCGCCGGCCTCGATGTCGGCCACCACCGCCTCGGGCACGATCTGGCGGCCGTTGAAGTGGCCGCGCAGGCGCATCATCTCGCCAAAACGGGCCAGGTCGCGCACGGTGGCGCTCATGCCGCCGCCGCCAAAGGCCGCGCCCGTGGCGTCCAGCGAGATCGAGGCCTCGTGATCCATGCCCAGGGGCTGCCACAGCCGCTGCGAGATCTGCGTGGCCAGGCGCTGGCCATGCAGGCGCTCCAGCAGCCAGCCCAGCACCTGGGTGTTGACGGTCTTGTAGGCAAAGGCGGTGCCATGCTCGCCCTGCTGGCGCAGCGTGGCCAGGAACTCGCCATAGCTGAGCGGGCCGGCATAGCCCTCGGGGCGGGGCAGCAGGCCGCCGGCGCGCGAGAAATCCCAGATGCCGGCCTGCGGGTCGGCATAGTCTTCCGAATAATCCAGCCCGATCAGCATGTCCATCACCTGCCGCACGCTGGCCGTGCCATAGGCGCTGTGGCGCAGTTCGGGCAGCAGCTCGGCCACGGGCTGCTGGGGGTCGAGCCGGCCCTGGTGCACGTCCATGGCGGCCAGTGTGCCGACAAAGGATTTGGTGACCGAGAACAGCGCATGGCCCCGATCAGCAGCGCCTTCGCCAAAGTAGTCCTCCTGCACCACCCGGCCCCGGTGCAGCACCAGGATGCCGTCGTAGTAGGTGCGCAGCAGCGCCTCGCGCCAGCTCATCGCTTCACCGTGTAGGGAGGTGAAGCGCAGGGCATCCAGGTCATCGCGCAGGGCCAGCGGCAACGCACTGGGGGCGCCAGGTGCGCGCTCGATCGCCGTGGTGGGCACAAACTCGCGCAGGTGGCTCAGGCTCCAGCGCAGCTGCGGAAAGCGCAGAAAGCTGCCGTCGTCGAACCGGATGGTCTTGTCGGCCGGCGGCGGCGAGCCCTGCATCCAGCCCAGGGCCTGTGGGTTGCTGGCGTGGGCGTCGGGCCAGGTGGGGGGCGTGAGGGTGTCTGACATGGGTGGATTTCTGGGGGCCAAGTGGATCCCGATTGTGGCGATCTTTGGTAGCGAGTCGATTTCGCTGACGCGACAGACGGGCATTTTGAGAAACGATTAAAAAACGGTCGCTCATCAAAAAAACGCTTAGGTTTCAAGAAATTCGATGATTTCTGGCACCGATGCCCATTTTTTGATTAAAAGCCAAGCCCCAAAACAAACGGCCCGTGACCACCACAGGGGCGGGCACGGGCCGTCGGGGCACAGGCGAGGGGCTGTGCTTACTTCACTTCGCTCACGAACTGCGAGTTCGGGCGGCGCACCTTCTTCAGGTTGACCAGCCAGTCCTTGTCCTCTTCGCGGTAGCCCAGGGGCAGGATGATCACGCTGCGCAGGCCCTTGGCGCGCAGGCCCAGGATCTCGTCGAGGGCGGCGGGGTCGAAGCCTTCCATGGGGGTGGCGTCCACGCCTTCGGCGGCAGCCGCGATCAGCGCGGTGCCCAGGCCGATGTAGGCCTGGCGGGCGGCGTGCTGGTAATTGGTTTCAGCATCGCGGCCAGGGTACAGGGCCAGCAGCTTGGCGCGGTAGGCTTCCCAGCCTTCGTTCTTGAAACCACGTTCGTCATTGGTCAGGTCGAACATGTGGTTGATGCGATCGGCGGTGTAGTTGTCCCAGGCGGCGAACACGATCAGGTGCGAGCCGTCGGTGACCTGGCCCTGGTTCCAGGCGATGGCCTTGATCTTCTCGCGCACTTCGGGGTTGGTCACCACGATCAGCTCGTAGGGCTGCAGGCCGCTGGAGGTGGCGGTCAGGCGCACCGCTTCGATGATGCGGTCGACCTTGTCCTGGGGGACGGCCTTTTGCGGGTTCATCTTCTTGGTGGCATAGCGCCACTTGAGCAAATCGTTCAGGTTCATGGTACGGACTCGGAAATGGGATTGGGATGGGTTTTTGACCCGGTGTGCCATCGCTGGGCCGGGTGTGCATTGCATTCTGCCACCGACCTTGTTTTCTTGCCGGCAACGCAATATTTCCAAATTGGAGACAGTGCTTGTTGCGTAAAGCGCGTTGCACCGGCCTGTTGGTGCACGGTGCCCTGAACGCGGCCCCTGGTATTTTCTGCCAATCAGATTGGCTCAATCCGCGATTGGCCTGCTCTCCTGAAATGCGCAAACTGAAGGCCTGAATCCGCTCGAAGAAGCGGGTCGGGTCCTCAAAACCAGGAGACAAGACATGCGCGTTTCACGTCGATCAGCCTTGCAGGCCCTCGCGGCCATGGGGCTGGCTGCAGGCGGGGGCTCCGCCTTTGCCCAGGCCTATCCGGCCAAGCCCATCCGTCTGGTGGTGCCTTACCCGGCGGGTGGGGGCACCGACATCATGGCCCGCATCCTGGCCACCCAGCTGGCGCAAAGTTGGGGCCAGCCGGTGCTGGTCGACAACAAGCCCGGGGCCAGCGGCATGCTGGGCAACGACATCGTGGCCAAGGCCGCGCCTGATGGCTACACCGTGCTCGTCAGCATCACGGCCATGATCCAGTCGCCGGCACTTTATGCCAAAGTGCCCTACGACGTGCTGCGCGACTTCGCCCCCGTCTCGCAGCTGGCCACCTCGTCCGATCTGTTCATCGTGCCGTCCAGTTCGCCGGCCAAGACCCTGGCCGAGTTCATCGCCCTGGCCAAGGCGCGGCCGGGCAAGCTCAACTACGGCACCTATGGCAACGGCACCTCGTCTCACATGCATGGCGAGCTGCTCAAGATGGCCGCGGGCATCAACCTGATCTCGGTGCCCTACAAGGGCGCCGGCCCCGAGGTGAACGACCTGCTGGGCGGCCAGCTCGATTCGGCCTTTGTCGACGCCACCTCCATCACCCCGCACCTGCGCTCGGACCGCATCCGTGTGCTGGCCATCACCGGCACCCAGCGGCACCCGTCGCTGCCCGAGGTGCCCACCCTGGGCGAGCAGGGGCTCAAGGGCTTCGAGTCCAACGGCTGGTTTGGTGTGTTTCTACCGGGCGGTACGCCGCGCCCCATCGTCGACAAGCTGTCGGCCGAGGTGCAGCGCATCGTGGCGGGGGCCGAACTCAGCGGCCGCCTCAAGGCCATGGGCCTGACCCCGGTGGGCGGCACGCCCGAGCAGTTGCAGGCCGTGCTGAGCAACGACCTGCCCAAGTGGGAGCGCATCGTGCGCGAGGCCCGCATTTCCATCGAGTAGCCGCCGGCATCGGCCTTCGATTTCCGCTTTCCGCTTTCCGATTTCCAGAACCCTGGGCCCGAGTTGGGCCCGCAGGAGACTTCCATGAGTGCTGTTCAAGCGTTGCAACGTGCCGTCCATGTGGTGGGCGTGGGCATGATCCCCTTCACCAAACCCGGTGCCAGCGAGCCCTACACCGTGATGGGCGCCCGCGCCGCCCGGCTGGCCCTTGACGATGCCAAGGTCGACTACGCCCTGGTGCAGCAGGCCTATGTGGGCTATGTGTATGGTGATTCGACCGCCGGCCAGGCCGCGATCTACGGCGTGGGCCTGAGCGGCATCCCGGTGTTCAACCTCAACAACAACTGCTCCACCGGGTCGAGCGCGCTGTTCCTGGCGCGCCAGGCGGTGGCCAGCGGCATGGTCGAGTGCGCCATCGCGCTGGGTTTCGAGCAGATGCAACCCGGCGCGCTCAAGGGCGCCTGGGACGACCGCCCCTCGCCCATGGCCCGCTTTGCCGAGGCCATGGATGCGCACCAGGGCTACGAGCCCCAGACCCCGCGCGCCGCGCAGTTCTTCGGTGGCGCCGGGCGCGACTACATGCGCCAGTACGGCACCCGGGCCGACACCTTTGGCCGCATCTCGGTCAAGGCGCGCCAGCACGCCGCACGCAACCCGCTGGCCCTGTTCCGCCAGCCCCTGACGCTGGACGAGGTGATGGCCTCGGCCACCGTGTTCGACCCGCTCACGCGCTTCCAGTGCTGCCCGCCCACCTGCGGGGCCGCCGCGGCCGTGGTGTGCTCGGCCGACTTTGCCAAGCGCCACAAGCTGGACCAGCGCGTGGTGATCGCCGCCCAGGCCATGACCACCGACACCCCCAGCACTTTCGAGAGCGACGACATGCGCAAGGTGGTGGGCTACGACATGAGCGCGGCGGCGGCCCGCCAGGTGTATGAGGCGGCCGGCATCGGCCCCGAAGACCTGGACGTGGTGGAGCTGCACGACTGCTTCACGGCCAACGAACTCATCACCTACGAGGCCCTGGGCCTGACCCCCGAGGGCACGGCCGAGAAGTTCATCCTCGACGGTGACAACACCTATGGCGGGCGCATCGTCACCAACCCCTCGGGCGGCTTGTTGTCCAAGGGCCACCCGCTGGGTGCCACGGGCCTGGCCCAGTGCACCGAGCTGGTGTGGCAGCTGCGCGGCCAGGCCGAGCAGCGCCAGGTCGAGGGTGCCCGCCTGGCCCTGCAGCACAACCTGGGCCTGGGCGGGGCCTGCGTGGTCACCCTGTACCAAGCCGTTTGAAGGGGCACGCACCATGATCGACAAGAAGTTCATCGGGCATGTGATGCCCCGCTTCAGCGCCGTGGTCGAGGCCGGTCGCCTGCGCTTTTTTGCCAAGGCCACGGGCCAGACCGACCCGGTCTACAGCGACGAGGCCGCCGCCCGCGCCGCCGGCCACCCCGGCCTGCCGGTGCCGCCCACCTTTCTGTTCTGCCTGGAGATGGAGTCGCCCGACCCGGCCGCCATCCGCGACCTGCTGGGCATGGACTACCGCACCCTGCTGCATGGCGAGCAAGGCTTCACTTACCACCGCATGGCCTACGCGGGCGACACGCTGAGCTTCGAGCAGCGCATCGACGACATCTACGACAAGAAGGGCGGGGCGCTGGAGTTCGTGGTGCGCGGCACCCGTGTGCGCAACCAGCGCGATGAACTGGTGGCCGAACTGCGCGCCGTGACCGTGATCCGCAACCAGCCAGGAGCCTGAGATGAGCACGCTTCCCTCTTTCGACCAGGTGAACGTGGGCGATGCCCTGCCGGCCTTCGAGACCCCGCCGCTGTCGCGCCACACCCTGGCCCTGTACTGCGGCGCCTCGGGCGACCACAACCCCATTCACGTCGACATCGACTTTGCCAAGGCCGCCGGCCTGCCCGACGTGATCGCCCACGGCATGTTGTCCATGGCCTGGCTGGCCCGCCTGCTCACGAACTGGGTGCCGCAAAGTGCGCTGCGCGAGTACAGCGTGCGCTTTGCCGCCATGACCCAGGTGGGCGAGCGCATCACTTGCGCGGGCCACATCACCGAGAAGTTTGAACGCCAGGGCGAACGCTGCGTGCGCCTGGCCCTGAGCACCACCAACGCCGAGGGCGTGATCAAGCTGGCCGGTGAGGCCGTGGTCGCCTTGCCCTGAACCCTGACCCTTTGAAGGAAACCCCATGAGCAACGCATTGAACAAACTCGCGGGCAAGGTGGCCCTGGTCTCCGGCTCTGGCCGGGGCATCGGGCGCGAGATCGCCCTCAAGCTGGCCCGCGAGGGCGCGGCCGTGGTCATCAACGACCTGGACGAGGCCCCGGCCCGCCAGACCGTGGCCGAGATCGAGGCCGCCGGCGGGCGCGCCCTGGCCTGCGTGGGCAGCGTCACCGAGGCCGGCTTTGCCGAGCGCTTTGTCGAGGCCGCGGTCAGCACCTATGGCGGGCTGGACATCATCGTCAACAACGCCGGCTACACCTGGGACAGCGTGGTGCAGAAGATGAGCGACGAGCAGTGGGACGCCATGCTGGCCGTGCACCTGACGGCCCCCTTCCGCATCCTGCGCGCCGCCTCGGGCTTCATCCGCGAGGCCAACCGGCGTGAGAGCGAAGAGGGGCGCGATGTGTTCCGCAAGGTGGTCAACATCTCGTCCACCTCGGGCGTGTACGGCAACGCGGGCCAGGCCAACTACGCGGCCGCCAAGGCCGGCATCAATGGCCTGACCAAGGCCATGGCCAAGGAGTGGGGGCGCTACAAGGTCAACGTCAACAGCGTGGCCTTCGGCCTGATCAAGACCCGGCTGACCGAGGCCGACGCCACCGCCGGCGCCAGCATCGACATTGCCGGCCAGCAGATCAAGGTGGGCGTGAACCCGCAGATCCTGAAGAACGCCGAAGCCCTGATCCCCCTGGGCCGTGGCGGCACGCCCGAAGAGGCGGCCGGTGCGGTGTACCTGTTCTGCATTCCCGAGTCGAACTACGTCAGCGGCCAGGTGCTGGTGTGCGGCGGCGGCCGCCCCTGAGGAGCTTTTCATGGATGAGCAAAGCGTCTTGAGTTTTCCGCGCACCCTGTTCCGCGACGACCACGAGGCCTACCGCGAGACGGTGCGCCGCTTCGTGGCCCGCGAATGCCTGCCGCGCCAGGCCGAGTGGGACGAGGCCGGCCGGGTCGACCGCGAGACCTGGCTCAAGGCCGGCCGCGAAGGCCTGCTGTGCACGGCGATCAGCCCCGACTACGGCGGCGCCGGGGGCGATTTCGGCCACTGCGCCGTGCTGGTCGAAGAGGTGGCCCGCTCGGGCGTCAGCGGCCCGGGCTTTCACCTGCACTCGGACATCATCGCGCCCTACATCGAGCGCCTGGGCACCGAGGCGCAGAAGCAGCAGTGGCTGCCACGCTGCGCCAGCGGCGAGACCATCCTGGCCATCGCCATGAGCGAGCCCGGCGCCGGCAGCGACCTCAAGGCCATCCGCACCACGGCCCGCCGCGAGGGCGACGAGTATGTGATCAGCGGTGCCAAGACCTTCATCAGCAACGGCCTGAACTGCGACCTGGTGGTGCTGGTGGCCAAGACCCAGCCCGAGCTGGGCGCCAAGGGCACCTCGCTGATCCTGGTCGAGGCCGACCGGCCGGGCTTCCGCAAGGGCCGCAAGCTCGACAAGATGGGCCTGAAGGCGGCCGACACCGCCGAGCTGTTCTTCGACGAGGTGCGCGTGCCGGTGAACAACCTGCTGGGCGAAGAGGGCAAGGGCTTCAGCTACCTGATGACCGAGCTGGCCCAGGAGCGCCTGATCATCGCCATCGGCGCCGCCGCCAAGCTCGAGGCCATGCTGGCCGAGACCATCCGCTACACCAAGGAGCGCATGGTGTTCGGCAAGCCGCTGTTCGACTTCCAGAACACCCGCTTCAAGCTGGCCGAGATCAAGGCCCGCGCCACGGCGGTGCGCATGATGGTCGACCAGTACCTGGCCGAGCATCTGCGGCGCAAGCTCAGCCTGCAGGAGGCCGCCATCGCCAAGCTCTTCAGCACCGAGGAGTTGGGCCGCTGCCTCGATGAGCTGCTGCAGCTCTACGGCGGCTACGGCTACATGATGGAGTACCCCATCTGCCGCGCCTATGTGGACTCGCGCGTCAACCGCATCTACGGCGGCACCAGCGAGGTCATGAAAGAGCTGATCTCGCGCACCCTCTGAGCTGCCTGGCCCGCCATGCCCACCCCCCGGCTTCACCGCTCACAGCAGGCCCAGCCACTGGCCCCACACCAGCTGGCCCAGGTAGCGCTGGGGCAGCAGCGTGAACACGCCGGCGCCCACGCAGGCCATCCAGTACAGCGACTGCATGCAGCGCCGGTGGCCGCTGATGTTGCGCCGGGCCAGAAACCAGAAGGCCCCGAACAGACCCGAGAAACACACCGGCACCAGCAGATGGATCGGGGTGTAACCCGCCCAGTTGGGCAGGCTGAAATCCCGGATGAACAGGGCCGAGGTGGCCGTGATCAGCATCAGCGTGACCCAGGCGTAGCCTGCGGCGCGGTGCAGCCAGGGGCGTTGCGTGCGGCCCTGACGGGCCCACAGCGCGACCGGGCCCAGGGCCAGGGCGCCCAGGGCAGCACTCAGGTGGATGGCGATGGAGGGTGTGAGTTGCATGGCAGATCAGGGGTTTCAACAGCAGATGGGGCGAAGTGTGCGCGGGCTCAGCGCCGATCACATCTGCTTTTCGACCGACTGCCTCTGTGCTTCGCCAAATGTCAATTTCAAAGTGCCAGTTGTCTGATTTTCAAGCCGGTGACCGAGCGCCTTGGCAGCACGCCAGAAGCGCTTTTCAACTTTCAGGAGGCCTTCTGATGCATCCCCGAGTCCATGCCCGCACCCAGCCCGACAAAGCCGCCCTGGTGATGGCCGACAGTGGCCAGCGCCTGAGCTATGCCGAGCTCGACGCCCGTGCCAACCAGGTGGCCCAGCTGCTGCGCGCACGCGGCCTGAAGGCCGGCGACCACATCGCGCTGCTGCTGGAGAACCAGCTGCGCTTTTTCGAGCTGTGCTGGGGCGCCCAGCGCGCCGGCATCATCTACACCGCGATGAGCACGCGGCTCAAGGTGGCCGAAGCGGCCTACATCCTCGACAACTGCCAGGCGCGCCTGCTGGTCAGCTCGCAGGCCCTGGCCGCCCAGGCCGGCGAGCTGCTGGGCCAGATGCCCAGCGTGCACACCTGCCTGATGCTGGACGGCACGGTGCCGGGCTTCGAGTCGTATGAGGCGGCGCTGGCGGCCCAGCCGGCCACGCCGATCGGCGACGAGAGTGCGGGCGGCGACATGCTGTACTCCTCGGGCACCACCGGCTACCCCAAGGGCGTGTTCGTGCCGCCCGATTCGCCCGAGGTCGAGGCCGTGCCGGCCCTCACCGGCATCTGCCAGCGCGTGTTCGGCATGGACGCTTCCACGGTCTACCTGTCGCCCGCGCCGCTGTACCACGCGGCCCCCATGCGCTTTTGCATGAGCGTGATGCGCCTGGGCGGCACCGTGGTGGTGATGGAGCACTTCGACCCCGAGCGCTACCTGGCCGCGGTGCAGCAGCACCGCATCACCCACACCCAGGTGGTGCCCACCATGTTCGTGCGCCTGCTCAAGCTCAGCGAGGCGCAGCGCCAGGCCTTTGATGTGTCGTCGCTGCGGGTGGCCATCCACGCCGCAGCACCTTGCCCCATCCCGGTCAAGCAGCAGATGATCGCCTGGTGGGGCCCGGTGCTCTGGGAGTACTACGCCGGCACCGAGGGCAATGGCATGACCCTGGTCGGCTCGGCCGACTGGCTGAGCCACCCCGGCACCGTGGGCCGTGCCGTGATCGGCCAGCTGCGCATCTGCAACGAGTTCGGCGAGCCCGTGCCTGCGGGCGAGACCGGCACCGTGTACTTTGCCGAGGGCAAGCCCTTTGCCTACCACAACGACCCGGCCAAGACCGCCGAATCGACCAACGCCCACGGCTGGACCACGCTGGGCGATGTGGGCCATGTGGATGCCGAGGGCTACCTGTACCTGACCGACCGCAAGGCCTACATGATCATTTCGGGCGGGGTCAACATCTACCCGCAAGAGGTGGAGAACCTGCTCGTCACCCACCCCATGGTGATGGACGCCGCCGTGCTCGGCGTGCCCAACGAGGAGTTCGGCGAAGAGGTCAAGGCCGTGGTGCAGCCGCGCGACATGGCCCAGGCCGGCCCGACCCTGGCGGCCGAGCTGATCGCCTTCTGCCAGCAGCACCTGTCGCACATCAAGTGCCCGCGCTCGGTCGACTTCGAGGCCGAGCTGCCGCGCCACCCCACCGGCAAGCTCTACAAGCGCCTGCTGCGCGATCGCTACTGGGCCGGCCACGCCAGCCGGCTGGTCTGAATACCCGCCTTCATGAACCCGCAGGAGACCCCCACCTTGACCGCCCCTGTCACTCCGCGCCATCACCGGCACTGGCCGCCCGGCGTGCCGCACGCGTTCCGCCCCAGCGCCGTGGGCCTGAGCCACTACCTCGAGGTGGCCGCGCAGCGCTACCCGGCCAAGCCGGCCCTGCTGTTCTGCGGCCTGAGCCTGAGCTATGCCGAGCTGCACCGGCGCGTGCAGGCCCTGGCCGCCTGGCTGAACCGGCGCCTGGGCGTGCAGCCCGGCGACCGCGTGCTGCTGATGAGCCAGAACTGCCCTCAGTACGTGCTGGCCTACCACGCCGTGCTGCGCCTGGGCGCGGTGGTGGTGCCGGTCAACCCCATGAGCACCACGCCCGAGCTGCAGTGGTTCCAGCAGGACACCGGGGCCCGCGTGGCCCTGCTGGCGCAAGAGCTGCTGCCCCGCCTGCAGCCCCTGCTGCAGTCCGGCGCCATCGAGGCCGCGGTGGTCCATGCCTATGCCGATGCCATGCACCCTGACGAGGTCGGGGCCCCCAGCTCGCCCTGGCCCGAGCCCTTTCATCAGCCGCGCCAGGCCTTGCCGGGCCCGGGCCTGCACGGGCTCGAAGAGGCCCTGGCCGAGGCCACCGAAAAGGGCTGGCAGCCCGACTGGCTGCACCCCGGCCCCGAGGCCCTGGCCGTGCTGCCCTACACCTCGGGCACCACCGGCCACCCCAAGGGTTGCATGCACACGCATGGCACGGTGCTGGCGTCCAACCTGGCCTCGCAGGTGTGGCGCCGACTGCATGCCGATTCGGTGTTCTTGAGTGTGGCGCCGCTGTTCCACATGCTGGGCATGCAAAACGGCATGAACATGCCGCTCACCCTGGGCGCCACCCTGGTCATGATGCCGCGCTGGCATGCGCCCACGGCGGCGCGCCTGATCGAGCAGCACCGGGTCTCGGTGTGGACCGCACCGCCCAGCATGGTGATCGAGTTCTTTGCCCAGCCCGATGTGATGGCGCGCGACCTCAGCAGCCTGAGCCTGCTCTCGGGCGGCGGCGCCGCCATGCCCGAGGCCGTGGCCACCCTGTTGGCCGATCGCTTCGGCCTGGCCTACAACGAGGCCTACGGCCTGTCCGAGACGGCCGCCTTTCTGCACGCCAACCCGCTGCACCGCGGCAAGCGCCAGTGCCTGGGCATGCCCACGCAGGGCGTGGTGTCGCGCATCGTCGACCCCGCCACCGGCGAGGAACTGCCCGCGGGCGAGGTGGGCGAGCTGGTCACCAGCGGCCCGCAGCTGATGCTGGGTTACTGGCGCAACCCCGCGGCCACCGAGGCCGCCTTCTTCGAGCGCGACGGCCTGCGCTTCTTCCGCACCGGCGACCTGGCCAGCGTGGACGAGGACGGCTACTACTTCATGCGCGACCGCCTCAAACGCATGATCAATGCCTCGGGCTTCAAGGTCTGGCCGGCCGAGGTCGAGAGTGCCTTGTACGAGCACCCGGCCATCTTCGAGGCCTGCGTGATCGCGGTGGACGACCCCAAGCGCGGCGAGACCGTCAAGGCCCTGGTGGTGCTGCGCCCCGGCCATGAAGGAACGCTGAGCGCCGAGCAGCTCACGGCCTGGGCGCGTGAGCGCATGTCGGCCTACAAGGTGCCGCGCCTGGTCGAGTTTGTGCCGGCCCTGCCCAAGTCGGGCACCGGCAAGATTTTGTGGCGCGAGCTGCAGGAGGCGCACCGGCACAGCCCCGGCAGCGAGCCCGCCCCAGCCCACGCCGAACTTCAGGAGACCCCATGAACCCCGATAACTTCGAGCGCATCCGCTTTGCCGTGCGCGACCAGGTGGCCACGCTCACGCTGCACAACCCCGAGCGGCGCAATGCCTTCGACCCCGCCATGCGCGAAGAGATGCGCCAGGTGGTGGCCTGGCTGCGCGCTGACCCCGGCATCCGCGCCCTGGTGCTGACGGGCGCGGGCGAGCATTTCTGTGCCGGTGGCGATCTGCGCAACATCGCCACCGTGGGCCTGGACAACGCGGGCTGGCGCGCGCGCCTGCAAAGCCTGCACGACTGGCTCAAGGAGCTGATCACCCTCGACCGCTCGGTGATCGCCGCGGTGGACGGTGCGGCCTATGGCGCCGGCTTCAGCCTGGCCCTGTTGGCCGACTTTGTGATCGCCACGCCGCGGGCGCGCTTTTGCATGTCTTTCATGCGCGTGGGCCTGGTGCCCGACTGCGCGGCCTTCTACACCTTGCCCCGCATCGTGGGCGTGCAGCGCGCCCGCGAGCTGATGCTGTCGGCCCGCGAGGTCGATGCCGCCGAGGCCCTGCGCCTGGGCATCGCCATGGAGTTGCAGCCGCCCGAGCAGTTGCAGGCGCGGGCCCAGGCCCTGGCGGCCAGCTTTGTGCAGGCCTCGCCGATGGCGGTGGCGCTCGTCAAGCGCACCCTGGCCGCGCCCGGGCACGACCTGCCCACGCTGCTCGAGATGGAGGCCAACGCCCAGGCCCTGGCCATGGGCACCGAGGCACACCGTGTGGCGGTGCAGCGCTTTCTCGACAAGCAGCCCGCGCTGTTCCAGTGGCCGGCCGCCTGATCCCCTTTTTGATGACACCTCAGCAACCCAAGGAGAACAACATGAGTCAATCCAGCCCGTCCCGCATGGTCGAAGGCAAAGTGGTGGTGGTCACCGGCGCAGGCGGCGGCATCGGCCGCGACATCGCCCTGGCCATGGCCCGTGAAGGGGCCCGTCTGGTGGTCAACGACATCGGTGCCTCGGTGGCCGGCGAAGGCAACGATGCCGGCCCGGCGCAGAAGGTGGTGGACGAGATCCGCGCCCTGGGCGGCGAGGCCGTGGCCAACACCGACAGCGTGAGCGAGGCGGTCAGCGCCGGGCGCATCGTGCAGGCGGCGCTCGACACCTTCGGCCGCATCGATGTGGTGGTCAACAACGCGGGCATCCTGCGCGACCGCTTCTTCCACAAGATGAGCCTGGACGAGTGGGACGCCGTCATCAAGGTGCACCTGTACGGCGCCTACTACGTGAGCCGCGCGGCCTCGACCCACTTCAAGGAGCAGGGCTCGGGCAACTACATCCACATGACCTCCACCTCGGGCCTGATCGGCAATTTCGGCCAGGCCAACTACTCGGCGGCCAAGTTGGGCATCGCGGCGCTGTCCAAATCCATTGCGCTCGACATGCAGAAGTTCAACGTGCGCAGCAACTGCATCGCCCCCTTCGCCTGGAGCCGCATGATCGGCAGCATCCCCACCGAGACCGATGCCGAAAAGGCCCGGGTCGAGCGCATCAAGCAGATGACCCCGGCCAAGATCGCGCCCCTGGCCGTGTGCCTGGCCAGCGATGAGTCGTCTTACGCCAACGGCCAGATCTTTGCCGTGCGCAACAACGAGATCTTCCTGATCAGCCAGCCCCGCCCCGTGCGCTCGGTGCACCGCAGCGAGGGCTGGACGCCCGAGAGCGTGGCCAGCCACGCGCTGCCGGCCCTGAAGGCCATGTTCTACCCCCTGGACCGCTCGGGTGATGTCTTCACCTGGGACCCGATCTGATGTCCGCCGCGCACAAGGAGCCAACCATGAGTGAGCAAGGGCAGGGCGTCCAGGCCCGGCATCAGGCCTGGCTGGACCAGGGCCGTTTCATGATCCAGCGCTGCGCCGCCTGCGGCCAGCATGTGTACTTTCCGCGCGCGGTCTGCCCGCACTGCGGCGCCTCCGACCCCGGCTGGGTGGAGCCCAGCGGCGCGGGCATGGTGTACTCCGTCACCGTGGTGCGGCGCAAGCCCGAGGCGGGCGGCGACTACAACGTCTGCCTGATCGACCTCGATGAAGGCGTGCGCCTGATGAGCCGCGTCGAGCAGCAGCCCGCCGATGCGGTGCAGGTGGGGCAGCGCGTGAAGGCCCGCGTGCTGCAGGCCGAGGGGCAGGGCGGCATCGTGGTGTTCGACCCGGTGGCTGAGCCGGCCGCGGCCGCGCCAACCCCGGTGCCGCATGGGCCTGCCGCACCGACCCCGGTGCCGCGTGGCCCCGCCGCCCCGGCCGCCCCGGCGGTGCACACCCCGCCAGCCCTGCGCGCCTTGCGCGGCAGCGCCGTCATCGCCGGTGTGGCCACCTTCGGCTGTGGCGAGGCCACGGGCTACACCGAGATGGAGGTGCTGGCCCACGCGGCGCGTGCCGCCGTGGCCGATGCGGGCCTGACGATGCGCGACATCGACGGCCTGTGCACCGCCAGCGTGCTGTCCACCATGTGGCCCATGCCGGTGACCGAGTACCTGGGCCTGAACCCGCGCTACATCAACGGCACCATGGTGGGCGGCTCCAGCTTCGTGGCCCACCTGCTGCCGGCCATGATGGCCTTGCAGGCGGGCCAGTGCAACGCGGTGCTGGTCTGCTATGGCAGCACGCAGCGCACGTCCACCTTCGGCCGCAGCGAGATCGCCAAGGCCCGCCGCGTGATGGACCCGCAGCCCTACGAAACGCCTTACGAGCCCATGCAGCCGCTGTCGGCCTATGCGCTGGCCGCCCGGCGCCACATGCACCAGTACGGCACCACGCGGCGCGATCTGGCCGAGGTGGCGGTGGCCGCGCGCGCCTGGGCGCAGCTCAACCCCGAGGCTTTCATGCGCGACCCGCTGAGCATCGAGGATGTGCTCAAGGCGCGCATGGTGTCCGACCCGCTTTCGGTGCGCGACTGCTGCCTGGTCACCGACGGGGGCGGGGCCTTGGTGCTGACCCGCGCCGACCGGGCCGCCAGCCTGCCGCGCAAACCGGTGTACGTGCTGGGCAATGCCACCGCCAACTGGAACCGCCAGATCTCGTCCATGCACGACCTGACCGTGACGGCGGCCAGCCAGTCGGGCCGCGAGGCCTTTGCCATGGCCGGCCTGGCCCCGCGCGACATCGGCCTGCTGGAGCTGTACGACGCCTTCACCATCAACACCCTGCTGTTCCTCGAAGACCTGGGCTTCTGCCCCAAGGGCGAGGGCGGGCGATTTGTGCAGGACGGCGCCATCGCCCCGGGCGGGCGCCTGCCGGTCAACACCAACGGAGGCGGGCTGTCGTGCGTGCACCCGGGCATGTACGGCATCTTCACCCTGATCGAGGCCGTGCGGCAGCTGCGCGGCGACGCCGGGGCCCGCCAGGTGGCCGGCGCCGTGACGGCCCTGGCCCATGGCAACGGCGGCACCTTGTCGAGCCAGGCCACCGCCATCCTGGGCACGGCCGACGCGCTGTGACCGCAACCGAAAGAACCCACCCATGATCCGAGACCCCCAAACCTTTCAGGCCCTGCTGGATTCCGTCACCCGCTTCACCCGCGAGCGCCTGGTGCCGGCCGAGAACGAAGTGGCCGAGACCGATGCCATCCCCCACGCCATCGTGCAGGAGATGCGCGACATGGGCCTGTTCGGCCTGACCATCCCCGAGGCCTATGGCGGCCTGGAGCTGACCATGGAGGAAGAGGTGCGCGTGCTCTTCGAGCTGTGCCAGACCTCGCCCGCCTTCCGCTCGGTGATCGGCACCACCGTGGGCATCGGCTCGCAGGGCATCCTGATGGATGGCACGCCCGAGCAGCAGGCCGAGTACCTGCCGCGCCTGGCCACCGGCGAGCTGATGGCCTCGTTCGCCCTCACCGAACCCGACGCCGGCAGCGATGCCGCCTCGCTGCGCACCACCGCGATCAAGGGGGTGGACAGCGAGGGCGAGCACTACATCGTCAACGGCAGCAAGCGCTACATCACCAACGCCCCGCAGGCCGGCATCTTCACGCTGATGGCGCGCACCAACCCGGCCGACAAGGGTGCGGGCGGGGTGTCGGCCTTCATCGTCGATGCCCACTCGCCCGGCATCAGCCTGGGCCGCATCGACCGCAAGATGGGGCAGAAGGGCGCCCACACCTGCGACGTGATCTTCGACAACGTGCGCGTGCCGGCCCACCAACTGATCGGCGGGGTGGAGGGGCGCGGCTTCAAGACCGCGATGAAGGTGCTCGACAAGGGCCGCATCCACCTGGCCGCGGTGTGCGTGGGCGTGGCCCGGCGCATCCTGGCCGATGCCCTGCGCTACGCCATCGAACGCCAGCAGTTCGGCCAGCCGATTGCCGAGTTCCAACTGGTGCAGGCCATGCTGGCCGACAGCCAGACCGAGCTGTATGCGTCCGAGTGCATGGTGATCGACGCGGCGCGCCGGCGCGACGAGGGCCGCAACGTGTCCACCGAGGCGGCCTGCTGCAAGCTGTTTGCCAGCGAGATGTGCGGCCGCGTGGCCGACCGTGCGGTGCAGATCCTGGGCGGGGCCGGCTACCTGGCCGAGTACGGCATCGAGCGCTTCTACCGCGATGTGCGCCTGTTCCGCCTGTACGAGGGCACCAGCCAGATCCAGCAGATCGTGATCGCCCGCAACATGGTGCGTGAGGCCCGCGCATGAGCTCCGGGGTGCTGGAGGCCGGTGCTGAACCCTCTACCGACACCCGCGCCCTGTTTGCCCAGGTGGCCTTCAACCACCTGCTGGGCCTGCAGCGCGAGTTTGCCGAGGGCGGCGTGGCCCGGCTCTCGCTCGATCTGCGGCCCGAGCTGACCAACAACTTCGGCGTGGTGCACGGCGGCGTGCTGATGTCGCTGATGGACAGCGCCATGTCCAGCGCGGCGCTGTCGGCCACGGGCTTTCAGAAGGCAGTGGTCACGATCGACATGAGCACCAGCTTTCACCGCCCCGGCCGGGGCCGCCTGCTGGCGCATGCCACCTGCCAAGGCGGTGGCCGCTCGGTGTGCTTTTGCGAGGCCCGGGTGGAAGACGCCAGTGGCCAGGTGGTGGCGCGTGCCATGGGCACCTTCCGCTACGTGCGGGTGTGACGAGATTCAAGAAATACAACGGAGACAAGACATGCCAAGCTATTTTTCAAGGCCACGACGCGTACTGCTCGCGCTGGCCAGCCTGGGCCCCCTGCTGTGGGGCGCACCGGCCCAGGCCCAGGGTGGGGGGCAACCCATCCGCCTGGTGGTGGGCTATGCGGCGGGCGGCCCGGTGGACGCCACGGCGCGTTTGTTCGCCCCGGCCCTGTCCAAGGAGCTGGGCCAGCCCGTGGTGGTCGAGAACCGCCCCGGCGCCGCCGGCAGCATGGGGGGCGACGCCGTGGCCAAGGCGGCGCCCAACGGCCTGCTGCTGTACTTTGGCGCCAGCCCCACGCTGACCATCAGCCCGCACATCCTCAAGTCCATGCCCTTTGATGTGAGCAAGGACCTGAGCGCCATCGCCCCGCTGGTGAGCTACACCAATGTGCTGGTGATCAACAAGGACCAGCCCTTCAAGACCCTGCCCGAGCTGGTGGCCTACGCCCGGGCCAACCCCGGCAAGCTGGCCTATGGCTCGGCCGGCATGGGGGCGTCCAACCACCTGAGCGGCGAGCTGTTTGCGCTGCGCGCCGGCATCAAGCTGACCCATGTGCCCTACAAGGGCAATGCGCCGGCCATGACCGATGTGATTGGCGGCCAGCTCAGCATGATGTTCGACATCATCGGCAGCGCCCGCAACTACATCAGCACCCAGCGCGTGCGGCCCCTGGCCGTCACCTCGCGCGAGCGCAATGCCTCGCTGCCCGAGGTGCCCACCATGGTCGAGTCGGGCATTGCCGACTACGACGTGGGCGGCTGGTACGGCCTGTACGGCCCGGCGCGCCTGCCGCCTGAACTGGTGAACCGCCTCAACGAGGCCACGCGCCGGGCCCTGGCCCAGGACGAGCTGAAAGCCAAGCTGATCGAGCAGGGCTACGACCTGTGGTCCGGCAGCCCGCAACTGCTGGCCGAGCGCGCGGCGCGCGATCTGGCGCTGTGGGGCACGGTGGCCAAGGGCATCCAGGTGGAGTGAACCGACATGACCCATCCCCCCACCCGACTTCACCACCTGTTTGACCAGCGCCTGGCGGCCACGCCCGAGGCGCTGTTTTTGCATCTGCCCGATCACACCCTGAGCTACGCCCAACTGGGCACCATGATCGACACCCTGCAGGCCGAGCTGCTGGCCCAGGGCGTGCTGCCCGGCGACCGCGTGCTGGCGGTGGCCGAGAACTGCCCCGAGCACGTGGCCCTGGTGCTGGCCTGCAGCCGCGTGGGCGCCTGGTCTTGCGGGGTGAACGCCCGCATGGCGCGCGGCGAGATCGAGGCCTTTGTGGCCAAGGCCGACCCGCGGCTGGTGTACTTCACCTGCGAGGTGGGCAGCGCGGCTCGCGAGCACGGCGAGCACCTGGGCGCCCAGCCCTCGGCCCTGGCCGGCCTGAGCCGCACGGCCCGGCGCGAGCAGGCCACGCCCGAGCCCGCGCCGCTGGCCGAGCAGGTGGTGGCCATCATCTTCACTTCGGGCACCACAGGGGCGCCCAAGGGCGTGCTGGTGTCGCATGCCGGCCTGCTGCAGTTTGCCCGGGTGTCGGCCGAGTCGCGCGCCCTCACACCGGCCGACCGCTCCTATGCCTGTGTGCCCATGACCCACATCTTTGGCCTGGGCACGGTGCTGGCGGCCTCGCTGCACGCGGGCGCGGCCCTGGTGATGCGCAGCCGCTTCGAGCCGGCGGATGCGCTGCAGGCCCTGGCGATGCACCAGGTGTCCAACCTGCAGGGGCCGCCGGCCCTGTTCACGCGGCTGCTGGCCTGGCTGGACGAGCAGGGCGTGGTGGGCATGCCCCCGGCGCCCGCGCTGCGCTACATCTACACCGGCGCGGCGCCGCTGGACCTGCCCCTGAAGAACGCGGTGCAGGACCGCTTCGGCCAGCCGCTGCACCACGGCTATGGCTTGTCGGAGTACGCCGGCGCGGCCTGCCTGGTGCGCCGTGGTCAGTGGCGCGAAGACACCGCCGCCGGCGTGCCGGTGGAGGGCGCTGAATGCCGCATCGTCGATGACGCCGGGCGCGAACTGCCCCAGGGCGAACGCGGCGAGATCTGGCTGCGCGGCGTGGGCCTGATGCCGGGCTACTTCCGCGACCCAGCGGCCACCGCCCAGGTGATGCGCGAGGGCGGCTGGTATGCCACCGGCGACCTGGGCCGCATCGGGCCCGACGGTGCGCTGCACGTGGTGGGCCGGCTCAAGGAGATGATCATCCGCTCGGGCTTCAATGTGTACCCGGGCGAGGTCGAGAACGTGCTCAACCAGCACCCGCGCGTGCAGCGCTCGGCCGTGGTGGGCCGCAAAGAGGCCGACGGCAACGAAACCGTGCTGGCCTTTGTCGAGACCGTGGGCGGCCAGCCCCTGGGCGAGGCCGATCAGGCCAGCCTGCAGGCCCTGCTGCACGACCAGTTGGCGCCCTACAAGCGCCCGGCCAGCATCACGGCCCTGGAGGCCCTGCCCATGACGCACAGCGGCAAGGTGCTCAAGCGTGCCTTGCTGGACCTGCCCACCCCCGTCTGACCCCCAGGAGAACGCCATGTTCAAGACCCTTCATGAAAGTGCCGCGGCCCGCATCGGCCGCCGCCAGTGGCTGGGCACGGCCCTGGCGGGGCTGACGCTGCCGACCTGGGCCCAAGCGCCAACACCGGCCTACCCGGCACGCCCAGTGAAGTTCATCGTGCCCTTTCCGGCCGGCGGGCCGGTGGACATCACGGGCCGCGCCCTGGCCCAGAAGCTGGCCGAGCTGTGGGGCCAGCCCGCCGTGGTGGACAACCGCGCCGGTGCCGGCGGCATGGTGGGCGCCGAGCTGGCGGCCCGCGCCCCGGCCGACGGGCACAACCTGTTCGTGTGCAGCATCCACCACACCGTGCTGCCCGCGCTGAACCCGCGCATGAGCTACGACATCGAGCGTGACTTTGCAGCGGTCAGCTTTGCGGCGCGCTTTCCGGTGGTGCTGGTGGTGCACCCCAGCCTGCCCGTCAAGAGCGTGGCCGAGCTGATCGCCCTCGACAAGGCGCGCCCGGGCACCCTGGCCTTCGCCTCGGCCGGCAATGGCGGCGGCACGCACCTGGCGGGCGAGCTGTTCAACATGCTGGCCGGCACCAAGTTGCAGCATGTGCCCTACAAGGGCAGCGCCCCGGCCATGACCGACCTGCTGGGCAACCAGGTGCCCATCATGTTCAGCGATGCCCCCACCGCGCTGCCCCAGATCCGCGCCGGCAAGGTGCGCGCGCTGGCCGTGGCCAGCGTGCAGCGCTCCAGCCTGTTGCCCGATCTGCCCACGGTGGCCGAAACCGGCCTGCCGGGCTACGAGGCCTATTCCTGGGCCGGGGTGCTGACCCCGGCGGCCACCCCGCGCGAACTGGTCGGGCGGCTCAGCGCCGACATCGGCCGCGCCCTGGCCCAGCCCGAGGTGCGCCAGCGCCTGCAGGACGCCGGCGCCGAGCCCGCCCCTGGCAGCCCCGAAGCCTTTGCCCAACTGTTGCACGCCGAGCGGCTGAAGTGGGCGCAGGTGGTGAAGGCCGCCAACATCCGGATGGATTGACGTTGAACTGATCCAGGGCCCCGCAGAGGGCCTTTTTGTTGTGCACATCCCTGAAACCAAGAAGGAGACAAGTCATGAACCCATTCGTGAAAGCAAGCCACCGAGCGCGACGCCGTGCGCCGCTCTGGTGGGCCCTGGCCGCGGCTCTGGGCAGTGCCGGCCTGAGCGCCCCGGCGCTGGCGCAGAAGCTGTCGGACGACAAAGTGCGCATCGGCGTGCTGTCCGACATGTCGGGCCTGTATGCCGACACCGCGGGCAAGGGATCGCTGGAGGCGGCCCGCATGGCCGCTGAAGACTTTGGCGGCCAGGTGCTGGGCAAGCCCATCGAGGTGATCGGTGGCGACCACCAGAACAAGGCCGACATCGGCGCCTCGCTGGCGCGGGCCTGGTACGACCGCGAGGGGGTGGACGCCATCGTCGATGTGAACAACTCGGCCGTGGCGGTGGCCGTGGGCAACCTGGCCCGCGAGCGCAACAAGATGCTGCTGCTGACCGGCGCCGCCTCGGTGGCCATGACCAACGAGAACTGCGGCCCCACCAGCATCCACTATGTGTACGACACCTACGCCATGGTCAACGGGGCGGCCCAGGGCATGCTGGCCAAGGGGGCGCGCAGTTGGTTTGTGATCGGCACCGACTACGCCTTCGGCAAGGCCATGGCCGCCAACGTCACCGAGTTTGTGACCGCCAGCGGCGGCAAGGTGGTGGGCAGCGTGTTCCACCCGCTCAATGCCAGCGATTTCTCGTCGTTTGTGCTGCAGGCCCAGGCTTCCAAGGCCGACGCCATTGCCCTGGCCAACGCCACCAGCGACACCGTCAACGCCATCAAGGCCACGCGCGAGTTCGGCCTGAGCAAAAGCCAGGCCGTGGTGCCCTTGCTGATGTTCATCAACGACGTGCATTCGCTGGGCCTGAAGGAAGCCCAGGACATGACCTTTGCCACCGGCTTCTACTGGGACCGCACTCCTGAGACCCGGGCCTGGTCACGGCGCTATTTCGAGCGCATGAAGAAGATGCCCTCGATGATCCAGGCCGGCACCTACTCGGCCGTCACCAGCTACCTGAAGGCCATCCAGGCCGCGGGCGGCGATGAGGGCCTGAGCGTGGCCCGCAAGATGCAGGCCCTGCCCATCAACGACTTCTTTGCCCAGGGCGGCAAGGTGCGCGTCGACGGCCGCATGGTGCACGACATGTACCTGGTGCAGGTCAAGAAGCCGGCCGAATCCCAGATGCCCTGGGATTACTACAAGGTGCTGGCCACCATCCCGGGCGAGCAGGCCTTCCAGCCGCTGTCCAAGTCCAAGTGCTCTTTGGTGAAGAACCCATGAAAACCCGTGCTGCTGTCCTCACGCGCATCGGCGCGCCGGCCCCCTATGCCGAAAGCCGTCCCCTGGAAGTCACCGAGGTCGATCTGGCCCCACCCGGCCCGGGCGAGGTGCTGGTGCGGGTGGTGGCCGCCGGCCTGTGCCACTCCGATCTGTCCATCATCAACGGCGACCGCCCGCGCCGCACCCCCATCGTGCTGGGGCACGAGGCCGCCGGCGTGGTGGAAGCCCTGGGCGAGGGCGTGACCGATCTGGTGCCCGGCGACCATGTGATCCTGGTCTTTGTGCCCAGCTGCGGCCACTGCGCCCCCTGCTCGGAAGGCCGCCCCGTGCTGTGCGAGCCGGCCGGCGCGGCCAATGTGGCCGGCACCTTGCTGGGCGGCGGGCGCCGCCTGTCCTGGCAAGGCCAGCCCATGGACCACTTTGTGGGCGTGTCGGCCTTTGCCCAGCACGCCGTGCTGTCACGGCGCGGCGTGCAGAAGATCGACAGCGAGCTGCCGCTGGAGATCGCGGCCCTGTTCGGCTGCGCCGTCATGACCGGGGTGGGCGCGGTGGTCAACACCTCGCAGGTGCGCCCTGGCCAGAGCGTGGCCGTGGTGGGCCTGGGCGGCGTGGGCCTGTCGGCCGTGATGGGCGCCCTGGCCGCCGGGGCCGGCCGCGTGGTGGCGGTGGACCTGGCCGACGACAAGCTGGCTTTTGCGCGCCGCCTGGGCGCCACCGACGTGGTCAACGCCGGGGCCGACAACGCGGTGGAGCAACTGCGCGAGCTGACCGGCGGCGGCGTGGACCACGCGCTGGAGATGGTGGGCTCGGCCCGCGCCCTGGAGTTTGCCTACCGCGTGACCCGCCGCGGCGGCACCACCGTGACCGTGGGCCTGCCCGCGTCCAGCCAGAACCTCAGCACCCCCGTGTGGCACCTGGTGGCCGAAGAGCGCACCCTCAAGGGCAGCTACCTGGGCAGCTGCGTGCCCCGGCGCGACATCGGCCGCTTTGTGGCCCTGTACCGCCAGGGCAAACTGCCGGTCGACCAGTTGCTCACCGGCCGCCTCAGCCTGGACCAGATCAACCTGGGCTTCGACCGCCTGGCCCGGGGCGAGGCGATTCGGCAGGTGATCATGATGGAGGGGTGAGGGGGGCCGGTTGACCCAGCCGGGGCTGGGTCAATGGCGGCGGGCCAAGGGCTCTGTACTTCGCTTTCAGGTGCTTGTTGATGTTTGGGTATGCGCTTGCTGATCTGCCAAAAGCCTTTGGTCTGTGGGCGCGCAGGATTCAAGATCACCGGAAACGGAAGGAGTTGAGAGCATGAACGCTGTGCATGTGGATGCCAACGAGGTGTGCTTTGGATGTTTCAATGTCTTTTCAGACCTGAAGCTGGCCACCCCTGAAAAACTCAAGTTCAAAACCGCTCTTGTCATCGAGATCCGCCGGGCCATGCAAGCCCAGGGGCTGACACAGCAGCAAGCCGCCAAACGCATGGGCATCACCCAGCCCAAAGTGTCGGACATGATGCGCGGCGACTTCAGCAACCTGTCTGAGCGCAAGTTGATGGATTGCCTGGCACGTCTGGGATATGACATCGAAATCACTGTCCGGCCTGCGAAGACCGGCGTCGGTCAATTGATGTTGGCCCCTGCTTGATGAATGGGGCACTCTGCAGCGCGCCTGGTCTTGCCAAAGCACTTGTTTTCAGTCTTCTGTACCGCCATCGCCGATATCAGCAGGCCATTGGCTGATTTCCTCGTCCAGATCCTGCAGGCGCTGCGGCCCATCAGGCAGCGTGCCCACAAAGCGGCGGTAACCCCGGCGCAGCCGCGGCGACAGCCTGAGGTAGCGGTGCACCCACTCCGGGGGCTCGTTGGGGGCCGTGGCCTTGGAGGTGGTGGATGCGGCGCTGGCCGCGGTGTGTTGGTTCCCTGAGCGCATTGGATTCAGATCGGTCATTGGAGAGACGGTCCGTTGTTTGTGGTTGTGCAACGGATGATCCGCGGGGCTGCGTCAGGGTGTGTCGCTGAGGGTAGAGTGGCAAGCGGGCGTTTTGTGGGTGTTGTTGATGGATCCCATCTGGGCTATGTTCATTTCATGAAAATCGTCGCGACCCCGCCTGCCTGCATCGATCCCGCATCTCGTGAGGAAATCGAACAAGCCCTTGATGAAGGCGACAGCTTGGCGTGCATCGCCGAAACGGCTGTTCGGCAGGAAATCACACGCTGCGAACCTCAGTCCGAGTTCCTCCGTCGCGGTATCGCTGCCATCGACCGGACTGCCGCGGCGGGCGATGGCATCGCCCCTTCCTCCGTCATCGCCAGGCTGGAGGCCAAACTGGCGGAGGCCCGAAAGGCTAGGCCGTCCTGAGTTGCCGGGCGAGATTGAAGCCCGAAGCCGTTGATGACCTGGAAAGGTTGTTCGACCCTTTGCTCGAACGAGAGTTGGCAAGCGTCACCGGCAAGCTGGATCTTGCAGCGCGGGCCATCGAGTCGATTCGGCAGGGATGTCTGTTTCTGGCCCACAGCCCGTCCAGTTGCTGAAAGGTGAGGCAAGGCCCTTTTCTGCGCGAGTTGATCATTTCATTGGGCCGCTCGGGCCCTGGAGTAAAAGCAGGCTTCGCGCACCGCTGCGACACCATCTGTCGCACATCCCCTCACCATGCCTGGGTGTTCAGGCCTTGCCTGCACAGGCAGCCCCGCCCGAGCGGTGCTGCGCCTTTCAACCCTTTCCAGGAGATCATCATGTTCACCGAGCAACGTTCCCCCCTTGAATCACTTGCCGCCTACGCCATCGCATTCGCTGCGGGTGCTCTGGTGCTGGCGGGCAGCCACGCCTATGCCGAATGGCGGGTGCGGCGCGAGAAAGCCAATGGGCTTTGAGCAGGGCAGGGCGCTTTACCGTCTGTCTGAGCCTGGCCTGACCCGCCGGTAGAATCATCCGCAGAAGATTCAAAAGCACCAGCCTAGGCGAGGGATGGATGAGTAGCAGCAATTTCGGTTTTCTGGCCACCCATTCACGGCTTCTGGCCGATCTGGGCCGCACGGCCGAGACGGTCTACCCCTTTGACCCTGCCAGTTGCGTGCTCAAGCTGCGGCTGTTGGCCGAGGCGCTGACGCAAGAGGTGGCTTCGCGCATCGGCCTGAGGCTGGTGCAGGCCACGCAGGCCGAGTTGCTGCGGGCGGTGGACCAGCGTCTGCGGCTTGACCCCCAGGTGCGCCAGATGTTTCAGCTGCTGCGCACGCGGGGCAACGATGCGGCCCACCAGATCGACCACCACATTGGCTACAAAGAAGGGCTGGAGGCCCTGAAGGTGGCGCGCGAGGTGGCCCTGTGGTTTCACCGCAGTTTTGGTGACAACCCCGACTTCAAGCCCGGCCCCTTCATCTACCCCGACGACCCCAGCCAGAAGCTGGCCACGCTGCAGCAACAGATCACGGCCCTGCAGACCGATCTGCAACAGGCCCAGAGTGCGCAGGCCACTCAGGCCGAAGTGGCCCGCCTTCTGGAGGCGCAGGCGGCCCAAGAGCGCGACATGGCCCAGCGTGCCCAAGAAGAGCGCAGCGTGTACGAGAGCCTGGCCGAAGAGGCCAGCACCCGCTACGCCAGCCTGAAAGCCGAGTTTGACAAGCAACTCAAGCAGGCCAACGCCACCCCCGATACCACCAGCGCCAAAGACCACGCCCAGTTTGCCGAGCGCGCCGCCAAGGCCGCGCAAAAGGTGCAGATGGACGAGGCCGCCACCCGGCTCATCATCGACCAGATGCTGGTTGAGGCGGGCTGGCAGGCCGACACCCTGGCCCTGACCCACGCCAAAGGCGCCCGCCCCGAGCGCCACAAGAACCTGGCTATTGCCGAATGGCCCACCCAGGGCAAGCAAAGCGCTGACTACCTGCTGTTTGCCGGCTTGACCCCGGTGGCCGCGGTCGAGGCCAAGCGCCTGAACGTGAACGTGGCCGGCAAAATTGCCCAGGCCGAGCGCTATGCCGCCGGCTTCAAGCCCGACGCCGGGCACGAGCCCGCCTGGCAGGTGGAGGGCCGCAGCGGGCCCTGGCCCGACGGCAAGGGCGGGCACTTTGAGCTGCCTTTTGTGTATTCCTGCAACGGGCGCCCCCTGGTCAAGCAAAGCCCTGAGGCCAGCGGCACCTGGCACCGCGATGCGCGCCACCCCGCCAACCTTGCCAAGCCCTTGCAAGGGTTTCATTCGCCGCAAGGCCTGCTGGACATGCTCAAGCGCAACCAGGCCGAAGCCGAAGCCCGGCTGCAGCGAGAGGGCTTTGACTACCTGCGGGTGCGCGACTACCAGCAACAGGCCATCGTCAGCGTAGAGGCCGCACTGGCCGCCGGCCAGCGCAACTGCCTGCTGGCCATGGCCACCGGCACCGGCAAGACCCGCACCATCATCGGCCTGATGTACCGCTTTTTGAAGGCCGAGCGCTTTCGCCGCATTCTGTTTCTGGTGGACCGCACGGCCCTGGGCGACCAGGCCATGGATGCCTTCAACGAGGCCCCGCTGGAGCAGAACCAGCCTCTGTCCAGTATCTACAACATCGCCGACCTGGGCGACATGGCCGCCGAGGCCGAAACTCGGGTGCAGGTGGCCACCGTACAGGCTATGGTGAAGCGCATCTTTGGCAGCGACAACCCGCCCCCGCTCGATGCTTACGATTGCATCATCGTGGACGAAGCCCACCGTGGCTACGCGCTGGATCAGGACATGACCGAGGGCGAACTGGCCCTGCGTGACCCGGCCCAGTACTTGTCTACCTACCGCCGGGTGCTGGACTATTTTGATGCCGTCAAGATCGGCCTTACCGCCACCCCGGCCCGCCACACCACCGAGATTTTTGGCAAGCCCGTCTTCACCTACTCGTACCGCGAGGCCGTGGCCGATGACTGGCTGATCGACCACGAGCCCCCCATCCGCTACCAGACCGTGCTGAGCCAGCACGGCATTCACTTCGACAAAGGTGCCGAAGTGGAGGCCTTGAACCTGGCCACCGGCGAGATTGAAACCTCGGCCCTCGAAGACGAACTCAATTTTGAGCTGGAGAGCTTCAACCGCCGGGTGATCAACGAAGACTTCAACCGCGTGATCTGCGAAGCACTGGCCAAAGAGATTGACCCCCTGGGCGAAGAAAAAACCATGGTCTTCTGCGCCACCGATGCGCACGCCGACATGGTCAAGCGCCTGCTCAACGAGGCTTTCAAGGCCGTGTATGGCGACGACTACAACCAGGCCGCCGTCGAGAAGATCACCGGTGCCTCGGACAAGGTCGACCAGTTGATACGTCGCTACAAAAACGAGCGTTTGCCCAGCATCGCCATCACGGTCGATCTGTTGACTACGGGCATCGACGTGCCCCCGATCTGCAACCTGGTGTTCATGCGCCGCGTTCGGTCGCGCATCTTGTACGAGCAGATGATCGGCCGCGCTACCCGCCGGTGCGACGAGATCGGCAAGACCGTATTCCGCATTTACGACCCGGTGGACCTGTACGCCTCTCTGCAGGCGGTGAACACCATGCAGCCCCTGGTCAAAGACCCCCACATCACCGTCGAGCAGTTGCTGGACGAGCTGAACAACCCCCAGTCGTATACCGAGCCCGGCAGCGTGGCCGGCCACACCCACGCGCACGATGTGCTCGGCCAGCTGAACCAGAAGCTGATGCGCGTGCTGCGCGATGCGCACCACCAGGCCGACAAGCGCCCGGCCTTGCAGCAGCGCCTGGCCGAGCTGGAGCAGCAATGGGGCGTGCCCCCGCAAGAGCTGCACCGGCACCTGCACCAGCTGGCGCAAGCGCAGGGCCCCCAGGCCGCCGCCGACTTTTTGCAGCACAACACCCGTCTGCTGGCCCAGCTGGCCGAGGTACAGCAACTGCGGGGCACCCGCTACATGCCCGTGCTATCAAGCCACAGCGACGCCTTGCTGGCGCGCGAGCAAAGCTGGGGCTACCACGCCAAACCCGACGACTACCTGGACAGCTTTGGCCGCTTTGTACGCGAGCAGATCAACCAGTCGGCCGCGCTGGCGGTGGTGGTGCAGCGCCCCAAAGACCTGACCCGCGCCCAGCTCAAAGAAGTGCGCCTGCTGCTGGACTGCGCCGGCTTCAACGAGGCCAGCCTGCAATCGGCCTGGCGCAGCCAAAGCAACCAGGACATTGCCGCCGGCATCATCGCCCACATCCGTCGCGCTGCCCTTGGCGAGGCCTTGCTGCCGTTTGAGCAGCGCGTGCAGCAGGCCATGTCCAAAATCCGCCAGCAGCACGCCTGGACCCCCGTGCAGCTCAAATGGCTGGACCGCCTGGCCAAGCAGCTCACGCACGAGCTGGTGCTGGACGACACCTTCATCAACCAAAGCTTCACCGTCACCGGCGGCGCCAAGGGCCTGGACAAGGTCTTGGGTGGCCAACTGGCCCCCGTGATGGCCTCGCTGGCCGAAACCCTGTGGTTGAATGCCGCCTGACCGGCGGCCTTGCCAGATGCCAGAACAGCCTTTGTGCCAAGCCGTTTTCTACTTTCCTCTGACCCCCGCCCCCTGAGCAACCCCCAGCGATGAGCACCTCCGATATCGTCCAGAAACTCTGGAACCTTTGCGACGTCTTGCGTGACGACGGCATCAACTACAGTGACTACGTGACCGAGCTGGTGCTGCTGCTGTTCATCAAGATGGAGCACGAGAACACCCAAAGTGGCATCTTGCAGGCCCACAAACTGCCCGACTACGCCCGCTGGCCTGAGCTGACCGGCAAGAGCGGCCTGAACCTGCTCAACCACTACAAGGCCACGCTGCTGCAACTGTCGCAAAGCCCCGACCCGCTGATTGCTGCCATCTACGCCGACGCCCAGACCCGCCTCAAAGAGCCGCGCCACCTGGAGCAGCTCATCAAAAGCCTGGACGGTATCGACTGGTTCAGCGCCGAGCAAGACGGCCTGGGGGACCTCTACGAAGGCCTGCTGGAGAAAAACGCCAACGAAACCAAGAGTGGTGCCGGCCAGTACTTCACCCCCCGCCCACTGATCGACGCCATCATCGACGTGATGGACCCCCGCGCCGGCGAGACCATCCAAGACCCCGCCGCCGGCACCGGCGGCTTTCTGATCGCGGCCGACCGCTACATCAAACACCAGACCGACGACCTGTTTGACCTGGACGACAAGGCCCGGCAGTTTCAGCGCAACAAGGCCTTTCTGGGCATGGAGCTGGTCAGCGGCACGCGCCGCCTGGCCTTGATGAACTGCCTGCTGCACGGCATGGAAGGCGACAACGAAGGCGTGGTGCACCTGGGAAACACCCTGGGCAGCGCCGGCAGCCAACTGCCCAAGAGCGACATCATCTTGAGCAACCCGCCCTTTGGCACGGCACGCGGCGGCGGCGGCCCCACCCGCGACGACCTGACCTTTGCCACCGGCAACAAGCAACTGGCCTTTTTGCAGCACATCGTGCGCCACCTGAAAGACGGCGGCCGCGCCGCCGTGGTGCTGCCCGACAACGTGCTGTTTGAAGCCGGCGTGGGCGCCGACATCCGCCGCGACCTGATGGACAAGTGCCACCTGCACACCGTGCTGCGCCTGCCCACCGGCATCTTTTACGCCCAGGGCGTGAAGACCAATGTGCTGTTCTTCCAGAAAGCCAGCCAGGCCGCCACCGGCAGCACCTGCCAAGTGTGGGTGTACGACATGCGCGCCAACGCCCCCAAGTTTGGCAAGCGCAGCCCCCTGACCCACGCCCATTTCGACGACTTCAAAAAAGCCTACGGCGAAGACCCCAACGGCCAGAGCCCCCGCACCGACCAGGGCGAACAAGGCCGCTGGCGCTGCTTCACCCGTGAGTGGATTCGCGACGAAAAGGGCGACAGCCTAGACATTGCCTGGCTCAAGGATGAGAACGCCGAGGACGCCGCGGACCTGCCGGAGCCGGCGGTGCTGGCGCAGGAGATCATGGCGGAACTCAATGGGGCGTTGGAGGAGTTGGAGGGGATATTGGCTGAACTGAGTGAGGCGGCATGAACTTGGTACGCCAACTTCCTCTTGGATGGGTTCACGCATCTGTAGCTGATTTGTGCCAATTCAATCCAAAAACGAATTCTGATCCAGAAATTTCATGCGGCTTCGTTCCGATGGCTGCGTTGGGGACCAGATTTCGAGAGGCTCTGAAGTTCGAGATTCGCCCGTGGGGCGAGGTGCGAAGCACTTATACTCATTTTCAAAATGGTGATGTGCTTGTGGCTAAAGTGACTCCATGTTTTGAAAATGGCAAGGCTGGAGTTGTCACGAATTTACCCAATGGAATAGGTGCTGGTAGCAGTGAATTTTGTGTATTCAGACCCTCTGAGCTTATAGAAGCGAAATACCTGTTGGCATGGTTCAGTTCGGAGGCGTTTCGGCGTCATGCAACTGTTTCTATGACTGGCTCTGTTGGGTTGAAGCGCGTCCCCAAAGATGTATTCATCTCTGAAAAAATTTCATTACCACCAAAGGCAGAACAAAAGCGCATCGTCGAAAAACTTGACCTCGTACTGGCCCGCGTCGATTCAGTGAATGTCCGTCTGGCCCGTATCACCCCCTTGCTCAAACGTTTTCGGCAGTCCGTGTTGGCTGCGGCGACTTCGGGGCGATTGACTGAGGATTGGCGTAAGACACATTGCTCTGTTCAAGCAATTGAGACAACGCTTCAAGCCATCTGCGTTAAAGATAGAGTGATTACTTATGGCGTTGTCAAATTAGGTGAGGAAACGCTAGGTGGTGTTCCATGTCTTCGCACAAGCAATGTTCGTTGGCTACGATTCGAAGTCGATGGGATTAAGTTAATTGATCCCAGGATTTCTGAGGATTATGGGCGCACCGTGCTTCGTGGGGGTGAGGTTCTCGTGAATGTTCGCGGGACCCTAGGTGGCGTGGCAGTTGTAAGTCCAGCCATGATTGGCTGGAATGTTTCGCGCGAGGTCGCAGTGGTTCCCATTGACGAAAAATGGGCGATCTCTGAATTTATCGCGTTTTGGATTGCTGGCGAGGCTTGCCAACGTTGGTTGACGGGAGTTGCCAAAGGCGTGGCATACACGGGGATAAATATAGAAGATTTACGAGCGCTTCCATTGAAGTTACCGCCGAAAGATGAACAGGCTGAAATCATTCGCCGAGTTGAAACTCTATTCGCTTTTGCCGATCGCCTCGAAGCCCGCCTTCAAGCCGCCCAGACATCTGCCACCCGCTTGACGCCCTCTCTGCTCGCCAAAGCCTTCAGGGGCGAGTTGGTGCCGCAAGATCCGGATGACGAGCCGGCGGCGGAACTGCTCAAACGCTTGGCTGAGGCGCGGCCTGCGGGTAAGGTCGCAAAGAAGAGGCAAGGGGAAACGACGACGCAGGTTACGGCGGTATAACCCTCCCCGTCGCAGATCTCAATCCATGCTCCGTTGGCCAGGTAGCCGTCTCGCGATGGCAACCTGGCTTTTATTTTCAGTGCCGCATCAATTTCCAAATGAGTGCTGTCAACCGGGTTGCCAAGTTGTCTTTGATCTCAAGATCCTCGGATTTGCAACGCGGACAGGCCTTCACATAGTCGAACCCCGCCATCATGCAATCGCTTCTTGGGAAAAAGGTCCGCTGCCAACCACATGATCGGCATTGGTAGGTGCTTGGGGGAGGGCGGACCGGCATGGTGATTAAATATATTTGGATGAAGTAGAAGTGCTTAGGGCTGGGTTTGCACTTGGCTTGTGGCGCGCCACGATTATTTCGATCGTGGCGGCCTTCATTAATTGATTAATAAATGCATGTGCTGATCAATATTGCAAATTTTATGCTGCCTTGCTTAAAAGTCGACCCAATAATGCAAGCAACTTGTCTTTGTTCTTGAAGTCAGCGGGAGACATGTTTTTAAGTTCTTCACCTATTTTGCTGAAATTGTTGAATGCGGTTTTGAGTAATTCTTTTTCTTCAAGGGAGTGCTCATTTTCAAACATCCATTTGACAGTGCCGAGCATTGCGAATGTGATTGTGACTGCAATCCCTGCTGCTGCCACATCCAAGACCAGCGTTGGAGGGAGAAATGATTTTGCCCAAAGAAAGGCAGTTGTTCCTAACGATTGACCGCCGAAAGTTGGGAGTAGGCCGAGGGCTGAAGATTTGCTAAGTACTTCACCTTTGTATAGGTAATTCAATGATGTGATGGCGATCACCTGCGTCGCCGTTATGTATGCTGCGCTGCCTGGAATGAAGGCCTCACCAGCAACGGCAATAAGGGCTGTGCCGATGATTCCAATTGCAAAATTCTCTTTGCTTTTTAAGTGCCTTGCTAAGAGAATTGCTTTGCCTTCTGAGTTGAGGAATTTGAAAATATCATCTTGTATCTCTTTTATCCCCCTCAAATCCATTGCGGCAGTCTTCTTCATTTTTGGGTCGTAGCCTTTGGTGCACGCCCCATAAATAGTTCTGACCCCCAGGGTTTCTTGCCATTGTTTTTTTACGTTGTCGAGTTCTGAACTTTCCAAGTCATCCCACTCGTCAATTTTGTTAAGTATGACAAGAACATTTCGGGAGCTCTTTTTTAGATCCTCGAAGTTCTTTTGTTGAGTAATGTCTGCGGATCCTGTTACAACAAAAATTCCGAGATCTATGGAAGAAAGGAATTTTACGGTTTCATTGCTATTTTCTTCTCTGACGTCGTCTAGGCCGGGGCAGTCAATGATTAAGACGTTCTTATCAAGCTTGTATGCTGTAACTTTGGTTGTTACGCCTGAGTTGGCTCCCACTGCTGCGGTCGGTGCTTCTCGTTGACAATCCAGGATTGCGTTGAGAAGAGAGCTTTTACCAGAGCTCACCTTGCCAACTATTGCGATATTAATGCTTTGTTCGAAGTTTGGCATTTTTTCTTGGTATGCTTTTTCGAAGTTTTTTTCGAATTCTTTGTCTGTTGTAGTAGTCATGTTGATTCAGTTGGGTTGCTAATTTTTTGGATTGGTTGGGAATTTGAAATAATAAGGTATTGCGCGGGAATTAATGTCCTGCATGGAGGTGTGATTCGATGAATTTATACTTTTAAAGGCTGTTGTTTTGGGTGTTCAATTTTGTGTGGGTTTGTGAATGCAATTGCTGGTTTTGAAGCTCAGTTGCATGTGCAGTCTTTTAACGCTGCCAAAACGGTAAACTTTGTTGTCGAAATTTTCCTGGTCAAAGTGGATACTCAAGCCTCCGCAATGCGGAGTACACCCGAAAGATTGTCGAATCGCGATTATCAAATCAGCCCCCATATGCCTTGATCGCCAAACGCATCTCGTCCGCGACTTTTTTGGCACGCGCCACGTCATCGCTGGCTTCCAGGCTTTGCAGGTGTTCGCGCAGGTAGGCGAGACGCTCTTGGGCATCAATGGCCACCTCAGCGGGTGTTCTGACACGCTTGCGACCCCGGGTGTAAGGGATGGGTACCGAGTTTCGTTTGCGAAACAGGCCCAACTCATGGAGGTCCAATTCCAATGAATTCACCACATCCGCGATTTCAGTCGACGATTGCGCGTTGCGGCTCATGGCGTTGTAAAGCTTTCGGAACGTGGCGTTGAGTTCTTTCAGCAACGTGGCCTGTACGTCCACGGGTTGATCCAGTTCTCGCAGAAATGACTTGAGCGTCTTGCGGCGGTATTTGACTTGGCTGCCCAGCATGGAGCTGTAAGCGCACAGGCCCTCAAAGTTAACGCCCGAATCTTCCAGGGTGTGGCGCAATTGCTCCAGCACCTCAACCACCGATTCTTCGGGGCGCAGGTCTGCCTTGTTCAGCACGACATAAAGGGGGCGCTCCTCGTTTTGCTGTTTCAGAAGAAAGTCAAGGTCGGGCTTTGGCATCTCGCCATTGCTGTCGATGCCCACCAGCCATATCAGCGCCTGGGCCTGTGAGATGAACACCTGTGCTTGCTGTTGGTCGCCGTCGGTATGTGCTCCCTCTGACTGAGCCGCGTCATAGCCTGGCAGGTCGATGAAAGTCAGGTGCTCCAAGCCCTTCAGAGGGGTTTCGATGGCCACAAACGGCAGGATCTCGCGCAGGTTGAAGCCGAGGTCGTGCACAAACGTATGAGAGAGCCTGTTGTAGAAATCTGGGGCAATGTCGATCACGCCGCCTTTGTAGGTGTAGCCGCGTATGGTGTTGCCTGTGCCTGGCATCACATAGGTCGGTATGGAGGTAACCGGCTCGATGCCTACCGGCAAGCTCACCTGGGTGTCTTCGATGAAGCTGGTGATGAACGACGACTTGCCACTGCTGAATCCGCCACCCACGGCCACCACGGTTTTGCATTGCAGGGCAGGGGAACTGCCCAGCAGTTCCAGCTTGTCCGCCACGCCCTGCAGCCTGAACAGGACTTCGGCGGTGATGGCACTCGGTACCTCGACACCACTGAGCAAGGCGTGTACGTCATGCTCCAGCAGGTCGCGGAAGGCTCGCTCACAGGTATTCCGTGCCGGCTTTGCGGAGAGGATTTGAACGACGAATGCCGCACGATCCGCCAATTCCTCAGTCATTTCGTCGTTGGACTCGAGATCTGTTGTGGGGGCGGTTTGCTCCCAGCCCGTCATGCCATTGCTTGTTTGGTTCATGCCAGGGCCCGCTCTAGGTAGTTCATTCCTTCTTGGCGCATCCTGAGCAGCAAATCTTTTGCTGCTCCCGGGTCGACGTTCGCCAATAAGCCCTTTTGTAGTTGCATCATTCGCTTGTTCACATTTCTTCGCAGGCTTGGCAGGCGGGTGCCGTTTTCAGCTTGTGCTCCTATCAGATCGTCAATTTCGTCTGCGCTGTATACATGTTCGATATATTCGCGCCGCTGGGAATCGAGATCGCTCTCCTCTAGTACCCCGTTCGGGAGATGGCTGAGCAATTCCATGAAGTCCAGGCGCAAGGATTTGACTGCGTCCAGCGTTGCAGTCCGTTGGGACGACGCGCCTTCAACCTGATCCATCAACTCGCCAAATTGCCGGAGCACGCGGGTCATTGGTTGGCCGGGTTGATCCCAAAGGCCAAAACTCTCCAGCAGGCTTTTCTGCAAAAATTGAAGCTCTTCGCCCAGTACGGAGCTGTAAGCGCTGAGGCCGACAAACTGAATCCGTTCGGCCTCCAACAAATCGCGGATTTGATCCAGTACTTCAGTCACCTGGCTGGGCTCGCGTAAATCGGCCTTGTTCAACACCACATGAATCGGTAGATCGCGCTGAGACAACTTGTCCAAGTGGGCCAAATCCGTTTCGGGCAACGTGCCATTGCTGTCCAGGCCGACCACCCAGACGATGGCATCCGCACTCTGCATGAAGTCTGTTGCCGTGAGTTCGTCACCTGCTGTGTGGATGCCTTCTGAGTCCGCAGCGTCGTACCCGGGCAGATCGACGAATGCCAGATGCTCGACATGACGCAGTGTGGTTTCGATCGTCACGTAGGGCAGGATGTCGCGCAGGTTGAAGCCCAGTGATTGGGCAAAATCGTGAGACAAGCCCTTGTAAATGTCGACTGACATCGAGATTTCGCCGCCTCGAAAGGTATGGCCCCGTATGGCGTCAGTGCCTCCTGACATCACATAGGTCGGGATGGAGGTGACGGGCTCCATCCCGTTGGGCAGTTCGATGGTCTGACCCTCTATCAGGCTGGAAATGAAAGACGATTTGCCACTGCTGAAACCCCCTGCCACGGCCACGACGAACTTGTCTCTCAATAGAGGGGTGCTTTCTAGCATTGCAACGGTTGCTTCAAGCTCCTGCACTCGGTCCAGTACAAAGGCTAACGGCTCGGCCGGCAAATGCAATTCACCCAGTGCCGGCACAAAAAACACTTTCAACCAATCGGAGAACGATGGGCCCCCCGTGGGCTCCTCAAACTGATCTTTGTCCCATTCAGGGTCGTGTCTGTGGGGCGGGTGCACGCGGGGCGGCGCACTGAGGATCTCGCGTACCAAGGCCTCCTTCTTCTGCAGCACCGCTTTCTCGTGCGCCAATACCTGGTTGGCTGCTTGTTCCTGTTGCAGCCATTTTTGGTGCTGGGCAAGATCGCGCTGTACTTGCTGATGCACTTCTCGCAGGCTTTCCAATGTGGCCTGCAGTGTCCTGCATTCCTCAGAAGCGACGAGTAAGTCGCGCTGGCTTTGTGTCGCGCGTTGTTCCAAAGCGGAGTAAGCCATTTGAAGAGACTGGTGGCTGGCTTGCGCCTGCGCCAACGCACTACCTTGCTGTTCATTCTCCTGAGTCAGCGCTTGCCGTTGCCCTTTCAATTCGGCTAGGGCTAGCTCTAAACCAGTCAGGGTTTGCTGACTTTCGCTCAGCGCATCGCGCAGGGCACTGGCATCAAGCAGCAAAGCGTTGTGCGCAACGGTCAGGGTGGTATTGGCGTCGGTGCACTCCCGCAGGCGCTCGGCTTGCTGGCTGTGGGTGTCTTGTAATTGCTTTAGCGTGACCTTTTGGTGTTCAAGGTCTCCCTTCAGCACCGCTTGGTGCTTGAGAATTCGCGCTGTCAGCGCATCAGCAGCGCTGATCTGCTGTCGCGCGTCGTTGACCCATTTCTTTCGGTTCAGGCTCCAGAACCGACCCAGCTGCGTCAATGCAGGCAGCAGTTGCTGCTCTAAAGTATCAGGCGCCATGTCGCAGCTGCTTGAGGTCAGCGATGAGGGCGTCGTATTGCTTCAGTGTTTGGGTCTTTTCCTTGATCTGTTTCTTAAGCAGTTGCAGGTCTTCTTCATACTGACTGAACAGAATTGCCCCCACATCCACTCCTGCGGCTCTGTCGATATAAACCTTGGCAAGGCCTCGGCCAGATTGGAGGGCGGCTTTCTTGAGTTGGTGAAGGTATTTCGTGGCAGCTTGCATAAAGCTCTCTGCGGCCGATCCTTTCAGGGGGCCACTGCGTGTCAAGTCATCTGGTAATGGCGGCAACTTGGGGTCGTCAAAGCTGCGCAATTCCCCAACGGCGCTCAGGCAAGCCTGCTCCAGGGCAACGTGGTCAATATCACGGTCTGCCAGCACCTGCGCTTCTCGCAGGCGGCCCAGCACAGCTCCCGTCAGGGTCTTGCGCAGACGGCTTCGCTGCTCAGCCACGGCGGTAGCCTGTGCGGTCTCCAGGTTCAAATGGAGTTCTTCGAGCGCGTCCCGAATGGCGCTGGCCTTGACCGTTTGCACGGTTCGGGAGCGGGTTTCTTGTCCGCCTACGTTAATGAACCGGGCAAATCCTGCCAGCCAGCCCTCGGAGTCAACTTTGTATGTCTCAACGTCTGTGCCGCGTGCGTTTTCAGCGGTGCGCTCCACTTGTGAAAAGGCTTGTTTGGTTGCCGCTTCCAACGCAAGCACCAGAGCCTCTGAGCTGTCCTCTACAGCGTTTTGAACAGCCAAGTTGACGACTTTGGTGCCCTGGGATTTTGCCTTCTGCAGAGCTTGCAGGCGGCTCTCCAGCCCTTCACTGGTGGCCGTTTCTACGCCAGCACGTTCCTGGGCCAACAATTCCAATGCCTGCGCCAGACTCTCGGAGAGCTGACCCCCTCGGTCGTGCACAAAGTTCAGGGCCGACGTGGCCTGAATGGCTTCCTTGTTGCTCCTGACCTGTTCCAGGAACCCTTGCGTCTTGGTCATGCCCGCCAGGGATGACAGGCACTCCTCAGCGATGGCGGGGGTGGAAAAGACCGCTGGGTAAGCCTTGGTCAGCATTTGCTGAATGTGCCGAGCGTTAGCATCCCATTGGGCTTCCGACTGGGTTGACAGCGTGTGGGCCACACTGGAGGTCACGACCAGGCGGTTTTGCAAGCCGGAGAGCAAAGTCGCCACACCGGGGTTGGCGTTGCGCTGGACCGCCAGGGTCTGCTGGGCCTGCTTGGTCAGAATGCCTTGAACTTCGGACAGTGCTGTCAGCAATTGACCTTGACTCTGGCGCTGCACGCTTCCAAAAAGCTGACTGTCCACTTGGCTTGCGACCAAAAATACTTCCCGAACGCCTTCTTTCGTGCCCAGGCGATCCATGAGTTCCAGATCCTGCGCATTCAAAAACTGCCCCGCCGGGCTGACAACCAACACGGCATCGCAGCGGTGCAATTCGCGGTAGGTGCGAGCCTCGCGTGAGGGGATGGGGTCGTTGACGCCAGGGGTGTCCACAATTTCCAGGTCTTTCAAACCTGGCAGTGGCAGGTACAGCCGAAGGCAATTGGTGAAAGGGGTGAAGCGCCCGTTGGCTCCCACGTAGTCGGCCAGTTCTTCGCGCAGTGCAGCGATGGATTTCGCCTTGAGCTGTATGGCCTCACCTTGTGCCCAATCGGCAGGCATGCCTCCGGCCTTCAGAATGCGCTCATGCATGTCCTTGGCGCCACCAAGTTGCGGATCCTGATCGAGTTCCCGGCGAACAGCTTGCTCAATGCGATCCGGGTCCAGGGCGGGGGCAGGGCGCCCTCCGAAGGAGGCTGGGCGCGCAGTCTGCTGCGCCATTCGAGCCTCGATGCGGGACCTCAGTTCGCGGTCATATTCCGCTGCGCGTTGGGCAATTTCTGCCAAATCTTCGGGTTCGAAAGGCTCGACCTCTGCCCGCGCCACGTCACCGTATGCCAGCACCGTGAGCGATGCTGTCATTGGTGTGGCCGCTTTGGGGAGAACGTCTGCCCCATCAAAGAGCAGGGCATTCAACAAGGAAGATTTACCTGCCTTGACTCGGCCAATGATGCCCACGCGCAATTGCCGTCCTTCGCGGGCTTTTTCGGCAATGGTGGTCTGGAGAGCTTCGGCATCTAGCCATTGGCTCTCCTGGATCCTGCCGCGCAGACCCTGGGTTTGATCGGGGTAGCGGTCCAGTACCTCATCGAATTTCGACAAGCGCTCTGCCAATTGCTTGGCTTGCGTGTTCAGCTTGTTGTTTTGGGTCATCGTCTGCTTCTTAGAGTGGTTTAGAGCACCTTGTGCGCACGGGCCAGTGCTTGGGCGTTGGTGCGAACTGCCAGCACAGCGGCACCCAAGGCCGCTCTGTTTGCGGCTTGCATGTGCGCTTCGGCGTCCTTCAAAACATTTCGTTTGGCTTGCAGTTGTTGCTCGAAGGCATTGGTCACCACTGCCATGGCTTGTTCGTTGGCCTGGGTCAGGACAGCCGCCACTTCTGGGCGCAGACTCCGGATGAGATCAGGGATCAAATTTTCGCGGATGGCCTTTTTGGCCTGTTCCAACTGTTGCCCTTCGCCGACCTGACCCAGCACGTACCCCAAAAGTGGGGGGAGGATCAGCGTTGCCGCTTTCAAGATGGGGTGAGGCAGCAGCTTTCCGATCACGGCCGTGCTGCCGATGAAGCCGGCCGCCCAGCGCATCACGGGTTCTATCTTGTTGGGGGTCAGGGCAGACAACAGCACCGGAAGTAGATTTGTCTGCAAGTCGTTCAACAAGGTTCTGGTCCAATCTTCAGGAATCTGAAAATGGCCGCTTACACCGTTGGCTGTAGCCCGCGTAAATTGGCTGACCACTTCTTCGGACAGGTGATCTGTGGCGACCTTGAGTCCTGCCAATAGGCTGGCCCGAACCTCGTCGGAGACCACGCGTGCCAGTTCGTCATTGCTGCGCAGGGCTGCACGAGCCATGTCATCAACGGCCAAGTTCAGAGCGTTGGTCACACCCGTCAGAACATTGTTCACAGAGGTCGCCAGATCAGCCGATCGCGTCGCCGTCAATTTGGCATCACGCTGTGTTTCCAGTTCATGGATGGCCACCTCCAACTCCGACACCCGCTTTTTGTTTTCGGCTTCGTCATGTTGAATGGCCTCGGAGGCTGTCTGCAGTATGTTCTCAAGCGTCTGGGACAACTGCTGCAGTCGCGCTTGGAATAGGTTGTTCACCAATGCCTCTGGATCGATGCTTTGCAGCATCGCCTGAATCGCCCCTCCGTCCAGTTGACTGACTCGACAGGTCGCAGCCTCTAGGCCCACCTCAGCCAGTTGATCGCCGATGTAGGCCTGAACCGCTTCAACTTCTTGTTGGGGCCGCAGGTCGGCCTTGTTGACGCACACAGAAAACGTGCGGCCAATCGTCACAACCTCTTCAATGCGACGCAGTGTCTGGGTGTGCAATGCCCCTTCTTCAACGCTCACCACGAACAGGTAGTGGGCACCCTGGCCGATGTAGTGAGCAATCGCCCTGTTGTGGGCGTCCAGGGGGGAGTTGAAGCCCGGCATATCGACCAACACCAAAGGTTGCAGGGCCTTGAGTGCTGAGCGTTCCGCGTACAACTTCACCAGTTCGATCTCGTGCGCTCGTGACTGTAGAGTGGGTAAGGCAGCGAGAGGGAATTCCTGGGTCTTCCCATCCAGAAACACCACTTCCAGGCGCTCCCGTTGGTCATATCGAAGCTCGGTCGGCATGGCTGTTTCGGGGGTGATGGCGACGGGCAGCAAGTCCGTGCCCACCAAGGCATTGAGCAGCGAGGATTTACCTGCGCTGAATGCTCCCACAACTGGAATCAACAATTCGCACTGCTGAATGGCAGTTTGTAAACCTGAAATTTCAGGTTGCAAACGGCTGAATTCGGCACGCAGGAGTGGCAAATCGCTGCCAGCTTGCTTCAACTCATGCTCGATGGCGTGTAGAAAGCCGATCAAGTTCTTTTGCGCTTTTGTCATGTCGTGTCTCATCCTCCATGCCGGAGGCTGGTTAAAGGAGAGGCTTGATTGAGAAAGGGATCAGCTTCAGCCGACTTTCCGCTTGAAAGATAGTTTTTCGTGGAGAGACAAGGCAAGCCATGTGCCGAGGGCGATGGCGATCGTCAACTTCAAAATGTCTTCTTGGTGGCAGGGTGGTCGATAAATCATGTTGGGCCGGGGCTGAAAATGGAGGCAGGTTGTGTTGCTTGATTCCGCATGGGCATTCATTTTTCAGTGGCTTGACGACAAGTCGTGACGCAAGGGCTTCGCAGGTCAGCTCATTCATGAACGGGTTGCATTGCTGTATCCCAAACATCCCCCCCAAACCCCTGCAACCACTGCCGCAGCCGCAGCGTGTCCTGCAACGGCGCGCTCACCGCGTAGTGATCCCCACAGTCCTCAATCGTCTGGTCTTTGGACAGCGGTGATTCAGTCAGGTGCAGGCCAGCCTTTTTTCTGATCTTGAAGCTCAGTTGCACACGAGGGCCTTCGCTGGAGGCAAAGCGGCCGTCTTCGTCGTATTTGTCGAGGTCGAAGTCGGCGGGGCGCTCAAAAGCTTTGGTGGAGACGGTGGCGGCGGTGATCCGGTTGATGGCCAGGGTGCGTTCGTTGTCGTAGCCCTCGAAGCGGCACACCAGGTACAAGCGCACGCCTTGTTGGGCAATGCCCAGGGGCATCACATAGGCCGATTTGGCCTGTTGGGTCTGGTTGCGGTAGTCGATGTTGAGCCACTTGTTGGCGTACAGGGCGCTGCTCACGGCCTCCAGCACGGCCTCGTCGATCCGGGGCGGCAGCAGGGGCTGGGTGGCCGATACGATGCGCACTTTGTCCAGCCACTGGGCGCTGAGGCGGGTGGCCTCGTCTTCACTGAGACTGGCGATGGCTGGGGCCACCTTGCGGTGGGCCTGCTCAAAAAAGCCTTCCATGGCCTTGAGCATTTGGGTGGGCATCAGGTTTTTCAGGTGCTGCTCGGCCAGCAGCAGCATCAACGAGTCGGACTCGCTGAGGCTGCGCACTGAAAATTCTTTGGACTGGGTGCGCCACCGGTAGCCATAGGGCTTGCTGCGGGTGTCGCACTCGATGTCAAAGTGCTCCACCAGCATGCCCAAGGTGCGTTGCACACTGCGCTGACTGCGCTTGATGCCTTTAGCCTCCAGGCGTTGCATCAGGGTGGCACTGTCGATGGCCTTCACGGGCGAGAGCTCGCGCATGATTTCAAGGGCCATGCGCAGGGTTTCGAGGTTTTCGACCCTTTCCCTCATGCGGCCCCCAAGGCTTGATATGCGTCAATCAGAACCAGGGGTTCAAATTGCCGTTTTAAGGACCAAAAATATTGGAAATTAGAGCCTGCTTCAACAGAGGCCGTAGAGTGTGGAGAACTGGATTTGAGCATCCCTGATCGCTGGTGTTTTTTTGTAACATTCTAGCGGTCGGGTTTGTGCGTTACCGAACGTGGTACTGCGTCTTTGCGTGATTTGTTGCTGGTTTGAATCAAGTTATTTGCCTGCTGCGGGGGCTTGGGCAGGTGGCCGTTCACTTGCGTGCTTTGCGTCGGACGCCTCCGGGCCATTGGCGCGATTCCTGGAACCACGTCCTGGTGGGCGAGATTAAGCGGCCAAGCCAGGGCTGCACCGCAGGGCGCTGATGAGCATCGCCCTCCGGGGTCTTGGCCCGGCCCAAGTGTCTTCACTCCCAAGTCGGCGAAAATCCCCCACCTGCCAGCCCCGGTCCCTTGCCGGCCAGCCCGCCGAAGCGCCGCTCCCCCAGCGGCACCTTCCCTTTTGTCTCTTTGACCTTTCTCTCTTCTCGTTTTTGCCATGGCTATTCTTTTGGCGCCCATGGAGGGCCTGCTCGATTGCGTGTTGCGCGATGTGTTGACCCGTGTGGGTGGGGTGGACTTGTGTGTGTCGGAGTTCATCCGGGTGACGGGCACGCTGCTGCCCGAGCGGGCTTTCAGGCGCATCGTGCCTGAGCTGGACAACGGCGGGCGCACGGCGGCGGGGGTGGCGGTGCGGGCGCAGCTGATGGGCTCTGACCCGCAGTGCCTGGCCGAGAACGCTGCGCGGCTGGCGGGCCTGGGGCCGGCGGGGATCGACCTGAATTTTGGCTGCCCGGCCAAGGTGGTGAACCGGCATGGCGGCGGGGCCGCCTTGCTGCAAGACCCGGAGCTGCTGCACCGCATCGTCTCGGCGGTGCGGCGGGCGGTGCCGGCCCAGGTGCCGGTGTCGGCCAAGATGCGCCTGGGCTTTGACGACGACCAGAGCGCAGAGGACTGCGCCCGGGCGATTGCGGCCGGGGGCGCCAACCAGCTGGTGGTGCATGGCCGCACCCGGGCCCAGGGGTACAAACCGCCGGCTTACTGGGCGCGCATTGCGGATGTGCGCAGCGTGGTCAACATCCCGGTGGTGGCCAATGGCGAGATCTGGACGGTGGCCGACGCGCAGCGCTGCCGCGCCGAATCGGGCTGCCAGGATCTGATGCTGGGCCGCGGCATGGTGTCCGACCCCGGGCTGGCCTGGGACATCCTGGCCGCCGATGGGGCGGCTGAACCTGGCCAGGCCCCGCAGTGGGCCGATCTGCAGCCCCTGTTCCACCTGTTCTGGGCCCGGGTCAAGCTGCGGGTGGAGCCGCGCAACCGGGCCGGGCGCCTCAAGCAGTGGCTCAACTACCTGCGCCGTCGCTACCCCGAGGCCGAGCAGGCCTACCAGGGGCTGCGGCTGATCAACGATTCGCGCCTGGTGGAGGCCTGGATGGCCGAGCACCTGGCCGCGCCGCCTGAGCTGGCTGCGGCCGAAGCGACGGCCGAGCCCGAAGTGCTGGCCGAGGCCTGCGCGGGCTGATCCGCCTTATTTTTTGCCTTCTACCGGGTTGGCCAGCAGCGATTGCGCCGGGTAGGCGCGCATGAAGTCGCGCGCCTTTTCGGGCGTGGTGTTGAGCCAGGCGTCGTAAGAGCCTTCGTTGAGGATGACGGGCATGCGCTTTTCGTTGCCGTCGTGCTGGTAGCGGCGCATCAGCGCGTGGCTGTTGGCGTTCACGGTGAGCAGGGTGAAGCTGATGATCTCTTCGCCCTCGGCGCCCGTCCACCGCTCCCACAGGCCGGCCACGCCCAGGGGTTTGCCATCGACCCGGGCGATGCGGGTGGGCACGGCCTTGCCGGTGCGCAGATCGTCTTCAAAGAAGGCCATCATCGGCACGATGCAGCGTTGCGAGGCCAGCCAGGCATCGCGAAACGGGGTCGAGGTGGTGAGGGTCTCCGAGCGCGCATTGACGAGCTTGACCGAGCGCAGCTTGGCGTCCGAGGCCGATTTGACCCAGGCCGGCACCAGGCCGAACTGGCCAATGGCGAGTTCTCGCCCGGGCAACTCGGGCGCCGGGGCGGTGGCGTCGGCGTCTGGCTGGGGCGCCTCGGGGGCTGGATTGGCGCTGCTGGAGGCCTTGCGGATGAAGGCCGCCGGGCGGCGCGGCACGATGTCGCGGCCGGGCAGGGGTTGGGGGGGGCTCACGCGGAAGGCGTCGCTGAACAGGGTGTCCTGGGTCAGGCTCTGGTAATGGCTGGGCATGGGGGGATGCTAACCGGCCCGCCCCACCTCCAAGCCCGGCGGCAGCGTGATCCGCACCTCCAGCCCCGGCTGGGCGTTGCGCACCTGCCATTGGCCGCCATGCGCCTGGGCCACCAGGCGGCACAGGTACAGGCCCAGGCCCACGCCGCCGCTGCTGCGTTCGCGGGCGGCGTCGGGGCGGTAAAAGGGCTCGGCCAGGTGCGGCAACACCTCGTCGGGTACGCCGGGGCCAAAGTCGCGCACGCTCAGCACCCATTGCAGGCCCGCGGCCTGCAGGCTGATCACCGGGGGCCGCGCGGCCTGGGCGCTGTGGCGCAGGGCGTTGTCCAGCAGGTTGCGCACCAGCAGGCGCAGGCGGCTGGGGTCCAGCCTCAGCAAGGGCATGCTGGCGGGCAATTGCCGTTCGATGGTGCTGGCGCCGTCGAGCTGGGCCAGCACCTCGTCCACCAGGGCGGGCAGGGCGGTGGGCTCCAGGTGCAGGGCCGAATGGCCTTGGCCCAGGCGCTCGCTTTCCAGCAGGTCGCTGATCAGGTCGCGCATCAGGGCCAGGTCGCGGGTCAGGGCTTCGCGCAGGGGCTGGGCCTCGCCGCTGTCGGGCAGCAACTCGGTGTTCAGGCGGGCCCGGGTCAGGGGGCTGCGCAGTTCGTGGCTGATGGCCAGCAGCAAGGCGCGCTTGGCGTCCAGCATGCCGTGCAGGCCCTGGGCCATGGTGTTCACGTCGGCGGCCAGGGCGGCCAGCTCGTTGTGGCCGCGCAGCGGGATGGGCTGGTCAAAGTTGCCCTGGCCAAAGCGCCGGGCCCCGGCGCGGATGTCGTCCAGCGGGCGCAGCAGGCGGCGCAGGACCAGGTAGGTGCCGGCCGTCAGCAGCAGCAATGCCCCCAGGGTGAACCAGCCGATGCGCCGGGGCTGGTACTGGCCGCGGCCCAGGTTCAGGCCCAGCTCGATGTGGTGGCCGTCGGCGGTGTCGCGCTGCAGCAGGGGCGAGTCGCCTTCGCCCTCGCTGGCATGGCGGCGCCAGCCTCGCTCGGCGTGGGGCGCGGGGTTGGACACCCAGTTCACCTGGGGCCCGCTGATGCGCAGCGTGATGGGCAGGCGCTGCACCAGGGCCTGGGCCTTGTCCACCTGGGGCGGGCTGCCCAGGTCGGCCACCAGGTGGTCGACGTAGTCGACCACCAGGGGGCGGGCCGCGTCGCGCCAGCCCAGGCTCATGGCGCGCTGCATGCCGCCGATGAAGGTCAGCGTCAGGGCCACCGCCAGCACCAGGAACAGCACGATCAGGCGCAGGCGCAGCGAGTGCCGCCACGAATGGCGCAGCGCATGGTGGGCGTGGTGCAGGCGATGCAGCCTGCGCAGCTTGCGAGGGCTGGGTTCAGCCATGGGGCGCCGCCTGGCCTCGGGTGTCGCCCGGCGGCAGCGTGGCCAGTGGGGCCAGCCCCAGCGAGTAGCCGGCGTTGCGCAGGGTCTTGATGCAGTCCAGCGGCTCCAGCTTCTTGCGCAGCCGGCTCACCACGATGTCGACCGCGCGGGTGTACAGCTCGGCCTCGTGGCCGCGCAGCTGGTTCAGGATGTCGTCGCGGCTGAACACCTTGCCGGGCTCGCGCGCCAGCAGGTGCAGCAGGTCGAACTCGGTGCTGGTCAACTCCAGGGCCTGCCCGGCGCGCTGCACCTGGCGGGTGACGGGGTCGATCTGCAGGCCGTCAAAGTGCAGGGGGCTGCCCTGGGGTGGGCGGGCCGGCTGGCGCCGGCGCAGCACGGTCTGAACCCGGGCCACCAGCTCGCGCGGCTCGAAGGGTTTGGGCAGGTAGTCGTCGGCGCCCAGCTCCAGCCCCACCACGCGGTCCATCACATCGCCGCGGGCGGTCAGCATGAGGATGGGCAGGTCGCTGGTCTTGCGGATCTCACGGCACAGGGCAAAGCCGTCCATCTCGGGCAGCATCACGTCCAGGATGGCGACGTCAAAGCCTCCGCGGGCCAGCCGGGCCAGGCCCTCGCTGGGGCGCAGGGCCTGCTCCAGTTGCAACTCGAAGCGGGCGAAATACGCCGCCAGCGGCGGGCCCAGGTCGGTGTCGTCGTCGATCAGCAGGATGCGTGGCATGGTGCGGATTGTGGCCGATGCGAGATCGTGAACAGGCTCTTAGCCGCCCCAGCGGTGGCCGTGGCGCTTTTGCATGAAGTCGCGCACCTTCTGCTGCTGCTCGGGGCGCAGGCTGTCGTAGAAGTCGCCGAAGGCGGCAATCACCTCGGGGCTCTGGTTGCGCACGATGTCGGTCTTGTCGTTGACCAGGGCCTGGGCGCGGCTGCGGTCGAACTTGTTGCCGGCCACCAGGGCCTGCAGGTCGGCACGCGGGTCGGTGCTGTTGCCCATCAGGGCCTTGCGCTGGGCATGCAGCTTGTCGCCCAGGGCGCTCAGCAGCTGTTTCTGGGGGGCATCCAGATCGAGCTTGCTGGCGATGCGCTCGACTATTCTGCCGCGGAACTGGGCGGCGTCGGTCTCGCTCATGGGCCCAGAGCCCCAGCGGGGGCCGTCGCCCATGTGGCCGCAGGCACTCAGGCTGCCGGCCAGCAGCGTGGCGCCCAGGGCGCCGAACAGAACACGTTTGTTGAGGAAGCGGAGGCGGATGAATCGCATGGCAGGCACTTTCAAGGACAGAGGTTGAAGAACATGTCCTGCATGGTGCCGCCGGGGGCCGGCCGCGTCCTGTCGCTGCGGTTTCGGTTTGTTTCGTTTTATGTCGACGGCTCAGCTCTGAGCCGTCGTCCTGTCTTTTTGCCCACGCAGCGTGACCAGCGAAAACGCCAGGGCCATCAGGGCCGAACCCGCGATGCCGGCCACCATGGGGCGGGCCGTGCCGTCGACAAACAGGCCCACCACGGCCATCACGGTGGCCCCCACCACGAACTGCAGGGTGCCCATCAGGGCCGAGGCGGTACCGGCCAGGGCGCCGTGCTCCTCCAGGGCCAGCACGGCGGTGGTGGGCACCACCAGGCCCAGAAAGCCGTAGCCCAGCAGCAGCATGGCAATCATCAGGGCCAGGCTGTCAAAGCCCAGCAGGTTCAGGCCCAGCAGGGCGGCCATGGTCAGGGCATAGCCCAGCACGGCCACGCGCACCAGCGGCACCAGCCCGAAGCGGCGCGTGAGCTGGCCGGTGAATTGCGAGATGCCGATGAACGAGGCCGCGTTCACCGCAAAGGCGATGCTGTACTGGCGCGGGCTCAGGCCGTAGTGGTCGATCAGCACGAACGACGAGTTGGCCAGGTAGGCAAAAAAGCTCGAGATGCCAAAGGCCCCGATCATCACCAGGCCCATGAAATGCCGGTCGCGCAACAGCAGGCCGTAGGCCCGCAGGGCGCCGCCCACACTGCTGTCGGCGCGCTGCTCGGGCAGGCGGGTTTCGGGCAGGCTGCTGGCCAGCAGGGCCAGGCCGGCCAGGGCGGCCACCGTCACGGCCCAGAACACGCCGCGCCAGCCGGCCCATTCGATGATCAGGCTGCCGCTCAAGGGCGCCAGGATGGGCGACACGCTGAACACCAGCATCAGCAGCGACATCAGCCGGGCCGCATCGTGGCCGGTGTGCAGGTCGCGCACCACGGCGCGCGGCACCACCATGCCGGCGCAGGCACCCAGGCCCTGCACAAAGCGCAGCGCGATCAGGCTGTGGATGTCGGGGGCCAGCGCGCAGCCCACGCTGCCCAGGGCAAACAGGGCCAGGCCGAAGTACAGCGGTGGCTTGCGCCCCACCATGTCGGACACCGGGCCATAGATGATCTGGCCGATGCCCAGTGAGATGAAAAACGCCATCAGGCTGGCCTGCACCGCGCCCATCGAGGCGCCCAGGCTCTGGCCGATCGAGGGCAGGGCCGGCAGGTACATGTCGATGGCGAAAGGCCCGATGGCCGAGAGCAGACCGAGCACCAGCGCGGTCTTGAAGAAGTTGGATGTCATGGAGAAGCCTGCAGCCCAGGGCAGCGTGTCGACGCCCTGTCTGCTTGTGCGGGGGGAAAGGAGCGACAGCATAGCCAATGCGGCCGCTGGTCGCCGAAATATGGCGGGTTAACCCTTGGTGCGGCCGGAAATCGACCGCTTATCCCTTGTAATGCGCCACCAGTGTGTCCACCAGGGCCTGGGCGTAGGGGGGCAGGGCGGCCTGGTCGCGCACCAGCACGTAGCGCTCGCGCACGGCCCAGGCATCGGTCAGCTCGATCAGGGCCAGTTTCATGGCCTGCTGGTTGCGGCGTGCCGCGCTGACCGGCACCACGCCGATGCCCACGCCCGCGCCGATCATGCGGCACATGGCATCAAAGCTGGCCAGCTGGATGCGCAGGCGCAGCGGTTTGCCCAGGCGCTCGGTCACCTGGGCCAGAAAGGCCTGGATGGTGCTGCCGTGCTGCATGCCCACGGCGTCTTCGTCCAGGGTCTCGGCAAAGGCGATGCTCTTGCGCCGCGCAAAGCGGTGGCCGCGCGCCGTCACCAGCACCAGCCGGTCGGTGCTGAAGTGGATGGCCTGCAGGCCCAGGGTGTCGATCTGGCCGGCCACGATGCCCAGATCGGCCCGCCCGTCCAGCACGCCGCGGGCGATCTCAGCATTCGGTTTTTCCTGAAGGTCGACATTGATGCGCGGGTTGGCGGCCAGAAACGGCGGCAGGATCTCGGGCATGAAGTCGGTCACCGCCGTGGTGTTGGCAAACACCCGCAGGTGGCCGCGCAGGCCACCCGTGTACTCCTGCAGGTCCAGGCGCAGCTGCTCGGTCTGGCGCAGCACGCCGCGGGCATGGTGCAAAAAGGCCTCGCCGGCCGGCGTCAGACGCACGCCGCGGGCCTCGCGGTAGAACAGGGGCAGGCCGGCATGCGCCTCCAAGGCCTTGATGCGCGCGCTGGCCGCTGCCAGCGACAGGTGTTGCGCGGCGGCGGCGCGGGTCAGGTTGAGCGCCTCGGCCGTCTGCACGTACAGGCGCAGGTCGGTCAGATCGAACTGCATGGTGCCATGCTAGCCCAAAGCCGCGCTGCCGGCCCCCAGCCTCTTGAAAAACAGAAGGCTTGGTCTTGAAATCAATGATTGCGCCCACGCGCCAGGGGGCCGACGATGCGGGCTGTCTTTTCAGATCGTTCCGACCCAGATCGTTTCGACTTTTTTACAGGCCTCTGATTCTCATGAGCGACACCTCTCCCCGCAACGTCGATGCCAGCCTGCTGGCCCACCTGCAGACCTGGCAGGGCCGCAGCGAAACCCTGCACGACACCCTGACCTCCGCCCCGGTCAGCGGCCTGTCGGCCACGCTGGACCGCGACGACCCGGCCCCGCAGCCCGGCACGGCCCTGCCGCCGCTGTGGCACTGGCTGTACTTTCTGCCCCAGGTGCGGCAAAGCGGCCTGGGGCCGGATGGCCACCCCCAGCGTGGCGGTTTTCTGCCCCCGGTGCCGCTGCCGCGCCGCATGTGGGCGGGCGGGCGCCTGCGCTGGGAAGAGTCCAACCCCCTGCAGGTGGGCCAGGCGGTGCAGCGCGTGTCGCGCATCGAGTCGGTCACGCACAAGGCGGGCCGCACCGGCGACCTGGTGTTCGTGCTGGTCAAGCACGAGGTGCACAACGAGGCCGGCCTGGCCCTGACCGAAGAGCACGACATCGTCTACCGCGCCGCGGCCCAGCCCGGCGACCCCGTGCCGCCCCCCGTGGCGGCCGACACCGGGGCCCCCTGGCAGCGCGAGATCGTGCCCGACGATGTGCTGCTGTTCCGTTACTCGGCGCTCACCTTCAATGGCCACCGCATCCACTACGACCGCCGCTATGTGACCGGGGTGGAAGGCTACCCTGGCCTGATCGTGCACGGCCCCCTGATCGCCACCTTGCTGGTGGACCTGGTGCGGCGCCAGCAGCCCGGGGCCCGCTTCAAGCGCTTCGACTTCAAGGCCGTGCGCCCCACCTTCGACCTGCACCCCTTTGCCGTCAACGGCCGCCCCGAGGCCGATGGCAAGACCGTGCGCCTGTGGGCCAACGATCACGAGGGCTGGCTGACCATGCAGGCCACGGCCGAGCTGTTCTGAGCTGTCCCAACCTCCATCCCATCCAATCCAACAAAAGAGACACCATGATCAAGCAAGCCCCCGACCAGTACCAGGAGATCCGCGATGCGGTGCGCGCCCTGTGCGCCGAGTTCCCAGACGAATACCACCGCCAGATCGACCACGAGCGCGCCTACCCCGAAGCCTTTGTGGATGCCCTGACCACGGCCGGCTGGCTGGCCGCGTTGATCCCGGCAGAGTACGGCGGCTCGGGCCTGGGCCTGGCTGAGGCCTCGGTGATCATGGAAGAGATCAACCGCAGCGGCGGCAACTCGGGGGCCTGCCATGGTCAGATGTACAACATGGGCACCTTGCTGCGCCACGGCTCGAAGGCGCAGAAAGAGCTGTACCTGCCCAAGATCGCCAGCGGCGAGTGGCGCCTGCAGTCCATGGGGGTGACCGAGCCCACCACCGGCACCGACACCACCAAGATCAAGACCTCGGCCGTCAGGAAGGGCGACCGCTATGTGGTCAATGGCCAGAAGGTCTGGATCAGCCGGGTGCAGCACAGCGAGTGGATGATTCTGCTGGCGCGCACCACGCCGCTGGCCGAGGTCAGCAAGAAGAGCGAGGGCATGTCGATCTTCATGGTCGACCTGCGCGAGGCCGAGAAGAAGGGCATGACGGTGCGCCCGATCCAGAACATGGTCAACCACGAGACCAATGAGCTGTACTTCGACAACCTGGAGATCCCGGCCGAGAACCTGATCGGCGAAGAGGGCAAGGGTTTCAAGTACATCCTCGACGGCCTGAACGCCGAGCGCACCTTGATTGCGGCCGAGTGCATCGGCGATGGTTACTGGTTCCTGGACCGGGTGACGAAGTACGTCAGCGAGCGCGTGGTGTTCGGCCGCCCGATCGGCCAGAACCAGGGGGTGCAGTTTCCGATTGCCGATGCCTACATCGAGGTGGAAGCGGCCAACCTGATGCGCTACAAGGCCTGCGAACTGTTCGACGCCAACCAGCCCTGTGGCGCCCAGGCCAACATGGCCAAGTACCTGGCGGCCAAGGCCAGTTGGGAGGCGGCCAATGCCTGCATCCAGTTCCATGGTGGGTTTGGCTTTGCCCACGAGTACGACGTGGAGCGCAAGTTCCGGGAGACGCGGCTGTATCAGGTGGCGCCTATCTCGACGAATTTGATTTATTCGTATGTGGCGGAGCATTTGCTGGGTTTGCCCCGGTCGTTTTGATTCGTTTGTGCGTGGTGCTCATGCTTCTGCTCTTGGTTTCAGGTCGGAGGCCGGGATTGCGGTCCGGTGGGTGCCGGGCGTTGGCGGTCTGCTTTGTCCATTCGATCAAGGCTTTGTTTCGTCGCTGCGCTCTGTTCCTTCTGTTCTTCTTTGAAGGGCGGAGGCCGGGGGTTCGTCCCGGCGGCCGAGGCACTTTTCTTTGTCTCGCCAAAGAAAAGTACCCCAAAGAAAGGCGACCCGACGTGCACGCCCTGCTGCGCAGGGTCCGCTGCGCTGCTCAACTTGGGCGGGGTCTCGCTAAACTCGCTGACGCTCAAACAGACGCGAGCCCTTATCCGCCCAAGTCTGCGCTGCTCGCCGTGCCCGACGGGAGGTGGGGAGCGGGAGCCGACGGCTGCTGCTGCGCAGCGGCGCCGTGTTGTTTCAATCGGAGGGCGCGGCTGCTTCGCAGCGCGGGGGCGCATGGGCGCTCTGCCCAGCACATCAAACAGCAATTCACCAGAGCTTCTGGATGCACCCACACAAGTGATTTCGTCAGTGCGTTCGCAAGCTCGCCCGCTCCCGATCCCGCTTGCCCCGTGGGGCAGGGCCGAGCAGCGCAGCGCCAGGGGGATCAGGCCCCGCGTCTGTTTGAGCGCAGCGAGTTTAGCGGGGACCCCCCTGGCGCGAGCAGCGCAGGGAACCACGAAGTGGCCCTGACTTCGGGTCGCCTTTCTTTGCTTACTTTCTTTGGCGAAGCAAAGAAAGTGAGGCGGCCGCCGGGCCGCAACCCCGGCCTCTGCCCTGAAACAAAAAGCAGAAACCACAGAGCGCAGCGGCAACAACGAACCTACGCCGAGTGGGCAAGTCAAGGTTGCCATTTTGAGCACCAGCCGAAGTGCAACCCCGGCCTCCGCCCTCAACCAAAGAGCAGAACCACCAGAGCGCAGCGGCACAACAAAGCCACAAGCAAGTGGACAAGGCACACCCCCCACCCGTGCCCCCAACAAGCAGCCATCCCCCTGGCCCCATCCCACAGACAGTGAGTCACCATCATGACCCAACGCCCCCTAGACGGTATCACCGTCATCTCCCTCGAACACGCCATCGCAGCCCCCTTCTGCACCCGCCAACTCGCCGACCTGGGCGCCCGCGTCATCAAGATCGAGCGCCCCGGTGCGGGCGACTTTGCCCGGGCCTATGACCAGCGGGTCAACGGCGAGGCCTCGCACTTCGTGTGGGTCAACCGCTCCAAGGAAAGTCTCACCCTCGACCTCAAGCAGCCCGAGGCCCTGCAGGTGCTGCAAGAGCTGCTGAAAGACGCCGACGTGCTGGTGCAGAACCTGGCCCCAGGGGCCGCTGCCCGCATGGGGCTGGGCTACGACAGCCTGAAAGACAGCCACCCGCGCCTGATCGTGTGCGACATCTCGGGCTACGGCGAAGACGGCCCTTACCGCGACAAGAAGGCCTACGACCTGCTGATCCAGAGCGAGGCCGGCTTTCTGTCGGTCACCGGCACGCCCGATGAGCCCTGCAAGGCCGGCAACTCGGTGGCCGACATCGCGGCCGGCATGTATGCCTACAGCAGCGTGCTGGCGGCCCTGCTGCAGCGGGGGCGCACGGGGCAGGGTGGGCACATCGACGTGTCCATGCTCGAAGCCCTGGGCGAGTGGATGGGCTACCCCATGTACTACGCCTACCAGGGCGCCACCCCGCCGCCGCGCAGCGCGGCCGCCCACGCCACCATCTACCCTTATGGGCCTTTCAAGGCTGGCGACGGGGGCACCGTGATGCTGGGCCTGCAGAACGAACGCGAGTGGAAGGTGTTCTGCGCCGTGGTGCTGCGCGATGCCGAGCTGGCCACCGACCCGCGCTTTGACAGCAACGCGCGCCGCAACGAACACCGTGAAGCGCTGAAGGCCCTCATCCTGACGGCCTTCGGGGCCCTCAGCAGCGCCGAGGTGCTGGCCCGGCTCGACGAGGCCCAGATCGCCAACGCCCGCATGAACGACATGGCCGGCCTGTGGGCCCACCCGCAGTTGCAGGCGCGTGAGCGCTGGCGCGAGGTGGGATCGCCCGCAGGCAGCATCCCGGCCCTGCTGCCGCCGGGGCGCCACAGCAGCTTTGACTACCGCATGGAGGCCGTGCCCGCCGTGGGCCAGCACACCGAGGCCATCCTGCACCGCCTGGGCCGCAGCGAGGCCGACATCGCGGCCCTGCGTGAGCGCGGCGCGATCTGATCTGAACTGCCACCCAACGAAACCAGACGAAAACAGAACATTCCGGAGACGACAAGCCATGACATCCCTCACCCCCACCGCCGCCCTGGCCCAATTCGCGGCTGGCCTGCGCTATGACGACATCCCCGACACCGTGGTGCGCAAGACCGAAGACCTGCTGGTCGACTGGTTCGGCTCGGCCGTGGCCGGCCATGGCTCGCGCCCGGTGGAGAGCATCACCCGCTTTGCCGAGCACATGGGATGTGCGGGCGGCGCAGGCGCCCCCAAGCTGGGGCAGGGCGGGGCCGAGGTGCTGATCAAGCGCCAGCTCAACAGCCCCTACCTGGCGGCGATGGCCAATGCCGCGGCCTCGCATGTGGCCGAGCAGGACGATGTGCACAACGGCTCGGTGTTCCACCCGGCCACGGTGGTGTTCCCGCCCGCGGTGGCGGTGGCGCAGGCGCTGGGGCGCAGCGGGCGCGACCTGCTGGCCGCCTCGGTGGTGGGCTACGAGGTGGGCATCCGTGTGGGCGAATTCTTGGGGCGCTCGCATTACCGGGTGTTCCACACCACCGGCACGGCCGGCACCCTGGCTGCGGCTGCCGCCGTGGGCCACCTGCTGGCGCTGGACGCGCGCCAGATGCAGCACGCCTTCGGCTCGGCGGGCACCCAGTCGGCCGGGCTGTGGGAGTTCTTGCGCACCGCGGCCGATTCCAAGCAGCTGCACACCGCGCACGCGGCCGCCGCCGGCCTGATGTCGGCCTACCTGGCCAAGGATGGCTTCACCGGCGCCGCCGACATCTTGGACGGCCCCCAGGGCATGGCCGCCGGCATGTCCAGCGACGCGGACCCGGCCCGCCTGGTCGACGGTCTGGGCGCGCGCTGGGTCACGGCCGAGACCTCGTTCAAGTACCACGCCAGCTGCCGCCACACCCACCCGGCCGCTGACGCGCTGCTGCTGGTGATGCGCGAGCATGGCCTCAAGCCCGAAGACCTGGCGGCCGTGCAGACCCATGTGCACCAGGGCGCGATCGACGTGCTGGGCCCGGTGGTGTCGCCCAGCACGGTGCACCAGAGCAAGTTCTCGATGGGCACGGTGCTGGCCCTGGTGGCGCAGTTCGGGCACGCGGGCCTGGCCGAGTTTGATCAGCACTTTCTCAGCGAGACCACGCGCCAGCTTCGCGACCGCGTGACCATGAGCCTGGACGCCGAGGTCGACGGCGCCTACCCGCGCCGCTGGATCGGCAAGGTGACGGTGCACACCACCGACGGGCGCGTGTTCCAGGGCCGGGTGGACGAGCCCAAGGGCGACCCCGGCAACACCCTGAGCCGCGACGAGATCACCGCCAAGGCCTTGCGCCTGGCGGCCTTCAGTGGCGGCGCCCAGGCCGGTGAGATGGCCCAGGCGGTGGAGCACCTGTGGCAGGTGAGCCAGTGGCCGGTGGTGGGGCGCCTGTTGCCGGGGGCCGCATGAACACGGCCCCCTTGCCGCGCCCGCTGGGCGAGGCGCGCAGCCTGCTGTTTGTGCCCGGTGACCGCCCCGAGCGCCTGCCCAAGGCCCTGGCCAGTGCCGCCGACGCGGTGATCCTGGACCTGGAAGACGCCGTGGCCCCTGCTGTCAAGCCCGCCGCCCGCGCCGCCCTGGCCCAGGGCTGGCCGAGTCTGAGCGCGGCCGAGCGCCAGCGCCTGTTGGTGCGGGTGAACGCGGTGCCCGCGCCCGGGCATGGCGACGACCTGGCCCTGCTCGAAGCCCTGCCCGGCCTGGCCGGCGTGATGCTGGCCAAGGCCGAGAGTGCGGCGCAGCTGCAGCCCTTGGCCCAGCGCCTGCCGGGCCTGCCGCTGCTGCCCCTGATCGAGAGTGCCCAGGGCCTGCTGCACTTGCAGGCCATCGCGGGTGCGCCCCAGGTGCTGCGCCTGGTGCTGGGCCACATCGACCTGCAGGCGGACCTGGGCATGGCCTGCGGGCCGGACGAGGCCGAGCTGCTGCCTGCCCGCTGGCAGCTGGTGCTGGCCTCGCGTGGCGCCGGCCTGGCGCCGCCGGTCGATGGCGTGACCGTGGCGCTGGACGAGCCCGAGCAGGCCTTGAGCGACGCCCGGCGCGCCCGCCGCCTGGGCTTTGGCGCCAAGCTGTGCATCCACCCCAGCCAGATCGAGGCCGTGCACCAGGGCCTGGCGCCCAGCGCGGCCGAGTGCGACTGGGCGCGCCGCGTGTTGGCGGCTGCCGAGGCCGCGGGCGATGCCCTCGGGGCCGGTGCCCTGCGGGTGGATGGCCGCATGGTCGATGCCCCGGTGCTGGCGCTGGCAAGGCGCTGGCTGGCCCTGGAGCACCGACCTGTGATCCCCTGATGGATGGGCCGCCCCGGGGTTAGGCCTAGTGCCGGCGGGCCCCAAGGCGGCGCAACATGGCTGCAGAACAAGAACGACACAGCAGGGAGTGCGCCTGGCACTGCGGCGTGAGAGCAGTGAAGCCTGGGTCGGGTGCACCGTACCCACCCCAGAGAACCCCTTAGAAACAGAGAGACAAGACCCATGACAAATCGCTTCAGCCCCTTCCAATCCCTGTGGCGCACCGGCCTGGCGGCGCTGGCCGCCGCCACCCTGCTGGCCGCAGGCCCGGCCCGTGCCGAGGTGTTCCCCGACCGGCCCATCACCATGCTGGTGCCGTTTGCAGCCGGTGGCCCCACCGACGTGGTGGCACGCCTGATCGCCATCCCCATGGGCAAGGCCCTGGGGCAGACCGTGCTGATCGAAAACGCCGTGGGCGCGGGCGGCACCATCGCCGCCACCAAGACGGCGCGCGCCGCTCCCAACGGCTACACCATCTTCCTGCACCACATGGGCATGTCGACGGCACCGGCGCTGTACAAGAAGCTCAGCTTCGACCCGCTCAAGGATTTCGACTACATCGGCCAGGTGGTCGATGTGCCCATGACCCTGCTGGCCCGCAAGGACTTTCCGGCCAACAACCTGCAGGAGGCCCTGGCCTACATCAAGGCCAACAAGGAGAAGGTGACGCTGGCCAATGCCGGCCTGGGCGCGGTGTCCCACCTGTGCGGTCTGATCTTCATGAGCACCATCGGTGTCGACCTGAACACCATCCCCTACAAGGGCACCGGGCCGGCCATGAACGACCTGCTGGGCGGGCAGGTCGATCTGCTGTGCGACCAGACCACCCAGACCGTGCCCATGATCAAGGAGGGGCGCATCAAGGTGTTCGGCGTGACCACGCTGAACCGTCTCTCGGCCCTGCCCAATGTGCCCACGCTCGACGAACAGGGCCTGAAGGGCTTTGACGTCAAGGTCTGGCACGGCATGTACGCCCCCAAGGGCACGCCGCCCGAGGTCATCAACAAGCTCAACGCCGCCCTGCGCACCGCCTTGCAAGACCCGGTGGTCACCAAGCGCCTGGCCGATCTGAGCTCGGATGTGCCGCCGCTGGACAAGATCACCCCCAATGGGCTCAAAACCCACCTTGAGGCCGAGATCAACCGCTGGGGCCCGGTGATCCGCAAGGCCGGCATCTACGCGGATTGAGCTGGCGGGCGAGGGGCCCCGTTTTGCGCCAGCGCATGGACTCAGACGCGGTGCCGGGTTAGAGTGGGCCGTCCACTTGACGGAGGCCCGCCATGTCACGCGCAACCGAACGCCACCCCGCAGCCCCTGACACCGCGGCCTCGCAGGGCCTGTACCGCTGGCGCGCGGGTATCTATGACCTGCAACTGGCCCCGTACGACGCGATCCGCGCCGAGGCCATTGCCACGCTGCAGCTGCAGCCCGGCCAGACCGTGCTGGACCTGGGTTGCGGCACCGGCATGAGCCTGGACCTGCTGCAGGCCGCCGTGGGCCCGCAAGGCCGGGTGGTGGCGGTGGACCAGTGCCCCGAGATGGTGGACGAGGCGCGCCGCCGGGTGCAGCGCCACGGCTGGCGCAACATCAGCCTGGCCTGTGCCCCCATCGATCAGGCTGTTCTGCCCGAAGGGGCCGATGCCGCCCTGTTCCATTTCACCCACGACATCCTGCAGACGCCCGCCGCGGTCGATCATGTGCTGGCCCACCTGCGCCCCGGGGCCCGGGTGGCGGCCAGTGGCCTGCAGTGGGCGCCGGCGGGCTGGGGCGTCTTCAATGGCCTGGTGTGGCTGGCCGCGATGCATTCGGTGACCACGCTGCAGGGCCTGGGGCAACCCTGGCGGGCGCTGGCCGACCACGGCATCGAGTTGTCGCTGCAGACGCATCTCGGTAACACCGTGTATGTGGCCGGTGGATGCCTGCCCGCTTCAGCGGGCGGGCGGCCGGGCAGGCACAATCGGGGCTGACCGAGCTTTCCGGCGCTCCTGCCCGACGCCTTTTCCGCATGCAATTCAAAGACGCCCCACCTGACCACGAAGACACCCAGTACAGCAGCGCCGAGCGCTCGGCGGCAGCGTCGCGCAGCACCTGGGTCAGTGTGGTGGTGAACACGGCGCTCAGTGCCACCCAGATCGTGGTGGGGGCCTTGACCCATTCCCAGGGCCTGGTGGCAGACGGCATCCACTCGCTGTCGGACCTGGTGTCGGACGCCGTGGTGCTGTTTGCCAACCACCACAGCCAGAAGGAAGCCGACGAAGACCACCCCTACGGCCACCAGCGCTTCGAGACCGCCGCTTCGCTGGTGCTGGGCCTGATTCTGCTGGCCGTGGGCGCCGGCATGCTGTGGGCGGCGGTGCTCAAGCTGCAAAGCCCCGACTCGGTGCCCCAGGTGCACGGCGTGGCCCTGTGGGTGGCCGGGGCCGCCCTGGTGTCCAAGGAACTGCTGTTCCGCTACATGCTGATGATCGCCAAGCGCGTCAAGTCGAGCCTGTTGGTGGCCAATGCCTGGCATGCGCGCTCGGATGCGGCTTCGTCCCTGGTGGTGGGGGCGGGCATTGCGGGCAATCTGGCCGGCTTTCCGTTGCTCGACCCGATTGCCGCCCTGATCGTGGGCCTGATGGTGGGCCGCATGGGCTGGCAGTTCGCTTGGGATGCGCTGCACGATCTGATGGACCGCGCGGTGGATGAGGAAGAGGTCGCCGCCATCCGCCAGACCCTGGTCGAGACCCCGGGCGTCATCGGTGTGCACGACGTGCGCACCCGGCGCATGGGCGACATGATCGTGGTCGATGCCCACATCGAGGTCGATGCCCGGCTGACCGTCGAGGCCGGGCACGACATCGCCGTGGCAGCCCAGCACCGCGTCATGGCGCGCCACCGCGTGCTCAACCTGATGACCCACGTCGACCCCTGGAAGCGCCCCGATCTGGACCACCAGTTGCCGGCGCAGGCGGGGTCTGTCAGCTGATCTCCGTCCTGTGCGGATGGGCATGCACCTTGGGCTGGGGCCGCCAGGGCGTACCATGGGGTGGGTTGCTTGCGCCTTGGCCCTCACAAAACCCGCCCAACCCCCTGACCCAAGCGCCCGGCCGCCGTGACCGGGCCTGCTTCTTGCCTGCATCTTCAGGCCAGCCCGGGTGACGCCCACCGTCCCCGGTGCGTTCTTCTTTTTATTGTCTGGATCTCCATGCCCTCTACGTTTCTACGCCCTGGCCGCCTCGGCCTTCTTCATGGGGCGGGTTGAGCCATGGTCCGCCTTGAACTTCTGATTGCCCTGCGTTACGTGGTGGCCGCGCCCGGGGCCGACTTCATCTTCAACATCCAATTGGCCCACACCCGGCGCCAATGGGTGCTGCACGAGCAATTGAACGTGAGCCAGCCGGTGCCGCTGTTGATGCACACCGACCCGGCCACCCAGGCGCGCAGCCTGCGCCTGAGCGCTGCCCCCGGCCCGCTGGAGGTGAGCTACCGCGCCACGGTGGACCTGGACCACCTGGTGCTGCCGGCGGCGGCCATCCCCGAGGTGCCGGTGGCCCAGTTGCCGCCCGATGTGCTGACCTACCTGTACCCCAGCCGCTACTGCCAGTCGGACCTGCTCAATGCCCTGGCCATGACCGAGTTCGGCACCTTGCCCCATGGCTATGCCCGGGTGCAGGCGATCCAGCAATGGGTGCAGCAGCGGGTGCTGTTCAAGTCGAGCAGCAGCAACTCGATGACCTCGGCCATCGACACCCTGCGCGACGGCGTGGGTGTGTGCCGCGACTTTGCCCACCTGATGATCGCGCTGTGCCGTGCCGTCAACATCCCGGCGCGCTTCACCACCGGCATCGACTTCGGGGCCGACCCGACCTTGGGGCCGACCGACTTCCATGCCTATGTCGAGGCCTACCTGGGCCACAACTGGTACCTGTTCGACCCCTCCGGCACGGCGATCCCGATGGGCTTTGTGCGCATCGGCACCGGGCATGACGCGGCCGATGCCTCGTTTGCGACCATCTTCGGGGCGGTCAGCTCGGAAGCACCCCACATCGAGATCGCGGCCCAACTGACCACCCAGCCCGGCTCGATGCTGCCGTATCGGCGTGCCGAAGGGGTGTCCACCGACGGGCAGACCCTGCCTCAGTACTGGGTGCGTTGAGTCAGGGCGGCTGGGTAGATCGGTGTCCAGTCGGGCAGCAGCGGGGTGAACAGCAGGGCGAAGCCGAGCAGGTTCAGCACCACCGTCAGCCAGAACCAGCCGCGAAAGCGCAGCTTGGCCGATTTGTGGCGCAGGCGCTCCTGCGCCAGGATGGCGCCGGGCCAGCCGCAGGCCAGGCCCAGGTACAGCAGCGTGCGTTCGCTGGTGCGCCACTGGCCGCTGCGGGCCGCCGATTTGTCGGCGGCATAGCTCAGGTAGCAGACCAGGCTCATCACGGCATAGACCAGCCCCGCCGCCCAGGGCACCTCCCAGCGCAGGCTGGCGGCCACATACAGGGTGATGCCGGCCGACAGCGCCAGCACGCTGCTGCTGCGCCAGCGCACCGGGGTGCGCTGGCGTGGGGCAGGGCGGGCGGCCGGGCGTCGGGTGGGTCTTGGCGCTGGCACGTCAGGGCTTGGCGTTCTTAGGCTTGAAATCGCACCAGGCGGCCACGCTGCAGTGCCAGCACTGGGGCTTGCGCGCCTGGCACACATAGCGCCCATGCAGGATCAGCCAGTGGTGCGAGTCCACCGCGTAGGCGGGGGGCACCCGTTTGAGCAACTGCTTTTCCACTTCGAGCGGGTTCTTGCCCGGGGCCAGTCCGGTGCGGTTGCTGACCCGGAAGATGTGGGTGTCCACCGCCATGGTGGGCTCGCCAAAGGCCACGTTCAGCACCACGTTGGCGGTCTTGCGGCCCACGCCGGGCAGGGCTTCCAGTGCTTCGCGGGTGCGGGGCACCTGGCCGCCATGCTGCTCGACCAGCATGCGACAGGTCTCCAGCAGGTGGCGGGCCTTGCTGTGGTACAGGCCGATGGTCTTGATGTAGTCCTCCAGCCCCTCCAGGCCCAGGGCCAGGATCTTCTCGGGCGTTCCCGCCACCGGGAACAGCCGCCGCGTGGCCTTGTTCACGCCCACATCGGTGGCCTGGGCTGACAGCAGCACGGCGGCCAGCAACTCGAACACGGTGGTGTATTCGAGCTCGGTGTTGGGCTGGGGGTTGGCCGCCTTGAGGGTGGCAAAAAAGGGTTCGATGTCGGATTTCTTCATGCGGGTTCAACGTAGGCTGAACCGCATTGTGTCGCGTCCTGGGCGGGCTTGCTGCAAAGCCCTGCTGGCCCGGGATCGGTGCTCAGAACATCAACGCCTTCTCAGTGCAGCAAGCTCATGTCGATGAAACCGTCCACCGAGGGCAGGTGGGTGGCCATCCAGTCGGCATCGAGCTGCAGGGCCTGCATCACGTCCTGCGGCAGGCTGGCCACCGCTTGCTTGATTTCGGCCGGATCCGCAGCATGGGGCGCGGTCTCGGCCAGCAGTTCGGCCAGGTGCAGCAGGCCGGCCATGCGGCAGAAGGGGCGCGTGGCCATGGGCTCTGAGGCATGTTCCAGCCCGCGCACGATCAGCTCGGGGAAGTTCCAGCGCCGTGCCATCTCGGCACTGACCTGGCTTTCGGTGAAGCCCAGCAACTGGGTTTCGCGCTGCCAGCGTCCGCCAGGCAGGTGCGGCTGGCGTTCGATCTCGGACAGGGCCTGGGGCAGGCGTTGGCCGATCACCAGTTCGCCCAGGCGCAGCATCATGCCCGCCAGCCAGGCGGCCTGGGGATCGACTTCAAGGCGCTGGGCCAGCCAGCTGGCGTAGCCGGCACAGGCCATGCTCTGCTCCCAGAACTCCTGGCGGTTCAGGCCCGTGATCATCGGGAAGGCGCCATTCAGACAAGCCGACAGGGCCAGGGTACGCACCTGGCCCATGCCGGTCATGAGGATGGCATCGTCCAGGCTGGCCACCGTGCGCGGCAGGCCGAAGCGGGCGCAGTTGGCCAGGCGGATCAGCTTCACCGTGAGGGCCGGGTCGCGTGCCAGGATGTCGCGCACCGAGCGGGGCGAGCTGTCGTCATCGTGCAGGGTGCGGATCAGCGTGTGCGCCACCTCGGGCATGGTGGGCAACTGGACGTTCTGGAAAAATGTCTCGAGCTGGGGCATGGGCAGATCCTCATCAGAGTTGTGCAGGTTCCTCATTTATGCCCTGCCTTGGGCGATTTGTATATGGATGTTTCACGGGCCTGAGCACCATTCATCAGCCTCATGCAGGGGCCGTGTGCGTAGCAGCGTGCCCACTTGTCCGGCGAGCGGCCGCGAATTGGCGACAATGCGAATCCGAAAGTGAGATGCACCATGCCATTGCAATTTGCCGACCGCCTCGACAACGTCGAAACCTCTGCCATCCGTGAACTGTTCAAGCTGCTGGGCAAGCCCGGCATCATCAGCTTTGCCGGGGGCTTTCCCGACAGCGCCATGTTCGATGTCGACGGCATCCGTGAGGCCGTCAACACCGCGCTGACCGAAGAGGCCGGCGGCGCCCTGCAGTACGGTGCCACCGAGGGCTACAACCCCTTGCGTGAGCAACTGGCCCGCTTTATGACCGACAAAGGCGCCAGCGATGTGGCCCCCGAGAACCTGATCGTCACCACCGGCAGCCAGCAGGCGCTGGACCTGCTGGGCAAGGCCTTGATCAGCCCCGGCGACAAGGTGTTTGTCGAAGGCCCGACCTTTCTGGCCACCATCCAGTGCTTCCGCCTGTATGGCGCCGAGCTGGTCAGCGCCCCGATTGACGGCGAGGGCGTGAAGGTGGACGAGCTCGAAGCCCTGATCGCCGAGCACCGCCCCAAGTTCATCTACCTGATTCCCACCTTCGGCAACCCCAGCGGCGCCACGCTGAACCTGGAGCGGCGCAAGAAGGTGCTGGAGCTGGCCGTCAAGTACCAGACCCTGGTGATCGAGGACGACCCCTATGGCGACCTGTATTTCGGCGCTGCCCCGCCCCCCAGCCTGCTGAACCTGAGCGCCAGCGTGCCGGGCAGCCGCGAGCTGCTGGTGCACTGCGGCTCGCTGAGCAAGGTGCTGTCGCCCGGCCTGCGTGTGGGCTGGATGATCGCGCCGGCCGAGCTGCTGGCCAAGGCCACCATGTGCAAGCAGTTCAGCGACGCGCACACCAGCACCTTTGCCCAGGCCACGGCTGCCCAGTACCTGAAGGCCGGCCGCATGCCGGCCACGCTGGCCAAGGTGCGCGCGGTGTATGCCGAACGCGCCCAGGCCATGGGCCAGGCGCTGCGCCGCGAGCTGGGCGATGCCATCGAGTTCACCCAGCCGCAGGGCGGCTTGTTCATCTGGGCCCGCCTGACGGGTGCCGGTGGCAAGGTGGGCGACGGCAATGTGCTGGCCAAACGTGCCATCGAGAAGGGGGTGGCTTTTGTGCCGGGGGCGCCGTTCTTCTGCGCCAACCCCGACCACGCCACCCTGCGCCTGAGCTTTGCCACCGCCGATGTGGCCAAGATCGAAGAGGGCGTGGCGCGCCTGGCCCAGGCGCTCTGATCAGGCTTTTGGATCGCCGCCCTGGCCCTGGCCCTGGGCGGCGGCTGCGGCCGCGCGCAGCTTGTCTTTCTTGCTCGGGCGCTTGCCCTTGACGCCGCCGGTGCCGGGCACAGGCGCGAGGTCGGGTGGTGGCGGAGCGGCCACATCCCGGGGCTCAAAGCCTTCGATCTGTTCGCGCGGCAGGCTCAGGCGCTGGCGCTTTTCGATCAGGGCAAAGTGGGCCTCGGTGTCGGCGCTGACAAAGCTCACCGCGGTGCCGGCCTCGCCGGCGCGGGCCGTGCGGCCGATGCGGTGCACGTAGTCGGTGGCCGAGCGCGGCAGGTCGTAGTTGACCACCACCGGCAGCTGCATGATGTCGATGCCGCGGGCCGCCAGGTCGGTGGTGACCACCACGTCCCAGCGCTCGTCCTTGAACTCTTGCAGCACCTGGGTGCGGGCGCCCTGGCTCAGGCCGCCATGGAACACCGTGGCGTAGATGCCGTTCTTGTAGAGCTTGCCGGCCACCAGCTGGCAGGCGTACTGGGTGGCGACAAACACCAGCACCCGGTCCCAGCCCTGGGTTTTGATGAGGTGGCGCAGCAGCTCGGTGCGGCGGCTGGCGTCGACCTGGATCACCCGCTGGGTGATGGCGGGCTCATTGGCCTCGGTGGCGGCCACGGCGATGCGCACGGGTTCTTTCAGCAGGCCGTCGGCCAATTGCTGCACCGCCGGCGCAAAGGTGGCCGAGAAGAACAGGTTCTGCCGCTGGGCCGGCAGCTCGGCCAGCACACGCTGCAGCTCTTCGGCAAAGCCCAGGTCGAGCAGGCGGTCGGCCTCGTCCAGCACCAGCACCTCGATCTGTCCGAGCTGGATGGCGTTGTGCGCCACCAGATCGAGCAGCCGGCCCGGCGTGGCCACCAGCACATCGGCGCCGCCGCGCAGCCGCATCATCTGCGGGTTGATCGAGACCCCGCCGAACACCACGGCCACCTTGGGCGGGTCTTGCAGGGCACTGCCCAGGCTGCGCAGCACCTCGCCCACCTGGGCCGCCAGTTCGCGCGTGGGCACCAGCACCAGGGCGCGCACGCGCCGGCCCCGGCTGGGGCTGTGGCCGTGCAGGCGCTGCAGCAGGGGCAGGGCGTAGGCTGCTGTCTTGCCCGAGCCGGTCTGGGCCTGGCCTTGCAGGTCGGCGCCGCGCAGGATGGCCGGAATGGCTTCGGCCTGGATCGGCGTGGGCGCGTTGAAGCCTTGGGTGCTGGCGGCGTGGACCAGTTCGGGGGTAAGGCCTAGAGAGGAAAAGGGCATGTCATGGGGGCGCCCGCCCCTGCTGGGGGGCACCTGGAATAAGTCATGGGAAACCAGGGTTTTGTCCTGGCCCGATCAGGCCCGGTGTGGCCTTGGGGGCATAGTATGGCCGCTGTCGGCGGCGCTGCCCATCGAAGAGGGTGTGCCAGGCCGCTTTCATCCACAGGAGTCTGCCATGCAATACCGCCCGCTCGGCAAGAGCAATCTGCAAGTTTCCGCCCTGTGCCTGGGCACCATGATGTTCGGCGACCAGACCGATGCGGCCGAGGCCGCGGCCATCGTGGCCGATGCCCGCGAGCAGGGCGTGAACTACATCGACACCGCCGACGTGTACACCCAGGGAGCCTCGGAAACCCTGGTGGGCCAGCTGCTCAAGGGCCAGCGCCACGATTGGGTGCTGGCCACCAAGCTGGGCAACAAGATGTCGGGCCGCGTGAACGAGAGCCACTACTCGCGCAGCTGGATGTTGCGCGAGACCGAGGCCAGCCTGCAGCGCCTGCAGACCGACCATGTCGACATCCTGTACCTGCACCGTGATTTTCCGGACGCGGACCTGGAAGAGGCCGTGCGTGCCCTGGACCAGTTGCTGCGCCAGGGCAAGATCCGCTACTGGGGGGTGTCGAACTTCCGCGGCTGGCGCATTGCCGAGCTGGTGCGCCTGGCCCAGCAGGTGGGCATGCCGGGCCCGGTGGTGTGCCAGCCTTATTACAACCTGCTCAACCGCATGCCCGAGGTCGAGATCCTGCCGGCCTGTGCGCATTACGGCATCGGCGTCACGCCCTACAGCCCGATTGCCCGCGGGGTGCTGACCGGCAAATACCTGCCGGGCCAGCCGCCGGCCGAAGGCAGCCGCGTGGCCCGGGGCGACAAGCGCATCGCCGAGACCGAGTTCCGGGAAGAGTCGCTGGTGATCGCCCAACAACTGAAGGCCCATGCCGAGGCCAAGGGCTGCACCCTGGCGCAGTTCGCCACCGCCTGGGTGCTGGCCAACCGCAGCATCAGCTCGGTGATCGCGGGCCCGCGCACCCTGAAGCAGTGGCAGGACTACCGCCCCGCGCTCGACGTGGTGATCACCTCCGAGGACGAGGCCTTGGTCGATGCGCTGGTGGCGCCCGGTCACCCCTCCACCCCGGGCTACACCGACCCGGCCTACCCGCTCACGGGGCGGGTGTGCTGAGTTTTTTCACTTCTTCACGCTGATGACCCGGGTCTGGGTCACGCTCTTGAGGCCTTCCAGGCCGAATTCCACCCCCAGGCCTGAGCCCTTGAGGCCCCCGAACGGCACCATGGGGTGGACGGCGCCGTGCTGGTTGATCCACACCGTGCCGGCCTGCAGGCGCAGGGCCACGGCCCGGGCCTGATCGGCATCGCGGCCCCAGACCGAGGCCCCCAGGCCCACGTCGAGCCGGTTGGCGCGCGCCACGGCGTCGTCCAGGTCGCGGTAGCGCACGATGGGCAGCACCGGGCCGAACTGCTCCTGGTCCACCAGCGGGGCGCCGTCGTCGATGTCGGTGACCAGGGTGATGGGGTAGAAATACCCCGGCCCGCCCGGGGCCTCGCCACCACACACGATGCGGGCGCCGCCGGCCTTGGCGCCCTCCACCAGCGACACCACCTTGTCGAACTGCATGCGGTTCTGGACCGGGCCCATGGCGATGCCGGGCTGCAGGCCGTCGCCCATGGGCATGGCCTGGGCCAGGGCCTGCAGGGCAGCGACCACCGCATCGTGCAGGGCGTCGGGCACATACAGACGCTTGATGGCGGCACAGGTCTGGCCCATGTTGAGGAAGGCGCCCCAGAACAGGCCCATGGCGATCGCGGCCGGGTCGGCATCGGGCAGCACGATGGCGGCGTCGTTGCCGCCCAGCTCCAGGGTGCAGGCGCTGAGGCGCTCGCCGGCCAGGGCGGCGATGCGCCGGCCCGTGGCGGTGGAGCCGGTGAACAAAATCTTGCGCACCGCGGGCTGGGCGATCAGGCTTGCGCCCACCTCGCCTGCGCCGGTGACGGTGTTGAGCACGCCCGGGGGCAGGGCGGCGCTGATCAGGCGCACCATCTCCAGGGTGCCGATGGAGGTGTGCTCGGAGGGCTTGATCACCACCGTGTTGCCGGCGCGCAGGGCCGGGATGATCTGCCAGATGGCGATCATCAGCGGCCAGTTCCAGGGCGCGATGGCTGCCACCACGCCGTAGGGCTGGCGGTGCACCTCGTCGCGGCGGGTGTCGTCTTCAAAGGCCACCTCGACCGGCAGCGCCAGGCTGGCGGGCACACGGGTCCAGACCTCGCAGGCATAGGCCTCGAAGCGGGCGCCGGGCACCTGGTCGGGGCCCACGCCGCCCAGCGGCTTGCCTTGTTCGCGGGTGATCCACCCGGCCAGGTGCTCCTGCTCGGCGTGCAGGATGTCGGCCACGCGGTTCAGGGCGGCCTGGCGCTCAGCATCGGGCAGTGCCGCCCAGGCGGGCTGGGCTGCCTGGGCCGCGGCCACGGCCTGGGCCACCTGCTCGGGGCTGCTCTGCGGCACCCGACCCAGCAGCTCGCCGGTGGCCGGGTTGCGCGATTCGAAAGTGGTGGCCGACAGCACAGGCTGGCCGGCGACGATGTTGGGGTAGGTGGTCATGAGGAGGGCTGCGTCGTGAAGGGGAAGAGCGGTCCTCAGTATCGGCAAAGGGGTTCGCTTTGGCATCGCGAAGGTTCGCACCAGGGTTAACCCCTGGAGGGCGGCCGCCGTTCGGCCTGCGGGATGACCCCAATTGCCAAGCCGATGAGCCCCTTTAGATTGGCGGCCATGACCGATTTGCTGCTCATGAACGAGCAACGCCACTGGCGCCAGAAATTGCTGGAAGGCCCGCAGGCCCTGCGCTGGCGTCCGGCGCGTGAACTGGCGGCTCAATTGCTGCTGTACCTCGACGACCCGGCCGCCTGCTGGCGCCTCACCACCGACTGGATGCTCGACACCCTGCGTGCCGACCGGGTGGATGCCGGCCTGGGCGGCTATGCGCTGGCCGGGGCACCGGGCCAGGGCCCGCGCGACTACGTGGTGCTGGCCGAGACCCGGCGCCCCGGCCGCGAGATGGCCTCGATGCTGGGCCAGCGCTTTGGCGCTGGCGAGCAAGGGGTGCGCGAGGTGTGGCAGCGCCGCATCGGGCTGGCCGTGCCCAGTGTGGCCCGTGAGCGCAGCATGGCCGAACCCTTGCGTGAGCGCCTGCTGCGCTCGGGCGCTGCGGCCAAGATGGCGCTGCCCTTGCGCGCTGCCGGGCCGGTGGGCCTGATCTGTGCCGACTGGCAGCACGAGTCGCCGCCGTGGCCGGGCGAGGTCTGCAACGAGCTGCCTGACCTGGCGGGCAAGGTGATCGGGCCCTTGCTGGCGCTGGCCACTGAGGCCACTGAGGCCGCCGAGGCGCCATCCGGTTCTGCGTCTGCCCCCCCTCACCCCGTGCTGGCCCAGCTGACGCCAGCCGAGCGCCGGGTGGCCGAGCTGGTGGCCATGGGCCTGAGCTACAAAGAAGTGGCGCGGCGCCTGGGGCGCTCGCTGTCCACCATCGATCACCAGCTGCGCAGCATCCGCGGCAAGGTCGGGGTGGCCTCGACGGCGCGCCTGGTGCGCCTGCTCAACACCCCGGCGGGCTAGGGCCTGTCAACCCTGATTTCGCCGGTGAAATCAGGGTTAGAACAGGCCCTGGATCAATAGGGCAGCTTGAACCCGTTGCGCCCGGCGTTGATGCGGGTGGCGGTGGGTTCGCCCGCCACCACCTGGGCACTCAAGGAGACGCTGGCCCCGGGCACCAGCAGGCTGCGGTCGGCGGGCTTGAACGTGACCACCGGCGTGCCCGCAGGCACCTGCAGGGTTTTCTGCCCGCCCGCATAGCGCAGTTGCAGGGTGCGCCCGGCGGGCGCGCTCACCACATCGGCCACGGTGGCATTGGTCATGGTGCTGTCGGCCTGCAGGTCGAAGGGGCGGTGGCCCTCACCCAGCCCGCGGGCGGATTCTGGGAACACGGTGAGGGCAATGGCCTGGAGGCTGCCGTCGGCCTGGGGCAGGGCCGCGGTGCCGATGAAGCTGCCGGCCTGCACCTCGGCCAGGGTGATGGGGTAGACCTCGGCCACGGTGAGCTGTGCGCCCAGCGTCAGCGTCACGGTGTCGCCCTCGCGGGTCAGCAGGGTGATGTGGTCTGGTGTCACCTTCTGCAAGGTGCCGCGCAGGCGCCGCACTTCGGCAGGGGGCGTCTGGGCCAGCGCATGCTGTGCCAGGACTGGCCAGGCGGCCAGCCCCCAAAGAAGCTGCCGCCGTTGTACGGAGGCAGGGTGTGCGAGTGGCGAGGGCGTGGGCTTGTGCATGGCTTTCCTGGCGACGGTGGTCAACGCAGTTTAGGGGCGCGCGCCAGCTGGGTCAGAAGCAGGGTTTTGCTGGGGCGCGCGCGTGCTGCCTTGGCCCTCTTGCAAAGCGCCGGCCCATCCCCAATTGCAGGACCATGAACACCCTCCGAACCGACTTCACTCCGCTGGCCGTCCTGGCACAAATGCTGGACCGGCTCGACACGTCCCCCAAGGCTGCTGACCCGCTGCAGTACAGGCTGCTGGCCCAGCGCGCCACGCAGATGCTGCACGACCTCAGCGACCGCGCCGAAACCCAGGAGGGCCTGCAGGCCCTGCTGCGCAAAAGCCCGGCCCTGACGCTGCTGTACGAAAACCTGCACTACGGCGAAGCCGGCCTGTGCCGCGCCCCGCTGGCCCAGGCGGTCGAGGCCGAGGTGGCCACGCGCCAACTGCTGGGCCGCCTGGGCAGCCCGGGCCAGGTCAGCCGGCCCGCTGCCAGCCGCGAGCCCGGGGCCCCGGCATGAATGCCAGCGCGACAGCGGCCACGTCGCTGCACGTGGTCTGCCCGCATTGCCACACCACCAACCGGGTGCAGCAGGCCCAGATGGGGCAGGCCCCCGACTGCGGGCAGTGCAAGCAGCCCTTGTTCAGCGGCCACTCGCTGGCGCTGGACGATGTGGCCTTGTTCGAGCGCCACATCGGGCGCAGCCAGGTGCCGGTGCTGGTCGATTTCTGGGCGCCCTGGTGTGGCCCCTGCCGCATGATGGCGCCCGCCTTCGAGCAGGCGGCGCAGCAGCTGGAGCCACATTTCCGCCTGGCCAAGGTCAACACCGAGGCCGTGCCGGCCCTGGGCCAGCGCTTTCAGATCCGCAGCATCCCGACCCTGGCCCTGTTCGTGGGCGGTCGCGAGGTGGCCCGCCAGCCCGGCGCCCTGGGGGCCGCCGACATCGTGCGCTGGGCGCGCCAGAACCTGCCCGGCTGAGCGGGCTTCACCGCACGGCTGGCGCGGCCGGCAGCCCCCTGAAGGCCGCCATGCCCATCAGCAGCAGGGCCATGACCGTGCTGTTGACGGCCACGAAGGTCTCGATCTGGTGCTGCTGGGCCCAGGCGGCCACCAGGCCGGTCAGCCATTGCATCCAGGCGATGCCCAGGAACATGGCCATGGTGTAGACCGCCAGGGCCCGCCCGGTCTGCCGGGCCGGGTAAGAGGCGCGCACATCGGCGTACTGCAGGATGATGAAGCCGCAGCCAAAGCCGATCACCAGGCTGGCCAGCACGGTCAGCCAGGCCAGGGGCGACCACGCCAGCAGGCCGAACAGCAAAGCCAACGTGGCGCTGAAGCCGACGATCCAGCGCCTGCGCCGGGCGCCATCCGCGAATTGCAGGCGCCCGAACAGCGGCGGCCCGAACAAGCCCACCACCGACACCGCCAGCGCCACGTTGCCCGACTGCACCAGGCTGAAGCCATGGCGCTCGATCAGCATCGGGCCCAGCCACAGGCCGCGCAGGGCGATGAAAGAGGCGTAGGTGACCGAGGCCAGGGCCAGGATGCCCCAGGTGTGGGGCTGGGTGAGCAGTTGCATGGCCCCGCGCAGGGCCTGGGGCAGTGATTCAGCGCTGCCCGTTGTGGCGGGGCTGGCGGTTTCGCGCACCCAGATCCAGGTGCACCCCCAGGCCAGGGCCGAGCCCACGCCCAGTGCTGCAAAGCCCAGGCGCCAGGAACTGGCCTGGATCAGCCAGGCCAGGGGCGTGCCGGTGATCAGCAGGCCCAGGCCCCCGATGCCCATCACCAGGCCCGAGATGGCGGCAAAGCGTTCGATGGGAAAGCGCCGCGCGATGAACACCGTGCACACCAGGAAGGCGGGAGCACAGCCGACCCCGATCAGGGCCTGCCCCAGCAGCAGCGCGGCCAGACCCGGGGCCCAGGCCGAGACGGCGGCCCCGAGGACCGTGAGCGGCATGGCCCACAGCAGGGTGCGGCGGATGCCGATCAGGTCGATGCCCACCCCCATGAGGATCTGCAAGGCCCCGAAGGCGAAATGGAAGGCCCCGGCAAACAGGCCCAACTGGCTGCTGGAGAGGCCGAAATCGGCCTGCAGCGGAGCCGCCATCATGGCGGCCACGGTACGGTAGGCCTGGCTGAGCGTGAAGCCCAGGCACAGGGCGAGCAGCATCACCCAGGCCTGGCGGGCCGGCGGATGCTGGGGGGCGGTGGGTGAGACTGCGTCGGGCATCGCAGCATTCTGCTGGCAAGGCCCGGGTGCCGCTGTCGCGACGGTGGCGCCTGGGCTCAGGCCGGCCGGCTGAGCTCCAGCAGGCGGTCCAGGCCGCCCTGGTTGATGGCCACCATGGCCTCGGCGCGCACGCGCGGCTTGGCGTGGTAGGCCACCGACAGACCGGCCACGCCCATCATGGGCAGGTCGTTGGCGCCGTCGCCCATGGCGATGGTCTGGCTGGCGGGGATGCCCATCAGGGTGCTCACCTCCAGCAGGGTGCGGCGCTTTTCGGCGCCGTCGCAGATGTCGCCCCAGGGCTGGTCGACCATGCGGCCGGTCAGCACGCCGTCTTGCACCTCCAGCACGTTGGAGCGTGCAAAGTCGATGCCCAGGCGGGCCCGGATGCGGTCGGTGAAGAAGGTGAAGCCGCCGCTGACCAGCAGCACCTTGAGGCCGGCGGCCTTGCAGGCCGCCACCAGCTCGGCGGCCCCGGGGTTGAGTTGCAGGCGCTGCTCGTACACCTGCAGCATGTGCGCCTCGGTCACGCCCTTGAGCAAGGCCACGCGCTGGCGCAGGCTGTCTTTGTAGTCGGTGATCTCGCCGCGCATGGCAGCTTCGGTGATGGCCGCCACCTCGGCCTTGCGGCCGGCGGCGTCGGCAATCTCGTCCACGCACTCGATGTTGATCAGGGTGGAATCCATGTCGAAGGCGATCAGCTTGTAGGCGCTGAGGTCAAACGGGGGCGTGAAGCCCTGGATCACGAGGCCGGGGGCGAATTCTTGGGTGCTCATGGGTGCCATGCGGAGTTGGTGTGTTCTGCGAAATAGATGGTGATTTTGCCTGCTCAGGTCAGCGGCTCAGCTGTCCCTTCAGGGGCGCTTGAGGTACAGCCCATCCGACCAGGTGGCCAGCCATTGCGGGCGGAAGGCCACGAAGATGGCGGTCAGCATGCCGGTCATGAAGCCGTCGGCCCAGGCCATGAGCCAGTGGGCAATGACCGAGAGGTCGCTGCCGACGCCGGGCAGCTCGTGGCCCAGCCACTGGCCCAGCAAGGTGGCGGCGAAGTTGCACAGCACCGTGCCCAGAAAGGCCCGACCCAGGGTGTAGACGAAGAGGTGGGCCCCGATCCAGCGCCGGATCGCCGCGCCCAGCAGCAGGGCCAGGGTGGCGGGCAGAACGCCTTGCCAGAAGGCCATGTCGATCACCGCGGCCGGGGGCAGCTTGGCCAGCAGGCCGGCCAGGATGGCCACCGCGGTGAGCACCGGCACCGCCAGTGGCCAACCCAGCATCAGCAGGGCCAGGCAGGCGCCCGACCACTGCAGTTGCAGCGGCATGGCGTGCAGCGAGGGCAGGGCCCACAGGCCCGGCAGCAGCACCAGGCAGCCCAGCACTGGCGACAGCAGGGCGCTGCCGGCCATCAGGCGCCAGGGCCGCAGCCACAGGGCCAGCAGCAGGGCGGCGGCGAGCAGGCCGGCTTCCAGGTCCAGCAGCCAGGGCAGGGCGGTTTCCATGGCAGGCCCCGTGGATCAGGCCACGGCCAGGGGTTGGCCCAGCTGGCGCAGGATGTCGCGCACGGCCTGGGCGCGGTCCTTGGGGTCTTTCACCTCGCGTTCGATGCGCAGCTTCTCGTTGCCCGCGAGCTTGATGTGGCGGTGCTTCTGGATCAGCTCGATGATGCGCATCGGGTCGATCGGCGGGCTGGGCTTGAAGGTGATGGTGATCACGCCCGGGGCGGCATCGACCTTGACCACGCCGTAGGGTGCGCTGAGCACGCGCAGGCGGTGCACATCGATCAGGGTCTGGGCCTGGGCGGGCAGCTTGCCGAAGCGGTCGACGATCTCTTCGAGCAGGGTGTCGATCTGGTCGGGGGTGCGGGCCGTGGCCAGCTTCTTGTAGAACGACAGGCGCAGGTGCACGTCGCCGCAGTAGTCGTCGGGCAGCAGGGCCGGGGCGTGCAGGTTGATGTCGGTGGTGACCGACAGCGGGGCCAGCAGGTCGGGCTCCTTGCCGGCCTTCAGGCTGCGCACGGCTTCAGAGAGCATCTCGTTGTAGAGCTGGAAGCCCACTTCGAGCATGTTGCCGCTCTGGTTTTCGCCCAGCACCTCGCCAGCACCGCGGATCTCGAGGTCGTGCATGGCCAGGTAGAAGCCGCTGCCCAGTTCTTCCATGGCCTGGATGGCCTCCAGGCGCTGGGCGGCCTGCTTGGTCAGGCCCTCGATGTCGGGCACCATGAGGTAGGCATAGGCCTGGTGGTGGCTGCGGCCCACGCGGCCGCGCAGCTGGTGCAGCTGGGCCAGGCCGAACTTGTCGGCGCGGCTCATCACGATGGTGTTGGCGCTGGGCACGTCGATGCCGGTCTCGATGATGGTGGAGCACAGCAGCAGGTTGAAGCGCTGGGCCACGAAGTCGCGCATCACGCGCTCGAGCTCGCGCTCGGGCATCTGGCCGTGGGCGATGGCGATGCGGGCTTCGGGCAGGATCTCTTCGAGCTTCTGGCGCCGGTTCTCGATGGTCTCGACCTCGTTGTGCAGAAAGTAGACCTGGCCGCCGCGCTTGAGCTCGCGCAGCACGGCTTCGCGGATCACGCCGGTGCCCTCGTTGCGCACAAAGGTCTTGATGGCCAGGCGGCGTTGCGGCGCCGTGGCGATCACGCTGAGGTCGCGCAGACCTTCGAGTGCCATGCCCAGGGTGCGCGGGATGGGGGTGGCGGTGAGGGTGAGCACGTCCACCTCGGCGCGCAGGGCCTTCATGGCCTCTTTGTGGCGCACGCCAAAGCGGTGTTCCTCGTCGATGATCAGCAGGCCCAGGTTCTTGAACTTGACGCTTTCGCTGAGCAGCTTGTGGGTGCCCACCACGATGTCGACCGTGCCTTCGGCAATGCCCTTGGCGGCGGCGCTGATCTCCTTGGCCGAGCGGAAGCGGCTCATCTCGGCGATCTTCACGGGCCATTTGGCAAAGCGGTCGACCAGGGTCTGGTAGTGCTGTTCGGCCAGCAGGGTGGTGGGGGCCAGAAAGGCCACCTGGCGCCCACCGGTGACGGCCACGAAGGCGGCGCGAAGGGCCACCTCGGTCTTGCCGAAGCCCACGTCGCCGCAGACCAGGCGGTCCATGGGGCGCGGGCTGATCATGTCCTGGACCACGGCATGGATGGCGGCGCGCTGGTCGGCGGTCTCTTCAAAGCCGAAGTCGTTGGCGAACACCTCGTAATCCTGCGGCGAGTAGCGGAAGGCGTGGCCTTCGCGGGCGGCGCGGCGGGCGTAGATGTTGAGCAGTTCGGCGGCGGCATCGCGCACCTGTTCGGCGGCGCGGCGCTTGGCCTTGTCCCATTGGCCGCTGCCCAGCTTGTGCAGCGGGGCTTCGTCGGCGCTCACGCCGGTGTAGCGGCTGATCTGCTGCAACTGGCTGACGGGCACGTAGAGCACGGCCTTGTCGGCGTACTCCAGGTGCAAGAATTCTTGCATGGCGGGCGTGCCGTCGGGGTTCTTGCCCTGGCCCAGGTCCATGTTGACCAGACCGCGGTAGCGCCCGATGCCGTGCTGGGCGTGCACCACGGGGTCGCCCACGTTGAGCTCGGCCAGGTCCTTGATCAGGGCTTCGACGTCGCTGACCTGCTCTTGCTTTTTGCGCCGACGGGTGGTGGCGCCGGCGGCGAAGAGCTCGGTCTCGGTGACGAAGTCGATGCCCGGGGCGAGCCAGCGAAAGCCCACGGTGAGGGCCGCGGTGGCGATGCCCAGGGGCTCGGTGGTTTCAGCCTCGAACTCGGCCAGCGAGTCGAAGGCCGGCGGATTGACGCCACCGGCGCGCAGGAAGTCGAGCAGGCTTTCACGCCGGCCATCGCTCTCGGCCAGCAGCAGCACGCGTTGCGTGCCCGGGTTGCTCAGGTGGGCCTTGAGTCGGGCCAGCGGGTCTTCGGTGCCGCGCAGCACCGACAGGTCGCCCAGTCTCTGCACGTCGGCACTGTCGCTGACACCGGCCTTGTCGGGGCTTTCAGGGCGGATGGAGAGTTGGGCGTGTTCATTGGCGCGGCCATAGAACTGCTCGGTGCTCAGGAACAGGGCCTCGGGCGGCAGGGCGGGCCGGTCGGGGTCGCCCTGGATCAGGCGGAAGCGGTCTTTGGTGTCTTGCCAGAAGCGCTGGAAGGCGGGTTCCAGGTCGCCATGCAGCACCACGGTGGCGTCGGTGCCCAGGTAGTCGAACACGGTGGCCGTGTCGTCGAAGAACAGCGGCAGGTAGTACTCGATGCCGGCCGTGGCCACGCCGTTGCCCATGTCCTTGTAGACGCGGCTCTTGGTGGGGTCGCCCTCCAGCAGTTCGCGCCAGCGGCTGCGGAATTTGGCGCGGGCCGCGTCGTCCATGGGGAACTCGCGCCCGGGCAGCAGGCGCACCTCGGGCACGGGGTAGAGGCTGCGCTGGCTGTCGGGGTCGAAGGTGCGGATGGAGTCGATCTCGTCATCGAACAGGTCCACCCGGAAGGGCATGGCCGAGCCCATGGGGAACAGGTCGATCAGGCCGCCGCGCACGGCGTACTCCCCTGGGCTGACCACCTGCGTGACGTGGCTGTAGCCGGCCAGGGTGAGCTGGCTCTTGAGCTTGGCCTCGTCGAGCTTTTGCTTGACCTTGAAGTGGAAGGTGTAGCCCGCCAGGAACGAGGGCGGTGCCACCCGGTACAGCGCGGTGGTGGCCGGCACGATGACCACGTCGGCCCCGGTGTCCTTGTCGCGTTGCTGGATGCGCCACAGCGTGGCCAGGCGCTCGGAGATCAGGTCCTGGTGGGGCGAGAAGGTATCGTAAGGCAGGGTTTCCCAGTCGGGAAACAGCGCGCAGCGCAGGCCGGGGGCAAAGAAGGCGATCTCGTCGATCAGGCGCTGGGCATCGCTGGCGTCGGCGGTGACGATGGCGGTGGGGCGGCCGGCGGCTTTTTCGCGCAAACCCAGGCGGGCCAGCAGCAAGGCATCGGCGGAGCCCACGGGGCGGGGCAGGGTGAAACGTTTTCCGGGCGAGAGTTTGGGCAGTTCCATGGCGTCCAGCAATGGCAAACACCCCCCGTGGCAAATGACGGGGGGTGTGTAGGCAGGGATTTTAGAATGGGCGACCTGATATGACCGATCTCACACCTCAAAACCCCCCTTCATCCCTGGCCTCACCCCCAGCCTCATCCCCAGCCTCGCCCCCGACGTCACCCCGCTGCTGGGTGCTCATCCCCTGTGCGGGCTCGGGCTCGCGGGCCGGTTCGGCCGGCCCCAAGCAATACCAGCCGCTGGCCGGGCAGCCCCTGGTGGCCCACACCCTGGCGGCGTTTGCGGCCACGCCCGGGCTGGCCGGCGTGCTGGTGGTGGTGGCCTCGGGCGACAACACCCTGGAGCAGGCCGGCCTGGCCGAGGGCTGCCATGTGGCCGATTGCGGGGGCGCTTCACGCGCCGAGAGCGTGTTGAACGGCCTGGGGGTGCTCAGCACCCTGGGCGCTGTGGCCGACGACTGGGTGCTGGTGCATGACGCTGCGCGTTGCCTGATCACCCCGGCCCAGGTGCGGGCCCTGATCGAGGCCTGCTGGAACGATCCGGTGGGCGGTCTGCTGGCCCAGCCGCTGGCGGACACGCTCAAAAGCGGTGCTGCGGGCCGGGTGGCCGCCACGCTGGACCGGCAGGACAAATGGCTGGCGCAGACGCCGCAGATGTTCCGCCTGGGCCTGTTGCAGCAGGCGCTGGGTGCCAGCGGCCTGGCTGTGACCGATGAGGCCGCAGCGGTCGAGGCGCTGGGCTTTTCGCCCCTGCTGGTGCCGGCGGCCGGGGTCAATTTCAAGGTGACCTACCCCGATGACTTTGCCCTGGCCGCGGCCGTGTTGCAGGCCCGCCAGGCCGTGCTGGAGGCCAAGCCATGAAGCTGCGGGTGGGCGAGGGCTGGGATGTGCATGCGCTGGTGCCCGGGCGCAAGCTGATTCTGGGCGGGGTGGAGGTGCCCCACACATTGGGGCTGCTGGGCCACTCCGACGCCGATGTGCTGCTGCACGCCATCACCGATGCCTTGCTGGGCGCGGCTGGATTGGGCGACATCGGCCGGCATTTTCCGGACACGGATGCGCGTTTCAAGGGCGCTGATTCGACGGTGCTGCTGGCCGAGGCGGCACGCCGTGTGCAGGCCCAGGGCTGGCGCATCAACAACATCGACAGCACCGTGATTGCGCAGGCCCCCAAGCTGATGCCCCACATCCCGGCCATGTGCGAGCGCATTGCCGCCGTGCTGGGCCTGGAGGTGTCGCAGGTGAACGTGAAGGCCAAGACGGCCGAGAAACTGGGCCCGGTGGGCCAGGGCCTGAGCATGGAAGCCCGGGCCGTGGTGCTGTTGCTGGGCTGAGCTGGCGCTCTTGTCGGGCCTTGGATCAAGCCCAGGATCATGCCCCGGATCAGGCCCGCTGCAGCTTGATGTGGGCCGCCAGGCCCCCGGTGCTGCTGTTGGCCAGCACAAACATGCCGCCCATGCGCTGGATGGTCTTGTTGACGATGGACAGGCCCAGGCCCGCGCCGGTGGCGTGGGTGCGGGCGGCGTCGCCCCGGAAGAAGGGTTTGACCAGATCGGCCAGGATGTCGGGGGGCACGCCGGGGCCGTGGTCACGGACCTTGAGCAGCACCCATTCCTCACGGGCGCGGGCGGCAATTTCGATCACCGACACCGGGGTGTCGGGCGTCTTGCCATAGCGGCGGGCGTTCTCGATCAGGTTGGACAGCACCCGGGCCAGCTCGACCTCGTCGGCCAGCACATGGGGGTCGTCCTGCAGCGAGACATGGATTTTCAGTTCGGGGTCGTCCTGCACGCCGTACAGGCAGGATTCGACCACGTCGGCCAGACGCACTGTCTTGAGCTGCACGTGATCCGGGCGGGCGTAGTCGAGGAACTTGTCGATGATGGCGTCGAGCTGCACGATGTCGGCCACCATGTGGTTGCGTGCATCGGTGTCGGCCACGCTCATCTCGGTTTCCAGACGCAGGCGTGCCAGGGGGGGGCGCAGGTCATGGGAGATGCCGGCCAGCATGATGGCCCGGTCTTGCTCGACCTTGGCCAGCTTCTCGGCCATGCGGTTGAAGCCGATGTTGACCTCGCGGATCTCGCTGGTGGCCACCTGCTCGTCCAGGTGGCTGGCGGCAAAGTCGCCATCGCGCACCCGGTTGGCCGCAAATGACAGCTGCTGCAGCGGCTTGTTGATCAGCCGGGCGATGGCCGCAGCCCCCGCCAGCGACAGCACGGCGGCGGTGATCATCCAGATCAGCCAGGTGCGACCACTGGCCGGGCTGAAGCGGGCCCGGTCCATCAGCAGCCAGTTAGAGTCGCCATTGATCTCGAAGCCCACCCACAGGCCGGGCTCGTGGTTGACGCGTTGCGCCACCACGGTGCCGGGGCCCAGGCGTTCGATCACCTCGGCCGTCACGCGCTGGCCCAGGGCGTTGTCGGCCTCGAACATTTCAAACTGGTCGTTGGGCTCGCGTGGCAGGATGCGCAGGCCCTCCTGGTCGGCCATGGTCTTGATCAGGGACAGGCGGGCAATGCCATCTGCGTGCAGCAGGGCGGCGCGGCTGAGGTTGACCAATGAGGCGATCTGCTGGGCCGTGTGCAGGGCCCGGGGTTCCAGCTCCAGGGCCCGCAGGGTCTGCAACCAGGCCAGGATGCTGCCGATGAGCAGGATGGCCAGCAGGAAGAACGTGCGCCAGAACAGGTTCAGGCTGACCCGTGCACGCGCGCCGCGCGCCTGCTGGGTCATCTCCAGCGGGGCCGGGCTGGTGGCATCAATGGGGTTGTGCGGCGCGCGAGGTTTCTTTTTTTTCACGTCGGGGTCTTCTCGGACTCGGTCGTTCTGTTCGGGGGCCGCCATGAAAAACGGCGCCATGGGCGCCGTCGGGTTGCCTGGGGCAGCTCAATTACCGCCGTCCGGCACAAACACGTAACCGACTCCCCACACGGTTTGAATATACCTCGGAGCGGCGGCATCGATCTCGATCAGTTTGCGAAGACGTGACACTTGCACGTCCAGGCTGCGATCAAAGGGCTCGAATTCGCGGCCGCGGGCCAGCAGGGCCAGCTTTTCACGCGACAAGGGTTGGCGTGGGTGGCGTACCAGGGCCTTGAGCATGGCGAATTCGCCGGTGGTCAGCGGCAGCTCTTCGCCGTTGCGGTGCAGGGCACGGGTGCCCAGGTCGAAGGTGAAGGGGCCGAAGGTGACTTGCTCGTTGTCGCCCGAGGGGGCGCCCGGGGCCTCTTGGGGGGGGCGGCGGCGCAGCACGGCGTGGATGCGGGCCAGCAGTTCACGGGGGTTGAAGGGCTTGCCGAGGTAGTCGTCGGCCCCCACCTCCAGGCCCACGATGCGGTCCACGTCTTCACCCTTGGCGGTGAGCATGATGATGGGGGTGCGGTCATTGGCGGCACGCAGGCGGCGGCAGATGGACAGGCCGTCTTCACCGGGCATCATCAGGTCCAGCACGATGAGGTCGACCGATTCGCGCAACAGGATGCGGTTGAGGGCCTTGCCATCTTCGGCCACCATGACTTCAAAGCCTTCTTGGCTCAGGTAGCGCCCGAGCAGGTCGCGGATGCGGGCATCGTCATCGACGACCAGAATCTTGTCTGTGCGGGTATTGGAAGTGTTCATGGCTTGGCTTTGATTTGTAACAAGCGCAATTTTGAGACTTGTAACAACCAAAAGGCCAGCGTTTTGGGATCGATATCACATACTGTTACAGCGCTTTCCTTAACTAGCCGACCATGTCCTACATGATGTTCAGAGCTTGACGTTCGTCTTGTAGGAAATTTGTTTATTCAGGCCGTTTGGGCCGTGATTCACCTGAATTCAGTGGTGTTTACCCTGGTTTCCTGGTGTGTCAATGATCAGGAGTTTTCACGTGTCTCGATCTTCTTTGTGGCGGGGGCTGGTTTTGGCCGGCGGTGTGTGGGCGCTGACGGCTTGGGGGGCGCAGGCGCAGACCGTGCCGGTGCCGGCACCGCAGAATGTGCTGCAGTTGCAGAGTTCGGGTTCGGTGGAGGTGGTGCAGGATTGGCTGAGCCTGACTTTGGCCGTGGTCCGGGAGGGCGCTGATGCGGCCCAGGTGCAGGCTCAGTTGCGTGCCGTGCTGGAGCCCGCCATGAACGAGGCCAGAAAGCAGGCCAAACCCGGCCAGGTCGAGGTACGCAGTGGTGGTTTTTCGGTCTACCCGCGCTACGGACGCGAAGGCAAGATCAATGGCTGGCAAGGCTCGGCCGAGGTGATTCTGGAAGGGCGTGACATTCCGGCCTTGACGGCGACGGCCTCGCGGATCTCGGGTCTGAACGTCACTCAACTGAATTTTTCGCTCAGCCGGGAGCAGCGCCAGCAACTGGAGGCCGAGGCGCAGAGCCGCGCGATCCAGAGCTTCAAGGCCCGGGCCGCCGATCTGACCCGCCAGTTCGGCTTTGCCGGCTACTCACTGCGTGAGGTGAATGTGAGCTCGTCTGATGGCGGGTATTCACCTCGCCCTCGACTGATGGCCGCCGAGGCCAAGATGGCCTCACCGATGGCAGCGGCCGATCTGCCGGTGGAGGCCGGCCGCAGCACGGTGACGGTCACCGTGTCGGGCTCAATCCAGATGAACTGAGCGGCCCCCGGCAGGGGCGCTTGGGCGGGGGCGGCTTATTGCGCTGTCCAGCCGCCGTCCATGTTCCACGCCACGCCGCGCACGTTGTTGCCGGCGGGGGAGCAGAAGAACACGGCCAACTCGCCCAATTCTTCAGGGGTGGTGAACTGCATCGAGGGTTCTTTTTCGCCCAGCAGTTCGCGGGTGGCCTGTTCGTTGGTCCATTGGTGGGCGGCGGCCTTGGCATCGACCTGCTTTTGCACCAGGGGGGTCAGCACCCAGCCCGGGCAGATGGCATTGCAGGTGATGCCGCTGGTGGCGTTTTCGAGGGCGGTGACCTTGGTCAGCCCGACGACGCCATGCTTGGCCGCCACATAGGCGGATTTTTCAGCCGAACCGACCAGGCCGTGCACCGAGGCCACATTGATGATGCGCCCCCAGTTCTTGGTCTTCATGCCGGGCAGGGCCAGGCGGGTGGCGTGGAATGCGCTGGACAGGTTGATGGCCAGGATGGCGTCCCATTTCTCGACCGGAAAGTCTTCCACGCGCGCCACGTGCTGGATGCCCGCGTTGTTGACCAGGATGTCCACCCCGCCGAAGCGGGTGTTGGCGAACGCGATCATGTCGGCGATCTCGGCCGGCTTGCTCATGTCGGCGCCGTGGAAGGCCACCTGCACGCCATGGGCTTTGCCGGCTTCTGCCACTTCGGCCTGGGGCGCCGAGGCGTCGCCAAAACCATTCAGGATCAGGTTGGCGCCCTGGCGGGCCAGCGCCTTCGCGATGCCCAGACCGATGCCGCTGGTGGAGCCGGTCACAAGAGCTGTCTTGCCATTCAACATGAGGAATCTCCAGATCAATTAGGATGCAGTGAACAAAGATTATCGAGCCGAGTGTTGGCCCTGGAAGGCACCATGAATGATCCTACGCTGAACTACGTAAGCTGTCCGGACGCCGATGGCGGGCACCGCATGGCCTATTGGGCCTGGGGTGATGCCCAGGCCGGGCACGTGATCGTTTGCGTGCATGGTCTGTCCAGGCAGGGGCGCGATTTCGATGTGCTGGCCCAGGACCTGGTGGCCCGTGCCGGCCATCCTGTGCGGGTGATCTGCCCCGACGTGGTCGGGCGCGGCCAGAGCGACCGGCTGGTCAACCCGGCGCATTATCAGATCCCTCAGTACGCAGCCGACATGGTGGCCTTGCTGGCGCAGTTGCAGCAGCAGGCACTTGTCACCTGCCTGGACTGGATCGGCACCAGCATGGGGGGCTTGATCGGCATGGTGCTGGCGGGCCAGCCCGGCCTTCCCCTGCCTCAGCCCGTGCACCGTCTGGTGCTCAATGATGTGGGGCCGGTGATCCAGTGGAGTGCCTTGCAACGCATAGGCACCTACCTGGGGCAACCCGTGCAGTTTGCCGATGAGAAACAGGCCGCTGCAGCGCTGTGGCTGATCTCCACCGGCTTCGGGTCCCACACGCCCGAACAATGGTTGGCGCTGACCCGACCCATGCTGCGCGAGTTGCCCGGCGGTGGCCTCGGTTTGCACTATGACCCGGCGATTGCCGTGCCGTTTCGTGCCTTGCAGGAGGAAGACGCACTGCGCGGCGAAGCTGCGCTGTGGCAGCTCTATGACCAGATCCAGGCCCGGACGCTGTTGCTGCGCGGGGCGCAATCCGATCTGTTGTCGCCGGCGACGGCACAGGCCATGGCCGAGCGTGGACCCCGTGCCCGGGTGGTGGAGCTGGCGGGTGTGGGTCATGCGCCGACGCTGATCGCCCAGGATCAGCGTGATACGCTCGTCGACTTCATTTTTGCTGCTGAAGCACCGCTTTCCTGATTCTGATGACCCCTCCCCCGGTGGAGCCTGAGGGCTCGCCTTTCCGTTCCGAGCCGGTGGCGCCGCTGATCGCAGCGACCGCCAGAGAGTTGCAGGGGCAGGCCGATATCCTGGCCCGGGCTCGTGCCTTTGCCGAGCCCTTCCTGGTGGACCAGTTGCTGGTCTCTGGCGAGAGCACGCTGGCCCATGCCGACGCCGAGGCCGCCATCTTGCGCATGATCGGTGGCTCGGAGGCGATGCAGGCTGCCACCTACCTTGTCTACACCTGCGAACACCTGAACAAGCCCCAGGAGGTGCTGAGCAAGGTGTTTGGTGACCAGTTCGCCACGCTGGCGGTCGAGACCACCCAACTGATCCGCATCCAGCAGCAGGCCCGCGCCGCGCAGCAACTGCTGGACGACCCAGCGGTGCAGCATGAGAACGTGCGCAAGATGCTGCTGGCCTTCTCGCGGGATCTTCGTGTGGTGTTGCTGCGCCTGGCCTCGCGGCTGCAGACCTTGCGGTATTACGCGGCGTCGAAGCAGCCGATCCCGCCCAGCCTGGCCCGCGAGTCGCTGCACGTGTTTGCGCCGCTGGCCAACCGGCTGGGCATCTGGCAGATCAAGTGGGAGCTGGAAGACCTGGCTTTTCGCTTCATCGAGCCCGACACCTACCGCGAGGTGGCCCGACTGCTCGATGAAAAGCGTGCCGAGCGCGAGGCTTCGATGGCGGCTTTGCGTCTGCGCCTGGAGTCGGAGCTGCAGGGGCAGGGCATCCGGGCCAGCGTGCAGGGGCGTCCCAAGCACATCTACAGCATCGTCAAGAAGATGCGCGGCAAGGGTCTGGGGTTCGAGCAGGTGTTCGATCTGCGCGCGCTGCGGGTGATCGTGTCCTCGATCAAGGACTGCTACACCGTGCTGGGCTGGGTGCATGACCGCTTCACGCCCATCGATGCCGAGTTTGATGACTACATCGCCAAGCCCAAACCCAATGGCTACCAGTCCTTGCACACGGTGGTGCGCGACGAGGCGGGCAAGGCGATCGAGATCCAGATCCGCACCCAGGCCATGCACGACCACGCCGAGCATGGCGTGGCCGCGCATTGGGCCTACAAGGAGGCCGGCACCAAAGGCTATGCCGGGGTGTCGGCCAGCAGCGAATACGACGCCAAGATCGCCGTGCTGCGCCAGTTGCTGGCCTGGGAGCGCGACCTGTCGGGCACCCAGCCCAGCGGTGGGTTGTTCGAAGATCGCATCTATGTGCTGACGCCCAACGCGGCGATTGTCGAGTTGCCCCAGGGGGGCACACCGGTCGATTTTGCCTACGCAGTGCACACCGACGTGGGGCACCGCTGCCGGGGCGCCCGTATTGATGGCGTCATGGTGCCGCTGAACACGCCGCTGCAAAACGGGCAGACGGTGGAGATCGTGGCGGCCAAGGAGGGCGGGCCTTCGCGGGATTGGCTGAATGCCGACCTGGGGTTCTTGAACAGCAACCGGGCGCGAGCCAAGGTGCGGGCCTGGTTCAATGCCCAGATCACGCACGAGACCATCGCCCGTGGACGTGAAGCGGTCGAGAAGCTGCTTCAGCGCGAGGGCAAGACGGCGGTCAAGCTGGTCGACCTGGCGTCGCAGCTGGGCTTCAAGTCGGCCGATGCCCTGTTCGAGGTGGTGGGCAAGGATGAATTCTCGCTGCGCAACATCGAGAACCTGTTGCGCCCACCGGAGCCGGTGCTGGAGCCCGATGACTACCTGCTGCTGAAGAAATCGCGCAACATCGAAAAGGCCCCCAAGGGTGGTGTGCTGGTGGTGGGCATCGATTCGTTGATGACCCAGTTGGCGAAATGCTGCAAGCCCGCGCCGCCGGATGCCATCGGGGGTTTTGTGACCCGTGGCAAGGGCGTCAGCGTGCACAGGCTCGATTGCAGCAACTTCCGTGAGATGGCCGCCCGCAGTGCCGAGCGCGTCATCGACGTGGAATGGGGGCGGGCCAAGGGTGAGGACCTGGCCCGGTACCCGGTGGATGTGGCGATCGAAGCCGCCGACCGGCAAGGTTTGTTGCGCGACATCTCGGAGGTGTTTGCCCGCGAGAAGACCAATGTGATCGGTGTGCAGACCCAGTCCGTCAAGGGTACGGCCTGGATGACGTTCACAGTGGAGGTCTCGGACTCGGCTCGACTGAGCAAGGTGCTGTCTCTGGTGGCCACGGTCTCGGGGGTGAGGTGGGCGAAGCGACGCTGAGTTGAAGAGAAGATTTCAACTTTTTTGCGGTTTTTCTAAAAACACAAAAATTCCGCTGTATACTCTACATTCTCGAATACAGACAGGCGCGTAGCTCAGCTGGTTAGAGCACCACCTTGACATGGTGGGGGTCGTTGGTTCGAGTCCAATCGCGCCTACCAGTTTATCCGAGCGAAGATAACCAGACTTCGCAACATCGGTAAACTGACCCGGAAGCCCAAGAGCTTCCAAACTTGAAAAGCCACCCCATGGGTGGCTTTTTCTTTTTCCGCTTTCGAATTTGATTTCATCTTCCGTTGCCGTGCATGGGTGCTGCGGCGATGTTGTGACGCGGCTCAGGAAAGATTGTCTTCGTCTGCAGTGTTCGGGTTGACAATAGCCGGTCAGGGTAAACCTTGGCTGTTGGCTCGGGTGTGCTCCCTAGAATGTGACGATCCCATCGATATTTCGGTCTGTCCAGGATCGAGGAGCCTCATACGTGCAAAGCAAGAAAGCAGCCGCCAAACCGTCTCAGCGGATCATCAAGAAGTACCCGAATCGGCGCCTGTACGATACCGACACCTCCACCTACATCACCCTGGCCGAGGTGCGTCAGCTGGTGATGGACAGCGAATCCTTTGTGGTTCGCGATGCCAAGACCAATGACGATTTGACGCGCAGCATTCTGTTGCAGATCATTCTCGAAGAGGAGGCGGGCGGGGCGCCCATGTTCACGGAGGCGGTGTTGTCCAGCATCATCCGTTTCTACGGGCATGCCATGCAGGGTTTCATGGGGTCTTACATCGAGAAGAACATCCAGGCCTTCTCGGAGATGCAGACCCAGTTGACGGCCCAATCCAAGAGCATTTCGCCGGAGATGTGGGCTCAATTTATGAGCATGCAGTCGCCGGTGCTGCAAAGCATGATGGGTGGATACACCGAGCAGTCCAAGTCGCTGCTGACCCAGATGCAGGAGCAGATGCAGAAGCAGACCGAGCAGATGCTGGGCGCTTTTGGCCTGAAGCGCTGAGCTTTTCGACGCTCAGGCGGCGGGTATTGCGCCCGCCTTGGCCTGTGGTCGGCCAGAACTGGGACAATACGCCGATGAGTGAAGTTCTTGTTCCCCCTTCTTCCGCTGGCGCCGCCCAGCCGGTCCCCCGCGTTGGATTTGTGAGCCTTGGATGTCCCAAGGCACTCACGGACTCCGAATTGATCCTGACCCAGCTCAGCGCTGAGGGGTACCAGACCTCCAAAACCTTCGAGGGTGCCGATCTCGTCATCGTCAACACCTGCGGCTTCATCGATGATGCGGTCAAGGAGAGTCTCGATACGATCGGCGAGGCGTTGGCGGAGAATGGCAAGGTGATCGTCACGGGTTGCCTGGGGGCCAAGCAGGCGCAGGGTGGCGAGAACCTGGTGCGTCAGATGCACCCCAGCGTGCTCGCGGTGACGGGGCCTCACGCCACGCAGGAGGTGATGGATGCGGTGCACCAGCATCTGCCCAAGCCGCATGATCCCTTCATCGATCTCGTTCCCAATGCATTCGGGGATGCAGGTATCAAGCTGACGCCGCGGCACTACGCCTATTTGAAGATCAGCGAGGGCTGCAATCACCGTTGTACCTTCTGCATCATCCCTTCCATGCGTGGCGATCTGGTATCCCGCCCGGTCGGTGATGTGCTGAAGGAGGCGCGCGCCTTGTTCGAGGGTGGGGTCAAGGAGTTGCTGGTGATCAGCCAGGACACCTCGGCCTACGGTGTGGATGTCAAATACCGCACGGGTTTTTGGGATGGTAAGCCGGTCAAGACCCGCATGCTCGAGTTGGTGCAGGCCTTGAGTGAGTTGGCTGAGCCGCATGGTGCCTGGGTGCGCCTGCACTATGTGTACCCCTATCCCAGTGTGGATGAGATCCTGCCTCTGATGGCCTCCGGCCGGGTCTTGCCCTACTTGGATGTGCCGTTCCAGCACAGCCACCCTGAGGTGCTGCGGCGCATGAAGCGTCCGGCCAGTGGCGAAAAGAACCTGGAGCGCATCCAGCGTTGGCGCGAGATCTGTCCGGAGTTGGTGATCCGAAGCACCTTCATTGCGGGCTTTCCGGGTGAGACGGAAGAGGAGTTCCAGCATCTGCTGGATTTTGTTCGCGAGGCGCAGATCGATCGCGCGGGTTGCTTTGCCTACAGTCCGGTGGAGGGGGCGGCTGCCAATGAGATTCCGGGCATGTTGCCGCCCGAGGTGCGCGAGGAGCGTCGCGCCCGGTTCATGGCGGTGGCTGAGGAGGTGTCCATCGAGCGTCTTCAGCGCCGCGTAGGGGCCACCATGCAGGTGTTGGTGGACTCGGCGCCGGCCATGGGTCGCCGTGGTGGGGTGGGTCGCAGTTACGCTGATGCCCCTGAGATTGATGGCGTGGTGCGTTTGTTGCCGCCTGAGAAGATCAGCAAGACCCTGAAGGTGGGTGAGTTCACCCGGGCTCGCATTGTGGCTGCAGAGGGGCATGACCTGGTGGCGCTGCCTATCTGAAGCTCCTGACTTTTTCTGATTGATTCAAAAGCCCCGGCGCTGTGTGGTGTTCGGGGCTTTTTTGTGGGTGCTGATTTTCAGGAGTTTGAGCTGAAAAACAAAAAAGCCGCTGAAACAGCGGCTTTTTGCTCATATTTATCGAAGACTGGTGCCCAGGAGAGGACTCGAACCTCCACGATGTTACTCGCTAGTACCTGAAACTAGTGCGTCTACCAATTCCGCCACCTGGGCAGTCTGTCGACAAATAATATTTCCTGATTTTAGTGCATTTGAAAGCGAATATTGAGTTCGTTTTCATTAAACTTGGTGCCCAGGAGAGGACTCGAACCTCCACGATGTTACTCGCTAGTACCTGAAACTAGTGCGTCTACCAATTCCGCCACCTGGGCATCTCAGGAAGAATTCGATTGTATATCAAAAATTTAGGCCAAAGCAAGTCAGTGAACAATTTTCTAGATGAATTTGAAGGTGTCGTCCAAGGACACCGTGATGGACACGGGTTCGTGGTCCGTGACAACGGTGAGCCGGACGTCTACCTGCCACCCAATGAAATGAGGGCGGTGTTGCACAAGGATCGGGTCAAGGCTCGCATCGTGCGCTCCGATCGCCGTGGTCGTCCTGAGGGGCGGGTGGTGGAAATCATCGAGCGACCCGCGCAACCCATCATTGGCCGTTTGCTTCAAGAGAGCGGTGTCTGGCTCGTGGCGCCTGAAGACAAGCGCTATGGTCAGGATGTTTTGATTCCCAAAGGGGCAACGGGCACTGCCAAACCCGGTCAGGTGGTGGTGGTTGACCTCACCGAGCCCCCGGCCTTGTTTGGTCAGCCGGTGGGCCGCATCACCGAGGTGCTGGGTGAGGTGGACGACCCCGGCATGGAGATCGAGATTGCCGTGCGCAAGTACGGTGTGCCGCACGAGTTCTCGCAAGCCTGTCTTGACGAGGCGAAAGCCCTGCCGGACAAGGTGCGGCCCTCGGACAAGCGTGACCGCATCGACCTGACGGACGTTCCACTGGTCACCATTGACGGTGAAGATGCGCGTGACTTTGACGATGCGGTCTATTGCGAACCGGCCCGCGTCGGGCGTGGCAAGGGTTGGCGACTGTTGGTGGCGATCGCCGACGTGAGTCAGTATGTCCACACGGGCTCGGGCATCGACATTGATGCTTACGAACGTGCCACCAGTGTGTATTTCCCGCGCCGGGTGATCCCGATGCTGCCCGAGAAGCTCTCCAACGGCCTGTGTTCGCTCAACCCCGAGGTGGATCGGCTTTGCATGGTGTGCGACATGTTGATCAACGCCAAGGGCGAGATCCATGCCTACCAGTTCTACCCTGCCGTGATGTGGAGTCATGCACGCTTCACGTACACCGAGGTGGCGGCCATCCTGGCCAACACCAAAGGGCCGGAGGCGGCACGTCGCAAGGCGCTGGTGCCCCACCTGTTGAACCTGCATGATGTCTACCGGGCCCTGTTGGGCGCTCGCCGTACCCGTGGCGCTGTGGATTTCGACACCACCGAAACCCAGATCGTGTGCGATGACAGTGGTCGCATCGAGAAGATCGTGCCGCGCACCCGCAACGATGCGCACCGGCTGATCGAGGAGGCGATGCTGGCGGCCAATGTCTGCAGTGCTGACTTCATCGGCCAGGGCAAGCACCCCGGGCTGTTCCGTGTCCACGAGGGCCCCACGCCCGAGAAGCGTGAACTGTTGGCCAATTACCTCAAGGCCATGGGAGTCGGCTTGTCGGTCAGTGATGAGCCCCTGCCGGGCGAGTTCCAGGCGATTGCAGAAGCCACCAAGGACCGGCCTGATTCCCAGCAGATCCACACCATGCTGCTGCGCTCCATGCAGCAGGCCATTTACACGCCGATCAACAGCGGCCACTTCGGTCTGGCCTTTGAGGCGTACACCCATTTCACCAGCCCGATCCGTCGTTACCCGGATCTGCTGGTGCATCGCGTGATCAAGGCCATCCTGGGCAAGTCGCGCTACCAGTTGCCTGCCTTGCCGACGCCCGGCGAAGCCCACACCAAGCTGGCCCGCCGCCTCGCGTCACGGGTGAAAGAGCCTTCGGTCAAGCCGCGCAAGGCCACGGCCGAGACCCAGGCCTGGGAGGCTGCCGGCCTGCATTGCAGCGCCAACGAGCGCCGCGCAGATGAGGCCAGCCGCGATGTGGAGGCCTGGCTCAAGTGCAAATACATGCGTGAGCACCTGGGCGAGGAGTTTGGTGGCGTGGTCTCGGCTGCCACCAGCTTTGGCATCTTCGTGACCTTGGACGCCATGTATGTCGAGGGCCTGGTGCACATCACCGAACTCGGGGGCGAGTACTTCAAGTTCGACGAGGCGCGCCAGGAGTTGCGTGGCGAGCGCACGGGCATCCGGTATGCCATCGGCAGTCGGGTTCGGGTGCAGGTCAGCCGTGTGGATCTGGATGGCCGCAAGATCGACTTCCGCCTGGTGCATGAGGGGGAAGCCCTGACGGGCAGGTCGCAACGAGACAAGGCCGGTGTGGCGCCCACGTCAGGAAGTTCGCGCAGTGCGAGCAAAAAGGCCCGCAGCGCTTCCAGGCAGGACGAGAAGCTGGAAGCGCCGGCACGCACGTCGTCCCGGTCCGGTTCGAGCGCTGATCTGATTCCCCGCTCGCCCATCCAGGCCTTGAAGGCCTCGGTGAAGAAGGCGGCCGCAGCGGCCAAGAAGAAGAGTGCAAAGGGCGGCCGTGGCAAATCCCACCGTTGACTGGCTTGCCGACCCTGCCGTGGCCCTGTGCCACGGCCTATCCAGGAGCTTTTTTTGACTTCATCCACAACTTCGGGCGCTTCGGCGCTCCGTGTCGCGATCGTCACAGGGGCGGGCTCGGGCATCGGGCGCGCTGTGGCGCTGGCGCTGCTGGGTGCCGGCTACGCCGTTGCCTTGGCTGGGCGGCGGGTTGAACTGTTGCAGCAGGTGGCAGACGCTTCGGGGTCTGCCGAGCGGGCCCTGGTGGTGCCTTGCGATGTGGGCGACGAGCAGGCGGTGGCCGCGCTTTTTTCGGCCACGGTGAAAACCTGGGGTCGGGTTGATCTGCTGTTCAACAATGCCGGCATCAATGCCCCGGGCGTGCTCTTGGAGGATTTGACCTTGGCGGATTGGCGTCGCGTGGTGGACACCAATCTGACGGGCATGTTCCTGTGTGTGCGCGAAGCGTTCCGCGTCATGAAGGCGCAGCAGCCCCAGGGCGGACGCATCATCAACAATGGCTCGATCTCGGCGCACACGCCGCGCCCCAATTCGGTGGCCTACACCAGCACCAAACACGCGGTGATGGGTTTGACCAAGACGGCCTCCCTCGATGGCCGCAAGTACGACATCGCCGTCGGCCAGATCGATGTGGGCAATGCCGCCACCGATTTGGCTGCACGCATGGCCAAGGGCGTGCCGCAGGCCAATGGCGAGGTGGCGATTGAGCCCTTGATGGATGTGAACATCGTGGCCCAGTCGGTGCTTTACATGGCCAGCCTGCCGCTGGAGGCCAATGTCATGTTCCACACCGTGATGGCCACCAAGATGCCTTTCGCGGGACGGGGCTGAGGCCCGACTTGTCGAGTCACTGCCGGCGCAATGCGCTGGCCAGCATGCCGGCGGTGAAGGCCTGGTGGGCGGGCCATTGGTCTGCCACCGAGCCGTGCACGAAGACGCCCTCGCGGGCGGCGTCGAAAGCCTGCATCCCAGGGCGCGCCCAGAGGGCTCCGATCAGCCCGGCCAGCACGTCGCCCGTGCCTGCTGTGGCCAGTCGGGCGTTGCCCGTCGGGTTGATGTGGGGTACCAGACCGCTTCGGGTGATCACGGTGCCTGAACCCTTGAGCACCACGACGGCGCCGCTCTGAGCGGCCAGGGCCTGAGCGGCGGCCAGGCGGTCGCTCTGGATGGCGGCAGCCGTGGTGTCCAGAAGCCGGGCTGCCTCAAGGGGATGGGGTGTCAGCACGGTTTCCCAGCCGCGCTGCCGCCGTGCTGCCAGCTGCGACATCCAGTCCGGATGTCGCGCCAGGGCGTTCAAGGCATCGGCATCCAGCAGCAGGCAAAGTGCCTCTGCCAGGGCTTGGGGTACCCAGCGCTCAATCGCGTCGCCACCACCGCAGCCGCACACCAGGACACCGTTGCCCAGGCTCAAGGCTTCCGGGGTGCGCAGCATCAATTCGGGTTGGACCATGTCGACGGACAGACGTGCCGCGTCCGAGTCCAGCAGGCCGACCAGGACGCGCCCCGCCCCGGCATGCAGGGCAGCCCGGCCCGCCAGCAGAGCGGCGCCGGTCATGCCCAGTCCGCGTTGCGCCAGGCCTTCCCCGCCCAGCACCTGCACATCGCCATAACTGCCTTTGTGGTTGCCATGGGCCTGGGTGCGAAGCGAGGGCGGTGGGTTGAGCCAGGCATCGGCTGGTGTCGCATTTGGCGGAACATCCAATGTGTCCAGCCAAACCGCGCCAGCATGGTCGCGACCCTGGGCTGTGAAGAGTCCTGGTTTCAGTGTCAGCAGGCTCAGAGTGTGATCGGCGCGGACTGCGCCCGCCTTCAGCGCAGGTGTGCCTTGGTCGGCGCTCAGGCCGGAGGGGATGTCGGCCGCAAGCACCAGGGCTTGGCTGCAGTTGATGCGCTCGATCCACTCAGTCAGTCGGGTGTCGGCAGATGAGGGGGCGGGGCGAGTTGCCTGCTGCGCCAGTCCAATGCCCAGCAGGGCATCGATGCACAGGTCGTCCGGCCCCAGATCTGGAGGCTGATCCTGGCAGATCACGCCAGCCTGAAGGGCGGCCTGACGGCTGGCCAGGGTGTCGGCGCTGCAGCGATCAGGCTGGCCCAGCCAGGTCACCACGGGTTTGAATCCCCGCAACTGGAGGTGGTAGGCAGCCTCCCAGCCATCGCCGCCGTTGTTGCCCTGGCCGCAGGCCACCCAGATGGTGTTTGCGTGGGGTGCCAGAGCCTGGGCCAACCGGGCCAGCGCTTGGCCAGCGCGTTGCATCAGGGTGTGTGCGGGAAGTTGCTGCAACCATGCAGCCTCAAGCGCGCGCGTGCTGGTCAGCAGGTGCAGGGGGTGGGCTCGGTCGGAGTGGATGCGGTCCATGAGGCGTCTGCCCGTGTTGCTTAAGTCACTGATACTGCACCGTGATTTCAATCAGCGGTGCAGGCGCGCGATGGAACAGCCTGCCAGATCCAGCTCGGGGGCTTGGCCGGCCACGGCATCGGCCAGCAGCCGGGCGCTGCCGCAGCTCAGGGCCCAACCATTGTCGCCGTGTCCCAGGTTCAGCCAGATGCCGGGGACGCCGCTGGCGCCCAGTACGGGAAGACCGTCGGGCATCATGGGTCGGCTGCCTTTCCATTCCTGCACGCCTGCGGTCATCGAGGCAGCACCCGGGAACCAGTCCTGCAGCACTTTATAGAGCGTGCGCAGCCCGGAGGTTTGCTTGTCATCCTGACGGTAGCCCAGCTCAGCCCCGCCGGACACCCTCACGCGCTGGCCCAGTCGGGCAATGCTGACCCGATGGCGCTCGTCGCTGACGACGCTGCGGGGCGCATTCAAGGGCTCGCGCACGTTGGCACTGACTGAGTAGCCGTGAATGCCCACCAGCGGAATCTTCAGGCCCAGTGGCTTGATCAGGGGGGAGGTATCGGCTCCGGTGCATAGCATGATGGCGTCGAAGGTGCGTGGCGTGGTCTCAGTGCGGGTGCTCAGCGCAGGGCGGGGCCCCGGGCTGAGGTGGCTGACGGTGCTGTTGAATTCAAACTTCACCCCCAGGCGCATGGCCTCGTTCTTGATCATCAGTGCAAACTGACGGGCGTTGCCCACTTCATCCTGGGGCAGGTGGATCGCGGCTTCGATGGCGCTGTCGGGATTGAGTGCGGGCTCCAGCTTGCGGGCTTCGTCAGCATTGAGTTCACGAAAGGCCAGACCTGCCTCGCGCAAGTTATTCAATCGGGCTTGCAGACCTTTGTGCTCCTGGGCGTTGCGCAGCAACAGCAGGTGCCCGGTGCTGGCGTCGAACTCAAGCGCATGCCGCTGGCGCAGGTGGTGCAGGCGGCTTGTGCTGTAAGTGATCAGTTGTTGCAGGTGCAGGCGACTCTCCGTGCTGCGGCTGCTTCGGCTGGCACGCATCCATTGTCCGATCCAGCTCAGTTCGTGCCAGCCCAGTCGGGGCCCCAGGCGCATGGCGGCGTGGGCGTCGCCCCACTGGCGCAGCCACTTGCGCGGCATGCCGGGGGCGGCCCATAGCAGCAATTGGGCGGGCGAGATGAGTCCTGCACTCGCGAAGCTGCATTCCTCGGCAACTGCGCCGTGGCGCTCGAAAACGGTGACCTGGTGGCCGTCGGTGGCCAGTTCGTAGGCTGTCGTGACGCCGACGATGCCGGCGCCAATGATGGCAATGTTCATGCGCTGTGCTTGGGGCACCCGGCGAATTCTGTGTCGACCTGGGGTGCCGGTCTTTCGTAGGGGCTGGGTGCTGTCGCGATGCGAGCCTGGCAGTCGGTGCGTAGGCCATCGGTCGGGACAGGCGGTTGGCCATGCTATAATTTTGGGGTTTTTGCTGGTGTCACGGCAAGACAAATCGCAAACCAGACCCATCAAGGTGTTGGTTTTTTCAAGGGTTTTCCCTGTAGAAAAAGCCAAAGTCGGGCTGGATTTTAGACCCAACCTTCGGAGAATTTTCATGTCCGTTACCATGCGCGAAATGCTGGAAGCCGGTGTCCACTTCGGTCACCAAACCCGCTTCTGGAACCCCAAGATGGCCCCCTTCATCTTCGGTCATCGCAACAAGATCCACATCATCAACCTGGAAAAGTCGCTGCCGATGTTCCAGGAAGCTTCCAAGTTCGTGAAGCAACTGGCTGCCAACCGCGGCACCATCCTGTTTGTGGGCACCAAGCGTCAAGCCCGCGACATCGTGGCTGCTGAAGCCGAGCGCGCTGGCGTGCCTTTCGTGAACCAGCGTTGGCTGGGCGGCACGCTGACCAACTTCAAGACCGTGAAGACCTCGATCAAGCGTCTGAAGGATCTGAAGGCCCAGCAAGAAGCTGGTCTGGGCAGCCTGTCCAAGAAGGAACAGCTGACCTTCAGCCGTGAAATCGAAAAGCTCGAAAAAGACATCGGCGGCATCCAGGACGTGACGGCTCTGCCGGACGCCATCTTCGTGATCGACGTCGGCTTCCACAAGATTGCCATCGCTGAAGCCAAGAAGCTGGGCATTCCCCTGATCGGTGTGGTGGACTCCAACCACTCCCCCGAAGGCATCGACTACGTGATCCCCGGCAACGACGACTCGGCCAAGGCTGTGGCGCTGTATGCCCGTGGCATTGCTGACGCCATCATCGCTGGCCGTGCTGAAGCCGGCAACGAAGTGGTCAAGGCTGTGGCTGCTGAAGGCGGCGACGAATTCGTGGAAGTCGAAGAATCGGCTGCCTGAGTTTGCCCCGCGCGAATTCCGAAGGGTCGCGAAAAAAGTGGGGCTTAGTTGCCCCCTTTTTTTTAGCCCATCAACAACGTTTTGACTTGAACTGAATACGGAGTAACAAAAATGGCTGCAATTACCGCAAGCATGGTCGCTGAACTGCGTGGCAAGACCGACGCCCCCATGATGGAGTGCAAGAAGGCACTGACCGAAGCCGGTGGTGACCTGGTCAAGGCCGAAGAACTGCTGCGTGTGAAGCTGGGCACCAAGGCCGGCAAGGCTGCTTCGCGCGTGACCGCCGAAGGCGTGGTTGCCAGCTTCATCGAAGGCAACACCGGTGCCTTGATCGAAGTGAACTGCGAAACCGACTTCGTGACCAAGAACGACAGCTTCCTGGCCCTGGCCAAGGCTGCCGCTGAGCTGGTTGCCAAGCACAATCCCGCTGACATCGAAGCCCTGGGTGCCCTGGCCTACGAGCAAGACACCTTTGGCCCGACCCTGGAAGACGTGCGCAAGGGCCTGATCGGCAAGATCGGCGAAAACATGTCTTTCCGTCGTTTCAAGCGTTTTGACAACGGCGCCAAGCTGGCTGCCTACCTGCACGGCACCCGCATCGGTGTGGTGGTCGAGTTCAACGGCGACGAAGCCGCCGCCAAGGACGTCGCCATGCACGTGGCCGCCATGAAGCCCGTGGCCCTGACCAGCGCCGACGTGCCGAGCGATCTGATCGAAAAAGAGCGCGCTGTGGCCGCCGGCAAGGCTGCTGAAGATGCTGCCAAGGCGCAAGCCGAAGGCAAGCCGGTGCAATCGCCGGAAATCGTGGCCAAGCGCATTGAAGGCGGCGTGCAGAAGTTCCTGAAGGAAGTGTCCCTGTTCAACCAGGCTTTCGTGAAGAACGACAAGCAGACCGTCGAGCAGATGCTCAAGGCTGCCAGCACCGAGGTGAAGGGCTTCACGCTGTTCATCGTCGGCGAAGGCATCGAGAAGAAGGTTGACGACTTCGCGGCCGAAGTGGCTGCTCAAGTCGCTGCTGCCAAGGCTGCAGCCTGATTCCGTCAACTTGCAACAACCCCCAACGTCACCCCATCGCCCTCAGGAGAACCCTTTCATGACCAACGCCCAACCAGCCAACAAGCGGATCCTGCTGAAGCTGTCAGGCGAGGCCCTGATGGGGGACGATGCCTTCGGTATCAACCGTGCCACCATCGTCCGCATGGTTGAAGAGGTGGCCGAGGTCACCCGCCTGGGTGTCGAGGTGGCGGTGGTAATCGGGGGCGGCAACATCTTCCGAGGTGTTGCTGGGGGTTCGGTGGGCATGGATCGCGCCACGGCCGACTACATGGGCATGCTGGCCACGGTGATGAACGCACTGGCCTTGGCGGACACCATGGAGAAGGCGGGCTTGACGGCCCGTGTCATGTCGGCCATCGCCATCGAGCAGGTGGTGGAGCCCTATGTGCGTCCCAAGGCCTTGCAGTATCTGGAAGAAGGCAAGGTGGTGATCTTTGCCGCCGGCACGGGCAACCCTTTCTTCACCACGGACACTGCTGCCGCCTTGCGTGGCGCCGAAATCGGCGCCGAGCTGGTGCTCAAGGCCACCAAGGTGGATGGTGTGTATTCGGCCGATCCCAAGAAGGATCCCAATGCAACCCGTTACTCGAAAATTTCGTTCGATGATGCGATGGCGCAGAACCTGGGCATCATGGATGCCACGGCGTTTGCCCTGTGCCGCGACCAGAAGTTGCCTGTGAAGGTGTTTTCCATCTTCAAGCCCGGCGCGCTCAAGCGCGTCGTGATGGGTGAGGACGAGGGGACTCTGGTTTACGCCTGAGCCTTGACCCAACAGCCCGAAGAACTCCGGCAGCCGTTGCCGGGGCTCGTCCCAGGAGATTGACATGAGCATTGCCGACATCAAGAAGACGACCGAAACCAAGATGGACCAGTCCATCGCGGCTTTCAAGAACAACCTGACCAAGATCCGCACGGGTCGCGCCAACCCGGCTTTGCTGGATGCCGTGCAGGTGGATTACTACGGATCGCCTGTGCCGATCAGCCAGGTGGCCAACGTGTCGCTGCTGGATTCGCGCACCATCAGCGTTCAGCCCTGGGAAAAGGGCATGGGCGCCAAGATCGAGAAAGCCATCCGCGACAGCGATCTGGGCTTGAACCCGTCCAGCATGGGTGAGCTGATCCGTGTGCCGATGCCTCCGATGAGTGAAGAGCGCCGCAAGGAACTGACCAAGGTGGTTCGCAACGAAGGCGAGGCTGCCAAGGTGGCCATCCGCAACCTGCGCCGTGACGCCAACGAATCGGTGAAGAAGCTGGTCAAGGACAAACTGGCCTCCGAGGACGATCAAAAGCGTGCCGAAGCCGACACCCAGAAGGTGACCGACAAGCACATTGCCGAGATCGACAAGCTGGTGGCTTCCAAGGAACAGGACATCATGGCGGTTTGATGGCTGCCGGTTGTCGTGCTATCCGGGCCTGAAGGCCATTTCAGGGGCGGCTCTCCAGCAGGGCTGCCCCATTCGTTTTCTGGGGTATCGTGCCCTGTCTTTGAAGTTATCTAGCTGTCCATGACCCAGACTCCCGCGAACCAGGCTGTTCCTCATCACGTCGCCATCGTCATGGATGGCAATGGTCGTTGGGCCACGCGCCGATTCCTTCCCCGCGTAGCCGGACACAAGCAAGGCGTGGATTCCCTGCGTCGCTGCGTCAAGGCTTGCGCAGCCCGCGGCGTGAAGGTGTTGACGGTATTTGCATTTTCTTCCGAAAACTGGAATCGGCCTGCCGATGAGGTTTCCGGTTTGATGGACCTGCTGGCGATGGCCCTGGGGCGAGAAGTGCCTCAACTGAAGGCCGATGGCGTGCGTCTGCATTTTGTCGGCGAGCGACGAGGCCTGTCCGACAAGGTGGCGGCCGGGCTGGCCCAGGCCGAGGCTGCCACGGCGCAGAACGAGCGGCTGATCCTCAACGTCTGTTTCAACTATGGTGGCCGCTGGGATATCGCGCAGGCCGCTGCGGCCTTGGCCGCCCGGGGTGAGCCGATCACCGAGCTGGCGCTGGACCGGGCCATGGCGCTTGCGCACGTGCCAGACCCGGATTTGATGATCCGCACCGGGGGTGAGCAACGCATCAGCAACTTCCTGCTGTGGCAGTGTGCCTACTCCGAGCTTTTCTTCAGCGATCGCCTCTGGCCTGATTTTGATGAGGCGGCCTTGGACGAGGCATTTGCAGCCTATGCCGCCCGCGAGCGGCGCTTTGGCAAGACGTCCGAGCAGATGGCGCAGGCCGCCACTTCCGCATCCCCCAAGGTCTGAGAAAGGCAAATCCCATGCTCAAGCAGCGTGTCATCACTGCACTGATCCTGCTGGCTGTTCTGCTGCCTGCCTTGTTCTACTCGGAGCCGCAGCCTTTTTGTGCGCTGATGCTGTTGTTCATCGCTGCGGGTGGTTGGGAGTGGGGGCGTCTGAATGGGCTGTCCCAGCCCCTTTCCTGGGCCACGGCGGGGGCTTGCTTGATGGTGTGCGCACTGGCCTGGTGGGCGGGTGCGCTGGAGGTGTCGCTGCGCAGCCTTTGGGTGGTGGCTGGCCCGGCCTGGGTGCTGGGCAGTGCCGCCTTGCTGCGGGGGGGCGTGGCGGGGTGGCCCCGTGTGCCCCTGCTGCTGCGATGGCTGGCTGGCCTGCTGGCCTTGGTCACAGCCTGGCTGGCGGTCGCCCAGGCCAAGGTCATCGGCGTCAACTTTCTGCTATCGGTTCTGGTGTTGGTCTGGGTGGCCGACATCTTTGCCTATTTTGCCGGGCGTGCTTTTGGCTTGCGTTTCACACGCAACAAGCTCGCTCCGAGCATCAGCCCGGGCAAAAGCTGGGAGGGCGTCTGGGGTGGGTTGGCTGGGGTGGTGGTTCTGGCTTGGGTCTGGCCCCTGGCGGATGCGTCGTTGGGGGCGGCCGTTCCGAGTTTTTACAGCCGCTTGATGGGGCCGGGCTGGCCTTTTGCCATGCTGGCCGTGCTGTTCATGGGGGCGATGAGCGTGGTGGGTGATCTGGTGGAGTCACTCATCAAGCGCAGCGTGGGCGCCAAGGACAGCAGTGGTTTGTTGCCAGGCCATGGCGGGGTGCTTGACCGCGTCGACGCCCTGTTGCCTACTTTGCCGCTCGCCATGATGCTGAGCACTCTGATTTGAAGACATGACACAACGCATCACCATTCTGGGATCGACCGGTTCGATCGGCCAAAGCACGTTGGACGTGATGGCGCGCCACCCCGAACGCTATGAAGTGTTCGCCCTCACGGCTGCGACGCAGGTCGAGCTGATGCTCAAGCAATGCGCCAGCTTCCGGCCCCGGTTCGCCGTGATGGCCAGTGAGGCCCATGGCCGACAGTTGGCCGAGCGGGTGCAGGCCGAGGGCCTGGCGGTGGAGGTCTTGTGGGGCGCTCAGGCCATCGAGGCCGTGTCGGCCCATCCTGAGGTGGATGCCGTGATGGCCGCCATTGTGGGCGCTGCAGGCCTCGCGCCCTGCTTGGCGGCAGCGCGGGCCGGCAAGCGCCTCATGCTGGCCAACAAGGAGGCCCTGGTGGTGGGCGCCGAGGTCTTTCTGCAGGCCGTGCGCGAGGGTGGGGCGGTGCTGCTGCCGATCGACAGCGAACACTCGGCCATCTTCCAATCCCTGCCGGATGATGCCTCCACCTGGGATCGCAGGGTGCGCAAGATCATCTTGACGGCTTCCGGCGGCCCTTTCCGGACGCGCGATCCCCAGACCCTGCGGGAGGTGACGCCCGAGCAGGCCTGTGCCCATCCCAACTGGTCGATGGGGCGCAAGATTTCGGTCGACTCCGCCACCATGATGAACAAGGCTCTCGAGGTGATCGAGGCCCGCTACCTGTTCGGTTTGGCGCCCCGCCGCATCGAAGTGGTGATCCATCCGCAGAGCATCGTGCATTCGATGGTCCAGTACCACGATACCTCGGTGGTGGCCCAGCTCGGCGTGCCTGATATGCGCGCCCCGATCGCTTACGGATTGGCCTGGCCCGAGCGCATCGACAGTGGCGCCGCCCATCTCGACTTCACGTCCCTGCCGGCCATGACCTTCGAGCCGCCCGATCCTGCCCGTTTCCCTGGCCTGCAGCTGGCCTGGGACGCCTTGGAGGGCCCCGCCGGGACCGCGGCTGTGCTCAATGCAGCCAACGAGGTGGCGGTTCAGGCTTTTCTGGACCGGCGCATCCGGTTTGACCAGATCCACCACGTGAACCTGGAAACCCTGGCGGCCGTGTTGCCCCAGCAGCCGGCCACACTGGATGAACTGCTGTTGCTCGATGCCCGCGCGCGTGAAGTCGCTGAGCGGGCGGCGCAGCGCCTGCAGGCTTGAAGGCCAAGGAGCCCTGATGTTGATGACCGTGTTGGCTTTTCTCCTGGCCTTGGGCGTGCTGATTGCGGTGCACGAGTACGGCCACTACCGTGTCGCCGTGGCCTGCGGCATCAAGGTGCTCCGCTTTTCGATCGGGTTTGGCACGGTGCTTTGGCGATGGCAGCCCAAGGGTTCGCCGACCGAATTTGTGCTGAGCGCATTCCCCTTGGGCGGCTATGTGCGCATGCTGGACGAGCGCGAGGCGCCCGTGGACGCGTCTGAGCGACACCTGGCATTCAATGCCCAGCCCTTGTTCAAGCGTGCTGCCGTGGTGGCTGCAGGCCCGGTGGCCAACCTGCTGCTTGCCGTCTTTTTGTACACGGTGGTGAACTGGACGGGTGTCGAGGAGCCTGCCGCGATCCTGGCCAGCCCTGTGCAGGGGTCGATTGCGGCCCAGGCTGGCTTGCAAGGCGGCGAAACCGTTCGACGTGCGGCACTGGTTGGAGAGGAACTGGAGGCGGTGACCTCCTTCGAGGACTTGCGCTGGCTGCTGACGCAGGCCGCCCTCAATGGCCGTGATGTGCAGCTTGAAGTGGCCTTGGGCGAGCATGCCGGCACCCGCGACTACCTGCTGCCTCTGTCTCAGGTTCAGGTCAAGGAGGCGGATGCCCAGCTCTTCCGCCGCATCGGTCTGATGGGGCCCTGGACCCGCCCCGAGGTGGGTGATGTGATGCCGGGCAGCCCTGCGGAGCGGGGTGGCTTGCGCCGGGGTGATCTGGTTCACCAGATTGGCAATACCCCCATCGTCGATGGGCAGCAGTTGCGTGAATTGATCCGTTCCTCTGTGGTGCAGGGCGTGCCCATGGCCCAGACCTGGCGCGTCGAGCAGGCGGGGGTGATGCGCACCCTGGAGATGACGCCCGAGATGCAGTCGGACGGGCGCGATGGCCGGGTGGCCCGCGTGGGCGCCATGATAGGCGCACCGCCTGAATTTGTGACCGTGCGCATGGGGCCCGTCGATGGGCTTTGGCGCGGTGCCGTCAAGACCTGGGAGGTGTCATCACTGACCTTGCGCATGATGGGGCGCATGGTGATCGGCGAGGCCTCGATTCGCAACATCAGTGGCCCGCTCACCATCGCAGACTACGCCGGCAAGTCGGCCAGCCTGGGCTTGAGCCAGTACCTTGTGTTTTTGGCATTGATCAGCGTGAGCCTGGGTGTGCTGAACCTGCTTCCCCTGCCGGTCTTGGACGGTGGACACCTGATGTATTATCTTTGGGAGGCAGTGACCGGCAAGGCCGTGTCCGATGCCTGGATGGAGCGGCTGCAGCGGGGGGGGATCGCCCTGCTGATGGCCATGATGTCCGTCGCGTTCTTCAACGACGTCACCCGGCTCTTTGGTTAACCTTGTGGTCGCAGCGCCTGGCGCTGCGGCACGCGCTCATTCATGAACAAACATCTCTCCCGTTTTTGCCTGCGCACTGTGGCTGCAGTGACGACCCTCCTGGTAGCCTCGCACGCCTGGGCCGTCGACCCCTTCACGGTGCGTGATATCCGCGTTGAAGGCCTCCAACGGGTTGAGCCCGGAACCATCTTCGCGTCGCTGCCCTTCCGGGTGGGTGAGACCTACAACGATGACAAGGGCTCCGCAGCCATCCGTGCGCTGTTCGCACTGGGCCTTTTCAAGGACGTGCGCCTGGAAGCCAATGGCGATGTGCTGGTCGTGGTCGTTGAAGAGCGGCCCACGGTGGCCGAGGTCGAATTTGTCGGCACCAAGGAGTTCGACAAGGACACCCTGAAAAAGGCCATGCGCGATGTGGGTCTGGCTGAGGGGCGTCCCTTTGACAAGGCGCTGGCCGACCGGGCCGAGCAGGAACTCAAGCGTCAATACATCAGCCGCAGCCTTTACGGTGCTGAAGTGGTGACCACGGTCACGCCGATCGAGCGCAACCGTGTCAATCTGACCTTCTCGGTGGTGGAGGGCGAGCCCGCCAAGATCAAGGACATCCAGGTGGTGGGCAACAAGGCCTTCAGCGAATCCACCCTGCGCGGCCTGTTCGATCTGGACACCGGTGGATGGCTGAGCTGGTATACCAAGTCCGATCGCTATGCCCGGGCCAAGCTCAATGCTGATCTGGAAACCCTGCGCTCCTATTACCTGGCGCGTGGCTACCTCGAGTTCCGCATCGACTCGACCCAGGTGGCCATTTCGCCCGACAAGAAAGACATCTCCATCACCATCAACGTGACCGAGGGCGAGCGCTTTGTGGTGTCTGGTGTCAAGCTGGAAGGCGATTTCCTGGGCAAGGAAGACGAATTCAAGTCGCTGGTCTCGATCAAGGTGGGTGAGCCCTACAACGCTGACGATGTGGCCCATACCAGCAAGGCGTTTTCCGATTACTTCGGTAATTTTGGTTTCGCCTTCGCACGGGTTGAAGTGCGGCCGGAAATCGATCGCAGCACCAATCGTGTGTCCTTTGTCCTGGCTGCAGAGCCCGCGCGCCGGGCTTACGTCCGTCGCATCCATGTGACAGGCAATGGCCGCACGCGTGACGAGGTGGTGCGTCGCGAGTTCCGGCAGTTTGAGGCCTCCTGGTACGACGGGGACCGCATCAAGCTGTCGCGTGACCGGGTGGACCGCCTGGGCTTCTTCAAAGACGTCAACATCGAAACCCAAGAGGTGCCTGGCTCTCCAGACCAGGTCGATCTGGTCATCAATGTGACCGAGAAGCCAGCGGGCAGCATTCAGCTGGGTGCCGGTTTTTCGAGCGCGGAGCGGGTATCGCTGTCGTTCAGCATCCGCAATGAAAACGTGTTCGGCTCGGGCAACTACCTGGGTTTCGAGATCAACACCAGCAAGTACAACCGCGTCATCTCGGTGAATGCGACCGACCCCTACTTCACGGTCGATGGCATCTCTCGCACCATCGATCTTTACCACCGCGCACTGCGTCCCTACGCGGATCAGGGCGGCAACTACCGCCTGCTGACCACCGGAGCGGGCTTGCGCTTCGGTATCCCGTTCAGTGAGACCGATCGCGTGTTTGTCGGCATGAACGCCGAGCAGACCACGATTCAAGCCGGTACCAACATTCCGGCGGCCTATCTGACCTACGCGGAAACCTATGGCTACACCAGCTGGGCTGCCCCTCTGACGCTGGGCTGGTCGCGCGATGATCGGGACAGCGCCCTGGCGCCCAACAGCGGTCGCTACCAGCGCTTCAATTCCGAGTTGGGCCTGATCGGTGACGCCCGATACACCCGCAACAACTACCAGTACCAGCAGTACGTGCCCATCACCAAGAAGTTCACCTTTGCATTCAATGGTGAGGTCGGTCTCGGCAAGGGGTTGGGCGGTCGGCCCTTCCCGGTGTTCAAGAATTTCTATGGCGGTGGTCTGGGCTCGGTCCGGGGCTTTGACCAGGGTACCCTGGGCCCGCACGATGTGACAGGCGCCATTGTCGGTGGCGCCAAGAAAGTGGTGTTCAACGCTGAAGTCACCGCGCCCTTCCCGGGTGCCGGCAATGACCGCACCCTCCGAGTCTTCGGTTTCACCGATGTTGGTAACATTTTTGGTGAGAACGAAAAAATCACCTCCAGCCAGCTCCGCACCTCGGTGGGGGTGGGCCTGAGCTGGGTATCTCCCATGGGGCCTCTGCGTTTTGCCATTGCCAACCCGGTACGCAAGTTCCCTGGCGATAGAATCCAGAGATTGCAATTCCAGATCGGAACGTCTTTCTAATGAAATCCATTTCTCGTCAATGGGCCCTGGCCGCAGTGCTGGGTGCCTCCGCGTTCGCTGCTGCTCCGGTCATGGCCGAAGACTTCCGCGCCGGTTTCGTCAATACCGACCGCATCTTTCGCGAAGCGAACATGGCCAAGTCGGCCCAGGCCAAACTCGAAGCTGAGTTTGCCAAGCGTGAAAAAGAATTGGTCGATCAGCGCAATGCACTGAAGACGGCGTCTGACAAGTTCGAGCGCGAGGCGCCTACGTTGTCCGAGACGCAGCGCACAAGCCGTCAGAAGCAACTGGTTGATCAAGACCGCGACTTCCAGCGCAAGAGCCGTGAGTTCCAGGAAGACCTGAACACCCGCAAGAACGAAGAGTTGCAGCAGGTCATCGATCGCGCCAACAAGGTGGTCAAGCAAGTTGCCGAGACTGAAAAGTACGACGTCATCCTGCAAGAAGCCATCTACATCAACCCCAAGCACGACATCACTGACAAGGTGATCAAGGCTTTGAATGCTGCCAGCGCAGCCTCGGGCAGCACGGGCAAGTGAGCCGGGTGACAGGCATGGTCCTGCATCTGGGGCAGATTGTTGAGGCACTCGGCGGCGAACTCATCGGAGACCCGTCGCTGGGCATGGCCCGCATCTCCCCGCTGGAGTCGGCCGCGGCCGACGCCATCAGTTTTCTGAGCCACCCCAAATACCAGCAGCAGTTGTCTCTGACAAAGGCTGGTTGCGTGATCGTGGCGCCCGCTTTCCGTGCGGCGGCCAGTGAGCGGGGGGCCTGCATCGTCACCGATCAGCCCTACCTGTACTTCGCCCGGCTGACCCGTTTCTGGAAGCAGGTCACGCGCCCCGCAGGCACCACCCGTGTCCATCCCAGTGCCGTGATCGATCCCGAGGCAGAGGTGCACCCCAGCGCCCGCATTGGTGCCCTGTGCGTGATCGAGCGAGGCGCTCGCATCGGTGCCGACACCTTGCTCTACTCCCGCGTCACGGTGGGAGAGGGGTGTTCGATCGGCGAGCGCTGCATTCTTCATCCGGGCGTGGTCATCGGTGCCGATGGCTTCGGCTTTGCACCGGTGGATGGTGTTTGGGAAAAGATCGAGCAGTTGGGGGCGGTGCGCATCGGCAACGATGTGGAGATTGGCGCCAACACCTGCATTGACCGCGGCGCGTTGGATGACACGGTGCTGGCGGACGGCGTGAAGCTGGACAACCTGATCCAGATCGGCCACAACGTCCGCATCGGGGCGCACTCGGCGCTGGCAGGTTGCGTGGGCGTGGCGGGCAGTGCCACCATCGGGGCGCATTGCACGGTGGGGGGCGGGGCCGTGGTGCTGGGGCACCTCACGCTGGCAGACCATGTTCACATTTCGGCGGCCTCGGTGGTGACCCGTTCCTTGCTCAAGCCGGGCCAGTACACTGGCGTGTTTCCTCTGGACGATAACCGTCAGTGGGAGAAAAATGCGGCCACCCTCAAGCAACTTCACGGCCTTCGCGAGCGCATCAAGGCGCTTGAGGCTTTAAAACAAGAATCGAATTCATAAAGTACCCCATGTTGGACATCCATCAAATCCTCAAGCAACTGCCCCACCGTTACCCCATCTTGCTGGTGGATCGGGTGCTGTCGGTTGAAAAGGGCAAGACCATCAAGGCCTTGAAGAACGTGTCGATCAACGAGCCGTATTTCATGGGCCACTTCCCGCACCGTCCGGTGATGCCGGGCGTGCTGATGCTCGAAGCCATGGCCCAGGCCGCCGCCTTGTTGGCGTTTGATACCTTGGGCGTCACGCCCGATGACAAGACGGTGTACTACTTTGCCGGCATTGACGGTGCACGTTTCAAGCGCCCCGTCGAGCCGGGCGATCAACTGATCATGGATGTGTCCTTGGAGCGCATGAAGGCCGGTATCTTCAAGTTCAAGGGCGTCACCCGCGTCGGTGAAGAGGTGGCCTGCGAAGCCGAACTCATGTGCACCATGCGCACCATTGCCTGATCAAGCCCCGGAGCACGCCATGGCCCAAATCCATCCCACCGCCATCGTAGACCCCGCAGCCGAGCTCGACAGCTCGGTCACGGTGGGGCCTTACACCATCATCGGGCCGGACGTGATCATTGGTGCGGGCACCACGATCGGTGCGCATTGCGTGATCGAGGGCAACACCACGATCGGTTGCGACAACCGCATCTTCCAGTTCAATTCGTTGGGGGCGATCCCGCAGGACAAGAAATACGACAACGAGCCCTGCGAGTTGTTCATTGGCGACCGCAACACCATTCGCGAGTTCTGCACCTTCAACATCGGCTCGCCCGGTGGTGGAGGGGTGACCCGGATCGGGCACGACAACTGGATCATGGCCTATGTGCACATCGCCCATGATTGCGAAGTCGGCAACAACACCATCTTCGCCAACAACGCAGGTATCGCCGGGCATGTGAAAGTTGAAGACTGGGTGATCTTCGGGGCCTTCACGGTGGTCCATCAGTTTGTGCGCATCGGTGCCCACAGCATGACGGCGATGTCTTCGCTGCTCTTTGCCGATCTGCCGCCCTTTGTCATGTGCCAGGGGCAGCCTGCAGAAGCGCGCTCAATGAATTTCGAGGGCTTGCGCCGGCGTGGCTTCTCGGCCGAGCGCATGGCTGCCGTGCGCTCGATGCACAAGCTGCTTTACCGCAGCAATCTGTCGCTGGAGCAGTCCTGCACCGAGATCTCGCGCCTCACCGAGACGCATCCCGAGGCGGCTGCCGATGTGCAGATGATGCTGGGCTTCCTTGAGCAGACGCCGCCCAACCGCGGCATCGTGCGCTGACCCCGAAGTGACCATGGATCCGCGTTTCGCCATGGTGACCGGCGAGGCGTCCGGTGACCTGTTGGCAGCCTTGCTGCTCGATGGCCTGAAGGCCCGTTGGCCGGCGCTGACGGCGCAGGGCATCGGTGGGCCTGCGATGGCCCAGCGAGGCTTTGAGGCTTGGTGGCCACAGGCGCGCCTGGCCGTTCGCGGCTATGTCGAGGTGCTGCCTCATCTGCGTGAGCTGCTGGCCATGCGTCGGGCCCTGGGTGACCGCCTGCTGGCCGATCGCCCCGATGTGTTCGTGGGGGTGGATGCGCCTGACTTCAATTTCGATCTGGAAATCCGCCTGCGCGAAGCCGGGATCCCCACGGTGCATTTTGTCAGTCCGTCTTTCTGGGCCTGGCGGGCCAAGAAGGTGGAGAAGCTGCGCCGCGCGGCTGACCACGTGCTGTGCATCTTTCCTTTCGAGCCCGAGCTTCTGGCGGCACATGGTGTGGCGGCCACCTATGTCGGCCACCCGATTGCCAACATGATTCCGCTGGAGCCTGATCGTGCGGCCGCTCGGCGCCAACTGGGCCTGCCGCAGGATGGTCGCATCGTGGCCTTGCTGCCGGGCAGTCGGCGCTCCGAGGTGCGTTACCTCGCCGATCGCTTCATGGCTGCGGCTGGCTTGTTGCGGGCGCGTTACCCCGACCTTCATTTTGTGTTGCCCACCTTGCCCGCGCTGCGTGCCGAGGTGGAGGCGGCGGCCCGTCGCGCTGGTCTGACCACGGATGCCGGGGGCGTGTTGACCGTGCTGGAGGGGCAGTCCCACGCGGCGTTGGCGGCGTGCGACGTGACGCTGATTGCCAGCGGAACGGCGACGCTGGAGGCGGCCTTGTTCAAGCGCCCGATGGTGATCGCCTACAACATGCCTTGGTTGAGCTGGCAGATCATGAAGGGCAAGAAGCTGCAGCCCTGGGTGGGTCTGCCCAACATCCTGGCCCGCGACTTTGTGGTGCCCGAGTTGCTGCAAGAGGCGGCAACGCCCCCGGCGCTCGCGGCGGCGGTGGGCGATTGGCTGGACAACCCGGCCAAGGTCGTCGATCTGCAAGCCCATTTCCTTCAATTGCACCAAACCCTTCAACGCGACACCGCTCGCCTGGCCACCGATGCGATCGAGAAGCTTCTTGCACGCTGAACAATCCACGCTGCTCTGGGATCCCCCCGGCTTGCAGGCCGGTGTCGATGAGGCGGGGCGTGGTCCGCTGGCGGGCCCGGTGGTGGCTGCGGCAGTCATCCTGGATGAGTTGCGGCCCATCCAGGGCCTGGCTGATTCCAAGAAGCTCACAGCGGCGCGGCGCGAAAAGCTGTTTGACGAGATCCGGGCCAAGGCCTTGTGTTGTTCGATTGCCGAGGCTTCGGTCGAGGAGATCGATCGCCTCAACATCCTGCAGGCGACCCTGTTGGCGATGCGCCGCGCCGTCGAGGGTTTGCGGCTCAAGCCCGTCAAGGTGTTGGTGGATGGCAACCAGTTGCCACGGCTCGATGTGTTGGCCGAAGCGGTGGTCAAGGGCGATTCCCTGATCCCGGCCATTTCGGCGGCCTCCATCCTGGCCAAGGTGCACCGTGACCGCTGGTGCCAGCAGTACCACCAGCAGTACCCGGCCTATGGCTTTGACTCGCACAAGGGCTATGGCACTGCTGCGCACCTGGCGGCGCTGCGTGAGCAGGGCCCCTGCCCGCAGCACAGGCACTCATTCGCCCCGGTGCGTGAGGCGCAGGCCCTGGCGGGTGCGCGACAATGTAGCCTGTGACTCAGAACGCCAATTTCACCCCCATCACTTCACGTGACAACCCGCAACTCAAGGAGTTGCGCCGCCTCACCCAGGACAGTACCGCCTACCGCAAGCAGGGCCGGGTCTGGCTCGAGGGCGATCACCTGGCCCGTGCCGCCTTGCAGCGCGGCCTGCGCCCGGCGCTGGGCGTTTATGCCGAGACGTTCTGGGAGCGTGACGGGGCATCCTGGGCTGCCCACGCGCAGCGCAATCTGGTGCTGCCCGATGCCTTGTTCAAAGACCTCAGCGGCCTGGAGTCTCCGGCGCCTATGGCCTTTGTGATGGATTTGCCGGCGCAGTCTGCCGTTCACGCCACCGCACCCACCGTGGTGCTGGACCGGGTGCAGGATGCCGGCAATGTCGGCTCCATCCTGCGCAGCGCGGCGGCCTTCGGGTTCAAGCAGGTGCTGGCCCTCAAAGGAACGGCGGCTTTGTGGTCGCCCAAGGTCCTGCGGGCGGGCATGGGTGCGCACTTTGCCTTGGATCTGATCGAGGGTCTGTCCATCGAGCAGGTGGTCGAGCTCAAGGTGCCTTTGATTGTCACCAGCTCTCACCAGGGGGCCTTGATCCAGCATCAGCCATTGCCCTGGCCTTGTGCCTGGGCCATGGGGCACGAGGGGCAGGGCGTGTGTGAGGCGCTGATGGCGCGTGCCGAGCTGTCGGTGCGCATCGGGCAGCCAGGCGGCGAGGAATCCTTGAATGTGGCAGCGGCTGCAGCCATCTGCCTGCACGCCAGCGCCTTGTCGGCCGTGAAAAGCTGACCGGCGGCCAGCTTCGCCGGCTGGTTTGAGATGCGTTGCTGAAAAAATACCTACCTCAAAAAGGGCGTGGGTTGTCAACTTCGCGTCAGTTGCGCCGCCGATCAGCTATAATGAGAGGCTTTCACGCAACACCCCACGCCTAGCGCATTCCAGCCATTCCCTCCAAAAGCACATCCACAGAGGCAACTCGTCGGAATCCGCTTGGGCGTACCCGTAACCAACCCGGAGAACCCAGTGCTTTTGTCTCAACAGGGAAACTTCCCGCCCGCCATCCTGGCGCTCGCAGACGGCACGGTCTTTATTGGCAACTCGATCGGAGCCCCCGGCTCCACGGTCGGCGAAGTGGTGTTCAACACCGCCATCACCGGCTACCAGGAAATCCTCACCGACCCCAGCTATTGCCAGCAGATCGTGACGCTCACGTATCCGCACATTGGCAACTATGGCGTCAATGAGGAAGACGTCGAAGCTGAGAAAGTCCACGCCGCTGGCCTGATCATCAAAGACCTGCCTTTGCTGGCATCCAATTTCCGCATGTCCATGACGCTGTCGGCTTACCTGCAGCGCGAAGGCACGGTGGCGATTGCCAACATCGACACCCGCAAGCTGACCCGCCTGTTGCGCAGCAAGGGTGCTCAGAACGGTGCCATCGTCGGTCTGGCAGCCGGTCAGGAAGTGACCCAGGCGCTGATCGATCAAGCGGTGGCTGCGGCTCAGGGGGCACCGAGCATGGCAGGCCTGGACCTGGCCCGGGTGGTCACGGTGCCGGCCGCCTACGACTGGACCCAGACCGAGTGGAAGCTGGGCAGCGGCTATGGCGTGCAAGCCGAGCCGAAGTTCCATGTCGTGGCCTATGACTTTGGCGTCAAGAAGAACATCCTGCGCATGCTGGCCGAACGCGGCTGCAAGGTCACGGTGGTGCCGGCGCAGACCCCGGCGGCCGAAGTGCTCAAGCACCAGCCTGACGGTATCTTCCTGTCCAACGGCCCTGGCGACCCGGAGCCTTGCGACTACGCGATTGCAGCGGCCCGCGAGTTGATCGAAACCGGTATTCCGACCTTCGGCATCTGCCTGGGGCATCAGATCATGGCCCTGGCCTCGGGTGCCAAGACCTTCAAGATGAAGTTCGGCCACCACGGTGCCAACCACCCGGTGAAAGACCTGGACACCGGCCGCGTCAGCATCACCAGCCAGAACCACGGTTTTGCCGTCGACGAAAAGACATTGCCGGCCAACCTGCGCGCCACGCACATCAGCCTGTTCGACAACACGCTGCAAGGTTTGACCCGCACCGACAAGCCGGCCTTCTGCTTCCAGGGTCACCCCGAAGCGTCGCCCGGTCCGCACGACATCTCGTACCTCTTTGACCGCTTCACGGCACTGATGGAGCAACACAAAAATGCCTAAGCGTTCAGACCTCAAAAGCATCCTGATCATTGGCGCCGGCCCGATCATCATCGGTCAGGCCTGTGAGTTCGACTACTCTGGCGTGCAGGCCTGCAAGGCCCTGCGCGAAGAGGGCTACAAGGTCATCCTGATCAACAGCAACCCTGCCACGATCATGACCGACCCGGCCACCGCCGACGTCACCTACATCGAGCCCATCACCTGGCAGACGGTCGAGAAGATCATTGCCAAGGAGCGCCCCGACGCGATCCTGCCCACCATGGGTGGCCAGACCGCGCTGAACTGCGCCCTGGACCTGTGGCACAACGGCGTGCTCGACAAGTACAAGGTGGAGCTCATCGGCGCCACGCCCGAGGCCATCGACAAGGCCGAAGACCGTCTGAAGTTCAAGGACGCCATGACCAAGATCGGTCTGGGTTCGGCCCGTTCGGGTATTGCGCACAGCATGGATGAGGCCTGGGCAGTGCAGAAGTCCGTGGGCTTCCCGACCGTGATCCGCCCCAGCTTCACGCTGGGCGGCACCGGTGGCGGTATTGCCTACAACGCTGAAGAATTCGAGATCATCTGCAAGCGCGGCCTGGAGGCCTCTCCGACCAATGAGCTGCTGATCGAAGAATCTCTGCTGGGCTGGAAAGAGTACGAGATGGAAGTGGTCCGCGACAAGGCGGACAACTGCATCATCGTGTGCTCGATCGAGAACCTGGACCCCATGGGCGTGCACACCGGCGACTCGATCACCGTGGCCCCGGCCCAGACCCTGACCGACAAGGAATACCAGATCATGCGCAACGCCTCGCTGGCGGTGCTGCGTGAGATCGGCGTGGACACGGGCGGCTCGAACGTCCAGTTCTCGGTCAACCCCAAGGATGGCCGCATGATCGTGATCGAGATGAACCCACGGGTGTCTCGTTCCTCGGCGCTGGCTTCCAAGGCCACCGGCTTCCCGATCGCCAAGGTGGCGGCCAAGCTGGCCGTCGGCTACACGCTCGATGAACTGCGCAACGAAATCACCGGCGGTGCCACCCCGGCCAGCTTCGAGCCCAGCATCGACTACGTGGTCACCAAGATCCCGCGTTTTGCCTTCGAGAAGTTCCCCACGGCTGACAGCCGCCTGACCACCCAGATGAAGTCGGTGGGCGAGGTGATGGCCATGGGTCGCACCTTCCAGGAGTCGTTCCAGAAAGCCCTGCGCGGCCTGGAGGTCGGCGTGGACGGCATGAACGAAAAGACCCAGGACCGCGAAGTGCTCGAAAAAGAGCTGGGCGAGCCCGGCCCCGAGCGCATCTGGTACGTGGGCGACGCTTTCGCCATGGGTTTGAGCGTGGAAGAAGTGTTCGACCTGACCAAGATCGACCGCTGGTTCCTGGTGCAGATCGAAGAGATCGTCAAGATCGAACTCGAGCTGGACAAGCTCGCCGCCGAAAAGGGCGATGCCGCCCTGGCCTCGATCGACGCCGGCACCCTGCGCAGTCTGAAGAAAAAGGGCTTCTCGGACCGCCGCCTGGCCAAGCTGCTCAAGGTGTCTGAGAAGGCCATCCGCGATACCCGCAAGGCCCTGAACGTGCGCCCGGTGTACAAGCGCGTGGACACCTGCGCTGCCGAGTTCGCCACCGACACGGCCTATCTGTATTCCTCCTACGAGGACGAGTGCGAAGCCGAGCCCACCAACAAGAAGAAGATCATGGTGCTGGGTGGTGGTCCGAACCGCATCGGCCAGGGCATCGAGTTCGACTACTGCTGCGTTCATGCGGCCCTCGCCATGCGCGAGGACGGCTATGAAACCATCATGGTCAACTGCAACCCCGAAACCGTCTCGACCGACTACGACACCTCCGACCGCCTGTACTTCGAGCCCCTGACGCTGGAAGACGTGCTCGAGATCGTCGACAAGGAAAAGCCGGCCGGTGTCATCGTTCAGTACGGTGGCCAGACCCCGCTGAAGCTGGCTCTGGGCCTGGAGGCCGAGGGTGTGCCCATCATCGGCACCAGCCCTGACATGATCGATGCCGCCGAAGACCGCGAGCGTTTCCAGAAGCTGCTGCAAGACCTGGGTCTGCGTCAGCCGCCCAACGCCACGGCCCGCACCGAGCCCGAAGCCCTCGAGAAGGCGGCCGCCCTGGGCTACCCCCTGGTGGTGCGCCCCAGCTACGTGCTGGGTGGCCGGGCGATGGAAATCGTGCACGAGCAGCGCGACCTGGAGCGCTACATGCGCGAAGCCGTCAAGGTGAGCAACGATTCGCCGGTGCTGCTGGACCGCTTCCTGAACGATGCCATCGAGTGCGATGTCGACTGCCTGCGCGACCCTGAAGGCAAGACCTTCATCGGTGGCGTGATGGAGCACATCGAACAGGCCGGCGTGCACAGCGGTGACTCCGCCTGCTCGCTGCCGCCGTACAGCCTCAGCGCCGAGACCGTGTCCGAGATCAAGCGTCAGACCCGGGCCATGGCTGCTTCGCTGAATGTGGTGGGCCTGATGAACGTTCAGTTCGCCATCCAGCACATCGACGGCCAAGACGTGATCTACGTGCTCGAAGTGAACCCGCGTGCCTCGCGCACCGTGCCCTTCGTGTCCAAGGCCACCGGCATCCAGCTGGCCAAGGTGGCTGCACGTTGCATGGCGGGCCAGTCCCTGGCCTCGCAAGGCATCACCGATGAGGTGACCCCGCCTTACTTCAGCGTCAAGGAGGCCGTGTTCCCCTTCGTCAAGTTCCCGGGTGTGGACACCATCCTCGGGCCGGAGATGAAGTCCACCGGCGAGGTGATGGGCGTGGGCAAGACCTTTGGCGAGGCTTTCGTCAAGAGCCAACTGGGCGCCGGCACCAAGCTGCCGCGCTCGGGCAAGGCCTTCCTGACCGTGAAGAACAACGACAAGGCGCGTGCCGTCGAAGTGGCCCGCCAACTGGTGGCACAAGGCTTCGAACTGGTCGCCACCAAGGGCACGGCCGCGGCCATCACCGCCGCAGGCGTGGCCTGCGTGACGGTGAACAAGGTCACCGAAGGCCGTCCGCACATTGTCGACATGATCAAGAACAACGAGATTGCTCTGGTCATCAACACGGTGGAAGAGCGCCGCAATGCCATCGCTGATTCGCGTCAGATCCGCACCAGCTCCTTGCTGGCCCGTGTCACCACCTTCACCACCATCGCAGGCGCCGAGGCGGCTGTCGAAGGCATGAAGTACATGGACAACCTGGACGTGTATTCGGTGCAGGAGCTGCATGCGCAGTTGACGGCGGTCTGAGTCGCCGGCTTTAATCGCGGCATAATCCACCGCTGAAATGAAACCGCCGCGCGGCAACGTGCGGCGGTTTGCTTTTGTGCCCTGCCAGCCTGCCGTGTCAGTGAGGCAGACTTCGAAGAAAAAATGACGGAGTAACCCTATGGCTACCATCCCCATCACCAAGCGTGGCGCTGAAAAGCTCAAGGAAGAGCTGCACCGCCTCAAGACTGTTGACCGTCCCTGGGTCATCAATGCCATCGCCGAGGCGCGTGCCCAAGGTGACCTGAGCGAAAACGCCGAGTACGAAGCTGCCAAAGACCGTCAGGGCTTCATCGAAGGCCGGATCCAGGAAATCGAAGGCAAGCTGTCGGCCGCCCAGATCATCGACCCGTCGGCCCTGGATGCAGGCGGCCGTGTGGTGTTCGGCTCCACGGTGGAGCTCGAAGATGAGGCCACCGGCGATGCCGTGAAATACCAGATCGTGGGTGAGGACGAGGCCGATCTCAAGCAGGGCCTGATCAACGTCTCCAGCCCGATCGCGCGCGCCCTGATCGGCAAGGAAGAGGGCGATGTGGCCGAGGTGCAGGCACCAGGCGGCATCAAGCGCTACGAAGTGGTGGCGGTGCACTACCTGTGATGAGCACCTGGCCTCAGCGACTCCGGGCGCGTCTGCCTCTTTTGCTGGCAGGCCTGTGGTGGGGCAGCCTGAGTGCGGTCGGCTTCATGGTCGTGCCCTTGCTGTTCGCCAAATTGGGCACCCCGGCGGTGGCCGGCGGCATGGCGGCGCATCTGTTCTCTGCCCAGACCTGGGTGGGAACGCTCAGTGGTCTGTTGCTGCTGATGCTGCTGCGCCCGTCGAATGATGGGGGTACTGAGGCACCGGCATGGCCGACGGCCTTGCTGGGCCTGGTGCTGGCCGCCATGCTGTGTGCCTTGGTCTCCGAGTTCGGCGTGGCACCCCGCATCGTGGCCCGAGACAATCTCAAGCTGTGGCACTCATTGGGCAGCGGCTTGTACCTGCTGCAGTGGGTGCTGGTGGGGGTGCTGTTCTGGCGCCTCAGTGGAGGGCCTGGCGAGGCACGTGGGCAAACCACCTGAATGGGTGGTTTGCCGAGCACGCACCGTGTTCACTCGTGCCAGTGATCGGCCACCCAGGTGGCGGGCTGGATGTGGCGAAAGCGCCGGTTGCGGCGGCCCGCCAAGGCGTCAGGCGGGTTGCATTCGCCGTGAAAGATCACCACGCGTGCCCCCTGGGGAACAAAGGGCGCCTTCCAGTAATTGCTGGGCCAGGCGGGAATGCAGTGGTATTTGAAGCTGGGGCACCAATCTGCCGGCCAGTAGGCCAGCTTGCCCTGGCGATGCAGAAAGTCGGACAGGTAGGCCTGTTCGTTGCGGAACTGCTGGCGGATCTGGTCGAAATGGCCTCTGAAGTACGTCAACACGTCCGGGTGCGCCCCCAGCTCGAAGCGGTAGACTGAGGAGTTTCCGGTGATGCGCCACGGGCGCTTGTAGTCGTGGATGATCAGGAACTCGCCAGGCTGGGTGAAAAACGCATCCAGCGAGCCCGTGACGACCACGTCCACATCGAGGAAGAGGGCGGTGCCCCGCAGGCCATGCAGGTCGGCGCTGAAGGTGGCCAGCTTGGTCCAGCCGCGCTCCGGAATGCCGGCAGGCAGATCAAGCGCAGGGATGGACAGGCACTGGACCTCAGGTCGGATGCCGGCCGCATTGTCGGTCAGGCAGACAAAATTGAAGGGGCCGCTCAGATGGCGGCGCACCATGGCGTAAAGCCTGTTGACGTATTCGGGGCCGTATTTCGTGCCCCATTTCATGCAGATGACGTGGCGGTCACCTTTGGGGGTGACCGCCGTGTCGGATACGAGGCTCATGCGCTCAGTCGGCCTGGCGTTTCTTGACCGACGTCTGCTTGGGCTTGGCTCGCTTGACGATGCCACCCGCTGTCAGGCGCTGGTTGCCGAGCACGCGAAGCGTCTTGACCTCGGGCTTGTGGCCGGCGCGCTTGCTGTATTTCAGCACCTTGACGTCGCGTGGGCCGGGCATGCGGTCCTCGTCCTCCGGGCGTTGCTTTTCGGCTTGCGGGCGCCACAGCACCAGCAGCTTGCCGATGTGTTGCACCGGTGCAGCACCGAGGTCGGTGGCCAGGGTCTGGTAGATCTGTTCGCGGTTGGCTCGGTCGTCCGAGAACACCCGGACCTTGATCAGGCCGTGGGCATTCAGGGCGGCGTCCACTTCTTTCTGGACGGCAGGGGTGAGACCATCGCTCCCGATGAGCACGACGGGATCGAGGTGGTGGGCGTTGGCCCGTTGTTCCCGGCGCTCGGCGGGTGTAAGTTGAATTTGGGGCATGGCCGTATTATCGGGCTTGGCCGCCCCTAGAACCAGGGTGACCTGGCGGCCAGGCCGCCGGCAAGGAAACATGAAGATCAAAACGAAGAGCAAAAAGGTCAACAAGGCATGGTTGAACGACCATGTCAACGACCCCTACGTGAAGCAGGCCGCACGTGACGGCTACCGGGCCCGAGCGGCCTACAAGCTCAAGGAAATCGATGAAACACTGGGCTTGATCAAGCCCGGACACCTGGTGGTGGACCTCGGCTCCACCCCTGGGGCCTGGAGCCAGTACGTGCGGCGCAAGCTGTCACCGGCCGGGGCCGCAGTGGGCGAGCTCAATGGCGCCATCATTGCACTCGACCTGCTGCCCATGGAGCCCATCGAAGGCGTGATCTTCATCCAGGGCGACTTCCGCGAGGCCGAGGTGCTGGCGCAGCTCGAGTCCGTGGTGCAGGGCCGGCCCATCGATGTGGTGGTGTCCGACATGGCACCCAATCTGTCGGGGGTCGAAAACGTGGACGCCGCCCGCATCGCCCATTTGATCGAGCTGGCGATTGATTTCGCGCAGCATCACCTCAAGCCTGAGGGTGCGCTGGTCACCAAGGTGTTCCACGGCAGTGGCTACACGCAACTGGTGCAGTTGTTCAAGGAGACCTTCAAGGTGGTCAAACCGCTCAAACCCAAGTCCTCGCGCGACAAATCGTCCGAGACCTTCCTGATCGGCATGGGGCTCAAGAACCCGGGCAAACCGTGAGTCAGATCAAGAAAATCAGGTCTTCCTGCGTCAAAACCCTTGTTTGCCCTATGGCTGCAATCGAGAAATCAGATCCCCTGCCGACTTGAAAGGCCTAAAATGGGCCCCACGTTTCCCTCGTTGACTTACGCTTCTGGAGCCCCGCTTGAATAATCAGTGGTTTTCGAAAATTGCCGTCTGGCTCGTGATTGCCATGGTGCTGTTCACTGTTTTCAAGCAGTTCGACTCGCGTGGTGGTTCGGGTGCTGGCTACGTCGGGTACTCCGATTTCCTCGAGGAAGTGCGTGGCAACCGCATCAAGAGCGCCACCATCCAGGAGGGCCAAGGGGGCACCGAGATCGTGGCCGTCACCACCGACGACCGCAAACTGCGCACCACCGCCACCTACCTCGACCGTGGCCTGGTGGGCGACCTCATCAACAACAACGTCAAGTTCGACGTCAAGCCCCGCGAAGAAGGCTCCCTGCTCATGACCCTGCTGGTCAGCTGGGGCCCGATGCTGCTGCTGATCGGCGTGTGGGTGTACTTCATGCGCCAGATGCAGGGCGGTGGCAAGGGCGGTGCTTTCAGCTTCGGTAAGAGCAAGGCACGCATGCTTGACGACAACAACAACCAGGTCACCTTCGCGGATGTGGCCGGTTGTGACGAGGCCAAGGAAGAAGTCAAGGAAGTCGTCGACTTCCTGAAAGACCCGCAGAAGTTCCAGAAGCTGGGCGGTCGCATTCCGCGCGGTCTGCTGCTGGTGGGCCCCCCGGGCACCGGCAAGACCTTGCTGGCCAAGTCGATTGCCGGCGAGGCCAAGGTGCCTTTCTTCAGCATTTCGGGTTCTGACTTCGTGGAAATGTTCGTCGGCGTGGGCGCAGCCCGCGTGCGCGACATGTTCGAGAACGCCAAGAAAAACGCCCCTTGCATCATCTTCATTGATGAAATCGACGCCGTCGGCCGCCAGCGTGGCGCCGGCCTGGGCGGTGGGAATGACGAGCGCGAACAGACCCTGAACCAGATGCTGGTCGAGATGGATGGCTTCGAAACCAACCTCGGCGTGATCGTGGTCGCGGCCACCAACCGCCCGGACATCCTGGACGCCGCCTTGCTGCGCCCGGGGCGTTTCGACCGTCAGGTCTACGTCACCCTGCCTGACATCCGTGGCCGTGAACAGATCCTCAACGTGCACATGCGCAAGGTGCCCATCGGCCAGGATGTGAACCCCGGCATCATCGCCCGTGGCACCCCCGGCATGAGCGGCGCTGACCTGGCCAACCTGTGCAACGAAGCCGCCCTGATGGCTGCCCGCCGCAATGCCCGCACCGTCGAGATGCAGGACTTTGAAAAGGCCAAGGACAAGATCCTCATGGGCCCCGAGCGCAAGAGCATGGTCATGCCCGAGGAAGAGCGCCGCAACACGGCCTACCACGAGTCGGGCCACGCCCTGATCGGCAAGCTGCTGCCCAAATGCGATCCGGTGCACAAGGTCACCATCATCCCGCGTGGCCGTGCCCTGGGCGTGACCATGAGCCTGCCGGCACAAGACCGCTACAGCTACGACCGTGACTACATGCTGAACCAGATCAGCATGCTGTTTGGCGGCCGCATCGCTGAAGAGGTCTTCATGAACCAGATGACCACCGGTGCTTCGAACGACTTCGAGCGTGCCACGCAGATCGCCCGTGACATGGTGATGCGCTACGGCATGACCGAATCGCTGGGCCCCATGGTCTATGCCGAGAACGAAGGCGAAGTGTTCCTGGGCCGTTCGGTGACCAAGACCACCAACATGAGTGAGCAGACCATGCAGAAGGTCGACTCCGAGGTGCGTCGCATCATCGACCAGCAGTACGCCCTGGCGCGCAGCCTGATCGAAGAGCACAGCGACAAGATGCACGCCATGGCCAAGGCCTTGCTCGAATGGGAAACCATCGACGGCGAGCAGCTCGACGACATCATGGCCGGCAAGGCCCCCCGTCCTCCCAAGGACTGGACGCCTCGCACCCCTTCGGGCGGTGACGGCGGTGGCGGTGGCACCCCCGCTGTGAACACCGAGGCCGCCCCGGCTGCCCCCACTGCGGCCTGAATTTCGGGCGCTGACTTTCCTTGACGCCCTGAGCGTTTCTTCCCAACGGGGCCTTGACCGGCCCCGTTGCCTATTTCGGATCGGCTTTTCTGGATGTTTTGGCAGACTTCGCGTTTTCGGATCGACCTGAGTCGCCCCCAGGTGATGGGCATCGTCAACGTCACCCCCGACTCCTTCTCCGATGGCGGGCAACACGCCACCACGGTTCAGGCCTTGCGCCACGCCGAGCAACTGCTGGCCCAGGGGGCGGACCTGTTGGACATTGGTGGCGAGTCCACCCGCCCGGGCAGCCCTGCGGTGTCGCTGCAGGATGAGTTGGCCCGTGTGCTGCCGGTGGTGCGCGAGGCCGTGCACCTGGGGGTGCCGGTTTCGGTGGATACCTACAAGCCCGAAGTGATGCAGGCCGTGCTGGACCTGGGTGCCGACGTCATCAACGACATCTGGGCCTTGCGCCAGCCCGGTGCGCGTGAGGTCGTGGCCCGCCATCCCAGCTGTGGCGTCTGCCTGATGCACATGCACCGCGACCCCCAGACCATGCAGGTGCAACCCCTGGAGGGCGATGTGATTCCCGCGGTCAACGCCTTTTTGCAGCAGGAGCTGGATCGCCTGCTCGCCCTGGGCGTTGCCCCAGAACGGGTGGTGCTCGATGCCGGGGTCGGCTTTGGCAAGACCGTGGAGCAGAATTTCGCCTTGCTGGCGCGGCAAAGCGAACTGGCCGTGCAGGGGCTGCCCTGGCTGGCAGGCTGGTCGCGCAAGTCTTCGCTGGGGGCTGTGACGCAATTGCCGGTGGAGCAGCGCCTGGTGCCCAGCACCACCGCAGCCGTGCTGGCCGTGGACCGGGGCGCCCGGGTGGTGCGTGTGCACGATGTGCAGGAGACCCGGGCTGCCTTGCAGGTCTGGCAGGCCGTTTGCGACGCCGAAACCCCCCGCATTCAACAAAAGGCCTGAAACCGATCAGGCGAGACAAGGGATAGATATGACACGACAGTATTTCGGCACCGATGGCATCCGCGGCACGGTGGGGCAGGCCCCCATCACCCCCGATTTTGTGCTGCGCCTGGCCCACGCCGTGGGCCGGGTGCTGCGCCAGACCGAGAGCCGGCCCACCGTGCTGATCGGCAAGGACACGCGCATCTCGGGCTACATGCTGGAAAGCGCACTCGAGTCGGGCTTCAATTCGGCCGGCGTCGACGTGGTGTTGCTGGGCCCTTTGCCCACGCCCGGCGTGGCTTACCTGACCCGTGCTCAGCGCGCCAGCCTGGGCGTGGTCATCAGCGCGAGCCACAACCCCTTTCAGGACAACGGCATCAAGTTTTTCAGCGCCCAGGGCGCCAAGTTGCCCGACGCCTGGGAGCTGGACGTGGAAGCGGCACTGCAGGAGGCCCCCGTCTGGGTGGACTCTGCCTCGCTGGGCAAGACCCGGCGCCTGGAGGATGCCGCCGGCCGCTACATCGAGTTCTGCAAAAGCACGTTTCCCAACGAACTCACGCTCAAGGGCCTGCGCATCGTGGTGGATGCCGCCCATGGCGCGGCCTATCACATTGCGCCCAAGGTGTTCCATGAGTTGGGCGCCGAGGTGATTGCGCTGGGTTGCACACCCGATGGTCTCAACATCAACCATGAAGTGGGTGCCACCCACCCGGACGCCCTGGTGCGATCCGTGCGCGCCAACCAGGCCGACCTGGGGGTGGCCCTGGATGGGGATGCCGACCGTCTGCAGATGGTGGATGCGACCGGCCGCCTCTACAACGGCGATGAGTTGCTGTACCTGTTCGCCATGGACAGGCTGGAGCGCGGCCTGCCGGTGCCCGGTGTGGTCGGTACCCTGATGACCAACATGGCGGTCGAGCTGGCGCTGCGCGAGCGTGGCGTTGATTTTGTGCGCGCCAAAGTGGGTGACCGCTATGTGCTCGAACAACTGGAGCAAAAAGGCTGGACCCTGGGTGGCGAAGGCTCCGGGCACCTGCTGGCCTTGGACCGCCACACCACGGGAGACGGCCTGATCAGTGCCCTGCAGGTGTTGCAGGCCTGCGTGCGCGGCGGGCGGACCCTGGCGCAGTGGTTGGCCCCCGTCACCTTGTTCCCCCAGACCCTGGTCAATGTCCGCTTGCGGCCGGATCAGACCTGGCAGAACAACGAGCTGCTCAAGCAGGCCATCGCCCAGGCTGAGGCCGCCTTGGCCGGTCAGGGGCGGGTGCTGATCCGCCCCAGTGGCACGGAACCGTTGTTGCGTGTGATGGTGGAAGCCCGTGACGCTGGCCTGGCCAGTTCCTTGGCCCATCAGATGGCCGACGCGGCGCGGGCCGGCTGAGGCTGGGGGGCGGCCCCTCTTCTCCGCTCAGGCCAGTGTTCAGCCGGCGGTGACCACCCGTGTCTGGTGGTGTTGCCTGACAAATGTTTCAAAGGCGTCGGCCGGCAAGGGGCGGCTGAAGTGAAAGCCCTGGATTTCCTCGCAGCCTTCCTCGCGCAGAAAGTCCATTTGCCACGCGCTTTCCACCCCCTCTGCCAGGGTCAGCATGTCCAGGGCCCGGGCCATGCTGATGATGGCACGCACGATGGCCCGGTCCTCAGGGTTGTTCTGCAGGTCGTTGATGAAGGATCGGTCGATCTTCAGCTTGCTGACCTGGAAGCGCCTGAGCTGGCTGAGCGATGAATAGCCTGTGCCAAAGTCATCGATCAGCAGCCGGATGCCTTGGGCATGCAGGCGGTCCATGATCTGACTGGCCCCCGCGGGGTCGTCGAGTGCCACGCCCTCGGTCAGCTCCAGCCCCACCAAGTGGGGGGCGACCCCTGCCTCTTCGACCACCCGCCTGACCAGCTCCGGCAACTGGGGCTGGCGGAACTGGACCGCCGACACATTCACGGCCATGCTCAGGGGGGGCAAGCCCCGATCGATCCACTGACGCAATTGGCCCAGCGCCGTGCGCAACACCCATTCCCCCAAGCCCAGAATCAGCCCGCTGTCTTCCGCAATCGGAATGAATTCGGCGGGCGAGATGCTGCCCAGCTCCGGGTGATTCCAGCGCATCAAGGCCTCTGCGCCCACCACTGCACCGCTCTTCAAGTCGAGTTGGGCTTGGTAGTGAACGCTCAACTGTCCGCGTTCCTGCGCCCGGCGCAAGGCGTTCTCCAGCATCAGGACCCGATTGGCATCGGCCTGGATGGCATCGGTGAACAGGCAGTATTGATTGCGCCCGCTGCGCTTGGCCCGGTACATCGCGGCATCGGCACGTTGTTGCAGGGCCTGGAAGTCGGTGCCATGTAGAGGGAACAGGGCCACGCCGATCGACAAGGTCACGTTGAGTTCATGCCCCCCCGCGATGAAAGCCTCGGTCGCCAGGTCCAGCACCGCCTGAGCGAGTTTCTGGGCCTCGGTGGCCTGGGCCTGACCAATCAGCAGCACGAACTCATCGCCACCCAGGCGGGCCACGGTATCGGGCTCAGGGATCAGGTCGCGCAGGCGGTGGGCAAATTCAAGCAGCAGTTGGTCTCCGATACCGTGGCCCAGCGAGTCGTTCACGTTCTTGAAGTGATCGATGTCCAGGAAGAAAACGGCAAAGCCCTGCCCGGTGCGCCGGGCCGTGTTCAAGGCCGCCTGGCTTCGTTCCTGCAGCAGTGTCCGATTGGGCAATCCGGTGAGGGGGTCGAAGTAAGCCAGGCTTCGGATGCGTTCCTCGGATTGCTTTTGCTGGGTGATGTCGCGGAAGGCCGCAATGTAGTGGCTGGTCTGCCCTTGGGGCGCCACCAGGCTGCTCACCGACAGCCACTGCAGATAGCGGCTTCGGTCTTTGCGCTGGTTCCACGCCTCACCTTCCCAATGGCCTTGCAGGTGGATGGCGTTGCGCACCAGGTGCACGAAGTTGTCGTCCTCGCGGTGGGCGGCCAGCAACTTGGCTGGCCGGCCCAAGACCTCATGGCGCGCGAATCCGGTCAGCCTGCAAAACGCCTCGTTGACCATCATGATGCGTTCCGTCGCATCGGTCACCACGAAGGCATCGCTGCTGAGCTCAAACACCTTGGCCGTCAGGCGCAGCATCTCCTGGTCCATCTGCCGGCGCGTGACGTCCCGCACCATGGCCACAAAGCGCGGCGTGGTACCGGCCGACACGGCCAATCTCGCCACGGAGAGCTCGAATTCATGAGGGACATCCGCATGGTGCAGCACAAATTGATGGCCGCCGGACCACCCCTGCCGATGGGCTTGCTCCAGCGCACGCATCACCTCCTGGCTGGCTTGCGCATTCAAGGTTTCCTGCAGGTGGCGGCCGACCACCAGTTTGGCGTGAAGAACACTTGCTCCATGCACAGGCACCTGGGCACCCAGGCAGAGGCCTTCCAGGTCGAACTCGAACATCGGGTCTGGCACGGCCTGAAGCGTGGCCTGAAGATGCTGTTTTGCCGCCTCGATCTCGGCCGTGCGCGCAGCCACCTGGGTCTCCAGCCAGCGTTCCTGCAGCCGCTGGCGCGTGAGCAGGTACACCAGATAGCTCAGCAGCATCGAGACCAGGGTGGCGCCCAATCCGTGGATCAGCTGATTCAGGGGCGATGTCCAGCCTTCTGAGGGGCTGACACTGAGGTGCCATTGGGCGTTGGGCAGTGCAATCGTCCGTTCGACAGCTTGATCCAGCAAGCCGAGCCCCCCCTGCGCGATCACCTGCCTGGCACCCGTGTCCGGCACGGTACGCCACAGTCGGTAGACGAAGCCGCGTTCGCTCAAGCGGGGCAGCTGGGCCAGATCCAACACCGGCTCGAGCCGGATGGTCACATTGGTAAAGCCCCAGAAACTGTCATGACCCAGGCCATCCGGCAGGAACACCGGCAGCCGGCCCACCACACCAATGCCCCCTTGCACCAGGTTCAGCGGCCCGGCCATGCTGAGCTGCCTGGACAGTCTGGCCCGCCGGGCTTCGTCGCGCTGCTGCGGATCTTCCAGCGGGTTGAAGCCAATCGCGCGCTCGTTGCCCGCCAGCGGCACGACCTGGCTGATCCGCCCCCCTGGCCCCAAACCCAGCATCGTGACCCCGGGATGGAACTTCAGCAGCATCTCCCCTGTGGCTTCGAACTGGGGTACCTGGCCCTGGCTTTGCTGCACCAGCGCCGCCAGCGCGTAGTTGGCGGCCAGCGCCTGCTCCAGTGTGTGCTGCAAGGCCTGGGCGTGGTCATTGGCCAGGTCGGACACCCGGGCCACGGCTTCGCTTCGTTGGTGGCGCTGCAAGACCTCGACCAGGGCCAGGCAGGCCGCCATGGAAACCAGGAAGGCCAGCAGGGCGGCGGTCCAGGGTTTCACGGAGGGCATGGCGCAAGGGTGGGGGGTGATCTGGTTCGATTATGCCGCTCGTCCCAGGCGCCAGGCCGCCCAGCCTGTGCGCCCGTGGCTCGTGGGGGCGCGACGTCGGGACGATGTCACGGTTTTGCCATCCCCATGACATGACCCGGTCACGCCGGCTGAAGAGACTCCTGCACAGAGCAGCTGGCTGCCCGTTCCCTGGTGTGACCCGGATCGGCGCCGAGCTTGCAACGGTGGGGCGGGCCAGCTTGGCGGCCCCTTTCAGCATTCGGCGTGCGGCTGACGAGATGCGGCCCCGCCTGTCAGTCGCCCAGGAGCCCATGATGAAAGAGTTGCCCAACCCGACCTTCCCGCTGTCGCCGATTGCCTTGCCTCGGGGGTCGCTTCATCGAGGCGACCACTCAGCTGAGCGCCCGCACGGCGCTGCGGATGCGGCAACTGGGCGCGGGGGTGTTCAGGTTTCGTGGGCGCGACACCTCGACGAAGTGCGCGAAGCCCAGCGTCTGAGGTTCGACATCTTCGCCGGTGAGATGGGAGCCCGCCTGGCCACCTCGGTGCCGGGGCACGATGTGGACCTGTTCGATGACTACTGCGAGCACCTGCTGGTGCGCGAGCAGCACAGCGGCAAGGTGATCGGCACCTACCGCGTGCTGACCCCGGTGCAGGCCAAGCGCATCGGCAGCACCTACAGCGACATGGAGTTCGACCTGACCCGCCTGCGCATGCTGCGCTCGCGCATGGTCGAGCTGGGCCGCAGCTGCGTGCACCCTGAGCACCGCCAGGGCGGGGTGATCATGGCCTTGTGGGGCGCCCTGGCCGAGTTCATGGTGCGCAACCAGCTCGACACCATGATCGGCTGCGCCAGCATCCCGATGCTGCACAACGGTGTGGTCAGCGGCGATGCGGCCGCCAGCATCTGGCGCCAGTTGCGCGAGACGCACCTGGCCCCCATCGAATACCACGTGCTGCCCCGCCTGGCCCTGCCGGTCGAACAGCTCGATGACAGCCTGCAGATCGAGCCGCCGGCGCTGATCAAGGGCTACCTGCGCCTGGGCGCCAAGGTGCTCGGTGCACCGGCCTGGGACCCCGACTTCAACACGGCCGATCTGCCCATGCTCATGCGCATCTCCGATCTGCCGTCCCGCTACCGCAAGCACTTCCTGGGTGTCTGATGAGAACCAGCTTCGAGGCGCTGAACCAGTGGGCCACCCAGGGCCCGCCCGTGGAGGCCGAGGCCGACCCGGGGGGTGAAGAGGGCCGCAACCGGGTGCGTGCCGTGTTCATTTCGGACCTGCACCTGGGCACCCCGGGCTGCCAGGCCGAGGCCCTGCTCGACTTCCTCAAGCACCATCCGAGCGACACCCTGTACCTGGTGGGCGACATCATCGATGGCTGGCAGTTGCGGCGCCGCTGGTTCTGGCCCCAGGCCCACAACGATGTGGTGCAGAAGCTGCTGCGGCGTGCCCGCAAGGGCTGCCAGATCATCTTCATCCCTGGCAACCATGACGAGTTTGCCCGGGGCTTCGTGGGCCATTCCTTCGGTGGCATCGAAGTGGTCGAGCAGGCCATCCACACCACGCTGGACGGGCGCCGCCTCTGGGTCATCCATGGCGACCATTTCGATGGTGTGATCCAGTGTGCCAAGTGGCTCGCCTACCTGGGCGACAACCTCTATGAGTTGCTGCTGCGCCTGAACCGCCACCTCAACAACCTGCGGGGCCGCCTGGGGCTGCCTTACTGGTCGCTGTCGGCCTACCTCAAAGGCAAGGTCAAGAAGGCCCTGAACTACGTGATGGACTTCGAGGTGGCCGTGGCCACCGAGGCGCGTCGCCGCGGCCTCGATGGGGTGGTGTGCGGGCACATCCACCGGGCCGAGATGCGCACCATCCAGGGCACGCTCTACTGCAACGATGGCGACTGGGTGGAAAGCCACACTGCTTTGGTGGAGCACTTTGACGGCCGGCTGGAGTTGGTGCACTGGAACCCCAGCCTGGGCCAGCCGCACGGGTCGGCGATCAAGGCGCTCAGCGTTTGAGATCGTCAACCATTGATAAAGTGGAACCCATCGGTCGAAAATCGACTTGTCATGCATTTGTCATCAAAAGGCCGGACTCGGTATGAATAATGTTGGCGACCTGTTCCTGCCCTGCCGGGTCGGCGGGTTGCCTTCCGGCTGAGTGCCGCCACCCGGCGCCTGCCGGCATGCTTGTCTGAGGTTTTTGCTTGTCCATCTCCGCTACGTCACTCCCATCCGAACCTGCCGTGCCCGAATCGGCGCAGCCCTTCCCATTGCTGGACCGCGATCACAGCATCCTGGCCTTCAATGACCGTGTCCTGGACTGGGCCCGCCGCAGCGATGTGCCCCTGCTGGAGCGGCTTCGTTTCCTGTGCATCGTCTCGTCCAACCTCGACGAATTCTTCGAGGTGCGCGTGGCCCCGCACCTGATTGCCCTGCAATTGCGCGACCCCCGTGGCACCTACAGCAGCAATTCCTTCGAAGCCTTGGCTGAGCGCGCCCATGACCTGGTCGAGCGGCAGTACAAGCTCTACAACGACCAGTTGATCCCCGCCCTGGCGCGCCTGGGTATCCGCATCGTCTCGCACGGTGACCGCAATTCAGAGCAGCGGCGCTGGGTGCACGACTACTTCGAGCGCGAGGTCCGGCCCCTGCTGGTGCCGGTCGGGCTGGATCCGGCCCACCCCTTCCCCCAGGTGGCCAACAAGTCGCTCAACTTCATCGTGCGCCTGCGTGGCCAGGATGCCTTTGGCCGCGAGAACGAGGTGGCCATCGTCAAAGTGCCCCGGGTCTTGCCCCGGGTCATCCGCATGCCGGCCCGGGTGGCGGGCAAGGGGGTCAGCTTCGTCAGTCTGTCCAGCGTCATCCGGGCGCATCTGCACGACCTGTTCGCCGGGCGCGAGGTGACCGAGTTTTCGCAGTTCCGGGTCACGCGGCACTCCGATCTGGCCTTTGACGAAGAAGATGTGCGCGACCTGCGTGCCGCGCTGCGCCAGGGCCTGGAGCACCGCAACTACGGCCAGGCTGTGCGCCTGGAGGTCTCGGCGGGTTGCTCCAAGTTCCTGTCCGATTTCCTGCTGTCCCAGTTCAGCCTGCCGGTCGGGGCGCTGTACCGGGTGCATGGCCCGGTCAACCTGGTGCGCCTGACCCAGCTGATCGATCTGATGAACGAGCCATCGCTGCTCTTTCCGGCCTGGAAGGCCGCGCTGCCGCGCCAGTTGCAGCAAGGCACCTCGATCTTCGAGCAGGTGGCGCAGCGCGATGTGCTGATCCATCAGCCCTTCGAGAGCTTTGATGGCGTGCTCGGCTTTCTGCGCGAGGCCGTCAACGACCCGCAGGTGCTGGCCATCAAGCAGACCATCTACCGCACCGGGTCGGATTCGGAGCTGATGGAGCTGTTGCGCGAAGGGGTGCGCCGCGGCAAGGAAGTCACGGCCGTGGTCGAGCTCAAGGCCCGCTTCGACGAAGAGGCCAACATCAACTGGGCCGAGGCACTCGAGTCCATCGGCGCGCAGGTGGTGTACGGCGTGGTCGGCCTGAAGACCCACGCCAAGATGCTTTTGGTGACCCGCCGCGAAGGCCGTGTGCTGCGCCGCTACGGACACCTCTCCACCGGCAACTACAACCCGCGCACCGCGCGCCTCTACACCGACCTGAGCTGCCTCACGGCCAACCCGGATCTGACCGCTGAAATGGACCTGGTGTTCTCCCACCTGGCCAGCCAGAACCGGCTGCCTCGCCTCAAGCACCTGTGGGTGGCTCCGTTCCACCTGCACGCCAAGACCCTGGAGGCCATCCGTCAGGTGGGTCTGGCGGCCGAGCGGGGCGAGGGTGGGCGCATCGTGGCCAAGATGAATGCGTTGACCGACGAGCCCCTGATCCGTGCCCTGATCGAGGCTGGCCAGCGCGGTGCCCGCATCGACCTGATCATCCGGGGGGCCTGCATGCTGCCCGCCGGGGTGCCGGGGCAGACCGACAACATCCGGGTGCGCTCCATCATCGGGCGCTTTCTGGAGCACTCCCGCGTCTTCTATTACCGCATGGGCGATCAGGAGCAGCTCTACCTGTCCAGCGCCGACTGGATGAACCGCAACATGCTGCGTCGGGTCGAGGTGTCCTGGCCCGTGAACGATCCTGAGCTGCGCCAGCGCATCATCGACGAGTGCCTGGTGGGTTATCTGTGCGACGACCGCGATGCCTGGACCTTGGGGGCCGACGGTGTCTACCAGCGGGTAGAGCCTGCGGGCGAGGTGGCCCACGGTGTTCAGCAAGCCTTGATGGACCGCTACGGCAGCGACCCCAAACCCAAGAAAACCTGACCTGGAGTTTTGCCCCCATGGACCTGATCTTGTGGCGACATGCCGAAGCTGAAGACGACGATGCTGGTGCCATGGAAGACCTGGCCCGCAACCTGACCCCCAAGGGGGAAAAGCAGGCCATGCGCATGGCCGCGTGGCTGGATCGTCAGTTGCCCGAGGGGCTGAGGGTGTTGTGCAGCCCGGCCCGGCGCACGGAGCAGACGGCCCTGGCGCTGGGGCGAAAGTACAAACTGCGCGCCGAACTGCTGCCCGGTGGGCAGGTGTCGGACCTGCTGGAGCTGGTGCAGTGGCCACGCCAGCGGGGGGCGGTGCTGGTGATCGGCCACCAGCCCATGCTGGGCCAGACGGTGGCTCAGTTGCTGGGCTTGGCGGAAGGCGAATGCTCGGTGCGCAAGGGGGCGGTCTGGTGGCTGCGCCACCGCGAGCGCCAGGGCGAATCCCAGACGGTGGTGGTCACCGTCCAGGTTCCCGAGTTGCTGTGAACGCCGGCCCCCGGCCGGGTGCTGGGGGCGGTGTCCTGATCAGGCCTTGCCGGCCTTCTTGGGAGCGGCCACGGCCGGCTTGTCGGCCGCGGGGCGGCCCGTCTTGATCGACGGGATGGCCTTCAAGGCCTTCAGGAAGGCGTCCTGACCCAGGCCGGCCAACAGACGCACGCCAGCGCGCAGGATCTCGCTCTTCTTGGGGCTGTGGGCCAACAGATGGGCGCGTTGCTTGAGCTCGGCCAGCACGTCGTACTCATCCTTGGGGATGGTGAAACTGTCACGCACCAGCTTGGCCTTCTTGGCCTTCACTTCGGGTTCGGCAGCCTTCTTGGGCTTGCTTTCCTTGATCTTCTTGGGGGCTTCGACCTTCGCCTTGGGCGGTGCGGGCACGGGGGCGGCGACAGCCACCGGGGCGGCCTTGGGCTTGGCGGCAGGCTTGCTCACGGCCTTCTTGGGGGCTGGGCTGGCCTTGGCGGCTTTGGCATCTTTGGCGGGGGCCTTGGCTTGGGGCGCAGCCTTGGCCTTGGCGGGTGCGGCGGCCTTGGCCGGTGCGCTTGCCTTGACCGGTGCAGCGGCCTTCACGGGCGCTGCGGCCACGGCCTTGGGGGCGGGCTTGGCGGCCGGCTTTTCGGCAGCCTTGACCACCGGGGCGCTGGCAGGGGCGGCCGCGGTCACGGGCGTTGTCGCCACCGGGGCGGCCACTGGGGTTGTCGGGGTGTCCTTCTTGTCGCTGGTGCTGGTCATCAACATTCCTTGAGTGAATCGGTATAAACAGTATATACGGTTTAATTCGGTGTTTGTATGGCTGCCGCATGCCCGTCGGGGCGCCTGCGCCCGGGATGAAAAAACCCCCGGTCACCGCAAGGTGCCGGGGGGCTGGCAGGAAGGGCAGGGCAGGGCGCTCAGGACACCAGCAGATCCAGCGACCAGGGCGTCTTCTGCCAGGCGATCGCTTCCTCACGCAGCAGGTGGGCCGATTGCGGGAATTGCTGGCACCAGGCCTGGCTCACGTGCAGGGTGTAGGACGTGCCGTCGCAGGCCAGCGCCAGCGGGGCCAGGTCGGGGTTGCGACGGGCGTGGCAGAGGGCGACGGCCAGACGCAGGCACAGCAGTTGGGCCACGAATGCCGCATCGCTGAAGTCGGCCTCGAGCTTGCGCAGCTTGCCGCGGTGGCCCAGGATCAGTAGGCTGAGCCGGTGCAGTTCGGGCAGGGCAAAGCCGGGTGCATCGGTGTTGTCCAGGATGTAGGCGCCGTGCCGGTGGTAGTCGCTGTGCGAGATCTGGATGCCGATCTCATGCAGGCTCGCGGCCCAGGCGAGCTTGCGTTCGGCGCGCTCGTCGAGTGGGCTTTCGACCTGGCGGTACAGCGTCAGGGCGGCATCGCGCACCCGTTCTGCCTGGGCCTGGTCGACCTGGAAGCGTTCGCACAGCGAGACCACGGTGGTGGCGCGCAGATCGGTGTGCGGCTGCTCACGGTCCAGCAGGTCGTACAGCACGCCTTGGCGCAGGGCGCCTTGTGCCACGTGCATCTCATCAATGCCCAGCAGGTCGAAGATGGCCGTCAGCACGCTGACCCCGCCACCGATCACGGCACGCCGATCGTCCTTCAGACCGTCCATGCGCACCCGCTCGGCGCTCTGGGCGCGCAACAGGCGCTCCTTGAGCCAGTGCAGCGCGCTGCGGCTGATCACGCCACTCGGTTCCCCAGCCGCAGCCAGGATGTCGGCCACCGCCCCCACCGTGCCGGACGAGCCATAGGCAATGTCCCAGCTGTCACGGCGGTAGCTGTCCAGGGCTTCGTCGAGCACGGCCTTGGCTGCGATCTCGGCGGTCATGAAGGCCTGCTGGGTGAACAGGCCTTGCGGAAAGTACTTCATCGACCAGGCGACGCTGCCCACGCGGTACGAGGCCATCACATGGGCGTTGTACTGCTGGCCCAGGATCATCTCGGTGGAGCGTCCGCCGATGTCGATCACCAGCCGGCGTTCATCCGATTGGGGCAGCAGGCGGGCCACGCCCTGGTAGATCAGGCGGGCTTCCTCGGGGCCGGAGATCACATCGATCGGAAAGCCCAGGATCTCGGTGGCCCGGGCCAGAAAGTCGTCTCGGTTGCGGGCTTCGCGCAGGGTCTGGGTGGCCACGGCCCGAACCTGCGTGCGCGGAAACCCGGCCAGGCGCTCGGCAAACCGGGCCAGGCAATCCCAGCCGCGTTGCATGGCGTCGGCGCGCAGACGACGTTCCTCGTCCAGGCCGCTGCCCTGGCGCACGGTTTCCTTGAGGTATTCGCTGCGCTGGATCTGGCCATGCTGCAGGCGGCCGATTTCGAGTCTGAAGCTGTTCGACCCCAGGTCGACAGCGGCAATGAGTGTTCCGTTTTGCATTTGATGGCAGCGCTTGGGGCCGGTCACTCTGCGGCGGCAGGTGAGTGGGTCGCCGCTTGCGTACTGGGCTGTGAAAGAGGTGGCGTTCGGGTTCCGGGATCCGCTGAGGCAAGTTCGCTGGTGGCCGGATGGCAGTCTGCGTGAAGACCGTGCCCGACAGCAGCGATTGTGGCCGCGACCGACAGGGCACCGACCGACTGCCCTGTATTTTTCATGCGTTTTGCAGTCTAGAAGCCGTTTATGACAGTTGGGTGACGGATTTTTCGATGATTGTGACAAAAAACGGGCGTTTTCCGCCTCTCCAGAGCTTGTCACGCAATTGTCATCAAGGGCCACTAGAGTCCAGTCAACTCCCCAACCCACCAAGGTGAATTGATATGACCTGGACGATTCGTATGGCCGTTGCCGGCGCTGTGGCCGCTTTGCTCTCCCCCGCCAGCTGGGCCCAACAGGAAGCCACCGGGGCCGGTGCCAGCTTCCCGGCACCCCTCTATTCGAAGTGGGCCGCTGATTACAACAAGGCCACGGGCGTCAAGATCAACTACCAATCGGTGGGTTCGGGTGCCGGCATCCGCCAGATCGAAGCCAAGACCGTGGACTTCGGCGCTTCCGACGCCCCGCTGAGCGATGACGACCTCAAGGCCAAGGGCCTGGTGCAGTTCCCCACCGTGATCGGTGGCGTGGTGCCGGTGATCAACGTCAAGGGCCTGACCCCGGGCCAACTGAAGCTGACCGGCGCTGTGCTGGCTGACATCTACCTGGGCAAGATCACCCACTGGAATGACGCTGCCATCAAGTCGCTGAACCCCGGTCTGACCCTGCCGGACTCGCCGATCGCCGTGGTGCGCCGCGCCGATGGTTCGGGCACCAGCTTCATCTTCACCAACTACCTGAGCAAGGTCAGCCCCGAGTGGAAGAGCAAGGTCGGTGAAGGCACCGCCGTGAACTGGCCCACCGGCGCCGGCGGCAAGGGCAATGAAGGCGTGGCCGCCTTCCTGGGTCGCCTGCCTGACTCCATCGGCTACCTGGAGTACGCCTATGTCAAGCAGAACAAGCTCAACTACGTGCAAATGCAGAATGCGGCCGGCTCCTACGTGGCCCCGGACGATCTGACCTTCAAGGCCGCCGCTGCCGGCGCCACCTGGAGCAAGAGCTTCTACCAGATCCTGACCAACCAGCCTGGCAAGGATTCCTGGCCCATCACCGGCGCCACCTTCATCCTGATGCACAAGAAGCAGGACAAGCCGGCCCAGGCCACCACCGCCCTGAAGTTCTTTGACTGGGCCTACAAGAGCGGCGACAAGACCGCCGTCGACCTGGACTACGTGCCCATGCCCGACAGCGTCAAGGAAGTGATCCTGAAATCCTGGGGTGAGATCCGCGAAGCGGCTGGCGACAAGCCGGTTGCCTTCAAGTGATTCCAGGCTTCTGACGTCTGCTTCAGACCAGCTTTCGGGACTTTGTTGTGTCCACTACACTGCCGGTCAACCATGCCCCGCCCACCTCGGTGGGGCGTGCACAACCTATGACCACACCTCCTTCTCAACGCCCCATGCTGTCGGGCGCCATGGCTGACCGCCTGTTTGGCTGGCTGGCCAAGGGTGCCGCCGTCCTGACCCTGGGCCTTCTTTTCGGCATTCTGCTGTCGCTGGTTGTCGGCGCCTCGCCGTCGATTGAAAAATACGGCCTCAGCTTTCTGGTGCGCAGCGTCTGGGATCCTGTCCAGTCCGATTTCGGCGGCCTGGTGATGATCTACGGCACGCTGGCCACCTCGCTGATCGCACTGGCCATCGCCGTGCCGGTCAGCTTCGGCATTGCCCTGTTCCTGACCGAACTCTCGCCGGCCTGGCTCAAGCGCCCGCTGGGCACCGCCATCGAATTGCTGGCGGCCGTGCCCTCCATCGTCTATGGCATGTGGGGCCTGATGGTGTTCGGCCCCATCCTGGCGCGCTTCGTCCAGCAACCCCTGCAGGCCTTGCTGAAGGGCGTGCCGGTGCTGGGCTCCTTCGTCTCCGGCCCCCCGGTGGGCATCGGTATCTTGTCGGCCGGCATCATCCTGGCCATCATGATCATCCCCTTCATCGCTTCGGTGATGCGCGACGTGTTCGAAGTGACCCCGCCGCTGCTCAAGGAATCGGCCTACGGCCTGGGTTCCACCACCTGGGAGGTGGTCTGGAAGGTCGTGCTGCCCTACACCAAGACCGGTGTGCTGGGCGGCGTGATGCTGGGGCTGGGCCGGGCGCTGGGTGAGACCATGGCGGTCACCTTCGTGATCGGCAACATGAACCAGCTCAACTCGCTGAGCGTGTTCGAGGCGGCCAACAGCATCACCTCGGCGCTGGCCAACGAGTTTGCCGAAGCCGGTGAAGGCCTGCACCAGGCCTCGCTGATCTACCTGGGCCTGGTCTTGTTCTTCATCACCTTCGTGGTGCTGTCGCTGTCCAAAGTGCTGCTCATGCGCCTCAAGAAGAACGAAGGAGCCCGCTCATGAACACCGCTGCTTCTTCCGTCCTGGCCGAGCGCGCGGCGCTGGCCGCCGTGCGCCAGGCGCGCTATGCCAGCCGCAAGCGCGTCAACACCATCGCCCTGGCCCTGTCGCTGGCGGCCATGGCCTTTGGCGTGTTCTGGCTGATCTGGATTCTGTGGGAAACCGTCCGCCTGGGCTTTGGCGGCCTGAGTGTGGCGCTGTTCACCCAGTCCACCCCGCCACCGAACGAGGTGGGCGGCATTGCCAACGCCATTTTCGGTTCGCTGGTCATGGTGGCCTTGTCCACCTTCATCGGCACGCCCATCGGCATCATGGCCGGCGTCTACCTGGCTGAGTACGACACCAAGAGCTGGCTGGCTTCGACCACGCGCTTCGTCAACGACATCCTGTTGTCCGCGCCCAGCATCGTGATCGGGCTGTTCGTCTACGCCATCGTGGTGGCCCGCTTCAAGAGCTTCTCGGGCTGGGCCGGCATCGTGGCCCTGGCACTGATCGTGATCCCGGTGGTCATCCGCACCACCGAGAACATGCTCACGCTGGTGCCTTCGGCGCTGCGCGAGGCCGCCTACGCCCTGGGCACGCCCAAGTGGAAGGTGATCATCATGATCACGCTGCGTGCCGCCAAGTCGGGGGTGATCACCGGGGTTCTGCTGGCCGTGGCCCGCATCTCGGGCGAGACCGCGCCCTTGCTGTTCACTGCGCTGAACAACCAATTCTGGAACTCGGACCTGTCCAAACCCATGGCCAGCCTGCCGGTGACCATCTTCAAATTTGCGATGAGCCCGTACGAAAACTGGCAGCAACTGGCCTGGGCAGGTGTGTTCCTGATCACGCTGGCCGTGCTGGGGCTCAACATCCTGGCGCGTGTGCTGACCCGTCAGAAGTAAAGGCAAGGATTTTTCATGACCACATTCACCGTGCCCGACCAGCAAGCCAAGATTGCGGTGCGCAACCTGAACTTCTACTACGGCAAATTCCATGCCCTCAAAGGCATCAACCTGAACATCCCCGAGAAGAAGGTCACCGCCTTCATCGGCCCTTCGGGTTGCGGCAAATCGACCCTGCTGCGCACCTTCAACCGCATGTTCGAGCTCTATCCTGAGCAACGTGCCGAAGGCGAGATCGTGCTGGACGGCGAGAACCTGCTCACCTCCAAGCAGGACGTGGCCCTGATCCGGGCCAAGGTCGGCATGGTTTTTCAGAAGCCCACACCCTTTCCGATGTCGATCTATGACAACATCGCTTTCGGTGTGAAGCTGTTCGAGAACCTCAGCGCTACCGACATGGACGACCGCGTCGAATGGGCCCTGCGCAAGGCCGCCCTCTGGACCGAGGTGAAGGACAAGCTCAACCAGAGCGGCTCCGGCCTGTCGGGCGGTCAGCAGCAACGTCTGTGCATCGCCCGTGGCATCGCCATCAAGCCCGAGGTGCTGCTGCTCGACGAGCCCTGCTCGGCGCTGGATCCGATCTCCACGGCCAAGGTCGAAGAGCTGATCGCCGAGCTCAAGGACGACTACACCGTGGTCATCGTGACCCACAACATGCAGCAGGCGGCACGCTGCAGCGACTACACCGCCTACATGTACCTGGGCGATCTGGTCGAGTTCGGCGAGACAGAACAGATGTTCTTCAAGCCCACCCGCAAGGAAACAGAAGACTACATCACAGGCCGTTTCGGTTGAGGAGGGCAGCATGCCGGACAAACATCTTTCCACCCAGTTCGACAGTGATCTCAACGGCGTTTCGTCGCGGGTCATGGAGCTGGGCGGCCTGGTTGAATCCCAGATCCACCAAGCCATCTACTCGCTGTCGAACTTCAGCACCGAGGCTGCGGCCCAGGTGATCGACATCGAACAACGCGTCAACGCCATGGAGATCGAGATCGACCGCGATCTGGCCTCCATCATCGCGCGACGCCAGCCCACGGCACGCGACCTGCGCCTGCTGCTGGCCATCTCCAAGACCACCGCCAACCTGGAGCGCGTGGGCGACGAGGCCAGCAAGATCGCCCGCATGGTCAAGTCGATCATCGAAAGCGGTTCGGCCCGCCAGCTGCCGTCCACCGATCTGCGGGTGGCGGCCGATCTCGCCGCCGGCCTGCTGCGCAAGGCGCTCGACGCCTTTGCCCGGCTCGACACCTCCACCGCGGTGGCCATCCTCAAGGAAGACGACCTGATCGACCGCGAGTTCGACGGCTTTGTGCGCAAGCTCATCACCTACATGATGGAAGACCCCCGCACCATCTCGCCCAGCCTGGACCTGTTGTTCCTGGCCAAGGCCATCGAGCGCATCGGTGACCATGCCAAGAACATCGCCGAGTTCATCATCTACGTCGTCAAGGGCACGGATGTGCGCCACGCGTCCATCGACGACGTGGAGTCCGCCGTCCGGTGATCTGCCATGAAGAAGCTGCCCCATATCCTGATCGTTGAAGACGAGCCGGCGATTGCCGAGCTGATCGCGGTCAACCTGCGCCACAACGGCTTCCAGCCGGTGTGGGCCGAAGACGGCATTTCGGCCCAGCGAGAGCTGGACGCCGTGCTGCCCGATGTGATCCTGCTCGACTGGATGCTGCCCGGCCAAAGCGGTGTGGCGCTGGCGCGCAAATGGCGCGCCGATGCCCGCACCAAGGGCGTGCCCATCCTGATGCTGACCGCGCGCGGCGATGAATCTGACAAGGTGGCCGGCCTGGACGCCGGTGCCGATGACTACATCACCAAGCCCTTCTCGACCCAGGAACTGCTGGCGCGCATCCGCGCCGTGCTGCGCCGTCGGGCCCCGGAACAGGTGTCCGACACGGTCACCATCGGTGAGCTGGTGCTCGACGCGGCCACCTACCGGGTCACGTTCTCGGGCCAGCCGCTCAAGGTCGGCCCCACCGAGTTCAAGCTGCTGCACTACCTCATGAAGCATTCCGAGCGCGTGCACAGCCGCTCGCAACTGCTGGACAAGGTGTGGGGCGACCACGTGTTCATCGAAGAGCGCACGGTCGACGTGCACGTCAAACGCCTGCGCGAGGCCCTGGGCGGCGCCGGCACCATGGTCGAGACCGTGCGCGGCGCGGGCTATCGACTCACCGGACAGCCCCAGGTGGCGGTGTCCGTCTCTGCGACCGTGTCCACTTCCGCTGCGGCTTCAGCCTGATGGCCTGACCGGCCTGGGCCCTTCTCATGACATTCCGGTTTTTGACTTTTGCCGGGGCCCAGTTGTTGGCAGTCCTGGCAGGGTGGTCGCTGGGCGACGCCCTGGGGGCCCTGGTGGCGCTGTTGCTGGGCACCTGGCTGTGGTTCTTGCTCGACCTGTGGCGCGGCCTGCGGGTGCGGCGCTGGTTGCGCAAGGGCCAACTGGCCGATGCCCCGGCCATGGGCGGCCTGTGGGGTGAGGTCGCCGACCGGGCCCGGCGCATGCTGCGCCAGCTGGTCAAGAAGGCCGAAGACAGCGAAGCCCGCTTGCAGGAGTTCCTGCTGGCCATCCAGGCCTCGCCCAACGGCGTGGTGCTGCTCGACCCCGAGGGTCACATCGAATGGTGCAACCAGACGGCGGCCCAGCATTTCGGCTTCGACCCTGACCGGGATCTGATGCAGTCCATCGGCAACCTGTTGCGTGAACCGGTGTTCGCGGCCTACTACGCTTCGCGTGACTACAGCCACGACATCGTGATGAATGGCCGTGGCAGCACCTTGTCGCGCCCGGTGCGCCTGTCGGTGCACCTGCATGGCTACGGCGAGGGCCGTCGCCTGCTGCTCTCGCGCGACATCACCGCCCTGGACCAGGCCGATGCCATGCGGCGCGACTTTGTGGCCAACGTGTCGCATGAGATCCGCACCCCGCTGACGGTGCTGTCGGGCTTCATCGAAACCCTGCAGACCCTGAACCTCGAAGACCACGAGCGCCAGCACTACCTGAACCTGATGTCCCAGCAGGCCAGCCGCATGCAGACCGTGGTCAGCGATCTGCTCACGCTGTCACGCCTGGAGGGCAGCCCCGCCCCGGGCCTGACCGAATGGGTGGGCGTGCAGGGGCTGCTCATGCATTGTGAGCAGGAGTCCCAGGCCCTGTCGGGCGTGATCGGCAGCCACAACGGGCGCCGCCACCAGATCCACTTCGACATCGAGGCGGCACGCGGCGTCGACCTGGCCGGCTCGCACAACGAACTGCAAAGTGCCTTGTCCAACCTGGTCAGCAACGCCGTGCGCTACACGCCAGGCGGCGGGAGCATCCAGGTCAGCTGGCACACGCTGCCCGACGGTCGTGCCGAATTCGATGTGCGGGATTCGGGCCCGGGCATTGCCCCCGAGCACATTCCGCGCCTCACCGAGCGTTTTTACCGCGTCGACCGCAGCCGCTCGCGTGAAACCGGCGGCACGGGCCTCGGCCTGGCCATCGTCAAGCACGTGGTGCAGCGCCATGGGGCCCAGCTCAACATCGAAAGCACGCTGGGCGTGGGGTCGCGGTTCTCCATCGTGTTCCCGGCCAGCCGCTTGCGTCAGGCGGCACCGTCCCTCATGGGGCCGGCACCATCGGCCGGTGCACAGCGCGCCAAAGAAGCGGCATGAAGATGGCCGCCACCGCGGCCAGTGCCACGGTGCTGCCGGCCCAGAAGGCATCGGGCCGGGCCCAGGGCGCCCAAGCGGCCAGGCCGCGGTAGGCCAGCCAATAGCCGCCGCCCAGCCCGGCGCCCCACAACAGGGTGCTGTACACCACCAAGGTCACCACCGTCACACGGTAGCAGCGCAGCACAAACACGCACAGGGTCTGGGCCGCGTCGAACAGGTGGTACAGCGCCACCCACACCAGCAAGGGCGCGGCTTGGTTAGCCACCTCGGCTTGCTGGGTGTAGAGCCGGGGGAGGCCGGCATGACCCAGCCACACCGCGGCTGAGCACAGCGTGGCCAAGCCCATGGCCAGCAGCAAGCCGGTTCGGATCGCCTGCCGTGCCCGGGCCGGCTGGCGCGCCCCCAGCCAGTAGCTGGCGCGGGCACTGGTGGCGATCGAGATCGACAGCGGCACCATGTACAGCACGGCCGTCAGGTTGGCCGCAATCTGGTGGCTGGCCGCTGCGGTGGTGCCCAGCCGGGCAATGAACAGCGCCATCAGGGTGAAGGAGGTCACTTCAACCAGGATGGACAGGCCCGCCGGCAGGCCCAGGCGCAGAAACTGCCCCAGTTGCTGCCAATCCGGCGGCTCGGGCTTTTGCCACAGGCGGTAAGGGTGGTACACCGTCTGCCGGCTCAGCATCAGCACGGCCAGGGCGGCCATCGCGCCATTCACGGCCAGGGTGGCCCAGGCGCAGCCGGTGGCGCCCTGGGCCGCCACACCCGCACCGCCCCAGGCCCACCACATCGACAACGGCACCTTCAGCGCCAACCCCGCCAACTGCAGCCAGGTGACCAGGCGGGGCAGGTGCAGCGCCTGGTTCAGCGTGCTGTAGACGCGAAACAGCAGGGCCGGCGGCAGGGCCAGGGCCAGCACCTGCAGGTACTGGGTCACATCGGCGCGCAATTCATCGGGCACCCCGGTCCAGCGCAGCAAGGCCTCGGGCTGGACCAGCAGGCCGATGCCCAGCACCGATGCCACCGCGCACAGGTACAGCGACTGGCGCACCGAACGCCCCACCTGCAGCGGGCGCCCGGCGCCTTCCAATTCGGCCCAGACCGGCAGCAGGGCCTGCAGCACGCCCATCAGGCCCACATAGACGCTGATGTACACGGCCGAGCCCACCGCCAGCGCGGCCAGGGCTTCGGGGGAATGGCGACCCGCCACCAGGGTGTCGGTGACGCCGAAGGCCATCACCGCCAACTGGCCGGCCAGCACCGTGCCCGCGTGGCGGGCAATGAGGCGCAACTCGCTCAAGTTCAGCTCCCGGCGCGGCGGTAGACCAACACCGATTCGCGCTGCTCACCCTGGCGCCACACATTGGTCTCGTAGATCCAGTTCGGTCCGTCGTGGGTCTCCAGCCAGCCTACCAGCTGGTTGCGGTCCACCAGCAGCCAGTCACAGCGGGTGGCCGAGCCGGTGGGCACCAGGCGCAGGTCGCCGTGCACCTGGAAGGCCGCCGTCTGGTCGGGGCTCAGGCCATAGACCTCGGCGCAGGTGGCCGTGCCCATCAGGGCCCGGGCCGACTGCACCATGCTGGCATAGCTCAGCGCGTAGTCGAGCAGCGGCAGCCAAAGCGTCATCAGCAGAATCCAGCCCAGGGCGGCACCGCCGGCGGGCAGCACCAGGCTTTTCCAGATCGCTGCGCGGTGCCGGCCGGCGCGCCACTTCACCAGCCACATCCAGGCGCCGGTGGCGGCCACCGCGCACAGCAGGGGGAGCCACGACAGCTCTGGCCGGAAGCCCGGGGCCAGGCGCGCCACGTTGGCGGCCGGTTGGGCCGGAAAGCCGGTCTGCATGGCCAGCCACACCACCCAGATCACCAGCGCAGCGCTGGTGAAGAACAGCAGCGTGAACCAGTCGATCAGCGCCCCCATGCTGCGGCTCAGGGTGGGCAGGGCGAAGGCGGCCAGGGTGGCCAGTGCGGGCAGGCCCAGCAACAGCGCACGGTCGGCCGGCTGCGTGGTGAAGGTGATCGCCACCGACACGGCCACGAAGCAGATGGGCAGCCCCAGGTGCAGCGGCCACCGCCCGTTGCGCAGATGATGGCGCCAGCGCCACAGCGACCACAGTGCCAGCGGCCAGGCCGGCCAGGCAAACCACAGCAGCAGGCGGGCCAGGCTGCGCGTCTCGCCAAAGCTGGGCCACACCAGGCGCCAGTGCGCCAGATCGAGCTGGTAGACCAGCGCGCCCACCGCGGCTGTCACGCCCGCGGCGGCCAGCGAGGCCTCGCGGGGCCAGCCCAGGCGTTGTCGGCCTTCGGCGTCGGCGTCGCTCAGCAGCCGGGTCAGCACGGCGCTGGCCGCGCCCAGCACCAGCGCCACCGTGGGCGCGCCGCTCAGGGCCAGGCCGCCCAGGCCCAGCACCAGCGCGGCCAGGGGGGTCCAGCGCCGGTAGGGGCTGGCGGCCACCGCATAGAAGGTGAGCGTGGTGCAGGTGAGCTGGACCAGGTAAGAGGTGACTTCGTGGCTGGGCCGGGCCAGGCCCAGGCAGGCCATCAGCGCCAGCAGGCCGCCATCGGCCAGGGCGCGGGCGTAATCATTGGGTCGGGCCTCGCCGCCGAAGGCAAAGGCCACGGGTTGGGCCCGCGGGCTGCGGGCCAGGTAGTACACCCCGTACCAGGTGGCCACCAGGGTCAGGGCCAGCATGGCCATGAAAGGCAATCGGGTCACCAGCTCGGGAGCCCAGTTGCTTGGCGCCAGTTGCAGCATCCAGGCCCCGATCCAGTAGGCCAGCAGGCCATCGTTCTCGGGCGCCAGCCCGGCCAGGGTGGGTTGCATCCAACGGGTGTGGCCGGCGGCCATTTCCAGCATGTAGCCCAGTTCGGCGATGTCGGCCCCCTTCCAGGGCGCGCGGCCCCAGAAACCGGCCAGCACATAGGCGGCACACAGGCCGATCAGGGCCCAGCGGGGCAGGCGGCGGACAGCGTTTTGGGCAACGATGGCGGGTGAGGTCGAGTTCAAGGTGCGGGTCTGGGTGAGGCAGGGCCACCGGGCCGTCCGGTGCGCAGGCAAAAACGCAGCGGGCAAGAAAAAAGGCAGCTCGGGGACCGGGCTGCCTTTTTAGCAGAAGTCGAAGCGGCGAGAGTCGCCGCCAATGACTTACTTGCTGGCGGTGGCCAGCTTGCCGAAACGGTTGCGGAAGCGTTCGACGCGACCACCCATGTTGTCCACCGACTTTTGGGTGCCGGTGTAGAAGGGGTGGGATTCGCTGGAGGTGTCCAGCTTGAACAGGGGCAGTTCGCGACCGTCTTCGGTCTTGCCCATTTCCTTGGTGTTCACGCAGGAACGGGTCACAAACTTGAAACCGTTGGAGAGGTCCACAAACAGGACTTCGCGGTAGTTCGGGTGAATGCCTTCTTTGGCCATGGTCTTACCTTTTAGGAAGTTGCGAGAGCCACTGCACAAACCACTGCACAGCACTTTTCGCCAAAAGCCCTCGATTATCCCATTTTTCTGACAGGCGGCTCAAGGCATTTCTGCCCCCAGCCCGATTTATATCGGTTCCACCCCGCACCAGTTCACCAGGTAATGGGCCAATGTCAGGGTGACCCGGCGCATGCTGGCCAGTGAAACGGCCTCGTCGATGCCATGGATGTCGCGCGCCAGCGGGCCGTAGTTGGTGACCGGGATGTCGGTCATCAGGCTGAAGTGGCGTCCGTCGGTGGTGGCCGTGCAGGCCAGGCGCTCGGCGTCGCGGCCATTCACCGCCCGGTGGGCCTGGGCCAGGGCCTGCAGGGCCGGGTGCTCCAGGTCGTACACGCAGCCTGGCGAGCGGTGGCCCCGGGTGCTGATCTCGACCTGCAGGGCCGGGTTCAGCGCCTGGGCCTTGGCGCGCAGGCGCTGGCTGATCTGGGCCACCGCGGCATCCGGCTCGGTGCCCGGGTAGTAGCTGCAGCGCAGGCCCAGGGTGCAGGTGCAGGGCACGGAAGAGTTCCATTCACCCCCCTCGATGCGCCCGAGGTTGAAGTTGATCGGGTGGGCCACGTCGCGGAAGGCCGGGTGGCGGTTCTCGGGTGCGTTCCACTCGGCTTCCAGCAGCTTCAGGTCGGCCATCAGTTCGTGGGCCGCCTCGATCGGGTTCAGGCCCTGGCCCATGTAGGCCACATGGGCGGGGCGGCCCGTCAGGGTGACGAACAGCCAGCTCACACCGACCTGGGCCGCCATCAGGGTTTCGGCAAAAGGCTCGGGGATGATCACCGCGTCGAAGTCGCTCAGGCGGGCCCGGGCCAGGGTGTTCTGCAGGGCATGCACCGTGGCGAGGGTGCCGTTGCCGGTGTTTTCTTCGTCCAGCACCGCATTGAAGCCCACCACCCCGGCCGGCTGCAGGCCGAGCCGGCGCAAGGCCTTGAACGCCATCAGGGCGCACACGATCCCGCCCTTCATGTCGCCCGCGCCCCGGCCGAACAGCCAGTCGTCCTTCACATGGGGCTCGAAGGGGGGGGCGCTCCAGAGCTGTTCGGGCCCGGTGGGCACCACGTCGAGGTGCCCGTTGAACAGCACCGAGCGTCCGCCCCCCTCTTTGGGCAGGTGGCGGGCCAGCAGGTTGTGCCGCCCACCGTCGGGGTCGCAGGGGCAGGAGAACATCGGTGAGCTGCGGATGCGATCGCTGTCGAGCACGATGCGTTCGCAGTCCAGGCCCAGCGCTTGCAACCGGGCCTCCAGAAAATCGGCTGCCGGCTGCTCAGCCCCCGAGGGGCTGCGCGCGGCCACGAAGGCACTCAGGGTGTCGATCATCTCGGCATCCAGCTGGGCCACGGCCTGTTGCAAGCGGGCTGCGTCGGGGGTGGGGTGCATGGTCATTCCTTGGGCTGATGAAGGGGGAAACGGATGAATGCAGGCGAGGCAACGCTGGGCTGGCCAGGGGCCAGGGGGGTATGCTGCGGCGCATGTTCAACCCCGTGCAGGACCTGTCTGACATGAACGAACTCTGGCGTCTTTCGGCCACCGAACTGGCCGCCCTGATCCGAACCCGGCGCGTCAGTGCCACCGAGGTGGCCCAGGCCGCGCTGGCGCGGCTGGAGGCGGTCAACCCGGCCCTCAACGCGGTGGTCGAGCACCGGCCCGAGCAGGTGCTGGCCCAGGCGGCGGGCGTGGATGCGGCGCTGGCCCGTGGCGAGGCCCTGGGCCCGCTGGCCGGCGTGCCGGTGACCACCAAGGTCAATGTCGATCAGCAAGGCTTTGCCACCACCAACGGCCTGCGCGCCCAGCAAGACTGCGTGGCGCAACACAACAGCCCGGTGGTCGACAACCTGGTGCGGGGCGGTGCGGTGCTGCTGGGGCGCACCAACACGCCGGCCTTCAGCTACCGCTGGTTCACCAGCAACCTGCTGCATGGCCGCACCCTCAACCCGCGCGACCCCCGCCTCACCCCCGGGGGCTCCTCGGGCGGCGCCGGGGCGGCCGTGGCGGCCGGCATCGGCGCCCTGGCCCATGGCACCGACATCGCCGGCTCGGTGCGCTACCCGGCCTATGCCTGTGGCGTGCACGGGCTGCGGCCCTCGCTGGGGCGCATTCCGGCCTACAACGCCAGCTCGCCCGAGCGGGGCATCGGCCCGCAGCTGATGGCGGCTTCGGGCCCGCTGGCCCGCAGCGTGGCCGACCTGCGCCTGGCCCTGCAGGTGATGTCGGCTGCCGACGCGCGCGACCCCTGGTGGGTGCCGGCGCCGCTGCAAGGCCCCGAGGTGCCGAAGCGGGTGGCCCTGTGCCTGCGCCCCGACGGCATGGCCACCTGCCCCGAGGGCGTGGCTGCCTTGCTTGACGCGGCGCGCCGCCTGCGTGATGCGGGCTGGCAGGTGGAGGAGGTCGATCAGCTGCCGCCCCTGCGCGAGGCCGTGGAGCTGCAAAAGCGCCTCTGGATCGGCGACGGCTACTCCGCGCAATGGGCGGCTGCCCAGCGCGAGGGCGACCCCGGGGCACTGGCCGCACTGGCAGGCCAGCGTGCGCTGGCCGAGCGCCTGGACGCCAACAGCCTGCCGGCCACGCTCACCCGCCGCGCCACCCTGGTGCGCGAGTGGCACCTGTTCTTCGAGCGTTACCCGGTGCTGCTGCTGCCCATCAGTGCCGAACTGCCCTTTGAAAACGACCTGGACCTGCAGGGCGAGGCCGCCTACGCCCGGGTCTGGGAGGCCCAGATGACCCAGATCGGTCTGCCCCTGATGGGCCTGCCCGGCCTCACAGTGACCACCGGCCTGGTGGGCCGCACCCCGGTGGGCGTGCAGCTCACGGCGGCCCGCTTCCGCGAAGACCTGTGCCTGGCTGCCGGCGAGGCCATCGAGGCCGGCGGCGTGCCGGCCATGCCGGTCGATCCGGTATCGGCCTGAGCCCTGGCCGGGCACGGCGCTGTTCATGCGGCAGCGCTCAGCACCGCGTCCAGCCGCTCGACCAGTTCGTCGGCGTTGGCCCGCGAAAACACCAGGGGTGGGCGGATCTTCAGGCAGTTGGCCTGCGGGCCCGAGGCACTGAGCAGCACCCCGGCGCGGCGCATGCCGTTCACCACCCGGGCGGCCAGCGGCCCATCGGCCTGCCGGCTGGCGCGGTCATTCACCAGCTCCACGCTCACGAACAGGCCGGCCCCCCGCACATCGCCCACCGCCTCGTGGCGGGCACCCAGTGAGCGCAGGCCCTCGCGCAGGTACTGGCCCACGGCCAGGGCGTTGGCCTGCAGCGACTCCTGCTCGATCACGTCGAGCACGGCGCTGGCCACCGCCATCGACACCGGGTTGCCGCCAAAGGTGTTGAAGTAGCGGCACTCGCGCCCGAAGGCGGCCAGCACCTCGGGCCGCACCGCCAGGCCGGCGACAGGGTGGCCGTTGCCCATGGGCTTGCCCAGGGTCACGATGTCGGGCACCAGGCCGTGGCGCTCGAAGCCCCAGAAGGCCTCACCGGTGCGGCCGAAGCCGGGCTGCACTTCGTCAGCGATGAACAGGCCGCCGGCTTCGCGCATGGCTTGCACGGCCGGCTGCAGAAAGCCCGCCGGGTCGGTGCACAGGCCGTCGCTGGAGAACACCGTGTCCACCAGCAGGGCCGAGGGCTGCAGGCCCTGGGCCTGCAAATCGGCGATGGCGGCGCGCACATCGCGGGCCAGGCGCGGGCCCAGCTCGGCGGCGGTCTCGCGGTAGCTGTCGGGCGCGGCCACGGTGCGCACCGCAGCGCCCAGCTTCATGCCCGCGCCCAGCGAGGGCGAGGCCTCGGCCAGCACCGTGGTCACGCCATGGTAGGCCCAGCGGGTGATGACCACGCCCTGCGCCCCGGTGTGGGCGCGTGCGATGCGCAGCGCCAGGTCGTTGGCCTCGCTGCCGGTGCAGGTGAACATGGCCTGGCCCAGCTCGCGGGGCAGGTGGCCCAGCAGGCGCTCGGCGTAGTCGAGCACGCCCTCGTGCAGGTAGCGGGTGTGGGTGTTGAGCTGGGCGGCCTGTTGGGCCAGGGCCTGCACCACGTGGGGGTGGGCGTGGCCCACGCTGGCCACGTTGTTGTAGGCGTCCAGGTAGCGTCGGCCTTGGGCGTCGTACAGCGACACGCCCTCGCCGCGCACCAGGTGCAGCGGCTCTTCGTAGAAAAGGCGGTAGGCGGGGCCCAGCAGGCGGGCGCGGCGTTCGAGCAGTGTGGCGGTGTCGGGGGCGGTGCTCATGGGGGTGCTTCTGGGGGTGCTTCTGGGGGTGCGGTCCGGGTTCATGGGCAGGCCGCGCGCAGGGCGCTTGTGGCCTGGTCTGGGGGCAGGGTGTCCAGGGCCTGAAGCCGGGCCCAGGAGATGGCGTTGTTGCGCAGCAGATAGGGCGCGTTGTCGGGCTGGCGCGCGGCCCGCCAGCCGCTGATGGCCACCACCATCACCAGGCGGGCCCGCACCAGATCGGTCAGCAGTTGCAGCTCCAGGGCCTGCAGCGGCCATTCGGCGTGGTAGGCCGCCGCAAAGCCCGCGATGGCGGCCAGCGCCCCGGCGGCGCCCCCCTCGCCACGCTCGTCGAGTTGGTAGGAGGCGGCCACGGCCAGCTCGTTCACGCGCGGGGCCATCACCAGGTCGCCAAAGTCGAGGATGCCGCTGACCTGATCGCTGTGTTGCGCATCGACCAGCAGGTTGTACAGGTTGAAGTCGTTGTGGATGGCCTGGCGCGGCAGGGCGCCCAGCCGAGGCAGCACGCGCTCGACAAAGCCATCGAGGGCGCGGTGGGCCAGGGCCTGGCGTGCCGGGTCGCTCACATGCACCAGCAGGCCGCGCACCAGGTCGGCCCGCTGGATGTCCCAGGGCAGGGCCTGCTCGCCGGCGGGGTGGCTGAAGTCGGCCAGGGCATGGTCCAGGCGGGCCAGCAGGCGGGCCACGTTCAGGCGTTGCGCCTCGGAGCGCGGGGCCTGCGGCATGGGCAGGCCTTCCAGGTAGCTGAACAGGCGCACCACGCGCGGCCCGCCCTCGGGCCAGGGCAGGGTGAGGCTGGGCTGGCCGCTCTGGGTGGGCAACAGGCGCTGCACCGGCAGCTCGGGGGCCTGGCGGGCCAGGTGCAGCAGCACCTGGGTCTGGAAATCGGCCACCAGCGCGCTTTCCTGCGGGTGCGAGATCTTCAGCATGCAGGCCGGCCCCTGCGCGGGGCGGACCAGGAAGTTGGCGTCGCGCTCGCCGCTGAGGGCCTGCAATTCAAACCCGTGCAGGCCATAGTGCTGGCTCAGCAACCCCCGGGCCTCGTCCAGCGAGACCGGGGCGGGGGGCGCGCTCAGCAAGGCGGCGCCGGGCAGCAGAGCAGCGCTGTCGTGCGCCGGCCGTTCCAGGGTGGAGGGCGTTGTGAGCGTGTTCATGTCACGCCACCGATTCAAAGCCGCGCAGCGCGCTCACCAGATTGGGCCCCAGGTCATCGCCCAGGTAGCCGCCCTCCTGCACCAGCACGGTGGGCAGGCCCAGGCGGGCAATCTCGGCCGTGATGCGGGCAAAGCCCGGGGTGCTGACGGCCAGCATGCGGTAGGGGTCGTGCTCGTGGGCGTCCAGCCCCAGGGCCACCACCAGGGCGCCGGGGGCGTAGGCCCGCACGTGGGTCAGGGCCTGGTGCAGGGTCTGCAAGTAGCCCTCATCGCCCGTGCCGCGGGGCAGCGGCAGGTTGATGTTGTAGCCCAGGCCCTCGCCCTCGCCGTGCTCGTGGGCGTGCCCCGTGAAATAGGGCGTGCACACATGGGGGTCGGCATGCAGCGAGAGGGTCAGCACATCCTTGCGGCGCCAGAAGATGCCCTGGGTGCCGTTGCCATGGTGCACATCGATGTCCAGCACAGCCACCCGGGCATGGCGCTGGCGCAGGTGCTGGGCTGCAATGGCGCTGTTGTTGAGGTAGCAGAAGCCATTGGCCCGGTCGGTGTAGGCGTGGTGGCCTGGGGGGCGGCACAGCGCGTACACGGCGCGCTCACCGGCCAGCACCAGTTCGGCCGCGTGGGTGGCGCTGTGGGCGGCGGCGGTGGCGGCCTGCCAGGTGTGGCGGCCGATGCTGCAGGCGTTGTCGCCCATGTGGTAGCCGGCCTGGCCCACCAGGTGCTCGGGGTAGGTGAAGGGCTGGCCGGGGAAAGGGTAGACGTTGGGCATCACCTCGTCGGAGGCGTTTTCGAGCTGCTGCCAGCGCTCCCAGGCGGTCTCCAGAAAGTGCAGGTACTGCGGTGTGTGGATGGCAGCGCGCGGGCCGGGGCCATGGTCGTCCGGGGCCAGCACCGTGTGGCCTGCGCCCTGGGCCGCGGCCAGCAGCCGGGTGGCACGTTCGGGTTGCTCGTTGCTGCGCTTGAGGCGGCCGCGCACGATGAACTGTTGCGGGTCGTGGCCCTGGTGCTGGTCGGAGTGGACGATCTTCATGGCATCTGGTGGGGGGTCAGGGTGGGTTGGGTGGCGCGGCGTTTTGTGCTTGTTGGGCGCGCAGGAACAGGGCTTGCACGTGTTCCTGCCCTTCGAGCAGGTGGTGGCGCAGGGCCTGTTCTGCGGCCGCGGCATCGCGCCGGCGCATGGCCTCGATCACCGGGCGGTGCGATTCGGCGATCAGGTTGGGGTCGCGGTAGCTGCCCTCGGTGAGGGCCAGGATCATGCGGATCTCGGTCTGCATGTTGCTGAACAGCCGGTGCAGGTAGGCGTTGCCCGATATCTCGCAGATGCAGGCGTGGATGCCCAGGTCGAGCGCCACGCGCTCGGCCTGGCCCAGGTGCGGGGCCTGGGCCACCATGTGGTCGACGCGGGCCTGCAGCTGCGCCAGTTGCTCGTCGCTGGCCTGGCGGCAGGCCAGGCCGGTGGCCATGACCTCCAGCCCGATGCGCACCTGGAACAGGTCGTTGATCTGCTGCAGGTCCAGGGTGCGCACCGTGAAGCCATAGCGCGGCCGCGCCACCAGCAGGCCCTGGCTTTCCAGGCGGCGGGCGGCTTCGCGCACCGGGGCCCGGCTGACGCCCATCTGGCGCGCCAGTTCGGCCTCGACGATGCGCGCCCCGGGAGGCAGGCGGCCTTCGACGATGGCCTGCTGCAGCTGGGCCTCGACCACGGCCACCAGGTCAGGCAGATCGATGGACGAAAAGCCAGGGGCCGCAGAGGGGATGGCGCGGGGTTCGGGTTGGGGGGCGACGATGGTGTTCATGGTGGGGCGCGGCTTTGTCTCGACGGGGTCTTGAGTCTCGGTCAGGGCCGTTACTTTAAGCGTCTGGGCAGGGCCAGATAGACCCCGGCCGCGCCGATCAGGGCCATGCCCCCCAGGGCCAGGGCATCGGGTGGCCGCTGGAACCAGAAGGTGCTGATCAGCACCGCCAGCAGCAGCTGCAGGTAATTCATCGGGGCCAGCACCGAGGCCGACACCCGGCGGAAGGCGGCCAACAGCAGCAGCTGGGCCGCCCCGCTGACAAAGCCTCCGGCCACCAGAACGCCCAGTTCGACTCCGCCCGGCCAGGCCACGGGGGCGCTGAACAAGGCCGGCAGGTTGGTCACCACCAGGCACATGGCGGCCATGTAGGCGTATTGCACGGGGGCCGGCACCAGGCCCGACAGGCGCCGCGTGAGCACCTGGAACAGGGCGTAGCACACGGCGGCCAGCGCCATCAGCAACGTGCCGGTGAGGGGCAGGGCGCCGCCCGGGCGCACGATCAGCAGCATGCCGGCAAAGCCCACCAGCACGGCCACCCATTGCACGCGGCCGACCTGCTCGCCCAGCACCCAGGGCGACAGGGCCACCATGATCAGCGGGGCGGTGAAGTAGATCGCGGTGGCCTCGGCCAGCGGCATGCTGGCCAGGGCCGTCATGAAGCTGGTGGCCACGATGGCCAGCATGAGGCTGCGCAGGAACAGCAGTTTTTGATGGGGCTGGCGCCACACCCGCCAGTCGCCATGCCGCCACAGCAGCACCGCGGCCATGCTGCCCACGGCCACGTAGCGGGTCAGGTTCATCAGCGTGGCCGGGTAGTGGTTCAGCATCTGCTTGGCAAAGGCGTCATAGCAGGCAAAGGCCAGCAGGGCCGCCAGAAACAGCAGCATGCCCTGGCGTTGTTGGCTGGCCACGGGGGCGGTGGCCTCAGCCATGCAGGCCTTCCAGGAAGGCGCTCAGGCCGGGGCCGATGGCCTCGACCATGTAGCCACCTTCTTGCACCACCACGGTGGGCAGGCCCAGGCGGCGCACCCGTCGGCCCACGTCGCGGTAGGCCTCGAAGTCGAGCCGCAGCACGCTGATCGGGTCGTCCTTGTAGGTGTCGAAGCCCAGGGCCAGTACCAGGGCGCGGGGGGCGAAGTCCAGCAGCGCGGCCTGGGCCGCGTCCAGGGCCCGCGCGAACTCGGCGTTGCCACTGCCGTGCGGCAGCGGCAGGTTGAGGTTGCAGCCGGTGCCGGGCCCGATGCCGCGCTCTTCGGCGTAGCCGGTGTAGAACGGAAAGTACTGGCCCGGGTCGGCGTGGGTGGAAACGGTCATCACCTCGGCGCGGTCGTAGAAGATGTTCTGCGTGCCGTCGCCGTGGTGCGCGTCCACATCGAGCACGGCCACGCGGCCGAAGTGGCCCAGCAGGCGGGCCGCGGCGCAGGCGTTGTTGTTGACAAAGCAAAAGCCGCTGGCGCGGTCGCTGTGCGCGTGGTGGCCCGAGGGGCGGCACAGGGCGTAGGCGGCGGGGGCGCCGGCGATCACCGCGTCGGCGGCGGCCACCGCGCTGTGTGCCGAGCGCAGGATGGAGCGCCAGCTGGGCGCGCCGATGGGGCAGGACAGATCGCCCAGGTAGTAGCCGGTCTGCGCCACCAGCGAGGGCGAGGGGCAGGGCCCGCGGCGCAGGCCACCACCTGGGCTGGGGTAGGGCCCCAGGTTGGGCAGCACTTCAATGCCGGGCTCGACGCCGGGGCGGCGCAAGGCTTGCCAGCGGTCCCAGGCGGTTTCCAGGTAGTCCAGATAGTGCGGGGCGTGCACGGCGGCCAGGGGCTCGCGCCCCAGCTCGGCGGGCTCGTGCACCGGCACCCCGCAGGCCTGCAGCGCGGCCTGCAGGGCGCTGGCACGGCTGGGCAGGTCGGCCGCGGGCATCAATCGGCCCAGGCGCATGAACTGCTGCGGCGTGTGCAGCACCTGGTCGGGCGAGAAGAAGGCTTGCATGGGGCACTCCGGGGGCGGGGGGTGTTTCTGGCGGTGCTGGAAGTTCAGGTAGGCAGGCTGGCTTCGAACAGGTCGAAGGCCTGGTCCAGCCGGGCGAACAGGGTGTCGAGCTCGGCCGCGCTGATGATCAGCGGCGGGCACAGGGCCACGGTGTCGCCCATGGCGCGCACGATCAAGCCCTGTTCCTGGGCCAGCTGGGCCAGGCGCGGGCCGGCCTTGAGAGCGGGGGCAAAGGGCTGGCGGCTGGCCTTGTCGGCCACCAACTCCAGGGCACCGATCAAGCCCACGCCACGGGCTTCGCCCACGCAGCGGCGCTGGCCGAACTGGCGCAGCCGGGCCTGGAAGCCGGGCGCGAGCGCGCGCACGTGCGCCAGGATGCCGTCGTCCTCGTACACCTGGAGTGTTTCGAGCGCGATGGCCGAGGCCACCGGGTGGCCCGAGTAGGTGTAGCCGTGGCCGAAGGTGCCGATGCGCCCGCTGTTGGCGGCCAGGGCGGTGTGGATGGCCGGCGACACCATCACGGCGGAGATCGGCACATAGCCCGAGGACAAGGCCTTGGCGCAGGTCAGGATGTCGGGCTGCAGGCCGAAGGTGGTCGAGCCGAACATGTTGCCGGTGCGGCCAAAGCCGCAGATCACCTCGTCGGCCACCAGCAGCACCTGGTACTTGCGCAGCACGGCCTGCACTTTCTCGAAGTAGGTTTCGGGCGGCACGATCACGCCGCCCGCGCCCATCACCGGCTCGGCAAAGAAGGCGGCCACGGTGTCGGGGCCTTCCTGCAGGATGCGCTGCTCCAGCGAGTCGGCCAGGCGGGTGGCAAAGTCGGCCTCGCTTTCGCCGGGCAGGCCGTAGCGGTAGTGGTGCGGGCACTCGACATGGCCGATGCGGTCTATCGGCAGGTCGAAGTCCTGGTGGTTGGCAGGCAGGCCGCTGAGGCTGGCCGCCGCCACCGTCACGCCGTGGTAGGCGCGCTGGCGCGCCAGGATCTTCTTCTTGGCGGGCTTGCCGATGGCGTTGTGGTAGTACCAGACCATCTTCACCGCGCTGTCATTGGCCTCAGAGCCCGAGTTGGCGAAGAACACCCGGGCCATGGGCACCGGTGCCAGGGCCAGCAGCTTTTCGGCCAGTTGCGCCACCGCCGGGTTGGAGCGGTGGTTGAAGGTGTGGTAGTAGGGCAGGGTCTGCAGGGCCTGGGTGCCTGCCGCGATCAGGCGCGGGTGGCTGAAGCCCAGCGAGCTGCACCACAGGCCCGACATGCCCTCGATGTAGCGGCGGCCCTGCTCGTCTTCGACATGGATGCCGTCGCCGCGCGTGATCACCAGCGGGCCGACGTCGGCGTGGGTGGCCAGGTTGGTGAAGGGGTGCAGGTGGGCCGCGATGTCCTTGGCGGCCAGTTCGCTGGGGGTGTTCATGGTGGGGCTTTCTTGGGGGCAGGAAGGTGGTGGGGCTCAGTAGCCGCGTTGCAGGTCGACCGCCACCTCGGCGGCCCGGCCGGCATCGATCAACGCCAGGTTGTCGGCGGTCTGGCGCGCAATCACGGCCGGGTCGGTGCGGGTGGCGATGTGCGGGGTGATGAGGATGCGTGGGTCGGCCCAGAAGGGGTGATCGGGGGGCAGGGGCTCTTGTGTCAGCGCATCCAGGGTGGCGGCGGCCAGCTGGCCGCTGGCCAGCGCGGCCAGCAGGTCGGCCTCGACCAGGTGGGCCCCACGCCCGACATTGATCAGGTGGGCACCCCGAGGCAGTTGATTGAACAGCGGCTGGCCCAGGATGCCGCGGGTGTCTTCGGTCAGCGGCAGCAGGCACACCAGGGTGTCGCAGCCGGCCAGGAATTCGGCCTGCCCGGCCTCGCCATGGAAGGCCTGCAAGCCCGTCGGCAGTTCATTTTTTGGCGAGCGGCTCCAACCCCGCACGCTGTAGCCGATGTTCAGCAGGGCCTCGGCACAGGCCAGGCCCAGGGTGCCCAGGCCGGCAATGCCGACCCGGTGCTGGCGCGGCGGCTGCACGGGCTGCTCTTCCCAGCGGCGCGCGGCGGCGCTGCGCAGGTAGGCCCCCATGTGGCGCTGGTGCTGGATCACCGCCCAGGTGACGTAGGCGGTCATGCCCTGGCCCATGTCGGGGTCGATGATGCGGCACACCGGTACATCGGGCAGGGCCGGGTCGGCCGTGATGTGGTCGATGCCGGCGCCCACCGACTGGATCAGCCGCAGCCGGGGCAGGCGGGCCAACAGGCCCTCGGGCGGGTACCAGCAGACGGCGGCGTCGATGTCTTCCAGCGGGCCGAGCTCGGTGCCCAGGCGCAGCCTGGCCTGGGGAAACTGGGCCTGGAAGGCGGGCAGCAGGTAGCTGAAGTCGAGGTTGCTGCTCAGAAAGGCGATGGTGAGGGGCTCAGACATGGGGGGCTCGGGGCTCAGTCTTGGTGGGCATTCAGGCGCGGGATGGCCTCGATCAGCCGGCGCGTGTACTCATGCTGCGGGTTGCGCAGCACCTCGGCGCTGGGGCCGTACTCGACCACCTGGCCGCGCTGCATGACGGCGATGTGGTCGCACATCTCGCCGGCCACGCGCAGGTCGTGGGTGATGAAGACCATGGCCAGCTGGAAGCGCTCGCGCACCTCGGCAAACAGCTTGAGCACCTGGGCCTGCACCGACACATCCAGGGCCGACACGGGTTCGTCGGCCACCAGCAGCTCGGGCTCCATGGCCAGCGCGCGCGCAATGCCGATGCGCTGGCGCTGCCCGCCCGAGAACTCATGCGGAAAGCGGTCGGCGGCCTCGGGGCCCAGGCCCACCAGTTGCAGCAGCTCCAGGGCCCGAGCCATGGCCACGTCGCGCGGCACGCCCTGGGCGATGGGGCCGGCGGCCAGGGTGGGGCCGATGCGGTGGCGCGGGTTGAGCGAGGCGTAGGGGTCTTGAAAGACCATCTGGATCTTGCCCTTGGCCTGCTGGCGCAGCGCGGCGCCCGACATCAGGTTGCGGCCCTTGAACAGGATGCGGCCCGACTCGAACGGGGCCAGGCCGACGATGCAGCGGCCCACGCTCGATTTGCCCGAGCCCGACTCGCCCACCAGGCCCAGGGTCTGGCCGCGGCGCAGTTCGAAGTTGACGTTTTTTGCGGCGCTGACCTGGCGCCCCTTGCGGAACAGGCCGCCGCCCGAGGTGTAGGTCTTGCACAGGTCCTGCACCTGCAGCACGTGCAGGGGGTCGGGTTCGCCCTCGCGGATCACGGGCTCGCCCTGGGGAATGGCGGCGATCAGCTTCTGGGTGTAGGGGTGGCTGGGCTGGCTCAGCACCTGGCGGGCCGGGCCGGCCTCGACCACCTGGCCGGTCTGCATCACCACCACGTGGTCGGCGATCTCGGACACCACCCCGAAGTCATGGGTGATGAACAGCAGGGCCATGCCGCGGCGCTGCTGCAGCTCGCGCATCAGCTTGAGGATCTGCGCCTGCGTGGTGACATCCAGTGCCGTGGTGGGCTCGTCGGCGATCAGCAGGCGGGGCTCCAGCAGCATGGCGCAGGCGATCATCACGCGCTGGCGCTGGCCCCCCGAAAGGCGGAAGGGGTAGCTGTCGATCAGCAGGGCCGGGTCGGGCAGTCCCACATCGGCCAGGGCGGCCAGGATGCGGCGGCGCTTTTCGGCGGCGCCGAGCTTCAGGTGGGCATCGAACACCTCGGCCAGTTGCTCGCCGATGCGCATCACCGGGTTGAGGGCGGTCATGGGCTCCTGGAACACCATGCCGATGCGGTGGCCGCGCAGCTCGCGCATCTGGGCTTCGTTGAGTTGCAGCAGGTCTTTCCCGTCAAACAGGATCTGGCCGGCCACCGGCTCGACATGGGGGCGTGGCAGCAGGCCCATGATGGCGTTGGCAATCATCGATTTGCCCGAACCCGACTCGCCGACCACGCACAGCGTCTGGCCGGCCTGCAGCGTGAACGAGGCGCCCTGCACGGCCAGGCGGCGGTCGCCGCCCGAGGGCAGCTTGATGTCGAGGCCGCGTACTTCCAGCACGGGGGTGTCGGGCAGGGGATCGTTGGCAGGCATGGGGTGGCTTCCGGTCAGGGGCTGGGCACAGGGCTCGGTGGCGTCTTGCAGCACGGCGTTCATCAGCGTCTCCCGTCCAGGCGGGCGTTCAGGCCGTCGTTGAGGCCTTCGCCGACCAGGTTGAGGGCCAGCACGGTGAGCACGATGGCGGCGCCCGGGAACACCGCCATCCACCAGGCCTGGCGCAGCACGGTGCGGGCTGAGCCCACCATGTAGCCCCAGCTCATCTGGTTGGGGTCGCCCAGGCCCAGAAAGCTCAGGCTGGACTCCAGCAGGATCGCGGTGGCCACCATCAGCGAGGCCATCACCACGATGGGCGAGGCCGCGTTCGGCAGGATCTGCGTGAGGATGATGCGGGGCGTGCTCTGGCCCGACAGCTGGGCGGCGGCCACAAAGTCGCGCTGGCGCAGCGTGAGGAATTCACCGCGCACCAGGCGGGCCACCGGGGGCCACGAGACGATGGCGATGGCCGCCACGATGGACTTGACCGAGGGCTCGAAGATGGCCACCAGCACGATGGCCAGGGCAAAGCTGGGGATGGCCTGGAACAGTTCGGTGAAGCGCATCAGCGTGGCATCCACCCAGCGCCCGAAGTAGCCGGCCACGGCGCCGATGCTGACCCCGATCAGCAGCGACACCAGGGTGGACACGATGCCGATCAGCAGCGACACCCGTGCCCCCAGCACCACGCCCGACAGGATGTCGCGCCCCATGGTGTCGGTGCCCAGGGCGAAGCCGTTTTGCTGCCCGGGCTGCAAAAAGGGCTGCTCGACCATGTCCCAAGGGTCGTGGGCCGCCAGCAGCGGACCGAAGGCCACCACCAGCGCCACCAGCATCAGCACGATGAGGCCGAACAGGGCGCCGCGGTTGCGCCGGAAGCGGCGCCAGAAGGAGTTCTTGGAAGCTTGGCTCATGGAAGACCTCAGGCCATTTCGATGCGCGGATCGACCAGGGTGTAGACCAGGTCGGTGAGCAGGTTGAACAGCACGGCCACGGCGGCGGTGACCAGGAAGCAGCCCAGCAGCAGGTTGTAGTCACGCTGCAGCAGGGCGTCGAACATCAGGCGGCCGATGCCGGGCCAGGCAAACACGGTTTCGGTCAGCACGGCGCCGCCGATCATCCCGCCGGCCTGGATGCCGGCCAGGGTGACCACGGGCAGCAGGGCGTTGCGCAGGATGTGGTTGCGCTGGATGCGGCCCGGTGGCACGCCCTTGGCGCGGGCCGTCTTGACGAAATCCATCTGCGCCACCTCGAGCATCGAGGCGCGCGTCATGCGGGCGTACACGGCCATGTAGAACAGGGCCAGGGTGAGCGCCGGCAGGATCAGGTGCTTGCCGATGTCCAGCACCCGGTCCAGCCCGCTCAGGGAGGTGCCGACCGTGAAGAAGCCGAAGCCCGGCAGCCAGTCGAGCTGCACGGTGAAGATCAGCACCGCCATCATGGCCAGCCAGTACAGCGGTGTGGCAAAGAAGATCAGCGCCACCACCGTGATGGCGCTGTCCAGCCAGCTGCCCACCCGCCGGCTGGCCATGGCCCCCAGGGCCACCCCGAACAGCAGCGACAGGGCAAAGGCGCTGCCGGTCAGCAGCAGGGTGGCGGGCAGGCGGTCGGCGATCAGCTTGAGCACCGGCTGTTGTTGCCGGTACGACCAGCCCAGGTCCAGCGTGGCCACATGGCCCAGGTAGTGGCCGAGCTGGGTGGACAGGGGCTGGTCCAGCCCGAACTCCTTGCGCAACTGGGCCACGAACTGGGCGTCCGAGGCCCCGGCCTCGCCCGCGAGCACCGACACCGGGTCGCCGGGGGCGGCGCGGATGAGCAGGAAGTTCACGGTGGCGATCAGCATCAGGGCCAGCAGGCCCTGCACGATGCGGGTGAGCATGTACTGCAGACGTTTCATGGGCAGATCCGGCAAATGGGTGGGGCGGCTGGGGGGCTCGGGCTCAGGTCAGCGAGGCGCGGCTCAGGCTGTCGTTCAGGCCGATGCCCGAGCTGATCGGGTTCTTCACCTTGCTGCGGTAGAGCGTGGGGAAGTTGATCTCGTGCAACCAGGCCACGGGCACTTCTTCGAGCAGCAGCTTCTGCACTTCCAGGTAGGCCTTGGCGCGCGATTCGGGGTCGGTGGCGCGGGCGCCAGCGGCAAACAGGGCGTCGACGCGGCTGTTGCTGTAGCCCTCGACGTTGTTGAAGGGCGAGCCCTTGGCGATGTTGCTGCTGGTGTAGTTGCGGGCCACGCCCAGGGCCGGGTCACCGTACTGGTAGACGTAGGTGAAGGCGATGTCGTAGTCCCACTCGTTGAGGCGCTGGTTCCAGCCCGCCACGTCGGTGCCGGTGAGTTCGATCTTGATGCCGGCCTGGGTGAGGTTTTGGCGCACGATCTCGGCCTGGCGCTGCCACGACTCGCCATAGGGCAGGGGCAGCAGCTTCAGCGGCTCGCCCTTGTAGCCCGATTCGGCCAGCAACTGCTTGGCCTTCTCGAGGTTGCGCGGGTACTTGGCCACGTCGTCGCTGTAGTACTTGATGTGGCTGTTGAAGGGGCCTGTGGCCGGCTTGGCAAAGCCCTGCCAGGCGATCTTGGCCATGGCCTCGCGGTCGATGGCAAACATCACGGCCTGACGGAACTTGACGTTGTTCATCGGGGCCTTGCGGTTGTTCAGCCACAGCCACGAATGGGGCGAGAAGAACTCCCAGCCCTTGGTGGTCAGCGTCACCCCGGGCAGCTTGGACAGGCGCACCACGTCGAAGAACTCGACCGCGCCGCCGGGCACCACGTCGACCTTGCCCGACTCGAAGGCCGCGGCCCGCGAGGCGGCGTCGGGGATCACGTGGAAGTACAGGCTTTCCAGCAGCGGCTGGCCGGGGGCGTGGTAGGCCTCGTTGGCCACCAGCTGGATGTACGAGCCCTTGACCCACTCCTTGAACTTGAACGGGCCCGTGCCCAACGGCGTGGCGTTGGCCGGGTTGGTGGCGAAGTCGGTGCCCTCGTAGACATGCTTGGGCACCATGGGCATGGTGCCGGTCTCGAACAGGCCCAGGAAGGGGCCGAAGGGGTACTTGAGCTTGAACTCGACCGTCAGCGGGTCGATGGCCTTGACCGTGTCCAGGCACTCCAGGTTGCCGCGCAGGCGGGCGTGGGTCTTGCGCAGGAACACGTCAACCGAGAACACCACATCGGCCGAGCTGAAGGGCTTGCCGTCGTGCCACTTCACACCGGGCTTGAGCTTGAAGGTGTAGACCAGTCCGTCCTTGCTCATGGTCCAGGCGGTGGCCAGCAGGGGCTGTGGGTTGAGCTTGTCGTCGTAGCGCAGCAGGCCTTCGTAGATGTTGCCCGCGATGAGTTGCGTGGGGCCGTTCTGCACCATGCCCAGCATCAGGCCCGGGGGTTCGGGTTGCACCAGCACGTTGAGCACACCGCCTTTGCGGTCCTGGGCGAGCACGCTCAGGGGAATGCCAGCCAGGGACAGGCCGAGTCCAGACAGGCCGAGTCCGCTGGCACCGAGTTGAATCATTTCACGACGCTTCATGGCAGGAGTCCTTTGTGGGTGAGGGTGGGGCAGGAATGCGCTTGGATGACAGAGGGAATCAGTCGCGGAAACTGCTGGGCGCGGGGCGCTCCAGGTGCTTGAGCAGGCCCAGCCATTCGCGCTGGTTGGGGTCGGCCTGGCCAGGCAGGCGGTTGCTGTCGCCGCTCTCGTACTGGCGGGCCGTGCGCTCGCACACCTCGGGCGAGACGAGGCGGACCGGCTGGCCGCTGCCCTGGATGGCCAGTTGCACCCGGCAGGCGCGGTCGAGGTTGAGCATCAGGATCAGCGCTTCGGAGACCGTGCGGCCCAAGGTCATGAGGCCGTGGTTGCGCAGGATCATGGCGCGGGCCGTGGGGCCCAGGTCGGCGATCAGGCGTTCGCGCTCTTCCAGGTCGAGGGCGATGCCTTCGAACTCGTGGTACACGACCCGGTTGTAGAACTGCAGCGCCCACTGGTTGCAGGGCTGCAGCCCGTCTTGCAACGACGACACCGCCACGCCGGCCACGGTGTGGGTGTGCAGCACGCATTGGGCGTCATGGCGGGCCGAATGCACCGCGCTGTGGATGGTGAAGCCGGCCGGGTTCACGTCATAGGGCGAGGGCTCGATGATCCGGCCCTCAAGATCGATCTTCACCAGCGACGAGGCGGTGATGTCGCGGAACAGCAGGCCGTAGGGGTTGATCAGGAACTGGTCCTGGGTGCCGGGCACGCGGGCCGAGATGTGGGTGTAGATGCTGTCATCCAGCCCGAAATGGGCAATCAGACGGTAGGCCGCTGCCAGGTCCTGGCGAACCTGCTGCTCGCTCTGGCCTTCTGGGGCGGTGGGGGTGGACACGGTCGACATGCACGCTTCCTTCCGGTGGGTCGGGGTGCTTGCCTAGTACAAGATGCCCCGTTTTGAGTTGATCTTCGACAGAAGACTGTCGACAGTTATCAACTTAGCAGGTTCCAGGCCAGGAAAGAACACCCTGAAAACCCTGAGTCAGGCCGTTCTTCGTGCGCTTTTGGTGCCTGCGTGCACCAGCGCAGGTCAAAGTCGCCACCAGAAAACGGTCTTCCGTGGGGCGCTCGCGGCTTTTCTGCAGTGCGTTCAGCGTTGATGTGCCCATACCCTTCATTCGGACTCTGGGGTTCGATGACGCGCGGGTATCCGCCTTCTCGCCAAGGTGCACGGCCTTGGACTGGCGCCGAGCTTGAGCTGGCTTGCGGCCCGGTGCCTGGCACACCTGGCCCACTGGTGCCTGGTGTACCTACAGGGCCCTTGGCGGTATCCCCAAGTCAGGTCTCGACGCTGATCAATTGGCGTTTGTAGATGTCGCGCTTTTCCACACTGTCCCAGTACCTGGCCGTTTCAACGCGCAGCCGGGCAGGGGTTGTGATGGTCAAGCCTTGCACCTGTTGGGTCAGTTGAAGCGGAAATCGGATCGACACCTTGCCATGGTCGGTGCGCAGGTCGAGGCGGCCTGTATCCGTGATGCTGGCCACCCGGCCTTCGATGGTTTCCTGATAACGCTCTGGTTCTCGCACGGTCTCGAGCATCATTCGCAGGCGGATGATCTCATCGGTACGGCCCTCCCAGGTACGCATGCCTTTGGGGGATTGCCATGCGACCTGCGCCGCCAAGCCTGCTTCGCTCAGCGCTTTCATGAACTCGCTCAACTGGTGGGCTGACTTTCCACCGATGGCGTCCACGGCGTCGTAGAAGTCGTTGGTGCTGGCGTTCAAGAGGCTGAAGGTCTGCGTCAGGGTGGCCTGCAGCAGGTTTTCGCCGGTGAGGTCGGGGGTGCCGTTGCCTGTAACAAAGATGCGTGTTGATCCATAGGCCAAGCCTGACAACTTGAGGTTGAGTGCATCAACCACGTCGTCGCCTATGCCTCGAGCAGAGTCCTGTCCGTAGCGCAGGCGGTGCGCAGCCAGTTTCAAGGCTTTTGAAAGGGGGCTCATGGCGGCGATGAACCAGTCCAGCGAAATGCTGCCATTGGCCTGGGGTCCGATCAGGCGCAGGTCAACCAGTTCGCCCGCCTCTTCGGCCAGGGCAAGGGCCAGTGCGCGCTGCGTGTCGTGTGCAGCGTCTTCTTGAACTTGGGCGGCCAGTTGCAAGAAAAAATCGTCCGGAGCGTGGTGGGCTCGCTCGCGTGTTTTTTGGGCAAATTCGGTCAGTGTGCTGGCGTGGTTTCGGAGAAATTGGCTGTTCATAGAGATAGCTCCGCGAATCCTTTGGCCGTGATCCGGTCGTGTGCAAAGCCCAATACGCCGCGCCAATAGGCTTCGCGATGAAAAGTTTCGTCAGATTGCGGTAGTTCGAGGTAGAAGTCCAGACCGTAAATCGCTCTTGCAGTGGGTTGATCAAACAGGCGCTGCAGCATTTGCCGATGGGCCTGAGTTGGAGCGCTTGCTTGGGCCCAATGGGGGTTCCAAAGCACGCAATCAATGTCATCCGGATCAGGCTTTTGGGTCAGGAAAGACCCGTCAAGCCAGAGCGTGCCGCGCACGTTCAATGAGTTGACGGCTGCCGTCCAGGTCGCCAGCTTGTCAAACAGAAGGTGACGTCGGGTTCCTTCGGGAAAGGGTGCAACAGCCAGTTTGTGCAGTTCGAGCAGGGTGAGCCTGTGTAGCCCAGGGAGTAAGAGCGCTGGGTGATCGTGCTTTGCCATGGGCTGTCGTTTTCCCTTCTGTTCCGCGTCCATCCTGCATTCGGTGATCCATCTGATGGTCAGATGCCGGCTGCACGGTAGCAGTGGGGGCAAATGGTGCGAAGGTGCTGACACGGCCGAGGCGCCGAATGGCAGCAATGGGTCGATGGCGGCTCTGCCCAGCTTTGTCAGGTTCGTTGAGCAGCGTTTGATGGCCTGCGTGTCCCTGTGTGCTGGAGGCATGGCTTGCGGCGGAACTGCATCCTTTCAGTCGGGCCTCTGATGAGCCAAAAAAAATCCCGCAGGCGGCAAGGCGTGCGGGATTCGGGTGCGCCCCTGTTCGGGGCGCCGGGGCCGGGGCGGGTCAGCCGCCGCGGCGCATCATGTCGAAGAAGTCGACGTTGGTCTTGGTGGCCTTCATGTTCTTGATCATGAGTTCCATCGACTCGATCTCGTCCATGTTGTACATGAACTGGCGCAGGATGCGGGTCTTTTGCAGGATCTCGGGGGCCAGCAGCAGTTCTTCGCGGCGGGTGCCGCTCTTGTTGAGTTCGATGGCGGGGAACACGCGCTTTTCGTACAGGCGGCGGCTCAGGTGGATTTCACAGTTGCCGGTGCCCTTGAATTCTTCAAAGATCACTTCGTCCATGCGGCTGCCGGTGTCGACCAGGGCTGTGGCGATGATGGTCAGCGAGCCGCCTTCCTCGACCTTGCGGGCCGCGCCGAAGAAGCGCTTGGGGCGTTGCAGGGCGTTGGAGTCCACACCGCCCGACAGCACCTTGCCCGACGAGGGCACGACGTTGTTGTAGGCGCGGGCCAGGCGGGTGATGGAGTCGAGCAGGATGACCACATCCTTCTTGAGCTCGACCAGGCGCTTGGCGCGCTCGATCACCATCTCGGCCACGTGCACGTGGCGGGCGGCGGGCTCGTCGAAGGTGGAGGCGATGATTTCGCCCTTCACCGAGCGCTGCATTTCGGTCACTTCTTCAGGGCGCTCGTCCACCAGCAGCACCATCAGGTGCACGTCGGGGTTGTTGGCCGTGATGGCGTGGGCGATGTGCTGCATCATCACCGTCTTGCCGCTCTTGGGCGGCGCCACGATCAGCGCACGCTGGCCGCGGCCGATGGGCGAGATGATGTCGATGATGCGGCCGGTGATGTTCTCTTCGCTCTTGATCTCGCGCTCAAGCCGCATCTGCTCCTTCGGGAACAGCGGCGTGAGGTTTTCGAACATCACCTTGTGCTTGTTCTGCTCCGGAGGGCCGCCGTTGACGGCGTCGAGCTTGGTCAGGGCAAAGTAGCGCTCGCCATCCTTGGGCGTGCGCACTTCGCCTTCGATCATGTCGCCGGTGTGCAGGTTGAAGCGGCGCACCTGGCTGGGCGAGATGTAGATGTCGTCGGTGCTGGCGGTGTAGCTGCTGTCCGGGCTGCGCAGAAAGCCGAAACCATCGGGCAGGATTTCCAGGACGCCGTCGGCAAACACCTGCTCGCCGGCCTTGGCGCGCTTCTTGATGATCGCAAACATCAGCTCCTGTTTGCGCATGCGGCCCGTGTTTTCGATCTCAAGCTCTTCGGCTTGCTTCAACACTTCAGACACATGGAGTGCCTTGAGTTCGTTCAAATGCATGGAGGGTCCTGCGTGGACTGACCCGGACAGTGGGTCGCCAAAAAATCCCTTGCGGGCTGACTGATTCGGGGGAGGTTTGGGGGGAGGCGAGAGAGGCCTCGCAAACCGGACATTCGATTCGGAAGGTTGGTCTGCCATCCGATGAATTGCGCTGATTATGACAGGAAAATCAGGCCGCCCGTTTCAGCGCAGCGGGCGCCTGCAAAACACGGCCCGCCCAGGGCGGGCCGCAGGGGCATCAGGCCAGTTGCTGGTCGATGAAGGCGGTGAGGGCCGCCTTGTTCAGGGCGCCCACCTTGGTGGCAGCGAGGTTGCCGTTCTTGAACAGCATCAGCGTGGGGATGCCACGGATGCCGAACTTGGCCGGGATGTCGCGGTTTTCGTCGACGTTCATCTTGGCGATCTGCAGCTTGCCTTCGTAGCCGGCAGCCACTTCGTCGAGGATGGGGGCGATCATCTTGCAGGGGCCGCACCATTCGGCCCAGTAGTCGACCAGCACGGGCTTGTCGGCTTGCAGAACGTCGGCTTCGAAGGAGGCGTCGGAGATGTGTTTGATCAGGTCGCTGGCCATGGTGTCGTTTCCTTGGGATGAAGCGTAAGAAAAGGAGTGATGCGCTTGAGTTGGCGGCATTGTGACAGAAACCAAGTCCTTTGATGGGGCATCACGCGCCTATGGGCGACATAGGCAAAAGCCATCAGAACATTCTGCGGGTCTTTGGCTGTTGTGTCCTGCTGGCCGTGGGCAGCGTCGGCGGGGCTTGCGTCACGCATACTTGCACCCCTGGCGAGGCCGCCGCACGGTGCCCGCCTTGACCTTTTTCTGATCTGTCTGCCCCCATGACCTTTGCTGCTTCTTCGACTTCTTCCCTGGCCCCATCGGCTGCTTCTCCTGCGCATCCAGGCCCGACCCCTGTGGTGGTGGTCGGGGGCGGCCCGGCCGGCCTGATGGCGGCCGAGGTGATGGCCAGCGCCGGGGTGGCGGTGCATCTGTACGACGCCATGCCCTCGGTGGGGCGCAAGTTTCTGCTGGCGGGAAAGGGCGGCTTGAACCTCACGCATTCCGAGCCGCACGAACCCTTCATGAGCCGCTATGCCGAGGCCCGCGCGGCCCTGGAGCCCGCCATGCACGATTGGGGTGGCCCCGAGTGGCGGGCCTGGGCCGCCGACCTGGGCATAGCAACCTTTGTGGGCAGCTCGGGACGCGTGTTCCCGACCGACATGAAGGCGGCACCGTTGCTGCGGGCCTGGCTGCATCGCCTGCGTGGCCTGGGGGTGCAGTTCCACATGCGACACCGTTGGCTGGGCTGGGATGCCTCGGGGGCTTTGCTCATGCAGGGCCCGCAAGGCCTGGTGACGGTGTCGGCTCGGGCCGTGGTGCTGGCGCTGGGCGGCGCCAGCTGGGCGCGCCTGGGGTCGGACGGGGCCTGGGTGCCCTGGCTGCAGGCGCGTGGCGTGGCGGTGGCGCCGCTGCGCCCTTCGAATTGCGGTTTTGAGGTGGCCGCCACGGCGCGCGAGCGGGGTGAGTCAAGGGGCGAGTCACGGCGCGAGTTCCTGGGCGAACTGCTGGGGCATGAGGCTGCGCCCAAGACCGGCTGGACCCCCTTCTTTGCCGAGCGCTTTGCCGGCCAGCCGTTCAAATCGGTGGCGCTGCGGCATGTGGACGGCGAGGGGCGGGTGTTCGAGCGTCGCGGCGAGTTTGTGGCCACCGCCAGCGGGGTGGAGGGCAGCCTGGTCTATGCGGTGTCGCCCGCCCTGCGTCGTGGCATCGAACAGCACGGCAGCGCCACTTTCGAGCTGGATCTCTTGCCCGACCATTCGGCCGAGCGGGTGCTGGCCGAAGTGCGGCATCCCCGAGGTTCACGCTCCTTGTCCAGCCACCTGAAAGGGCGGCTGGGGCTGGACGGCATCAAGATGGGGGTGCTCAACGAGCTGCTGAGCCGCGAGCAGATGAACGACCCGACCCAGCTCGCCGCAGCCATCAAGGGCTTGCCCATCACCGTGGTCGCCACCCGTCCCCTGGACGAGGCCATCAGCACGGCAGGCGGCGTGACCTTCGAGGGCCTGGACGCCGACCTGATGCTGGGCTCATGCCCGGGCGTGTTCTGTGCCGGCGAGATGCTGGATTGGGAGGCGCCCACGGGCGGCTATCTGTTGACGGCCTGCGCCGCGACCGGCCGCCGTGCCGGGCAGGGTGTGTTGCGCTGGTTGGCAGCCCAGCCCGCTTGAGCGGCCCAGCTCAGCGCCAGCCGCGGTGCCAGCCGTGATCGGGGTGGTGCCAGCCCCAGCCGTAGCGAGGGTGCTGGATCCAGACCCAGCCCACGCCCGGGCTGGCATAGGCGGGGGCCACATACACCGGGGCGGGTGCCGGCGCGACATAGACCGGTCCGGGGTTCACCACCACCGGGCGGGCGGGCACCGGCGCCACGACGCAGCCGGTGAGGCTGGCGCCGATGGCCAGGGTGGCCAGCGTGATCAGGGAGCGGATGGGGGTCTTTTCGAGCATGTGAGGCCTTTTGTCAGCATTCTGATACCGATAACGCCTGACGAATGGCGAGGTTGACCCCTGTTACCGAGGCTTTACACGACCCGGTTGCGACCCCATTGTTTGGCCTGGTACAGCGCCTGATCCGCCGCCGCGTAGAGGGTGTCAAAACTGGCCTCCGCATCGGGTGCGGTGCTGGCCAGGCCAATGCTCATGCAGATGCCCAGAGGGCGCCCCTGCACATGGGCCGGGGTGTTCTGGATGCGCAGGCGCAGCTTTTCGGCCAGCACGCGCCCGGCCTCGGGCCGGGTGGCGGGCAGCAGGATGATGAACTCTTCGCCCCCCAGGCGCCCGACCAGATCGGTGCTGCGCACCGTGCCGGAACACAAGGCCGCCACATGGCGCAGCACCTCGTCACCCGCGGGGTGGCCCCAGGTGTCGTTGACCTGTTTGAAATGGTCCAGGTCCAGCAGCAGCAAGGTGGTCGGTGTGCCCTGGCGCCGGGCCCGGGCCAGCTCGTTGCGCGTCAGTTCGACAAAGGTGGATCGGTTGAGCAGGGCGGTCAGACCATCGACCCGGGTCAGGCGCTCGAGCTCGCGTTGTTTGGTCTGCAGTGCCTGGTTGGCTTTTTCAAGCGCGCGCTGCTGCAGGGTGATCACGGCAAACTTGCGCCACAGCAACACCGACAGCGTGAGCCCCAGCAGGCAGGCGCACACGCCGTTGACGCGGTTGGACAACAGGTTTTCGGGCTGGGCCTGGGTCAGCCCGATGCCCGCCATGAAGCCCCCAGCCGCCAGGGCAAACAGCAGGGCCGATTCGCGTGGCCGCAGGTGCAGCAGCAGGCCGGCCAGCATGCAACCCAGCACAAACGGGGTGATGTTGGGGGTGACCCACTGGTCGATGCAAGCCAGCACCGTGGCATACACCAGTTCGATGACCAGCCAGGCCAGGGGCAGCAACCGGCCGGCCAGGCGCCGGGCGTCATGCCGGAGGTGGTGGGTCAAGCCCATGAAGACCAGCATCAGCAAGCCCATGGCGAGGTGGGCCCAGAGCAGCCCGAACAGCCAGTCGCGCGAGGCGCCCGAACTCTCCAGCAACAGCAATCGGAAGGCAAACACCAGGGTGGACAGCGCACTGAGCCCGCCCAGCAAAGGGGTCAGGATCCGCATGCGGGCCAGGTTGATCTCGCCGGCCTGGGGGGCCACCTGATCGTGCTCGCGGGCCCATTGGCGAAGCTTGAACCGCAGGGCTGGCCAGTCAAACGGGAGGGAGAGCATGTTGAAGCGGGGGGGCTGAAAAGCGGACCATCTACGCGATACCAAAGCACTCTAAACCGATTTGGGGCCCCTTGTCGCATCCGGTGGCAAGGCTTGAGTCCTGTTCAGGCGGTTTGAATGGATGGGCGGATGGCACAATCCGCCCGATCCGATTTGATGGGTGCCCCTTTGTCCAAACGTTTTCCCGGCAGACATTTTTCAGGCCTGGCCCGGGGTCTGTTGCTGCTGCTGATCCAACTGGCCGGCACGCTGGGCTACCACTACATCGGGCGGCCCACCGCAACCTGGATCGACAGCTTCTACATGACCTTCATCACCATCGCCACCATCGGCTATGGCGAGACGGTCGATCTTTCCAACCACCCCATGGGGCGGTTGTTCACCGTGCTGATCGCCGTGGTGGGCATCGGCACCATGAGTTACCTGTTCTCCACCATGGTGGCCTTGCTGGTGGACTACGACCTCAATGCGGCCATCAGGAGAAGACGGATGCAGAAGGAATTGGACCGGCTCAGCGGCCATTACATCGTGTGCGGCATCGGGCGCGTGGGCTCCAATGTGGCCGACGAACTGGACCTGACCCGGCGCCGCTACGTGGTGGTCGAGACCGACCGCCAGGTGCTGGACGCCTGGCTGGAGCACCACCCCGACGCGCTGTACCTGCACGAGGATGCGGCGGACGACGAAGCCCTGCTGCGTGCCGGCCTCAGCCGCGCGGCCGGGGTGTTCGCGGTCACGGGCGACGACAGCCACAACCTGATGGTGTCGCTGTCGGTCAAGCTGATCAACCCCGCGGTGCGCGTGGTGGTGCGCCTGCACGACATCCGCAACGAAAAAAAGGCCCGCCGCGCCGGCGCCGACGAGATCGTGTCGCCCGACTTCACCGGGGGCATGCGCATTGCATCGGCCATGGTGAGGCCGCATGTGGTCAATTTCATGGACCAGATGCTGCACAGCGACGAGGCCATGCGGATGGAGGAACTGGTGCTGCCGGCCCACTTTGTGCCTTGTGCCCTGAGCGAGGCCGTACCCCGCGCACGCGACTATGTGGTGCTGGCCGTTCATGCGGGTGGCGTCTGGGTCTTCAACCCCGATGAATCCCACCAGTTGAAGCCCGGCAATACCCTGGTGCTGATGACCAACCCCGCCGGGCGCGAGGCGCTGGAGCGGCGGCTGAAGGTGTGAGGCGAAGGCTTGGTGGAAAAGCCGATGGATTGCGAGGCCACAGCGCACTTGTTTCAAGCTTGCGTGTGGCACCCATGGCGTACAAACCGTTGTCTTGTGCCGGTGACCCGTGCCAAGTGCTGATCAGCCAACGATTTGAAAGAAGAAGTTGACGAGCCTTACCCCCGGCACTGGCTCCACAGTTAGGGCTGCTTGGTTCCCCACCTGACCCGGTTGGCCGCTTCACCATGCGGGGAGGCCCGTCAGCGATTTCTTCTTCATGTGTTACACGGATGTCGCACAGAAAATATGCCCAAATTCTAGGACAGGAACGGGTTTGAGCTACAGCAAAACCGCTGTGAAAGGGGCTGTTCCGTGCCCTCAAAAACACTTGCAAAGGCGTCAGTTCAACCCCAAGAGCCTTTGAATTTGAAGTTGGTCCTCGTGGCTCAGTGTCAGGGTGTCAGGCCCGTACAGACCGGCATCCAATTTCGCCAAAATTCCCTTCATCACAGCTTCCTGGTCCAGCTTGCCCTGGTTGTCGAACCGCCACTGTGCCACCCTGACAGACTCCAGTTCCAAAACGACGCCGTTCCTGACCAAGACATGTGCGTAGGCCACCTTCATCACCAGGTTGGCAAACTGGCGCAGGCTCAGGTCATCGTCGGTGTAGACCTCGAAAGAATCCGCAAGATCAAAGTTTCGCCATCCTGTGCGTGGGTGCTTGATCAGCACCCGGATTGAAATTTTGGCAGGCGTGTCGTCGCCCCAATCTGTTTCGTTCTGGTTTGTCATGCGCTCTCCCATCAAGCCAAGACGATGGCCAGTACCGCATCCCGGTCGATCACGGTGGGCACCGCGTCGCTGTTGCCAGTGACTTGTCGGTATGCATCGACCAACTTGCGCTCATTGGCGGTCAGGGCAGTGCCCTGCAGCGCTTGCTCGACAACCTCCCACACACCGGGCAGGTATTCGGTCACAACGAGTCGCACCAGATACGCTGGATCGACGCCCAGAGCGGTTGCCACGGCCTGGACATGCTGCACTGGCAGCTTGGCACGACCTTCACCGACCAATTGCAGCAGGTTCGGGCTGCTCAGGTCCGCCTCATTGGCGATCTGGCTGGGAGATTTGCTGGATTCGGCCACGCGCTCGCGGATCAACTGGGCAACGGTGGCGGAATGAGGCTGGTGATTCATCTTCGGGCTCTTTCATTGAGGTTGATCGCACCGTCAAACATCGCGGTGCGAAGCCCTTATTTCAGTGTCGGCAGTGCTTAACTTGCGATGGCAGTTTGTGCGCCCCCAAGCGGTGATCCGGCCCAGGCAGGCTCTGCGAAATGGCCCTGTAAAGCTGTGTACTATCGACGCACATCAACGAACAAAAAGACTGCAGGGAGCGTGCCGATCCACCAGGTGAGGCATCCCTGGTGACGACCTCATGCTGGAAGACATCAAGAAGACCCTCTGGGCCACCGCTGACAAGCTGCGGGCCAATATGGATGCGGCGGAATACAAGCACCTGGTGCTGGGCCTCATCTTCGTCAAATACATCTCGGACACCTTCTCAGCCCGCCGCGCCGAGCTGACCACCCGCCTGACCGACCCCGACGACGAATACTTCTACGGCGATGCCGACCCGGCTGACATCGAGGCCGAGTTGGAAGACCGTGACTACTACAAAGAGGTCAACGTCTTCTGGGTGCCTGCCGAGGCCCGTTGGGAGGCCCTGCGCAACACCGCCAAGCTGACCGACATTGGCAAGCGCATCGACGACGCCCTGACCCTGATCGAGGCCGAGAACCCCAAGCTCAAGGGCATTTTGGACAAGCGCTACGCCCGTGCCCAGTTGCCCGATGGCAAGTTGGGTGAGTTGGTCGATCTGGTGTCCACCATCGGCTTTGGCGAGAACGCCAGTACAGCCCGTGATGTGCTGGGCCAGGTGTACGAATACTTTCTGGGCATGTTTGCGAGCGCCGAGGGCAAGCGGGGCGGGCAGTTCTACACACCGGCCTCCATTGTCAAAACCTTGGTTGCCATCCTGGCCCCGCATGAAGGAAAGGTGTACGACCCCTGCTGCGGTTCAGGCGGCATGTTTGTACAGTCAGAAAAGTTCATTGAGGCGCATGGCGGCAAGTTGGGCGATGTGAGCATCTATGGCCAGGAGGCCAACCCCACCACCTGGCGCCTGGCCGCCATGAACCTGGCCATCCGCGGCATCGACTACAACCTGGGCCGCGAACCCGCCGACACCTTCACCCGCAACCAGCACCCCGATCTGCGGGCCGACTACATCCTGGCCAACCCGCCCTTCAACATCAGTGACTGGTGGCATGGCAGCCTGGCAGGCGACCCGCGCTGGGAGTTTGGTGACCCACCCCAAGGCAATGCCAACTACGCCTGGCTGCAGCACATGCTGCACCACCTCAAGCCCACGGGGCGCGCCGGCATCGTGCTGGCCAATGGCTCGATGAGTTCTAGCCAGAACAACGAGGGCGTGATTCGAGCTGCCATGGTCGATGCCGACGTGGTGGAGATCATGGTGGCCCTGCCAGGCCAGTTGTTCTTCAACACCCAGATCCCCGCCTGCCTGTGGTTTTTGACTAAGCAGAAGACCACCCGCAAGGGTGAGGTGCTGTTCATAGACGCCCGCAAGCAGGCCAGCATGATCAGCCGGGTGCAGGCCGAGCTGACCGATGAGGTCATTGCCCGCATTGAAGGCGTTGTCGCCGCCTGGCGTGGTGAGGCGGGTGCCGGCCCCTATGAAGACGTGAAGGGCTTCTGCCGCAGCGTGCCCCTGGCCGAGATTGCCCAGCATGGCCATGTGCTGACACCTGGGCGCTATGTGGGTGCTGAAGAGGTCGAGGACGACGACGAGGCCTTTGGCGAGAAAATGCGCAAACTGACCGAGAAGCTGGGCGAGCAGATGGCCAAAGGGGCGGAGTTGGATGCGCTGATTCGGGCGAAGTTGGGGGGGCTGGGGTATGAGTTCTGAGTCGTTGCCCGGCTGGAAAATTACTACGATTGGATCGGTTATTGATTGGTTTTCCAGCGGGGAACCATTTCTCAAGTTGGAGTACAGCACTGATGGTGTACCTGTGTTGTCGAAGGGCGATGTAAAGCCTTTTGGTCGACTAGAGTGCAGCGATACTCGATTCATTAGCCATGAATTGGCTCAAAAAAAGGGTTGTCGAGCCACGCAAGATGGCGACTATTTGCTAACCACAAGAGACCTTACGCAAGCCGCGAATTTCTTGGGTCTGCTTGCTCGAATCCCGTCTGACAGGCCATACCTTGTCAATCAAGGGGCGAATGTCGTCAGATTCAAGTCAGGCGTCAATGGGCGCTTTATGGTCTATTGGTGTAATGGACCGATCTACCGTATTTACATCAAGGGACACTGCGTTGGGTCAACTCAGATTCACATCAGAAAAGGCGATTTCCTAGAAGCTCCGCTTTGGCTGCCACCTCTTGACGAGCAGGACCGTATAGTTGGTGTCTTGGGGGCGCTTGATGATCAAATCGATCTACTGCGCGAAACCAACGCCACCCTCGAAGCCATCGCCCAGGCCCTGTTCAAGTCCTGGTTTGTCGATTTCGACCCCGTGCGCGCCAAGATGGAAGGCCGCATGCCCGAAGGCATGGATGAGGCCACGGCGGCCTTGTTTCCGGATGGGTTTGAAGAGACGGAGTTGGGGGAGGTGCCAAGGGGATGGCAGCCAGTGCGTCTGGACTCATTGATCGAGCTTGCTTATGGCAAGGCACTCAAAGCAGAACACCGTAAACCTGGGTCAGTTCCTGTATATGGGTCCGGTGGTATAACAGGGTGGCACGATGTCGCGCTCATTGACAGGCCTTCAATCATCGTCGGGCGCAAAGGCACTGTTGGAAGCCTTTATTGGGAAAGCCGACCGTTCTACCCGATTGATACGGTCTTTTACGTGAAATCTCATCACCCGCTGACCTACTGCCTCCAATTGTTGAAGACCCTTGGGCTGCATGACATGAATACCGATGCGGCTGTTCCTGGGCTTAATAGGGAGAATGCTTACCGGCTGCTGGTGCCGGGTGCCCCGGTGGGTGTGATAGCGGCGTTTGATGTATTTGGCAGCGCTTTGCGTAGGTGCATTGATCATAATGAGGCAGAAGCGCATACGCTCTCCACCCTCCGCGATACCTTGCTTCCCCGTCTCATCTCCGGCCAACTGCGCCTCCCCGATGCTCAATTGCCATTGGAGGCCGCTGATGCCCTTTGAACGATCAACGCCTTATAACGATTTACCCCTGCTTCCACCGGCGGTGGAGTTGGAAACCAAGGCGGTTCTCAAACAGGCCATTTCCACCAACCGGGTGTTGGCCAATCTGCGCGGCCTGGCGGCGCAGATTCCCAATCAAGGGGTGTTGATCAACAGCATCGTGCTGCAAGAAGCCCGGTTATCGTCAGAGATCGAGAACATCGTGACCACGAGTGACGAGCTGTATCGCGCCGATGCCGACGCCGATGGAAAAACCGATCCTCATACCAAAGAAGTGCTGCGCTATCGGGAGGCCTTGAATTTTGGCTTCAAGGAACTCAGCAAGCGGCCGTTGACCACCAATTTGTTCGTCGACATTGTTCGCATCATCAAAGAGGTGGAGTTTGGTATCCGCAGGATTCCGGGGACGGCGCTCCAGAACGATCACAAGGAGGTGGTTTACACCCCACCCGTGGGTGAGGACGTTATTCGAGCCAAGCTGGCTAACCTGGAGCAGTTCATCCACGAGGAGGATGGCCTCGACCCCTTGGTCAAGATGGCGGTCATGCACTACCAGTTCGAAGCCATCCATCCTTTTGAAGATGGCAATGGCCGCACCGGACGGATTCTTAACCTGCTTTATCTGGTGCAGTGCGACTTGTTGGACATTCCCGTGTTGTTTCTGTCTCGCTACATCATCGCCAACAAGGCGGGCTATTACGAGGGCTTGCGAGGCGTCACAGAACATCAGGATTGGGAGAACTGGATTCTGTACATGCTGCGCGCTGTCGAAAGTACAGCCCAGCAGACCTTTGACCAGGTGACCCGCATCCGTGCGCTGATGGAGCAGGTTCGTGAGCGGGTGCAGAAAGAAGCGTTCGGCATCTATAGCAAGGATCTGGTCGAGGTCATCTTCCGTCATCCATACACCAAGATTCAGTTCCTGGTGGACGCTGGCATTGCCAAGCGCCAGACCGCATCAACGTATCTGCAAACCTTGGCGGGCTTGGGCATCTTGCGTGCCGACAAGCACGGCCGTGAGATGTACTACATCAACGATGCCCTGTTTAACGAGCTGGTGACATGACGATGGAATCGACACGTCCTCAGAACGTGTCGATTTTTCTCGAAAAAATAAACATGTTCTCCCTAAGTGTCGATGCCGTCGACATGAGTGCGGAGGCTCAACGGAGCTGCGACGATGGCTTCGTGGTCAAGCAAGTGGCGCGAGGAAAGCCTTCCTGCACCTTGAAATGAGCGTTTAGCAAACTTCATGCTGGACCGGTGTTTGAGGAAAAACTCATTGAAATCAAGGGGTTGTTACGATTTCTGTTAAACACTTTGTTAAACGCTTTGGTGGCTCGACGGGCACGTAGCAAGAAAACGCCGAAATGTATGCGCGTCAACCATGACATGTCTAAAAAAGGCCGCATTTCTATACACATCAGGGAGAGGCATGACCGAAGACCAACTTGAACAAGAAACACTGGCCTGGCTGCAAGGCGTGGGCTACACCCACCGCTACGGCCCCGACATCGCATTTGACGGAGCCTCGCCCGAACGCTCCGACTACCGCCAGGTCTTGCTGCCTCTTCGCCTGCGCGAGGCCATAGCCCGCCTGAACCCCAACATCCCCGCTGCGGCCCGAGAGGACGCTTTGAAGCTGGTGCAAGACCTGGGCATCCCGGCCTTGCTGTCGGCCAACCGGGCCTTTCACAAGCTCTTGGTGGGCGGCGTGCCGGTGCAGTACCAGAAGGACGGCGAGACCCGCGGCGACTTTGTGCGCCTGGTTGATTGGGCGCAGCCTGAGAAGAACGAGTGGTGGGCGGTCAACCAGTTCACGATCAAGGGCGACAAGAGGCCGCGGCGCCCCGACATCATCCTGTTCGTCAATGGTCTGCCTCTGGTTTTGCTGGAGCTGAAGAACCCCGCCGACGAGAACGCCAACATCTGGAAGGCCTTTGACCAGATCCAGACCTACAAAGAGCAGATTCCGGACGTCTTTCAGTACAACGAGGTGCTGGTCATCTCCGACGGCACCGAGGCCTTGATGGGCTCGCTCTCGGCCGATGCCGAGCGCTTCATGGCTTGGCGCACCATCGACGGCGTGACGCTGGACCCGCTGGGCACCTTCCAGGAGTTGCAGACGCTGGTGCGCGGTGTGCTGGCCCCCCAGTACCTGCTGGACTACATCCGCTTCTTTGTGCTGTTTGAGGATGACGGCACCCTGGTCAAGAAGATCGCGGGCTACCACCAGTTCCATGCCGTGCGTGCGGCCATCCAGCAGGTGGTGACGGCATCGCGCCCCGGGGCCTCGCGCAAGGGTGGCGTGGTGTGGCACACCCAGGGCAGCGGCAAGAGCATCACCATGACCTGCTTTGCTGCGCGGGTGATGCAAGAGCCGGCCATGGAGAACCCGACCATCGTGGTGATCACCGACCGCAATGACCTGGACGGCCAGCTCTTCGGCGTGTTCAGCCTGGCGCAAGACCTGTTGCGTGAGCAACCGGTGCAAGTCCTCACGCGGCCCGACTTGCGTGCCAAGCTGGACAACCGCCCTTCGGGCGGCATCATCTTCGCCACCATCCAGAAGTTCATGCCGGGGGAGGATGAAGACACCTTCCCGGTGCTGTCGGAGCGCAGCAACATCGTGGTGATTGCCGATGAGGCCCACCGCACCCAATACGGCTTTGAAGCCAAGCTCAAGACCATCAAAAAGCGCTCGGCAGGCCTGACAGGCCTGGCCACGGGCGACGGCGTTCCGGCCGCTTTGCAGGCTGAATTGGACCCCGGCAAGTACGAGGTGACGCGCTACCAGGCGGGCTACGCCCAGCACCTGCGGGATGCCCTGCCCAACGCCACCTTTGTGGGCTTTACCGGCACGCCCGTCAGCAGCGCCGACCACGATACCCGGGCGGTGTTCGGCGACTACATCCACGTCTACGACATGCAGCAGGCCAAGGAAGATGGCGCCACCGTGGCCATCTACTACGAGTCGCGCCTGGCCAAGCTGCGCCTCAAAGAAGACGAGCTGCCCGCCATCGACGACGAGGTGGACGAGCTGGCCGAGGACGAAGAAGAAAGCACCCAGGCCAAGCTCAAAAGCCGCTGGGCCGCCCTGGAGAAGATTGTGGGCGCCGAACCCCGTGTGGCCCGCGTGGCGGCCGATCTGGTGCAGCACTTCGAGGAGCGCAACCAGGCCCAGACCGGCAAGGCCATGGTCGTGGCCATGAGCCGCGAGATCTGCGTCCACCTCTACAACGAGATCATCAAGCTGCGGCCCGACTGGCACGATGACGACCCGGAGAAGGGCGCCATCAAGATCGTGATGACCGGCTCGGCCAGCGACAAGGCCTTGCTGCGCCCGCACATCTACGATGGCCGGGTCAAGAAACGGCTGGAGAAGCGCTTCAAAGACCCGCAAGACCCGCTGCGCTTGGTGATCGTGCGCGACATGTGGCTGACCGGCTTTGACGCCCCCTGCGTTCACACGCTGTACGTGGACAAGCCCATGCGCGGCCACAACCTGATGCAGGCCATTGCCCGGGTCAACCGGGTGTTCAAGGGCAAGCAAGGCGGCCTGGTGGTGGACTACATCGGCATCGGCAACGAGCTGAAAGCCGCCATGAAGGAATACACCGCCAGCAAGGGCCGGGGCAGCCCCACGGTGGACGCCCATGAGGCCTACAGCGTGCTGATGGAGAAGCTCGACGTGCTGCGGGCCATGCTGCATGGCTGCGACTACAGCGATTTCTTGACCGGGGGCCACCAGACCCTGGCCTGGGCCGCCAACCACGTTCTGGGGCTCAAAGAGGAGGCCGGCAAGGACGGCAAGCGCCGCTTTGCCGATGTCACCCTGGCACTGAGCCAGGCCTTCTCGCTGTGTTGCACCCTGGACGAGGCCAAGCTGGTTCGCGAGGAGGTCGCCTTCATGCAGGCCGTGAAGGTGATCCTGACCAAGCGCGATATCACGGCCCAGAAGCGTACCGACGAGCAGCGAGACGCCGCCATCCGCCAGATCATCAGCAACGCCGTGGTGTCAGACCAGGTGGTGGACATCTTCGACGCCGTGGGTCTGGACAAGCCCAACATCGGCTTGTTGGACGACGAGTTCCTGGTCCAGGTGAAGAACCTGCCCGAGAAGAACCTGGCGGTGGAACTGCTGGAGCGCTTGCTCGAAGGCGAGATCAAGAGCCGGTTCGGCAGCAACGTGGTGCAGGAGAAGAAGTTCTCTGAAATGCTGGGCAACGTCATCAAGCGCTACCAAAACCGCTCCATCGAAACCGCCCAGGTCATGGAAGAGCTGGTCGAGATGGCCAAGAAGTTCCGCGAGCAGGCAAGCCGGGGTGAGCTGCTGGGGCTGTCAGACGACGAAGTGAAGTTCTACGACGCCCTGGTCAACAACGAATCCGCCGTCAAAGAACTGACCGACGAAACCCTCAAGAAGATCGCCCATGAGCTGACCGAGAACCTGCGTCAGAACCTGACTGTGGACTGGTCACAGCGTGAAAGCGTGCGGGCCAAGCTGCGTTTGATGGTCAAGCGCATTCTGCGCAAGTACAAATACCCGCCGGATCAGCAAGAGGCCGCTGTCGAGCTGGTGCTGGAACAGGCGCAGGCATTTGGGGAGGCTTGGGGGGAGTGAGCGGGGTTGAACTCGGGAATGAGGCTTGGTTGAGCTGGTCTTATGACCTGGATCTCCGGCTCACTATAGTTTCGTTTTCTATAGCCTGAGCATAGGTAAATCCGGCCTTTTGTTTCGTGGGCGTCGAAACTATCGAAGTCCTAGAAGGATCCGTGGACGTTGGGGGTGGTCGAGTCCTCAATCCGAGAAATTTCCCGAGGATCCTTATATTTCGGTCAACGTGGCCCGGATGACTCTGCTTCTTCGTGGGGAAGCAGTGGCATCGGAGCCCAGCGAACTGCGTAGACTAGATTCCACCTGCCTTCCGCATCAGGTCTCCTCCAAGATGCCGTTTTCATTTGTGACAAACGAAACAGGGCCTCTTCAAAGTTGGAGTAGTACTCGGGCGATTCCTTGCTGCCTAGCCAATAGTTCTGCGCTATCGGCCTAAGATCCTTCAGGTCGGGGTGGAAGTACGAGCCATCCTTGGCAAAGGGGACGAGAGGGCGGTTGCTTTGATTTGTCTTTCCAGTCATCGGTATGCAGGACTCTTGCCCCCACCAAGGGTGTGGTGGGGTGGCATGGTGCCATAGTTGTTTTGAAAAGTTCAGAGAAGTTAAGACTGTATTGTTGGTCGAAATTGATACAGATAACTTCGGAAAAACAACCATGTCACCCCACCACCCCGCCAACTCCTGGTGTGAGGCCTCAACATTCATCAGGTTGGTTGGGCGCTTCTGAATCTCTTCTCCCAACCCTATGCGTCAGGCCTGTCGAAGGCAAAGACCGTCAGCGCAGCATGCCACTCGCAATTGCATGCCGTTTGACAACTCGGTACTCCTCTGCCCAAGCCTTGCTGTCTTTGGCGTGCCAGGCATCAAGGTTGCGGACGGCGAGCAGGTTGGGGCGGTCGTGACCAATGGAAATGCGGCGCATCTGGTAGGGGATAAGTCGGCGAAGTGCCCTGCCGAGAGCAGTTTCGCTCGTCCTGGTCGAGCCCTCATGCTTATGGAAATGAATCAGGAGGTCTTTCAGGGACACGATCTCCCCGCCAAGTTGGCTGTCGATGAAGTCGTCTGTGATGACGTCAGCAACCCAACGCTCCAACTCTGTCTTGCTCTGGTCAATCATCTCGACCTTTGCCTTTGTCTGCGGAGCGTGCCCATGTGGGTCAAAGCCCGACAGGTCCAAGCTCAACAGGTGGTCCATCAAAGCACTTTGGCCTGCACGCGAGTCCTTCCATTGTGCATAGGCTTCGTAGAAGGCCGGATCCCTGGGTTGAGCGTCAATGGACCAGACGAAAAAGCGCCGGTCATGAACCTCCAGATAGAAAGCGTTGGGGTGGTTCGAAGTGAACATGAAGTTCAGCATGTTCGGCCGCTCTGTCCGGTCAAAGTACTTTCTCTCGACGAACATCGTGTCGCCGGTAATGAGATGTTTCAAACGATTGGAGTCTGCACGTCGATCGGCGCTTGAGTTCTCTTCCCCCAGGACAAACAACGCGTCCTCGGCCCAATTGTTGAACTTGTCGTGAAGCTCTGTAGCCGTGATGGTTTTGCCGTGTGCGCCATACAAGGCACTGACAGTTTCTCCGAGCAGCGACTTGCCCACGCCTTGGCGAGAACTCCAAAGGACGACTGCTGAAGTCAGCTTGGTGCCTGGATGTTGCAGTGGATAGGCGAGCCATTGCTCCATCCACTTCCGTTCGGCTGTGCCGGCCCCGAACATGTAGTCAAGCAGGTCAATCCAAGGCTGGATGTTGCCGGCTCGCGGCTCTGCTCCCCAGCCAGTCCACAGATTGACCTGGTTGTCGACGATCTCAGGTTGACCAGGGCGGAAGGTGAGGTCGATGTGTTCGCGCCGGTCATGTGACTCACTCCAAATCTGGAAGTGGCTCACCTTCTTGGTTTTGAGGCCGTCGCCAACGACGGCCATGGCATTGGCATACCTGTCCCGCATCATCTCCTTGGATTGGCGCTTCTTGTCTTGGATGCTGATGATGACGGAGGGTTTGGTCAGGAACGCGTACTTGCGATTCATCTGCTCGACGATCTTGCTGATCTCGGTTTCGCTGATGTGCGCCTTGCGCTCTGCAGTTTTGAAGATGCTCTTGACGGTGGTTTCGACCTCTCTCTCTGGCAGGGGACTCGGTTGCTTGCTATTCCAGAGGTGGGCGAGTCGCAGCACGAGATCGAGGTCTTTGTTGCGAGCAATAGCTTGGCCAACCAATTGGGTGAGACGAGTGTTGCGAGACCCCACACTGGCGGTTGGAGCCACAAGAGTCAGGGCGCCCGTTGCCGCGCCCGATGTGGCCGCGGTGGCTGCAGGAGCGCTGGGGATGGATGCCAGCGACGTCGTAGCCAATTTTCGATCTACGTACTCACCGTGGAGGCGCGCGGACCTGAACAAGTGCTTGGCGTCAGGCGGGCAGGCTGGCAGGTAAAAGAAGCGCGCAGGTTCCATGCAGGCCTTGTCCAGGTGGCCACCGAGGAGTGCGTCCATCTGTTGGCACATCGACCTGAGCTTGTTGGACGGGATGGGGGCGCTCAAGGGCAGCACAACACGAAACTTGTGCTGGTCAGGGGTGTGGGAGTACGACGTGTGCATCACGGCCTCGAAGCCCGCCAGGAGGTCTTGGGCGTGGTCAAAGGTGATGCCACCGTCGCAGTCCAAGACCACGTAGTGGACGGCTTTGATGTTGTCAGCGTTCCTGCCAGCGGCTTGATTCTTCAGGGAGACCGGCATCCACCCCATGTGGTCCTTCTCCACCTTCTTGGTATCTGCATCAGCGGCCAGGTACTCAGTCAGAGGCAGGCTGCCATGGTGGCAGGGCGCCAGGAGCATGGTGGTCAGTTCGTTCCACGTCATGCTCTGGCTCTGTGGAGCTTTGTCAGTCCTGCATGCCAGGAAGTTGACCTCAGTGGTCTTTGTGCCCGCGTCGTTTGCAGCGTCTTTGTGTTGTGTCGGGGTCTTAGGTTGGGGTACTGCCATGCGTGATTCCTTTCGGGTTGGTGAAGAAGGCCGAAAGGTATCAAGAGAAGGTTGGCACTCAAGACCATATTTTTTAGTTGAGTTTGGCGCGCCACAGAACCTGAGTTCGCCAAGAGCGGGCCTTGTTGCGCCAACCTTCGTGTGGTTGGAAATTCCTCGCTTACCTGGCTTGGCAAAGACAATGCCTCCGTGCATTTGGGCGGAGATAGGTTCGTTCTGCAAGCAAGTCATACACCGCACCGGAGGCTTGGCGAACCTATGCATTCACCAGTGCAGGCATGGGTTTGCCCGACGTCAAACAATGTTAGAGGCTCGTAATGAAATTTTATTCGGTTGGCCGACCCCGTGTTTGGAAGGTGTTAGCATTTGATGCTGGATTAAATTATTAATTTTCAGGGGGTATCTTGGCTTCTTTAAAAAATCGTTCGCAACAGAAATTGCTTGATGCTATTAATGAGCGCGTTCAAGAGTTTCGAGACTATGTGCCGACTGTTGCCATATTTGGGGATTCCGGGGCTGGCAAGTCTAGTCTTTGTAATGCAATCTTTGGAAAAGATGTTGCTGAAATAAGCGATGTGGAGGCTTGTACTCGCGAGCCACAAGATTTTTTATTGAATAATGCTGATTATGGCGGAATTCGACTTTTGGATGTCCCGGGTGTAGGGGAGGATCCTGGTAGGCAGGTTGAGTATATAAAGCTTTATAAAAAACTATTGCCCAAAATTGACTTGGTGTTGTGGGTTCTTAAATCTGATAGTAGAAACTATCACTCCGCAATAGAGGCCTATTCTGCTGTGTTTGGGGGGCGAAAAAATGCACCTCCAGTGATATTTGTCCTGACGCAGGTGGATAAGATTTCTCCCGCTGCTGAGTTTGATTATAAGAAATTCGAGCCTAGTGGATCTCAGTATGAAAATATTTTGAAAAAGCAAGATGATGTATGGCGGCTTTTTAAAGGGGTGGGTTCGGTAATTTCGGTCGCAATCGAGGAGAGGAAATATCGTAAAAACTACAATCTCATTGGTCTTGTTGATTTGATTGTGGAGGTATTGCCTAATGAAAAAAAGTATTCAATTACACGGGAGGCTAATGATGTGGTGGTGAGTTCGGAGGCTAGATTTGGTGCGGAAAAAGGAATTTGGGATGCCGTGAAAGAAATGGCTGGCGATGCTTGGGATGTAGTTAAAGAACGTGCTTCTGAAATAATTATTGGCACGATCGCTGCAAAGGTTCAAAAAATCGTCGCACCTTTTGTAGTTGCGGCTGCAAAGTCAGTCTTTAAGATTTTCGGGCTTTGATGGTTGGCTGAGTCCTATGGTGGATTGATTTGGCTTAAATCTTGTTTTTCTGTTTGTTTGAGGTGGGTATGTATTTTCAATTCAGTTTTCCCGCATGGCGGTTAGTAAGGGTGGCAATTCTTCTGATTTTGTCTGCTGGTTGTGGGGTCTCTTTTGCTGCCAAGGATCCGGCCTATTGCAAGATGATCGCTGATTTGGGGCGCGGAGTCGCGACTTGGCGGGATGCGGGGGTTCCGTATGATGCTGCTTTGAAGAGAATTTCGAGTGCTGCTCGCGATACTCCGAGCTTTGCTGGGATTATGCAGATTGGACAGTCTGCAGTGCAGACTGCATACTTGGATATGCCAAAGATAACACCTGACGGTGCATATAAACTTTATTATGTGGCCTGCATGTCGGGTGGTTAATGTGGTATTGATTATTTGGGGTTGTCATTTTTTTGTCGTGTGATGTTGAGTCCAGCGTATACGATTGCCTCCACGGCTGCTTGTATCTCCTGAAGCGTCCAATGGCCATAGACGATGGTGCCCACTGATCCATGTGCCTTGTGTCCTGTCACCTTGTCCTGGGTCTCCTCCGAGAACCCCGCCTGGCGCATCAAGGGCCTCACGGTGTGCCTGAAGCAATGGAAATCAGGTCGTGCTTCCACCAAGCCAAGAGAATGCCGCTGGTCTTTGAACCAGCGACCGAAGTAGTCGCTCGGTTTGCCATCGCGTAGTTTCAATGATGGCCAAAGCGATCCCTTGCCTGAACTTCTGATTGAGTCCACGTAGTCCAGGAACCCAAGGCGGATGAGTTCGCTGTGAATCGGGACGCTGCGATGGCCTGCCTCGCTCTTGATGCTCTGGCCTTCGCCCTCGTCGGTCAGGACCAGCACAGGGATGCCTTCAAGTGTCTGAACGTCCTGGGTCTGCAGCTGGCATAGCTCACCCAGGCGGGCGCCCGAGTACAGGCCCAGGAGAGGGATCCAGTACGCAGCATGCTGACCGGCATAGGGGTGATTGGGAAGAACGCCTTGTTGGTACAGGGGGGAGCCGAAGAACAGTTGCAGTTCCGCTATAGACCACGGGCGGCGCTTGTTCGTGGTGGTCGCCTTGATGTCCAGCCCCCGCCACGGTTGCTTGGGCAGCCACTCAAGGGTCTCGGTGGCGTACTTCAGCAGGGACTTGATGGCCGTGAGGCGGTCGCGGGCTGTCTTCGGGGTGTTGCAGTTTTCCAGGAGCCATGCCCGGTATTGGTCCCCCAGGTCGCCATTGAAGTCGCTGAGTTCCTTGCCTGGATGTTGCCCCTCGAACTGGTCAACGGCGCGTCTGTAGGCCGCTATGGAGTCCTCGGAGCGGGGCGTAGCGCCGGAGGTCTTCCAGCGTCCAAAAACGGCTCTGAGGGTCCTTCTGTCGCTTTGGGCCTGGGCTTGGGCTGGCGGCGTATTGGATGGGTCTGGTGAGACGGGGGCATTGGCTCGGTTCTGGGGCTGTTCCTGTGACAGAACCAGGCCTCCCAAGACCTCGGCACGCTTGATGGTGCCAACCCGCACGGCTTCACGATGGGTTCGGCAGCCCAAAGACTTGACCCAGCACCCATTGCGGTACTGGCCCCGCAAGGGGTGCCCATCGGGCAGAACGACACGCAGATAGAAGGACGCACCCCGTTTGAAAAGTCCGGTCAGATGAGCCACGCACAACCCCCGAAGGTTTGGGTTAGGTGCTACATCCAGGTGCTACAAATCGCCCACTTTGAGGATCAACATGCTGCAAGCTGTTGATTGCAAACGATTTGAAAGAAGAAGTTGACGAGCCTTACCCCCGGCACTGGCTCCACAGTTAGGGCTGCTTGGTTCCCCACCTGACCCGGTTGGCCGCTTCACCATGCGGGGAGGCCCGTCAGCGAGAAGTATATGCGATGGCGAGGGGCGTTCCGGGCTGCTGCGGCTCAAAGCTGCGTCAATGTCGGGCTGTGCGTTGCCAGGGCAGCATGCGCATCAAGGTGTTGTCGCGCACCAGGTAGTGGTGCACCAGCGCAGCGGCGGTGTGCAGGCCGACGAGCACGTAGCCGAGGGTGGCGCCGGTTTCGTGCAGCTCCATCAGCTGGTGGGCCAGGGCTTTGTCGGGGCCCACCAGGGGGGGCAGTTCAATGCCCCAGAAGAAGGGGATGGTGCGGCCTTTGGCACTGAGCACGGCCCAGCCCAGCAGGGGCATGGCGATCATCAGCAGGTAGAGCAGGCCTTGCACGGCGTGGCTCAGGCCGGTCTGCCAGCGCGGCGGGGGCGGGGTGATGGCCGGTGTGCGGTCGACCCAGCGCAGCACCAGGCGCAGCCACACCAGCACGAACACGGCCAGACCGAGGCGGAAATGCCAGGCCACCAGCCCGGCGCGTATCGGGTCGCCCTTGGGGAACAGTTCGTGCAATTCGACGCAGATCACCAAGGCGACCAGCAGCAAAGCCATGAACCAGTGCAAGGCCATGCTGGGCAGGCCGTACCGGTTTCGGGGTGTCAAGGAACGCATGGAGGAACTCCCTCGCTTCAAAAAGGGTTATTTTGAGACCGGGGCCTGAAGCCAATGTGAAGAGGCTGGTGCCGAGCGGCTGGCCGGGGCACATAGAATCACCCCCCATGTCCTATCTTGTGCTCGCCCGAAAGTACCGCCCCCGCAATTTCACGGAAATGGTGGGGCAAGAGCACGTGGTGCAAGCCCTGGGCAATGCCTTGCAGACCCAGCGCCTGCACCACGCCTACCTGTTCACAGGCACCCGCGGCGTCGGCAAGACCACGGTGTCGCGCATTTTGGCCAAGTCGCTCAATTGCGTGGGCCCCGATGGGCAGGGTGGCATCACCAACACGCCTTGCGGGGTGTGCCAGGCCTGTACCGACATCGACAGCGGTCGTTTTGTCGATTACACCGAGCTGGATGCCGCCTCCAACCGGGGCGTGGACGAGGTCCAGTCGCTGTTGGAGCAGGCGGTCTACAAGCCGGTGCAGGGGCGCTTCAAGGTCTTCATGATCGACGAGGTGCACATGCTGACCAACACCGCGTTCAACGCGATGTTGAAGACCCTCGAGGAGCCGCCCGAGTACCTGAAGTTCGTGCTGGCCACCACCGATCCGCAGAAGGTGCCCGTCACCGTGCTGTCGCGTTGCCTGCAGTTCAACCTGCGGCCGATGGCGCCCGAGACGGTGCTGGAGCACCTGACCCGGGTGCTGGCCCTGGAGTCGGTGCCCGCTGAAGAAGGGGCCTTGCGCCTGCTGGCCCGTGCCGCCCGGGGGTCGATGCGCGACGCGCTGTCCTTGACGGACCAGGCCATCGCCTTCGGCAGTGGTGAATTGCTCGAAGCCGGCGTGCGCCAGATGCTGGGCAGTGTGGACCGCAGCCATGTGTTCCGCGTGATTGCGGCCCTGGCGGCGGGTGATGGGCGCAGCGTGGTCGAGACCACCGACGCCCTGCGCCTCAATGGCCTGTCGGCGGCTTCCACGCTCGAAGAGATGAGTGCTGTGCTGCAACGCATGGCCGTGTTCCAGGCTGTGCCGCAGATGGCCGCCGCCCTGGACCCGACCGACCCCGAGGCGGGTGAGATCGCGCGCCTGGCCGAGCTGCTGCCGGCCGATGAAACCCAGTTGCTCTACAGCATGTGCCTGCACGGCCGCGCCGAGCTGGGCCTGGCCCCGGATGAATACGCGGCCCTGACCATGGTGCTGCTGCGTTTGTTGGCCTTCAAATCGGGCCACCCGCGCAGCGAAACCGGATCGGCTGAAAAAAAAACTCTGAAACCGGCATCGGCCGCCCCTGAACCCGCCGCGGCAGTGGCTCAGGCGCCCGCCGCGGCGGCTTCCAAGCCTGCTTCGTCACCGGTTTCCGCCCCTGTTTCTGCCCCCGTTTCCGCCCCCGTTTCCGCACCCTTCACGGCGACTGTTTCGGCACCACCGCCCGCCCCGGTGCGCGCCAGTCCCCCGGCTTCATCGTCCGAGCCCGTGGTTCGCACGGCCGTGCCTGAGGCCCCGTCCTTGCCCAACCCGGCCCCGGCGAGCGTGACGCCGGTTGCTGCCGCGCCTTCCGCCCAGGTCACCCCTATTGAAGCGGTGGCGCCACCCGTTCAGGTCGCCGCACCGGTGTCGAACCCTGAGCCCCCGGCCCAGGAGGGCCGTTGGAGCGAATCAGCCGACGACGGCGATGCCGGCGGGCCGCCACCCTGGGCCGACGAGTGGCCCGACGATGGCTCGGTGGCCGTCACCCCGTCCCCGACCCGCGGCGCTTCGCTGCCGGTGCGCGAGCCCGGCGACACCCCCTCCGGTGGCGTGGCGGGTGGGCCGGCACCCGATCTGGTGGCCGTGCCGGTGCGCGTGCAGCCTGAGCCTGGCGAGCGCACGCAGCCGCGTTACGACGTGCATGCGGCCTCTCGCGTGGCCCCCACCTTCACCCCCACCGAAGACGGTGAGTTCTGGCACGCCACGGTGCAGCAGTTGGCGGCGGCCGAGGCCATCACCGCCCTGGTGCGCGAGCTGGCGCTGCAGTCCCAGTTGGTGGCGCGCGATGGTCAACACTGGATGCTGCGCGTCGAGCGCGAGTCGCTCAACCAGCCCAACAGCCGCGAGCGGCTGCGTCAGGCCCTGCAGCAGGCCGGTCTGGCCAGCCAGATCACGGTCGAGCTGGGGGTGGTGATCGACAGCCCGGCGCGGCGCAATGCGGCGGCCGCGGCGGCGCGGCAGAAGCTGGCCGAGGAGATCATCCTGGGTGATCCTTTTGTGCAGTCGGTCATGCGCGACTTTGGCGCGAAAATCGTGCCCGGCAGCATCAAGTCGGCCTGACTGGGCCGACGGGTGCTGATGCCTTGAATTTTTCTGTTCGTTTCTTCAATCACTTCTCCTAGAAAGACTTCCGATCATGTTCAACAAGGGACAACTCGCTGGCCTCATGAAGCAGGCCCAGGCCATGCAGGACAACCTCAAGAAGGCCCAGGAAGAACTGGCCCACATCGAGGTCGAGGGTGAGTCCGGCGCCGGCCTCGTGAAGGTGCTGATGACCTGCAAGCACGACGTCAAGCGCGTGACCATCGACCCCAGCCTGCTGGCCGACGACAAGGACATGCTCGAAGACCTGGTGGCGGCTGCTTTCAATGCCGCCGTGCGCAAGGCCGAGGAGACCTCGGAGCAGAAGATGTCCAAGCTCACGGCCGGCATGCCTGGTCTGCCGGGTGGCATGAAGTTCCCGTTCTGAGACCCGTCGCCTTGTCTTCGCTGGGCCGCTGTGCGGCGCATCGGCCATGAGCTCGGACACCCACTCGCTGGACGCCCTGGTGCTGGCGCTGCGGCGCCTGCCCGGGGTGGGCGTCAAGTCGGCCTCGCGCATGGCCTACCACCTGCTGCAGAACGACCGCGAAGGCGCCCAGTTGCTGGCCCATGCGCTGCTGGATGCCAGCGCCAGCATGCGCCACTGCGAGCGTTGCCACACGTTCACGCAACAGCCGGTGTGTGCCACCTGCCTGGACCCGGCGCGCGATGCCACGCGACTGTGCGTGGTCGAGTCGCCGGCCGATCAGGCCGCGCTGGAGCGCACCGGCGCCTACAAAGGCCTTTATTTCGTGCTGCTGGGGCGCATCAGCCCGCTGGATGGCATCGGGCCCCATGAGATCGGCATCGATCTGCTGTTCCAGCGTGCCTGCGATGGCTTGGTGCAGGAGGTGATCCTGGCCACCAATTTCACGGCCGAAGGCGAGGCCACGGCCCATGTGGTCGGCGAGGGCTTGCGTTCGCGCGGGCTGCGGGTGACCCGCCTGGCCCGTGGCGTGCCAGTGGGCAGCGAGTTGGAGTACGTGGACCTGGGCACCATCGCCCATGCGCTGGCGGATCGCCGTTGACGCTCGGCTCAGGGGTCGCCAGTGTGTCTTTTCTGGCGGCTTGGCGCACTGGCCCGTGATGTAATGGCGGGCTTGTTTCATACCCGCCACGGCGCGCCCGGGCCACGTCCGGGCCGGGCTGCCGTGATGAGGGGCTCGTGAGGCCACGGGGCTGCCGCGCAAGATCAGATTTCTGTCATGAACACTCTTCATTTTGTCCGTTTCACGGTCGCCTACTGGTGCCTGCTGGCGGCGGCCTTGCTGCCCTATGTGTGCGCCTTCGTCGCCAAGTCGGGCACTCAGGGCAAGCCCCGCAACCAGGGTGGCTATGACAACGACCACCCCCGCCAATGGATGGCCCGACAGACCGATTGGCGGGCGCGCGCCAATGCGGCCCAGGCCAACAGCTTTGAAGGCCTGCCGTTTTTCATGGCCGCGGTCATCATCGCGCACCAGCTTGGCGCGGCACAGACCTTGCTCGACATCCTGGCCTTTCTGTATGTGCTGACCCGCGTCCTCTACATCACCATGTACGTCGGGGGGCTCTCGAGCGCCCGCAGTGCCGCCTGGGCGGTGGGGATGCTGTTGAACCTGGCGATCCTGTTCATCGGTTACCACTGAAGGTGGTGGCGTGGCGGCACTCGGTGCGCCGCCTTGCAATGGTCCTGACACAGGCAGATGGCACACTGTTCCCCCGACCCGCACGGCGTGATTCCGATGCGGGTATTTTTTTCATCTCGTCGCATGTTCAATCGTCTCCAGCCCCTTGAGGAGTTTTCCGGATGAGGCCGCCCCTGGTGCTGAATCGCCGCGTGTTCGGCGGTGTGCTCACGCTGGCTGCCACCTCTCTGGCGGCCCCTGTGGTCCGGGCCCAGGCGGTGCTGGAGCGCAGCACCGTGTCGATTGCGGTAGGTGGCAAGGCCACGTTCTATTACCTGCCGCTGACCATTGCCGAACAACTGGGCTATTTCAAGGCCGAAGGCCTGGACGTGCAGATTCTTGACTTTCAAGGCGGCGCCCGGGCCTTGCAGGCCTTTGTGGATGGCGGGGCCGACGTCTGCTCGGGGGCTTTCGAGCACACCCTGCGTCTGCAAAGCCGTGGCATGCCCGTCAAGGCCTTTGTGCTGCAGGGGCGTGCCCCTCAGGTGGTGGTGGGTGTGTCGCACCGCACGCTGCCGGGCTACAAAGGCCTGGCCAGCCTGCGTGGGCGTCGCATCGGGGTGTCGGCGCCAGGCTCGTCCACCGACACGGTCTGCCGCCTGTTGCTGGCACGTGCGGGCCTGGCCATGTCCGACATCAACACCGTGGCGGTGGGTGTGGGCAACACCGCGCTCACGGCCCTGCGATCCGGCAGCATCGATGCGCTGAGCAGCGTGGACCCGGTGATGACCATGCTGGCGCAAAAGAACGAGGTGCGCGTGGTGGCCGATACACGCACCCTGCGCGGCAGTGCCGAGGTGTTTGGTGGCCCCATGCCGGCGGGCTGCCTGTTTGCCACTTCGGCCTTCATCCAGAAGAACCCGCGCACCGTGCAGGCCATGACCAATGCCATCGTGCGCGCCCTCAAGTGGCTGCAGACGGCGGGCCCCTCCGATCTGTTGCAGGCGGTGCCCGAGAGCTATCAGCTGGGGGACCGGGCGCTGTACCTGGCGGCCTTCGGCAAGATGCGCGAGGCGATTTCGCCCGATGGCCTGCTGCCGGACGACGGGCCTCGCACGGCCTTGCGCGCCCTGGCCGTGGTGGATGCCTCGATCCAGCCCGAGCGCATGGAGCTGGCGCGGCTCTACACCAACGAATTTGCCCGCCGGGCCAGAGACCTGCTCAAAACCTGAGGGCGGTCTCGCAGGGTTTCAAACCCTGGGCGCTGGCAGCCCGGCTTGCACATCTGCCCTGAACGCCCTGGGCGTGGGGCCGTTCAGTGCTTGCGCCGCGACGGCGCTGCCGCTGGCGTGCTGCGGGTGGGTGCCGCGGCGCTGCGTGCCGCCTGGCGGGTAGGCCGACTGCTGGTGTTGGACACCGCAGCGCGCGGGGGCGGGTTCTTGGCGTTGCTGCCCGAACCACTGTGGCTGGCCAGGCTGGTGGGGCGTGGCTGGTAGGGCAGGTACACGATCACCGACTGGCCCACCTTGAAGGCAGCCGAGGTCTTGGTGTCGTTCCAGTCGGCCACCTGGCTGACGGTGAGCTTGTAGCGCTGGGCAATGCTGAGTACGGTGTCCTTGCGACCGGCCTTGACGACGGTGCGCCGCGTGATGATCTCGGGCGCGAGTGCCAGTTGGCCGGCATCGGCCACCCGGCTGCCCACATCGTTGTCGAGCGCTCCCAGGCGGGGCACGATCAAGGCCGAGCCGGCCTTGATCAGCATGCGGGGCGGGATGTTGTTCACATTGCGCAGGTCGTACTCGCTCATGCCCACGCGCTGCGCGGCCGAGGCCACCGACATGGTGCTGGGGGCCGTCCAGGCCGTCCAGGTGGCCAGGCGCTCGTGGTAGGTTTCAAGGTTGCGCTTGAAGATGGTGGCGTTGTCCCAGGGCAGCAGGATCTGGGGCGTGCCAGCCGCGAGGATCACGGGCCGGTGCACCGAGGGGTTGAGGGCCTTGAAGTCGTCCAGCGGCACCTCGGCCAGCTTCGCGGCCAGGGCCACGTCGATGTCGCCGGGAATGTCCACCGTCTCGAAATAGGGGTGGTTGGGGATCAGGGCCAGCTCGGCCCGGAACAGCTCCGGGTTGGCCACGATGTTCTTCACGGCCTGCAGCTTGGGCACGTAATAGCGGGTTTCGTTGGGCATGCTCAGGTCGACATAGCGGGTCCCCAGGCCTTGCTTCTGGTTGCGCGCGATGGCCCGGCCCACGCTGCCTTCACCCCAGTTGTAGGCCGCCAGGGCAAGTTGCCAGTCGCCAAACATGTTGTAGAGCTTTTGCAGGTAGTCGAGCGCGGCCCGGGTGGAGGCCAGCACGTCGCGCCGGTCATCGCGGAAGACGTTCTGCTTCAGGTCGAAGGTGGTGCCGGTGGCGGGCATGAACTGCCACATGCCGGCCGCCTTGGCCGACGAGACTGCCTGCGGGTTGAAGGCGCTTTCAATGAAGGGCAGCAGGGCCAGCTCGGTGGGCATGCCGCGGCGCTCCAGTTCTTCCACGATGTAGAACAGGTACTTGCGCGAGCGCTCGGTCATGCGGTTGAGGTAGTCCGGTCGAGCCGTGTACCACTGTTCCCGGTCGCGCACCAGATCGGTGTCGAGGTCGGGCATGGCAAAGCCGGAACGGATGCGCTCCCAGATGTCGGAGGGGGCCGCCAACTGGGCCACCGGACGCGAGTAGGCCTCGGCCGCTGCAATCGGTTGCAGCGGATTGGCCCCTCCCAGCGTCAGGGTCATGGGCGAGCGGGGGGCAGACGGGCGCGTGGCGGCGCCGGTCGTGCTGGAGGCTGTGGCCTCCTGGCTGCCCGGGGTCGGGTTGGGTGCACTGGCACAACCGGTCAGCCACAGCAAAGCGGCCAGGCAGGCCGCGGTGAGCAATTTCATTTGAAGTCGTTTTTCCATTCGCGCAGTTGCGCGAACACGGCAGCGTCATTGGCGCCGGAGGTGTCGGGGGCCTGGGCTTGCACGGCCTCGATCACCGAGGGCAGGCGCGAGCGCAAGAAGGGGTTGATGGCCTGCTCCAGCGCGATGGTGGAGGGCAGGGTGGGTTCATGCCGTGCCCGCAGTGCAATGCATTGGGCCTGGTGCTCGATCAGCGCCTGGTTGTGGGGCTCGACCGCCAGCGCAAAGCGCAGGTTGGACAAGGTGTATTCGTGGGCGCAGCACACCCGGGTGTTGCCCGGCAAGGCGCTCAGGCGGTCCAGCGAGGCCAGCATCTGGGCCGGCGTGCCTTCAAACAGCCGCCCGCAACCGCCCGAGAACAAGGTGTCGCCACAGAACAGCAGCGGGGCGGTCGGGTCGGTGGCGGGGTGTTCGAGGTAATAGGCGATGTGCCCTGCTGTGTGCCCAGGCACGCCGATCACCTGAAAACGCAAGCCGGCGGCCTCCACCGAGTCGCCCGCGTTCAGCCGGGTGACGGGTTCGGGCAATTTTTCGCCCGCCGGGCCCCACACACGGGCGCCGGTCTGGGCCTGCAGCGCGGCCACGCCGCCGGTGTGGTCGGCATGGTGGTGGGTGAGCAAAATGCCTTCCAGGTGCAGGCCCGGCAGGCGGGCCAGGGCGTCCAGCACGGGTTGGGCGTCGCCCGGGTCGACCACCAGCGCCCGTTGGCCATCGTGCAGCAGCCAGATGTAGTTGTCCGCGAAAGCCGGCAGGGGAATGAGGTGTGTGGTCATGGACGGGCGGATTATAGAAAGATGAGGGGCTGGCAGGGGGATCGCAGGCGCTATGCTCTGGGGCTGGTTCCCGGTGCTTCTGCGCCGGGTTTCATGGCGCCACCCGGCGTGCCCCAGCCACCGAGTTTCGCATTTTCAGCCCGCCCATGCAGTCGCTTCATGAATGGTTTCAGACCCCGCCCGGGCGCTACCTGATGGCCTGGGAGCAGGCACGCATCGATGCGGCTGTGGCCGACATCTTCGGCTACCACAGCCTGCAGCTCGGCCTGCCCGAACTCGATGGACTGCGGCGCAACCGCATGCCGCACCAATGGCTGGCGGTGGACAGCACGGAGGTGCAGGCCGCACCCGGGGGGCTGCGGGCCGCCCTGGTGACCGACTTTGCGGCGCTGCCCTTTCCTGAGGCCAGCCTCGACCTGGTGGTGCTGCCCCACACGCTGGAGGTGTCGCACGACCCGCACACCACCTTGCGCGAGGTGGCGCGGGTGCTGGTGCCGGAGGGGCGGGTGGTGATCTGCTGCTTCAACCCCACCAGCCTGTGGGGGGCCCGGCAGCGGCGCGAGCACCTCTACCAGCGCTTTGGCTGCGGCCAGCTTTACCTGCCGGGGGCCGGCGACTTTCTGGGCTACCTGCGCTTGCGCGATTGGCTGCGGCTGCTGAGCTTCGAGGTCGAGGAGGCCGACTTCGGCTGCTACCGGCCTGCGGTCGACACTGACACATGGCTGCGGCGTTTTGAATGGATGGACCGCGCAGGCCCGCGCTGGTGGCCGATCTTCGGTGCCGCGTATTGCCTGGTCGCGGTCAAGCGCGTGCGCGGCATGCGCTTGCTGGGGCCGGCCTGGAAGACCGCGCGCCGCCCGGCCGGGGTGCCGGTGCCGGCGGTCAATCGCCAGCATCATCAACCCGCCAAGGCGGCCGGCCAAGCGTCGGCATCCCGTTTTGAATCAGAAGGATTTTGAGTTTTGAACCATGTTGTGATCTACACCGATGGCGCCTGCAAGGGCAACCCTGGGCCCGGTGGCTGGGGCGTGTTGCTGAAATCGGGCAGCTTCGAGAAAGAATTGTTCGGTGGCGAGTTGGGCACCACCAACAACCGCATGGAGATGATGGCGGTGATCGAGGCCTTGACGGCGCTCAAACGGCCCTGCCAGGTCACCCTGTTTCTGGACAGCGAGTACGTGCGCAAGGGCATCACCGAATGGATCCATGGCTGGAAGGCCAAGGGCTGGAAGACGGCCGCCAAGCAGCCCGTGAAAAACGCCGAGCTTTGGCAACGGCTGGATGCGCTGGTGTCCACAGGGGGGCACCAGATCGAGTGGCGCTGGGTGAAGGGGCATGCCGGCGACCCGGGCAATGAGCGCGCCGACGCGCTGGCCAACATGGGGGTTGAAAAGGCCCTGGGCCGGCGTTGATGGCCGGGCATGCGGGGTGACAGAGGTTTGACGGCGTCGTCTGGCCGCAACGCACAGACGTGCGCGTGGCGTGCTGCCTCGTGGGCGCCGTATCCTGTCGTCAACGGGCCTTGCCCGGCGCTTCGGGAGTGAGGGAGATGGATGTCGATCCGCAGGCGGCGGCTGTGCAGGCCGCGCGCCAATCATTGCAGACCTTGCTGACGTCGGGCAACAGCCCGGGCGTGCAGTACCTGTTCATGCACGGCCAGCAGCCGTGGCTGTCCTTTCAGGCCGGTTTGGCCGATCCCGGAACGGGCCAACTGCTGCAGGCGAGCCACCGCTTCAACCTGCATTCGGCCACCCAGCTGTGGACGGCTGCCGCGGTTTTGCGTGGCGTGCAGACGGGGCTGCTGGCCTTGGATGAGCCATTGCAGACCTACCTGCCCGGGCATGCCGAGCTGGGCACGGCCACCGTGCGCCAGGCCTTGTTGCACACGGCCGGGTTCACCAACCCCAACCCCCTGGCCTGGATCCACCTGGGCCGCGACAGCTTTGACCCACCCAAGGTGGCCGAGGCCTTGCTGTTGGAGCATGGGCGCCCGGTTCGTTCACCGGGTGGAGCGTACCGGTATTCGAGCATCGGTCATCTCTGGCTGGGGCAGGTGCTGCGCGCGGTCACCCGGCAATCCTTGCCAAACTACTTGCAGGCCCAGGGCCTGTTGGGTGGCGAGGCCCAGGCGGGCGGGCATCTGAGTTTTGACAGGCCCGAACCGGCCCATCATGCCCGGGGCACCTTGCCCCGCTGGGGATGGTTGAACCCCGTGCTGGCCTGGATGCTGGACCGCGACCGCTTTGTGGCCGGGACGAATGGGAACTGGGTCCGGCTGGAGCACCACCAGGCCGACGCCCAGGCCTGCGGCGGCCTGATCGGCAATGCCGCCGGCGTGGCCGCCAGCCTGCAGGGCTTGCTGGCGCGCCAGGGGCTGGCCAGCAGCGGCTGCCCGTCGGGTCTGTTTGACTCGGTGCCCATGGTGGGGCCGGCGCGTGGCCTGGGCGGCTTCACGGGTTGGCTGGAGGGGCAGCACTGGTGCGGGCACGCCGGCGGCGGTGTGGGCCACTACGGCGAGTGGCGGGTGTATCCGCGTTTGCAGGCTGTGAGTGTGCTGCTGCTCAACCGCGCCGGTTTGCGCGACGAGGGCTTGCTGACGCGCATCGACAAACCTTTGGTGGCGGCCTTGAGGCGGCAACTCGCCCAGGGGGGATCGCCCGGGTAGCTCAGGCCAACCGGGCCAGCTCGGCCGGGGTGTTGACGTTGGCGAAGTCCGTGGGTTGATCTTCCGGTCGATCAAACACGGCCTCACCCAGAGGGTGTCGACTGAGCCAGGCGCCCACCTTGCGCTCGCCTTCTTGCAGCCAAAGAGCCAGGTCGTCTGCCAGGCTGCGGTGCAGTAGGCAGAACACCGGCTGGCGCCAGGGGCCGGGGCGCCCCTGGGGTGTGGCGCCGACGTTGTCGTCCGGAGTGAAGGCCCGCACGGTGGCCACGGCTTTGGGTGGCGTGCCCAGGGCTTGTACCAGGCGTTGGGCCAGATCGGGCGGAAAGTTCGGCACGTCGCAGGGCACGGTCAGCAGCCAATCGGTCTGGCAGTGGCGCAGCCCGCTGAGCATGCCGGCCAGCGGGCCTTGCGGCTCGTCGGCTGGCGCGTCAGGCCAGACCGGAACGCCCAAGGCCTGGTATCGGTCCAGTTGGCGGTTGGCGTTCAGGGCCAGCGTGCCCACCTGGGGCCTCAGGCGTTGCAGGGCATGCCAGGCCAGGGGCTGACCCTGCAGTTGGACCAGGCCTTTTTCCTGCCCCATGCGCTGCCCCAGGCCGCCGGCCAGGACCAGGCCGGTGATGTGCTCCGGGCCGACGGGGGCTTGGATATCTGCTGAAGGCGCGGCCATGCAAGACAGGGTTCAACCGCCGATGTAGCTCATTTCAACCCGTCGGCTGACGTTGGCCGGGGCCGTGGCTTCGGCGGGCAGGCTGGCCCGCAACTCGGAGTACCGATCGCTGCGGCCTTGCCAGATGTGACCGATGGCCGAGGCCAGCTCCGCATCGCTGGCACCGCTGCGCAGCAGGCCGCGCAGGTCGTGGCCTTGGCTCGCGAACAGGCACAGGTAGACCTGGCCTTCGGTGGACAGGCGGGCCCGGTTGCAATCGTGGCAAAAAGCCTGGGTGACGCTGCTGATCACACCGACCTCGCCCAGGGCGGGGTCCCATTCGCCCGCGGGGTTGGCATAGCCCCAGCGCTGGGCGGTTTCACCCGGGGCGGCGGCTTCGAGCGGCACCAGCGGGAACTCGGTCTTCAGCAGGTCGATCACCTGGGCCGAGGGCAGCACTTCGTCCATGCACCAGCCGTTGGTGGCGCCCACGTCCATGTACTCGATGAAGCGCAAGGTGACGCCGCGCCCTCTGAAGTAGCGCGCCATGGGCAGGATCTCGTGTTCGTTGGTGCCGCGCTTGACCACCATGTTGACCTTGAGCCCGCCATGGGCGCCCAGGCCGGCATCACGGGCGGCTTCGATGCCAGCCAGCACATCGGCCACCGGAAAGTCGACATCGTTCATGCGGCGGAACACCGCGTCGTCCAGGCCATCGAGGCTGACGGTGACGCGCTGGAGGCCGGCCTGGCGCAGGGCGGGGGCCTTGCGGGCCAGCAGCGAGCCATTGGTGGTCAGGGTGAGGTCGGGCGGCAGGCCATCGGGCGTGCGCAGGGCGGCGAGCATCTCGATCAGGTGTTCGAGGTTCTTGCGCAGCAGGGGTTCGCCCCCGGTGAGGCGGATCTTGCGCACGCCATGGGCCAGGAACTGCGCCGCCACGCGGGTGATTTCTTCGAAGCTCAGCAGCGAGGCGTGGGGCAAGTAGGGGTAGTTCTTGTCGAACACCTCTTTGGGCATGCAATAGCTGCAGCGGAAGTTGCACCGGTCGGTGACGCTGATGCGCAAATCCCGCAAGGGGCGGTGCAGGCGATCGCGCAACTGGCCCTGAGCCGGGATCAGGGGCAGGGTTTCGGCCACTCGCGCCCCCGACTGGCGCCAATCGGCGACGGGGATGATGCGATTCGCGGGCGGGGAGGGGGAGCGTTCAGTCATGCGGGCAAGGGGGTCGGGAGGGGCCTGGTCGATCCGGCACCCCGGTCATGCGCGCAACGGTACACCAGAAGCAGAGCCCCGACGGGCCTCATGGGGGAAATCCATGAGGCTTGCCTGACGGGAGATCAGACGCAGCGGGCGCCGTCCACTTCGATGCACACGCCCGAGATGAACGCGGCTTCGTCGGACGCCAGGTACAGGGCCGCGTTGGCCACGTCCAGTGCGGTCGAGAAGCGGCCCAGCGGAATGGTGGCCAGAAACTTGGCGCGCCGGGCGTCATCGACCGGGCCACCGGCAAATTCGGCGGCCAGCCCGGTGTCGGGGTTGAACACCGGGTTGATGCAGTTCACACGGATGTTGTCCGGCCCCAGCTCGGCGGCGAGCGATTTGCTGATGGTGATGACGGCGCCCTTGGAGCCGTTGTACCAGGTCAGGCCTGGGCGAGGGCGCACGCCTGCGGTCGAGGCGATGTTGATGAAGCTGCCACCCCCGTTGGCGCGGAACACCGGCGTGGCGTGCAAGGTGGCGAGGTAGATGCTCTTCACGTTGATGGAGAAGCAGCGGTCGAACTCTTCCTCGCTCACTTCGAGGGCGGGGCGGTTGCGGTGGGTCCAGCCAGCGTTGTTCACCATGGCATCGAGCTTGCCGTAGAGGCGAACGGCCTCGTCCACCAGGGCCTTGACCTCGTCCGAGCGGGTGACGTCGGCCTTGAAGAAGGCGGCTGTGCCGCCGCCCGCGGCGATCTCGGCCACCACCCGCTGGCCGCCGGCCTCGTTGATGTCGTTGACGAGCACCTGGGCGCCTTCGGCGGCCAGGCGCTTGGCAATGCCTTCACCGATGCCGTTGCCGGCACCCGTCACGATGATCGATTTTTGGTTCACGCGCATGAAATGTCTCCAGAGGGGGCTGTTGGGGCGGTGTCGGCAGCGTTTGCCATTCCACCGCCGCCGGGCAAAGAAACCTGAGGTGAGGGTGGGGTGATCAACCGTGCCGGATGGCCACGGTCTTCAGGGTGGTGAAGCCGTAGAGGGCTTCAAAGCCCTTCTCGCGACCGTAACCCGAGGACTTGACGCCCCCGAAGGGCAGCTCGACACCGCCACCCGCACCATAGTTGTTGATGAACACCTGACCGCAGCGCAGACGCTTGGCCATGCGGAACTGGCGCCCGCCATCACGGGTCCAGACGCCGGCCACCAGGCCGAAGTGGGTGGCGTTGGCCAGCTCCACCGCGTGGTCTTCATCGCGGAAACGCATGGCGGCGAGCACCGGGCCGAACACTTCCTCTTGCGCCAGGCGGTGGTCCACCGGCACATCGCGCAGCAGGGTGGGGGCCTGGTAGTAGCCGGTTTCGGGGGCTTCTTCGACCACCCGGCCCTGGGCCACCATGGCAATGCCGGCCACCTGGGCATCGGACAGGAAATCCCAGACCCGCTGCTGCTGGGTCTGCCGGATCAAGGGGCCGACATCCAGATCCAGGTGGGCCGGGCCCACGCGCAGGGCCTCGAAGGCATGGCCCAGGCGCTCCAGCAAGGGCTCGTAGATGCTGTCCTGGATCAGCACGCGCGAGCCGGCCGAGCAGGTCTGGCCGGCGTTCTGCACGATGGCATTGATGATCACCGGCACGGCCGCATCGAGGTCGGCATCTTCAAAAATGATCTGCGGGCTCTTGCCGCCCAGCTCCAGCGTGACCGGGCAGTGGCGTTCGGCGGCCACCTGCTGGATCAGCGTGCCCACCTTGGGGCTGCCTGTGAAACTGATGTGGTCGATGCCGGGGTGGCGCGCCAGGGCGTCACCCACTTCGTGGCCGTAGCCGGTGACGATGTTCAGGGCGCCGGCCGGGAAACCCACCTCGGCGGCCAATTGCGCCACCCGGATCAACGACAGGCAGGCGTCTTCGGCCGGCTTGACCACGCACACATTGCCCGCCGCCAGGGCGCCGCCCACGCTGCGACCGAAGATCTGCATCGGGTAGTTCCAGGGAATCACGTGGCCGGTCACGCCGTGCGCTTCGCGCCAGGTCAGCACGCTGTAGCCGTCCTGGTAGGGAATGGTTTCGCCGTGGAACTTGTCGGCCGCACCGGCGTAGAACTCGAAATACCGCACCAGGGCCAGGGCATCGGCCCGGGCCTGCTTGGTCGGCTTGCCGCAGTCGCGCTGCTCCAGGGCGGCCAGCTCGTCGGCATGTTCGCCGACCTTGACCGACAGGCGCATCAGCAATCGGCCGCGCTCGGCGGCACTCAGCTTGCCCCAGACCGTGTCGTAGCACTGACGCGCCGCCCGGACAGCGTCGTCGATGTCCTGGGCGTTGCTGCGCTGAAGGTGATCAAAGACCTGCCCGTCCGAAGGATCGATCACTGGCAGGGTTTTGCCCGAAGAACTGGGCACCGATGCGTTGGCGATGAAGTTGAGTTGCATGCCGGCATTTTGCGCCAATGTAGCAATGCCTACATCAGGGGCGTGACGGAGCGGGGACACCCCAGCCCTCGCGCTTGGGGGCGGCTGCCATCGTCAATACCGGGGAGCAAAGGGTTGGGGGAGACTGTGCTGTGGTGCAGCAAATTGAATCGCCGAACGACAAAAAGCGCCAATCAAGGCGCTTTTGGGAGGTGTCGTGGGGTTGTTGGGCCGTCTGGGGGAGAGGGTTCCCCCGGCCAGGGGTCAACGCTGAGGGCTGCGCTTGCGATCGCGATCGTCGTGGGGCCAGGCGTTGACAGGTTGTTTGGCGAAGCTGGAATTCATGTGAAATCTCCGTGGATGGAGCTACAACGAAAGGCCAGCAGACTTGGTTGACAGTTTTTTTAGAAAATTTTTAGGTGGGCGAAAGTTCGGTAAAGACACGCCTCGGCCGAAGTTCCAGGTGTTATGTCGGGACTGAACTGGTTATGTTTTATTATTTTTATTGCCACTGTCCGACAGGGTCAGCGCCAGCGTCTGGCGGGTGATGGCTTCGGCTTCCTGGGCCTCAGGCGTTCGATGGGCGATCTTGAGCAGCAAGATCAGCTCGTCCAGCCCGGCGAGCGCATCATGCACGGCCAGACGCAGCTGGCGTAACTGAGCATCTGTGGAGTCCATGCATCATTCTGGTCCGCCAAGCGCCGACTTCAAGGGGCTCTTTGATAAGAAATGTAAGGCGTGTGCGACGCATTGCACGGACACCGGCTTGGCGCCGCAGTCTGCACTGGGCAAGCTTGTCGCGTGTCTTTTATGACTGGCCTGCCCGACAGGAATCGAACCTGTGACCCACAGCTTAGAAGGCTGTTGCTCTATCCAACTGAGCTACGGGCAGTCCTGGGCGAAGCCTTGGCATTGCGGGATGAACGCCTGTTCGCCTGGGCCGCCTGTGTTTGACGGCCAGCCTTGGATGATACCGTTGGTTGGAGGCGCCGCTGCCATGGCTGTGAACTGAATTCGTGCCAGATTCTGTGCCGTTGTTGGGGTGTGCGCTCGTTGACGGCTGCAGGCTGCCCCATTTCTGACAAATAATTCATTTTTCAGTGAATTTGAAATGCCATGCTGGAGCGCTTGTCAAAGTTCTTGAAACCTGATCATTCCGCAGCCTTGGGTGCCTGGGCCAAGCGTGAAGGCCTGGCTTTTGAGACCCTCCGCAGTGAAGACCGTCTGATCTGGACCGGGCACCTCGGTGGGGTGGCCATGCGCATGGAGAGCATGCCGCCGCGACGTGACTACCTGAGCGGGCACGAATTGCGCCTGCGCATGAATCTGGATTTGCCGGACCGGCTGTCTTTGATGGTGATGAGTCGCTGGTTGAAGACCCGGCTGGAGCAGCAGGCCTACGAGGGTTACACCGACAAGGTGCGGACCACCGGCAATCTGAAGCTGCACGAAGAGAGCCGATGGTTGGCACTGTTCGGCGAGCTGGGCTGGACCACGATGGCGCCAGACCTGTGGGCACGATATGCCGTGCTGGGCGAGAGGCGGGAAGAAGCGCAAGCCTGGCTGGAGGGGCCGTTGACGGCGGGTTTGCTGACCTGGGAGGGGCCGGAGGCGGGCGCCATCCCCCTGGTCATGATGCTGACACGCGGTAGCCTGTATCTGCGCACCCAGCATGACCGCTCCAAGGTGCAGGAGTTGACCCGCACCTTGGAACTGGCCCGGTTGGCTGCCAACCGGGCTCAGGTGTTTGCCGGTTTCGGGCTCAGCAGCCTCGTGTGATCGGCATTTCGACTTCGACGGGGCGAGCGGCGTACTTGCCCAGTTCGAGCTTGGCGATGGCGTTGCGGTGCACTTCGTCCGGACCGTCGGCGAAACGCAGGGTGCGGGCACCGGCGTAGGCGTAGGCCAGGGGGAAGTCGTCGCACATGCCGCCGCCGCCATGCACCTGCATGGCCCAGTCGATGACCTGGCAGGCCATGCTGGGGGCCACGACCTTGATCATGGCGATTTCGGTCTTGGCCACCTTGTTGCCGGCCACGTCCATCATCCAGGCGGCCTTGAGCGTGAGCAGGCGGGCCATGTCGATCTTGCAGCGGGCTTCGGCAATGCGCTCTTGCGTGACGGTCTGCTGAGCCACGGTCTTGCCGAAGGCGGTACGGGCCGAGGCGCGGCGGCACATCAGTTCAAGCGCACGCTCGGCCAGGCCGATCAGGCGCATGCAGTGGTGGATGCGCCCGGGGCCAAGGCGACCTTGGGCGATTTCGAAGCCGCGGCCCTCGCCCAGCAGGATGTTGCCCACGGGTACACGCACGTTCTCGAAGGTCATCTCGACGTGGCCGTGCGGGGCATCGTCGTAGCCGAACACATTGAGCGGGCGCAGGATCTTGATGCCGGGCGCGTCGGCGGGCACCACCACCATGCTTTGTTGCGAGTGGCGGGGGGCTTCCGGATCGGTCTTGCCCATGGTGATGAAGACGGCGCAGCGGGGATCGGCAGCACCCGAGATCCACCATTTGCGACCATTGATGACGTATTCGTCGCCCTGGCGTTCGATGCGGGTTTCGATGTTGGTGGCGTCGCTGGAGGCCACATCGGGTTCGGTCATGGCAAAGGCGGAGCGGATCTTGCCTTCGAGCAGGGGTTTGAGCCAGCGTTCACGGATCTCGGGCGAGCCGTAACGGGCGATGGTTTCCATGTTGCCGGTGTCGGGGGCCGAGCAGTTGAACACTTCGCTGGCCCAGGGCACTGCGCCCATGATCTCGGCCAGCGGGGCGTATTCCTGGTTGGTCAGACCCGCACCCTTGTAGCCCGAGGCCTCAGCGGTGTCGACCGGCAGGAACAGGTTCCACAGGCCGGCCGCCTGCGCCTTGGGCTTGAGGTCTTCAATGGTCTTCAAGGCCGACCAGCGTTTGCCCGCGGCCGTGTTGGCCTCGAGTTCGGCGTGGTAGGCGCCCTCGGACGGGTAAATGTGCTCGGCCATGAACTGCTTCAGCCGTGCCTGGAGTTCCTTGGTTTTCGGTGAATAGTCAAAGTCCATGTGCTTCTCCTGTTGGATTGATTGGCGCTGTGCCGGTGGCTTCTTGTGGAAAGAACGAAAGAGTGAGGGGACGCTGCCTGCCGCGCGGGTCAGCCGCCTGCGCGTTGGGCAAACTGCCAGGCCATCTGGGCCAGGGGGCGTGCGCCAGCCGCCGAGCTGACGGCCTGCGCGCTGGAGGCCGTGCCGGTCTCCACGCGCTTGGCGATGCCTTGCAGAATCGCGGCGAGGCGAAACAGGTTGTAGGCCAGGTAGAAGTTCCAGTCGGCCTTCAGGGCCTCGGGGGTGGTGAGGCCGGTCCGCTCGCAGTACAGGCGGATGTATTCGTCTTCCGTGGGAATGCCCAGGCTTTGCACGTCCAGCCCGCCAATGCCGCGGAAAGAGCCGGGCGGGATGTGCCAGGCCATGCAGTGGTAGCTGAAGTCGGCCAAAGGATGGCCCAGGGTGGAGAGCTCCCAGTCGAGCACGGCCAAGACCCGTGGCTCGGTGGGGTGGAACATCAGGTTGTCGAGCCGGTAGTCGCCGTGCACGATGGAGACCATGTTCTCGTCGCGTGCTGCAGCCGGGATGTTGGCAGGCAGCCAGGCCATCAACTGGTCCATCTCGGGGATGGGCTGGGTGATGGAGGCCACGTACTGCTTGCTCCAGCGGCCGATCTGGCGCTCGAAATAGTTGCCCGGCTTGCCGTAGGTGGCCAGGCCGCGCTCAGCAAACTTGACGCTGTGCAAGGCCGAGATCACGCGGTTCATCTCGAGGTAGATCTCGCGGCGCTGTGCGGGCGTCATGCCCGGCAAGGACTGGTCCCACATCACGCGGCCATCCACGAACTCCATGACGTAGAAGGCGCGGCCGATGATGGATTCGTCTTCGCACAGGCAGTGCATCTGGGCCACCGGCACGTCGGTGCCGGCCAGACCGGTCATCACGGCGAACTCGCGTTCGATGGCATGGGCCGAGGGCAGCAGTTTGGCCACGGGGCCGGGCTTGGCGCGCATCACATAGGAGCGCTTCGGGGTGACCAGTTTGTAGGTGGGGTTGGACTGGCCGCCCTTGAACATCTCGACGCTCAGCGGCCCCTCGAACCCGGCCAGGTGCTGGCTCAACCACTGCGACAGGGCGGCAGTGTCGATGGCGTGCTGGTCTGTCACGGGGCGCGTGCCAACAAAGTGTTCGTAGTTGCTCATGGGCGGGTGTTTGTCTCTTTGGGTTTCAGGGGCAGGGCGGCTGGATCAGAGGTCGCTGTCGGCGATGCGCATCAGCGCATCGCGGTCACGCACGATCAGGCCTCCCGGTTCGATGCGGATCGCGTCTTCGCGCTCCATGGCTTTCAGTTCCTGGTTGACGCGCTGACGCGAGGCTCCCAGCAACTGGGCCAGTTCTTCTTGAGCCAGGTGCAGGCTGATGCGCATTTCGCGACCATCCGACAAGCTGGGCACACCGTAGCTGCGCACCAGGTGCACCAATTGCTTGGCCAGACGCGCTCGCAGAGGCAATGTGTTGAGGTCTTCCACCAGGCCGAACAGCTGTCGGATGCGCCGCGCATGCAGCCGCAGCATGGCTTCGTACAGTTCCACGTGCATGGCCAGGATCTTCTTGAAGTCGGCCTTGGCCACGCACAGGATGGTGGTGTCGCCATGCGCGTAGGCATCGTGCGTGCGCCGGTCCCCGTCGAAGATGGCCACGTCGCCAAACCAGATTCCGGGCTCGACATAGGTCAGCGTGATCTGCTTGCCCGAGATCGAGGTGGAGCTCACCCGCACGGCACCCTTGGCACAGGCAATCCACTCTTCCGGTGGATCGCCCCGTGCTGCAATCAGCTCGCCGTCGCGGTATCGCTTCACGTATGCGCATCGGAGTATGTCGTGCCGGAGTGAGGGTGAAAGGGATGAGAACCAGCGACCTGAGTTGATCGCTTCACGTTCTTCGATATTAAGAATCGGGTCGTCCATGGCCTGTCTTTTGCGTGACTGAAAACAGGCTCATTGTCGCGTCTGGGACCGGTGCGATCCCACAGGGTTGTCACCTGCGTGTCTGGGGTGCCGGCGGGGGCTGCAGGCTGCGCAGGCCCGGTGCACAAGGGGCCTGCTGCGTGAGGTGTGGGGCGGGCGTCAGGCGTGAAGCGCTGAGTCGCGTGGAGGTCTGTGTGGAGGTCTGTGTGGAGGTCTGCGTGGGTGCAGGCAGGCCTGCCCGGCGGACGCGGCCTGGGGCGCCATCAGTAGCGCGGTGTGGTCTTGTTCAGAAAGGCGTCGATGCCCAGTCCAGCATTGACGTGGTGCAGGTTGCGCACAAAGTGCTCTCGTTCTGCTTCGAGGTGCTGGTTCAAGGTGTGCTGGTCTGCCTCGTTGATCAGGTCCTTGATGCTGGCCAGTGCATTGGGTGCGCGCGCGTTGAGGCGTTCGGCCCATTGCAGGGCGTCCTGAAGCGCCTGGCCGGGTTCGCTGACATGGTTCACCAGGCCATGCTGCTGCAGTGCGCTGGCCGAGATGCGGTTGCCGAACATCAGCAGCTCCGTGACGAGTTGCCGCGGCAGTGCCCGCGCCAGGCTCCAGCTGCCGCCACCGTCTGGCGAGAGGGCGATGTTGCTGTAGGCCATCACGAACTGGGCGTCGCGTGCGGCCAGCACGAAATCACAGGCCAATGCCAGTGAAAATCCCGCACCCGCGGCAGCCCCTTCGACGGCCGCGAGCACCGGCTTGGGGAACAGCCGGATGGCTTCGATCCAGGTGTGCAGCCCTTCGATGCTTTCGGCCTGCACGGCGGGCGGCAGTTGTCGGTTCGCCTGCAGTCGCTGCAGGTTGCCACCGGCACAGAACCAGGGGCCGGCGCCCGTGATGACCACCGAACGCACATCCGTGCTGCGCTCGGCCACATTGAGGGCCTCGACCCCGGCCGCGTAGATCTCGGGTCCGAGCGCATTGCGGAACTCGGGGTTGTGCAGGGTCAGGATCAGGGTCTGGCCCTGGCTGGTGCTTTGCAGTTCGGCGGACATGGTGGGGTGGTGCGGTGATCGCGATGGGTCAGGACTCGACGTGGCTCAGGCTCAGGCCGATGGCGCCGCGGCGGCGCAGCCAGGGGCTGGGGCGGTAGCGCTGATCTCCATACACGGTCTGCATGTTGAACAGCACCTCGAGCACGTTGGTGGGGCCGTAGCGGTCTCCCATGGCGAGCGGGCCCATGGGGTAGCCCAGTCCCAGGGTGACTGCCAGTTCCAGGTCGCGTGGGCTGCAAATGCCTTGCTGGCAGATGTCGGTGGCAATGTTGATGATGGTGGCCACCACCCGCTGGGTGACGAAGCCCCCGCTGTCGCGGATCACGCTCACGGCCTTGCCGTCGCGTGCGAACAGCGCATGTGCGGCGTCACGCATGTCGGCGCGGGTGGCCGGGTTGGTGGCCAACACGCGGCGCTTGGTGCTGGCATCGTCGACCAGCATGTCGATGCCCACGGTGCGGCTGGGGTCGAGCCGTTCAACCACCGCCACCGTGGTCACATCGAAGCCCAGTGGCGCCACCAGGGTGAGTGCTTGCGGTGATGGTGATGTGCCGGTTTCGATGGTGGCGCCCAGGTCCTTCAGCAGTTGGTACAACTCGGCCCGGCGTGCGGCGCGGCTCGAAACCCACACGGGTGGCATCTCATGAACCTGGGGCACGGGGGGCTCGGGTGGCAGCTGCGCCTGTTGCCCCTCGTAACGGTAAAACCCCTGGCCTGTCTTGCGGCCCAGCATGCCCCCTGCCAGCCGTTGGGCTGTGATGACGCTGGGGCGGTACCTGGCCTCTTCGTAGTACTGACGGTAGATCGACTCCATCACCGGATGCGATACATCGAGGGCCGTGAGGTCCAGCAGTTCAAACGGGCCCAGCTTGAAGCCCACCTGGTCTTTCAGGATGCGGTCGATGGTGGCGAAATCGGCCACGCCCTCCGAGACGATGCGCAAGGCCTCGGTACCGTAGCCGCGGCCGGCGTGGTTGACGATGAAGCCCGGGGTGTCTTGAGCGGCCACCGGGGTGTGGCCCATCTGGCGGGCGTAGTCGCTGAGTGCCGAGCAGGTCGGCTGCGCCGTGGCCAGGCCGGCAATCACTTCAACGACCTTCATCAGCGGAACGGGATTGAAGAAGTGGTAGCCCGCCACCCGATCGGGTCGGGCACAGGCTGCGGCGATGGCCGTGATGGAGAGGGAGGATGTGTTGCTGGCGAGCACGCATTCGGGGCCCACCACGGCCTCCAGCTCGCGAAACAGTGCCCGTTTGGCTTCCAGGTTCTCGACGATGGCTTCGATGACCAACTGACAGCCAGCCAGTTCTGACAGGCTCTCAGCCACATGCAGTTGGCTCAGGTATTGCGTCAGTTGCTCCGGGCTGATGCGGCCCTTGGCCGCCAGCTTTTCCCACTGGGTGCCGATTTCTTGGCGTGCCGAATGGGCGGCACCCTGTTTGGCATCGAACAAATACACTTGACTGCCGGCCTGGGCAGCAATCTGTGCAATGCCGCGTCCCATGGCGCCACTGCCCACGATTGCAACGCTTTGGTAAATTATTTTCATGATTGAATTATCCCTTGCTTGGAGTTCGGAAGCCTTGTGCCAGAATCTGCGATAAAGCAAACACGAAATTGTGAAAATACGTAATATTTTCGTTGGGGTGCCACTGTTGGCGCTGGCTGGAAGCAGTTTTGCTCTCAGCTTGGGGGGCGTGCGCGGTACCGCTGTATTGGGTCAGACGCTTTCGCTGGCGTTCGAGTTGAAACTCGACTCCGGCGAAGACGTGGACGCGGGGTGCCTGCGTGCGCAGTTGACCCAGGGCGACACTGTCATTGACGGCTCCCGCGTCACACTGGCGATTTCCGGCAGCGCCGGCGACCGCGTCGTGCGTTTGCGATCCAGCGTCGCGGTGGATGAGCCCATGGTGACCGTGATGCTGTCCTCGACCTGCGGTCAGCAGGTCTCCCGCCGCTATGTGCTGCTGACGGATTTGCCGCAGGATTCCCGAGCGTCGACATCCGCAGTCGCCTCTGCTTCTGTGGTGCCGTTGCCGATGGTGCAGGCCCCCAAAACAACCGTGTCGGAAGCGCCCTTGGCCTCGGCTTCTTCGAGTGCATCGCGTGGTGCACGGGGCGCTTCGCCAGCCCAGGCGGCTGATCGCACTTCAACGGCAGCGCGCAACGCGGCGCCCAAAGTGGCGACTGCCAAGCCAACGGCTGCCTCACAGGGGAGCAAGGCCCGCCTCCGACTGGACGGCCCGGTGGATGTGCCTGAGCGCGTTGTGGGATTGAAGCCTTCGCCGATGCTCAGTGTGGTGCCGCAAGAGGGGGCCTCTCCGCAGCGAGCCCAGGCCTTGGCGGCTTGGGCCTCGCTCAACCGGTCGCTGGAGCAGATTCTGTCGGACACCGACGACCGTGCGCGTTTGGAGGCCGAGAACAAGCGTCTCAAGTCACTGGACAAGCAAAGCCAGGCGCAGTTGAACGAGCTGAAGGGGCGACTGGCTGAGGCCGAGGATGAGCGCTACGCCAATCCGCTCGTGTATGGTTTGAGCGGCTTGGTGCTTCTGCTGCTCGGTGCTGGGGCTTATTTTGGGCTGCGCATCAAGCGCAGTGGCGTCGCCCCCAAGGCGGCCGCTGCGGTGCCCAAGACATCCCGCAAGGGAAAGACGCCTTGGTGGCAGGCTGGCCTCAAATCAAACCAGGCGGCGGATGCCGGGGCCTCCATCCTGCCTGAGCAGGCCCCTGTTGCGGCTGGCAAAGCGCCTGCGGCTGTTGAGCCTAAGCCTGTCCTGGCCGATGTGGCCAAGCCAGCATTTCTGCCCTCGATGTCGGGTGTCCATGTGGATCTGGACCTGAGCGAATCGGCCTTCCAGCGTCTGGAGAGCATGGGCAAGGCCTCTGCGGCATCGCCCACCGATTTCCTGAAATCCGAATTGCGGCCCGCGAGCCCGTCTGACTCCGTCGGTGTGCCTGTGCCGGGAGCGGGCGCGAAGCCCTCATTGGATCTGTTTGATGTGCAGCAGCACGCCGAGTTCTTCGTTTCGCTCGGTCAGTACGATGAGGCCATCGCCGTGTTGCAGAACTACATTGATCAGCATCCGGAAAGCACGCCTCTGGCCTACCTGGATCTGCTGAAAATCCACCACACACTCAGCCACACCGGCGAATACGCGCGTCTTCGCGAGCGTTTCAACCAGACTTTCAGTGCCGAAGTACCTGCCTTCAGTGCCTTCTCCAAGGCAGGCAAGACGCTGGAATCCTACCCGCGCACTCTCTCTTACCTCGAAAAGGTCTGGGGCAGTCCAGGGGCGCTGAAGGCGGTTGAGGATGCGGTGTTCCGCCCCCATGCCGTCTCTATCGGTGAGTTTTTTGATCTGGACGCGTTCAAGGAACTGCTGGTGCTGCAAGCCGTGGCGCGCCAACTCGACCAGGAGGCGCGCAGTGATGGTGCCTCGGGGGTCAGCAGCCCGCGTTTGCAGGCCGGTGACCTGTCCACGGCCTTCCAGAGCGTGCGCGACTCTCAGTTTGCTGCAAGCCCTGGACAAATCCCTGTGGAATTCATGCCCGTGGGCCCGATTTCGGGCTTTGGTCCATCGACCCAGATGCCAGACACCGACAGCGTGATGAACCTGGATCTGGATTTGAGTGAGATGGAGTCGGCTTTGGTTGCACCCAGGGCTCCGACGGAACTGCTTGTTGATCAGCGCGGCAAAGCTGGGCCGGGTGCGGCCAAGGGGGAGGCGCTTGTTTCACCCCTGGATTCACCATTTGACTCGCCACTTGATTCGCCCCTGGACTCACCGCTGGACTTCACCCTCGACGGGACCGGGCTTGGCGAATTGGATCGGGCCCCGGTAACGATGCCTGTGGAGTCTTCGACCATCGAAGACAGCAATCTGATTGACTTCGACATGTTTGAAGCCGATCTTGCGAAGTCACTCTCCAAGCCGGACAAGGCCTGAGGTCATGGGCCTGCGGCGCTGAGGCTGTCTGAGATTTGACCTCCCAAGACCCATGGCTGGAACCTGGATCTTGAGTCGCACCAGCCTGTGTGCGCTGGCATCAGCGCGATCTTGAGGTGGCCTGGATCAGCGGCGAACCTGCAGGGCACCCGGGTTGACGATGTTGGTGGGTGTGCCTCGGATGTAGTTCACCAGGTTGTCGAAAGCGGCGCCAAAGTACAACTCGTAACTGTCTAGCTCCACGTAGCCGATGTGGGGGGTGCAGACGCAGTTTTCCAGTCTCAGCAGGGCATGGCCCTGTAAGATGGGCTCACTTTCGAACACGTCTACAGCCGCCATGCCGGGGCGGCCACGGTTCAGGGCTGCGATCAAGGCATCGGGCTCCAGCAGTTCGGCGCGGGATGTGTTGACGATCAAGGCGCTGGGCTTCATGCGCGACAGGTCTTCCAGGGTCACGATGCCCCGGGTGTCGTCATTCAGGCGCAGGTGAAGGCTCAACACATCGCATTGCTCAAAGAATTCCTCGCGGCTGTTGGCCGCCTGGTAGCCATCCGACAAGGCCTGGGCCCGCGATGCCTCCCGACCCCAGACGCGCACGTTCATGCCAAATGCCGCGCCATAGCTGGCGACCAGTTGTCCGATCTTGCCGTAACCCCAGATGCCCAGCGTCTTGCCTCGAAGCACATTGCCCAGACCGAAGTTGGGTGGCATGGAGGCGGACTTCAGTCCCGATTGCTGCCATGCGCCGTGCTTGAGGTTGGAGATGTACTGGGGCAGCCGCCTCATGCTCGCCATGATCAGAGCCCAGGTCAACTCGGCAGGTGCCACGGGAGATCCAACGCCCTCGGCCACAGCAATGCCTTTTTCGGTGCAAGCGCCCACGTCGATGTGGCTACCAACCCGCCCGGTCTGAGAGATCAGCCTGAGTTTGGGCAGCTTTTCGATCAGTTGCCGTGTGATGTGAGTCCGCTCCCGAATCAGCACGATGACTTCCGCATCCTTGAGCCGCACCGAAAGCTGCCCAAGGCCCTTCACCGTGTTGGTGTAGACCTTGGCGGAGTAAGGGTCCAGTCGTGCCGCGCAATTGAGTTTGCGCACTGCGTCTTGGTAGTCGTCCAGAATCACAATGTTCATCCCCTGATTGTGCCTTGCCTGCGATCGGCGTCGGGCTTGGAACAGGAGGATCATCGATCGCGAGGGGGTGAATGCGGGCATTTGCCCGGTCCAGGAGCGGCTGGGGTCGGGACTGCCTGGGGACTGACGCGTGCCTTGCCGTTTTGAAGGTGTTCGGATGCGTTCAGATGCGTTCAGATGCGTTCAGGGGTGGCCGTGATTGCGACGGAGCATCGGCGTGCGGCGTGCACGGCCAGGTGAGGCCCGGCCTTCGAGGCTCAGTGCACCAGGCCTGGGTGGGCGGCGGCCAGGCGCTCCAGCTCGGCGCAGACATCGGCCATGCGCCCAGAGATCACCAGTCGGCCGGCCTGTCGCGGGTGGGGGGCATTCTCCCGGATCCGCAGCACGCGAAGCGGCCTCGCGCTGGGTGCGGGTGCTGAATGCACATGGGTGGCGGTCACGGCAGGCTTCTGGGCTGTGCGTGCCTCAGGCGAGGCGGAGGGGGATCGCGGTTGGATGGCGATGCCGACAAGATCTTGGCCCGTTTGGGGTGTGCCATGCGCAGGTTCGCTGCGCTTCGATGCCGCGTTGGAGGCTTGCGCGCCCAGCTTGGCATCGTTCAAGGTGGCGGGGTTGACGCGCCTGGGAGCCAGAATGGCGCCCAAAGGGGCGAGCCAACGCACGGCAGTGTTGAATGCCTTTCCCATGTGAAACTCCAGTTCGATTCAGGGGTTGAACACAGGCAGGATTGAAAGATAGAGCCAGCGCAGGGTTGTTCGGCAAGCTCGTCTTGCCTCAAACGCCCGCCACCTGCGCAGGCCCTCTGCCTTACATCAGCATGGTGTTCCGGATCAGACCGACGGCCAAGCCTTCGATCTCGAACGGGTCGCCCGGTTGGACGATGATGGGCGCGTAATCGGGGTTCTCTGCGATCAGCTCGATGTGCTGGGGCGTTTTTCGCAAACGCTTGACCGTGACCTCTTCGCCCAGCCGTGCCACGATGATCTGACCATTCTTGGCTTCACGCGTGGATTGCACCGCCAGCAGGTCACCGTCCATGATGCCGGCGTCACGCATCGACATGCCACGCACCTTCAGCAGGTAATCGGGTTTGTGCTGGAACAGGCTGTTTTCTACGTAATAGGTTTGATCCACGTGCTCTTGGGCGAGAATCGGTGAGCCTGCGGCGACGCGGCCGATCAGTGGCAGGGCCAATTGGCTGAGACCTGGCAGCGGCAGCGAGAATTGAGGGTCACGGCTTTGGTTCAGCTGGCGCAAGGTCTCGCCACGCAGTCGGATGCCGCGCGAGGTGCCGCTGACCAGTTCGATGACCCCTTTGCGTGCCAGGGCCTGCAGGTGCTCTTCGGCGGCATTGGCTGATTTGAAGCCCAGCTCGGATGCGATCTCGGCCCGGGTGGGGGGAGCACCGGTGCGGCCGATGGCGCTCTGGATCAGTTCCAGAATCTGTTGCTGTCGTGCGGTGAGCTTGGGCATGTCCATGGTGGCGGCTCCTGAGGGCTGTTTTAATATCCAGTAACTGTATTTTTCACCAGTTTTTTCTGAAATGCAAGCCAACATCACGACTTCTTCGCACCTTGTTGTATTGGGTACCGGCGGCACCATCGCAGGCGAGGCCGGCAGACCCGATGACAACATTGGCTACCGTGCTGCGCAGCGTGGTGTGGCGGATCTTCTGGCGGGGCTGCCTTTGACCCAGGGTGTCACCGTGAGTTGCGAGCAGGTGGCTCAACTCGACAGCAAGGACATGGATCACCCCACCTGGCAGGTGTTGTTGCAGCGAGTTCAGCATTGGCTGTCCGACCCTTCCGTGCAGGGGGTGGTGATCACCCATGGCACCGATACGCTGGAGGAGACCGCCTATTTCTTGAGCGCCACCTTGGGTTCCTGTGCCAAGCCTGTGGTGCTGACCTGCTCCATGCGCCCGGCGACGGCGTTGGCGCCGGACGGTCCGCAAAATCTGGTCGATGCCGTGGCGGTGGCAGCTGATCCGCAGGCCAGTGGGGTGCTGGTGGTGTGTGCGGGTCTGGTTCACGAAGCCAGATCGGTGCAGAAGGTGCACACCTATCAGCCGGACGCCTTCAGTTCAGGCGATGTCGGACCATGTGCGCGTCTGTACGAGGGGCGGGTGACATGGTTGCGAACCATTTCTTCAACGCCGAACAGCGCGGCGTCGGCGCCCTTGGCCACGGCTTGTCTGGCTTTGCCGGCCGTGGATTGGCCCTGGGTGTCCGTGTTGTACAGCCATGCCGGAGCGCAGGGGCGTGAGGTGGACGCCTTGGTGGCTCAAGGCGTGCGCGGTCTGGTGATCGCGGCCACTGGCAATGGCACGTTGAACCAGGGCCTGGATCAGGCCTTGCAGCGTGCTGCGGCGGCAGGCGTGGCGGTCGTTCGCAGTTCCCGTTGTGCCTTTGGCCCGGTGCTGGTGACGGAGGCCGGGGGCTGGCCTGTCATGCCCGGGTTGAATCCGGTCAAGGCCCGGGTCGCCCTGATGCTGAAGTTGATGGCTTGATTGCCTGCGGCAGCTTGGTCCACACGCGCAAAAAAGCCACCCGAAGGTGGCTTGTCGCTTGAGGCCAGTGGGCGCTCAGCTGGCGAGTGCCTGCAGGGCGCGAGCCGTGATCTCATCGACCGAGCCCATGCCGCTGATGGCGCGGTACTTCGGGGCGGCGGCGGCGTCGCTCTTGGCCCAGTTGCCGTAGTAGTCCACCAGAGGGCGGGTTTGCGCGCTGTAGACCTCCAGGCGCTTCTTGACGGTCTCTTCCTTGTCGTCGTCGCGCTGGATCAGCGGTTCGCCGGTGAGGTCGTCCAGGCCTTCGGTCTTGGGCGGGTTGAACTTGACATGGTAGGTGCGGCCCGAGGCCGGGTGCGAGCGGCGGCCGCTCATGCGTTCGATGATGGCTTCGAAAGGCACATCGATTTCAAGCACGTAGTCGAGCTTGACGCCCGCCGCCTTCATGGCATCGGCCTGGGGGATGGTGCGGGGAAAGCCGTCGAACAGGAAGCCATTGGCGCAATCGGCTTGTGCAATGCGTTCCTTGACCAGGTTGATGATCAACTCATCGCTCACCAGGCCACCGGACTCCATCACGCTCTTGGCCTGCAGGCCCAGGGGGGTGCCGGCCTTGACCGCTGCGCGCAGCATGTCGCCCGTTGAAATCTGGGGGATGCCGTACTTCTGGCAAATGAAGGTGGCTTGCGTGCCTTTACCCGCGCCTGGCGCGCCCAGCAGAATCAGTCTCATGGAAGTCCTCGGATAGTGTCAAATCGGCCGGCACCACTGGCTGCGCACGAGCTGACCCCGAAGGGCCAAGGCAGATGCAGTGCTCATTTGGCCCAGAGGATAGCATGGGCAGCCCTGCGCCAGCCTTACGCTTGTGACAAAGCGCTGGCGCCCGGGCCCCGGCAGATTCAGTCCTGGAGCGTGCTGAAATGCGCTCGCACGCGTGCCAGGTCTTCGGGGGTGTCGACGCCGGGGCCGGGAGCCTGTTCACTCAGGTGGACAGCAATGCGGTGTCCGTGCCACACCGCCCGCATCTGTTCGAGCGATTCCACCACCTCCAGCGGTGCCTGTGGCAGGCTGGGGAAGGCACGCAAAAAGCCCACGCGGTAGCCGTAGATGCCGATGTGGCGCAATGGTTTGAGCCCTGCAGCCGCCGGGTTGCGCCACCAGGCCTGGCCAGCCATATCGCGCGACCAGGGGATGGGTGCTCGGCTGAAGGTCAGCGCCAGCCCCGATGCCTCCAGCACCACCTTGACCACATTCGGGTTGTTGAACTCTTCCAGCGAGTCAATGGCGTGCGCGGCCGTGCTCATGCTGGCCCCGGGGTGTTGGCGCAACAGGGCGGCCACGGCATCGATCAGGCCCGGGTCGATCAAGGGCTCGTCACCCTGCACATTCACCACCAGCTCGTCGTCTGCCAGGCCCAGCACGCCGCAGGCTTCGGCCAGCCGATCGCTGCCCGAGGGGTGGTCGGCGCGGGTCAGGATGGCCTGCACCCCGTGTTGCTGGCAGGCCGCGACGATGCGGTCATCGTCGGCGGCCACCACCACCTGGGCGGCCTGGCTCAACTGGGCCTGGCGCGCCACCCGCACGACCATCGGCAGGCCTGCGATGTCGGCCAGCGGCTTGTCAGGCAGCCGCGACGACGCCAGCCGTGCCGGGATCAGAACCGTGTAGCTCACAGGCCCAGTTCCTCGTCACTGAGCGTGCGCGCCTCGTTTTCGAGAAGGATGGGAATGCCATCGCGCACCGGGTAGGCCAGGCGGGCGCTGTGGGACACCAGTTCCTCGCGTTGTTTGTCGTAGGTCAGCGGGCCCTTGGTCACGGGGCAGACCAGCAGTTCAAGAAGTTTGCTGTCCATGCGGAGAAAGTGTTGGGTCAGGAGGTACGAAAGGAAGGCCTGGATGATAGCGCCGCCTCCAGCCTTTGCTGCAGGTCGACCCAGAATGCAGGTTCGGGTTCGAATTGCAGCGGCAAGGCCCAGGCGTCAGGCTGGATCGCCCACAGCTTGTGGGCGTCCTTTTCGGTGCAGATGAGTCCGAGTCCTGCGGCACTGGGGGGCACGCCATGGCGGAAGTCATGGTGATCGGGCAGCGCCGTGGTCTGTTGCACATCGAATCCAAGGTCTTGCAACATGCCGAAAAACCGCTCGGGATGGGCGATGCCGGCCATGGCGTGCCAGGCACGCTGGCGCAACACCTCGACAGGGCAGGTCTCGCCGTGCCCGTTGTGTGCCACAGAGGCCAATTGGCGATGGGCCCGGTAGCCCGCAAAGGCGGGGTGCTCACCGGTGTGCAACACCAGATCCACAGGCCGGGGCCAGGGCTCGCGCAGCGGCCCGGCGGGCTGCAGAAAGCCGTTGCCAACACCACGGTCATCGAACACGCACAGCTCGATGTCGCGCTGCAGGGCCAGATGTTGCAATCCGTCGTCACACACGATCACCTGGGTGCTGGGATGCTGGCTCAGCAAGGCCTGCGCGGCTTGCGCCCTCAGTCGCGCCACAAAGACCGGGGCGCCGCTGCGCCGCTGGATCAGCAAGGGCTCGTCTCCCACCTCATGGGCCTGGCTGCTGGCGGTGACCTCGCGGCAATCGTCGGTCTGGCGGCCGTGGCCGCGCGACACCACCCCGACCGCCAGTCCGCGTTGGCGCAGCCATTGCACCAAAGCCAGCACGGTGGGGGTCTTGCCGGCTCCGCCAGCCACCACATTGCCGACCACGATCACCACCGCCGGTACGCGTTGGCTGGCCAGCCAGCCTCGCCGGTAGCCGCTGCGCCGCAGGGCCACCAGCGCGCCCAGCACCAGTGACACCGGCCACAGGGCCCAGGCCACCGGGCCGCGGTGCTGCCAGGCCTGCAGCAGGCGTGTCGAGAGCCCGGTGCTGGATCGGGTCATGGTGGGTGGGTGAAGCGGGGCCTCAGCGATTGCCGGCCCGGGGGGACTGGGTGGCAAACGTGACTTGCGACAGCCCGCTGCGGCGTGCGGCTTCCATCACGTTGATCACCGACTGGTGGGTGGCGCTGGCATCAGCGCTGATCACCACCACCGTATCTCGCCCGCCTTTGGCCGCCTCGGCCATGGCCATGGCCAGGCTGTCGGGGTTGCCTTGAACCGGAACCTTGTTGACGGCGAATCGCCCTTCGGCGCTGACGCTCACGATCAGCTCGCGTGGGTAGTCACGTTGTGCATCGGCATCGGCCTGGGGCAGGCGCAGCTGAAGCTCCGTGAACTTGCTGTAAGTGGTGGAGAGCATCAGAAAAATCAGCACCACCAGCAGCACGTCGATGAAGGGAATCAGGTTGATCTCGGGCTCATCCTGGCGGCGCGGGCGAAAGTTCATGGGAGCTTACTTGCGCAGGGTGTTGAGGTGGCGCAGCAGGCGCTCTGCAGCCAGTTCCATGGTCAGCAGGTAGGCGTCGGCGCGGCTGCGGAAGTAGCGCCAGAAGATCAGGCTCGGAATGGCCACGATCAGGCCGAAGGCGGTGTTGTAGAGGGCCACCGAGATCCCCTGGGCCAGTTGGGCCGGGTTGCTGCCACCGCCGAGGGCCCCCGGCCCGGCAGCCTGCGATCCAAAGATGTCGATCATGCCGATCACCGTGCCCAACAGGCCCAGCAGGGGGGCTGCCGATGCAATGGTGGCCAAGGCGGTGAGGTGCTTGTCCAGTTGGGCCGCCACGCGGCGACCGGTGCCCTCGAGTTCGGCACGCAGATCGGCTTCGGAGCATTGGGGGTGTTGCAGCAGGGCCTTGAAGCCGCTGGCCAGCACCTCGCCCAGGGCCGAGTTCTGCTCGAGCTGTTGCACCACTTCACCTGACGGCAGGCCATGGGCAGAGACCGTGAGCGCTTCGTCCAACAGACTGGGGGGGGCAATCCGGGAGGGCCGCAGGCTGATCAGCCGCTCCAGAACGAGCGCCAAGGCCAGCACGGAGCAGACCAGCAGAGGCCAGATGGGCCAGCCAGCGGCTTGAATGATCGAAAACAAAGGGTCTCTCCCAGGGGGTGTGGTTCCGCACCGGATTATGGCGGAGCTTTGGGCCGCTGCTATGACGAACGGCATGGCCTGTGCTTGCGGTCCGGTCACTCACAAAATCTGTGGATAACTTTGTGGGGAACTCGGGGGGGGAGCGCGCCCAGATGGCGCCAAATGGTCGTTTGCATACTTTGCTTAAAAAATAGGCATTGGAAAATTCAATGAAATCAAGGGGTTATCACGTACTTGCTGGATTTCCGGATGCTCGGAAGGGCTGAGGAGCGGCGATCAGCGGTTGCGGTGGCTTGTGGAGTACTTTCGCAGGCAGAGCGCCTTGCCAAGCCCTAAAGCACTGCAATTTTCGAAGAAGGCGTCACATTGGCGGGCTGTTTCGGGCCTTTTGCCGTGTCAGCCCGCATCGCCATTGCTTTGGCTTGGTTGCAGGGGCTCTGCATGAGGCCTGAGGCTGCATGGCTGGGCTGGAGGCCTTGCCAGAAAAGGCGGGCACACGAGCTCCGTCGGCCTGGGGGGAGGCACCGGGCGGGGGCGTCCGCTGGGGCGGATCCTGGGCCAGTGGGCGGGTTGATCGAGGGCTGTCGCATGCCTGCTCGAATTAGTTTCTACAATGCGCCAGCAAAGCTGTTTTTTCACGATAAACCACACGAGGAAACCATGGAACATACCCTGCCCGCACTGCCCTATGCCATCGATGCACTGGCACCGCATTACTCCCAGGAAACCCTGGAGTTTCACCACGGCAAGCACCACAACGCTTATGTCGTGAACCTGAACAACCTGCAAAAGGGCACCGAGTTCGAAACCAAGACCCTGGAAGAGATCATCAAGACCTCCAGCGGTGGCATCTACAACAATGCAGCCCAGATCTGGAACCACACCTTCTTCTGGAACAGCATGAAGCCCGCAGGTGGTGGTGAACCCACCGGCGCCCTGGCTGCCGCCATCAACGCCAAGTGGGGCAGCTACGCGGCCTTCAAGGAAGCTTTCGTGAAGTCGGCTGTCGGCAACTTCGGTTCGGGCTGGACCTGGCTGGTCAAGAAGCCTGATGGCAGCGTCGACATCGTCAACACCGGCGCGGCGGGCACCCCCCTGACCACCGCCGACAAGGCCTTGCTGACCGTGGACGTGTGGGAACACGCCTACTACATCGACTACCGCAACCTGCGTCCGAAGTTTGTCGAAACCTTCCTCGACAAGCTGGCCAACTGGGGCTTTGCAGAAGCCAACTTCGCCTGAGCCATGCGGCTTGCGATGGGAGCGGCCTGCCGCTCCCAGGCCTCGACATGCCACCTTCGGGTGGCATTTTTCATGGGCGATGAAAAATCAGGCGGGGAAGCCGTTCAACGTTTTTCGAACGGTGGACCGCTGAGCTTGAGGCCGGCCTTGAAGCCCCGCTTCTGGAACCAGCCCTGGTTCATCTCCAGCACGAAGCGAACGGGTTTGCTGCTGCAGTGCGAGTCGGTGGTCTGCGGCTTCATGTCGACCAGGTTCACCACCGTGCCGTCATCGGCCACGAAGGCCGCGGTCAGGGGCAGCAGGGTGTTCTTCATCCAGAAGCACTGGGTGGCGGGCACCTCGAAGACGAACAGCATGCCTTCCTGTTGCGGCATGCTGGGGCGGTTCATCAGGCCGATCTGGCGCTCGACAGGGGCTGTGGCCACCTGGGCATCGATCTGGTACATGCCGGCGGTCAAGGCCACGCGGGGCAGGTCGAGCTGAGGGCCTTCCTGTGCGAAGGCGGCGAGGCCGGATAGCGACAGCAGTGCACACAGCAATGCCTGAGACAGGGGGTGGCGGGGCAGTTTCATGGTGGGGTGATCCTGTGGTGTGGCCCAAAAGCAGCTCACATCCACGTTCGATTTTGGCCTAAAAACAGTGGGTCGCCTCGTCGGCCTGGCCAACTTTGCACGACTGCGCGCCCCGCGCCGGCCGCATCGGCGAAGCGCTTCGGCCGCCATGCCGTCGACCCGCGCCGGCCTTGGCGCGCAAGGGCTTCTGGCCCGTCGTCGATGGCGGCAATGGCAGGCGCTAAGATCAGCAGGTTTTACTTCATTTGCTAAGTTGTTCAGCCTCACCGGAGACGTCAGTCCATGACCCGTTATCAGCACATCCAGGTTCCCGAGCAGGGCGAGAAGATCACCGTCAATGCGGACAAGACCCTCAAGGTGCCCGATCATCCGATCATCCCGTTCATCGAAGGCGATGGTGTCGGGCGTGACATCACGCCGGTGATGCTGAAGGTGGTGGATGCGGCGGTGGCCAAGGCCTATGGCGGGCAGCGCAAGATCCATTGGATGGAGGTGTTTGCCGGCGAAAAGGCCACTCACCTCTACGGGCCGGATGTCTGGTTGCCTGAGGAAACGGTGGATGTGGTGCGCGACTACCTGGTGTCCATCAAGGGGCCATTGACCACACCGGTGGGTGGCGGCATCCGCTCGCTCAACGTGGCCTTGCGCCAGGAGCTTGACCTGTATGTCTGCCTGCGCCCCATCCAGTATTTCAAGGGCGTGCCTTCGCCGCTCAAGGAGCCCGAGAAGACCAACATGGTGATCTTCCGCGAGAACTCGGAAGACATCTATGCCGGCATCGAATTCGAGGCCGGCAGTGACCAGGCCAAGCGTCTGATCAAGTTCCTGCACGACGAATTCGGCATCACCAAGATCCGCTTCCCCGAAACCTCGGGCCTGGGCATCAAGCCGGTCTCGCAGGAGGGCACCGAGCGCCTGGTGCGCAAGGCCATCCAGTACGCGATCGACAACAACAAGCCCAATGTGACCATCGTGCACAAGGGCAACATCATGAAGTTCACCGAGGGCAGCTTCCGTGAATGGGCCTATGGCCTGGCCGCCAAGGAGTTCGGCGGCGAGTTGATCGATGGCGGCCCCTGGATGCGCGTGCCCAACCCCAAGACCGGTGGCCAGATCGTGATCAAGGACAGCATCACCGATGCCTTCCTGCAACAGATCCTGCTGCGCCCTGTCGAGTACAGCGTGGTGGCCACGCTCAACCTCAATGGCGACTACATCTCTGATGCCGTGGCGGCCCAGGTGGGCGGCATCGGCATCGCGCCCGGGGCCAATCTGTCGGACACCGTGGCCATGTTTGAGGCCACTCATGGCACGGCGCCGCGCTATGCAGGCAAGGACTACGTGAATCCGGGCTCGGAGATCCTCTCCGCCGAGATGATGCTGCGCCACATGGGCTGGAAGGAGGCTGCGGACCTCATCATCCGCTCGCTGGAGAAGGCCATCCTGAGCAAGAAGGTCACGTATGACTTTGCCCGCCTGATGGAGGGCGCTGTGCAGGTCAGCTGCTCGGGCTTCGGTCAGGTCATCATCGACCAGATGCAGGAGTGAGGGCGCTTGCCGGGGGCAGCGCTCCCGGCGGCTTGAGGAGGCTTGAGGCATGGCCTGCGGCCATGCCGGGGGCATACCCGGGACATGCCCGGCCTCAGGCCTTGATCAGCACCGTTTCGTCGATCTTGTTGGCCAATTGGGCGATGGCCATCGCGGCGGGGCTGTTCGGGTTGTTGATCGACAGCAGTTGGCGGCGCATCACGGCGTCGCGCACCGAGGGGTCGGCCGGGATGTCGCCCAGGTGGATCAGGCGCACCGGGCGGCCTGTGTCGGTGCTCACAAAGCGGTCCAGCACCTGCTGCAGCTGTCCGGTGATGGCGCGGCCATCACCCGGGCGGACGGTCTGGTTGATGATCATGCGCACCTGGCGGCGCTTTTGTTGCATCGACAGCACCTTGATGGCGGCGTAGGCATCGGTCAGGGAGGTGGGCTCAGGCGTGGCCACCAGCAACACCTCGCCGGCCAGCGAGACCGCAAACAACACCACGTCGGAAATGCCGGCGCCCGTGTCGAGCAGCACCACGTCAAAGCGCGGCAGCAGGCTGCGCAGCACGCGCACAAATTCATCGCGCACTTCAGGGGTGAGGCGCGAGTATTCGACCATGCCCGAGCCGGCCAGCAACACGCTGAAGCCGCCCGGGGCCTTGACAATGGCTTCGTCCACCGTGGCCTTGCCGGTGAACACATCGTGCAGCGTGACCTTTGGGTGCAGGTTCAGCACCACGTCCAGATTGGCCAGGCCCAGGTCGGCATCCAGCACCAGCACGCGTTGGCCGCGGCGGGTCAGCGCCGCCGCCAGGTTGGCCGCGACAAAGGTCTTGCCGACGCCGCCTTTGCCGCTGGTGATGGCCAGAACCTTGGCCGACACAGCTTCCGCAGGGGTGGTTTTCAGCGCTTCGCTCATCTGTTCACTTTCGGTTGGCGCTGTCGGCCGGGTCACTTTGATCGGTTGAAGTTCCAACATCGTCCTGATCGGGGACGTCGTAGAACAGCAAACCCTTTTCTTCTGCACTGACCGTGCTGTCTGGCGGGAAATCCAGGCAGACACGGTTGCGACCCTCCGATTTCGCCCGGTACAACTGGTGGTCCGCTCGCTCTATCCAGAGGGATATCGGCGATCGCACCCAGGGCAGGGTGAACGACCCTCCAATGCTCACGGTCACGTTGATGGCCACACCCGGAGCGATGGTGATGGGGGTGGACTCCACGATGGATCGGATGCGCTCGGCCACGGCACGTCCGAAGGCGGCCTGGCAGCCCGGCAGGACCACGGCGAACTCCTCGCCTCCATAGCGGGCCAGGGTGTCCATGGGGCGCACGCAGTTGGCCAGCGTGTTGGCCACCGATTGAAGAACGATGTCGCCCGCAGGGTGGCCGTAGCTGTCGTTCACCAGCTTGAAACGATCGATGTCCAGCATCAGCAGCAGGGCCGACTCTCCGGTGCGGGTCACGCGGTCGACTTCGCGTTCCAGAACGGCCCGGAATTGACGCCGGTTGGCCAGCCCGGTCAGGGGGTCCTTGAGTGACAACTCACACAGGCCGTCAATCAGGTGCTGAAGATAGCCGGTGGTGCTTTCGGGTGTGGGGGAGTGCAATTCCTCATCTTGTGCCAGCAACGCCAGGGCGGTGTCGAGACGAAGACTGCTGAGGTCAATCGGTGCAGGAGCCTGGGAGGGGGACACGGGTTGAGGAGGGACAAGAGTTTTGCGAAGTTTAACAGTACGCCCCTTGGAGATAAGTGACAAATTGTGGTACTTCTTGCCTGCTTTACCCGTTTGACGGCAAGTTTTGCACGGTTGTCAGCGTTTCGAGATCGGTACGGCAGGTTTTCAGCAGTGGGCCCTCTTTAAGGCATCCGGCGCGCCGCAAAACCGTATCCACCGGTAACTTCAGGCCGCTGATCACCAGTGTGATGTCGCGCTCATGCAGCATCAGCGTGATTTGTTGAAAGGCCTCCACCCCGGTCACGTCGATGCGATTGATGGGTTGGGCGTACAGACAGACGCATCGTGTGTCCGGGTGCCGGGCCAGGTGATCGACGATGTTGCGCTCCAGCGTGCTGGCCGAGGCAAAGTCAAGTTCTGCATCCATGCGCAGGGCGTAAAGATGCGGGGCCAGCGGGGGCAGGTGCCAGAGGTGGCGGTCGCGCAGGCTGCCATCGGGGTGCAGGCCCACCTCGATGATGCGGGGGTGCAGGCGCTGGTACAGGAAGTGGGTCAGGCTGGCCACCAGGCCGGCCAGCACGCCCCAATAAAGCTGCGGCGCCGTCGCCAGCGTCAGCACGAAGGTGGCCCCGGCAGTCAGCGCCTCAACCCGGGAGATCTTCCACAGGCCGATCAGCTGCATCGGACGCACCAGGTTCAAGACGGCCGCCACCACGATGGCTGCCAGCACGGCTTGGGGCACGTGGTACATGTAAGGTGTCAGAAACAGCAGCACCACCATCACCAGCAACACCGAGAACAGGGTGGCCCAGCCGGTCTTGGCGCCCGCGTACAGATTGATGGCCGAGCGCGAGAAGGATGCGCTGATGGGAAACGAGCCGCTCAAACCCGAGGCGATCTTGGCCAGGCCCTGGCCGATCAGGTCCTGGTTCTCATTCCATTGCGTGCCGCCGCGCTGGTTTTCGACCTTGGCACTGGAGGCGGTTTCGAGAAAGCTGATCAGCGTGATCACCAGGGCCGGCATCACCAGTTGACCAAAGGCGTTCATCGACAGCCCGCCAGGCCAGTACAGATGGGGCAGGCCGGAGGGCAGGGCGCCCACCACCGCGCCGCCCGATTCGGCAAACCCCAGGCTGGCACTGAGGGTACCGGCCGCCACCACGATGATCATGGCGGCCGGCCAGCGTGGCACGAAGCGCTTGGCCAGCAGAAGCGCCGCCAGTGAGCCGACGCCGAACCCCAGTGAGAGCAGGTCATGCTGGCTCAGCGCCAACCAGTCGCTGCTGTCGGGGGCCAGCCCTGTCAGCGCCCGCATCTGCGAGGCCAGGATCAGCCAGGCCGCCGCCTGCGTGAAACCGGAGAGCACGGGCGAGCTCACCAGGTTCAGCAGCCAACCGAAGCGCCCCAGGCCCAGCAGCAATTGCAAGCTCCCTGACATCAGGGCCAGCCAGACTGCCAGCGCCACCCAGGTGTCGCTGGCCGGCTCGGCCAGACCCGACAGCGAGGCCCCGATCAACAGGCTGCTCAGCGCCGTCGGGCCCACACCCAGCCGGGTGGATGAACTCCACAGCACCGCCACCACGGCCGGCACGATGGAGGCGTAAATGCCTGTGACCAGCGGCATGCCGGCCAGGGCGGCATAGGCCACCCCCTGCGGCAGCAGCATCAGCCCCACCGTCATGCCGGCGGAAAACTCGCCCAGCAGGGTGTCACGGGAGGGCCGTGGCCAGTTGAGGAATGGGAACAGGCGATGCAATCGGTCGTTTTTCACAGCGGCTTCCGGGCTCGGTGCCTGCCTCATGACGGGCAGTGCGGGGGTGTTGTCCGTTGAAGCTACCACAAGCACCGCCCGGCAACATGCGGCGGTGGGCAGAGATAACATCGCACCATGACCGATTCAAGCCCCGACTCCCGCGATCCGATCACCCAGCTGATCCACCATCCCTACCAGCCGCCGCTTGGCTTTCAGGCCCCGCAGCCGGCCGTGCACAAGGCCTCGACCGTGATTTTTGCCAACACCGCGGCCATGCGAAACCGCGATTGGCGCAGCCGTTCGGGCTACACCTATGGCCTGCACGGCACGCCCACCACCTTCACGCTCGAGGAGCGCCTGTGCCAACTGGAAGGCGGGCTGCAATGCCTGCTGGTGCCCAGCGGCCTGGCGGCCCTGGCCAATGTGGCCCTGGCGCTGCTCAGCCAGGGCGACGAAATCCTGATTCCGGACAACGCCTATGGCCCCAACAAGGCGCTGGCCGAGGGCGAGCTGGCCCGCTGGGGCATTGCCCACCAGTGGTACGACCCCTTGAACCCGGCCGATCTGGCCGATCGCATCAGCCCGCGCACCCGCCTGGTCTGGCTGGAAGCCCCCGGCTCGGTCACGATGGAGTTCCCCGACCTGCCGGCGCTCACGGCGATCTGCCGCGAGCGCGGCGTGATCAGCGCGCTCGACAACACCTGGGGCGCCGGTCTGGCCTTCAAGCCCTTCGATTTCGGCCAGGGTTGGGGCGTGGACATCAGCGCGCAGGCCCTGACCAAGTACCCCAGTGGCGGTGGCGACGTGCTGATGGGCAGCATCATCACCCGCGATGACGCCTTGCATGTGCGCCTCAAGGGCACCCACATGCGCCTGGGTCTGGGCGTGGGTGCCAACGATGTCGAGTCGGTGCTGCGCTCGCTGCCCAGCATCGCCCTGCGTTACCAGGCCCATGATCAGGCGGCCCGTGCGCTGGCCGGCTGGCTGCAAGCCCAGCCCGCCGTGGCCCAGGTGCTGCACCCGGCCCTGGAGGGGGCGCCGGGCCATGGCCACTGGCAGGCGCTGTGTGGCACCCAGGGGCAGCCAGCCCTGGCCGCCGGGCTGTTCAGCATCGTGGTCGACCAGCGCTACAGCGCTGCCCAGGTGGACGCCTTTTGCGATGCCTTGCGCCTGTTCAAGCTGGGCTACAGCTGGGGCGGCCCCATCAGCCTGGTGGTGCCCTACCACCTGGCCAGCATGCGCAGCCGGCCGCAAGCCCATCTCCGGCCGGGCACCGTGGTTCGCTTTTCGATCGGGCTGGAGGCGGTGCAGGATCTGCAGGCCGACCTGGCGCAGGCGCTGGCCTCGCATCTGTCGGATCGTTGAGCGATTTGCGGCCAGCTTGGTAGTTTCCTGAGTACCGCGGTGGGCCCTGCCGGGCTAGCCTGCGGCATGCCCCGGGTTCTCCGGGCCATTGAAAGGAAGCTCCCGCCATGGCCGCACCCCTGCCGCACCCTGATTTCCATGGGCCCGCCGCCACCCCGGCGCCCCTGGACGCCCCGGTCCACCACCCCGACAGCGCCGAAGCCGACAGCCTGACCCTGGCGCCCTTGCATTGGGCCGACCCCCTGCGCTGGTTGCAGCGCGGTGCCCAGGATGTGGCCGCCGCCCCGGGCATTGCCCTGTTTTACGGTCTGTGCTTCTGGGGCATGGCCCTGGTGCTGGGCTGGGTGTTTCGCAGCAGCCCCGAGTACACCATGTCGATCGCCTCGGGCTGCCTGCTGGTGGGGCCGTTCATGGCCATGGGCCTGTACGACGTGAGTCGTCGCCGCGAAGCCGGCCTGCGGCCCGAGCTCGGCCTGTCCATCACCTGCTGGGACCGGCATCTGGGCAGCATGGCCATGCTGGTGCTGGTCATGATCGTGCTGGAACTGCTGTGGGGGCGCGCCTCCCTGGTGGTGTTTGCGGTGTTCTTCAACACCGGCATGCCTTCCACCACCGGCGTCATCGACGCCATCTTCAACCCGGACAACTGGGAGTTTGTCGCCGTCTACACGGTGGTCGGTGGCGTCTTTGCCAGCCTGGTCTATTCGATGGCGGTGGTGTCCATCCCCATGATCCTGGACCGCGACACCGACGCCATCACGGCGGCCATCACCAGCTTGCGGGTGGTCTTCACCCACACCGGCATCATGCTGTTCTGGGGCGCGCTGATCACCGCTTTGGTGGTGGCCGCGCTGTGGCCCTGGGGGGCTGGCATCGTCTTGGTGGGCCCCTGGCTGGGCCATGCCAGCTGGCATGCCTACCGTGGCGCCGTGCACTGGCCGCCTGCACCCGGTGGCAGCACGGCGCCCTCTGCGGGCTGAGCGCCATCCGGCGGGTGTTACAGTGGACTTCAACTCGATAAGGAGAACCCGACTTGGCAACACCGAATTACGGCTACGAAAAGCGTCAAAAAGAACTGGCGAAAAAGCGCAAAAAAGAAGAAAAACTCAAGGCCAAGGCGGATCGCAAGGCCCTGGGGCTGCCGCCAGAGGCCGACGAGCCTGAAGACGCTGACGAAGCCAGTGCCGAGGCACCTCCTGCCGGAGACGCTCCTCAGGCCTGATCGCCAAGGCTTATTTCAACAGCCGACGCAGTTCGGGCCACACATTGGCCAGCATCCGTGGATGCGCCTCCTCCCGGGGGTGGATGCGATCGGCCTGGAACAGGCGCTCTGCATCGGGCCCGTCGGCGATGCCCTTCAACAAAAACGGCACCAGCGCGGTCTTCTCGGCCGCGGCCACACGGGCAAAGGTGCGCGAAAAATCTTCGGTGTAGGTGGCCCCATAGTTCGGTGGCACCTGCATCCCCACCAGCAACACCCGGGCGCCAGCCTTCTGGCAGGCGCGCACCATCTGCGTCAGGTTGTCCTCGGTCATCTTGATCGGCAGGCCGCGCAAGGCGTCATTGCCCCCCAACTCGATCACCACCACCTGCGGCTTGTGTTGGGCCAGCAAGGCCCCCAGCCGGGCCCGGCCGCCCGAGGTGGTGTCGCCGCTGATGCTGGCGTTGACCACCTGGAAGCCGGGCTTTTCCGCCAGCGCCTTGTCGGCCAGCAGCGCCACCCAGCCGCTGCCGCGGCGCAAGCCGTACTCGGCACTCAGCGAATCGCCCACCACCAGCACCGTGGGTGTTGAGGGGGCTGGGGCGGCCTGGGCCTTCATCAGGGCGCCACATGACCCCGCCACCATCAGACTGACGCCGCTCAGGATAAAGTGACGCCGAGCGTTCACTCCAACTGGCTTGGCCAGTTGCCTCTTCATTGCATTCAACACGCCCAACCTTTCATGTCTGAAGCCCTCTCGCCTGCGATCGTCTCGGTCGAACACGTTTTCAAGTCGGTCACCGATTCCACGGGCACGCTGGACATTCTGCGTGACATCGATTTCCGACTGGCGCCCCGGGAGACTGCCGCCATTGTGGGGGCCTCCGGCTCGGGCAAGAGCACCTTGCTGTCGATCATGGCCGGGCTGGACACCCCCAGCCAGGGCACGGTGCGGCTGGACGGCCACGACCTGTTCGCGCTCGATGAGGACGCCAGGGCGGCCTTGCGGGCCCGGCGCGTGGGCTTTGTGTTCCAGAGCTTCCAGCTCATGGGCAACCTCACCGCGCTTGAAAACGTGATGCTGCCCCTGGAACTGGCCGGCCGCCGTGACGCCCGTTCGGCCGCCGCCGAGATGCTGCGCCACGTCGGCCTGGGCCAGCGCCTGGGCCACTACCCCCGCGTCATGTCGGGCGGTGAGCAGCAGCGCGTGGCGTTGGCGCGTGCCTTTGTGGTCGAACCTGCGGTGCTGCTGGCCGACGAGCCCACTGGCAGCCTGGACTTCGCCACCGGCGACACCGTCATGAAGCTGATGTTCGAGCTCAACCGCGAGTTCGGCACCACCCTGGTCCTGGTCACCCATGATCAGGCGATTGCCGCGCGCTGCGAGCGCCGCATCACCATCGAAGCCGGTCGGATTCAGCCCGCTGGCGTCTGAGCGGCGCAGTGCAGGGATAATCGGGCCCCATGTCATCCCCCAAAGTGCTGTTCGGCTTTCACGCCGTGGGCGTGCGGCTCAAGACCGCGCCCCAGACCATCATCGAAATCTACTTCGAGCCCACGCGCCGTGATGCGCGCATGCGCCAGTTCCTGGAGCGCGTGCGCGAAGCCGGCGTGCGCCTGATCGAGGCCGACGGCCTGCGCCTGGCCAAGCTGGCCGGCAGCCATGGCCACCAGGGCGTGGCCGCCCGGGTCGAGGCCGTGGCCCAGGTCAAGTCGCTGGACGATCTGCTCGACCAGATCAAGGAGCCGCCCTTGCTGCTGGTGCTCGATGGCATCACCGATCCGCACAACCTGGGGGCCTGCCTGCGGGTGGCCGACGGGGCTGGCGCGCACGCCGTGATCGCCCCCAAGGACCACGCGGCCGGCATCAACGCCACCGTGGCCAAGGTGGCCAGCGGGGCTGCCGAAACCGTGCCGTACTTCATGGTCACCAACCTGGCGCGCACCCTGGGCGAGCTCAAGGAACGCAACATCTGGTGCATCGGCACCTGTGGCGATGCGCCCAAGACCCTCTACCAGGTGGACCTCAAAGGCCCGACCGCCCTGGTCCTCGGTGCCGAGGGTGACGGCATGCGCCAACTCACGCGCAAGACCTGCGACGAACTGGTCAACATCCCCATGCATGGCGCGGTGGAAAGCCTCAACGTGTCGGTGGCCAGCGGCGTGTGCCTGTACGAGGCGCTGCGCCAACGCCTGTGATGGCCACAGACCCGGTCGATGCCCTGGCCGCTTCGCTGGCCCAGGTGCGCGGCTGGCTGGCCGAGGCCCAGCGGGTGGCCGTGCTCACCGGGGCCGGGGTCAGTGCCGAGTCGGGCGTGCCCACCTTTCGCGATGCCCAGCAGGGCCTGTGGGCACAATTCGACCCCCAGCAACTGGCGACCGAAGTCGGCTTTCGCGCCGATCCGGCCCTGGTCTGGGGCTGGTATGGCTCTCGCCGTGAGGCCATTGCCCGCGTCCAGCCCAATGCCGGGCACAGCGCCTTGGCCGCCTTTGCCCAGGCCCACCCGGGTCGTCTCACCCTGATCACGCAAAACGTCGATGGGCTGCACCAGCGCGCGGGCAGCCCCGATGTGCTGGCCTTGCATGGCCATATTTTTGAAGACCACTGGCTGGGCGGCCCTGGCGCGGCCTGTGAGCTGCCCCACCCCGTGGGGGTGCCTTGTGATGTGACGGCCCTGGTGCCTGGCCATCCGCCCCGTTGCCGGGCCTGTGGCCGTCTGGTTCGGCCGGGTGTGGTCTGGTTTGGCGAGTCGCTGCCTGAGGCGCCGCTGCGCGCGGCCGAGCAAGCGGCTTCGGCATGCGATGTGATGCTGGTGGTGGGCACCGCCGGTGCGGTGTACCCGGCGGCCGGTCTGGTGTTCACGGCCCGAGAGGCCGGCGCCCGGGTGGTGGTGCTCAACCCCCAACCCACCGAGCTTGATGCACTGGCCGATGTGCTGCTGCGCTGCCCCTCGGCCCAGGGCCTGCCCGCCTTGCTGGACGGGCTCTGAGCCTGAGGTCGGCGCGCCTGTGCTGCTTTCCGTGCGTCCCGTGTGTTCAGCGTGCGGGTATCGGCTCCAGACCGGTCTTCTGGATCACCGGCGCCGCCTCGGCTGAGGAGAGGTAGCGCAACAAGGCCTTGGCGGCTTCGGGCTCGCGCGCCTCGGTGGTGATGCCTGCGGCGAAGATGGTCACCTCCTGCACCTCTTCGGGCAGGGTGCCGACAAAGTCCAGGCCCTCGATGGGCAACAGTTCGCTGACCTGCTGAAAGCCCAACTCGGCGTCACCGCGGGCCACCACGCTGCCCACGCGCTCACTCACGATGCGGCGGGCCTTGTCCTTGATCTGATCGGCCACACCCAATTGTTTGAACAGCACGGTCGACAGGTAGGTGCCGCTGGCGCTGGCCGAATAGGCGATGGAGCGGGCCTGCAGCAAGGTGTTCTTCAAGGCCTCCACGCTGCTGATGTCGGGCTTGGGCGTGCCCTTGCGCACCGACAGCCCGATCAGTGAGCGGCCCAGGTCCACCCGGCTGCCCGGGCGCACCTGGCCCGCAGCCACCAGGGCCTCCAGCGCCGGCACCGACAGGATCACCACGTCGGCGGGTTCATGGCGGGCCAGCCGACTGGGGATGGAGTCGGGCGCGCCGCCCAGCGAGGCGCCGTAGCCCGACACCACCTGGTTGCCCGAGGCCTTCTCGTAGCCCGGCACCAACTGCTTGTAGGCGGCGGTGAAGCCGCCCGAGCTCAGCACATGCAGCTCGGCCGCCAGCGCCTGGCCGCACAGGGCGGCCCCCAGGGTCAGGGCGCCGATCCATTGGCCGGCTTGTCTCCAGAATTTCTTGGGGTTCATGGTGCTGGGTCCCGGATCAGTCTTCGCGCATGTTCGAGGCCTTGGCGATCGGTGCCAGGCGGGCCTTTTCAGCGTTGATGAACTTCACGAAGTCAGCCCGCGTGCCACCCACGGGGTCAATGCCTTGGGGGATCAGGCGGGCGCGCAGCTCGGGCGACTTGATGGCGGCATCAATGGCGCGGTTCATGCGGTCCAGGATGTCGTCTGGCGTGCCCTTGGGGGCAAAAACACCTGACCAGTGCCCAATGAAGATGTTCGGAAAGCCTTGCTCTTCGGCGGTGGCGATGTCGGGCATGGCCGCGATGCGGCGGTTCCAGGTCGAGGCCACGGCACGCAGCTTGCCCCCCTTGATCTGCGGCAGCACCACCACGCTGGCTTCGGAGGTGGCGTCCACCTGCTTGCCCACCACGGCCACCACGCCCTCCGAGCCGCTCTTGTAGGGCACCACCTGCAGCTTGGCGCCGTTCTTCTTGAGCATTTCGGCCACAAAGTGCGGCGTGCTGCCGGTGCCGGCGGTGGAGAAGTTCAGGCCCGGGCCCGTCTTGGAGGCTGCCAGAAGGCCCTTGAGGTCTTTGATCGGCGAGTCGGCCGGCACCACGATCACCGAGGGGCTGACGGCCATCATGGCCACGGGCACCAGATCGTCTTCCTTGTAGGGCATCTTGGACTTGATCATGGCGTTGGTCACCACACCGGCTGCCGGGGCCAGGAAGGTGTAACCATCCGGGGCCGACTTGGCCACGATGTCGGCGCCCAGCACCGAGCCCGCGCCGGGCTTGTTGTCGATGATGATGGCCTGGCCCAGTTGGCGCGCGGTGGCTTCTGCCACGGCACGTGCCACCAGGTCGTTGGCGCCCCCGGGGCCGAAGGGCACCACAAAGCGGATCGGCTTGCTGGGCCAGGTGTCGGCCTGGGCACCCAGGCTGCCCAAGGCCAGGGCGGTGGCGCCCAGCCAGCCGGCGATGCGGCGGCGCGAGATCGGGTGAGGCGTGGCAACGGAATCGGTCAACAACATAAGTCTCCTTGTAGGCCCCCTGGCCACCATGGCACGGGGCGGGCCGGTTTGGCATGGCCGGCGATTGTCGGGGCTGGTGCAAGATTCGTAAATTGCAATACTTGCAGGCATTGGTGCATGAAACGAATCAATGGCGAGACCCGGCCCGATCACTGTACATCCGGCCTTGTGCGTGCGCCTCATAGCAGCGGATGCTTGATGGCGGAAAATTAGGGGCTGTCTGCCACTCCACTGAAGCAGGCCCAGTCGATTGTCGAGGTCGATTTGCGTGAGGTCCACCCTGCGTGGAACCATCACCTCGCAATCCATTCGCAAACCCGAGAACTATCCGTTGGTGTCGCGGGCCTGATAGCGGTGTCCGGCTGAGGCGGGCCCCGTTCTGGGGCCCTGAGCCCTCAATCCGCCTTGAACCCTGTGGCCGCCACGGCCTTGCCCCAGGTCACGGTGTCGGCCGCGATGATGCGGCCGAACTCTTCGCGCGAGGTGCCGGTGACGGCAAAGCCCGCATCTTCCATCTTCTGCCGACCTTCGGGCGAGCGCACGGCTTTCACGATGTCGGCGTTCAGCTTGGCCAGGATCTCGGGCGGGGTGCGGGCCGGGGCCACCACGCCGAACCACGAGTTGAACTCCAGGCCCGCATAGCCCTGTTCTTTCAGGGTGGGCACATCGGGCAGGCTGGCGCTGCGGGTGGCGCCGCTGCTGCCCAGGGCCAGCAGCTTGCCGGCCTTCACGTTGGGCACGGCCAGGCCCACGCTGGCAAACACGGCCTGCACGTCGCCGCTGAACAGGCCCCCCAGGGCATCGCCCGTGCTCTTGTAGTGCACGGCCTCGGGCTTGATGCCGATGGCGTCGCCAAACATGTAGGCCCCGAAGTGACCGGGCGTGCCTGCGCCGAAGGTGGCCATGAACAGGCCTTTCTGGCTGCGCGTCCAGTCGACGAATTCCTTGGTGCTGCGGGCCGGCACCTTCAGCGGGTTGACCAGCAGCACGAAGTTCGAGGTGACGACCTGGCTGACGGCGGCAAAGTCCTTGGCGGGGTCGTAGGGCAGGCGGTTGTAGCTGCTGGGCGCGATGCTCAACTGGCCGGTTTCGCCCAGCATCAGGGTGTAGCCATCGGCCGGGGCGCGGGCGGCCTCGCTGGCGGCGATCAGGCCCCCGGCGCCGGGCTTGTTGTCCACCACCACGGCGGTGTTGCCCCAGGCCTCCGACATTTTCTGGGCCAGCAGCCGGGCCACGATGTCGGGCCCGGTGCCGGCCGGAAAGCCCACGATCAGGCGCACCGGGCGGTTGGGGTAGTTGGCCGCCGGGCTTTGTGCCCAGGCCATGGGGGCGGCCAGGGTGGCGCCGGCGAGGGCGGTGGCCAGCCAGCGGCAGGTGTCGCGGCGGTTGTGGCGGCGGGTGTTCTTGTTGTGCATGGTGTCTCCTTCAGGGCTGAACGGTGTCGTGGGTCGAAAAGCGGGTGATGGGGTCAAAGCAGCTCGTGAAAGCGCATCAGCACGGCGCTGGGCTCGCGCACCCCGCTGCCGATGAACAGGCGCTCGGTGATCCAGCGCAGCGAAGGGGCGCTGGTCTCGAAGCGGGGCGCACAGCGGAAATACACCTGGGCCGGGTCCACCGCCTCGCCGCGCACCAGTCGGGCCATGGTGTCGGGATCGGCGCGGCGCAGGGCGTGGTTGTGCACGTAGATCAGCTCGCCGGCCTCGGTTTCCAGCACATAGCGGGCGTCGAGCTCGGCCAGGGTGTCGCTGAGCAGCAGCTGGAAATCGGCGCCGCCCGGCAGCACCCGGGCCTTCCAGCCCACGCCTTGCACCTGGCCGCCCAGGATGGGCACCACGCGCCGGTGCCCGTGCGGGCCGGGGCCCACGTCCTGGGGCGTGCCGACCTGCACCTGCAGGTCGGCAAAGGGGCGAAAACTGGGGGCAACAAACAGGGACATGGGCACTCCGCAAGGCTGGTATCAAGACCTGACCTAGCGTAAATCCGGTAGCGCCGACCGCCTGTCATCCCAGAAGATGACAGGCATGAGGAAATGGACCCCTGGCCAAAGCAGCCCACCCGCCCTGGCCGGCGGCGTGATGGCGCAGGCCATCGGCCGCCTGGGCGAACAGGGCTTTGCGACCGAGCTGTTGCCCGCGTTGACCCCCTTGTTGCCGGCGGCCTCGTGGTCGGTCTACCGCACCGGGCTGGCGTGCCAGCCGGCCTTGTTCCTGTCGGCCAGCCATGGCGTGCCCGACACCACCCAGGCCTGCTGGCATGCCTACCTGGCAGGCCCCTATGTGCGCGACCGCAGCCTGCACACCGAGGCCGAAGGGGAAAGCGAGGGCGCATCAGCGCCCTTGCAGCTGTGCCACATCACGGCGCGCGAGGTGCCGCAAGACCACCGGGCCTGCGTGTACGAGGCCCATGGCGTGGCCGAGCGGGTGTCCATCGTCGAGGCTGAGGGGCCTGAGAGCCTTTTTGCCGTGAACTTCTACCGCCACCAGCACCAGCGGCCCTTCAGTGATGCCCAGTTGGGCGACTTCGAAGCCTGGTCACCGGCCTTGCTGGCCCTGGTACGCAAGCACCTGCAGGTGAGCCCGCCGGCACCGCCCCCAGTGCAGCCGGCCTGGCGCGAGCGCCTGCAGGCCTTGCACCCAGGGCTGACCGAGCGCGAGCTGGATGTGTGCGAGCGGCTGCTGCGCGGCTACACGCAAGACGGCGTGGCCGCCGACCTGGGCTTGAGCCTGCCCACCGTCAAGACCTACCGCAACCGGGCCTTTGCCCGCCTGGGCATCCACTTTCGCAACGAGCTGTTTGCCCGCGTGATGTGAACGCCGGGCTGGGGCTTCAAACCCAGCCCAGGGCCCCCAGCAGTGCGCCGGCCGCCAGCAGCCACAGCAGGTGGATGCGGGTGCGCCAGACCAGCAAGGCCGCCACCGCGCTCAGGGCCCACAGGGCGCCATCGTGGCGCGGGTCGCCGCTGGCGCTGCCCAGGGTCCAGGCGGTGGCCAGCAGCAGGCCGATCACCAGGGGGGCCATGCCCTGCTTGAAGGCTCGGATGGCGCGGTGCTGCTGGTACCGGGCCGCCCAACGGGTGGCCAGCCAGGTCAGCACGGTGCTGGGCACCAGCATGCCCAGCATGGTGGTGGCCATGCCCAGCAGGCCCAGCGTGGCAGCATGGGCACTGAGGCCGGTGTTGCCGGCGGCGTTCAGCCCCACGTTCCAGCCCATCAGGCCCACAAACAGCACGTTGGGACCGGGGGCTGCCTGGGCGATCGCGATCGAGGCGTTGAACTGGGCCTCGGTCAGCCAATGTTGCTCCAGCACCAGGTAGCGGTGCATGTCGGGCACCAGGCTGATGGCGCCGCCCACGGCCAGCAGGGACAGCGAGGCGTAATGCAGCAGCAGCTGCAGCCATTGAAGGGCTTCGAAGTGCAGGCTCATGGGGCGATCTTCCGCCAGGTCAGGGCACAGGCCAGCAGGCCCAGGCCGGGTACCACCCAGCCCAGGGGCAGGTGCAGCCAGCCCACCAGGGCAAAGCAGGCGGCGGCCAGCAGGGCGCACAGGGGCCGACCCAGCGGGTGCTTCTTGAGGGGGCCGGCCAGCTTGAAGGCGGCGGCCGCGATCAGCCCGGCCGCCACGGCGGCCATGCCGCGCAGGGCACCTGCTACCTGGGGGTGCTGAGCGTAGTGCCCGTACAGCGTGGCCAGGGCCAGCACGATCAGGGTGGGGAAGGCCAGCATGCCCGACAGCGCCGCCACGGCGCCACGCCAGCCGAAGTAGCGCTCACCCAGCATCACCGACAGGTTGACCACATTGGGGCCAGGCATGATCTGCGCAACGGCCCATTCCTCGACGAACTCTTCGTTCGTCATCCATTGCTTTTTCTCGACCAGCTCGCGCTGCACCACCGCCAGCACGCCCCCGAAGCCCTGCAGGGCCAGGATGCTGAACGAGAAAAACAGGTCGCTGGGGGAGCGGGGGCGGGGCCGGGCCCCGGCCGCTGCATCTTCGAGGGAGGTCGTTGGCGTGGGCATTCCCGGATTATCGCCAGCTTGAGCCAGGGCAAGACTGGTCAAACCCGATGTCTGCCCTGCCGATTCAATACACCGGGTGGTGCTTTTCGATGGCTGCACGGGTGGCTGTGTCGATGGCGAAGCCCGCGCCGTGGTGCCGGGCCAGCTCATCGGCGCGCTGCAGGAAGGCGGCCACACCCATGCCATAGATGAATTGCATGGCGCCCCCGGTCCAGCCCGGAAAGCCGATGCCGAAGATCGAGCCAATGTTGGCGTCATGCACGCTGGTGAGCACGCCTTCGGCCAGGCAGCGTGCCGTCTCGATGGCCTGGCGGTACAGCAGGCGGTCTTTCACGTCCTGCAAATCCCAGGCGTGGCCGGGCTTTTCGAACAGGGGGCGCAGCTCGGGCCACAGCTGCTTTTTCTGGCCGGCCGGGTAGTCATAGAAGCCGCCACCGCCGGCGCGGCCCGGGCGGTTCAGCTCTTTGACCATGCGCTCGACCAGCAGCTCACCGGCGCCCGCGTGGTAGCTTTGCCCGGCCGCGGCCAGGTCGGCACGGGTCTGGTCGAGCACGTGCACGCTGAGTGTGAGGGCGGTTTCATCGAGCACCGCCAGCGGGCCCACCGGCATGCCCGCCTGCATGGCCGCGTTCTCGATCACCGGGGCCGGAATGCCTTCGCCCAGCATGGCCGCACCCTCCATCACGTAGGTGCCGAAGGTGCGGCTGGTGTAGAAGCCGCGCGAATCGTTGACCACGATGGGCAGCTTGCCCAGCGCCTGCACGTAGTCGAAGGCGCGGGCCACGGTGTCGTCGCTGGTCTGGTGGCCGCGGATGATCTCGACCAGCTTCATCTTGTCGACCGGGCTGAAGAAGTGGATGCCCACAAAGCGCTCGGCGTGGGCGCTGGCCTGGGCCAGGCCGCTGATGGGCAGGGTGGAGGTGTTGCTGGCAAAAAAGCCGCCGGGTGCCAATTGGGGCTCGGCCTCGCGGGTGACGCGGGCCTTGAGCTCGCGGTTCTCGAACACCGCCTCGATGATCAGGTCGCAGCCGTGCAGGTCGCTCGCCTGGTCGGTGGTGTGGATGCGCGCCAGCAGGGCCTGCTGGTCGGCCGGGCTCATGCGGCCCTTGTCTACCCGCGGCTGGGTGATGCGCTGGCTGTAGGCCTTGCCGGCCTCGGCCTGTTCGACGCTGATGTCTTTCAGCACCGTGGCGATGCCGCGGCTGGCCTGCGCGTAGGCAATGCCTGCGCCCATCATGCCGGCACCCAGGATGCCCACCTTCTGCGGCTTGTAGCGCGCTGCCGTGCCCGGGCGCGACTGGCCGCTCTTGATCGCGTTCATGTTGTGGAAGAACGTGTTGATCATGTTCTTGGCCACGGGGCTGGTGATCAGGCGGGCCAGGTAACGGCTTTCGATGCGCAGCGCGGTGTCGAAGTCGACCTGGGCGCCTTCGACCATGGCCGCCAGCGCGGCCTCGGGCGCCGGGTACAGGCCGCGGGTGGTCTTCTTGAGCATGGCGGGTGCCACGGTCAGTGCGCTGGCGATCTTGGGGTTGGCCGGGGTGCCGCCGGGCATCTTGTAGTTCTTGTCGTCCCAGGGCTGGCGCGATTCGGGGTGGGCCGCGATCCAGGCCAGGGCGGCGGGGCGCAGGTGCTCGGCGCTGCCCACCAGCTCATGCACCAGGCCCAGCTCCAGGGCCTCACGCGGGTTGAACAAACGGGCTTCAAGGATGTAGGGCTGGGCGCCCATCAGGCCCAGCAGGCGCGTCATCTTGGTGATGCCGCTGGCGCCAGGGATCAGGCCCAGCGTGACCTCGGGCAGGCCGAACTGGATCTTGGGGTTGTCCACGGCCACGCGGTGGTGGCCGATCAGGGCCACTTCCCAGCCGCCACCCAGGGCGGTGCCATTGAGGCAGCTGACCACCGGGATGCCCAGGGTCTCGAGGGTGCGGAAGTTCTTCTTGGTCTGTTCGATGTCGGTGAACACGCGGCTGGCATCTTCGGGCTGCAGGCGCATGGTGGCCTTCAGGTCGGCGCCGGCAAAGAAGGTGGTCTTGGCCGAGGCCAGCACAATGCCCTTGAGCTGGGCCCGGTCGGCCAGCACGCGCTGGGTGACCGTGCTCAGGTCTTGCTGCCAGGCCTGGCACATGGTGTTGACGGCCGAGCCGGTCTCGTCAAAGGTGAGGGTGGCGATGCCGTCGGCAAGCTCGTAGCGGATGGTTTTCAAGGCCGTGTCTCCGTCGGGGTGTTCTGGGGGTGAATGCAGAGGAAGGGGCTGTGCTTCACAGCCGCTCGACGATGGTGGCAATGCCCATGCCGCCGCCCACGCACAGCGTGGCCAGGCCGTAGCGCAGCTGGCGCCGGTGCAGCTCGTCGATCAGGGTGCCCAGGATCATCGCGCCCGTGGCCCCCAGCGGGTGGCCCAGGGCGATGGCGCCGCCATTCACATTGACCTTCTCGTGCGGCACGCCCAGCTCTTTCATGAAGCGCATGGGCACGGCGGCAAAGGCCTCGTTGACCTCGAACAGGTCGATCTGGCCGATGTTCAGCCCGGCGCGGGCCAGGGCCTTGAGGGTGGCCGGCACGGGGCCGGTCAGCATGATGGTGGGGTCGGCGCCACTGAGGGCCGTGGCCACGATGCGGGCGCGCGGTGCCAGGCCATGCTGGCGGGCGGCCTGCTCGGAGCCGATCAGCACCGCCGCGGCCCCGTCGACAATGCCCGAGGCATTGCCGGCGTGGTGCACATGGTGGATGCGTTCGACCTGGGGGTAGCGCTGCAGGGCCACCGCGTCAAAACCCATGGCGCCCAGTTGTTCGAACGAGGGCTTGAGCCCGGCCAGGCCCTCGAGCGTGGTGTGGGGCTTGATGAATTCGTCTTCTTCGAGGATCACCTGGTCCAGAAAGTCGCGCACCGGCACCACCGAGCGCGAAAAGTAGCCGGCAGCCCGTGCCGCGGTGGCGCGCCGCTGCGATTCGAGGGCAAAGGCGTCGACATCGGCGCGGCTGAAGCCGTCCAGCGTGGCGATCAGGTCGGCCCCGATGCCCTGCGGCACGAACAGGGTGGCCGAGTTGGTTTCGGGGTCTTGCGCCCAGGCGCCGCCGTCCGAGCCGATGGGCACCCGGCTCATGCTCTCCACGCCGCCGGCCACCACCAGGTCTTCCCAGCCGGAGCGTACTTTTTGCGCCGCCAGGTTGACCGCCTCCAGGCCCGAGGCGCAGAAGCGGTTCACCTGCACACCGGCACAGCGGAAATCCCAGCCGGCTTTCAGCGCGGCCACCTTGGGCAGCACCGAGCCCTGTTCGCCGATCGGTGACACGATGCCCATCACCACGTCGTCGACCAGGGCGGTGTCAAAGCCGTTGCGCGACTGCAGATCGTTGAGCAGGCCGGCCAGCAGGTTCACCGGCTTGACTTCGTGCAGGCTGCCGTCTTTCTTGCCTTTGCCGCGCGGCGTGCGGATGGCGTCGAACACATAGGCTTCGGTCATGGCTTGTCTCCAGGGGCTGGGCTGCCGGCGGGCACAGGCCTGCGGCAGCCGAATGGGTGATTGGACCCATCAGTATATTTTTTACCAAGCAAGTGCTCTGTAAAAATGGAGACAAAGCAAAAGTCCGTGGCGGGACGGGCGCCGTGGCGGCGCAGTCGCTGTCGTTGGGATCAGGCGAACACGTCGAGCTGGCTGCCCAGCATGCCGGTGGCGCTGCCCACGGTCAGCAGTCCGGCTGCGGCGGCCGTGGGCATGCTGTAGAGCAGCGCCACCGTGGCCGCCCCCTTCACCAGGGCCGGCACGTCCACGCTGTTGGGCACCCCCAAGGCGTGCGCCACCTGGGAGATCGGCTTCTCCAGGACGTTGACGGCAACGTTCAGTGCGATGGCGTTGGTGACGTTCAAGCGGGGCTCCAGGCAGGGTTGTGAAGTGGCTTACCGGGTTTTCGGCAGCGGCGCAGGTAACTGAAGCGTGAACCTTGTAAAGACGGCGCATGGATTCAGCCCTTGCTTCACGGCATAATTTTGCAAAGCATCTGCTTTTCATAAATGGGCGCCACGCCCGACAGGAGACACCACCATGATTGCGCGCACCTTGTTCAGCCCCGACCACGAGACTTTCCGCGACAGCTTTCGGCGCTTTTGCAAACAGGAGATCGAGCCCTATCACGCTGACTGGGAAGAGCAGGGCTATGTGGACCGCGAGGTCTGGCGCAAGGCCGGTGAGAACGGCTTTTTGTGCATGACCCTGCCCGAGGAGTACGGCGGGGCCGGGGCCGACCGCCTGTACTCGGTGGCGCAGATGGAGGAGCTGTCGGGCGGCGGCTTCAGCGGCATCGGCTTTGGCCTGCACAACGAGATCGTTGCCCCTTACATCCTGCATTACGGCACCGAGGCCCAGAAGCTGCACTACCTGCCGCGCATGGCCAGCGGCGAGTTGGTGGGCGCCATCGCCATGAGCGAGCCGGGCGCCGGCAGCGACCTGCAGGGCGTGAAGACCACGGCCTTGCTGCAGCCCGATGGCAGCTACCTGCTCAATGGCAGCAAGACCTTCATCACCAACGGCTGGCATGCCGATCTGGTGATCGTGGTGGCCAAGACCGACCCTGCCGCGGGCGCCAAGGGCACCAGCCTGCTGCTGGTGGAGCGCGGCATGCCGGGCTTCGAGAAGGGCAAGCGCCTGAAAAAGCTAGGCATGAAGGCGCAGGACACCTCCGAACTCTTTTTTGACAACGTGCGCGTGCCGGCCGAGAACGTGCTGGGCGGTGCCGCGCAACTCAACCGCGGCTTCATCTGCCTGATGGAGCAACTGCCCTGGGAGCGCCTGCAGATCGCCATCGGCGCCGTGGCCGCGGGACAGGCGGCCATCGACTGGACCCTGGCCTATGTGAAAGAGCGCAAGGTCTTCGGCCAGCCCGTGGCCAGCTACCAGAACACCCGCTACACCCTGGCCGAGCTGCAGACCGAGATCCAGGTGGCCCGCGTCTTCGTCGACAAGTGCATCGAACTGCTGCAGGCCGGCCAGCTCGACACCGCCACCGCCAGCATGGCCAAGTACTGGTGCTCGGACCTGCAATGCAAGGTGATGGACGAGTGCGTGCAACTGCACGGCGGCTACGGCTACATGTGGGAATACCCCATCACCCGCGCCTACGCCGACGCGCGCGTGCAGCGCATCTATGGCGGCACCAACGAGATCATGAAAGAGGTGATCACCCGGGCAATGGGGATCGGCGGGCGTTGACGGCTTGGGAGCGGGCGTTCTTTCTCAACACCCGATTTTCCGTTTGAAACACTTCGGGGGCCTGGGGATCGCATGCTGCAGTGCTGCGTACCGGGCCCGGAAAGATGCCATGAATCTTCCAGCCTGAGCTTGATGGAATAGTCCTCTGGAGGAATAATTAGCCAACGCTGGGAGGTCGAATACACCGATGAATTCGGACAATGGTGGGATGCGTTGCCAGAGGCCGCTCAGGAGTCCATCGACGCGTCGGTGCGACTGCTGGAGCAATTGGGGCCTCAGTTGGGCTTTCCTCACAGCTCGGGCGTTGAAGGCTCGAGGTTCCCACACCTGAGAGAGCTGCGCGTGCAGCATCAAGGTCGTCCGTTGCGAATCCTGTATGCGTTTGACCCACGGCGCAGTGCCATCTTGTTGCTGGGTGGTGACAAAACGGGTGACGATCGTTGGTACCGTGTGCAGGTTCCTGTGGCTGAGCGCTTGTACCAGGCGCATCTCGAATCATTGTTGAAAGAGGGGCTGATCCATGGCCGGAAAATTCAGTGAGTTGCGCTCCAGGATGTCTCCTCAGGCTCAGGCCCGCGCTGCCGCAAGGGCCGAAGCCCTGTGGGTGGACATGCAACTGCAGGCCGTGAGGCAAGCCCGCCAGATGACCCAGGCGGATGTGGGTGCGGCTCTGGGCATTGAGCAGGCCGCTATTTCCAAGCTCGAACGTCGCAACGACATGCATGTCAGTACCCTGCGTGAGTACATCCGGGCTTTGGGGGGCGAATTGAAGCTGGTGGCCTCGTTTCCCGAGGGCGATATTGCCCTCAACCCGATGCTGTCCGAGCCTTGACCCGAGTGACCCCTTGATTTTCTTGATCTTTGTCAGTGGCCGCTCAAGCCCCTGGCCCACCTTGAGAATTCGCAAGGGCAGGGCGCCTGTGGACGCCGACAGTGGGTGCATCCACTACAAGAAAGGGTGTTCCCATGAAGGCTTTCACTGACCTGATTTCGACCGACTATGGCCTGATGAGCCTGGGCGGCATTGTGTTCATGCTGTGCATGGGCGTTTTTTTTCTGCGCCTGTTCATGAACAAGATCAAGGGGTCTTGAGCGCGTCCAGATCGATGTGGGCGGCCAGCGGCACGCCGCGCGGCGCCACATAGGCGGCCAGGATCCAGGCCCGGTCGGCAGGCGCCTGGGCTTGTTGCCGCAGGTGCTCCAGCAGAAAGTCGATCGAGCCCTTGTCCAGCGCGGCAAACGGGTCGTCCAGCAGCATCAGCTTGGCCCCGCTGGCCAGCACGCCGGCCAGCGCTACCTTGCGGCGGGTGCCGGTGGACAGCATGTACAAGGCCTTGTCGCGGTGCGGCGCCAGGTCCAGGCCCTCGATCATCCGGGCCAGCAAGGCGCTGTCAAAGCGCGGGTGCTGTTGTTGCAGCCGGGCAAAGCAGTCGGCCGGGTAGAGCGGGTCGTGTGCCGGACCGCGCAGATCGCACCAGGCCACCTCCGCTGCCCAGGCCGCGTGGGTAGGGTTCAGGCTTGTCGGCCCGGTGTTCAGGGCCAGCGTCCCAGATTGGGGGCGCAACTCTCCGGCCAGCAGGCGCAGCAAAGTGGTTTTGCCACGGCTTTCGTCGCCGCCCACCCAGGTCACCCCGGGGGGCAGGCTGGCGCTGAAGCCTTGCAGCACAGGCACGGCGGCTTGGCCCTTGTGGGCCGGGTAGTCAAAGCAGAGCTGCTGGATCTGCAGCACGGGCGAGGGTGTGAGGGCCATGGTGGGGCTAGGGCTGAAATGAAAGCACAAGGGCAGGGCCACGACCGGGGTGGGTTGGTGGGGTTGATCGGTTGCGGGATCGGCATACCCAGCGGCTGCGCCTATGATCATCGCATCAACTGGCGGGCGTTTTGCGCGTCCGCCGACCCGTTTCCGGGGTGCTTTCCTCGCCTGTCTGCCTTGCCTCCCTTGTCTTTTCCCATGTCGTCTCCCGCCGCTGTCCGCATCCTGTCCGTCATCCCGCCGATGACGCAGCTCAACACGCCTTACCCCTCCACCGCCTACCTCACCGGCTTTTTGCGCGCCCAGGGGCTGGATGCGCGGCAAGAGGACCTGGCGCTGGCCCTGGTGCTCAAGCTGTTCTCGGCGGCGGGCCTGCGCGAGGTGCGGGCCGTGATCGAGGCCGGCCCCGAGGCGCAGCGCAGCGCCCGGGTGAACCTGTTTCTGGACCAGTTTGACCGCTACCTGGCCACGCTCGAGCCCACCATCGGCTTTCTGCAGGGGCGCGACCTGAGCCTGGCGCACCGCATTGCCGGGCGCCAGTTTTTGCCCGAGGGCCCGCGCTTCGAGTCGCTGGAGGTGTACTTGGCTGAAGAGGGTGAAGACCCTCTGGCCTGGGCCTTTGGCGCCCTGGGCCAGCAAGACCGGGCGCGCCACCTGGCCACGCTGTACCTGAACGACCTGGCCGACGTGCTGCGCGATGCTGTGGACCCGCGCTTCGAGTTTGTGCGCTATGCCGAGTCGCTGGCCGCCGCGCAACCCACCTTCGACCCGCTGGCCGAGGCCCTGGCGGCGCCGCGCAATCTGGTGGACGAGACCTTGTGCGAACTGGCCTTGCAGGCCGTGGCCCGGCACGAACCCACGGTGGTGCTGGTGTCGGTGCCCTTCCCAGGCGCGGTGTACGGGGCCTTCCGGGTGGCGCAGGCCATCAAGGCGCGCCACCCGGGCCTGGTCACGGTGCTGGGCGGCGGCTTCGTGAACACCGAGCTGCGCGAGCTGGCCGAGCCCCGGGTGTTTGATTACTTCGACTACGTGACCCTGGACGCCGGCGAAAGCCCGCTGCTGGCCTTGCTGGAGCACCTGCAGGGCCGGCGTTCGCGGCAGCGCCTGGTGCGCACCTTTGTGCGCGATGCGGACACGGGCCAGGTGCAGTGGCTGCACCTGGAGCAGCCCGAGGTGCCATTCGAGAACGTGGGCACGCCCACCTGGGACGGCCTGCCCATCCACCGCTACCTGTCGCTGCTGGACATGCTCAACCCCATGCACCGGCTGTGGAGCGATGGCCGCTGGAACAAGCTGACCGTGGCCCATGGTTGCTACTGGAAGAAGTGCAGCTTCTGCGACGTCAGCCTGGACTACATCTCGCGCTACGAGACGGCCAGTGCCGCCACCCTGGTCGATCGCATCGAAGCCATCGTGGCCGAGACCGGGCAGACCGGCTTCCACTTCGTCGACGAAGCGGCGCCACCCAAGTCGCTCAAGGCGCTGGCGCAGGAGTTGCAGCGCCGTGGCACGGCGATCTCATGGTGGGGCAACATCCGTTTCGAGAAATCCTTCACCCCTGAGTTGTGCCAGCAACTGGCCGACAGCGGCTGCATCGCCATCTCCGGCGGCCTGGAGGTGGCGTCCGACCGCCTGCTCAAGCTGATGAAGAAGGGCGTGTCGGTGGAGCAGGTGGCCCGCGTGACGCGCAGCCTGACCGATGCGGGCATCCTGGTGCATGCCTACCTGATGTATGGCTTTCCGACCCAGACGGTGCAGGACACGGTGGATGCGCTGGAGTACGTGCGCCAGCTGTTCGAGAACGGCTGCATCCAGTCGGGCTTCTGGCACCGTTTTGTGTGCACCGTGCACTCGCCCGTGGGGCAGAACCCGCAGGACTACGGCATCAGCCTGGTGCCGCTGCCGCCGGGTCAGTTCGCCCGCAACGACATCGCGTTCCGCGACCCGACCGGGGTGGACCACGACGCCCTGGGCGAGGGCCTGCGCAAGGCCATCTACAACTACATGCATGGCATCGGGCTGGAGCAGGATGTGCGCAGCTGGTTTGACTTCCATGTGCCCAAGCCCACGGTCAAACGGCAGACGATTGCCAAGGCCCTGGCCCAGACCCACTGGGACTGAGAGCCTGAATTTGCACCCGCAAGCAGGTTAATTTATCAAATTGAATTTGATTTAATCTGCGACAATGATTTGAAAATCATTTCAGCGGGCTGCCAAGCCCGCCCGAACCTGGGGTGCTTGCTGCCATGTCGAACCTTCAGAATTGCCCGACCGTCTTGTTGATGGGAACACTCACCGAGCAGACCCGTGCCATCGTTCAGCTCTATTTCGAGCAGGTGAAAGCCGGTGAGGCGGGTGAGGCTCTGGCGGCCTTGCTGGCGCCCGAAATGGTTTGGGACATCCCGCACAACTCGCTGGTCATCCCCTGGAGCGGGCCCGCCCGTCGGCGTGAGCAGGTGGCCGACTTCATCACCCAGCACCGCCGCCGCGCCACGCCCCAACGCTTCGCGGTGAAGCAGGTGCTGGCCGAGGGCTGCCATGCGATCGCCACGGGCGAGTTGGAGACCCGGCTCAATGCCAACGACGAGTTGATGCGGGTCGACTTCGCCTTTCACTTCACGGTGCTGGCCGGCCAGATCACCCAGATCAAGGTGTACGAAAGCACCTACCCCGTGCCTGAGCAGGCCACCGTGCCGCGTCGCATGCTGGGGCGCTCGGTCCATTAGCCCTTCTGGGGGTACTGGCAAGACCGTTCACAAGGCTTGCGCCCGTAAAATGAAGGGTTATCCCCAAGAAGCCCCTCCATGAACGCCCCCGTTGACGTTTCCTTTTTCGCGCGCGCCGCCAAACCACTGAACAGCTACCGCAAGTTCTGGGCAGCCCGCTTCGGCACGGCGCCGTTCCTGCCGATGAGCCGCGCGGAAATGGACAAGCTGGGCTGGGACAGCTGCGACATCATCATCGTGACCGGCGATGCCTATGTGGACCACCCGAGCTTCGGCATGTCGGTGATCGGCCGCATGCTGGAGGCCCAGGGCTTTCGCGTGGGCATCATCGCCCAGCCTGACTGGCAGAGCGCCGACCCCTTCCGGGTGCTGGGCAAGCCCAATCTGTTCTTCGGGGTGACGGCGGGCAACATGGATTCGATGATCAACCGCTACACGGCCGATCGCAAAATCCGCTCCGATGACGCCTACACCCCTGGCGATGTGGGCGGTAAGCGCCCTGACCGCGCCGCCATCGTGTACAGCCAGCGCTGCCGCGAGGCCTACAAGGATGTGCCCATCGTGCTGGGCGGCATCGAAGGTTCGCTGCGCCGCATCGCACATTACGACTACTGGAGCGACAAGGTGCGCCGCTCCATCGTGGTCGATGCCAAGTGCGACTTGCTGCTGTACGGCAATGCCGAGCGCGCCATCGTCGAGGTGGCGCACCGCCTGGCCGCCCGCGAGCCGGTCGAGAAGATCACCGATGTGCGTGGCACGGCCTTCATCCGCCGCAGTGGCGACGAGTCGTCCGAGGGCTGGTTCGAGATCGATTCCACCCGCATCGACACCCCCGGCCGCGTGGAGGCCCACGTCAACCCCTACCTGATGATCTCGGACCAGGCGCGCGAGCAAGGCGCCACCTGCGCCCGCGAGGACGAAGCCCAGGCCGTGGCCAGCGAGGCTGAGGCCAAAGCTTTGCCTCAGGCTGGTGCCGCTGCTGCGGCCCAAGCCAATGTGCGTCCGCTGAACTTCGTGCCCAACCCGGCCCTGCAGGGCCGCGTCAAGGTGCCGCCGCGTGAGCGCAGCGTGATCCGCCTGCCCTCGTACGAGCAGGTCAAGAGCGACCCGGTGCTGTACGCCCATGCCAACCGGGTGCTGCACCTGGAGACCAACCCGGGCAATGCCCGGGCCCTGGTGCAGGCCCACGGTGAGGGGGTGACTGCGCGCGACGTGTGGATCAACCCGCCCCCCATCCCCCTGACCACCGCCGAGATGGACCTGGTGTTCGACCTGCCCTACGCGCGCAGCCCGCATCCGGCCTACGCCGACGAAAACGGCAGCCATGATGGCGCGACCAAGATCCCGGCCTGGGAGATGATCCGTTTCAGCGTGAACATCATGCGTGGCTGCTTTGGCGGCTGCACCTTCTGCTCGATCACCGAGCACGAGGGGCGCATCATCCAGAGCCGCTCTGAAGATTCGATCATCCGCGAGGTGGAAGAGATCCGCGACAAGGTCAAGGGCTTCACCGGCGTGATCTCCGACCTGGGTGGCCCCACCGCCAACATGTACCGCATCGGCTGCAAGACGCCCGAGATCGAGGCCGCCTGCCGCAAGCCCAGCTGTGTGTTCCCGGACATCTGCCAGAACCTCAACACCAGCCACGACCCGCTGATCAAGATCTACCGCCGCGCGCGCGCCCTCAAGGGCATCAAGAAGATCCTGATCGGCTCGGGCCTGCGCTATGACCTGGCCGTCAAGAGCCCCGAATACGTGCGCGAGCTGGTGCAGCACCATGTGGGTGGCTACCTCAAGATCGCGCCCGAGCACACCGAGCAAGGCCCGCTGACCAAGATGATGAAGCCGGGCATTGGCAGCTACGACCGTTTCAAGCAGATGTTCGACAAGTTCTCGGAAGAGGTGGGCAAGAAGCAGTTCCTGATCCCCTACTTCATCGCCGCCCACCCGGGCACCAGCGACGAGGACATGATGAACCTGGCGCTGTGGCTCAAGCGCAATGGCTTTCGCGCCGACCAGGTGCAGACCTTCTACCCCAGCCCCATGGCCAGCGCCACGGCCATGTACCACAGCGGCCGCAACCCGCTGCGCAAGATCACGCCCGACAGCGAGTCGGTGGACATCGTGCGCGGCGAGAAGCGCCGCCGGCTGCACAAGGCCTTTCTGCGCTACCACGACCCCAACAACTGGCCGCTGCTGCGCGAGGCGCTCAAGGCCATGGGCCGGGCCGACCTCATTGGTAACGGCAAGCAACACCTGATCCCCACCTTCCAGCCCATGACGGACGGCAGCTACCAGAGCGCCCGTCGCAAGAACTCCACCCAGGCCCCGGCGCGGCCGACCGGCAAGGCTGTGCCTGCCGCCGTGGCGCCCCGCGGTGCCCGCGGCCCTGCGCTGGGCCAGGGCGCCAAGCCGAACGCGCCGGCCGCGCCCGTCAAGGGCCGCATCCTGACCCAGCACACCGGACTGCCTCCGCGCGCAGGCACCGGGGCTGGCAAACCCAAACCTGGGCGCAAAAGTCCACGCTGAGGCCTGCGCTGAGGCCGCACAGGCCTTGTTTCAGAGCGCCGGAATTTGAAACCTGCGCATCGGCGCGCGCCACTACGCTGGCGCCTGCCCGTTGCCGGTAGTTCCGGGGTGGCTGCGAACACGCTTCATGTGCGTGGGGTTCGCCACCGAGCTGGCCGGCCCTCCTGGCCGGGCCCTGCGGGCGCCAGCGAGGTGCGGTTTGACGGCAGATGTGACTTTCGAAAATGGCCTGGGCAAGCGCTCCGGCGGCCTTGGGGCGGCTTGCCTGGTGGTGGCCGCGGGTGTGTCGGCAGCCCTGCATGTGGCCAAGCTGGCGCCGGCCGTCCCCCTGTTGCGTGCCGAATTGGGCTTGTCGCTGGTGCAGGCGGGCTTTCTGCTGTCGGCGGTGCAGGTGGCCTCCATGCTGCTGGGGGCGTTGCTGGGCCTGTTTGCTGAGCAATGGGGCTTGCGCCGTTGCCTGCTGATCGGCCTGGCGCTGCTGGTGGCGGCCAGCACCCTGGGTCCCGCGGTGCCGGAGGCCGGTTTCATGCTGTTTCTGCGGGCCCTGGAGGGCGTCGGCTTTCTGCTGGTCTTCATGCCCTGTGCGGGTTTGATCCGCCAACTGGTCAGCGCCCACGATCTGCCCTTCATGCTGGGCGTGTTCGGCATCTGCATGCCGCTGGCCACGGCGCTGGCCTTGCTGGGCGGGCCGCTGCTGCTGCCGCTGATGGGCTGGCCGCAATGGTGGTGGTTGATGGCGGCGCTGCCGGCTGCGATGGCCGTGGCCACCCTGGTCTGGGTGCCCTCGGATGCGGCCCGGGCGCGCTCCGGGTTGGGGGCCGTGCCAAAGGCCCGCCGACCCGGGCTGATGCAGGGCTTGGGGGTGCTGCGGCTCACCCTGTCCAGCGAGGGCCCCTGGCTGGTGGCGCTGAGCTTTGCCTTCTACGCCTCGCAATGGCAGGCAGTGATGGGGTTTTTGCCCTCGATTTATGCGTCATCCGACCTGGGCGTCGGCTGGACGGCCGTTCTGACGGCCCTGGCCGCGGCAGCGAACATCGTGGGCAACCTGGCCGCCGGGGTTCTGCTGCAGCGGGGGGTGCCGGCGGCCCGGGTGCTGACTTGGGGCTTTGCCAGCATGGCCCTGGGGGCGTGGTTCACCTTTGAGTCGTTCTGGCCTCTGGCGCCCTGGCTTCGTTATGGGGCCTTGCTGGTGTTTTCGATGATGGGCGGCCTGATTCCGGGCAGCCTGTTCTCCCTGGCCGTTCGGCTGGCCCCACGTGAGAACGCCATCTCGACCACCGTGGGCTGGATGACCCAATGCTCGGCCTTGGGGCAATTTGCCGGTCCGCCACTGGTGGGATGGGTGGCTGGGCTGGCCGGCGGCTGGCAATGGACCTGGGCTGTCACGGGCAGTTGCTGTCTGGTCGGGTTGCTGCTGGCGCAGCGCATCGCGCGTCGTCTGGCCTTGTCGTGAGCCTGCGGCAAAGTTGAGGCTCCCGTGCGAGCGGCCCCTCAAGTCGTGGCAACATCCCGGGCATGAACATTTTCATGCCTTCTCTTTCGCCCCTGTCATCGACGGCCGCTGGTTCGGCCTGCCGCCGCTGGGCCCTGGTAGGTCTGTGCCTGCTGAGCGGTACGGCCTGGGCGGCCACCAAGCCGGCCCACTCCCATGCGGCTGCCAAGCCGGCCGAGGCCAAGGCGGCCAAGGCGCCGGTCAGTTGCCCGCCGCTGCCGGCCCCGTTCTCGCCCGAGCTGTTCAGCCAGGCGGCGGAGCACGCGACCGACCGCGGCTTTCTCTGGAAGATCACCAAGGGCGATCACAGCTCCTACCTGTACGGCACCTTCCATGCCGGCAAGGCCGAGTGGATGGCCCCCGGCCCCAAGATCCAGCAGGCGCTGGACAGCACCGACGTGACGGGCATCGAGATCAACCCACTGGACCCGGCCATCCAGCGTGAGATGGCCACCATCACCCAGGGCGTGAAGCGCAACCTGCCTGCCGAACTGCAGGCCCGTCTCAAGACCCGCTGGCTGGCCGACTGCCTGCCCGAGGCCGCCCTGAGCTCGGCTCCGCCCGAGATCCAGGCCCTCAGCCTGACCTTCCTGGCCGGCCGCCGCGACGGCCTGCAGCCCAGCTTTGGCACCGAGATCATGCTGGCCGTGCTGGCGCGCAGCAACGACCGTCCGGTGGTCTCGCTCGAATCCGCCTCCGGCCAGTTGGCGGTGCTGCTGGGCAGCAACGACGCCGAAGCCGCCAATCTGGTCAACCGCACCCTGACCGAGATCGAACGGGGTCAGACCCGCCGCCTGCTGTCGCGCGTGGCCCAGATCTGGGAGCAGGGCGACCTGGACGCGCTGGAGCACTACGCCGACTGGTGCGACTGCCTCAAGACCCCGCTGGACCGCAGCCAGATGAAAAAGCTGATGGACGACCGCAACCCCGCCCTGGCCGACCGCGTGGACGGCCTGCACAGCGACGGCAAGAAGGTGTTTGCCGCCGTGGGTTCGCTGCACATGGTGGGCCCGACCGGCCTGCCCAAGCTGCTGGAGCAGCGTGGTTACCAGGTGGAACGCCTGCGCTGACCCTCTCGCCTCGCCTTGGCAGCGGGGCATTGACGGCCCTGCTCACCCTTGCTCAGGGATTCTCCTGTTGACGAACGGGTGAAAAATCAGGGCAGCCAGGCAGTATTTTGGGGGGCGGCCTAGAATCATCGCCAGGTACCACATGCGCCTGTTGCGAGGCCTGGGGTGGGGCCGCCGCCCGGGGCAGGGCAGCGGGCCGCACCCGGCCGTTGAAGCAGTCGCTTTTGACGGGAGGCCTGGTATGAACAAGTGGCTGCGCCTGATCCATGATCGCCTTGGCGCCTTGTCGACACCCCTGATGCTGCAGTTGCCCTCGGGCGAACGCCTGGGGCCCGCGGATGCCCCCGTGGCCCTGCGGGTGGAAGACCCACGCAGCCTGATGGACCTGGCGCTGGGCCGCATCGGCACGGTGGGTGAGGCGATTGTCGAGGGCCGCATCCGCGTGCAGGGCAGCATGCGCGAGGTGATGCGCGTGGCGGCCGATCTGCTGCGCGACAACCCGGCCGATGCGGCGCCGGGCGGCTTGCCACGGCGCCTGATGCAGCGCTGGCACTCGGCCGCAGCCCACACGCTGAGCCGGGATCGGGCTCAGATCCAGTTCCACTACGACCTGTCGGATGCGTTTTTTGCGCTTTGGCTCGACCCGCGGCGCGTCTACTCCTGCGCCTACTACCGCAGCCCTGATCTGAGTCTGGCCCAGGCGCAGGAGGCCAAGCTGGAGCTGATCTGCCGCAAACTGCAGCTGCGCCCTGGCGAGCGTTTTCTGGACATCGGCTGTGGCTGGGGGGCTTTGCTGCTGTGGGCGGCCCAGCAACATGGTGTGCAGGCCACAGGGATCACGCTGTCACGTCACCAGCATGCCCATGTGCAGGCCCGCATCGAGGCCCTGGGGCTGGGCTCGCGCGTGCGGGTGCTGCTGTGTGATTACCGCGAACTCCCGGCGGAAGAGGTTTTTGACAAGGTGGCCTCGGTGGGCATGTTCGAGCATGTGGGCCGGGCCCGGTTGCGCGACTATTTTGCCCAGGTGGCGCGGCGGGTGCGCCCGGGCGGCTTGGTGCTGAACCACGGCATCACGGCCGGGGGCACGGACAACCTGCAGCTGGGCGCCGGCATGGGCGAGTTCATCGAGAAGTACATCTTCCCGGGGGGGGAGTTGGAACACATCAGCACGGTGTTGCGCGATGCGGCCCGCGGCGGCCTGGAGATGGTGGACACCGAGAACCTGCGCCCCCATTACGCCAAAACCCTGTGGGCCTGGTCCGATGGCCTGGAGTCGCAGCTGAGCGAAGCGCGCGAGGTGCTGGGCCGCACGCTCGGCCCAGAGCAGGTGGAGCGCACGCTGCGTGCCTACCGGCTGTACCTGGCAGGTTCGGCGCTGGCTTTTGAGCAGGGCTGGATCGCCCTGCACCAGGTGCTGGCCATCCGGCCTCAGCCCGGTTTTGCAGCTGAGGCCCTGACTGGGGCCAGCTCGGTCTACCCCTTCAACCGCGCCTATATGTACGAGGCTTGAGAGCGCCGCTTCGCTCGGTTGGTTGAGAGCGCCTCTGCGCTCGGTCGGTTGAGCGTGCCGCTGCGCTCAGTCGGCCAGCGTGTACAGCGGCACGTCGTGTTCGATGGCCAGTTGATCGAGCTGGGACCGGGTCTGGCTGCCGATGAAGGCGGCCACGGCGCGGTGCACCTCGGGGGCGAACATGGCCTTCAGGTCGGCGGCCTCGATGCCGGCGGCGCGGCACAGCGACTGCGCAAAATGCGGCTCCAGCGCCGCCACCGCCACGCGGCCGTCGGCACAGCGGTAGACGCGGTAGCCGGCGTGGGCGCCACCCACGGCGCCCTCGGGGCGGGTCAGGCCCCAGTGGCGGGGCAGGGCCAGCCAGGCGGCGGCCTGGCTCAGGGCCACTTCACGGCGGCTGCCGGTGCCGCTTTGCACCCGCTGCAGCAGGCATTGCAGCACGGCCTCGCTGGCCTGCAGCGCGCCGGCCATGTCGGCAAACAGGGTGGGCGGCAGCTCCAGGCTGGGCACCAGGCCGGCCTCGGCCAGGTAGGTCAGGTCGTGGCCGGGCTCTTCGGCGCGTTCCCCGGGCGCCCCCACGATCTCGACCAGCGACAGGCGCGGGTAGCGGGCCTGCAGCTCGGGCCAGGCCAGGCCCAGCTTGCGCAGGGCCGAGGGCCGGAAGGAGGTGATCAGCACATCGGTGCTGGCCAGCTCGGCGTGCAGGGTGGCCTGGCCTTCGGGGGTCTTGAGGTCGGCATGCACGGTGCGCAGGCCCTGGTGCATGGTCTGGTAGGCCTCGGGGTTGTAGGCGCCCATGGGGTCTGCCGGCACGCCGTGGCGCGGAGGCGGCTCCAGCTTGGTGCAGGTGGCCCCCATGTCGCGGCAGCGCATCAGCGCGGCGGGGCCGGGCAGGTTCAAGGCCAGGCTGAGGATGCGCGTGCCCTGCAAGGTGGGGGTGTTCGGGTTGCTCATGGGTCCATGTCTCCTGAAACAGCCATCAATACCGCAGCTTGCCGGTGGCGTCGACCACGCTCATCTCGACCCACTGGCTGCCGGTGTTGCCTTTGCTGAAGTTGAGCCTGAAGCCACCAAAATCCAGCTCACCGGCGGCATGCAGGGCGTCGGCCAGCGCCTCGGGGCCGCTGCCCTTGGCGCGCCGCAGGGCCTCGACCAGCACCCGGGCGCTCAGATAGCCCTCCAGCTGAAACGCCGTGTAGGGCTTGGCCTCGGGCGCAAAGCGGGCCATGGTGGCCTGGAACTCGGCCTGCAAAGGCAGGCCGCGGCCGTTGGGGTTGGGAAAGGTCTGGGCAATGCCCACGCCGCGGGCCGCGGCCTCGCCCGCCGCCTTGACCAGCAAGGGGGCCGACAGGTACGACAAGGCCATGATGGATCGGCCGTACCCGGCCTCACGCAGGTGCTTGACGGCATCGGCCATGAAGCGGGGCGAGCCGATCACGATGACCGACTGCGGGGCCGCGGCCTGGGTGGCCTTGGCGGCCGCGGCCAGGCTGTCGTCATTGTGCTGGGCCTGGCTGCCTTCGATGGTCTTGTAGCCGAAGCCGGGAGCCAGCTCCTTGAGGGCGGCCAGGCCTTGCACGCCAATGGGCAGGTCCTGGTGCAGCACATGCACCGTGCTCACGCCCAGGGTGCGGCCGTGCTCCAGCATGCGGGCGTACTGGTCGCGGTCGCTGGCGCGCACATGGAACAGCCGGGCATGGCCGGGTTTGCGCAGCACATCGGCGCCGGGCACGGCATTGACCACGATGAGGTTGGCGCTGTCGAGCAGGTTCTCGCGCACCACGGCGCTCATGGCGGCCGAGCCCACCGGCGACAGCAAGGCCACGGGCTTGCGCTCCAGCGCCTGGGGCAGGGCGGCCTTGAAGCCATCCGCCGTGAAGCGGTCGTCCAGGGTGAACAGCGTGATCTTGCGGCCGTTGATGCCCCCGCTGCGGTTGACCTGCTCGAAGTAGGCCTTGGCCCCCGTGTTGATGTCGGGCGCATCGGGCGAGGGCAGGCCGGTGAAGGGGCCGATCTGGGCCACCACGATCTCGTCGGCAGCCTGGGCGGTGTTGAACAGGCTGCACGCCAGCCAGGCTGCCACAGGCAGCCAGCGGCGCGCAACCCGGCCTGCGGTGGGCAGGTCAAGGCGCATGTTGTTGTCTCCGAATTGCTATCGGAGTGAACTATACCGGCTGGTTGTCAAATTGAATCGCCGGTCACTTTGCGCGGTGCTCAGTTCGAATGCACCATGGGCAGGCCCACGTAGTTCTCAGCCAGCGAGGTCGAGGCGGCCTCGGAGTGGATCAGGTAGTCGAGCTCGGCTTCCTGGATCTTCTGGCCGAACTCGCCGGTTTCGGGGAAGCGGTGCATCAGCGAGGTGAACCACCACGAGAAGCGCTCGGCCTTCCAGATGCGGCTCAGGCAGCGGGCCGAGTAGTGGTCGATGCCGGCGGCGCTGTGCTCGCGGTAGTGCTCGATCAACGCACCCGACAGGTAGCCCACGTCGGAGGCGGCCAGGTTCAGGCCCTTGGCGCCGGTGGGCGGCACGATGTGGGCCGCGTCGCCCGCCAGGAACAGGCGGCCAAAGCGCATCGGCTCGGCCACAAAGCTGCGCAGCGGGGCAATGCTCATCTCCAGCGAGGGGCCGGTCACCAGGCGTTCGCGCGCGGCCGGGTCCAGGCGGCGGGCCAGTTCTTCCCAGAACAGGGCGTCGGTCCAGTTCTCCACCTTGTCTTCGGAGGGCACCTGCAGGTAGTAGCGGCTGCGGGTGTGGCTGCGCATGCTGCACAGGGCAAAGCCGCGCGAGGTGTTGGCGTAGATCAGCTCTTCAGACACCGGCGGCACATCGGCCAGCACGCCCAGCCAGCCAAAGGGGTAGACCTTCTCGTACTCGTGGATGGAGCCGGCCGGCACGCTGGCGCGCGACACGCCGTGGTAGCCGTCGCAGCCGGCAATGAAATCGCACTCGATCTCGTGCGTCACGCCGTCCTTCACATAGCGCACGCGCGGCTGGGTGCCATCAAAGTCGTGCAGGCTGACCTGGCTGGCCTCGTACACGGTGCTCAGGCCGGCGGCGGCGCGGGCGTCCATCAGGTCGCGGGTGACCTCGGTCTGGCCATACACCATCACCTGCTTGCCGCCGGTGAGCTTGTGCATGTCGATGCGGTGGCGCTCGCCCTTGAACAGCAACTCGATGCCATGGTGGGGCAGGCCCTCGGCATGGGCCCGCTGGGCCACGCCGGCCTGCTCCAGCAGGTCCATGGTGATCTGCTCCAGCACGCCGGCACGGATGCGGCTGAGCACGTAGTCGCCGCTCTGACGCTCGACGACGATGTTGTCAATGCCGGCCTTGTGCAGCAGTTGGCCGAGCAGAAGGCCGGAGGGGCCGGCGCCGATGATGGCGACTTGGGTGCGCATGGATGTCTCCTTGGGGGCTGTTTGATGGGTGATGGGTTGCCCGCAAGCGTAAAAGTCTGTGCGCCCCAGCGATAGCCAGTGCAGGGTGGCTTTGTGCGATCATTGGGCGGTTTGTGCGATCATCGCGCAACATTGATCTGTATCAACCTGGGCGCTCCCGCCCGCCCTTCATCCAACGACCCCTTTCATGATCGCCAAAGCCGACTTCATCGAGGGCATGGCCAAGGGCATGGCCGTGCTGGAAAGCTTCGACACCGAACGCCAGCGCCTCAACGCCACACTGGCCGCCCAGCGCGCCGGCATCACCCGGGCCGCAGCGCGCCGCCACCTGCTGACCCTTGAGCACCTGGGCTACCTCGAAAGCGACGGCAGCTACTTCTGGCTGGCGCCCAAGGTGCTGCGCTTTTCGGGCAGCTACCTGGCCTCGGCCCGGCTGCCGCGCGTGATGCAGCCCACGCTGAACCGCCTGGCCGCCCAGACCCAGCAGTCGTTCTCGGCCGTGGTGCTGGAGGGCGACGAGGTGGTCATCGTGGCGCGCAGCGGGGTGTATGGCTCACCGGCCCGCCTGCTGGCCTACGGCCTGCACCTGGGCGCCCGCCTGCCGGCCCACGCCACCTCCACCGGCCGGGTGCTGCTGGCCGCGCTGGCTCCGGCCGAGCTGAGTGCCTGGCTCAAAGACCGCACCCTGGCCCGCCTGACGCCCCAGACTACGGTGCAGCCCACCGCCCTGCGCCGCCTGCTGCGCCAGGTGCGCGAAGACGATTTCTGCATCGCCGCCGAAGAACACGAACTCGGCGTGCTGGCCCTGGCCGTGCCCCTGCGCAACATGCAGGGGCGCACGGTGGCAGCGCTGAACGTGGTGGCCTCGCCCCAGGCCCATCCGCCCGAGATGCTCAAGCAGACCTTGCTGCCGCTGCTGCAGGAGGCGGCTCGGGAGGTGAGGGCGCTGTTGTGATGAGAAGCGTCTGAAATCCTAGGGTGCTCCATGGTTCAGCGTCCCCCCTCTGGCCACCAGACCGTTCGAGGCGGCGGGCGTCACGGTCATCAACCCTTGGGTGCAGGTATGAACCTGCTGACGCTGCAGGTGCCGCGTCGAGGCCTGTGCTCAGGCCTGGCTCCACGCCCTGAGAGTCTGGCGCAGCGCGTTGATCCCTCGCTCTGGAACCCTGTTTCTCATGCGTGAGAAAATCGCCCACCTTGTCAGTGCTGCACGCCGTTTTGATAGCACCCCCTGTAGCACTGGCAGCTCAAATTGACCCCCAGACAGGTAATCCGACGTGAATCAGACAGGCACTCCAGGTGACGTTTTCAGAGGAGAAGTGGCTCCGTACAGCATGCACCGGCTGAGTGTCGCGCCGATGATGGATTGGACCGACCGCCATTGCCGCTACCTGCACCGCCTGATCACCCGCCACACCTTGCTCTACACCGAGATGGTGACCACGGGCGCCTTGATCCATGGCGATGTGGCGCGGCATCTGCGTTACCACGCTGAAGAACACCCGGTGGCCTTGCAGCTGGGGGGCAGTGAGCCGGCGGATCTGGCGCACTGTGCGCGTTTGGCCGAGCAGTGGGGGTATGACGAGGTCAACCTGAACTGTGGTTGCCCCAGTGAGCGGGTGCAGCGCGGGGCTTTTGGGGCCTGTCTGATGGCTGAGGCCTCGCTGGTGGCCGATGGGGTGAAGGCCATGTTGGATGCGGTGAGCCATGTGCCGGTCACGGTCAAGCACCGCATCGGCATTGACCGCATCGAGAGCTATGAGTTTGTGCGTGACTTTGTGGGCACGGTGAGCGAGGCGGGGTGCAAGGTGTTCATCGTGCATGCGCGCAACGCCTGGTTGAAGGGGCTGAGCCCCAAAGAGAACCGCGAGATTCCGCCGCTGCGCTATGAGATGGTCTACCGGCTGAAGCAGGAGTTTCCGGGCCTGACGATTGCGGTCAATGGCGGCATCACGCTCAATGAGCAGGTGCAGGCCCACCTGGAGCAGGTGGATGGCGTGATGGTGGGGCGTGAGGCTTACCACAACCCCTGGGTGATGGCCGATTGGGACTACCGCTTCTGGGGCGCCGAGCCCAGCGGGCTGACGCGTGAGGATGTGGAGCGCCTGATGTGCGACCACATGGCGCGCGAGCAGGCCGAGCACGGCACGCCCTGGCACACCATGGCCCGGCACATGCTGGGCCTGCGCAATGGCCTGCCGGGGGCGCGGCGCTGGCGCCAGGTCTGGAGCGACCACCGTCTGCGCGCCCACACGCCCCATGAGGTGATGGCGCTGGCCCACGCGGGCGCCGAGGCGGCCAGCCCGGTCTGATCCGGGTCTTGTCAAAACAAAGGATCGACCCCGTCTAGAGGGGGGGAATGGCCCGGCCCTGGCGCAAGGGGCGGGCGGCCGCATCAGGCCACGTCAGGCCGCGGCTTCGAGCCCGTTGCTGAAGTGGGCGCGCATGCGCTGGGCGGCGGCGTGGCCGTCGCGTGCCACGATGGCTTCGGTGATGTCGCGGTGCTCTTGCAGCGACTCGGCGATGCGGCCGCGCTTGAGCAGCGAGTTGTGGCGGTTCAGCTTCATGACCTTGCGCAGGTCGGTCACCATCTGCAGGCGCCAGCGGTTGTCTGCGATCTCCAGGATGCGCAGGTGGATGCGCTCATTGAGCTGGAAGAAGCGCTCCCGGTCGTCCACGGCTTTTTCAAGCTCGTCGTGCAGGGCCTGGATCTCTTGCAACTGGGCGGGTGTGGCGTGGTCGGCCACCTCGCCGGCGGCATCGCTTTCGAGCAGGCTCAGCAGGTGGTAGACGTCACGCAGGTCTTTTTCATTCACCTCGGTCACATAGGCGCCACGGCGCACCTTCATCGTGACCAGGCCTTCGGCGGCCAGCACCTTGATGGCTTCGCGCAGCGGGGTGCGGCTGATGCCGAATTCTTGCGCGATCTTCAGCTCGTCGATCCAGCTGCCGGGTTCGAGCTCGCGCTGGAAGATGCGCTGGCGAAGGAGCTCGGCCACTTCTTCGTACAGGGCTTTGGGCGTGAGGGTGAGGGCGGACATGGCGCAGATTGTAAGGCGCGTGGAATATTTTGAATCAATAATTATGAATGATGTAAACTGCTGGATTCAGCAGGGATACCCTGAGCCAACACCCCAAGCCCCTTCGGAGAAGCTTTCGTCATGAGTGATTCCCAGTCTGCCAAGCCGTCCCACCCTGAATTTGCCGCCAGCTCGCTGGAAGCCTGGGCCAAGGCCGCCGCCAAGTCGGCCCCCGGGGGTGACGTGAATGCCTTGAACTGGGTGACGCCCGACGGCATCAGTGTGAAGCCCTTGTACACCGCGGCTGACACGGCCAACCTGCCGTACGCCAACACCTTGCCAGGCTTTGAGCCTTTCCTGCGCGGCCCGCAGGCCACCATGTACGCGGTGCGCCCCTGGACGATCCGCCAGTACGCCGGTTTCTCGACCGCCGAAGAGTCGAACGCCTTCTACCGCAAGGCCTTGGCCGCCGGCGGCCAAGGCGTGTCGGTGGCCTTTGACCTGGCCACCCACCGCGGCTACGACAGCGATCACCCCCGTGTCACGGGCGACGTGGGCAAGGCCGGCGTGGCCATCGACTCGGTCGAGGACATGAAGATCCTGTTCGACCAGATCCCGCTCGACAAGGTGTCGGTCTCCATGACCATGAACGGCGCGGTGCTGCCGGTGCTGGCCGGCTATGTGGTGGCTGCCGAAGAGCAGGGCGTGAGCCAGGACAAGCTGTCCGGAACCATTCAGAACGACATTCTGAAAGAGTTCATGGTGCGCAACACCTACATCTACCCGCCGCAGCCGTCGATGAAGATCATCGGCGACATCATCGAGTACACGGCCAAGAACATGCCGAAGTTCAACTCGATCAGCATCTCGGGCTACCACATGCAAGAGGCCGGTGCCAACCAAGCGCTCGAGCTGGCCTTCACGCTGGCCGACGGCAAGGAGTACGTGAAGACCGCCATCGCCAAGGGCATGGATGTGGACGAGTTTGCCGGCCGCCTGAGCTTCTTCTGGGCCATCGGCATGAACTTCTACCTCGAAGTCGCCAAGATGCGCGCGGCCCGCCTGCTGTGGTGCCGCATCATGAAGGGCTTTGACGCCAAGAACCCCAAGAGCCTGATGTTGCGCACCCACTGCCAGACCTCGGGCTGGTCGCTGACCGAGCAAGACCCCTACAACAACGTGGTGCGCACCACCATCGAGGCCATGGCCGCGGTGTTTGGCGGCACGCAAAGCCTGCACACCAACAGCTTTGACGAGGCGATTGCACTGCCCACCGAGTTCAGTGCACGCATTGCGCGCAACACCCAGCTGATCATCCAGGAAGAAACCCACATCACCAACGTGATCGACCCCTGGGCCGGCAGCTACATGATGGAAAAGCTGACCCAGGACATGGCCGATGCCGCCTGGAAGATCATCGAAGAGGTCGAGGCCATGGGCGGTATGACCAAGGCCGTGGACAGCGGCTGGGCCAAGCTCAAGATCGAGGCGGCCGCCGCCGAAAAGCAGGCCCGCATCGATTCGGGCAAAGATGTGATCGTGGGCGTCAACAAGTACAAGCTCAAGACCGAAGACGCGATCGACATCCTGGAGGTGGACAACGTCAAGGTGCGTGACGGCCAGATCGAGCGCCTCAAGCAGATCCGCGCCACCCGCGACAGTGCGGCCGTGCAGGCTGCGCTGGACGCCCTGACGGCCGCGGCCGAAAGCGGCAACGGCAACCTGCTGGAGCTGGCCATCCAGGCCATCCGCCTGCGCGCCACGGTGGGTGAGGTGTCGGATGCGCTCGAGAAGATCTACGGCCGCCACCGTGCCGACACGCAGAAGGTGACCGGCGTCTACGCCGCCGCCTACGACTCGGCCGAAGGCTGGGACAAGCTCAAGAGCGAGATTGCCGCCTTTGCCGACGAGCAGGGTCGCCGCCCGCGCGTGATGATCGCCAAGCTGGGCCAGGACGGCCACGACCGTGGCGCCAAGGTGGTGGCCACGGCCTTTGCCGACCTGGGCTTTGACGTGGACATGGGCCCGCTGTTCCAGACCCCCGAAGAGTGCGCCCGCCAGGCCATCGAAAACGACGTGCACGCCGTGGGCGTGTCCACCCTGGCCGCCGGCCACAAGACGCTGGTGCCGGCCATCATCCAGTCGCTCAAGGACCAGGGCGCCGACGACATCATCGTGTTCGTGGGCGGCGTGATCCCCAAGCAGGATTACGACTTCTTGTACGAGGCCGGTGTCAAGGGCGTGTATGGCCCGGGCACCCCCATCCCGGCCAGCGCCAAGGACGTGCTGGAACAGATCCGCAAGGCACAGCAGGGCTGAAGCGCATGAGCCATGTCGCAGTTCGCATGGACCCGGCGCTGGAGCGCGAGGGCGATGAAGCGGCCCGCAGACTGGGCCTGTCGAAGTCGCAGTACATCGTGATGGCCGTCGAGCGCTCGCTGGGGCGCCGACCGGCCCACCCGGTGCGGCACCAGGCCGCGGATGCCTTGGCCCCCCTGCGCCTGAGCGCGCAGCGTGGCGTCAAGCTCGGCGCCGAGGGTTCTCCGCTGCAGAAGAAGCTGCAAGCCCTGCTGCGCGCCCGCCTGTTGACCGACAGCGCCCAGGGCACGCCCCGGCCTGCCGACCCCGGTGCGGCCCAGGACTGAGCCCTTTGTGGCTAGCCGCGTTTGAAGCGCCCCTTTTTCACCTTTGACCCCCACCATGCAGACCCCCTTGCTTGAAGGCATCCTGAGCGGCTCCCCTGCGGTGCAGCGGCGTGCCATGGCCAAGGCCATCACGCTGCTGGAATCCACCCGGGCCGATCACCGGGCCCAGGCCGATGAGTTGCTGACGGCCATGCTGCCGCACACCGGGCGCTCGTTTCGCCTGGGCATCAGCGGTGTGCCCGGCGTGGGCAAAAGCACGTTCATCGAGGCGCTGGGCCTGTACCTGATCGGCCAGGGCCACCGCGTGGCCGTGCTCGCGGTCGACCCCTCCAGCACCGTCTCGGGCGGCTCCATCCTGGGTGACAAGACCCGCATGGAGCACCTGTCGGTGCACGAGCGCGCCTACATCCGCCCCAGCCCCAGCAGCGGCACCCTGGGCGGCGTGGCCGAAAAAACCCGCGAGGCCATGCTGGTGTGCGAGGCGGCCGGCTATGACGTGGTCATCGTCGAGACCGTGGGCGTGGGCCAGAGCGAGATCGCCGTGGCCGGCATGACCGACATGTTCGTGCTCATGCAACTGCCCAATGCCGGCGACGACCTGCAGGCCATCAAGAAAGGCGTGATGGAGATCGCCGACCTGGTGGTCATCAACAAGGCCGATATCGACGTGCATGCGGCCACCCGGGCCCAGGCCCAGATCACCTCATCGCTGCGCCTGCTGGGCCTGCACGGCAACCCCGAGCACGCCCACCATGACGAGGCCCTGTGGCACCCGCAGGTGGTGCAGCTCAGTGCCTTGCTGGGGCAGGGCGTGGATGCCTTCTGGGCCGCGGTGAGCGAGTTCCGCCGCTTGCAGGGTGCCAATGGGCGCCTGCAGTCGCGCCGCCAGAGCCAGTCGCTGGCCTGGATGTGGGAGCGCATCGACGCCGGCCTCAAGCAGGCCTTCCGTGCCCACCCGCAGGTGCAGGCTCTGCTGCCCCGCTTCACCGACGAGGTGGCCCAGGGGCTGCTGCCCGCCTCCACCGCGGCGCGTCAACTGCTGGCGGCCAGCCGTCACAGTGGCTGAGCCCCTGCAGGCCCTCCAGTTCAACCGATCCAATCGATCCAACCCCCTCATTTCCAGAATCCATCCGGAGCAAAGAGAGAAGACACCATGCAAGACATCCTGGCGCAACTCGAAAGCAAGCGCGCAGCCGCCCGACTCGGCGGCGGGCAAAAGCGCATCGACTCGCAACATTCCAAAGGCAAGCTGACCGCGCGCGAGCGCATCGAGCTGCTGCTGGACGAGGGCACGTTTGAAGAGTGGGACATGTTTGTCGAACACCGCTGCGCCGATTTCGGCATGGCCGACAACAAGATCCCGGGTGACGGCGTGGTCACGGGCTACGGCATGATCAATGGCCGCCTGGTCTTCGTCTTCAGCCAGGACTTCACAGTCTTCGGCGGTGCCTTGTCCGAGGCCCATGCCGAGAAGATCTGCAAGATCATGGACCAGGCCATGAAGGTGGGTGCCCCGGTGATCGGCCTCAACGACTCGGGTGGTGCGCGCATTCAAGAGGGTGTGGCCTCGCTCGGCGGCTATGCCGACGTGTTCCAGAAGAACGTGCTGGCCAGCGGCGTGATCCCGCAGATCAGCATGATCATGGGCCCCTCGGCCGGTGGCGCGGTGTATTCGCCCGCCATGACCGACTTCATCTTCATGGTGAAAGACAGCTCGTACATGTTCGTGACCGGCCCCGAAGTGGTGAAGACCGTGACCCACGAAGAGGTGACGGCCGAAGAGCTGGGCGGTGCCGTGACCCACACCACCAAGAGCGGTGTGGCCGACATGGCCTTCGAGAACGATGTGGAGGCCCTGCTGATGCTGCGCCGCCTCTACAACTACCTGCCGCTGAACAACCGTGAGAAAGCCCCCGTGCGCAAGAGCGGCGACCCGGTGGATCGCCAGGACAAGAGCCTGGACACCCTGGTGCCCGACAACCCGAACAAGCCCTATGACATGAAGGAGCTGATCGTCAAGACCGTGGACGATGGCGACTTCTTCGAACTGCAGCCCGAGTACGCCAAGAACATCATCATCGGCTTTGCCCGCATGGATGGGCAGACCGTGGGCATCGTGGCCAACCAGCCCCTGGTGCTGGCCGGCTGCCTGGACATCAAGAGCTCGATCAAGGCCGCGCGCTTTGTGCGCTTCTGCGACGCCTTCAACATCCCGGTGGTGACCTTCGTCGACGTTCCCGGCTTCATGCCCGGCACCAGCCAGGAGTACGGCGGCATCATCAAGCACGGCGCCAAGCTGCTGTACGCGTACGCCGAGTGCACCGTGCCCAAGATCACCGTGATCACCCGCAAAGCCTACGGCGGTGCCTACGACGTGATGGCCTCCAAGCACCTGCGTGGCGACGTCAACTTTGCCTGGCCGAACGCCGAGATCGCCGTGATGGGCGCCAAGGGCGCGGTGGAGATCATCTTCCGTGAAGACAAGGGCGACCCGGCCAAGCTGGCCGCCAAAGAGGCCGAGTACAAGGCCCGTTTCGCCAACCCCTTTGTGGCAGGTGCCCGTGGCTTCATCGATGACGTGATCCTGCCCTCCGAGACCCGCAAGCGCATCTGCCGCTCGCTGGTCATGCTGAAGGACAAGAAGCTCGAGAACCCGTGGCGCAAGCACGGGAACATCCCGCTCTGATCACCGCCACGACGAAGAAGGAATCCGAACATGTTTAAAAAAATCCTGATTGCCAATCGTGGTGAAATCGCTTGCCGCGTCATCGCCACCGCCAAGAAGATGGGCATCGCCACCGTGGCGGTGTACTCCGAAGCCGACAAGGAAGCCCGCCACGTGGCGCTGGCCGACGAGGCCGTGCTGTTGGGCCCGGCGCCCAGCCGCGAGAGCTACCTGGTGGCCGACAAGATCATTGCCGCGGCCAAGGCCACAGGCGCCGAGGCCATCCACCCCGGCTACGGTTTTCTGAGCGAGAACGAGGCCTTTGCCAAGCGTGTGGAAGACGAGGGCATGGCTTTCATCGGCCCGCGCCATTTCTCGATCGCCGCCATGGGCGACAAGATCGCCTCCAAGAAGCTGGCCAACGAGGCCAAGGTCAACACCATCCCGGGCTACAACGACGCCATCAGCGGCCCCGAGCAGGCGGTTGAGATCGCCAAGGGCATCGGCTACCCCGTCATGATCAAGGCCTCGGCCGGTGGGGGCGGCAAGGGTCTGCGCGTGGCCTTCAACGACAAGGAAGCCTTTGAGGGCTTTGCCAGCTGCCAGAACGAAGCCCGCAACAGCTTTGGCGATGACCGCGTGTTCATCGAGAAGTTTGTCGAAGAGCCGCGCCACATCGAAATCCAGGTGCTGGGCGATTCGCATGGCAACGTGATCTACCTGAACGAACGCGAGTGCTCCATCCAGCGCCGTCACCAGAAGGTGATCGAAGAGGCGCCGAGCCCCTTCATCAGCGACGAAACCCGCAAGGCCATGGGCGAGCAGGCCGTGGCCCTGGCCAAGGCCGTGAAGTACCAGAGTGCGGGCACGGTCGAGTTCGTGGTGGGCAAGGACCAGAGCTTCTACTTCCTCGAGATGAACACCCGCTTGCAGGTGGAGCACCCGGTGACCGAATGCATCACCGGGCTGGACCTGGTGGAACTGATGATCCGCGTGGCCGCCGGCGAGAAGCTGCCCCTGACCCAGGCCGAGGTGAAGCGCGACGGGTGGGCCATCGAGTGCCGCATCAACGCCGAAGACCCGTTCCGCAACTTCCTGCCCTCCACGGGCCGCCTGGTGCGCTTCCAGACCCCGCCGGAGACCATGTTCCAGAGCAACACCGACAGGCTGTTCGGCGTGCGCGTGGACACCGGGGTGACCGATGGTGGCGAGATCCCGATGTTCTATGACTCGATGATCGCCAAGCTCATCGTGCATGGGCGCGACCGCAACGACGCCATCGCCAAGATGCGTGAAGCCCTGAACGGCTTTGTGATCCGCGGCATCAGCAGCAACATCCCGTTCCAGGCCGCCTTGCTGGCGCACCCGAAATTCGTGTCGGGCGACTTCAACACCGGCTTCATCGCCGAGAACTACGGCAAGGGCTTCTTCGCCGAAGACGTGCCGCACAGCGACCCGGCCTTCCTGGTGGCCCTGGCCGCCTTCCAGAACCGCCGCTATCGCCAGCGCGCCTCGGGCATCACCGGCCAGATGGAAGGCCATGGCGCCAAGCTGGGTGAAGACTTCGTGGTGGTGGTGCTGGACAAGGCCGGCCAGCACGTGCACTACCCCGTGCAGGTGACTGAACTGGATGCGCTGACCAGCACCGTGAGCGTGGACGGCAAGGGCTACCAGTTCAGCAGCAACGCCCGTCTGGGCGCGATCCGCATCGAGGGCCTGGTGAACGGCGCCGCCTTCACCGCTCAGGTGGAGCGCGGTTCGGGCAAGAACCCGCTGGCGCTGCGTGTGTCGCACAACGGCACCCAGATCGAAGCCCTGGTGCTGTCGCCGCGTTCGGCCGAGCTGCACAAGCTGATGCCTTACAAGGCGCCGCCCGATCTGAGCAAGTTCCTGCTCTCGCCCATGCCCGGCTTGCTGGTGGATGTGGCCGTGCAGCCCGGCCAGACCGTACAGGCCGGTGAGAAGCTGGCGGTGATCGAAGCCATGAAGATGGAGAACATCCTGTTTGCCACGCAAGACGGCGTGGTGGGCAAGATTGCCGCCACCAAGGGCGAATCGCTGGCGGTGGACCAGATCATTCTTGAGTTTGTCTGAGCGGAGCCTGTGCCATGAACCGACCCTTCAAAGTGCTGGGCATCCAGCAGATCGCCATTGGCGGGCCTGACAAGACCCGGCTGCAAAAGCTCTGGGTGGACATGCTGGGCCTGACCCTGACCGGCACCTTCAAGAGCGAGCGCGAGAACGTGGATGAAGACATCTGCGCCATCGGCGAGGGGCCGTTCAAGGTCGAGGTCGACCTGATGCAGCCCATGGACCCGGACAAGAAGCCGGCCGTTCATGCCACACCGCTGAACCATGTGGGCCTGTGGATCGATGACCTGCCGGCGGCCGTGGCGTGGTTGAGCGCACAAGGCGTGCGTTTTGCTCCCGGCGGTATCCGTCGCGGCGCGGCCGGCTTCGACATCACCTTTTTGCACCCCAAGGGCAACGAGGAGTTTCCGATCTCGGGCGAGGGCGTGTTGATCGAACTGGTGCAGGCCCCGCAGGAGGTGGTGAAGGCCTTTGCAGCGCTGGCGGCATCACCCTCGGTCTGATCGCACGCGGCGCCTGCGGGCGCAGAGTTCAAAAGCCATCCACCTGCGTGGGTGGCTTTTTTTTGCCTTGCGGCAGCGGGGTCCGATTTCATCGGAACAGATTTAATTGATAAAAAAACACTTGAATTTCATTTGAGATCGCACTTTAATCACAGAGCGCGGGTTTGTCCTGAGAGTTTGGCTCAGGTTCTGTCAGTTTGGACACAGGCTCGCATTACAAAATCCGACCATCTAAAAAGTGACAGCACACCAAGGGGACACATTGCAATGAGAACGCTTTCTTTCTGGGGACCCGGTGTGGCCTTGATGTCGCGCATGCGCCTGCCGGCCAAGTTGCTGTTGCTCTCCGCCATGCTGCTGGTGCCCTTGTTGCTGGTGTGCGTGCAGTTGTTGCAGCGCTTTCATGACGATATCCAGTTCATCCAGGGTGAGCAGGCCGGTGTCCAGGTGCTGGCGCCTGTGGTGCGACTGGTGACTTTGACGCAGACCCACCGGGGGCAGATGAACATCCTGCTGTCTGGCAATGCGTCGGTCACCCCGGCGCTGGAGCAGACGGCCGAACGTTTGAAGCAGGCCATGGCCGAGGTGCATGCCGCCGTGCAAAGCCAGAGTGGCTTGAACATGAACAGCACCTGGGGCCGCATCCAGCCGCGTCTTGAGCGACTGCCTCAGTTGCGCCAAGGCGCCGCAGCGGCGAGTTTTGCGGAGCATTCGGCCGTGATCGATGACTTGCGCCGCATGGCCTATGAGACGGCCGAACATTCCGGCCTGCTGTTCGACCCTGACCCGGTGACCTACCTGCTGATCGACATGAGCGTGTCGCGCGTCATTCCCTGGACCGAGCGCCTGGGCATGGTGCGCGGCAGTGGCGCCGGCTTGCTGACCCAGGCCCAGCCCACGGCGCTGAGCATTGGGCGCCTGCATGTGCTGCTGGACAACCTGGGCAGCGAGCTGCGCGATGTGGAGTTTGCGTTGCAGACCTTGCAGCAGCGCGAGGCCGATTTGGGCCCGGTGGGAGAAACGTTGGCCAGCAGCAATGATTTCGCGCGCCTGGCCCGTCAGGCCTTCCCGGCCTCGGGCGAGCTGAGCGAGCCGCGCCTGCAGGCCAGCGATTTCTTTGCCAGTGGCACCAAGGCGATCGGCGACGCCCAGGCCTTGGGCGGCAAGGTGCTGGGCAGGATTGACAGCCTGCTGCAGGCCCGTGTGGGCACCCTGGTGTTTCAGCGCAATGCGGCGCTCGGGGTCACGGTGCTGGGCATCGCATTGCTGCTGTACCTGCTGGTGTCGTTTTACCGCAGCTTTGTGCTGAGTTTCCGCGCCATGATCGATGTGATGCACCACTTGGCCGAGGGCAATCTGCAGGTCAAGCTGGCCGTGCAGGGGCGCGATGAGTTGGGTGAGCTCGCTCAGCTGATGCGGGCCATGTCGCAGACCTTGTCGGGCATGGTGGCCGATGTGCGCAGCAACTCGGCCCTGGTGTCCCATGCCGGTGGCAGCCTGGCGGTCAGCAGCAAGGACTTGTCGGACCGTACCGAGCAGCAGGCCGCCAACCTCGAGCAGACGGCAGCCAGCGTTGAAGAGCTGGCCAGCACGGTGGAGCACAACGCGGGCATCGCCCAGCAGGCCAACGCCCGCGCGGCGCAGGTGCGTGACGATGCCGAGTCAGGGGCCTCGGCCATGTCGCGTGCCGTGGCTTCTGTCGAGGGCATGCAGCAAAGCGCCCACAAGATGAGCGAGATCATCGGTGTGATCGACAGCCTGGCCTTTCAGACCAACATCCTGGCGCTGAATGCCGCCGTGGAGGCGGCTCGGGCGGGTGAGCAGGGCCGCGGCTTTGCCGTGGTGGCGGCCGAGGTGCGCTCACTGGCCCAGAGATCGGCGGCCTCGGCGCGCGAGATCCGACAATTGATCAGTGCGTCATCCGAGCAGGTGGAGGGCAGTGTCTCGCTGATCCGCGCAGCGGGCGCCAGCATCGGCAGCATCACCGAAGGCATTCGCTCGGTGGCCAACAGCATGGCTGAGATCTCGGCCCTGAGTACCGAGCAAAGTGCCAGCCTGAGCGAGATCACCCTGGCCATCCAACAACTCGACCAGATCACCCAGCGCAATGCCCAGATGGTGGAGTCCTCGGTGCAGGAGACGGCCCTGCTGGAACACCGGGCTGCCACCTTGTCGGCATCCGTGGCTTCTTTCGCCTTGCAGCAGGGCACAGCCGAAGAGGCGCAGGCCCTGGTGCAGCGCGCAGTCCAGTTGGGGCAGGGGATGTCGGCCGAGCAACTGATGCGCCAGATCACCGATCCGGCTCAGCCCTTCCATGACCGTGACATGTACGTGTTCGTGCTGGACGAGGCGGGGGCCTACCGGGCCTTTGGCGGCAATCCGGCCAAGGTGGGTAGCAATGTGAAAGACATCCCGGGCATCCAGGGCGAGGTGCTGCTCAACAACATCATCGACCGGGCCCGGCAATCACCTGGGTGGGTCGAGTACGACATCACCAACCCGGCCACGGGGCGCATGCAGACCAAGATGTCTTTCGTGCAGGCCTTGTCGTACCCGGGGTTGTACATCGGCTGCGGGGTCTACAAGTCGCTGGCCGCTTGAGACCCAGGGTGCAGGCAGCTCATTCCTCGCCGCTGCTGGTGCTGCGGCGGGCGCGGGCCTTTTGCAAGGCGGCCTCGATCAGCGCCCGTTTGCGCTCCAGTTGGGTGGGATCACTCAGGCGCGAGTGGGCACTGATGTCCTCCAGCTTGGCCAGGGCTTCTGCCTGCAGGCGGGCATCGTTTTCGGCTTTTTCGCGGGCCTGCCGGGTCTGATGCAGGCGGTAGCGTTGCAGGGCGACCTGAGCCTCGGCTTCTGACCAGGCGGCCCAGCCGGTGCGTTCGCCGCTGACCACCTCCAGTTCGATGCAATCCACCGGGCAGACCGGGATGCACAGCTCACAGCCGGTGCACCAGGGCTCGATCACGGTGTGCATCTGTTTGTTGCTGCCCAGGATGGCGTCGGTGGGGCAGGCCTTCAGGCACAGGGTGCAGCCGATGCACCAGGCTTCGTCGATGAAGGCGACGGTACGAGGCCCCTCCGTGCCGTGTTCGGGGCTCAGAGGCTGTATCGGGCGGGCGGTGATGGCGGCGAGACGGGCCACGCCCTCGGCGCCGCCGGGCGGGCATTGGTTGATGCCCGCCTCACCCTGAGCCACCGCTGTGGCGTAGGCCTCGCAATCCGGGTAGCCGCAGCGGGTGCACTGGGTCTGGGGCAGCGCCGCATGCAGGCGCGAGATCAGATCCTGCACCGCGCACTCAACCCTTGGCAGAAGGCCCGCGCGCAGCCTTGCTGGATGCGGGCTTGGCGCTGCGGTTGGCCGCTTTGGCGCGGGCCGTGGGCTTGGCACTGGCTTCCACCTCGGCCTTGGCGGGTGGGCTGGCCTTGGCCGGGGCGCTGACCACCACCGCCTTGCTGGCCGGCGTTGCCGCCGTGCGGCCAGCGGCGGCTGCAGCGCTTTGGTGGTCCAGGATGAAACGCTTCACGGTGGGGTACACCACCTCGCGCCAGCGCCGGCCACTGAAGATGCCGTAATGGCCTGCGCCCTTGGCTTCCAGGTGCTTGCGGTGGGTGGATTCGATGCCGCTGCACAGGTCGTGGGCGGCTGCGGTCTGGCCCGAGCCCGAAATATCGTCCAGCTCGCCCTCGACGGTCAGCAGGGCGGTGTTGCGGATGTCTTGCGGACGCACGCGTTCAACCACACCCTGTTCATTGCGCACATCCCAGGTGCCCTTGACCAGCTTGAAATCCTGGAAGACGGTCTGGATCGTTTCCAGGTAGTAATCGGCATCCATGTCGAGCACGGCGTTGTACTCGTCATAGAACTTGCGATGGGCCTCGACGCTGGCGTCGTCGCCCTTGATCAGGTCCTTGAAGTAGTCGTAATGGCTGGTGGCATGGCGGTCGGGGTTCATGGCCACAAACCCCGTGTGCTGCAAAAAGCCCGGGTAGACGCGTCGGCCAGCCCCTGGGAAGTTGTGCGGCACGCGGTAGATCACATTGTTCTCGAACCACTCGAAGCTCTTGTTGGTGGCGAGGTTGTTCACCGAGGTGGGCGACTTGCTGGCATCGATGGGACCACCCATCATGGTCATCGACAGCGGGATCTGTTCCTTGCGCGAGGCCATCAGCGACACGGCGGCCAGCACGGGCACCGTGGGCTGGCACACGCTGATCACATGGCAATTGCCATAGGTGGTCTGCAGGTGGCGGATGAACTCCTGCACGTAGTTGATGTAGTCGTCGAGGTGGAATTCACCTTCGCTCAGCGGCACCAGGCGGGCGTTCTTCCAGTCGGTGATGTAGACCTTGTGGTCTTTGAGCATGGTGCGCACGGTGTCGCGCAGCAAGGTGGCGTAGTGGCCCGACAGGGGGGCCACGATCAGCACCACGGGTTGGCCCTTGAGCTTGGTCAGGGTGGCCGGATCATCCGAGAAGCGCTTGAAGCGGCGCAGTTCGCAAAACGGCTTGTCGATCTCGACGCGCTCATGGATGGCCACACCCACGCCATCGACATCCACCGTGGTGATGCCGAACACCGGCTTCTCGTAGTCCTTGCCCAGGCGGTACAGCAGGTCGTAGCCTGCGGACACACGTTGTGCCATGGGGGCCTGGCTCAAGGGCGACAGCGGGTTGCTGTAGAGCTTGGAGGCAGCCTGGGCGAAATCGGCAAACGGCTCCATCAAGGAGCGTTGGGTTTCATAGAGCTGATAAAGCATGGGGCGACCTGAGATCGTTATGTTGCACTGCAGCAAATATACCAGCGATCGGGTAGTCTTGTCTGGAGTGAAAACACCAATATTGCGTCAAATTTCTCTGTAGGGAACTGTTCTGTTGGACCCGAGTCTGCTCCAGATGAACTGCCCATTGAGCGCGCCATGAAGCGCAGAACCTGTTTGTCGGCCCTTGCCGGCCTTGGCGCTTCGGTGCCATCCTTGTCCTGGTCGGCCACGCCTTCGGTGTGGTCGACCATGCCCGTGACCCCCCGCATGCCGGTGCTTTTTGTGGGCCACGGGAGCCCCATGAATGCCTTGGGCGACAACGCCTACAGCCGCGCCTGGGCTCAGTTGGGGGCGGAGTTCGGGCGCCGTTACCCGAAGCCGAACTTGATCCTTTGCGTGTCGGCCCATTGGCTGACGGATGGCTTTTGGCTCACGGCCATGAGCCGGCCACGCACGATCCACGACTTTGGTGGCTTTCCGCAGGCCTTGTTCGATCAGCAGTATCCGGCGCCCGGTGCCCCCGCTCTGGCCAAGGTGCTGCGCGATGGCATTTTGAAACCAGAGTTGCAACTTGATCCGGATCGCTGGGGCTTTGACCATGGCACATGGTCTGTTCTCAAACCCATGTTTCCGCGGGCGGACATCCCGGTCATCCAACTGAGCATGGACTACAGCCGCCCCGCAGCCGAGCACTTTGCCTTGGGCCGACAGTTGGGTGCCCTGCGTGAGCGCGGGGTGTTGATCGTGGGCAGCGGCAATGTGGTGCACAACCTGCGTGCCACCCGGCGGGATGCACCGGCCAACCAGGCTTACGACTGGGCGCGTGAGTTCGATGCCTGGGTGCAGGGCCATCTGCAGCGTGGCGAGTTGGATGCGCTGGTCGACTTCCAGGGGCAGGGTGAGCTGGCCCGTCTGGCGCACCCCACCCATGAGCATTACCTGCCACTGCTGTATGCCGCAGGGGCGGCCAAGCGCAGCGAGATGCCGCGTGTGTTCAATGCCGATTTCCAATCGGCTTCGATTTCCATGCGCTCGGTCGTCTGGGGCTGATTCAGCCAAGAAAAAACCGCCCGAAGGCGGTTTTTTAGAAGGGGCAGGGGCTTGGCGGAGAGCTCGGCCCCTGCAGATTCAGCGTCTTCAGATCACCTTGGCAATCGCCTGGCAGACGTAGTCGATGTTCTTGCTGTTGAGCGCTGCCACGCACATGCGGCCGGTGTCGGTGCCGTACACACCGAATTCGCTGCGCAGGCGCACCATCTGGTCCTTGTTCAGGCCGGAGTAGCTGAACATGCCGATCTGGGTGGTGATGAAGCTCATGTCTTGCTGCACACCGGCGGCCTTCAGGCCGTCCACCAGCTTTTGGCGCATGGCCTTGATGCGAACACGCATCTCGCCCAGTTCCTTTTCCCACAGGGCGCGCAGTTCAGGGTTGCCCAGCACGGCTGCCACCACAGCACCGCCGTGGATGGGGGGGTTGGAGTAGTTGGTGCGGATCACGATCTTCAGCTGCGACAGCACGCGCGAGGCCTCTTCCTTGTCGGCGCACAGCACCGACAGGGCACCGACGCGCTCGCCGTACAGGCTGAAGCTCTTGGAGAACGAGGTGGACACGAAGAAGCTCAGGCCGGCGGCCACGAACTTGCCGATCACAGCGCCGTCTTCGGCAATGCCGTGACCAAAGCCTTGGTAGGCCATGTCCAGGAAGGGGGTCAGGTTCTTGGCCTTGACGACGGCAATCACCTGGTCCCATTGGGCAGCGGTGATGTCGTAGCCCGTGGGGTTGTGGCAGCAGGCGTGCAGCACCACGATGGTGCCGGGGGCGGCGGCGTTCAGCGAAGCCAGCATGCCTTCAAAGTTCACGCCACGCTTTTCGGCGTCGTAGTAGGCATAGGTCTCGACCGTGAAGCCGGCGTTGGTGAACAGCGCGCGGTGGTTTTCCCAGCTCGGGTCCGAGATCAGCACCTTGGCATCGGGGCTGACCTTCTTCAGGAAGTCGGCGCCGATCTTCAGGCCGCCGGTGCCGCCAATGCCTTGCACGGTGGCCACGCGGCCCGAGGTGACGGGCTCGCTGTCGGCACCGAACACCAGGCTCTTCACGGCGGCGTCGTAGGCGGCGATGCCGTCGATGGGCAGGTAGCCGCGCGCTGCCGGCTTCTCCATCATGGCCTTTTCAGCCGCTTGCACGCATTGCAGCAGGGGCAGCTTGCCGTTGTCATCGAAATAGACGCCCACGCCGAGGTTGACCTTGTTGGGGTTGGTGTCGGCTGCGAATTGCTCGTTGAGGCCCAGGATCGGATCGCGAGGAGCCATCTCGACGGCAGTGAAGAGAGACATGAAAGAAGTCCTTGAAGGTTGTCAGTAGCGTCAATCGGCCGCCTCGGTTAGGCTGGCGGATTGGCTTGAATTTTAGCCGCAGGCCGCCACCTGGGTTGTCCAGGGCGGCTTGGCAGCTGTCACGACGGCCTTTTCCACTTTTCAAGCATGCCCATGTCTGAACCCACCGAAGTTGATCATCCCGATACCGCGCCGGCGCACCAGGGCGAGTTTGTGTCTTTCCCCGGCTCGCCCTTTGAGCTGTTCCAGCCTTACCCACCGGCGGGTGATCAGCCCACCGCCATCAATCAGTTGGTCGATGGCGTGCTTGACGGCGAGGTGTTCCAGACCTTGCTGGGGGTCACAGGGTCGGGCAAGACCTTCACGATGGCCAATGTGATCGCCCGCCTGGGGCGGCCGGCCATCGTTTTTGCGCCCAACAAGACCCTGGCGGCGCAGTTGTACAGCGAGTTCCGCGAGTTCTTTCCGAAGAACGCGGTGGAGTACTTCGTCAGCTACTACGACTACTACCAGCCTGAGGCCTATGTGCCGCAGCGCGACCTGTTCATCGAGAAAGACTCGGCCATCAACGAGCACATCGAGCAGATGCGGCTGTCGTGCACCAAAAGCATCATCGAGCGGCGTGATGTGGTGATCGTGGCCACGGTGTCGGCCATCTACGGCATCGGCGAGCCTGAGAGCTACCACCGCATGGTGATGACGCTGCGTGTGGGCGACAAACTCGGCCAGCGTGACATCATTGCGCAGCTGATCCGCATGCAGTACCAGCGCAACGAGATGGAGTTCTCGCGCGGCAAGTTCCGTGTGCGGGGCGACACCATCGACATCTTTCCGGCCGAGCACAGCGAGTTGGCGATCCGCATCGAGCTGTTCGATGACGAGATCGAAACTCTGCAGCTGTTCGACCCCTTGACTGGGCGCATCCGACAGAAAATACCGCGTTTCACGGTCTACCCGTCCAGCCACTATGTGACCCCGCGAGATCGGGTGCTGGCCGCGGTGGAGACCATCAAGGAAGAACTCTCCGGCCGCCTCAAGGAGTTGGTGGGCATGGGCAAGCTGGTGGAGGCGCAACGGCTGGAGCAGCGCACCCGTTTCGATCTGGAGATGCTCAGCGAGGTGGGCCATTGCAAGGGCATCGAGAACTACACCCGGCACCTGTCGGGTGCCGCGCCGGGCGAGCCGCCTTCCACGCTGACGGACTACCTGCCCAAGGATGCCATCATGTTCCTGGACGAAAGCCACGTGCTGATCGGCCAGTTGGGCGGCATGTACAACGGCGACCGGGCACGCAAGACCACGCTGGTCGAATACGGTTTTCGCCTGCCCTCGGCGCTGGACAACCGGCCCCTGAAGTTCGAGGAATTCGAAAAGCGCATGCGTCAGATCATCTTCGTGTCGGCCACCCCGGCCAACTACGAGATCGAGCATGCCGGCCAGGTGGTGGAGCAGGTGGTGCGCCCCACGGGCCTGGTCGACCCCGTGGTCGAGGTGCGCCCCGCCACCCATCAGGTCGACGATGTGCTGCAGGAGATCCGCATCCGGGTCGAGAAGAACGAGCGGGTGCTGATCACCACCCTCACCAAGCGCATGGCCGAGCAGTTGACCGATTACCTGTCGGATAACGGCGTCAAGGTGCGTTACCTGCACAGCGATGTGGACACCGTTGAGCGTGTCGAGATCTTGCGGGACCTGCGCTTGGGCGTGTTCGATGTGCTGGTAGGCATCAACCTGCTGCGCGAGGGGCTGGACATCCCGGAAGTGTCTCTGGTGGCCATTCTGGACGCCGACAAGGAAGGCTTCCTGCGTGCCGAGCGCTCGCTGATCCAGACCATCGGCCGTGCCGCTCGCAATCTGAATGGGCGCGCCATCCTGTATGCCGATCGCATCACCGAGTCCATGCGCAAAGCCATGGGCGAGACCGAACGCCGGCGCCTCAAGCAGATCGCCTACAACGAAGCGCACGGCATCACACCGCGAAGCATTGTCAAGCAGGTAAGAGACCTGATTGACGGCGTTTACAGCGAAAAAAGCGGGCGTGAAGCCGAGAAGCTGGAACAGTCTGCCTTGCAAAAAGCCCGCGTCGAAGAGATGGGCGAGAAGGACATTGCGCGCGAAATCAAGCGCCTCGAGAAGGAAATGCTGGAACACGCCCGCAACCTCGAGTTCGAGAAGGCGGCCCAGGCGCGAGACCAGTTGGCATTGCTGCGGGAGAGGGCTTTCGGGGCGGCAGGCTCAGACAATGTGGTCGTTCTGCCTTTGCGAAAGTAGTCAGGAACTCTGTGGGGGCAAGCCCGTTCAAACATCGAGTCTGCCCTTTGCCTGGGCGTAAGAAACCGGTGGTCAGGAGCCCGATTTGTTTGTACTATCGACCCAATTGATTGAATTGTGACTGATCGGTATTTTTACCTGACTGTTTAATTTGGCCTTAGTGATATACTTGACGCAAACAGTCAAGAACCCAGAACGATGAAGGGCCGGCCCCAAGAGCCGGATAACGGGGTGAGGACGGAGCCTGCGGCATACCCTGCCGTGAGGTATTTGAAACAAGACCAAGCCTGACGAAGGAGCTTGATATGCGTCTCACAACCAAAGGCCGCTTTGCGGTGACCGCGATGATCGACCTGGCATTGCGCCAGAACAATGGCCCGGTCACCCTGGCCGCCATCAGCCAGCGTCAGCAGATTTCGCTGTCCTACCTCGAACAGCTTTTTGGCAAGCTGCGCCGGCATGAGCTGGTGGAGTCCACCCGTGGGCCGGGCGGTGGTTACACCCTGGGTCGCAAGGCGGCCGACATCACGGTGGCCGATATCATCGTGTCGGTGGATGAACCCATTGACGCCACCCAGTGTGGCGGCAAGGAAAACTGCCTGGGCGAAGCCGGCCGTTGCATGACCCACGAGCTGTGGTCGGCCCTCAATCAGCGCATGGTCGAATTTCTGGATTCGGTCACGCTGCAAAAGCTGGTCGAAGAGCAGATCGCCAAGGGCGTGCAGGTCGAAGACAAGCCCGTGTTGCGCCGCGCGATTTCGAGCACCCCGGTGGTCAAACCGATCCGTGTCAATGCGCCGAATTCGGTGTTTGCCCTGGGCAATGCCTTCGCCAAGTCGTGATGTTTTGAACGCTGGCACGCCCCACGGGCGTTGCCGGTCTACCCGATTGCTGTTGCGTTTCTGCAAGCAAGTCAGTTTTGATTGAGCCAGCCATGGACATGACCCCTCATTTCCCCATTTACCTCGATTACGGTGCCACCACGCCCGTCGACCCGCGCGTTGTTGACGCCATGATCCCGTGGTTGCGCGAGCATTTTGGCAATGCCGCCTCCCGCAGCCACGCCTGGGGCTGGGAAGCCGAAGAGGCGATTGAAAAAGCCCGTGCTCAGGTCGCCGACCTGATCGGTGCCGATCCGCGTGAAATCGTCTGGACCAGCGGCGCTACCGAGTCCATCAACCTGGCCCTCAAGGGAGCGGCCCAGTTCTACAAGGGCAAGGGCAAGCACCTGATCACCCTGAAGACCGAGCACAAAGCCGTGCTCGACACCATGCGCGAGCTGGAGCGCCAGGGTTTTGACGTGACCTACATGGACGTCCAGGAAGACGGCTTGCTCGACCTGGAAGCCCTCAAGGCGGCGATCCGCCCCGACACCATCCTGATCAGCGTGCTGTTCGTCAACAACGAGATCGGTGTCATCCAGGACATCCCCGCGATTGGTGCCCTGTGCCGTGAAAAAGGCATCCTGCTGCACGTGGATGCGGCCCAGGCCACTGGCCGTGTCGAGATCGACATGAACCAGTTGCCCATCGACCTGATGAGCATGACGGCCCACAAGACCTACGGCCCCAAGGGCGTGGGTGCCTTGTACGTGCGCCGCAAGCCCCGGGTGCGCCTGGAAGCCCAGATCCATGGCGGTGGCCATGAGCGCGGCATGCGTTCGGGCACCTTGCCCACGCACCAGATCGTGGGCATGGGCGAGGCCTTCCGGATTGCCAAGGCCGAGATGGCTGAAGGCAACGCCAAGGCCTATGCCTTGCAACAGCGGTTGCTCAACGGCTTGAAGGACATCGAGCAGGTGTTCATCAACGGCAGTCTGGAGCGCCGCGTGCCGCAGAACCTGAACATGAGCTTCAACTTCGTGGAAGGCGAGTCGCTGATCATGGGCATCAAGGGCTTGGCCGTGTCGTCCGGCTCGGCCTGCACCTCGGCCAGTCTGGAGCCCAGCTACGTGCTGCGCGCCCTGGGCCGCAGCGATGAGCTGGCGCACAGCAGCCTGCGCATGACCATCGGCCGTTTCACGACCGAAGAAGAAATCGATTACGCCATCGGCACCATCCGCGAGAACGTCAACCGCCTGCGCGAGCTCAGCCCGCTGTGGGAGATGTACAAGGACGGCGTCGATCTGAGCACCATCCAATGGGCTGCGCACTGAGCGCACACCCACCCAAGAACTGAGGACCTGATCATGGCTTATTCTGAAAAAGTGGTAGACCACTACGAGAACCCGCGCAACGTGGGCTCCTTTGACAAGGGTGATGAATCGGTGGGCACCGGCATGGTGGGCGCACCGGCCTGCGGCGACGTGATGAAGCTGCAGATCAAGGTGAACCCGCAGACTGGCGTGATCGAGGATGCACGCTTCAAGACCTATGGCTGCGGCTCGGCCATTGCTTCGAGCTCGCTGGTGACCGAGTGGGTCAAGGGCAAGACGCTCGATGAAGCGGCTGCGCTCAAGAACAGCCAGATCGCCGAAGAACTGGCCCTGCCGCCCGTGAAGATCCACTGCTCCATCCTGGCTGAAGACGCCATCAAGGCCGCAGTGAACGACTACCGACAAAAGCACACGCAGTAAACCATGGCTGTGACCCTGACTGAAGCGGCTGCCCGGCATGTGAGTCGATACCTGTCCCGACGGGGCAAGGGCATTGGCGTGCGACTGGGCGTCAAGACCACCGGATGCTCTGGCCTGGCCTACAAGCTGGAGTATGTCGACGACCTGGCGCCTGAAGACATCGTCTTCGAAGGTCATGGTGTCAAGGTGCTGATCGACCCCAAGAGCCTGGCCTACATCGATGGCACCGAGCTCGACTTCGTGCGCGAAGGCCTGAACGAAGGTTTCCGCTTCAACAACCCCAACGAACGCGATCGTTGCGGCTGCGGCGAAAGCTTCCGGGTCTGACACCGGGCTGTGCCGGCCGGCATTGGCCGGCCTCTTGCTTGATGAAACCGCCTTCACCTGCGTGCTGGCGGTTTTTTTACTGAATGCCATGAACCTGCAATCCAATGATTTCGAGCTGTTCGGCGTGCCCGAGCGGTTTGCCCAGGACCGCGCTGCGCTCGACCAGCGCTGGAAAGACCTGCAGCGTGAGGCCCACCCTGACCGTTTTGCCGCACAAGGCGGCGCGGCTCAACGGGTGGCCATGCAATGGTCAGTGCGCATCAACGAGGCCTACCAGCGCCTGAAAGACCCTTTGCGCCGGGCCGCCTACCTGTGCGAATTGCGCGGTGCGCCCATCGAGGCAGAGAACAACACCGCCATGCCGGCGGCTTTCCTGATGCAGCAGATGGAGTGGCGTGAAGCGCTCGATGACGCGAACAGCGCCGCTGCCTTGAATGGGCTGGACGCCGAAGTGAGGGCCGCCCGGGCCCAGGCCATCGAGGCCTGCCGGCGTCTGCTGGACGACGAACAGCAGTTCGCCGCCGCAGCCCAACAGGTCAGAGCCCTCATGTTCATTGCGCGATTTGAGCGCGACATTGAGTCCCGGCTGGATCAACTGGGACAATAAGCGTTTGTCGCATTTGTGGCGTTTGCCACATCCCCCGAACCCGAAAAGAATTCCATGGCGCTTCTCCAGATTTCCGAGCCCGGCCAGTCACCCGATCCACACCAGCGTCGCATTGCCGTGGGCATCGACCTGGGCACCACCCATTCGCTGGTGGCCGCCATGCGCAATGGCGTGGCCGAATGCCTGCCCGATGCCCAGGGCCGGGTGATCCTGCCCTCGGCCGTGCGCTACCTGGAGGGCGGAGGCCGCCAGATCGGTTTTGACGCGCTGCCGGCCCAGTCCACCGATCCCCAGAACACCATCGTCTCGGTGAAGCGTTTCATGGGCCGGGGCCTGAACGACCTCAAGGACGTGTCGCGCCTGCCGTACCGCTTTGTGGGCGAGCCGGAGCAGGGCATGGTCAGCCTGCAGACGGTGGCCGGCGTCAAGTCGCCGGTCGAGATCAGTGCCGAGATTTTGGCCACGCTGCGCTACCGGGCCGAGGACAGCTTCAACGACGACCTGTACGGCGCGGTCATCACCGTGCCCGCCTATTTTGACGACGCCCAACGTCAGGCCACCAAGGATGCGGCCCAACTGGCCGGTATCAAACTGCTGCGCCTGATCAACGAGCCCACCGCTGCCGCCATCGCCTATGGGCTGGACAACGCCAGCGAAGGCATTTACGCGGTGTACGACCTGGGCGGCGGCACGTTCGATATCTCCATCCTGCGCCTGACCCGGGGTGTGTTCGAAGTGATTGCCACGGGGGGTGATTCGGCCCTGGGCGGTGATGACTACGACCAGGCCTTGGCCGCCTGGGTGCTGGCCCAGACGGGCGTCCAGGCTGCCGATGCGCACGACCTGGCCCGCTTGCGGGTGGCTGCCCGGGCCTGCAAGGAAGCCCTCACGGATGCCGAGACGGTTGATTTCGTGGCCGATCTGAGCACCGGCCCCTTGCGCCACCCTGTGCGCCGCGGCGATTTTCATACCGCGACCGAGGCCCTGACCGCTCGCACCCTCAGCGCGGTGCGCAAGGCCTTGCGCGATGCGCAACTCGAGCGTGACGAGGTGCAGGGTGTGGTCATGGTCGGGGGCTCCACACGCATGCCCCAGGTGCAGCAGGCCGTGCACGATTACTTTGGCAAGGCCCCGCTCAACAACCTTAACCCCGACGAGGTCGTGGCCCTGGGGGCCGCCATCCAGGCCAATCAACTGGCCGGCAATGATCAGACCGGCGACCTGTTGTTGCTGGATGTGATCCCGCTGTCGCTGGGCTTGGAGACCATGGGCGGTCTGGTGGAGCGCATCGTGCCGCGCAACCAGACCATCCCCACCGCCATGGCGCAAGACTTCACCACCTATCAGGACGGCCAGACCGCCCTGGCCCTGCACGTGGTGCAGGGCGAGCGCGACCTGGTGGCCGACTGCCGCAGCCTGGCGCGCTTCGAATTGCGTGGCATTCCGCCCATGGCCGCAGGTGCTGCGCGCATCCGCGTCACCTTCACCGTGGACGCGGATGGCCTGCTGCAAGTGGCCGCGCGCGAGATGATCAGCGGTGTGGAGGCGGCCATCGAAGTCAAACCCTCGTACGGCCTGTCGGACGAGCAGATTGCCCGCATGCTGCAAGACAGCTTCAGCACCGCCCAGCAAGACATGCAGGCCCGTGCGCTGGCCGAGGCCCGTCTGGAGGCCGACCGCATGGTTCTGGCCACCCGCAGCGCCCTGAAGGCCGATGGTGACCTGTTGTCAGATGCCGAACGCGCCACCCTCGACAGCCTGATCGACGCCGCCTTGGCAGCCAAGTCGCTGGAGGATGCCAAATCCATCGAAGCCGCCACCGAAGCGCTGGCCAAGGGCACCGAAGCCTTTGCCGCCAGCCGCATGAACCGGGGCATCCAGCAGGCACTGGCCGGTCGCCAGGTCGACTCGCTCTGATACCCGAATCTGACGCCACCATCCAAGGCCCACCCCCTCAACGACCCATTGCCATGCCCGTCATCAAAATCCTGCCTCACCCCGAGTACTGCCCCGAGGGCACCGAAATCAAGGTGGCCACCGGCACCAACATCTGTGAGGCGCTGCTCGACAACCACATCAACATCGAGCACGCCTGCGACATGAGCTGCGCCTGCACCACCTGCCACGTGATCGTTCGCGAAGGCTTCAACTCGCTCAATGAGCCCGAGGAAACCGAAGAAGACCTGCTCGATCGCGCCTGGGGGCTGGAGCCTCAGTCGCGTCTGAGCTGCCAGGCCATCGTGGCCCGTGACAACCTCACGATCGAGATCCCCAAGTACACGATCAACCACGCCAAAGAGAACCACTGATGTCGCGCCAGATCGTCTTTGACACCGAGACCACCGGCCTGTCCGCCGAGAACGGCGACCGGGTGATCGAAATCGGCTGTGTCGAGCTCGTCAACCGCAAGCTGACCGGCCGCAACCTGCATTACTACCTGAACCCTGAGCGCGACAGCCACGAAGATGCCTTGCGCATCCACGGGCTGACCACCGAGTTCCTGCGCGACAAACCCAAGTTCGCGGCCGTGGTCGACGAGTTCCTGGACTACATCCAGGGCTCCGAGCTGATCATCCACAACGCTGCCTTCGACGTCGGCTTTCTCAACAAAGAACTCGAGCTGCTGGGCCGCCCCCCGTTGAGGAGCTACGTCACCGGCGTGATCGACACCCTGGCCATGGCCAAGGAGATGTTCCCGGGCAAGCGCAACTCGCTGGACTCCCTGTGTGACCGCCTCGGCGTGGACAACTCGGGGCGCACCTTGCACGGCGCCTTGCTGGATGCCGAGCTGCTGGCCGATGTCTATGTGTACATGACGCGAGGCCAGGATGCCTTGCTGATCGATGCCGGCTCCGAGGAGGAGACCCAGACCCAGGTGGTCGCTTTCGACTTGAGCGGCATCGAGCTGCCGGTGCTGGAGGCCAGCGAACAAGAGCTGGCGGCACACGCCGATGTCATGACCCAGCTCGATAAATCGAGTGGCGGCAAAACAATTTGGCGAACTTTCGAAAACAGCTAAAAAACTGTGCAATAATAGAGTTCTTGACGCAGTGAAGCGCTAAACGAAAAGTAAAGCGCGACACGATAAGCGACAAGGGCGATTAGCTCAGCGGTAGAGCACTGCATTCACACTGCAGGGGTCACATGTTCGATCCATGTATCGCCCACCAACATTGCTGATGGCATGCCGATGCCCTCAGCGCAAAAACCCCGAAAGTCTAAACGACTTCTCGGGGTTTTTTGTTTTCTGTTCCATTTTCATGCACGGGCGCTGCATTGGGGTTGTGCCGGGCTGCTGCCCTTTGTCAGGCCACCTATCATCTGCTTGCCGCCACTTGGCAGCACACAGTCTTCCGGTGTGCTTGGTCGCCAGGAGATTGTTTTCACTTGTTTGGGCCTGGGCCCATGTCATGGAACGGTGCAATGGCTCACGAAGAAGCTTGGATGTTCGATGCCGATGCAGCCATGGATTTGTTGCGCGCGGACCTGGCAAAGCGCCATTTGCAGCGCCTGGCCTGGCTGGTGGCCTGCAGCGCGCTGCTGATGGGCCTGAGCCAGTGGATCGCACAGGTACCGCCATCATCGGGCATGCCGGGCCCGATCGCCGCGCTGATCGGTTCAGCCGCGACCCTGCTGTGTCTGCGCCGTGCTGCGTGGCGCGCGGCCGCCTGGTGTCTGTGGCTGGGTGTCATGGCCTGGGTGAGTTGTTCCGCGGCATTCACGGCACTGGACCGTTCTCTGCTGGCGGGTGCCTACATCTTGATCGGTGCCCTCAGTGGATGGATGCTGGGTCGGCGCACCATGTTGCTGTCGATGTTGCTTTCGCTGGGGGCCATGCTGGCGCTCGAGTTGCAAGGCTTGGGCTCTTTTGCGGAATTGCCGGTGCTCGCCTTGCAACGCACCGTGGCGGGCTGGGTGCTTGCCTTTGGCTTGGGTGCCTACCTGTTCTATCAGGTGTTTCGCGATGGTGAGCAGCAATTGATCGGGCTGGCCCTGGCTCGTCAGCGTTACGAGGCCCGCAGCCGCCATTTCGAGAACATTGCTGAACACGTGCCATCCATGCTTTCGCACTGGGGGCCAGACAGGCGTTGCCTGTGGGTCAACCAACGCTACGCCCGGGCCTTGGGGCTGCGCCCTGAGCAATTGGTGGGGCGCAGCATCGAAGAGCTTTGGGATGAGGGCATCTGCAACACCATGCGCCCCTTGATCGACCGTGTGCTGCGTGGCGAGGAGGTGCGTGAGGAGATCTCGGTGCCCAGGGGCGAAGAGCAGCCTCGGATGATTCTGCTGCACCTGATTCCCGAGCGTGCTGGAGCCACCCGGCAGACTGAAGGCGATGCTGGCCGCGGCCTGGATCAGGGCGAGGTGATCGGCTGGTTCGGCCAGATGCGCGACATCACCCGGCAGCATCGGCAAGCCCAGCTGGTGCTGGAAAGCCGTCAACGCTGGCGCCTGGCGGTTGAAGTGGCCGGCCTGATCTACTGGGAGCTGGACCGCGCCTCCGGCCTGGTGCGTTGGGGCACCGACGACGAAGCGCCCGCGAACACCCCCATCAGCCCCCTGGCCAGCCTGGTATCCCCCTGGGACTGGGCGGATTTCTGCCGCCAATTCATCCACCCGCAAGACCAGTCCGGCGTGGCCAAGGCGGTGGAAGAGGCCTGGGGCAGCGGGCTGCTGAACACCCAATACCGCCTTGTGGCGCCAACGGGTGAGCTCCAGTGGGCCCTCGTCAGGGCCCAGGTCGTGCATGACCCAGCTGGGGCGCGCATGGTCGGGGTGTGGCAGAACATCACCGCGGCAGAGTTGGCCCGTGAGGCGCTGGTCCTCAGCGAGACCCGCCTGCAGGCCTTGCTGGACAACACGCCCGCCGTGGCGGTGCAGCAGTACGACCTGCAGGGGCGTGTGCTGTATTGGAACAACGCCTCCGAGCAGCTGTTTGGCATCTCCAGTGCGCGGGCGATGGGGCAGACACTTTCGGCACTCGTCCCGGGTTGGGCCGACGACAGTTCGGCCGGCCACGCCCAATGGCGGCTGGCCTTCGAGCAACTGTGTCATGAAGGGCCGCCGAAGTGCTTTGAATTGGGCATCAACACCGCTGAGGGGGAGCCTCGCTGGCAGCTGTGCTCTTTGTTCCGCCTGCCCGAGTTCGATGGGCAGGTACGACTCGTGTGCATGGGCATTGACATCACCGAGCGTCACCGGGCCGAAGAAGCCTTGCGTGCGCTGCAGCAGGGCTTTGAGTCGGCCTTTTACGGCAGCCCCACGCCGGCACGCATCTTCTCCACCCACGATTTCGGGCACACGCTGGCCTGCAACGATGCGCTGTGCCGGCTGGTGGGGCACACCCGAGAACAATTGCTCAGCCACAACATCCGTGATCTGAACCTGCATGCCGACACCCAGGCGCGGGACCGCCTGCTGCAGCGACTGCAAAGCGATGGGCGCATCGAAGGCATGGAGATGGATCTGCGCCACCCGTCCGGCGCGATCCGCACGGTGCTCACCTACATGCTGCCCGTGTCCTGGCAAGGTCAGGCTGCATGGCAGAGCCAGCTGGTGGACATCACCGAGCGCAAGCGGACCGAGGAGGAGTTGCGCAACAGCCGGCGCCTGCTGGAGCGCGTGGTCGATGCCATACCCATGGGCATCTTCGTCAAGGACACCGCGTCCAACTACCTGCTGGTCAACCAGTGGATGGCCAGCTTCATGGGCACCACCAAGCAGCAGTTGCTGCAGCACACCAACGCCTTGCCGGTGGGCGAACGGGTCCGCAGCAAATCACTCGACGACGATGAATGGGTCTACCAGCACCGCCAGACCCTGGTGCAGCCCGAGGCCGAACTGGCCGGTCCTGATGGCGTCATGGTGCCATTCCACAGTGTCAAGATCCCCTTGTTTGACGAGGCTGGCGAGCTCACCGGCCTGCTGGGCGTCAACCGCAGCATCGTGGAAGAAAAAAGGGCGCAGGCCACCCTGCAGGCCAGTGAGCGGCGCCTGGCCCTGCTGTTCCAGGATTCTCCGGCCGCCCTGGCCGTGATCGGCGACGACGGGCTGTACTACGACGTCAACCGCAGCTGGTTGCGCCTGTTCGGCTACGCGCCTGAGCAGGTGGTGGGGCATGGCTCTCATGAGTTCGGCCTGTTTGTCTCGACGCATGACCGTGATCGCCTGTACGAAACCCTGCGCCGCGACGGCGCGGTGGACGAATTGGAGATCGCATTGAGGCACCGCGATGGCCGGGTGCTCGACTGCGTGGCATCAGGCCGCACCCTCGATCTGGAAGGCATGCGCAGCTACCTGTTCGGCATCGTGGACATCAGCGACCAACGACGCGCCCGCCAGCAGATGGAGCAGATGAACCACATGCTGGAGGCTGCGGTGGCGCAACGCACCCAGGCCCTCACGCAGACCAACCAGGAACTCACCGAGGCCATGGCCTCGCTGCACAGCACGCAGGACGAGCTGCTGCGCTCTGAGAAGCACGCGGCCCTGGGGCGCATGGTGGCCGGCGTGGCCCACGAGCTCAACACCCCCATCGGCAACAGTGTGCTGGTGGCCACCACGCTGCGCTCCGAGGTGGAGCAGTTCGGGCGCGTGGCCAGCCAGGGGCTGACCCGCAGCGGCCTGGCCCTGCACGTCAGTCAGACCGCCGAGGCGGTGGCCATGCTGCTCAAGAACCTCAGCCGCGCCGCCGATCTGATCTCCACCTTCAAGCAGGTGGCGGCCGACCAGACCAGCCTGCAGCGGCGCCAATTCATGCTTGACGAGGTGGTGCGCGAGATCCTTCAGATGCACCAGCCCACCTTGCGCCGCGGCAGCCTGCAGGTGGTGGCCCAGGTGCCTGCGGGCCTGCGGTTCGACAGCTACCCCGGGCCCTTGGGCCAGGTGCTGCTCAACCTGCTCAGCAACGCCATCGAACATGCCTACGAAGACCTGCCTGCGGGCGAGGTGCTGATCAGCGCACAGGACCTGCCCCAGGGCCGGGTGCGGCTGGAGGTGCGTGACCAGGGGCGGGGCATGTCAGCCGACACCCTGCGGCGCATCTTCGATCCGTTCTACACCACCCGCCTGGGCCGCGGTGGCACCGGCCTGGGCCTGGCCATCTGCCAGACCCTGGTGACCCGCGTGCTGGGGGGCAGCATCACCGTGCAGAGCGAGCCGGGCCAGGGCACCTGCTTCAGCATCGAACTGCCGCTGGAGGCACCGGTGGTCGGCACCCCTGGGCTGGTGGATCTGCCAGAGCCGGCCTTGCCGGTCGGCGACCTCAGGGCAGGTCTTTGACCTCGCGACTCACCAGGCCAAAAAAGCGGTCGTAGAAGGTGGGCGCCAGGATCGTTTCCGAACCCACTTTCACCATCGAATCCTGGGTGGACGACAGCGGCAGAGAGATCGAGCCGATGGCGCTCACCCCCACGCTGGTGGCCGAGCTGCTTTTCTTCACGGCGTAGCGGTCCTGCTGTGCCGTCACATAGGCCGTGGCAATGTTTTTGTCGCGCCCATCGGGCACACACACGATGGTGAACGTGATTTCCAGGTGGGTGTCGCCATCGGGCTGGAAGCTTTTCTGCCCATTGATGCTGGCCGGCTTGGCCTGGGTGATCACATAGCCCTGGCTCAGCAAGGCCCGGCGAGCGGCCTCGCAGGTGGTCTCTGCGCTGGCGTCGAACAGACGCGAGAAATTCTCGTTGGGCTGGAACTGCTCGGCCTGGTAGGCCGAGTGGCCCGGCGCGGGCTTGCTGCTCCACAGACTGCAGCCCGACAGGGACAGCAGCAGGGCCAGGGGCAGGGCGGCCCGACGGGCCAGATGCACAGGCGGCAACGAAAACAGGGTCATGGGAACGGTGAAGCCGACGGGTTGTGGAGGGCTGAGCCCCATCCAGCATTATTGCGCCATCTTGCCGTCCGTCGGCCCTGCGGGCGCCAATCCCGGCACCCGCCCACTGGCGTTCACGCAGGCTTGACGCCGATGTGGTACAGGCCCCAAGGGCACTTGGCAAAGCCTTCGTTCAGGGGCTTGCCCTTGAGCGAGGGAATGTGCTCCGGGTCGTACACCGCCCACTGGGGGCCCAGGCCGCCCAGGCCCATGGGTTTGCCGTCCAGGTGGGTGGCCACGATCATCTGGCGCTCGCGGATCTCGGCCACCGTCAACGTCACGTTGTAGCCATCCACGGCCCGCAGCTCGATCGGGCGTGTGGGCTGCAGCGTCACACCTGCGGCCTCCAGCACCGTGGTCAGCAGCGGGCCGCTCAGTTCGTGAGGCTTGCTGTCGTATTCCAGCTTGGGGCGGATGCTGATCGCCGGCAGCCGGGCCAGGCTGCTGGCCGTGAAGGTGGTGGCCTGTTTGAACTCGATGCCTTGCTTGGCCATCATCTGGTCGAGCGCATGGTCCAGCGCGCCGCGGTTGGGCTTGCCCACCGCACCGGTCACCGTCAGCAGCACAGGCTCTGCACTGGCCGCCGGCTGGGTCTGCGCCCGGGCCGGGGCGTTCAGGGTGCTCAGGGCCAGGCCGGCCAGGGTCATGAAGTCTCTTTTTTCCATGGTGTTCTCCGCTCCCGATGGGGGCGCGCCATTTTGCCCGCCGTTGAGGCCAACTTCAACCTGATGGGGCGGCGCAGGGCTTCAATCGCCTTCCCGCGCAAACACGGTGTGCCGCTTCTGGGCGCGCTCATACAGCCGCGCAATGTTGCCGCACACCAGATCGCACAACTGGTAGACCGATTCATCCGCGATGCGGTAGTACACGCTGGTGCCGCGCGCCTCTCGGCTGACCAGGCCGTGCTTGGTCAGGTGGCTCAGGTGGCGCGAGATGTTGGCCGGCGTGAAGCCGCAGGCCAGGGCCAGATCGCCCACATTGCGCTCGCCAGCGCGTAGCAGGTTCAGCAGTTGCAGCCGGGTCGGTTCCGACAGCACCTGAAAGTAGGCGGCCACCTCTTCCAGGGCCTCTTGCGGCATGTTTTCCATCGTCAGCACTTCCATGGCTAGCGGCCGGCCATGGTGGTCGGCTCCACTGCGTTGAATGGTATCACTTGCCTATTTAACTGAATAGCTAAATAATGAATTAAGCAAACAGTCATGCAACCCTCTGCCGAAAACCGATGTCCATCAAACTCCGACCCCTTGTCACCCTGGCCCTTTCCCTGGGCATGGCGGCCACCCTGCCGATTGGGGCCGCTTCACCAGCTGCGCTGAAATCGGTGCCTGTGGCAGCGGTGGCCGGTGGTGCCCAAGGCACCGCCCTGGACGCGGTGGTCGAGGCCGGGCGGCAGACCGTGATCGCGGCCCAGGTCCAGGGGGCCATCGTCGCCTTGCCGGTGAAGGCGGGTCAGGCGGTGAGGGCTGGGCAGTTGCTGGTGCGGCTCGATGCGCGCGCTGCCCAATCGGGCGTCGACGTCAGCCAGGCCCAGCTGGAGGCCGCCCGGGCCCTGGCGGCCCAGGCCCAGCGTGAACACCAGCGGCAGCAGGCCTTGTTCGAGCAGCAGTACGTCAGCCAGGCCGCGCTGGAGCGCAGCCTGGCCGCCTTGCGGGCGGCCCAGGCCCAGGTGCGCGCCACGGCCGCGCAAACCACGGCCGCGCACACCCAGTCGGGCTACTACAGCGTGAGTGCGCCGTATGCGGGGGTGATCAGCGAGCTGCCCGTGTCCCTGGGCGACCTGGCCTCGCCCGGGCGGCCCTTGCTCACCCTGTTCGACCCGGCTTCGCTGCGCCTCAGCGTCCAGGTGCCCGAATCGCTGGCTGCCGGGCAGGGGTCGGTCCGCGTGCAGGTGGACGGCCTGCCGGCCTTCGAGCTGCCGCAGGGGCAGTGGCTGCCTGCCGTCGACCCCGTCAGCCACACCCGCACGCTGCGCCTGACCTTGCCTGCCGAGATGTCTGCGGCGCTGGCCCCGGGCCGCTTTGCCCGGGTGTGGCTGCCAGGGCGCGTGCTCAGTGCGGCACCCGCCAGGCTGTTGGTGCCCCAAGCCGCCGTGTTGCGGCGGGCCGAGTTGCAGGCGGTGTATGTGATCACGGCCGAGGGCCGCCCGGTGCTGCGCCAGGTGCGCCTGGGCGAAGCCCGCGGCGATCAGGTGGAGGTGCTGACCGGCCTGCGCGAGGGCGAATCCGTCGCCCTTGACCCCCAGGCTGCTGCGGCCCAGGTGCGCTGACATGAACCGCTCCACCCCAAGCACCCCCCGCCTGGGTCTGGCAGGCCGCACCGCCGCGCTGTTCCAGAGCGCCCAGATCACGCCCCTGCTGGCCCTGGTGGCGCTGCTGCTGGGCTTGTTCGCCGTGCTGGTCACCCCGCGTGAGGAAGAGCCCCAGATCAACGTCACCATGGCCAATGTGCTGATTCCCTTCCCGGGTGCCAGCGTGGCCGATGTCGAGCAGATGGTGGCCACGCCGGCCGAGCAGGTGCTGGCCCAGATGGCAGGCACCGAGCATGTCAGCTCGGTCTCGCGCCCCGGCCTGGCCGTGGTCACCGTGCAGTTCAAGGTGGGCGTGTCGCGCACCGAGGCCCTGGTGCGCCTGCACGACACCGTGCGCAGCCACAGCGATTGGCTGCCCCCGGGCCTGGGCGTGCTCGAACCCCTGATCAAACCCAAGGGCATCGATGATGTGCCCATCGTCAGCCTGACCTTGTACAGCCCCGACCCCGCCATCGGCGCCTATGACCTCGAGCGCGTGGCCCACAGCCTGGAGCTGGAGCTCAAGCGCGTGCCCGGCACGCGCGAGGTGCGCACCGTGGGCGGCCCGGGGCATGCTGTGCAGGTGCAGCTGGATGGGGCCCGCCTGGCCGCCCTGGGCGTCACTGTGGACGACCTGCGCCGCGCCCTGCAAGGCGCCAACCAGGGCGCGCCCCTGGGCGATCTGCTGCAGGGCAATCGGGCCCTGGCGCTCGAAGCCGGCCCGTATCTGGGCAGTGCCCGCGAGGTGGCCGAGGTGGTGGTGGCGGTGCGTGAAGGGCGCCCGGTCTTTTTGCGCGATGTGGCCGAGCTGCGCGATGGCGCGCCTGCGGCCACCAGCCTGGTGTGGCACGGCGTGGTCGGGCAGGGCGCAGGCCCCCAGGCGGCCCCTGCAGGCGAGTACCCCGCCGTCACCCTGGCCATCACCAAGAAGCCTGGCGAGAACGCCATCGACGTGGCCAACGGCGTCATGGCCCGTGTGGCCCAGCTGCACAACACCCTCATCCCCGAGGCCGTGCACGTGGCCGAAACCCGCAACTACGGGGCCACTGCCAACGACAAGGCGCAAAAGCTCATCCAGAAGCTGCTGTTCGCCACCGCCTCGGTGGTCGCCCTGGTCTTCATCGCGCTGGGCCGGCGCGAGGCCGCCATCGTCGGCAGTGCCGTGATGCTGACCCTCACCGTCACCCTGTTTGCCTCCTGGGCCTGGGGCTTCACCCTCAACCGGGTGTCGCTGTTCGCGCTCATCTTCTCCATCGGCATCCTGGTCGACGATGCCATCGTGGTGGTCGAGAACATCCACCGCCACCAGTTGCTGTACCCCGGCAAGACCCTGGCCGAACTCATTCCCGGCGCGGTGGACGAAGTGGGCGGCCCCACCATCCTGGCCACCTTCACCGTGATCGCGGCCCTGCTGCCCATGGCCTTTGTCAGCGGCCTGATGGGGCCCTACATGAGCCCCATCCCCATCAATGCGAGCATGGGCATGCTGCTGTCGCTGCTGATCGCCTTCATCGTCACGCCGTGGTTGTCGCGCCTGTGGATGAAGCCCCAGGCTCCAGGCGCCGGGGCCACCGCACATGGCTCGGCCACCGGTCTTGCCTCGCGGCTGGAGCAGGGCTTCCAGCGCATCTTCACCCCTTTGCTTGATGAGCAGCGGGGCACCCGCAATCGCCGGCTGCTGGGCCTGGCCGTGGCGGGGCTGATCGCCCTGTCGGTGGCTTTGCCGGTGGCGGGTCTGGTGGTGCTCAAGATGCTGCCCTTCGACAACAAATCGGAGTTCCAGGTGGTGGTCGATCTGCCCGCCGGCAGCCCGGTCGAACAGACCGCCGCCGTGTTGCACGAACTCGGCGCCTACCTGGCCCGGCAGCCCGAGGTCACCGACTACCAGGCCTATGCCGGCACGGCGGCCCCGATCAATTTCAACGGCCTGGTGCGGCAGTACGACCTGCGCGCCAGCAGCGAACTGGGTGACCTGCAGGTCAACCTGGTCGACAAGCATCACCGCAGCGAGCAAAGCCACGCCATTGCCACCCGCCTGCGCCCGGCGCTGCAGCAGATCGGCCAGCGCTTCGGTGCCAACGTCAAAGTGGTCGAAGTGCCCCCCGGCCCACCCGTGCTGGCCCCGCTGGTGGCCGAGATCTACGGCCCCACGGCCGAAGGCCGGCTCAGCCTGGCCCGGCAGGTGCGCGCCATCTTCGAGAAGACCGATTCGGTGGTCGATGTGGACGACTCCTCCATCGCCGCAGCCCCGCGCAAGCTGGTGCTGATCGATCGTCAAAAGGCCGCTGCCGCAGGCGTCCCGCAGGCCGCCATCGTGGCCACCCTGCGCGCCGGCCTCAGCGGTGAGGCCGCCACCTACCTGCACGATGCCAGCAAGTACCCCACACCGGTGTTGCTGCGCCTGCCCCCTGAGCGCCAGGGCGATCTGGACGCCTTGCTGCAGTTGCAGGTGCGCGGCCCCTCGGGCCGCCCGGTGGCCATCCGCGAGCTGGTCCGCCTCAGTGACAGCCTGCGCGAGCAGCCGGTCTACCACAAGGATTTGCAGCCCGTGAACTTCGTCACCGGCGACATGGCCGGCCGCATCGACAGCCCGCTGTATGGCCTGTTCAAGATGCGTGGCGACATCCAGGCCCTGGTGCCGCCGGGCGGCGGGGCTTTGCAGGCGTATTTCTTCCAGGCGCCCGCCGAGTCTCAGCGCGCCTACGCCCTCAAGTGGGACGGTGAGTGGCAGATCACCTACGAAACCTTCCGCGACATGGGCGCCGCCTATGGCGTGGGCCTGATCCTGATCTACCTGCTGGTGGTGGCCCAGTTCGGCTCCTACCTCACGCCCCTGATCATCATGGCCCCGATCCCGCTCACCATCATCGGCGTGATGCCAGGCCATGCCCTGCTGGGGGCGCAGTACACCGCCACCAGCATGATCGGCATGATCGCGCTGGCCGGCATCATCGTGCGCAACTCCATCCTGCTGGTCGATTTCATCCACCTGCAACTGCGTGAAGGCGTGCCCTTCAAGCAGGCCATCGTCCACTCGGCCGTCACCCGGGCCCAGCCCATTTTGTTGACCGGCCTGGCGGCCATGCTGGGCGCCTTCTTCATCCTGGACGACCCCATCTTCAATGGCCTGGCCATCTCGCTGATCTTCGGCATCGGCGTCTCCACGCTGCTCACCCTGGTGCTCATTCCCACGCTGTATTACGCGGCCTACCGGCGCCGTCATGCGCCGCCTTCCTCCACCTGAATCCCAAGGAGTCTTTTCATGAAATCGTGGCAAATCGTGCGCCTGGTCGCCGGCACCTTCATCTTGCTGTCACTGGCCCTGGGCGTGCCCGGCAGCCCTTTGTTCCTCAGCACCTGGTGGCTGGCGTTCACGGCCTTTGTCGGCCTCAACCTGCTGCAAAGCGCCATCACCCACTGGTGCCTGATGGAAAGCATCCTGCGCAAGCTGGGTGTGCCGGGCGGCTGCTGAGCCATGCGAGTCGCCAAGACCCTGCTGGCGGCCGCGGCCCTGCTGGCCTCGCTGTCCGCCCCGGCAGCCGACCTGATGGAGGTCTGGCGCGCCGCCGGCCAGAACGACCCCGAAGCCGCCCGGGCCCAGGCCCAGGCGGGGCAGGCGGCCCCGCGGCGTGAGCAGGCGCGTGCCTTGTGGCGCCCCGGCATCGAAGTCACAGGCAGTGCCGGCCTGACGACGGCCAGTTCATCCATGACGGGCGCGGGCTTTTCGGCCCCTGGGTTTGGCCAGTCCACCGGGGTCTGGTTCGGTACCTCGATCGACAGTGGGCGGGCCAGCCAATGGACCCTGGGCCTGCGGCAGCCCCTGATCAATGGCGAGCGCCGTGCCCGCAGCGCCCAGCTGGAGCAGGCCGCGGAGGCCGCCGAACTGGAGGCCCGCCTCACGCGCCAGAACCTGATGCTGCACACCAGCCAGCGCTACTTCGCAGCGGTGCTGGCGGCCCGGCGGCTGAGCCTGCTGCAAAGCCAGTCGCGGGCCGTCCAGCGCATGCTGGTCGAGGCCCGCGACCGCTTTCGGCTGGGCGATGCCCCGGTCACCGACATCCATGAGGCCGAAGCCCGGGCCCAGGCGCTGCAGGCCCAGGTGCTGGAGGCCGACAACGCCTTGCAGCTGGCCCTCACCACCTTGCGTGAATCCAGCGGCCTCCCCGGGCTTCAGTTGCCCTTGGCCCCACCCTCGGCCGCCGATGCGCCGCTCCCGCCAGCCCCGCTGGAGCAGGTTCGCGAGCAGGCCCTGGCCGATCACCCCGGCCTGGCCTTGTTGCAGACCCGGGTGGCCGTGGCCGAGGCTGAGGTGCGCAGCCTCGGTGCCGCCGCCTCGGCCTCGCTGGACCTGGTGGCCCAGGCCTCACGCCAGCATCTGACAGGGTCGGGCGACTATGGCCAGGCCAGCAACGATGCCCGCCAGCAGATGATCGGCCTGCAATTGCGCGTGCCCCTGTACACCGGGGGCTGGCGTGATGCGCGTCAGCAAGAGGCCGTGCAGGCCGTGGAACAGGCGCGCGCTGAACTGGACCAGGCCCGGCTGCAGATCAGCCAGCAAAGCCGCTCCGCCTGGTTGAGCTTGAACACCGCGCCCGCGCGTCTTGCCGCCCTGCAAGCCGGCTTGCAGGCCGCCCGGGCCCGCCTGGCGGCCACCCGGCTGGGGCGCAGCGTGGGAGACCGCACCACCCTGGATCTGCTGAATGCCGAAAATGACAGCACTGCGGCCGAACTGGCCTTGATGCAAGGGCGCATCGAGGTGCTGCAGCAGAGCCTGGGCCTGGAGGCCCTGTTGGGCCGCCTTGACGAAAGCAGCCTGGCCCGGGTCAATGCCCGCCTGGCCCTCAACCCCGATCTTTGATGTGATGGAGAGCTCCGCCATGAACTGGTTTTCGAAATTCCTCGGCGCGGGTGGCAGCGCCGCCGCCGAGCCCTGGCCCGAGGGGGCGCTGGTCGTCGACGTGCGCAGCCCTGCCGAATACCAATCGGGCCATGTCGAAGGCGCCTTGAACCTGCCCCTGAACGACTTGCCCCGCCTGGCGGCCCAGCACCTGCCCGACAAAGCCCAGCCCTTGGTGCTGTACTGCCAATCGGGCATGCGCTCCGAAAGCGCCCGGCAGTACTTGCAAAGCTGCGGCTACACCCAACTGGTCAACGGCCGCAGCCCGGGTGCCGTGGCCCTTCGGCTGCAGCGCAACGTGGTGCGCGGCTGATGGCGCCCCCCCATGTTCACCTCTCACCTGGAGTTCCCCATGAAAACCCCTCTGGATCTGGTGCAGGCCGCCAAGGCCCGCATCACCGAAGTCGGTCTGGACGCGGCCGAGCAGGCCCTGCGTGATGCCGATGTGCTGATCGATGTGCGCGAGGCTGACGAGTTTGCCGCCGGCCACATCCCGGGCGCCGTGCATTTTTCGCGCGGCATGCTCGAGTTCAAGCTGGCGGCCGACCCTTCGCTGCAGCGGCGGGATCTGCGGGTTGTGCTGTAAGAGCCTGTTCACGATCTCCCACGGGTCGCGCAGCGGTCTTTTCGGGATGGGATGCAAGGCGCGGTGCGCCGTCGATAGCCCGGCTATCGACAAGCGCCGCAACGCCGCAGACCGCCCGAAAAGGCCACTGCCCGAAGGGTTGGAGCGAAATCGGGCCCGAACTCGGATTGATGGCGCCCCGACTGCTTGCATGGGCACAGGCCCATGCGGCGCATCCGGGCCACCCACTCATCCCGATTGCGCTTCAACGCGGCCCGTGCGAGATCGTGAACAGGCTCTGAGACCAGTGGCCGCGCCGCGCTGGCCGCCGCCTCGCTGCTGGACATGGGCTATGTCCACGTCCAATCGATTGCCGGCGGTTTTGACGCCTGGGCTGCGGCCGGCAAGCCGGTCAACAAGCCGGCCACCCCTGCGTTCGGTTGAACTCAGGCCCGGGCGTTGTTCAAGCCCGTGGCCAGGTGCCCCAGCGTGCGCAGCGCGCCGTCAAAGCGCGCATCGCCCGGGTGGCCGATGTTCAGCCGCAGGTGGTGGTTGAAGCGGCGGTCGGCCGAGAACAGCACGCCTGGCGCGCAACTGATGCCCTGCAGGCGGGCCAGTTCGTGCAGGCGCAAGGCGTCGACCTGGGCCGGCAGTTCCAGCCACAGAAAATAGCCCCCGGCCGGTCGGGTGACCCGCGTGCCGGCTGGAAAGCTCTGGTCGATCAAGGTCAGGGCGTGTTCGTGCTGGGCGGCCAGGGCCGTGCGCAGGTGGCGCAGGTGCCGGTCGTAGCCCCCTTGAGCCAGGTACTCGGCCAGGGCGCGCTGCGGCGGCAGCGAGGTGGCCAGCGAGCTCATCATCTTCAGCCGCTGCACTGCGGCGCCATGGCGGCCAGCGGCGGCCCAGCCCACCCGGTAGCCAGGGGCCAGGCACTTCGAGAACGACGAGCAATGCAGCACCAGCCCGTGGCGGTCAAAGGCCTTGGCCGGAAGCGGGCGCTGCACCCCGGTGTACAGCTCGCCATACACATCGTCTTCGATCAGGGCCACGTGGTGGCGCGCCAGCAGCTCCACCAGGGCCTGTTTGCGCTCGGTGGGCATCAGGGCCCCCAGCGGGTTCTGGAAGTTGGGCATGAACCAGCAGGCCGCCACCTTCTGGCGCTGCAGCAGTTCGTCCAGCGCAGCCAGGTCCACACCGTGCTGCGGGTCGGTCGCCACCTCCACGGCGCGCAGGTTCAGGCGCTCCAGCGCCTGCAGGGCGGCGTAGAAGGTGGGCGACTCCACCACCACCACGTCGCCCGGGCGGGTCACGGCCTGCAGGCACAGGTTCAGCGCTTCCATGGCGCCGTTGGTGATCACCAGCTCTTCGTCGGCCAAGGCAATGCCCTGCAGGGTGTAGCGCCGCAACAGGGCCTGGCGCAGGCCCTCGTCGCCGGCCGTCAGGGCGCTGGTGATCTGCACCGGCTTGACCCGGCGCATCGCCCGAGCACCGCAGCGCGCCAGGCTGTCAAACGGAAACAGGTGCGGCGCCGGAAAGGCCGAGCCCAGGGGAACCACCTCGGCATCCCGCGTGCTGCCCAGCAGGGCAAAGGCCAGCTCGCTCACCGCCACCGGCCGGGCCTCGGCCTGGGGCGACGCCATCAGGGGCATGGCGCGGGCGGCCTGGGCTTGGGCGCGCACGTAAAAGCCTGAACGGGGGCGGGTCTCCACCAGGCCCCGCGACTCCAGCAGCGCATAGGCCTGGAACACGGTGGAGGGGCTCACGCCCCGGCGCTGGCAGGTCTCGCGCACCGAGGGCAAGCGCTCGCCGGCGCGCAGCACGCCGCTGCGCATGCCTTCGGCCAGTTCTTCGGCCAGTTGTTCGTAACGGTGCAGCTCGCGCATAGGGGGTCGCATTCAAATTTGACTCAAATTACATTGTTGATCTTCAGTGCAAGGACTCTTCGATTCCAGAATCTGAGTGTTCACGGAATCCCTGGGGTCGAGCTTGAACATCAAGCTGGGCGTATAAATACCAACCTACGATTTGTCGAGTTCATCATGCAGCCTACTGTCCGCTGGAATATTGCAGTCTCTCCTGACACGGACCAATCGGTTCGGATGTTCATCGCCAGCCAGGGCGGCGGCCGCAAGGGCGATCTCTCGCGCTTCATCGAAGAGGCCGTGCGGTCGCACATTCTTGAATTGACGGCCAAGCAGGCCAAAGCCAACAACGCCGAGGTCAGTGAGATGGATTTGACGTCCATCGTGGAGGAGGCAGTGCAGTGGGCACGTAGTCACTGATGCGTGTCGTGCTGGACACCAATGTCCTGCTGAGTGCCTTGCTTTCGCCGCGTGGGTTGCCGGATGTGATCTACCGAGCTTGGCGTGCGGCTCGCTTCGAAGTGGTCACTTCGCAGATTCAACTGGAAGAAGTCCGGCGAGCGAGTCGCTATCCCAAATTCAAGGCCGTCCTGCAGCCGCACCGCGTTGGAGCCATGGTGAACAACCTGCAGCGGGCGCTGGTTCTGAACACCTTGCCAACCGGTCCCGAAACAGACGATCCGTTTGATGCATTTCTGTTGGGCATGGCTGTTGCCGGTGAGGCGGACTATCTGGTCACGGGTGACCACCGCGCAGGACTGCTTCAGCGTCGGCACATCGGCCGCACCCGAATCGTGACGCCAGCGGTATTTTGTGCGGAAGCCCTTTGACGGGGCGGGAAGAGTGGACCGCAGAGTGGCCTCGCAATCTGATCTTGTTGATTTTCAATAAAACTGCATCTTAAGGATCAGATGAAGGCGTCGCACCATCGGGTGCATGTCTGATCTGTCTCATCTGCCTGCCCAAACCCTGCACCTGGCCCGCTCTGCCGGCCCAGGCCTGCCCCCTGAAATCCCCGGTCTGGCCGAGGGCCTGCGCATCCAGGCGCGTTCGGTCCAGGGGGTGTTCACGCGCTGGCGCTGGGCCTTTGTCTGGGCCACCCAGGTTCTTTTCTATGGTCTGCCCTGGGTCACCTGGGAGGGGCTGCCCGCGATTTGGTTCGATCTCGACGGACGCCGCTTCCACCTGCTGGGCGCGGTGCTGTTTCCGCAAGACCTGATCTACCTCACCGGCCTGCTGGTCTTCAGCGCCTTGCTGCTGTTCCTGGCCACCACCCTGGCCGGGCGGGTGTGGTGCGGCTTCAGTTGTCCGCAGACGGTCTATACCGAGATATTCCAATGGGTCGAACACCGCACCGAGGGTGACCGCCAGGCCCGTCTGCGGCTGGATGCCGCGGCCTGGGGCCCGCGCAAGCTGCTGCGCCGCGGTGGCAAGCACCTGGTCTGGGCGCTGATCGGCCTGTGGACGGGCCTCACCCTGGTGGGCTATTTCACGCCCATCCGCAGCCTGTTGCCGGCGGCGGCCCAGGGCACGCTGGGCCCCTGGGAGGCCTTCTGGGTGCTGTTCTATGGCGCCGCCACCTACCTGCATGCCGGCGTGTTGCGCGAGAAGGTGTGCCAGCACATGTGCCCTTATGGCCGCTTCCAGGCCGCCCTGATGGACCGTGACACCCTGATCGTGGCCTACGACAGCCGCCGTGGCGAACCCCGTGGCTCGCGCCCGCGCGGCAGCGATGCCCGTGTGCTGAACCAGGGCGCCTGCGTGGACTGCACCCTGTGCGTGCAGGTCTGCCCGGTGGGCATCGACATCCGCCAGGGCCTGCAGGCCGCCTGCATTGCCTGTGGCGCCTGCATCGATGCCTGCAACCGGGTGATGGACCAGCTGAAGGCGCCGCGCGGGCTGATCCGACTCAGCACGCCACGCGGGCTTGAAGGCGGGGCTGACCAGCAGGCCCAAGGGTGGCAGACTCTGGCCCGCCCCCGTGTCTGGCTGTATGGCGGTCTGCTGAGCCTGGTGGGCCTGGCCCTGGTGGTGGGCTGGTTGCAGCGCCCGACCTTGCGCCTGAACGCCATGCGCGACCGCAGCGTGATGGCGCGCCAGGTGGGGCAGGGCGAGGCGGAGAACCTGTACCGGCTGCAACTCATGAACGCCAGTGGCCGGCCGCACCGCGTGATGTTGCACGTCAGCGGCGCCGAGGGCTTGAGCCTGCTCGATGCCGAGCCGGTGCTGCTGGCGCCTGCAGGGGCCCAGACGGTGTCGGTGCGGGTGCGCATGGCGTCGGCGCCCGCCCGGTCACTGGCCGGGCAGATCGTGCCGATCCGCTTCGAGTTGCAAGGCCTGCCCGATCAAGGCGAGGCCGTGCTGCATGCCGATACGGCGTCCACCTTGGTGCTGCCGCGCTGAGGTGCCCAGCGCTGAGGTGCTCTGCGCTGGCCCGGCATCGCCTCACTGCGCAGACGCCGACACCACCCGGTTGCGCCCCTGGTGCTTGGCCTGGTAAAGCGCCTGGTCGGCCAGCGCCAGCACGTGGGCCGAGTCCTGGTGCAACACGGTCAGGCCGATGCTCACCGTGAGCCGCACCGGCACCGCCGAGCCCACGTCGATCAGGCAGTCGGCCACCGCGGCGCGCAGCCGCTCGCCAATGGCCAAGCCTTGCTCGGCGGTGGTGTGGGGCAGCAGAACGCCGAACTCCTCGCCCCCGAGGCGACCGGCCAGATCGCCCTCGCGCAGCAGGTGGTGCTGCAGCACCTGGGCGAAATGGATCAGCACCGCATCGCCCGCGGCATGGCCACGGCTGTCATTGATGTGCTTGAAGTGGTCCAGGTCCAGCATCAGGAAGCAGCCCTCGTCACCGCCCTGCATCACCGCCAGCACGGCCCGCTCCATCTGTTCGATGAAATGGCCCCGGTTGCTCAGGCCGGTGAGCGAGTCGGTGGCCGCCAGCCGCCGCAGGTCCTGTTCCCGGCGGCGGTGGCGGGTGATGTCTTGAACAATCCACAGCCGGCCTTGTTCGGTGCCCTCATCGCCCAGGCGGATCTGCTCGATGCTCAGCGTGCGCCCGTCGGGCAACTCGAGTTCCTGGCCACCCAACTGCCCCTCCAGGAACTGGCGCAGCGGCCGGCTGCGCAGCATGCAGCGCCCGATGCGTCGGCGCACCTCCACCCGCGACAGCCCGATCAATTCTTCCGGTGTGCAGCCGTCACCGACCAGCTCACACAGAGTCGGGTTCACGGTGAGCACCGTGCCGTCGGCGGCCTGTACCAGCACGCCGCCCGGGAAATGCCTGATCACCTCCAGCAACTGGACACGTGCCGCGCCCAGGGCCTGCTCGGACTGACGCTGTTCGGTGGTGTCCACCAAGGTCCATATCAGCGCGCCATCCGCCTGGGCGGGGTCCAGCAAGGTGCCGCAGATCGAGAACCAGCGCAGGGCGCCACTGGCCACGCGCAGCAGACTGTCCAGCTGCACCTCCTGGCCCGCTCGCACTGCCGGGTACTGCTGCCCGAACGCTTCGTACGAGGCCTGGTCGGGGTGGATGAAGCGGATATCGCGGCCCACCAGAGGCTGGCCCCCCTCCGAGAAGGTCTCGATCGCCCGCTGGTTGCACAACTGGATGTGGCCGTCCGCGTTGACGATGAACAAGATGGCGCCAGCATTGTCGAGCAGTGCTTGGCGCAATTGCGCCTCGGCCATGCGCTGGCTGATGTCGCTCAAGGTGCCGATCACCTGGGTGCCCGGCTGCTGGCCGTTTTGTGACACCCGGCCGCGCAACTCCACCCAGCGCCAGTCGCCGCCCTGGGTGCGCATGCGCAGCTCCAGCCCGAAGACCTCACCCAGCGCCAGGTGGCGTTGCAACTGCTCGATCACGCGTTCGCGCTCCTCGGGGTGCAGATGGGCCGCCCAGACATCGAAGCGGATCCGGCTTTCCTGGGCCGGGTGCTCCAGTATCTCCATGCAACGGGCATCAAGCTGGATGTGGTTCTTGGCGCTGTCCCAGCTCCAAAGCCCGTCGCGCACGGCAGCCACCGTCAGGCGCAGGCGCTCTTCGCTCTGGCGCAGGGCCTCCAGCACCTCATGGCGATCCGTCACATCCTGGCTGTAGCCATGCCATAGTGTGCCGCCATCGGCTTCGCGCTCGGGGTTGGCGCTGCCCGCCAGCCAGCGGATGCCGCCCCCCTCGAGCAGCAATCGGTACTCGCCGTGCCAGGGGGTCAGGTCGCGTGCGGACTGGGCGATGGCCTGTTCCATCGTCTTCTGGTCGGCCGGGTGGATGCGCCGTGCCAGGGGGGCGGCGTCGTGCAAAACCGATGACGCGTCGACACCGAACAGGCGTTCGATGCCCGGGCTCGCATACGGGATGCTGGCGCGTTGCAGGGGATCCAGCCGGTACTGGTACACCACCCCGGGTACCTGGGCCATCAGCTTGCTCAGGCGCTTTTGCAGCTCGTCGCGGGCGGCCTCGGTTTCCCGCTGGGTGCTGATGTCTTGCAGCGTGCCGTGCAGGCCCAGAGCAGCCCCGTCGGCATCGCGCCGGGTGCAGCGGCCGCGCCACTGGATCCAGCAGGCCCTGCCATCGCTGCTTTGCATGCGAATCACCTGTTCGAAGCGTTCGCTGGCGCCGCTCAGGTGGGCCTCCAGCGCGGTGCGGAAACGGCCCCAGTCGAGCGCATCGGCCCGGCGGGCCAGTCCGTCCAGGGTCGGCTCCAGCTCACCGGGCTTCAGGCCCAGGGTGGCGCTCAGCCGCGCGTCCAGGCTCAAGGTGCCGGTCGTCACATCCAGCGCCCAGGCCCCCAGGGCCCCGCCTTCCAGGGCCAACTCATAGCGCTGGTGTTGCAACTGCAGTGCGCCTTGCTCACGTTGAACCCGGGCAAACAAGCACGCGATCCAGGCGGCACTGGCCAGCAGCAAGGCGGTGGACAGGCCGTTGCGCAGCAGGCTGTCCCGGATGTTGCGCTGCACGCCGGCCAAGGCGGCGGCGCGGTCCAGCCCCACGCTCACCAGCATGGGGTAGTCGGACAAGCGCTGCCAGGCATAGAAACGTTCGATGCCGTCAATCGCCGAGGTGATCTGGTACTCGCCATGTTGGCGTTCCGGTCGCGCCATGAACTCGCGGCTGGCCGGCACGCTGCGGTTCATGCTTTGCTCTTCCTGGCGCGAGCGGGCCAGGTAGGCGCCGTCCTGATGCACCAGCAGGGCCACATCGTTGCCACCGGTCAGGGCTTCACGCAGCTTGGCAGACAGGTAGCTGGGGGGCACGGACAGCACCACCACACCGCTGAACCGCCCCTGACGCAGCACCGGGAAGGTGAACTGCAAGGTCCAGCGCCCCGAGATGCGCCCCAGCACCGGGTGGCTGATGAACAGGGCAGGGGGCTCGCCCCGCGTGTGGACGCGGAAATGCTCACGGTCGGCGATCGATACCGCCGGGCGAGGCGCGCCTTGAGTCTGGGTGGAGTAAACCACCTGGCCTGCGGCGTCGGCGACCGCGATCTGCACCAGGCTGCCTTCTGGAAAGCTCTGCATGGCGCTGCGCACGGCCTGCATGCGCCGGGCGTGCCCTGGGTCGGGCTCACCTTCCAGTTGGGCCAGGGTGCGGGCCAGGTAGTCCAGCCCCGCCACCTGGGTGCCGACCAGGGTGGCCATGGCGCTCGAGAGTTGCGCGGCGCGCAGGCGGGTCTGGGCTTGGGCGTTGAGCCGTTGTTCGGACTGTTCATGCAGCAACTGCACCCAGTACAGAACGCAAGCCAGCAACAGCACCAGCAAGGCGCCCCAGGTCATGCCCAGCCGGGGCCAGCGGCGTGCCGCGACGGCAGGGCCTGTCGAACCCTGGGCGGAGGGGTTGTCGGATGCGGTCAAGGTCGCAGGGGCTTTCAGGGCTCGGCCTCTTCGCAATTTGTAATTAGACGTTACGAGCATCCTACACCGTGCTGCGAGGCTTCTGCGTGAAGCCGGGGCGCCGGGTGTGACGGACTTCCGCAGGCCCTTTGTTAAGATTCCCCGGCGCCTGCTCCGGCGTCTGGATCGTCCTCTCCGCGCCCACACAAATCCCCAAATGAACGAGCAATTCGCACTTTTCCCGCTCACCCTGCGCTGGCTTTTGCTGGCGTGTGTGGTGGGCTTGTTGGCGGGTTCGGCCTCTGCCCTGTTTCTGGTCATGCTGGAGGCCGCCACCCAGTGGCGCGAGGCCCACCGCTGGATCGTCTGGGGCCTGCCCCTGGCCGGCTTTGCCGTGGGCTGGGTCTATCTGCGCGTGGGCCAATCGGTCGAGGCGGGCAACAACCTGCTGATCGATGAGATCCACGACCCGCGCCAGGTGGTGCCCTTGCGCATGGCGCCCCTGATCCTCTTGAGCACTGTCGTTTCGCACCTGTTTGGTGCCTCGGTCGGGCGTGAGGGCACGGCGGTGCAGATGGGCGGCTCGCTGGCCGACCAGATCACCCGCCTGCTGAAGCTGGAGGCCGCCGAGCGCCGCATCCTGCTGATGGCGGGCATCAGTGCGGGCTTTGCCTCGGTCTTCGGCACCCCGTTGGCCGGGGCCGTGTTCGCGCTCGAGGTGCTGGCCATCGGCCGTCTGCGTCACGATGCCCTGCTGGCCTGCGCGCTGGCCGCTGTGGTGGGTGATCAGGTCACCATGCTCTGGGGCGTGCACCACACCCATTACGCGGCCGGCCTGATCCCGGCCCTGGGGGCCTGGAGCGTGCTGGCCGTGCTGCTGGCGGGGGCCTTGTTCGGCCTGGTGGGCATGCTGTTTGCCAATGGCACGCATGCGTTGTCGGCCCTGTTTCGGCGCCACATCGCCTATGCGCCGCTGCGGCCGCTGCTGGGGGGCTTGCTGGTGGCGGCAGCGCTTTGGGGTTTGGACGCCTGGCGCTATGCCGGCCTGGGCATCCCGGTGATCGTGGAGTCGTTCCAGCATCCGCTGGCCCCGTGGGATTTTGCCGCCAAGATGGCGTTCACCATCGCCTCGCTGGGCAGCGGCTTCAAGGGCGGTGAGGTGACGCCGTTGTTCTACATCGGGGCCACCCTGGGCAATGCGCTGGCGCCGCTGCTGCAACTGCCCCTGGGCTTTCTGGCCGCGCTGGGCTTTGTGGCGGTCTTTGCCGGGGCGGCCAACACCCCGCTGGCCTGCACCTTCATGGCCATGGAGCTCTTTGGCGCCGACATCGGCGTCCATGCCCTGCTGGCCTGCGTGGTGGCCTATCTGTTCTCGGGGCACACGGGCATCTACCGCTCGCAGCGGGTGGGGCAGGGCAAATGGCGCCTGCCGGCTCTGCAAGGCCTGCCCGAGGGGCTCAAGTTGGGTGACATCAAGGCCTTGCGCGGCCAGCACAAAGCGCCCGTCACGCCCGCCGCTCCCCCCTCATCGACACCGGACTGAGCCCGGCGCCGGGTTTCAGCGCAGCAAGGCCTGGCGCGATCCTGCCTGGGCCAGGGCCGGTGCACCCTGGCGCAGTTTGAAGCGGCCCACCGTGTCGGCCAGGCGGGCGGCCTGCTCGCGCAGGCTCTGGGCCGCCGCGGCCGACTCTTCCACCAACGCCGCGTTCTGCTGGGTCATCTGATCGAGCTGCGTGACCGAGGTGCTGACCTGGCGGATGCCGTTGGACTGCTCCACCGAGGCGGCCGTGATCTCGCCAATGATGTCGCTCACCCGCTGCACGCTGTTGACGATGTCCTGCATGGTGCTGCCGGCTTCCTGCACCAGCCGGGTTCCGTCGCTCACCTTCTCGACCGAGGTGCCGATCAGGCCCTTGATCTCACGCGCGGCCTGGGCGCTGCGCTGGGCCAGGTTGCGCACCTCGCCGGCCACCACGGCAAAGCCGCGACCCTGCTCGCCGGCACGGGCGGCCTCGACGGCGGCATTCAAGGCCAGGATGTTGGTCTGGAACGCAATGCCGTCGATCACACCGATGATGTCGTTGATCTTGCGCGAGCTCTGGTTGATCTCGTCCATGGTGGTCACCACCCTGGACACCACCTCACCACCGCGCGCGGCCACCGAGGCCGCCGTGCTGGCCAGCTGATTGGCGGTGCTGGCCGCATCGGCCGACTGGTGCACCGTGGCACTCAGCTGCTCCATCGCGCTGGCCGTGGATTGGAGGTGCGTGGCCGTGTCTTCGGTGCGGTGGCTCAGGTCGGCGTTGCCCGAGGCAATCTCACCCGTGGCGGTGGCCATGTGGTCGGCCACCTGGCGCACATCGAGCAGCGTGGTTTCCAGGGCGGTGCGCATGCTCGACAAGGCCTGCAGCAGCTCGCCGGTCTCGTCGCCGCTGTGCACCTGGATCACGTTGCCGGACAAATCCATGTTGGCGATCTTGTGGGCCACCTCGCGGGCATCCTGCAGCGGGCGGGTGATGCTCAGCGAGATGCGCCAGGCCAGCAGTGCTGCCAGCAGGATCGAGCCGGCGCACAGCACCGTGAGCAAGGTGGTGGCCTGGGTGCTGGCCGAGCGGATGCGTTCGCCCGCTTCGTCCAGGCGCTGGCGTTGCCGCGACAACAGCTCCTTGATCTTGCCGTCGGTGGCCGTGGACACCGGCATGTACTTGTCGTTGAACATCTGCTCGGCACCGGCGGCGTCGCCTGCGGCCTTGAGCTTGTTGATCTCGTCGCGCACGGCCAGGAAGACCTTGCGGTGCTCGCCGATCTCGGCAAACAGCTGCTTGTCGCCTTCGTCCACCAGGCGCTCCTTGATCTGTTGCTGCTGCACGCTCGACTGCTTGCTGCCTTCGATGGCGATGGCACTGAACAGGGTGGCCAGGGCCGGGTCGCTGCTTTTCACCGTGGCGGTGGTGCGCTGCACGGCGTTGGTGAAGTTGCGGTACCAATCGCTGGCAATGCGCTCGATGGCCAGCGATTGGTCGAACATGGTGTTCATCTCCTGCGTGATGGCGCGCAGCTTGAAGATGCCGTACAGGCCGCTGCAAAGAAACAGCGCCAGGATGAGGCAGAGCAGGGAGGCCAGCTTTTTGGCGATCGACAGGCGGGAGGTGAACATCGTGCAGGGTCTGGGAGTGGAATGAAAAACGACCAGATCGTCCGGAGACGGTCTGGCCGATGCGAATCGTGGCAGCTGGCGCGCACCAGCCGCCTACAGCATGCTGCAGTCAAGCAATCACCGTGCCGGGATCTCGGCCACGGCAGGGGCTTGGCGGCAGGCTCAGTCGAGCGAGATGCCCTGATCCTTGATGATGCGGTGCCAGCGCACGGTTTCCTTGCGCAGCAACTCAGTGTATTCGCGCGGCGTGTTGCCCACCGGCTCGACACCGAAATCGATCAGGCGCTGTTTGACTGCGGGTTGGGCGATGGCTGCCGCGATCTGCTTTTGCAGCGAGTTCACCACCTCGGGCGGGGTGCCGGCCGGCGCCACCAGGCCCACCAGGGCGGCCGCTTCGACGTTCTTCAGGCCGATCTCGGCAAAGGTGGGCACATCGGGCAACTGTGCCAGGCGGGTCGGGTTGGCCACGGCCAGCGGGCGCACCTTGCCGGCCTTGATGAAGCCGGCGCCAGCGGCCATGTCGACCATCATGGCCGGGATCTGCCCGCCCACCAGGTCGGCCAGGGCCGGGGCGGCACCGCGGTAGGGGATGTGCACCAGGTGCAGCTTGGCCTCGACCTTGAGCATTTCCATGGCCAGGTGGTGCGGGCTGCCGGCACCGGCCGAGCCGTAGTTGATGCTGCCGGGGCGGGCCTTGGCCTTGGCGATGAAGTCTTTGGCGTCCTTGGCGTCAGAGCCCGGGCCCACCACCAGGATCATCGGAAAGCGCCCCATCAGCGTCACCGGGGCCAGGTCCTTGACCGGGTCGTACGACAGCTTGGAGTACAGCGCCGGGTTGAACACCATGGTGCCGTTGTCGGCCGACAGGATGGTGTAGCCATCGGGCGCCGAGCGCACGGTTTCGACCGCGCCGATGGCGGTGTTGCCGCCGGGCTTGTTGTCGATCACCACGGTCTGGCCACTGCTGGTCGCCCAGGCCTGGCTGATGGTGCGGGCCAGAAAGTCAGAGCCGCCCCCTGCGGGGTAGGGCACGATCCAGCGCACGGGCTTGTTCGGGTAGTTGGCCTGGGCCAGGGTGGGCGCGGCCTGGAGGCCCAGCAGTACAGGCAGGGCCAGCAGGCAGGCGCGGACAAATTTTTTCAAGTGGAGACTCCGGGAGGTGGGTACGGGGTGATGAATGGTTGTTGCGTAAGATTACTTCGCAATGCGTAATTTGCTGCTAGGGCTTTCACCAGGGGGCTGGAGGTTTCAGGCCCGGGGCCGTGCCTGCCCATAATGGCGTGTTGCCCGCCACACACAGGAACCCATTGATGAGTGAAGACCCGAGCCCACCCCGCACCCCCGAGCGACGCCAACGCGTGCAGTCGGCTGAAATGGGCATGGGCATCCTGAAGGCCCTGGCCCGCCTGGGGGGCACGGCCAGCCTGACGGCGGTGGCCACGGCCGTGGATGAAAGCACCGCCAAGGTGCACCGCTACCTGGCCAGCCTGATCCAGGAAGACCTGGTGGTGCAAGACAGCAGCACCCAGCACTACCGACTGGGGCCCGAAGCGATCCAGATCGGCCTGGCCGCCATGCGCCAGAACGACCCGGTGCGGCGCAGCGAGCCTGCCCTGATCCGCCTGCGCGATGAATTGGGTGTGACCTGCTTCCTGGCCATCATGGGCAATCTGGGCCCGACCATCATGCGCTTCGAAGAGCCGCTGCTGCCCGTCACCATCAATGTGCGCGCGGGTTCGGTGCTGCCGGCCCTGTGGTCGGCCACCGGGCAGGTGTTTCTGAGCACGCTGGACGACGCGGCACAGTGGCGCCGCCTGCAGGGCGAGTTGGCCCAGGCCAGCCCTGAGCAGCGGGCCCGCCTGGGCGTGCAGACGTTGGAGCAGTTGCGCGATCAGGTGCGGGCCCAGGGCTGTGCCATTGCCCGCGATTCATTGCTGCCCGGCATCAGCGCGGTGGCCGCACCCATCACCGACTACAGCGGCCGGGTGGTGGCGGTTTTGACGGCGCTCGGTGCCACCGGGGGTTTCGACCCCGGCCTGAACGGCCCGATTGCGCCGCTGGTGCTGCGCGAGGCCCGTGCCATCAGCCTGAGCCTGGGGGCGGTGACGGCGGGGTGAGTCCTTGCGAGGGGTCGTTCAGAAAAGTCCCTGCCGACGCAGGCAGGGGCCGGGGGCTTTTCGCTCAGAAAGTGCGACGTTGACGGCGTTGATTCAGAGCCACGCCCGCCAGCATCAGGCCTGCCAGGGTGATCAAGGCCCACTCGGAGAGTGTGGGCACCGAGGTGTTGGTCACCACTGGGTCCGCCGTGATCGTGAGGGTGAAACTGCCGGGGTTTCCCGTCCGTGTGGCGGATTGGCCTCCGTTGGACACTTGTACCCCGCCACCGTCGCCCGTGTAGAGGCGGATGCTGCGTGCGGGAGGGCCCGTCAGGCTGACGGTGATATCGAAGGCCGTGATGGTGCCTCCTGGATCGGTGCTCACCTGGAAGCTCCTGGCGGTGGCATTGGCCTGGGTGATCACATTGCCCTTTCCGTCGTCAAACGAGAACGCCGTGACCGAGGCATTCACATTCGAGTTGATGAGGCCGCCAGTCAGTTGCGTGGCCATCGTGAAGGAGCCACTCGCGTTGTCGGTGGTGGCGTACAACCTGGGGGCGGCCCCCCCGACCGAGGTGTAAGGGTTGGCGGTGATGCTGTAAGTCGCCGCGGCCCAACTGGTACTTGTGAACAGCAGGGCCAGCAAGGCCATCCAGAGCGTCTTTGTCACTCGTTGTTCTCCCGATGAGTGTGTGATTCGAAGTGTCTGTCTCGGGAGACGACGCCAACCGGCGGCCCCCGATCGGGGCCGCCGGCAGCACTTTTCTCCCTGAGCACCCTGCAATTGTTCAGATCGGGCGTTGATAAAGCGTTGAAAGCAAAAAGGCCCTTCAACGAAGGGCCTTGGAGAGGGGGTGGATGGGCCTCAGAGTTCCAGCACCAGGCGATCTCCACAGGCGCGTGAGCAGCACACCATCATGCGGTTCTGGGCCTCGCGCTCGCTGCGGGTGAGCACCACGTCGCGGTGGTCGATCTGGCCGCCCAGCACCCGCACCTCGCACGATCCACACAGGCCTTCGCCACAGTCGCTTTGCACATCGATGTTGGCGGCGCGCAGCACCGACAGCACCGTCTGGTCGGCGGGCACGGGCAGGGTCAGGCCCGAATCCTTCAGCACCACTTCGAAGGCGTGTTCGCGGCTCGGGTCCAGCTGGGTGGCCTGGGCGTGGAAGTGCTCGGTGTGCAGGCTGTCTTCGGGCCAGTGCGCGCCGGCCTCGGCCAGGGCCTGCAGCAGGCGTTCGGGGCCGCAGGCATACAGCTGGGTGCCGGGTGGGTGGGTGCGCAGCAGGGCGTTCAGGTCCAGGCGCAGGCCTTCGTCGCTGGCGTGCACCTGCAGGCGAGCGCCATGCTCGGCCTGCATGTCGGCCAGGTAGGCCATGTGCTGGCGTGAACGCCCACAGTAGTGCACCTGGTAGTCCATGCCCAACGCAGCGGCACGTCGGGCCATGGCGCGGATCGGCGTGATGCCGATGCCCCCCGCCAACAGGATCACGCGCTGGGCGCCTTCGTCAAAACGGAAGTGGTTGCGCGGGCCGCGGATCTTCAGGCGCTCGCCCACGCGCAGCTGCTCGTGCAGCCAGGCCGAGCCGCCGCGGCTGGCCGGGTCGCGCAGCACCGCGATCTCGTACACCGCGGCCTCGGCCGGGTCGCCGCACAGCGAATACTGGCGCGACAGGCCGGTGCTGCCGCATTCCACATCGATGTGGGCGCCGGGCGTCCAGCGCGGCAGGGGCTGGCCATCGACCGAACGCAGCCGCAGGCGCAAGGTGTCGGCGCTCAGGGGGGTGATGCTCTCCACCTGCACCGGGCGCGCTGCTGTGTGGCGCGAGGGCTCGCCGATGCGCACCGGCTGCAGGGCCTGGTGCACCTCAGGGCGGTGGTGTTCGGGGTTGGCGGCCGGGTCCCATTCCACCCACAGGTGCTCGGGGCCGCGGAAGGAGGTGTTGGCCACATAGCTGAAGCGCTGCTCGGCCAGGCGCATGTGGGGCAGGCGGCGGGCAAATTCGTCGATGAAGATCTGCAGCTCCATGCGGGCCAGGTTCTTGCCCATGCACTGGTGGGCACCGTAGCCGAAGGTCAGGTGTTCGCTGGCGTCGTCGCGCCGGATGTCGAACAGGTCGGCGTCGGCAAAGCGGTGTTCGTCGTGGTTGGCCGAGGCCATCACGATCAGCAGCTTGCTGCCCGCCGGAATGTCGATGCCGCCCACCTGCACGTCCCGCGTGGCCAGTCGCCGCCAGGCGGCCACCGAGCCGTTGTGGCGCAGGCATTCTTCCACCGCGCTGGGGATCAGGCTGCGGTCTTCGCACAGTTCGCGCCAGGCGCTGGGGTGCTGCAGCAGCAGCTTCAGTGCGTTGGCCGTGGCGTTGGCCGTGGTCTCGTGGGCGGCCACGATGCCCGCCATCATCATCGAGTGCAGGTACGAGTCGGTCACCACCTCGGGGTACTCGGCCTGCTTGCGGATGCCGTATTTCATCCAGCCCGGGCCGCTGGGGTCTTGCCGCATCTTGTCCAGGATCTTGCCGGCCAACTGCCAGAAGTTGCCCACCGCATGCGCCACCTTCACCTGCTCTTCAGGCCGGGGGCGGCCCCAGGTGTTCACGGTGTGGGCGATGGAGAACTGGCGCAGCTGGTCCATGTCCTCTTCGGGCACGCCCAGAAAGTGCAGGGCGATGGTCAGCGGCACCTCCCACAGCATCTGATCGACCAGGTCGGCACGGCCGTCGTTGATGAAGCGGTCGATGTACTCGCGCGTCACCCGCCGCACCAGGGGCTCGTGGTGCTTCAGGGCCTCGGGTGTGAAGGGCTCCATCAGCACACGGCGGCGCGCCATGTGGGCCGGCTCGTCTTCGTTCACCAGGGTGCGGTTCATGGCGTAGCCGTACTGGGCCAGCACGGCGTTGGCCTCGTCACCGGTGGGGGTGATCTTCTCCAGCGCGATCGAGGGGCTGAAGGTGATGTTGTCGCGGAACACCGCCTTGATGTCGTCATAGCGCGTCACCACCCAGTAGCCCAGCTGCGGGCTGAAGAACACCGGCTCCTGCTCGCGCGCCCAGCGCACGTACTCGGGCGGATCCTGCTGGTAGCCGTCCGAAAAGGGGTCGAAGGCGGCTGCCGCCGGGCTCACCGGGCAGCCGGTGGGCGAGCGCTGGCCCATCAGTGCGGCATGGTCGATCGGGCAGCGGGCGGCGGGGGCCGCAGTGTCTTGTGGGGTGGTCATGGCGCCGTGGGTGTTTTGAATTGCGTAAATATAGTCCGCAATGCGTAATTCGTGAAAAGTAAAAACCCTGAGAGCGCAGTGCCCGCAGGCGCACAGGGGTTTTGGTTGGAATGGCGTTTTTAAAATGTAAGATAAATGCATCTTTAAAAGGAAGCCCCATGCTCGACACCCAGACCCGCAGCCTCGTCAAAGCCACCGCCCCCGTGCTCAAGGAGCATGGCGTGGCGCTGACCCGCCACTTTTACGCCCGCATGTTCGAGCACAACCCTGAGCTCAAGGCCATCTTCAACCAGGGCCACCAACGTTCGGGCGCCCAGCAGCAGGCGCTGGCCATGGCGGTGGCGGCCTACGCCGAACACATCGACAACCCGGGGGTGCTGGCACCGGTTCTGCAACTGATCGCCCACAAGCACGTGAGCCTGGGCATCCGCCGCGAGCACTACGCCATCGTGGGCCGGCATCTGCTGGCCTCGATCCGCGAGGTGCTGGGCGCCGAGGCCGCCACCGACGAACTGATTGCCGCCTGGGCTGCCGCCTACGGCCAACTGGCCGAGCTGCTGATCGGCATGGAAGAGGGCCTGTACCAGGCCGCCGCCACCCAGCCCGGCGGCTGGACGGGCTGGCGCGGCTTTCGCGTTCAGCGCAAGGTGGCCGAGAGCGACGAGATCACCTCGTTCTACCTGGTGCCCGCCGATGGCGGCCCGGTGCCCGGCTTCGTGCCGGGCCAGTATGTGAGCGTGCGCGTGCCGGTGCCTGAACTGGGCCTGCACCAGCCGCGCCAGTACAGCCTGTCGGCCGCGCCGGGTGAACAGGCCTTGCGGATCTCGGTCAAGCGCGAGGCCGGGCAGGGGGGCGAGGCGGCCACGCCGGCCGGCATGGTGTCGAACGTGCTGCACACCCAGGTGCAAGAGGGCGACCTGATCGACGTGGCCCCGCCCATGGGCGACTTCGTGCTTGATGATCAGGCCGAAGCGCCTGCCGTGCTGATCAGCGCGGGCGTGGGCATCACCCCCATGATGGCCATGCTGGAGCACCTGGTGCAGCGCGCCCCGCAGCGGCCCGTGCACTTTCTGCACGCGGCGCGCCACGGTGGGGCCCATGCCTTTGGCGCCCGGGTGCGCGAGCTGGCCGGGCGGCACCGCGCCCTGCAGGCACGCATCCATTACGAACACCCGCGCGCGCAGGATCAGCTCGGCCAGCATTACGACCAGGCTGGCCGCATCGAGCTGTCGGCCGAGCAGGTGAGCGTGCTGGGCGCCAACTCGCAGTACTACCTGTGCGGCCCGCGCGGCTTCATGCAGGCGCAGCGCCAGGCCCTGCAGGCGGCGGGCGTGCCCGCGGCCCACATCCATGCCGAGGCCTTCGGCACCGGCGGTGTCTGAAGGCGTTATGCTGCCTGGGCCCTTCCACACCGTGTCACCATGCAGCTCACGCACTTCACCGACCTGGGACTGCGCGTCCTGATGTACCTCACGCATCAGAAGCGCGACACCCCCGCCACCATCTCCGAGATCGCCCAGCAGTTCGAGGTGTCACGTCACCACCTGGTCAAGGTGGTGCACTTCATGGGCCAGCACCAATGGCTGGCCACCACCCGGGGCAAGGGCGGCGGGCTGGCCCTGGCCCTGCCGCTGCACGAGTACCGCCTGGGCGACGTGATCCAGAGCCTTGAGGGCGTCACCCAGATGATCGATTGCGCCGACCCACCCTGCGCCCTGGCCGGGCGTTGTCAGCTCAAGGGCATGCTCGACCAGGCCCAGCGAGCCTTTTTTGCCAGCCTCAACCAGTACACCCTGGCCGACATGGTGGCCTCGCCCACGGGTGAGGCCATCGTGCGCCTGGTGGGGCGCTCGGTGCCGGCTGCGGCCTGATCACAGATCGCGCGCCCACACCTGGCCCACCAGGTCCTTGCCAAAGCTGTGGTGCTTGTCCTCTTCGATCAACTCAAAACCGGCGGCCTGGTAGATGCGGCGCGCTGACACCAGGATGTCGTTGGTCCACAGCACCATGCGCCGGTAGCCCTGAGCCCGCGCAAAGCGCAGGCACTCGTCCACCAGGCGCCGGCCCAGGCCCAGGCCGCGCGCGCTGGCATCCACGTACAGCATGCGCAGCTTGGCCGTCTCGTCGTCCTGCTTGACTACAAACACCGAGCCCACCACCTCGCCCTCGCTCTCGGCAATCCAGCAGCGCTCGCGGGCGGGGTCGTGGGTTTTCACGTACTGCCCCACGATCTCGGCCAGCAGGCCTTCGAAGGTCCAGTCCCAGCCGTACTCTTGCGCGTACAGCTCGGCCTGCTTCTGGATCACGATGCCCAGGTCACCCGGGCGGGGGTCGCGCAGGATGAAGGCCTTGGCGGGCGCGTCGCTATCGCCCAGCAGGCGGCGCACCTGGGTCATGGCCCCCACCAGTCGGGCCTGCTGTGCCTCGCTCAGGGGTTGCAGCAGGGCGGCCACTTCGGCGGCTGAGGCGGCCTCCAGGCCTGCGAACACCGTGCGGCCTTCGTCGGTCAGGCGCAGGGCCAGGCGTTTGCCGTGGTCGGGCGAGGCCTCGCGCTGCACCAGCCCGCGCTCTTCCAGGCTGCTGATGAGCCGGCTCAGGTAACCCGGGTCCATGCCCAGATCACGCCCCAGTTGCGCGGCCGAGGCCGGGGCCTGCGCCGGGGCATGGGCCATCTCGTACAGCAGGCGCAACTGCGGCAGGCTGTAGTCCGAGTGCAGCACCCGGTCCCCCAGCGCCCCCACCAAACGGGTGTGAAAACGGTTGAACTGGCGCACCGCCACGATGTGCTCAGGAAGGATGTTGGCCGTGTTTGTCATGTTTATATATTGCTAATGGCTTGATAATGTTGCCAAAAGCAATACTGTGAGTCAAGCGACCCACTCGGACCAGCCCAACGGGCGAGTTCAACGAGTCACTTCAATGCTGGCTGGGTGGGGCGTCGGGGCCGCCGTCGGCCCGCGCAGGGGCCGTCAGGGGCAGCCTGAAGCTGAAGCAGGTGCCCTGACCCAGCTGCGAACTCACTTCCACCTGGCCGCCCAGCAGGCCCGACACCAGGCCGAAGACGATGCTCAGGCCCAGGCCCGAGCCGCCCTGGCCCAGGCGGGTGGTGAAGAAGGGGTCAAAGATGCGGGCCAGGTTCTCCGGCGCCACACCGGCGCCATCGTCGCTCACCTTGATCAACACCTCGTCCCCTTCCTGCCGGGCCCAGAGGGTCAGCAGGCCGCCGCGCTCGCCAAAGGCATGGATCAGGGCGTTCTCGTACAGATTGCTCACGATCTGGCTGATCGCGCCGGGGTGGCTCTCCATGCGGATGCCGTCCGGTATGTCGATGGCGTAGCGGGACGGGCCATGTTTGTGCACCACCGAAATCGTGGTCAGCGTCTCGCTGACCAGCTCCTTCAGATCAAAGCTGCGCCGGCGCAGGCTGGTCTGGTCCACCGCCATCTGCTTGAAATCCTGCACCAGTTCGGCCGCCCGGTTCAGGCTGCCCAGGGCAATGCCGATGCCTTCGTCCAGATGGCCCACGAACTGATCCAGCTGGGCGCGGGTCAGGCCCTTGGCCAGCGTGGCCTTGAACGCGCGGCTCTGGTCGGCCATGGTGCTCAGCACCAGCACACCGTTGCCGATGGGCGTGTTGAGCTCGTGGGCCACCCCAGCCACCAAAGCGCCCAGCGAGGCCAGCTTTTCGGTCTGGATCAAGCGCTCCTGCGTTTGGCGCAGGTGGTCCATGGCGCCCTGCAGTTCGGCATGGGCCTGGCGCACTTCGGCGGTGCGGCTGTTGACCCGCTCCTCCAGCTTCTCGACAGAATGAGCCAGCGAGGCCCGCATGAAGTCGAGCTGCTTGGCCAGCACCCCGAACTCGTCTGGCCGCAGCAACGGCAAGGCGGTCTGCAGATCACCGGCCGATATCCCGGCCGCGCTGTGGCCCAGGCGCGAGAGGGGGCGCAGCACCCGCCGATGCAGCCACAGCCCGATCAGCAAGGACGAGGCCACCAACTGGCAGCCCACCACCCCGGCCAATACCCAGGCCGAGTTCCAGGCCTCCTCCTGGGCTGAGGTGGTGGCATACGACAGGCGCACGTCGCCCAGCCGTTCGCCATCCTTGTCAATGTTGCGGGTGATCTCGATGCGGCTGCCCTTGCCCGGGTTGGGGTGCTGAAACGACAACAAAGTCTCGCCATCGGCATCGCGCACTTCGACCGACACGATCGATGGGTCGGCCACCACCGCCCTCACCAGGGGCCAGCCCGTGTCGATGGCCACGTTCCACAGAGGCAGCACCAGGCCGGCCTTCAACAGGTCGGCAAATTGCTCGGCCCGGGCCCGGGCATTCACCTCCACCGCTTTTTGCAGGTTCAGACTCAACAAGATCAGGGTGGCCACAGCCGCCGGGATCAGCAGGGCCAACAGCAGTACCACGAACAGGGGCCGGCGCAGGCTTTTGCGCGGGGCGGCAGCAGGGGCCAGGGCCGGGTCCAGGGTTTGACGCAAGGTCATGACGACGATGGCCGGATCGGCGCGCGCAGACGCGCCCGCACCAGCAGGTGCGAATCCGGGTCCAGGGCCTGTGGAGGACACATCGGCAAATTGTTGCCTTGCGTTCTGGTGCGGTCAATTGGTGTTGCCAGGGGCTGGCTGCAAAGTGATGACGTTGATCAAACAGGCCGATCTTGGCGTTTGCCCCTGCTTGTCAAATGGGCCGCAGCGGCGTTGAATGGCAGGGCCATCGGATGCCGTGATCCACGGTGGGGGCCCTTGCAGATCCTGTCAGTCAGCAACACCCGATCCAGCCATGAACCTTGTCGCTTCTTCCCTGGCACTGCTGCTCATGCTCGGGGGCATGGGCAAAGCCCTGGCCGCCGGCTGGCTGCTGCGCACGGCTGTGCAGGAGGGCTCTGCCCCCAAATACCTGGTGGGCCCGCCCGGCAAAGGTGGCGCCTCGGTCGGCGGGCTGTGCCCCGATATCCTGCGGGCCATCGAAGGCGTCGACCCTGATATCCGCTTCGAGATCGATCCCACCCCCACCCCGCTGCGCCGCATCGAGAAATCCCTTGAGGACGGCCGGCTCGACGTGGTCTGTGCCTTGCTCGACACCGCCAGGCGCCACCACATCGCCCACCGCCTTTCCACCCCGGTGTACTCGGTGCGTGAACGCCTGGTGGCTTTGCGTGAAGACACACGCAGCCCCAAGGACTTCGAAGAGCTGGCGCGCTCCGGCGGTCTGGTGGCCACCCAGGCCGGGGCCAGCTATGCCGACAAGCTGCGCCAGCATGGCGTGGCCGTGGACGAGACCGACACCGTGGCCGCGCTGCGCAACATCGCGCGGCGCCGGGTGCGTTATTACTACGGCAACGAGCTCACTTGCGTCTACTACATCAAGGCCGTGCAGATGAGCGCCGAACTGGGACTCGTGCCGGGGGTGATGGGCGAGACCCCCAGCCACTTCTGGGCCGGCAGGCACCTGGAGCCTGCCCTGGTCAGGCGGCTTGAAGCCGCCTTGCTCAAACTCAAGCGAAACGGATCCCTGGAGCGCATCTACAACCGCTATGCCGAGATGCGTTGAGGGGCCTGCTTCGACAAGGGAGACAACATGCAGCACCGTCAGACACAGCCGGCATTCAGTGCCCGGCGCAGCGTTCGCCGCTTCACCACGGGCATGCCGGTGTCTGCGCTGGCCCTGGCCGGGCTGGTTGCCACCGGCCTGCTCACACCCGCCCAGGCCGCCTGCACCCACATGCGCGTCGGCGCCGACCCGGCCTACCCGCCGCTGCACTGGTACGACGGCCACCAGATGCAAGGGGCCAGCGTCGACATCGCCCGGCGCGTGCTCGACGAGCTGCACATCCCCTACGAAGTCCGCTATCTGGGCCCCTTCACTCGCATCATGAAGCTGGCCGAGCGTGGCGAGCTCGACATGGTGGCCACGCTCAAGAAAACCCCCGAACGCGAGCAGTTCCTGCTGTTTCCCAAAACGGCCGCGCTGTCCAACCCGGTGGCGGTGTTCCAGGCGCGCGACCGCGCCTTCAGCTTCCAGTCCAGGCAAGACCTGGTCGGCCACCGCGGGGGCATCACCCGTGGCAACCGCTTTGGTGGCGACGTGGACGACTTCATCAGGGCCTCGCTCGAGATCGAAGAGGCCGACACCCCGGAGAGCAATTTCAACAAGCTCAAGGTCGGGCGCATCGACTACTTTCTCACCGGCTATTTTGTCGGCATGGCTTTCCTGCTCAAACGCAGCGATGAGGCCAGTTTCGTCGTGCCCCCAACCTACCTGGCCGACACCCCCAACTACCTGGCCCTCACGCTCAAGGGCGCATGCGCCGACAGGCTCGACGCCATCGAGGCCAAGCTGGCCCAGCTCAAGAAAAGCGGCGCCCTCGACGAGATCATCAAGGCCAACCTGGCGCGTTGGCGCTCCAGTTCGTTGGCGCGGGAGAGCACCGCGCCTTGAACACGCCCCAGGCCGCCTGAGTCTGCTGCCCGGGCCTTCGCGCCCCTCCAGATTCTTTACCTGGCCGCTACAAACAAGCCGTCAACAAGGGCTTGGCATGCGCCGTTGTCATCCTCGGGAGCAGTCTGATTCCCACCCCTATCGAGGAGCAAAGCATGTCAAACAAATCCCTGGTCACCGTTCTTTCCCTGCTTGTCATCTGCGGCGCCGCGGGGGCCCAGACACCGGCCCAGACCTGGAAAGAGACCCATCCTCGGCGTGCCGAGGTCAATGCGCGTCTCGACCGGCAAAACGCACGCATCCACCGCGAGGTCAAGAGCGGCGAGATCACGCCCCAGCAAGGCGCAGCCCTGCACCGTGAAGACCACCAGATCCGACAGGAAGAGCGCTTGATGGCCTCGCAAAACGGCGGCCACATCACCAAGGCCGAGCAGCACGCCCTCAACCAGCAGGAAAACGCCGTCAGCAAGCAGATCGGCCGATGAGCCGGCGCGGGCTCAACCAACGGCCTCCAGGGGCCCGGCCAGCGCCAGGCGCTCGAAGATCGCCAGTGGCACCGGCCGGCTGAACAGATAGCCCTGGTAGGCGTGGCAGCCGATCTGCTGCAGAAAACGCTGCTGCGCCGCTGTTTCCACCCCCTCCGCAATCACCGGCAGGCCCAGGCTCTGGGCCAGGGTGACGATGGTCTTGGCGATGGCCGCATCGTGCGCGTCGTGCAGCAGGTCGCGCACAAAGGACTGGTCGATCTTGAGCTGGTTCAACGGCAAGCGCTTCAAGTAGGTCAGTGAGGAGTAGCCCGTACCGAAGTCGTCCAGCGAAAAGCCGATGCCATGGCCTTGCAGGGTCTGCATGGTGGCGATGATCTCGTCCACATCGTGCACCAGCAGGCTTTCGGTCAGCTCCAGCTTGAGTCGGCGCGGGTCAGCCCCGGTGTGTTGCACCACCTCCAGCACCATGGCCACGAAGCCCGGGTCGCGAAACTGCTTGGCGCTCATGTTCACGGCCAGGCTCAGCTGGCCCAGCACGGGCCGGCCCGCCCAGCGGGCCAACTGCTCGCAGGCCGCCTGTAACACCCAGTGCCCCAGCGGCACGATCAAGCCGGTGTCCTCGGCCAGGCCGATGAACTCACCCGGCGGCACCAGGCCGCGCACGGGGTGCTGCCAACGCACCAGCACCTCAGCGCTCAGCAGCTCCCGCTCAACGTTCACCTGGGGCTGAAAATGCAGCACAAACTGCTGCAACTGCAGTGCCTGATGCAGGTCGTCTTCGATCTCGGCCCGTTGTTTGGCCATCGCCTCCATGGCCGGGTCAAAAAAGCGCACCGCCTGCCGCCCTGCGTCCTTGGCCCGGTACATGGCCAGGTCGGCCTGCTTCATCAGTTCGTCCATCGAGGTGCTCTGCCCTTGGAACAGGGTGGCACCGAGGCTGGCACTGCTGTGGTGCACAAAGCCCCTCAAGGTGTACGCCTGGGTGAGGGAGCGCAGCAGTCGCTCGGCAATCGCCTCGGTCGCGCTGGCCGCGTCACGGGCCGTCTCGCCCAGGCCCCCCAGCACCATCACGAACTCATCGCCGCCGATGCGCGCCACCGTGTCGTCGGGGTGCACCGCGTTGCGCAAGCGCTCGGCCACCTGCTGCAGCAACAGGTCGCCCATGTCGTGGCCCTTGGTGTCGTTCAGGGTCTTGAAATGGTCCAGGTCGATGAACATCAGGGCCGCGTACTGGCCGGTGCGCTGGCTGACGGCCTGCGTCTGGCGCAGCCGGTCCAGCAGCAGCACCCGATTGGGCAGGCCGGTGAGCTGGTCGAAGAACGCCAGGTTGTTGATCTGCGCGGCCGAGCGTCGCTGCTCGGTGTCGGCCGCCAGCAACTGGCGCTGGGTTTCGGCCAGCCAGCCCAGCACGCTTTGCTTGAGGTGGGCCTCCACAGGGATGGGCTCGCCAAAGTCGCCGCGGCCCAGGCGCTCGATCTGGCGGTGGATGTCTTCGATCTTGCCGCCCAGCGTATGGTGCAATGCCCGGTAGGTCTGCCACAGCGTGAAGCCCAGCAGCAGGCCCACCCCCGCAAACACCCACCGCACCAGCACCGCAAAGTGCGCGGCCTCCTGGACGGCTTGCGTGGTGCGCAACTCCACCATCTCCTGAAACTCGGCGATCGGCCGCATGATGCGGGCCTTGGCCTCGTGGTAGGCCGCGTCGTGCAACATCGCGATGGCGCGCAGGCGGCGCGCCGCCACATCGCCACCGGATGCTTCGATGAGCACCATCGCGGCCAACTCGGTGCCGGTCAGCGCGTCCGAGTTGGCCTTGGCCTCGGCCAGCTTGGCGAACTCGGCCTGTGTGAAGTGGGCCTGTTCCATCAAGCTCAGCAGCGGCACGGCGGCACCTGCGGCCCGTGGCCGGGGCCCGTTGCCCTGCACCAGATCCCAGTAGACATTGCGGTAATCGAGCGGGCGGGGGCTGAGGCCATCGCGGATGGCCAGGATCTCCATGTAGTACTTCTCGTAGACCAGGTCGCCCGTGGCCACATAGGTGCGCACCATGCGCGTGAGGTCGTCCGACGACTGCCGCAGCTCCGCGGCCAGCCCCAGCGACTCCAGGCGTTCTTCATTGGCCTGGTCGATCGCTTTTTCTGCCGCCACGTAGTAGACGAACAAGCCCATGAACAGCAGCGACATCACCAGCGTGATCCACAGCGACTGGTGGAGGCGGGTCAGGGCGGGGTGGCCTGTGGCGACAGAACGGGCGTTCATGGTGTGGTTGCGAAATGTAGCAAGAATGCGGCCTGCTGCTGTAAAGGCGGGCACCCGACGCCACGCGCGCGCCCGGTTCCGGGCGCGTGGTGCGATCTGGCGGCATACTGATCTGGCTCGCATTTTGCGTAAGCTCCGTACCTGCGCTGCAGGCTCATTCAAGGATTGCGCCCTCCCATGCAACGACGTCATCTGCTCACTCTGGCCGCGGCTGCCGCCGCCAGCCAGACCCCGGCCTTGGCCGACACCCGCCCCCTGCGCCTGGTGGTGCCTTTCCCGCCCGGCGGGGCCACCGACATCACGGGCCGCGCCATCAGCGAGCCCCTGGCGCGGCTGCTGGGGCAGCCCGTGGTGGTCGACAACAAGGGCGGGGCAGGGGGCTCGATCGGCATGGCCGAAGTGGCCCGCGCCGCACCCGATGGGCTCACCCTGGCCGTGGCCACCGTCTCCACCCATGGCGTCAACCCGGCGGTCTACAAGAAGCTGCCCTACGACCCCATCAAAGACTTCGCGCCCGTCACCGAACTGGTCAAGGCCCCGGGCGTGCTGGTGGTCAACGCCGGCCTGCCGGTGAAGGACTACGCCGAGTTCCTGCGCTACCTCAAGGCCAACCCCGGCAAGCTCTCGTACGCCACGCCGGGCACCGGCACCATCGGCCACATGTGGGGCGAGTTGTTCAAGAGCGCCACCGGCACCTTCATGCTGCACATCCCCTACCGGGGAGCCGGCCCCGCGCTCAACGATGTGGTGGGCGGGCAGGTGATGGTCTACTTCGATCAGGTGGCCGCGTCGCTGCCGCACATCCAGTCGGGCAAGCTGCGCGCGCTGGCCGTTTCATGGAACAAGCGCCTCGAAGTGTTGCCCAACGTGCCCACCTACGGTGAGCTGGGCCTCAATGTGTGCAACGAACCTTCGTGGTTCGGTCTGGTGGCCCCGGCGGGCACGCCCAAGGCCGCCATCGTGCGCGTGCAGGAGGCCGTGGTGCGCGCCCTCAAAGAGCCCGCCGTGCGCGAGCGCCTGGCCGGCCAGGGCCTGTTTGCCACAGGCACCAGCCCCGAAGAGTTCGGCGCCGAGATCAAGTCCGAGATCGAGAAGATGCAGCGCGTCAGCGCCTACGCCAAGATCACGCTAGACTGAACCCGGTAACCACCTGGCTGGCGCCGAAGCAGGATTGAATTCCTGCAACTCGCGCGTCTGCGGTGACGCGGGCCCACCTGCAAAGCAGGGCCCGCTCAGTGGCACGTTGTGCCCTCCCATATACTGCGGAATCCGTATCCGCTCCACCATGAACATGTCCCCAGCCCGGCGCAGTTTGCTTGTTCCAGTCTGCCGTTGGCTGGGGCGGCGTGCTGGCCTGGTGGGCTGGTTGGGGGGCGGGCTGCTGGCCAGCATTGTGGCGGCGCTGATCGCCTGGGGTGCCTTGCAGGTGCGGGTGCAGACCATCGACCAGGGCCACGCCAAGGTGCTGCAGCGCATGCGCACCCTGCAGGACAACGTGCGGCTGACGCTGGATCTGCTCAACGCCTCGTACCGGGCCGAATGCACGCCCGACAACCTGGCCCAGTTGCGCGTGCTGCTGCTCAAGAACCGCGACGTGCGCCAGATCGGCCTGCTCGATGAGCAGGGGCGTCTTTTTTGCAGCACGGTCTCGGGGCAGTTGCCTCAGCCCTGGGCGCGCAGCGGCCAGGGCATCGATGGTTCGGTGGGGCGTTACCTGTTGAACACACCGCTTCAGTCCTTCTCGCTCCTGGCACCGGCCGATCTGCGGGCCACGGTGATCGAACGCGGGCGCTTCCAGGTGGTGATCGACGACAACCCCACGCAAGAGGTGTTCGCCCAGTACGCCGACGGCATCTGGGCCGGCAATGTGCACCAGCGTCGCCGGGCCTATGTGGGCGTGCTGGGCGCACAGACCGACGCCATGGCGAACCTGGACACCCCGCACATCGGCTTTGATTGGCAGCAACGCGTGTGGCGCGTGACCAATTCGGTGCCCGGGGTCAGCCCGATTTCGGTGCAGTCGGTGCTGGGCCTGGGCGATCTGGCCCAGCGCCACCCCTGGATCGGGGCTGGCTATGTGCTGCTGTGCATGGTGCTGGGCTGGCTGGCCGGGTCGGCGCTGGTGCGGCTGGGGCGCTACCTGAGTTCGATGGAGTTCCTGATCCGCCACCTGTGCCAGCCGGCCAATGTGGTGTGCCACTACCAGCCCATTCTGGAGCTGGCCACCGGGCGTGTGATCGGCTGCGAGGTGTTGGCGCGCCTGCAGGATGGGCAAAGCCTGCTGTACCCCGACCAGTTCATCCCGGCGCTCACCCAGCAGCACCTGGGCTGGCGCTTTGATGCGGCCGTCAGCCGCCACGCCCTGCTCGAACTGGGCGCGGCCCTGCCACCACAGACCCACTTCTCGGTGGCCCTCAATTTCTTTCCGCAAAACCTGCGCCGCGACCTGATCCTGCCGCACCTGACGGCCGCCCTGTACGACAGCGGGCGCAGCGACCTGCGCATCGAGCTCGAGGTGACCGAGTACGACTTCTCCAGCGCCCTGGTGCCTGAGCTGGCCCGCCTCAAGGCCGATGGCTTTGCCATCTCGATCGACGACTTTGGCACCGGTTACTCCAACCTGGGCATCGTCAAGCGCGTGGCGCCGGATTACCTGAAGATCGACAAATCCTTTGTCTTCGAGATGGCCGACGCCACCATCCGCTCCACCCTGATCCCCGAGATCATCGCGATCGCCAAGGCCATCGGCAGCGAGGTGATCGCCGAAGGCATCGAAACCGAAGAGCAGGCCCGGCAACTGCGCGAGATGGGCGCCCGCTACGGTCAGGGCTACCACTTTGCCAAGCCCATGAAGCTCGACGACTTTCTGCGCTACCTGGCGCAGCAGCCCGCACAGGCCTGAGCCGGCCTGGGCCGGCTGCCAACCCGATCTATCCCCGCCTTTTCTGGACAAGCCTGTGGACAAGCCGTGTGCCGAGGCAGGAGCAGTGCTTCAAGTGCTTGATTTGCAAAGGCAATTGTTACGCTGCTCAAAAAAGCATCAGCTCGGCTTTGCTGACTGGGCACCTTGTGCACGCGCCCCCAGGCTCAGCACTGCAGCATCCAGCAGCAGCACGGCCAGCAAGGCCCCGCCGGCCAGCGGGAACAGCAGGCAGGCCGGCAGCAGCCAGGCCAGCAGGCGCCAGTAAAGCGGCGATGTGCCCGCCAGCCGGGGCACGCCCAGGCGCCCGCTCGGCCGGCGCCACCACCACATCAGCGGGGCCGCCAGGCACAACAGCGCCACCACGGCGCACACCAGCAGCAGGCCCCAGCGGTTGGCCCAGCCCCACTCCTGTCCCAGGTGCACATTGATGCCCCATTCCATCCAGCGGCCGGCGGCACCGTAGTCGCGCCAGGCCATGTCCAGCAACACGGCGCCACTGTAGGCGTCCAGGTGCACCACGCGCTGGCGGCTCAGATCGGCCGGGTACACCGAGGCGATCCACACCCCGTGCGGCCCGTTGGGTGCACTCAGGCTCAGCCCGGGTGCCAGGTTCAGGGCTTGCACCCGGGGCCAGATCTGGGCCAGGTCGAGCATCGGCGGCAGGCCGCCGGCCGCTTGGCCCTCCGGCAAGGGCGGTGCGGCGGCCGCACCGTGCCCGGCGTGCTCGCCCCCGGGGTTGGATTCGGGCAGCCGCGCCTGTGTCAGCGACCAGTTCGTGTCCGCCTGCTCGGCCAGGCGCTGGCCCGACATGGGCAGCTGCACCCGCAGCCCGGCCGGGTAACCCCAGTTGGCGCCATTGGCCCACTGGTTCACCCAAGCCCCCCACACGCCCGACCAGGGCATGCCGGTGAGCGCCAGAAACAGCAACACCCCGCCCACCGCCGCCCCGCCCACGGCATGCAGGTCGCGCCAGAACACCCGTTGCCCCGGGTGCCAGCGGCGCAGGCGCCACACACCTTGCTTGCGGCCCCGTGGCCACCACAGGTACAGGCCGCTCAGCACCAGCAGGCCCGTCCAGCCTGCGGCAATCTCGATCAGGGCGCGGGCCTTCGGCCCCACGATCTTCAGACTGTGCAGATGGCGCAGCGTCCAGCCCAGCGTGCCGCGTTCGGGCAATTGGCCCAGCACCCGGCCATCGGCCGGGCTCAAGTACACCCACACGCGTTGTCCTGCAGGCGTGAGCAGGTCGATGCGGGCCGAGCGCCCGGGGGCTTCGGGCGGGTTCCAGCGCAGCAACTGCCCGGGCACCGCCTGTTGCGCCGCCGCCAGCAAGCGCTCTGGCGGCCAGGCCTCGCTGGCCTGGGGCGTGGGCACGGTCAGCAGATCGTGGTGCCACCACGTGTCCACCTGGTCGTGAAACAGGTACAGCCCGCCTGTGAGCGACAGCAGCAGCACAAAGGGCCACACCAGCAAGCCGGCATAAAAATGCCAGCGCCACAGCAGCCGATACAGCAAGCCGGCATGCGGCTCCGGGGCGCCTGTCTCAGCTGGGGGCAAGGCGGTGGCCGTGCTCATTTGAACTTCCAGGCCAGCGTCGCGTAGTAGGCGCGGCCGTCACCCGGCGAGTGGCCCCACGAGCCGCTGTCGTACCACACGTACTCATAGGCGCGGTTGGCCAGGTTGCGCACCTGCAACTGCAGCGTCAGGTCGGGCTGGATGCGCCACTGCGCCGACAGGTTCAGCAACACGTTGCCGCCGAACTTGCCCAGGGTGTTGCTGCGCTCCACGTAGTAGCTGCCCTGGGCCGTGCCCCAGGCCGAGATCTTCCAGCCGCTGTTGAGCTGGTAGTCAGCGCCCAGCGAGGCCACGTAGTGCGGCACGTTCTCGATCTCTTTGCCCAGGGTGGTCGGGGCGCTGGGGTCGGGGGCGGTGATGGTGGCCTGCTGGTGCGAATAGCTCACCCAGCCCGACACCTTGCCCGTGGGCCGCAGGTTCAGCTGCAGGTCGTAGCCCTTGCGCAGCGTGCGGCCGATGTTGCCCTGGCCGCCGGTGTCCACCAGACCATCCACGCCCAGGGTGCGCGCCACCTCGCCGCTGGCTTTCTGTTCCCAGTAGGCCACGCGTCCGTCCAGGCCCTCATGGGGCGAGAACTTCAGGCCCAGCTCCCAGCCGTCGTTCAGCGAGGCCGACAGGTCACGCTTCTGTGTGCTGGCGCGGTAGGCATCGATGCCCGTGCCGATCTGGAAGGTGCGCCCCACGTTGGCGTACACACTGGCCTTCTGCCAGGGCGAGTACACCACGCTGAGCTTGGGCTGGGGCACCGTGCCGTAGGCGTTCAGGGGCAGGGTGCTGCCAGCCAGGCGGTCCACCAGCGTGCCGCTGAAATGGTCCACCCGCAGCGCCGGCACGATCTTCAGCTCGGGCACCGGCCGGATCATGGCCTGCACATAGGCACCCTGGTTGCTGAGGGTGTAGTCCCAGTTGCGGATCTGCGAGGTGCGCACCCGCTCGACGGTGCGGTAGCGCTGGCTCAGGTTGGTCTGGCGCTGGTAATCCACACCGCCTTCCAGCACCAACTCATGCGCCCAGCTCACCTGCGGGCGCCAGGTCAGGGTGCTGATGGCACCGTCCTGGTTCTCGTCCGAGTCACGCTCTTGTTGCACCCCCGCCTGGGTGAAGCGCACCCAGCGTTGGTTGGTGTAGGTGTTGCGGTACAGCCGGGTGCTCCACGACAAATCACCCAGCTGCGCGTCGTGGAACAGTCCCACCTGGTTGGTGTGTCGGGTGCTGCGGTCGGCTGAGGCATAGCTGGGCGATGAGCGCGGGGCACTGGCCGCGGCGGCGGCACTCAGATAGCCCGATTCGAGCGCGTCGTTCTCGAAGTGGCGCACGCTCAGCCCGGCGCGGTGGCGGCCGTCATCGGTGGTGTAGAACCACTTGCCCGCCACGGCCAGCTTGCGGGCGTTGGCATGGTCACGCCAGCCGTCCGAGTCGCGTGAGGCCACAAAGTAGTTCTGCGTCCAGTTGGCGGTCTCGATGCCTTTGGCCAACTGCACCTCGCGGGTGTTGAAGCTGCCCAGCGTGGTGTTGATCTGGGTCTCGTTGCCACCGATGCGCGTGTTCACGTTGGCATTGCCGGCGATGTTGTTCAGCCCGTAGCGCGGGTCGTTGGTGCCACGCACCACCTCGATGTTCTCGATGTCGAGCGGAAACACCGCGTCCAGAAACGGCATGCCCCCCGCGTTGTCGTTCGAGGGAATGCCGTCGATCAACAGCTTGACCGCATTCACCCGGCCCTCACCGTTGAAACCCCGAAAAGAAAAGCGCCCGGCATCCGTGCCCTGGCGAAACGGGGTCACCAGCACCCCCGGGGCGCGTTGCAGCAGCTCCCAGCTGTAGTCCACCGAGGTGTCTTGCACCGCGGCGCCGCCCAGCACGTCCACCGAGCTCAGCACGTTGCGCGCCGTCAGCGGGCCCTGGGCCTTGTCGGTGATCTGCACCGTGCCCAGCGTCAGGGTGGATTCACCGGCGGGGCTGGTGAGGGTGGATTGGGCCCAGGCGTTCAGGCCAGGGCTGGTGCCCAGGGCCAGCAAGGCGGCCAGCGCCACGGGGCGGCGCAGGTTTCGATTTTCAAGATGAGTCATTTCAAAGCATTCGCAACAATGCAGCCGCCCCCGCTCCAGGCAGGGGCGGCGCAAGACCTGCCGCCGCAAAGCCCAAGGCCTTCGGCGAGCCGGTCACAAGACAAGACAGCCCCCAGCGCGGCACTGGCCGCGGCCTTGGGGCAGACAAGAAAAATGGGAGAGAAGAGCGCTAAAGAGGGCGCGAAAAAGGGCTTAGAGGAGGGCGCAAAGCCCTGGGCACCCGGCTCAGGCGCGGGCCGGTGGGCCGCGTGGGGGCAGCGGTGCGCCGGCCACCACCGCCAGGTGGGCCACCACGGTGGGCTGCAACTGCGGGGCCAGCGGCGATTCAAAAGGGGCAAACAGGCTGGCAAACACCAGCGGCACGTCCAGCGCCAGGCACAAGGGGCAGTCCAGCGCATGCCCGCTCTGGCTGGCCTGGCCGGTGGTCTGGTCCTCGCCATCGGGGCTGCTGGCCAGCAGCTTCATGCCACCATTGGCCGAGCACACCAGCGTCAACGCCTCGGGCTTGATCAAGGGCGAGGCCACCGCGGCCCCGAAGGCCAACACAAACCACACCAGTGCCAGGTGGGTCAGTGATCGGGTAGAGCGCAGCCATTGCATGGTCAGGAGTTTAAAGGCTGCTATGGCTGGTTCAACGGTATGGCCAAGATCCCTGTCCTCGCCCCTGGGCAGGGCTTCCAGGCTGGTGGACAATCCAGTCATGACTGCAGACCTGATCCGTACCCTGGAGGGCACCAGTGCACTGGTGCTCGATTCGCCCCACAGCGGCACCTTCTACCCAGACGACTTTCAGTACGCCGTGCCCCTGCCCCTGTTGCGGCAGGCCGAAGACACCCATGTCGAAAAGCTGTACGACTTCGCGCCCGCCCTGGGCGTGGCCTGGGTCGAGGCGCTGTTTCCGCGCAGCTACCTCGATGCCAACCGCGACACCACCGAGATCGACACCACCCTGTTCGACAGCCCCTGGCCCGGCCCGGTGGCCACCGACCCCAAGGTGCTCAGCAAGGTGCGACTGGGCAAAGGCCTGATCTGGCGCAGCACCGACGGCGGCCTGCCCATCTACCAGCGGCACCTGAGCGTGGGCGAGGTGCAAGACCGCATCGAACGTTGCTGGGTGCCCTACCACGCGGCCGTGGCCCAGGCCATCGACGCCGCCCATGCACGGCACGGCTACAGCGTGCACATCAACTGCCACTCCATGCCCGCCGTGGCCTCCAGCCACGCCACCGAGTTCCCGGGCGAGGCGCATGCCGACTTCGTGGTGGGCAACCGCGACCACAGCACCAGCAGCCCCGCGCTGGCCGAGCTGATCTGCGAGCACCTGCGTGCCCTGGGCTACAGCGTGGCCCTGAACCACCCCTACAAGGGTGTGGAACTGGTTCGCCGCTACAGCCACCCGGCCAGCCACCGACACAGCATCCAGCTGGAGATCAACCGCAAGCTCTACATGGACGAAACCACCCTGGCCCCGAACGCGGGCTTTGCCCCGCTGCGCGAACACCTGCAAGGCCTGGTGCAGCGCCTGTTGACGGTCGACCCCAGGGCGCTGTGATGGAGCAGCTTGATTGCGTCGTCATCGGCGCCGGTGTGGTGGGCCTGGCCGTGGCCCGTGCCCTGGCCCTGCAGGGGCGTGAGGTGCTGGTGCTGGAAAGTGCCGAAACATTTGGTACCGGCACCAGTGCGCGCAACAGCGAGGTCATCCACGCCGGCATCTACTACCCCCAGGGCTCGCTCAAGGCCCGCCTGTGCGTGCGCGGGCGTGAGTTGCTGTATGCCTACTGCCAGGCGCGCGGCATTGCCCACCAGCGCTGCGGCAAGCTGCTGGTGGCCACCCAGCCCGAGCAACTGGGCCAGTTGCAAGGCATCGTCGACAAGGCCGCCGCCAATGGCGTCACCGACCTGGCCTTGCTCAGCCGCGACCAGGCCCTGGCGCTGGAGCCGCGCCTGCAGTGCCTGGCCGCGCTGCACTCGCCCAGCACCGGCATCATCGACAGCCACGGCCTGATGCTGGCCCTGCTGGGCGATCTGGAAAACGCCGGCGGCACCCTGGCCGTGCAGTCGGCCCTGCACAGCGCGCAAGTCACGCCCGAGGGGCTGGTGCTGCACGCGGCCGACAGCAGCAGCCCCACCACCCTGTGTGCCCGCAGTGTGGTCAACGCAGCTGGCCTGGCCGCCCCTGATCTGGCGCGCCGCTTCGCCGGCCTGGATGCGGCCCATGTGCCCCAGGCCCATTACGCCAAGGGCAATTACTTCACCCTGGCCGGGCGCGCGCCCTTCAGCCGCCTGATCTACCCCGTGCCCCAGGCCGCCGGCCTGGGCGTGCACCTCACGCTCGACCTGGGCGGTCAGGCCAAGTTCGGCCCCGATGTGCAGTGGGTCGATTCGCCCGACGACCTGGTGGTCGACCCCGCCCGGGGCGACGCCTTCTACGCCGAGGTGCGCCAGTACTGGCCCGAGCTGCCCGACGGCGCCCTGCAAGCCGGCTATGCCGGCATCCGGCCCAAGATCGCGCCGCCCGGCCAGCCCGCGCCTGATTTCGTGATCCAAGGCCCCCCGGTTCACGGTGTGCCCGGCCTGGTCAACCTGTTCGGCATCGAGTCGCCCGGCCTGACCAGCTCGCTGGCCATCGGCGAGCACGTGGCCGCCTTGCTGGCCTGAACCGGCTGGCGGGTCTGGCCGGGGCAAGCCGGCCCCCCCAGAGCGCAGCGCGTAAGATGCTGCGCTTTCTTCCCTTGCCTTGGCTTTTGTTTTGTCCTTTCCCGATCCGCACGACCCCACCACTGAGTCCTCCGACCCCACTGACGCCTCCGACGACACCTTGGTGGTGAAAGAGCCCCGCCTGTGGGCCGACAACGGCTGGACCGCCCGCGTCATCAAGAACGAAGACGACGACGGCTGGGCCGTCGCCATGTACAAGGGCCGCGAGCCCGAGCCCGCCCTGGTGGGGCCCTGGACCATGGGCCGCGACAAGAAAAACCCCAAGCCGCTCGACACCAACGCCTTCAACACCCTGGTCAAGACCGCCAGCGAGGTGCTGCGCCGCCACGAACAGCAGTTGCGCGCTCAACTGCACAAGAACGTGGACCTGACCCTGGGCGACGCCCGCTGGCACATCACCCTCGACATCGTGCCCGACGAGTTCGAGCCCTACGCCACCCTGGCTGCCTACGCCCACCCCGATCTGCCCCCCTACAGCGAGCCCGTGGCCCAACGCCGCGTGCGGCCCGACTTCAAGCTCACCCAGCGCAGCGCCAGCGCCTGGGTCGAGAACGATTTCGGGTCGGTGCCTGGGGGCTGAATGGCGCGGGGCAGGGGGCCGACTTCGTTACCCCTTGAGATCGTGATCCGACAACTGGCGGCAGGCTGGCGGGTTGCTTGCATAAACTGAGTGGCAGATGGGCCTTGTGATCTGTAGGGCCCGCTTGTATTGCCCCTCTTTTTGCACCCCTCTTGCCCCCATTGAAGGCTGCCCATGAATGCCATTGTGATTGAGCATGTCCCCTTGTCCGACTTGCCTGCGGCCTGGCGCAGCAGGCTTGCCACACAGCCCGGGCCGCTCTCTCACGTCACCGTGCACCTTGAGCTTGAAGCCAATCTTTCCGTGCAGTCTGATGGGTTTGATTCCACCCCTGAAGACCCGATCTTCGGCATGTGGCGCGACCGTCACGACACTGCTGATGTCGAACAGTGCGTGCGCCGTTGGCGCTCCGGCCGGTTCATGGGTCTGTGAGTTTTTCGGCCAGCATGGAAGCCAATGCCTCGCATGACAGGCCAAACACTCATCGACTCGGACGTGCTCATTTGGCTTGCGCGAGGTCATCCAGGGGCAGCCCGGCACTTGTCGACCATCAGGCCCTGGCGAATTTCCATAATCACCTACATGGAGCTGGCCCAGGGTTGCCGCAACAAGACTGAATTGGGGCGCCTCAAGAAGGGCTTGACCGCGCGCGCAACCGAAGTTCATCCCCTGACGCCTGCCATCTCTATGTACGCTGCCGAACTCATCGACAGCTTGGCCTTATCCCATGGCTTGCGTCTTGCCGACGCTTTGATTGCGGCAACAGCCTTGGAACAAGGCCTCACTTTGCTATCTGCCAACGTTCGGCATTTTGAGCCCGTGACGGGGCTTGACCTCGAAGCTTTTCATCCGGCGTCGGTGGATTGACGGATTCACTGATAGACGAAGAGAGGGCGTGCGCCCGATGAGAGCTTCTGGCCGATGGGTGCAGGCCTGGGCCATGTTATAAATTTGTGACAAGGCGTGTCATGGTTTGAGCGGGCTGGTGTCAGGCCCGGCCACGGCAGCCGGCGGCACACCTCTGCACACCTCGGCGCACCTTGGTGATCCGCGCCCGAACAACAACAAAGATCGAACATGGACCTGATGTCAAAAGAGTGGCTGGATGCTTTTTGGTCCTTCAGCGAGCTGCGTGCCAACCTCGTCATCTTCTGCAACATCTTCGGGGCCCTGCTGCTGGGCCTGCTGGTGGGCTACGAGCGGTCTTACCACGGCCGCGCCGCGGGCATGCGCACCTACGGCATGGTGTGCATGGCCTCGGCCGCCCTGACCGTGTTCGTGGGCTACCCCGAGTACTGGTTTGCCGGCCATGGCCAGCATGCGGCCAGCATCGATCCCACGCGGGTGGTGCAGGGCATCGTCACCGGCATCGGCTTTCTGGGCGCCGGCGTCATCATGAAAGAAGGGCTCAACATCAGCGGGCTCACCACGGCAGCCTCCATCTGGGCCTCGTCGGCCATCGGGGTGCTGGTGGGCATCGGTTTCTATGGGGCGGCCATTTCGCTCACGCTGCTGTCGTCCAGCCTGATGCTCTGGGGCGCCACCCTGGAGGCGCGGCTGCCCTCGCGCCATGCCATCGGCGTCAACCTGCATTTTGCGGCGGGCCGCCAGCCCAGCCAGGCCCAGGTGGCCGAGTTGCTGCTGCAAAGCGGCTACGTGCTGGCCGAAAAATCCATCGCCATCGGCGTTCGCGATCAGCAGTTCGAATGGAACTTCGTGGCCGTGGCCGTCAACCGCGACTCCGGCGCCTCCTTGCCCGCCCTGGCCAACGCGCTCCAGACCCACACCGACATCGAGCGCTTTCAGCTCTCGCACGCCCGCAACTGAGCACGCTCGGCACCCCCCGCTGCGCGGCAGTCGTGGCACCCACAAAGCGTCGCTGATCTTGCACTTGCCAACACTGGCGGCAGAGTCTTGCCGCCCAGTGCCAACCACGGCCCGCTGGTCATACAACTGACCAGATCGCACCCTCTGCAGCCTGGTGCACCGGTTGTGCGGGCGCCCGTACAGGGTCAACGGCTTCAGCTGCCGTGGCGGCCACCAAAGCCTCTGCGGTGTGGCGCGCCGAGCCAGGCCAGGGCTTGCCAATAATGCCTGCGGTTTTGTCTCACCCCCAGTGCAAAGGGCCCCCTCATGTCCCTGCTCCTGCTTCAGCAAGGCTGCACCCACCCCAGTGTGGTGGCACTCCGAACCACCCTGGTCCAGGCCCTGGGCCCGGCCGCCGCCCCCTATGCCGGCCTGGCCACTGGAGGCGATCTGTTCGACGCCACCTTGGGTGGCGCGCTGCGCTGCTGGCAGGCCGGGCGCGGGCTGATTGCCGACGGCTTGGTGGGCCCGCGCAACCTGCACGCGTTGGGCCTCGAGCCACCCGGCCAGCCTGGCCTGGAGCTGGCGCTCCAGGCCTCTGCCGCGCAGCTTCTGTTTCCGGGCGCCAAGGCCGCGGCCGTGTCGTGTTTTCTGCCCTATGTGCTGGCGGCGCTGCGGGCCACCGGGCTTTGTTCGCGCGCCCTGGTGCTGGCCGCCTTGGGCACCATCCGGGCCGAGACCTCGGGCTTTGTGCCCATCTCTGAATTCCCGTCCAAGTACAACACCGCCCCGGGGGGTGCCCCCTTTGGCCTGTACGACGGGCGCCTGGGCAACCGGCGCGGCGAGGGCGCCTTGTTCAAGGGCCGGGGCTTTGTGCAGCTCACGGGGCGCAGCAACTACGACAGCTATGGCCGCGAGCTGGGGCTTGACCTGCTGGCCCGCCCCGATCTGGCCAACGCCCCCGAGGTGGCCGCCTTGCTGCTGGCGCTGTTTCTGCGGCGTCACCGTGCCGCCCTGGAGCAGGCCCTGGCCCGGGGCGACTACGCCGCGGCCCGGCGCCTGGTCAACGGCGGCACCCATGGGCTGGACCGCTTCAGCAGCGTCTTCGCCCTGGCCCAGGCCAATGACCTGGGGGGCGGGCAGGGCGGGGCCGCTGCGGCGCCCTTGTCAGCCGCAGCGGGCGCGTCAGACCGGCCTGCAGCTGCGCCGGTGGCGACGGCTGCCCCGCACCACCATCACCCTACCCGGCGGCGCTTCAACGCCCGCCCCGACACCCCCGACCTCAACGACCGCCCCTACACGCCGCCCCCCGTCAACCTGCTGGCCCAGTGGCCCGCCCAGGCCGAGGTGCAGCGCATGCTGCCCGTGTACGCCCAGGCCGGCCTGATCCTGAACCAGGGCCATGAAGGCGCCTGCACCGGCTTTGGCCTGGCCGGTGTGGTCAATTACCTGCGCTGGGTGCAGGCCGGCTGCCCTGGCCAGTTTGAATCGGTCAGCCCACGCATGCTCTACAACATGGCCCGCCGTTACGACGAAAACAGCGGCGACACCAACCAGGGCGCCAGTTGCCGCAGCGCCATCACCGGCTGGTTCAACCATGGCGTGTGCCTCGACTCGCAGTGGCCCTACCAATCGTTTGACCCTGGCCCGCCGCGCTTCGGCTATGCGCAGCAGGCCCAGCAGCACACGCTGGGCGTGTACTACCGGGTGCAGATCAGCGCCATCACCGATCTGCAGGCCGCCCTGCAAACTGTGGGGGCGGTGTATGCCTCATGCTTTGTGCACGAGGGCTGGGCCCGGCTGCCCGCCGTCACCCAGCTGCCCCAGGGCCACCACGATCTGCCCGTGATCGCCTTTGACGGCGTGGTGCGCCGCGACGCCGGGCACGCCTTTGCCCTGGTGGGCTTCAACGAGCGCGGCTTTGTGCTGCAAAACTCATGGGGCCCCGCCTGGGGCGCCCACGGCTTTGCGGTGATCAGCTACGAAGACTGGCTGGCCCATGGCATGGATGCCTGGGTGGTCGCGCTGGGCGTGCCCGGCCTGGTGGCCGGGGGCGCGGCGGGCGCTGCACACCGGCCCCATCACGGTGGGCCAGAGCGACCGGGGCAGGGCGCTGGTGGCCCCTCGGTCAAGCCCCCCTGGACCAACGCGCAGCTGGCCGAACACGCCCTGATGGTGGGCAACGACGGCCGCATGAGCCGCTACCTCACCCCCGACGAGCGCAGCCGCAGCCTGGCCTACCAGGTCACGGTGCTGCCCGATCGCTGGTTTCGTGCCCAGCCCGCCGACAGCCCCAAACGCCTGCTGATCTATGTGCACGGCGGCCTCAACAGCGAGGCCGACGGCCTCAAGCGCTGCAAGGCCCTGGGCCAGGTGTTCGAGCGCAATGGCTGCTACCCGCTGTTCGTGGTCTGGAAGACCGGCCTGCTCGAAAGCCTGGCCGATCTGTTCAGCCAATGGCGCCATCGCCAGCCTGCCGCCACCGGCTGGGGCCAGGCCCTGTGGGCGCAGACCGATGCGCTGATCGAATCCACCGTGGGCCGCCCTCTGGCCCGCCCCATCTGGTCAGAGATCAAGGAAAACGCCCAACTGGCCTGGCAAGGCCACCGTGCCGGCGATCAGCTGGTGCACGCCCTGGCCGACCTGATCCAGCTCTGGGGCGATCAGCTGCAGATCCACCTGGTGGGCCACTCGGCGGGCAGCCTGTGGCTGGGCCACCTGATCACGGCCTTGCAAGCCACCCGGGCCACCACCGGCCGGCCCGCCCTCGACGCCGTGCCCAGCGTGCACCTGTACGCCCCGGCCTGCACGGTGGCCTTTGCCAACCAGCACTATGCCGGCACCGACATCCTGCCGCGCACCCACATCGCCCTGTTGAGCGACCCGCTGGAGCGGGCCGACAACACCGCGCTGGTGTACCGAAAATCGCTGCTGTACCTGGTCTCCAACGCCCTCGAGGCCGACCGCCGCACCCCCATCCTGGGCCTGCAGCGCGTGTTCGACACCGCGCAAGACGAACACGCCTGGGACGGCGCCGCCGCCACCGGCGAAACCCTGCGCGCCTGGCACCGCGCCGTGGCCGACAGCCAACTGGCCAGCCGCCTGCAAGTGCTGCACGACGACAAGGTGCTCACCGCCTTGCCCGACGTGCGCGAGCCGGCCAGCCATGGCTGTTTTGACAACGACATTCCTCTGCTCACCAGCACGTTGCAGACGATTTGTGGGGGGGGCTTGGTGCATCGGATTCGGGATTTGAGGGGGTATTGAGGCAGGCTTGCCTTGATGCCTTGATGCCTTGACATGCAGTGCCTGTCGCTGCGCTCTGCTCCTTCTGTCATTTGTTGAAGGTCGGAGGCCGGGATTGCGCCCCGGCGGGCGCCTCACTTTCTTTGTCTCGCCAAAGAAAGTAAGCAAAGAAAGGCGACCCGACGTGCACGCCCTGCTGCGCAGGGTCCGCTGCGCTGCTCAACTTGGGCGGGGTCTCGCTAAACTCGCTGCGCTCAAACAGACG